>NZ_JBIAQZ010000003.1:0-31800 GCF_042889485.1 Streptomyces sp. NPDC002580 | reverse complement strand
CCGCGGCGGTGGCTTCAACCGCGACGACCGTGCCCCGCGTCGTGACGACAACCGCGGTGGCGGCTTCAACCGTGACGACCGTGGCGGCCGTTCTTTCGAGCGTCGTGACGACAACCGCGGCGGCCACCGGGGCAGCGACCGCCCCTTCAACCGTGCCGGTCAGGGCGACCGCCCCACGGGCGGCGGCTTCCGCCCCGGCGGCCACGACCGTCCGGTCGGCCGTCGCGACGACCACCGCACGACGGGCACCGGCACCGGTACCGGCTCCTTCCGCCGGGACGACAAGCCGCGCTGGAAGCGCAACGGCTGACCGTCGCTGACCTAGTCAACTGGCGCGGCCCCCACCCGAGTTCGGGTGGGGGCCGCGCCGTTTTCCACGGTCCGGGGGCCGTCCCGCGACGCGGTCCCCGGGTCGGTGCCGGCACCGATGAGGGCGCCGTTCGGCCCGGGGCGAAGATCACCGACGGCCGACGGATCGGCAAGGGCCTTTTCTGGCCAATTCGCCGTCCTTCAGGCGCATGTCATGCCCTCGGCGAGGGAATCGCTGGGGGCATGACAGATGACGCCAGAGCCACTGGGCTGTCGGACGAAGAGCGGCTGGCCCAGCTCGGTTACACGCAGGTTCTCGCCCGCCGCATGTCGGCGTTCTCCAACTACGCGGTCTCCTTCACGATCATCTCGGTCCTGTCGGGCTGCCTGACGCTGTATCTGTTCGGCATGAACACCGGCGGTCCCGCCGTGATCACCTGGGGCTGGGTCGCGGTCGGACTGATGACGCTGTTCGTCGGACTCGCGATGGCCGAGATCTGTTCGGCCTATCCGACCTCCGCCGGGCTGTACTTCTGGGCGCACCGGCTCGCCCCGAAGCGCAGCGCGGCGGCCTGGGCCTGGTTCACGGGCTGGTTCAACGTCCTCGGCCAGGTCGCGGTGACCGCGGGCATCGACTTCGGCGCCGCGTCCTTCCTCGGCGCCTACCTGAACCTCCAGTTCGACTTCGAGGTGACCCCGGGCCGCACGGTCCTGCTGTTCGCCGGGATCCTGGTCCTGCACGGTCTCCTCAACACCTTCGGCGTGGGGATCGTCGCCCTCCTCAACAGCATCAGCGTGTGGTGGCACGTCATAGGCGTCGCCGTCATCGTCGGCGCGCTGACCTTCGTGCCGGACCACCACCAGTCGGCCGGCTTCGTGTTCACGAAGTTCGTGAACAACACGGGCTGGGGCAGCGGGGTCTACGTCGTCCTCATCGGGCTCCTCATGGCCCAGTACACGTTCACCGGGTACGACGCCTCCGCGCACATGACGGAGGAGACCCACGACGCCTCCACGGCCGGTCCGAAGGGCATCGTGCGCTCCATCTGGACCTCGTGGATCGCCGGGTTCGTCCTGCTCCTCGGCTTCACCTTCGCCATCCAGTCGTACGACGAGGAACTGGGCTCGGCGACGGGCGCGCCCCCGGCGCAGATCCTGCTGGACGCGCTCGGCGCGACATCGGGCAAGCTGCTGCTGCTCGTGGTGATCGGCGCGCAGCTCTTCTGCGGCATGGCGTCGGTGACGGCCAACAGCCGCATGATCTACGCCTTCTCGCGCGACGGCGCGCTGCCGTTCTCGAACGTGTGGCACACGGTGAACCCGCGCACGCGGACCCCCGTGGCGGCGGTCTGGCTGGCCGCGCTGGGCGCCCTGGTGCTCGGCCTGCCGTACCTCATCAACTACGCGGCCTACGCGGCCGTGACGTCGATCGCGGTGATCGGCCTCTACGTCGCGTACGTCATCCCGACGTTCCTGCGGGTGCGCAAGGGTGACGCCTTCGAGCGGGGGCCCTGGCACCTGGGCCGCTGGTCGCGCCTCGTGGGGGTGATCGCGGTCGGCTGGGTGGCCGTCATCACGGTCCTGTTCATGCTGCCCCAGGTCTCCCCGGTCACCTGGGAGACCTTCAACTACGCCCCGATCGCGGTCATCGTGGTCCTCGGCTTCGCCGCGGCCTGGTGGCAGGCCTCTGCCCGGCACTGGTTCCTCAACCCCGATCACCAGCGCACGATCGCCCGTGAGGCCGCCCGCAAGGGTGCACCCGAACCGGTAGATCCCTGACCTTGTGCCCCTTTGGCGTGGCCGGGTCGCCGATACCCGATCGGAGTCCCGGCCACGTCCCGCTATGCTCGGGGATGCGTCGGCGCGGGTCGGTGCGCCGCGGCGGCCTCGGCCGGTGCGGGGACCCTTAGCTCAATTGGCAGAGCAGTGGACTTTTAATCCATTGGTTGTGGGTTCGAGTCCCACAGGGTCTACGGAAGAGCCCCCGGTCCAGAGGAATCTGGACCGGGGGCTCGTCTCGTTCTCGAGCGGCGGGTCAGCCGGCCGAGAGGCCCGTCCGTTCCGTCAGTTCCGTCAGCGGGAGCGTGTGCTGGGTCTGGAGGACCTTGGCGCGCAGGTAGCGGACGTTGTGGGCCGTCGTGAAGACGCCGGTCGGGACGCGGTGGGAGACCGTGATGCCGAGTTCACGGAGCTGCTCGGCCTTGTCGGGGTTGTTCGAGAGCAGGTCGAGGGAGTCGACGCCGAGGGCCCGCAGCATCTGGGCGGCGGCCGTGTAGTCGCGGTCGTCCTCGGGCAGGCCGAGGGCGGCGTTGGCGGCGTAGGTGTCGAGACCCTGGTCCTGGAGGGCGTAGGCGTCGAGCTTGTTGTAGAGGCCGATGCCGCGGCCTTCCTGACGCAGGTACAGCAGGACGCCGCCCCGCTCCGCGATCTGCTCCACCGCCTCGCGCAGCTGGGGTCCGCAGTCGCAGCGGGCCGAGCCGAAGACGTCGCCGGTCAGGCACTCGGAGTGCAGGCGCACCAGCGGGTCCGCGCCGGGCTCGCCGAGGACGATCGCCAGGTGTTCCTTGCCGTCGTCGAGGCCGTGGAAGGTGACGAGTTCCGCGTCGACCGAGTAGCCGTCGCCGAAGCGCAGGGGCACGCGGACGCGGGTGCGCACGGTGGCGGTGGGATGGTCGCGCATGGTGTCTCTCCGTCCAACGGGTCCGTCCGGGATGGTGTTTCAGATTTGAATCATCGGCCCGGAACGAGACCCTACATCTGCTTCAAACTTCAAGCAACGGGGTTCAGGTGTTCCCCGTGCCCCTCATGAGGAGCAGGAGCGCCGCCGCCACGGCAGATCTTCCCCGGACGCCCCGGAATTCCCGTCCTGGATCGCCCGGGTGATGGCTCCGCAGATCTCGTCCAGCTGCCCCACCTGCTCGGGCGTCAGATGATCGAAGATCGACGCACGCACCGTCTCGACGTGTCCCGGCGCGACCCGTTCCAGCAGGGCCATGCCCTCGTCGGTGAGGACCGCCATGTGCCCGCGCTTGTCGGTGGGGCAGCCCTCGCGGCGCACGGTGCCGTCCTTCTCCAGCCGGGTCACCGCGTACGTCAGACGGCTGCGGGTGATCTTCTGGGCCTCGGCGAGGTCGGTCATCCGCAGCCGCCGGTCCGGCGCCTCGGACAACTTGGCCAGGATGGAGTAGTAAAGGTGGGACATCCCCGCCTCCGCCTGCAGCCGGCGGTCGATGGCGTCCTCCATGAGGGAGGTCGCGGAGAGGTACGAGCGCCAGGCGCGCTGTTCGGCGGCGGAGAGCCAGCGGGTCGTCATGAGGCCAGTCTAGGTATTGTTTAAAACTTGAACCACCGCGTGATGGAAGAGACCGGACCCGACTCCCTGACCCGTCGGGCCGAACCCCTGCGACCGGAGGATGCGCCCCGATGCCCCGTCCCTACGTCCTGTTGTCCGCCGCCGTGTCCCTCGACGGCTTCCTGGACGACACCGGTCCCGAGCGGTTGCTGCTGTCGGGCGCGGCCGACTTCGACCGGGTCGACGAGGTGCGGGCGTCCAGCGACGCGATCCTGGTGGGAGCGGGCACCCTGCGCACGGACAACCCACGGCTCCTGGTCAACTCCGCCGAACGACGTGCGGCCCGGGTCGCCGACGGCCGCCCCGAGTTCCCGCTGAAAGTCACCGTGAGCGGGTCCGGCGAACTCGACCCGCGGGCGCAGTTCTGGCACACGGGCGGTGAGAAGGCCGTCTACACGACGGACAAGGGCGCCCGGCGGGCGGCCGCCCTGCTGGGCGGCCTGGCCGGAGTCGACATCGTCCCGACCGGTCCCGAACTCGACTGGCGCGTGCTGCTGGAACACCTCCACGACGTACGCGGTGTGCGCCGCCTCATGGTCGAAGGGGGCGGCAAGGTCCACACCCAGCTCGTGCGGGAGGGCCTCGCCGACGAACTGCAGCTCGCCGTCGCCCCTCTCTTCGTCGGGCAGCCGGACGCGCCGCGGCTGTTCGGACCCGGGGCGTATCCCCCCGGCCGGCTGCGGCTGGTGGAGACGCGGCCGGTCGGGGACGTCGTCCTCATCCGGTACGTCCCCACCGCGCCGGGCACCGGCGAGGTCGCCTCCGCGGCCGACCGGCTGTGGCTGGAGGTCGCCTGCGACCTGGCGGCACTGTGCCCGCCCTCGGAGACCGCGTTCAGCGTGGGCGCCGTGGTGGTCGCGGCCGACGGGACCGAGCTGGCCCGGGGGCACTCCCGCGAGGGGGGCGACCCCGTCGTGCACGCCGAGGAGGCCGCCCTCGCCAAGATCGACCCGGCCGAGACGCGGTTGTCCGGCGCCACCGTCTACAGCAGCCTGGAGCCGTGCGCCCGCCGCGCCTCCCGGCCCGCGCCGTGCGCCCGGCTCATCCTCGACGCCGGTGTGCGCCGGGTCGTCACGGCCTGGCGCGAGCCGGACACGTTCGTCGCGGACGCCGACGGGAACGGGCTCCTCGCCGAGGCGGGCGCGGACGTCGTCGTCCTCCCCGAGTGCGCGGAGCGCGCCGAGGCCCCCAACCGGCATCTGCGGGGCGGGGCCCCGGAGCGTGCGTCGGGGGACGGCCTGTCCTAGTCGCGTCGCCCGCCGAGCTCCCGCCGGTCGCCGGTCGCCCTGTACGGGCGCCGGATGCCGGGCGGGGCGGACGGCGGGGGCGCCCGCGGCCGCTGCTGGAGGGGCGCGAATCGGCGCGTGTGAATCGGGTCCCGCGAATGGCGTACACTGGTTTCAACGACGCGGGGTGGAGCAGCTCGGTAGCTCGCTGGGCTCATAACCCAGAGGTCGCAGGTTCAAATCCTGTCCCCGCTACTGAAGGCCAAGGGCCGGAACTCGGATTCACGAGTTCCGGCCCTTGGTGTTTGTCCGGAAGTCGGTTCCCGGAGCCCGATCTCCGTTCGCCGCCGTCCCCCGGTCGGGCCACACCGGTCGCCCGCGGCCTCCCCTCCGGGTCTGCT
This sequence comes from Streptomyces sp. NPDC002580, assembly GCF_042889485.1. Lineage (NCBI taxonomy): Bacteria > Bacillati > Actinomycetota > Actinomycetes > Kitasatosporales > Streptomycetaceae > Streptomyces > Streptomyces sp. NPDC002580. Next base: position 26,512 of record NZ_JBIAQZ010000003.1, on the reverse strand, counting down.
GGACGAGTGGGGCAGCCAGGAGGCGAGCAGCGGACCGGGGAACTCCCCGACCGGACCGGCGGACGGCCGGCCGGTGCCCCCGGGCCGGGAGCCGTCCCGCCGACCGGACCGGCGGGCACGACGTCCCGCAGGATCTGGCTCGCGCGTACGGGCGTCCGGGTCCTGCCCGCCCTGCTGGTCGTCGCCGGATTCCTCTACGACTACTTCACTCCCTCGGCGTTCACCGCGGCCCCGCTCTTCACCGCCGCGCCGCTGGTCGCCGCGCCCCTGTACTCGCTGCGCGGCACCGTCCTCACCGGCGCCCTCGCCGTCGGCGCCGTGCTCGTCGTCCACCTCGTGCTCGGCATCGTCACGCAGGTCGACGCGGTCACCGAACTCGTCACCGTGGCGACGGCCGCCGTCCTCGCGGTCCTCATCAACATCCTCGTCCGGCGCGGTGACGAACGGCTGGCCTCCGTCCGGGAGATCGCCGAGTTCGCGCAGCGCGCCGTGCTGCCCGAGCCCGACGCGCGGATCGGCGGTCTCGACGTCGCGGCGCGGTACGAGGCGGCGCAGGCGGACGCGTCCATCGGCGGTGACCTGTACGCGGCGCAGGACTCCCCGCACGGCGTACGGCTGGTCGTCGGCGACGTGTGCGGGAAGGGGATGACCGCGGTGGCCGCCGTCGCGGTGGTGATCGGCGCGTTCCGGGAGGCGGCCGAACAGGAGGCGACCCTGGAGGCCGTCGCGCGGCGACTGGAGCGGGCGCTGACCCGGGAGGGCACCCGGCGCGACAGCGTCGACGTGTTCGAGGGGTTCACCACCGCGGTCCTCGCGGAGATCCCGTACGACGAGGACGTCGTGCGCGTCGTCAACCGCGGCCATCCGCCGCCCCTGCTCCTGCACCCCGACGGGACCCTCGTCACGCTCTCGACCGAACCCTTCGCGCTGCCCCTCGGGATGGGCGCGCTGGGCACCTGGCCCGACCGCGCGACGCCCGCCCCGTTTCCGCGCGGGACGACTTTGCTCCTCCACACCGACGGACTGTCCGAGGCCCGTGACCGGGACGGGGAGTTCTACGATCCGGCCGCGCGGCTGGCCGGCCGGACCTTTCCCGGTCCGGACGTCGTGCTGAGCGTCCTCGCCGAGGAGGTCCGCCGGCACACGGGCGGTGCCCTGTCGGACGACATGGCGCTGCTCGCCGTCCGGCGCTCCTGAGACGGGCTCGCCCGGGATGCCGGGACCGCTCGGGCGCCCCGCCGGGCAGGGCGCGCACGGCTCACCACGCCGCTGTCACGAGGAGTGACCGGACCGTACCCCTCCGCGCAACAACTGACGCGCTGTCAAATAAATTCATTGGGGCGGCGCGTGGTCAACTCGCCCGTTTTTCATCGTTCATGACCCCAAAGTCCTGGCCGAACGGCGTTAATGATCAGTCAGAACAGCTTGGAATCCGGTACCGGAGTCTATTAACGTTCGATAACGCAGCGCGGTCGTCCCAGCCGTCACAAGCGACGGCTCCGTGCGCACGCGTCGAATCCCGAAAGGGAACCGGGGAACCACTAATTTGGGGTGAATCGAGCGTCTCGCGCCGTGGAAACACGGTCGCCTCACGCGCGTAGGAGACCTTCCTGCTCCGAACCCGTCAGCTAACCCGGTAGACGAGAAGGAAGGAAAGGAGTGCGCCAGGTGGCGTCCGACCGGCCCGCTCAGCCAACCTCGTCACCGCCGAGTGACACGCACACCTTCGGCTACTCCTCCGGCAAGGACGAGGGTCCCTGGGAGGAATGGAATCCCACCGAGGACTCCCTCGCTCCCGTCCGCGGCCGGCACCGTGTGGGCAAGCAGCGCGGTGGGGGACTCGCCCGCAGCTCCACGGTCCTCGGTGTCGGGGTCATCGCCGCCGTCGGCGCGGGTGGCATGGCCACCGCCGCACCCGGCAAGGCGCCCGTCTCGATCTCGCTGCCCGACCTGTCGTCGGTCACCGACTCCGCCAAGGCCCTGATATCGGACGGCGGATCCAGTACTCCCCAGGGTTCCACGACCCCGCTCACGACCGCCGGTCTGACCCACGCCGACACGGCCGACGGAGCCACCGACGCCGGTGAGGCGCTGCGCTCCCGCATCATGCAGCAGGCCGAGTCGCAGCAGAACCAGGTCGACAGCGCCAAGCAGCAGGCGGCCCAGACCGCCGCCGCGAAGAAGGCCGTCGCGCTCGCCACCGAGCAGCAGGACGCCGCCGAGGCCAAGGAAGCCGCCGCGAAGCAGAAGGCGGAGGACGAGGCCAAGGCGAAGATCGAGGCCGCGCGCCTCGCCGAACTCGCCAAGAGCTACACGCTGCCGACCTCCTCGTACACCCTGACCTCGACCTTCGGCGAGGCCGGTGCCCTGTGGTCCTCCGGCTACCACACCGGTCTCGACTTCGCGGCGCCCACCGGCACGCTCATCAAGGCGGTCCACAGCGGCACCATCACCGAGGCCGGCTGGGCCGGGTCGTACGGCTACCGCACGATCCTCACCCTCGACGACGGTACGGAGCTGTGGTTCTGCCACCAGTCGTCGATCAGCGCCAGCGTGGGCCAGAAGGTCGCCACCGGTGATGTCATCGGACGCGTCGGCGCCACGGGCAACGTCACCGGAGCGCACCTCCACCTCGAGGTCCACGCCGGTGGTGCCGCCACCGGGATCGACCCGATGGCGTGGCTCCAGAGCAAGGGCCTCAACCCCTGACCCGTACGGACCGCCGCGTTCGTACGGAGTCCCGGCCTCTGGTGCGGTCCTGACCTCGTACCGGTGCTGACGCTCCGAGGGCTCCCGGCCGTACGGCCCCGATGCCCGCGGATCCCGGTCGGCGCGGACCGGGACGTACGGTCGTCGGCCCCGCACGTCCCCTGTTCTCCGGCGGTCCTGACGGCATCCCCCTCCCGACGTCAGGGCCGCCGGTCCGCCGCCGGCCCGGGGCGGCGAAGGCGTACGCGAACCATCGGTCCGCCCAACTGATTGCGGAATACATCAATTCGGTGCCGGGTTGATTCCGGCATGACTTCTCTTCGCAAGCTCGGCGCCTCCGACCTCGAGGTCTTTCCCCTCTCCCTCGGCGGCAACGTCTTCGGCTGGACCGCCGACGAGACCCGTTCCTTCGCCGTGCTCGACGCCTACGCGGCCGCGGGCGGCAACTTCCTCGACACGGCCGACTCCTACTCGGCGTGGGCCGGGGGCAACCAGGGCGGCGAGTCCGAGACGGTCATCGGCAGGTGGCTGAAGTCGCGCGGCAACCGCGCGGACATCGTGGTGGCCACCAAGGTCAGCCAGCACCCCGAGTACCCGGGGCTGTCCGGGGCCAACATCAAGGCGGCGGCGGATGCTTCGCTGCGCCGCCTGGGCACCGACCACATCGACCTCTACTACACGCACTTCGACAAGCCGGACGTGCCGGTCGACGAGATCATCGGCGCCCTCGACGAACTGGTCAGGGCCGGCAAGGTGCGGTACATCGCGGCCTCCAACATCTCGCCCGAGCGGCTCCAGGAGTCCCTCGACCTCTCCGACCGTGAGGGCCTCGCGCGGTACGTCGCGCTCCAGCCGCACTACAACCTGGTCTCGCGCGACACCTACGAGGGTGCCCTCCAGGACATCGCCTCCCGGGCCGGCCTGGCCGCCGTCCCCTATTACGGCCTCGCCTCCGGTTTCCTCACCGGCAAGTACCGGCCGGGCACGACGGTCGACTCGGCCCGGGCCGCGGGCGCGGCCAAGCACCTCGACACGGAACGCGGACCGCGAGTCCTCGCCGCGCTCGACGAGGTGGCCGAGGCCCACGGCGTCGCGGTCCCGACGGTCGCCCTCGCCTGGCTGGCCGCCCGGCCCACCGTCGCCGCGCCGATCGCCTCGGCCCGGACGGTGGAACAACTCCCGGCGCTGCTGGGGGTCGCGGACCTGGTCCTGGCCGACGAGGAGCTGACCCGGTTGTCCCGCGCGTCGGCCTGACCGGCGCGGCCACGTGGATGCCGGGCCCCGGTCGTGCCGGCTCCCGGTGGCGCGGGTGACAGGGCGGTGCCGTGGTTACGAGCGGTACGGGCCGTACGCGGGGTACGGCGTCGGGGGCCCGTACGGCTGGGCCTGGGCCGGGGCCTGCGGGTAGGCGTACGGCTGCGGGGCGCCGTACCCGTACATGGGGGGCGGCACGAGGATCGGTGCCGTGACGTGGGCCGCGTGGGCGAGGGCCGGCCGGGCGATCTCCCGGCGCCGCCACAGCTCGCCCAGCAACTCGCGCTCCCGTACGGCGAAATCGGCGCCCGCGCGGCCGAGGCGCCCCCGGTGGCGCAGGAACGCCAGCGAGGTCGCGTACGCCTCGTACTCCGCCACCGAGCGGGCCGCGGGCTTTCCGAGGTGGTGGCCGGCGTACTCGCGGGCGAGCCGCCGCGCCCGCATCGAGCCGAGGGCCCACGGCTCGGTCACGCCCAGCCACCCGGCGGCGGTGTACGCGGGCAGTTCCGCGCGCACCGTGCGCAGCTCGCGCTGCCGGGTCCACAGGACCAGCCAGGTCAGCAGCCCGAACACGGGCACCATGAACACCGCGTACACCCCGAAGAATCCGTACTCGCCCAGGTCCGACGAGCCGTTCCAGATCGCGTGCATGCCCATCGCGAGCAGCAGTCCGGCCAGCGGGAGCAGTACGCGGCGCACGTGCTGGCGCTCGGCGGACAGCGCCGCGACGCCGAAGCCGATGCCGGTCAGCACGGTGAACAGCGGATGCGCGAAGGGCGACATCACCACCCGGACGAAGAAGGTCGCGGCGGTGACGGAGGCGAGCCCGCTGCCCCCGCTGAGCCGGTCGGTGCCGAACGCGGTGCCGAGGTACAGGATGTTCTCGGTGAACGCGAAGCCGGTGGCGGTGACCCCGGCGATGACGACGCCGTCGACGATCCCGGTGAAGTCCCGTCTGCGGAAGAGGAAGACCAGCAGTACGGCCGCCGCCTTGGCCGACTCCTCGACCACGGGCGCTATGACGGTCGCGCCGAGCGTGTCCGCGCCGGACGGATCTGCGGTCGCGATCGCTATCCAGCGGGTCGCGAAGCTGTTGGCGACGATCGCTATGAGCGCCGCCGCGCAGGCGCCCCAGGCGAAGGCGAAGACCAGGTTGCGCCAGGGGCCGGGCTCGACCCGGTCCAGCCACCGGAACGCGGCTATGAGCAGCGGCACGGGGAACACGGCCAGCGCGAGACCGACCAGGAAGCCCTCGGTGCCGGTCTGTTCGCGGACGAGCGCGAGGATCACGAGACCGGACATCGCGAGCAGCGCGATCAGCGCTCCGTACCGGACCCATCTGCGCTGCCACCAGCGCGGGTGGATCGGCGCAGATCCGGCGGGACCGCCGGGCGGTGTCGGGTACGGCGGATGGATGGCCACGGCATTGACCCTAACGAGGGAGGGCGTGGCCCGCGACGCCGATCGAGGTGGTCCGGGAGTCCGGGGAGGCACCGGAGCGGTGCGTGCGGGTCAGTCGCCCTGGGTGTGCTGGTCCCGATGCTGTACGCGCCGGAACAGGAGGTCGTTCACCACATGACCCTTGTCCAGTCCCTGGCCCTCGAAACGGGTCAGCGGCCGGAACTCCGGACGCGGCGCGAAACCGCCGTCCGGCCGGGTGTTCTCGAAGTCGGGGTGGGCGGTCAGCACTTCGAGCATCTGTTCCGCATACGGTTCCCAGTCCGTCGCGCAGTGCACGAGCGCGCCCGGCGCGAGGCGGGTCGCGGCGAGGTCGAGGAACTCCGGCTGGATCAGCCGGCGCTTGTTGTGCCGCTTCTTGGGCCAGGGGTCGGGGAAGAAGACCCGCAGGCCGCTCAGGGACGCGGACGGGAGCATCTCGCGGAGCAGGATGATCGCGTCGCCGTTGGCGACCCGGATGTTGGACAGGCCGCTCCGCTCGGCGAGGCCCAGCAGATTGCCCTGGCCCGGTGTGTGGACGTCCACGGCGAGGATTCCGGTTCCCTGGTCCTCGGCCGCCATCTGCGCGGTGGCCTCGCCCATGCCGAAGCCGATCTCCAGGACGACGGGGCCGTCCGTCCCGAACAGTTCCGCCAGGTCGAGCGTCCGCTGTCCGTCGATGTCCAGGCCCCACTTGGGCCACAGGCGCTCCAAGGCGTCCGCCTGTCCGGTCGTCACCCGGCTCCGCCGGGGCTGGAAGCTCCGGATGCGCCGCTCGAAGTGCGAGCCGGCGGGATCGGGCTGCGGACCACCGGGGAAGCGGGGCTCGCCCACGGCACGGTGACGCGGCGAGCCGTCCTCGGCGGAGGCGGGCCGGGTCTCTTCGGAGGAGTCAAGGAATTCAGACACAGTGGGGTCGATTTTACGGTGGCCGTGACGCCGGATGTTCCCGTCGTGGTGCGCGTGGCCGGGCCCCGGCACCGGGTGACCCGTCACGGCCGTGGGCGGTCCGGTGCGACGGCCGGTGACCCCCGCGCCGTGCGGTGGCGTGGTCCGTCACGCCCCGCGGCCGCCGGTCAGGGACTCGCCAGGGCCGCCAGCGCCCGACGGGCCACCTCCCGGCCGATCGGGAGCGAGGCCGTGGCCGCGGGGGACGGCGCGTTCAGTACGTGCACCGCCCGGGGGCCCTCCTTGATCAGGAAGTCGTCGACCAGCGTGCCGTCCCGGAGCACCGCCTGGGCGCGGACCCCGGCGGCGGCGGGGCGCAGGTCCCGCGGGGTCACCGCGGGCAGCAGCCGTCGCACCGCCTCCGTGAACGCCGCCTTCGACACCGAGCGGCGCACCTCACCGGCTCCCTGGCGCCAGTGCCGTCGGGCTATCCGCCAGGAACCCGGCCAGGCCAGGGTCGCGCCCAGTTCCCGGGGCCGGACGACCCGCCAGCCGTACCCCTCGCGGGCGAGCGCGGGCACCGCGTTGGGGCCGATGTGGACGCCGCCGTCGATGCCCCGGGTGAGATGGACGCCGAGGAACGGGAACGCCGGGTCGGGAACCGGGTACACCAGTCCTCGCACCAGCTCCGACCGGGCCAGCGTGTAGTACTCGCCGCGGAAGGGCACGATCCGCATGCCGGGGTCGTCCCCCGTGAGCCGGGCCACCTCGTCGCAGTGCAGCCCCGCGCAGTTGACGAGCACCCGCCCGCGGACGATCGTCCCGTCGGTCGTGCGCACGGCGACGCCGAGGGCGGGCCGCCGGTCGACGCGCACGACGTCGGCGCCGTACCTGATCTCCGCCCCGGAGGCCTCCGCGAGCCGCCGGGCCACCGCCACGTAGTCGCACACGCCCGTGCTGCCGACGTGGATGGCGGCGAGGCCGCGGACCTCGGGCTCGTGCTCGGCGAGCTGGGCCGGGCCCAGCTCCCTGACCGGAATGCCGTTCTCCCGGCCGCGCTGCACCAGGCCGTGCAGCCGGGGCAGCTCCGACTTCTCCGTCGCGACGATCAGCTTGCCGGTGACGGCGTGCGCGATGTCGTACTCGGCGCAGAACTTGACCATCTCGGTGGCGCCCCGCACCGCGTACCGCGCCTTCAGCGAGCCGGGGCGGTAGTAGATCCCGCTGTGGATCACCCCGCTGTTGCGCCCGGTCTGGTGCCGGGCGGGCCCCTGCTCCTTCTCCAGCACCGTCACCCGGGTGCCCGGCGCCGCGCGCGTGATGGCGTACGCCGTCGACAGGCCGACGATTCCGCCGCCGATCACCAGCACATCGCAGTCGTACGCGCTCCGCATCTGCACCACCTTCCGGCTTCGATAGTGCACTGCGCCACTGACAATGGCCTCAAACCCGAGAACCACGCCCCGCCGCGTTTCGGCCGCGGGGCCGTGGGGTCCGGGGTCCGGTGGCCGTGTCTACGCCGGTGCCATGAGCAGCGGGCGCGCCCGCTCCCGCAGCTCCACCACCCGCGGTTCGTCGCCGTACGGCTCCAGCCGGTGCAGCAGGTCCTTCACGTACTCGGTGGTGCGCGCGGAGGAGATGCGCCCGGCGACCTCCACCGCTCGTACGCCCTGCTCGCACGCCGCGTCGAGGTTGCCCGACTCGAGCTCGGCGACCGCCGACACGACCAGGCGCAGTCCGTGCGAGCGCACGAATTCCTCCGTCGGCTTCGACAGCGCCTGTTCGGTGAAGCGGCGCACCTGGCGCGGCGCCTTCAGGTCGCGGTAGCACTCGGCGGCGTCGGCCGCGAAGCGGTCGTACGAGTAGAAGCCGAGCCAGGACGGATCGTGGTCGCCGTCGCGGGCCCGCTCCAGCCAGCCCTCCGCGGCCTTCAGCGCCGCGCCGGCCGCCTGGGCGTCCCCGGCGCGCGCGTGGGCACGTGCCTCGACGAGGCGGAAGAAGCTCATGGTGCGGGCCGTGGCGAGGCCGCGGTTGCGCTCCAGCGCGGCCTGGGCGAGGTCGACGCCCTCGTCGCCGAAGCCCCGGTAGGTCGCCTGGAGGGACATGGAGGCCAGGACATAGCCGCCGAGGGGCACGTCGGCGGCGGCCCGGGCCAGCCGCAGGGCCTGGATGTAGTAGCGCTGCGCGGCCTCCTGCTGGCCCGTGTCGAAGGCCATCCAGCCCGCGAGCCGGGTGAGTTCGGCCGACGCGCCGAAGAGCGCTCTGCCGACCTCGTCGGAGTAGGAGCCGAGCAGCAGCGGTGCCGCCTCGACCCGCAGGCACTCGGGCACCATGGACGAACGCCAGTCGCCGCCGCCGTACTTGGAGTCCCACCGCCGGGCGTCCTCGGCGGCCTCGCGCAGTTTCAGCACATCGCTGTGGCCGACCTTCTGCGGTGCGCCGGAGCCCTCACCGAGGCTCACCTCGCGCGCCACCGAACTGTCGGCCGGGGTTATCAGCCATCGCGAGGCGGGGGTCGCGTAGGCGCTCACGGCGAAGGAACCGGCCAGTGACTGCCAGATGCCCCCGCCGGCCCGGCGCCCGGCGAGGTCGAGGCGGTACAGCTCTGTGGCCGACCGCACCGCCTGTCCGACGTCACGGGGGAAGGCGAGGCCCACCTCCGGCGCGGGATCCGCGTCCGCCAGGCCGATCTCGTGGAGCGGCACCGGACGGCCGAGTTTCTGGCCGATGGCGGCCGCGATGAGGTGGGGCGCGGCGCCCTGAGGCACCATGCCCTTCGAAACCCAGCGCGCCACCGACGTCTTGTCGTAGCGAAGAGTCAACCCGCGTTGTGCGCCAAGGTCGTTGACGCGACGTGCGAGTCCTGCGTTGCTGATTCCCGCGAGGGCGAGAACGGCGCCGAGTTTTTCGTTCGGCCCGCGTTGCTCCCTGGACATGCGCCACCCCTCGACACAGACGGCTGCCGCACTGGCATAACCACGCGGCATTCGTAAACCCAGCGTAGTTCGCCCGATCCCCAGCGTTAAGGGGCGTAGGTCCGGTTGGCGGGATTGTGGTCCGTACGACTGTACGGACGGTTGCGGCGTGCTCCCGTTGTGTGGCCGTGCGCCCGTCCGTGCGCTCTTCTCCGGCCATCGGGGGAGCGCTTCCATGGAACGTGCGTGGGTCGGCCCGCTGTACTGGATCCAGTGGGCTGGGGGACACCGCCGCCTACATCCCCGCGGGCGGCGGACCGGTCCGGGAGGCGAGCTCCGCCTCCCGGACTGTGCGTCGCCGATGGGTGCGCAAGGCCTGTACGGAGCGTATCCGCTCCTGTCCGCACATCGGCGATTTGGCCGAAAATCGACCCTGCCCTCTGAGGGCTGTCAGGGCTCTCACCACGTGAGTTGAGGGCGCTAAGGGCGTCCCGAGGGAGCGTAACGGGGGCGCATTCGCGTCGACCCGCTGGGGGCCGGGCGGTGCGCGAGGGTCCTCGCGGGAGTGGCCGGACACGGGACCCGACCCCGGACCGGCCCCGGATCGCCGGTCGTGACGACGGCCGTGGCGACGGCAGGGCGATCGGGTGTCCGGGGTGGCGCCGAACCGGGCGGGTGCGCTCCGCCGACAGCCTGGCGGCCAGGGTGCGTTCGGCGCGTTCGGCACCTTCCCGGAGGGTGCGCGCGGTGCCGCGCCCGACCCAACGAGCCCTTTCTGGCGGGCACTTGTCGGCCGCGGCTCCGCCCCGCGGCGGCGCGGGCGCTCTCAGGGGGCGCATTCCGGGGAGCGCGAGCCGTCGCAGGAACCCTCCGAGGAGCCTCCTTCGTGGCAGCATGGTGCCGAGTTCGTACGGTGCACTGGTTGTCCACAGCCTGTGGAGGCGGCGATGCGGTGGTTGGTGGGGTGGAGCAGCACCGTCGCCGGAGCGCCCGAGATCGGCTCGGCGGGTGCCACGGGGAACGACGGCGAGACGGTCCACCCGGTGGGCTCCCAACTCCTGTGGGGCGACCCCGATCCGCTGTGGGCGGTCGGGGACTGGCGCCCCGACGAGGTGCGCGTGGTGAAGGCCGACGCGCAGAACCGCATCGCCGTCCTCGGCACCTGCGGAGCCTCGGACGAAGAGCTGCGGGTCGGACTGTTCGCCGCGCGCGGCGGGGCACTTCGCCACCTCACCAACTGGTCCGGCAGCTACACCGCGGTCGTCCAGGTCGGCCGCCGGGTGACCGTCTGCGGCGATCTGGCCGGCGCCCGGCCCGTGTTCTACACCCCCTGGGCGGGCGGCACGGCGTACGCGACCGCCGCGCTTCCCCTCGCCGACCTCATCGAGGCCGACCTCGACTTCGGGCACCTGGCCGCGCTGCTCGCCGCCCCCGACGTACCGGCCGCGGTCCACGACTCCACCCCGTACGACGGCGTGCGCCGCATCCCGCCGGGACACACGCTCATCCTGCGTGCCGGTGCGCGCGAGATCGCCGGGTACGAGCCCGTCGCCTCCCTCGCCGTCGCCGCGCCCATCGCCGACCCGGCGATCGCCGTGGACGCCGTACGGGACGCCCTGGTGGAGGCCGTCCGCGCCCGTCTCTCGGCGCCCCGCCATGTGCCGGGCGCCGACGTCGACCCCGGACCCGTGCCCGGCATGGGCCCCGCCGAGCGGCGCGCCGCACGGGGCACACCGGTCCCGGGCATCGGGGCCGACCTCTCCGGAGGGCCCGCCTCGGGCACCCTCGCGCTGCTGGCCGCCGGCCTTCCCGGGGCGCCGGGCACCGTCCTCGGACACGGCACGGGGGCCGGTGAACGGCTCCTGGCGGTGACCTTCAACGACCTCGCCGTACGGGGGCGCGAGGCCGAACTGGAGCGGGCCGGGACGCTCGCCGCGAATCCCCGGCTGCACCATGTGGTCGTCGCCGGGGGCGAGGAGACGCTTCCCTACGCCGACCTGGACGGGCCGCTCACCGACGAGCCGGGGCCGTCCCTGGTGACGGCGGCGCGGCATCGCGCGCGGCTGGCCTCCGGCAGCGCGGACCACTTCACCGGCTACGGCGCACGGCAGGTGCTGGACGCCCATCCGGCCCGGCTCGCCGACCTGCTCATGGACCGCAAACGGCGCCATCTGGTGCGGCCCGTCGCCGCGTTGGCCAAGGCCGACGGATCGGTGATGGTTCCCGCGCGCGTGTACGGCGCCGCGCGCAAACTCGCCCGTACGCCGTACCGCACCGGAGTCGACCTGCTCGCCGACCGGCTGCAGAACCGGCGCTTCGACGAACCGGGAGGCGCCGTCGGGGCGTCGCTCGCGGCGCTCAGCTGGGCCAGACCCGGGCCCGCGGCGCGGTGGCTGACCGGGGAGGCGCTGGCTGAAGTATCGGTTCGCCTCCAAGGCGGCGGGGGACGGGCGAACGTCGGTCCCGGGCAGCGGCCGGGAGACTTTCGCGCGCGTGCCGCCCTCGCGCGCCACGCGGCGGACGTCCGCGTCCTGGAACAGGCCGCCGAGATCCGCTTCCAGCGGCTGCACACGCCCTTCCTGGACAACCAGGTCGTCCGGGCGTGCCGCGAACTGCCGGAGGCGCTGCGGGTGCAGCCGGGGGCGCGGGCGGCGATCCTGCGCACGGTGCTGGAGGGTGCCGGGGTGGCCGATCTGCCCCCCGGGTGGGGGGCTCCGTCCCACGCGTCCTCCGCGGCGGCGGCCCGTACCGGGTTGCGGGTGGCGGCCGATTCCCTGATCGCCCTGTTCGACACGCCGTTGCTCGCGCAGGCGGGGCTGGTGGAGGCGCGCGTCGTCCGCAAGGCGCTGCGCGCGGCCGCGGAGGGGGCGCCGCTGCCCCTCGACGGGCTGGCCGACCTCGTCTCGCTCGAACTCTGGCTGCGGAGGCTGCTGGCGCGGCGCGGGACGTGCTGGACGGGGACGCCCGCCCGGCAGCGGGCCGTTCCTGCGGGGATCGTGCCGCAGGGCAGGGCGTTGGGGGCGGGGGCGGCGGCTCGGCAGGGCTGAGGTCGCGCTGCGCCGGTGTTCGCTGTTCGGCCTGGGTGCGGGTTCGCTCGCGCCGGCGTTCGCGGGGTGGTGTCGGGCCGGTGGGTGGTGTCGGTTCGGTCCGGTGGGTTGTGGGTCGGGGCCGTGTCGGTACATCCGCCCGTCGCCGTCGGGTGAGGTGTGGGCGTCGGTGGCGACGGGCTTGCGATGTACCGACGCGGCCCCTTCCGCCGGATCCCGGCTGCGGGAAACTTCAGCCCCTCCGTGCGGAAAATTTCAGCCTCTCCGTGCGGGAAAATTTCAGCTCCTCCGGCGTTTGAGGAGCGGGGTCCGGGCGGCGCCCCGGGTAGGGGCGGTGGGGGCGAAGGAAGCTTTGTGTCGGGGCGGGGCGTCGGGGGACTTGAAGGGGACGGGGTGGGGACGTGGGCGGCCTCGGTGGGGCGAGGCGGTGACCCGGGGCGGGTGGGCGGTGAGAATGGGGGCGTGCGGTACAGGATTCTGGGGACTGCCCAGGTGGAGAACGACCGGGGGGCCCTGGTCACCGTGGGCGGCCCCCGGGTCCGCGCGCTGCTCACGGCCCTGGCCCGCCTCCCGGGCCGCACCACCACCCCGGAGGCCCTCATCGGCGAGGTGTGGGCGGACGACCCTCCCCAGGACGCCCCTGCCGCGCTGCAGGCACTGGTCGGCCGCCTCCGCCGGGCCATCGGGAAGGACGCGATCGCCTCGGAGGCCGGCGGCTACCGGCTCCGGGCCGCCGAGGACGACGTGGACCTGCTCGTGTTCGAGCGGCTGGTCGCGGAGGGCAGGACCGCGCTCGGCCACGGCGACGCCCCCGCCGCCGCCTCCCGCCTGCGCGAAGCCCTCGCCCTGTGGCGCGGCCCCGCTCTCGCCGACCTCCCCGACCGGACCGCCGCGACCCGTCCGGAGGCCCTGCGTCTGGAGGCGACGCGCAGCCGAGTCGAGGCGGACCTGCGACTCGGCCGGGCCGGCGAGGTCGTACCGGAGCTGAAGGAACTGACGGAGGCCCACCCCTACGACGAGGCGCTGCACGCTCTGCTCATCCGCGCCCTGCGCGAGGCCGGGCGCGGTGCCGACGCCCTGGCCGCCTACGAGGACGTGCGCCGACGGCTGCTGGAGGGGCTCGGCGCGGATCCCGGGCCGGAACTCCGTTCCCTGCACGCCGCGTTGCTGGACCCGGCGGACACCCGCGGGCCACGGGAACCCCGGTCCGGCACGGGAGACGCCGTGGAGTCCGGACAGATCTCCGGCCCCGACTCCCCCGATCCCTCGCGTGCTCAGCGCACCGGCAACCTGCGTCCGCGGCTCAACTCGTTCGTGGGGAGGGAGCGGGAGCTCGGGGCCATCCGTTCGGATGTGCGGAGGGCCCGCCTGGTCACGCTGACCGGACCAGGCGGTTCGGGGAAGACCCGCCTCGCCGAGGAGGCCGCCGCCGGGCTTCCGCAGGCGTGGCTGGTCGAGCTGGCCCCGCTCGACCGGCCCGAGGCGGTCCCGGGCGCGGTGGTCAGTGCCCTCGGTCTGCGCGAGACCGCGCTGATCACCAACGAGATGGCGGTACAGCAGGACGATCCGGTCGCCCTGCTCGTCGAGTACTGCGCCCCGCGCAGCCACCTGCTCATCCTCGACAACTGCGAACACGTCATCGGCGCGGCGGCCGAGCTCGCCGAGACCCTGCTGACCCGCTGCCCAGGGCTCACGATCCTCGCCACCAGCCGGGAACCTCTGGGCGTCCCCGGCGAGTCGGTGCGCCCGGTGGAACCCCTCCCGCCCGATCCGGCGCGCCGCCTCTTCATGGAGCGGGCCGCGGTCGTCCGTCCCGACGCCGGCACCGCCTTCCAGGACTCCGCCGCCGTGGACGAGATCTGCCGACGGCTCGACGGCCTGCCCCTGGCCATCGAGCTGGCCGCCGCCCGGTTGCGGCTGCTCACCCCACGGCAGATCGCCGACCGGCTCGACGACCGCTTCCGGCTACTCACTTCCGGAAGCCGTACGGTGCTGCCCCGCCAGCAGACCCTGCGCGCGGTCGTCGACTGGTCCTGGGACCTGCTCGACGAGCGGGAGCGGACCGTGCTCCGCGAGGCGTCGGTGTTCGCGGGCGGCTGGGACCTGGCGGCCGCGGAGGCCGTGTGCACCGGTCCCGTGGCCCATCTGCTCGGCGCGCTCGTCGACAAGTCCCTCGTCGTCGCCACCCCGGACGGCGGAGGCGGTGGCGACGGGAACCCGAGCGGGAGCCGGGGCGTGGGCGCCGCCGGGAACGGCGTCGGGGACGGTTTCGGCGGCGGGATGCGCTATCGCATGCTGGAGACCATCCACGAGTACGCCACCGAGCGCGCCGCCGAGGTCCCGGAACTACGTGCCGCCGCCGAGCGGCGCCACCGCGCGTGGGCGCTCGCCCTCGCGGAGGAGGCCGAGCCCCAACTGCGCTCGGCCGGTCAACTCCCCTGGATCCGGCGCCTGGAGAGCGAGCTCGACAACATCAGGGCGGCCCTGCGCCGCGGTCTCGTCGCCCGCGACGAGGAGCGGACGGGTGCCCTGGTCCTCGCCATGGGCTGGTTCTGGTGGCTGCGCAACTTCCGCCACGAGGGCACGGAATGGACGGAACTCGTCCTGAAGATGGGCGCGTTCCTCGACACGTCGAGTGGTGGTGGTCCCGGGCGGACCGGTGGCTCCGCGGAGGCCGGCGGGGGTGCGGGTGGCGGTGGGGGCACGAGCCGTGGCGGTCAGCGCGGTGGCCTTCTCGCCGGTGGGGGCGCTGCTGCGGGTACCGCCATGACCACCGGTACCGCTGCCGCGATGACCGCCCTGTCCGTCGCCGGCGCGGAGACCGTCGTCGGTGACGGTCTGCTCCCCGAGCTCGAAGGCGTCGACTCCGTCGCCGTGTTCCTCGACGATCCCGAGCGCGACGAGCGGCACCCGCTGCACGGCATGCGGATGCGGCTGCGGATGTTCCACCTGTTCATGAAGGTGGACGTCGTTCCGCAGGACGAGTGGGGGGTCGGACGGCTGCGGGAGTACGTCTCGCGGGTGCGCGCCGAGTTCGCGAAGGGCGGCCCGGACGCGGCCCGCATGCCCGGGATCGTCTGGCCGCTGGCGGCGCACTTCCTGGGGGGCGCGGACGACACGCGGCCCGCGATGGACGCGGCGGTCGCCAACTGCCGTGCTTACGGCGGCGAATGGGAGATCGGCGTCGCCCTGATGTTCCGTACGCACGTGGTCGTCGACGCCCCGGGCGGGATGCCCGGAGTGGACGAGGACCTGGCGGAACTGCGCGGGATCAGCCGACGGGTGGGTGACCGCTGGATGCGGGCCCAGGTGTGCGGCGCGGCCGGTGAGGCGGCGATGGCGCGCAGCCTGTTCGACGAGGCGAAGGGCGAGTACGCGGAGGCGATGCGGCTCGCCTACGAGGTGGGGGCGTACGCGGAGGTGCCCTTCCTGATGGCACGGCTGGCCGAGATCGCCTACCGCGACGGGGACAGCCCCCTGGCCCTCGCGACCCTGGACGAGGCGAACGCCGCGGCCGACCTGTACGGGGTGGTCGACTCGCGCGCGTTCGTCCATCTGCTGCGTGCCCAAGTGATCCTGGACGAGGGGGAGATCGGCCTCGCGCGCGAGCTGTGGGAGAAGGCGCGCGAGGAGAGCTCCCGGGGTACCCCGCCCCCGCAGTTCACGGCGGCGCTGAACTGGGTCGACGCCCTGCTCACGGCTGCGGAGTCCGGTCCGGCGCGGGGCCTGGGCAGGCTGAGCCGCGCCGTGCGCAGGGCGGTGGACGACGGGTGCGCCGACGTGGTGGCCGCAGGTCTCGTCGAAGTCGGGGCGAGCCTCCTCACCGAGCTGGCCGCGCACCCGGTGGCCGTCCGGCTGCTGGCCGCCGGCACCAGCTGGCGTGGAGGCGGGGCGCGGGCGCCCCGGGAGAGCGCCGAGGCCCTGCGTGTCGAGGCCGCGGCCCTCACGGCGCTCGGCCCGGCCCGCTACGAGTCCGAGCGGGCCCGGGGTTCCGCCTGCACCAAGGAAGAGGCACTGAGCGATCTGGCCGCCGCGGTCGGGGAGTTCCGCGTCGACTAGGCAGCAGCCCTGTCCTCGGGCGGCCTTCTCCCTCGGGCGCCCTGGACGGCTGTCGTGCCGTGTTGTCCCTCTGGCGGGGGCCCAGGGAGGCACCGGAGACACCGAGATGGCGGTTGAGGCGCCCGTGCCGGCCTGGAGGTGGGTTCCGGGGCCGTCAGGAATGACGTGGGCGGCCCCCGGTCACCGGCACTCGAACCTCGACTCCGCCCAGTCCCCCAGCGACGCCGAGCCGAACGGCGTGCGGGGTTCGACGACGAGCCGGATCGTCCGGTGTCCGGCGAGGTTCACGTGGACGGGGACCGCCCGGTCGCCGCCCTCGGCGAGCGGTGACCGCCACAGGGGAGACCCGTCCGCGTACACGGAGAAGCGCATCCTGCCCAGCCCCAGTGTCAGGTCGTCGACGCCGACCAGGGCGTCGTACGAGCTGCAGGCGCGGTTGAGGTCGATGCTGACGGAGGACTGGCCGTGGACGGTCACGCCGTCCGTGTACGAGGTGTCCGCGATCTTCATCCCGTGGCGGCGCCAGACCCAGCTGCTCTCGCCCAGCCGCATCTCCGGCCCGGTGTGGTCGCCGGTGAGGTCGTACTCCAGCTCGCTCCACCGGTAGACGACCGGGACGGGCGCGGGAGGTTCCGGGGTCGGGGTGGGCCGTGGCTCGGCCTTCGAAGGGGCGGGTCCCGCGGGCGGAGCCGGAGTCGGCTCCGGTGCGGGCGACGGGGGCGGCGAAGCCCTGGGTGTCGGTTTCGGGGTGGGCTTCGGCGCCGGCGAGGGGGGTGGGGTCGGGGTCGGCCGGTGGGCCATCACCGGCGGATGCGGCGCGGGGACCTTCGTGGGCGGTTTCGGCGAGGGCGCGGGGGCCTCCACGGCGGGTGGGGCGGCCGCTCCGGTCTCGGGCTGTCGGGCGGGGGTGTCGTTGCCGACGAGGGCGAGTGCCACGGCCGCCGCGGCCACGGCGACGACCCCGGCGGCGATACCGGCCTTGACCGGCGCGCCGAGCCCTTCGGCCACCGCCGCGCCTCCTCCGGCGCCCGCTCCGCCGGAGCCGCCGCCCGCCGCCGCTCCGGCCGCTCCCGCGACTCCGGCCGCCCCCGCTCCGGCGCCGCCCGCGATCAGCGCGACGGCCTTCGCGTAGCCCGCCGTCCCGAACCAGCCGATGACCGCGACCGGCACCACCGCGGGGATACCACCGGCGACCTCCTTGATCTGGCCCGCGGCCAGACGGCACCTGGCGCACTCCTCCAGGTGCTTGCGCAGTCCCCGTTCGGCCCGGGTGCGCAGACCGCCGCGGGCGTAGGCGCCGAGCCGGTCCGCGTAGCGCGCGCACTCCTCGTCCATGGTGAGCGTGGTGCTGACGTGAGCCTGGAGGTAGGCCTGCTTCAAGCCCTCGCGAGCGCGGCTGGCGAGCACGCGGGTGCCGTTGGCGTCGAGGCCGAAGAGGGTGGCCACCTCGCTCGGGGACTCGTCCTCGACCTCGGTGTGCCACAGCACGGCCTGCCAGCGCTCCGGCAGGGAGCGGAACGCGCGCATGGCCATGGACTGCTCGGCCTCGTGCATCGCCCGTACGTCCGCGCCGAGATCGAGGGTGTCGTCGTCGGAGACCTCGGATCCGCGGGTGGCCTGTGCGGCGAACACCGCGAAGTCGTCGACCAGTTGTTCACGCTTGGCCGTCTTCGTCCAGTGCGCGGCGACCCGGCGGACGGTGGTGAGGAGGTACGCGCGCACGGCGTGCTCGGGCCCGCTGCCGCCCCGTACCGCCTGGAGCATGCGGGCGAACACCTCGGCCGTGAGGTCGTCGGCGGTGTGCGGGTCACGGCAGCAGGTGGCCGCGTAGCGCCGGACGGCCGCGGCGTGCCGACGGTACAGATCCTCGTACGCCGTGTCGTCGCCCGCGCGCATCCGCGCGATCAGATCGGCGTCGGAGGGCGGTGGTTCCACCGGGGGCGGCAGGACACCGACGTCGCGCCGGTCGAACCGGTCGCGCTGCGAGGGCACGCCGGGGTCGGGGGCGGCGGCTTCCGAGGAAGGAGCGGCGCCGGAATCGCGCGCGTCGTCGGACGGGGTGCCGGGCGGAGGAGCTTCCGGGTCTCCGTCGTGCGGGCCGCCCTGGCTCGGTACCTGCCGCGACGGTGAGCCGCCGGTTTCCGTGCCGCCGTCGGCGCCACCGTCACCGAGGGACTCGTCCCGCCCGTCAACGCTCATCGCGGAAAGCCCCCGCCTGCACACTCGGACCCGAATATCCGGACAGAGTGCCACAGGCTCCCCGAGCGGGACCTCCTCGTACGGACCAACCACTCGTCCGAGGGGATTCATCGCTCGGCAGTACTAACTTTCACCTGTTCGGGGAATGGTCAACAGCCTTTCCGCACGGTGATCCCGGTCCGCGGTACACCGCCGCAACGGCCGGCGCATGCCGGAACGACGGCGGGGCGGGGAGGGTCCCCGGAACGCGATCGGTGTCGTACTCGCGCCCGGGAACACCTTCGTGCTCACGCTGCCCCGCGTCGCGGAAGGCCCCGGTGACCGGGAGCGTCCGCGTCGAAGCGACCTTCCGTCCGGTTCACGCCGGACGGGAACGCAGGCCCTCCAGCAGGATGTCCAGAAGCCGCGCCGAGGCCGCCGCCTGCTGGGCCGCGTCCGGCAGCGAGGGCGCCGCCGTCGCGATGACCAGCAGGACGTCCGCCACGGTGACATCGGTGCGCAGCTGGCCCGCCGCGCGTGCCCGGTCCACCAGCCGGCCGACCACTTCGAGCAGCGCCGTCGCTCCGGCGTCGTCCACCGCCGCGATCACCGGCTCGTCCTCCTGCGCGGGCCGCTGCTCCACGAGCCGCAGCTCGGGCGCGAGCTGGGACCGCTGCTGCGGCACCCGTGCCCCGGCCGCCTCGGCCCCGTCCTCCGCGACGCCGACCCGCAGCACCTGCGGCGGCAGCAGCCGCCCGGCACCCGAGGCCACCGACGTCCGCAGGAAGCGCGAGAGCGCCGACCACGGTTCGTCCTCCTGGCCGAGCGCGGCACGGGCCTGGTCGGTCAGCCGGGAGGTCTCCTCCTCGGCTATCCGGCGCACCAGGACGTCCTTGCTCGGAAAGCGCCGGTACACCGTGCCGACGCCGACCCTCGCGCGTCGTGCGACGTCCTCCATGGGAGCGCCGTACCCCAGCTCGCCGAAGACCTCGCGCGCCGCGCGCAGTACGTGTTCCAGATTGCGCTGTGCGTCCACACGCAGCGGCGCCGTGCGCGATCCGTCCACCGGACCACGGCCGTTGCCGCCGGTCGCCGCGCCGACCGCACCAGCGGGTGCGATGGCCGACGCGGAAGACCAATGAGAGTCCTGAATGTGCATAAGCGTTCCCCCGGTAATGACGTCTCCCCCCGGAGACTCTCCCCGCCGTAGATGGCCGGAGCGTGCGGAACAAGCTTGTGCACGAGCCCGTCGCGCGGACTCGCCGAGCGCATCCCCCTACACCCCGTCGACACACGAACATAGTTGAGAGGGGGTCAATTCAGAAGGGGCAGGTTCCGCACGGAGCGCCCCCCGATCGGAGTACGGGCCGGTTACGTCCCGGTTGCACCCCCTCCGAGTACCCCCCTCGCCCACCCTGACCTGCGCTTTTTCCAGGGACTCCGGCAAATCGGCCAGCCCTGTACGTTGTCGGCGCCCGGTCACACAAATTGCTGGGGCTGTGGACAAACTCCGGAGAGGGGTGCGTCATGGGATGGTGAAGGAACGTGCGCGCATTCTCATCGTCGGCGGCGGCTACGTCGGGATGTACACCGCCCTGCGCCTCCAGCGGCAGTTGAAGCCCGAATTGAAGCGGGGCGAGGTCGAGATCACGGTCGTCTCGCCCGACCCGTACATGACGTATCAGCCGTTCCTTCCCGAAGCCGCCGCGGGCTCGATCTCGCCGCGTCACGTGGTCGTCCCGCTGCGCCGGGTCCTGAGCGGGTGCCGGATCGTCATCGGCGAGGTCCGGTCGATCGACCACGCCAAGCGCACCGCGACGCTCACCACGCTCGCCACCGAGGAGGAGGGCGCGGGCGCGGAGCAGATCGCGTACGACGAACTGGTCCTCGCCCCCGGCTCGGTCTCGCGCACCCTGCCGATCCCCGGACTCGCCGACCACGCCATCGGCTTCAAGACGGTCGAAGAGGCCATCGGCCTGCGCAACCACGTCATCGAGCAGATGGACATCGCCTCCTCCACCCGCGATCCCGCGATCCGCGACGCGGCCCTGACCTTCGTCTTCGTAGGAGGCGGTTACGCGGGCGTCGAGGCGCTCGGCGAGCTGGAGGACATGGCCCGCTACACCGCGCGGTACTACCACAACCTCAAGCCCGAGGACATGAAGTGGATCCTCGTGGAGGCCTCGGACCGCATCCTGCCCGAGGTCGGCGCGGAGATGGGCCGGTACACGGTCACCCAGCTGCGCCGGCGCAACATCGACGTACGCCTGGAGACCCGTCTCAACAGTTGCGTGGACCGGGTCGCCGTCCTCAGTGACGGCGCGCGCTTCCCCACCCGCACCGTCGTCTGGACGGCCGGCGTGAAACCGCACCCCGTCCTCGCCGCGACCGACCTTCCCCTGAACGAGCGGGGCCGCCTCAGGTGCACCCCCCAGCTCGCCGTCGAGGGCACCCCGCACGCGTGGGCCGCCGGAGACGCCGCGGCCGTCCCCGACGTGACCGCGGAGCCCGGCAAGGAGACCGCGCCCAACGCCCAGCACGCCGTGCGCCAGGCGAAGGTCCTCGGCGACAACCTCGCGCACACCCTGCGCGGCGAGCCCCTGGAGACCTACTCCCACAGGTACGTCGGCTCCGTCGCGTCCCTGGGACTGCACAAGGGGGTCGCACACGTCTACGGGCGCAAGCTGAGGGGCTATCCTGCCTGGTTCATGCACCGCGTCTACCACCTCAGCAGGGTGCCGACCTTCAACCGCAAGGCCCGTGTACTCGCCGAATGGACCCTGGCGGGTCTCTTCAAACGGGAGATCGTGTCCCTCGGTTCGCTCGAACATCCCCGTGCGGAGTTCGAACTGGCTGCCGGGGGAAAGCCTCCGAACGACCCGAAGGGGTCGTCCTGACCGGACCGAGGAACTCCACCGGCGGGGACGGCGTCTGACGGACGTCAGCCCGGTCGGTCAGACTGCCAGACAGGTCCACGACTTTGGGCGGGTGAACCGCTCGCCCTTCTAACACGAGGCTTTTCCCACTGTGAACTTCACGCGCTGGAGCGCCCGGCTCCCCGGAACGCAGCGCCGCGCCGCAGCGCGGACCGAGCACACGGCCGTCCCGGACCGGCGCGGAGAGGGCTCCGTACCGGCGGCCCGCGTCGAGCAGCTGACCGAGGACACCCCGCCCGGGCTCGCCGTCGACGAACTGCCGGTGCGCGCGGTCCTCGACCGCGTCCCCGCGCTCGTCGCCCTCGTGCACGGCCCCGAGCACCGCGTCTCCTACACCAACGACGCCTACACGGCGGCGTTCGGCGCCCGCCCCGTCGGCGAGCCCGCCCGCGCGGCACTGCCCGAGCTGGACGAACTCGGCCTGCTGCCGCTCCTCGACCAGGTCCTGCGCAGCGCCAAACCCCGCACGGTCAAGTCCCGCAAGGTGTCCACCGGCCGCTCTTACACGTTCACCTGCACCCCCGTCGACACCTCCCCCGAGGGCGACGGCCGCGGCGTCCTCGTGTTCGCCACCGACGTCACCGATCACGCCGAGGCCGCCGAGCGGCTGCGCGCCAGCGAGCGCCGGCAGCGCGAGACCGCCGTCACCCTCCAGCGCTCCCTCCTCCCGCAGGAGCTGGAGGAGCCCGACGACCTGCGCATCGCCGCCACCTACCTGCCCGGCGGCACGGAGGCGGCGGTCGGCGGCGACTGGTACGACGTGATCACCCTCGGCGGCGGCCGCACCGCGCTCGTCATCGGCGACGTCATGGGCCGCGGGGTCCGCGCGGCTGCCGTCATGGGCCAGCTGCGCACAGCCGTCCGCGCCTACGCCCGTCTCGACCTGCCCCCGCACGAGGTCCTGCAGCTCCTCGACGGCCTCGCCACCGAGATCGACGCCAACCAGATCGCCACCTGCGCGTACGCCGTCCACGACCCGAACGAGGGCCGGCTGGTGTACGCCTCCGCCGGACACCTGCCCATCCTGGTCCGCGACGAGAACGGCACCATCCACCGCGCCGACGAACCGACCGGACCGCCGCTCGGCACCGGCGGCTGGCTGCACACCTCCGGCTCGGTGCCGCTGGGCCCCGGCTCCACCGCCGTCCTCTACACGGACGGCCTGGTCGAGCGCCGCGACGAGGACCTCGACGAGGGCATCGCCTCCCTGGAACGCGCCTTGGCTGGCGCGACCGGCAGCCCCCAGGTGGTCTGCGACCGCCTGGTCCGCGCGGCCGGCGTCACCGCCGACCACGACGACGACGTCGCCGTCCTGGTCCTCCAGCACCCCGCCCGTACGGGCTCGGACGGCGAACTCTTCCGCAACGCCGCCCTGGAACTGCTCGGCGGAGTGGAAGCGGCTCCCCGCGCGCGTGCCTTCGCCTCCGGCGTGCTGGCCAGCTGGCGGTTCCCGGCCGAGCTGCACGACCTCGGCGTCCTGGCCGCCAGCGAACTCGTCGCCAACTCGCTCCAGCACGGTGCCCCGCCGATGCGGCTGCGACTGCGGCGCACCGACCGCCGGCTGATCATCGAGGTCACCGACGGCGACGACCACCTCCCGCGCCGTCGCCGTGCCGAACCCGCCGACGAAGCGGGCCGGGGCATCGCGATCGTGGCGACGATCGCCTCCGGCTGGGGCGCCCGCCGGACACCGGGCGGCGGCAAGGCGGTGTGGTGCGAGTTCGTGCTTCCCCGCGCGGCCGGCTGAACCCTCCTCGGACCCGGTTCGGTTCCGAGGAGGGACCTTCCTCCGGCCGCCCGCCGCGCGTCCTCTGGCCGACCGGGCCGCCCGGTGCTAAGAGCTCCCCATGGCAGACGATTCGGGCTTCCAGCTCAAAGGCAGTGCTCCCGAGCGATACGAGCGGTACGCCGCACCGCTCATGACGCCCTTCGTGGACGCGATCCTCGACGCGGCCGACCTGTTCCCCGGCGCCAAGGTGCTCGACCTGGCCTGCGGCACCGGGTTCGCGGCCCGCGCCGCAGCGGCCCGGGTGGGCCCCGCGGGCCGGGTCTCGGGGGCGGACGTCAACGCGGGCATGATCCGGGTGGCCGGAGAACACGCGCCCCGCATGTATCCGGACATCGCGTTCACCGTCGCCCCCGCGGACCAGCTGCCCTACGAGGACGCGTCCTTCGACGCGGTCGTCTGCCAGCAGGGAGTCCAGTTCTTCCCCGACCTCCGGGCGGCCCTCGCGGAGACGGCCCGGGTGACCCGCCCCGGCGGCCGGTTCGCCGCCACCGCGTGGGCCGCCAGGGAGCTGATCCCGTACTTCGTCGCCCAGTACGAAGCCGTGCGGGAGTACGGCGGCCCGGAGATCGCCGCGGACTACGAGGGAGCCTTCTCCGGTACTCCCGAACGCCTCTCCGCCGCTCTGAGCGGCGCGGGCTTCCACGACGTCACCGTCCACCAGGTCGCCTTCGGAGTCTCCTTCCCCCCGCTGGCCGCGTACGCCCCCGGCCAGCTCTCGTCCACGTCCTGGGGACAGGCGATCGTCGACACCGCGGGCGAGGACGCCCTCCTGCGCGCGGGCCGGGCCGTCCACACCCGCCTCGCCGACCGCGCCGCCCCCGACGGCGGGGCGACCCTCCCCTTCACCGCCAACCTGGTGACCGGCGTCCGCTGAGCCCCGCGACCACGCACACGAGAACGGCCGCCATCACGTCGCGAACGTGATGGCGGCCGTCGTACGTCCGCGTCCCGCACCCCTCCAGCCGGCCTGCCGTCAGACGCCCGCCGGTACCGGTTCCAACGGAGCCCCGCCCTGCGCGACCACCCGGCTCCGCGCGAGCGCGGGCTGGTTCTGCACGGGTGTGAGCTGCCGCCCGAGCCGCACCGCCAGGACGGTGATGCCGAGCGAGAAGACCAGGAACATCGCGATGTACGGGCCGTGCAGCGAGGCGCCCATCGGGCCGCCCACCGCCGGGCCGATCGCCAGCGCCAACTGCTTCACGAGAGCGAAGGCGGAGTTGTACTGACCCGCCATGCCCGTCGGCGCCAGATCGGCGACCAGCGGCGCCAGTGTGGGCGACAGCATCGCCTCCCCGAGCCCGAAGAGCGCGTACGTCGAGACGAACGCTGCCGTGGCCATGGTCTGGCTGCCGTGCCCGAGGCCGGCGAAACCGGCCGTCAGCCACGCGACCGCCCAGATGAGACCGACCGCGGCGATCACCCGGGACCGCTTGCGGCGCTCGACGAACTTCAGCACCGCGAACTGCGCGACCACGATCATCGCGGTGTTCGCCGCCATCGCCGTACCGAGCGCGGACGTGGAGATCCCGGCGGCCTCGACGCCGTACGCGGAGAGCCCCGACTCGAACTGCCCGTAGCAGGCGAAGAAGAGGACGAAGCCGAGTACGGACAGCTGCACCATGGCGCGGTTGCCGAGGAGCTGCTTCCAGCTGCCGCGGCCGGCGCCCGGGGTGGCTCCGTCGATCCGCGGCGCGCGCGGCATCCGCACGGTCGCCATCAGGCCGACCAGCACGAGGAACATCGCCGCCTCGATCGCGAACAGGAGCGTGAACGAGCTCGCCCGGTCCGGGTCGACGATGTGACCGCCGATGAGACCGCCGACCCCGAGGCCCAGGTTCTGCAGGAAGAACTGGGTCGCGAAGGCGCGTGACCGGGTGTCCGCGGAGGAGCAGTCCACGATCATCGTGGCGAGGGCCGGCGACATCACGGCCTGACCGGCACCGAGCGCGGCAGCCGACAGCACCACGGTCGTCGCGCTGTTCGCCAGCCCGAGGCTCAGCGCTCCGAGCGAGGCGGTGACCAGGGCGGTGAGCAGTACCGGCAGCGGACCTCGCCGGACGATCGCCCGTCCGGCGAACGGCAGCACGACGAGAGCGGCCACGGCGAAGACGGCGAGCACGACACCCGCCGTCATGGAGCCGAGTCCCCGCACCTGCGCCACATAGACGTAGAGGAAGGGGACGGTAAAGCCGAGGCCGAACGCGCTGAGTGCGTTGCCCACGTGGATCCGGCGCATCGCTGCGCCCATCGCCCTGGTCACTTTCACCTGCCTTGGTCGTGAAGCCACGGCGGCCCGCTCCCGCACAGCAGCGTGTTCGCAACACGTTCACCGCGCATGGATGCAGGCCTGAAGACTTCGAAGCTAAAGTTCGAGGTTGAACTGTACACCTCGAAGGACTTCGACACCAAGCGCCTCATGCGATACTCGGGCCATGGGCGACACCCCCGGCGTCAGTGAGCCGGCACTCGAAGAACAGATCGCCGCCTATCAGCGCGAGTTCCGGGACCTCGACCCCCAGGTCGAGAAGATCGTCTCGGCGCTGTCCCGCCTCAACCGGCGGATGAACGTCGCCTACGGCCGTCAGACCGCCGCGCTCGGCATCAGCAACGCCGAGTGGGAGGTGCTGAAGGCGCTCGTCCTCGCCGGCGCCCCGTACCGCCTCGGCCCGAGCGAGCTGGCCAAGCGCCTCGGCCTCACCCCGGCCGCCATGACCCACCGGATCGACCGCATGGTCGCGGAAGGGCTGGTCACCCGGGAGCGTGACGAGTCGAACCGGGTGCGCGTCATCGTCGAGCTGACGGACGAGGGCCGCGAGAAGTGGCTCGAGGCGATGCGTCTGGCCACGGTCTTCGAGGAGGACCTGCTCCAGGACCTGTCCGCCGAGGACCGGAGTGTCCTGGGTGAGGTCCTGACCCGTCTCCTGCGACGGGTGGAGGACGCCCAGCCGGACGCGGGCGGCCGGCTCAGCGACCTCGATTAAAGATCTTGACAGGAGAGGTTGACACTGTCCTGGCGGATCCGTAAGGTTCTTCGAGTTGCCACGGGACCGGAACGGTTCTGCGGCGGCACCTCCGCCGCGGATGCGGCATTCAAACCACCAGCACGATCTCCCAACCGGAGTGAATTCGGCGTGCCCGAATTCAATTCGATTTGGGCCCGGCGGCCCGATTAGGACCTGCCAGGAAGATCCGCTAAAGTTTGAGACGTCGGAACGGCCCAACGGCCGGGAAGGCGAAACCCGCTGACTGGGGGTCAGGCCCGAAAGGTTCTGATAGAGTCGGACTCGCCGGAAAGGGAAA
>NZ_JBIAQZ010000002.1:0-1023944 GCF_042889485.1 Streptomyces sp. NPDC002580 | reverse complement strand
CGTTCTCCCCGTCGACCTCCACCACCGCGCCCCGCGGCGCCCGCAGCGCCGTGTGCAGCACCGCCCGGTCCTCGGTCGTGTTGATCTTCTCGCCCCGGAACATCGCGTCCCGCAGCCCGAACACGTCGGTGGCGACGGCGAGTTCCTGGAGCAGGGCCAGGGTCTCGTCGGTGATCAGATGCTTGGAGTAGTCGATCCGCAGGTCACCGACGCGGACGACATAGCGCTCGGCGCGAGCGGGGTCGGCGGCGAACAGCTCGCGCAGCCGCGGGTGGAGCAACGCGGTCGCGCGGTGGTCCTCCAGGGCCACCCACTCCGGGCGCCGGGTGGGCTTGGGGGAGTCAGACATGTCGGGGGGTCTCCTTGGTTACCTCGCCCCGCAGGGCGATGGCGTACATCTCGTCCGCGTCGAGGCGGCGCAGTTCCTCGGCGATCAGCTCGGAGGTGGGGCGCACCTTCAGCGCGAGGGTCCGGGAGGGCTGCCCGGGCAGGGTCAGGGTGGCCAGCGGGCCTTCGGGGCGGTCGATCACGATCTCGCCGTTCGCGGTGCCGAGCCGGACGGCCGTCACCACGGGGCCCGCGGTCACGACGCGTTCGGTCCTGACCTTCAGGCGGGCCTCCAGCCAGCGGGCCAGCAGCTCGGCGCTCGGGTTGTGCGCCTCGCTCTCGACGGTCGCCGAGATCACCTTCGTACGGGCCTGGTCGAGGGCCGCCGCCAGCATCGAGCGCCACGGGGTCAGCCGGGTCCAGGCCAGGTCGGTGTCGCCCGGCGCGTACGAGGCGGCGCGGGCGTCGAGGGCCTCGAGAGGGCCCTCGACGGCGTACATGTCGGTGATCCGGCGCTGCGCGAGGGCGCCCAGCGGGTCCTTGACCGGGTTGTCGGGCGCGTCCACCGGCCACCAGACGACGACCGGGGCGTCCGGCAGGAGCAGCGGCAGGACCACCGAGTCGGCGTGGTCGGAGACCTCGCCGTAGGTCCGCAGGATGACCGTCTCGCCGGTTCCCGCGTCGCTCCCGACGCGCACCTCCGCGTCCAGACGGGAGTTGGTGCGGTCGCGCGGGGTGCGGGCGACGCGCTTGATCACGACGAGGGTGCGCGAGGGGTGCTCGCGGGAGGCGTCCTCGGCCGCCTTCATCGCGTCGTACGCGTTCTCCTCGTCGGTGACGATGACCATCGTCAGAACCATGCCCACGGCGGGGGTGCCGATGGCCCGGCGCCCCCGTACGAGCGCCTTGTTGATCTTGCTTGCCGTGGTGTCGGTCAGGTCGATCTTCATGGCCTGCGCCAGCTCCGTCCGTCTCTTGCGAGCATCTCGTCGGCTTCCTTCGGGCCCCAACTGCCCGAGGGGTACTGCGCGGGCGTGCCGTGCGCGTCCCAGTACCCCTCGATCGGGTCGAGGATCTTCCACGACTCTTCCACCTCCTGGTGACGGGGGAAGAGATTGGCGTCGCCGAGCAGGACATCCAGGATCAGCCGCTCGTACGCCTCCGGGCTGGACTCGGTGAACGACTCGCCGTACGCGAAGTCCATGGTGACGTCCCGGATCTCCATCGACGTACCCGGCACCTTCGATCCGAAGCGCACCGTCATGCCCTCGTCGGGCTGGACCCGGATGACGATCGCGTTCGCGCCGAGTTCCTCGGTGACCGTGGAACCGAACGGGGAGTGCGGAGCGCGCTGGAAGACCACCGCGATCTCCGTCACCCGTCGCCCGAGGCGCTTGCCGGTCCGGAGGTAGAAGGGGACGCCCGCCCAACGGCGGTTGTCCACCTGGAGCTTGACGGCCGCGTAGGTGTCGGTCGTCGAGCCGGGATCGATGCCCTCCTCCTGGAGGTAGCCGCGCACGTGCTCGCCGCCCTGCCAGCTCGCCGCGTACTGGCCGCGCACCGTGTGCTCGCCCAGGTCCTCCGGCAGCCGCACCGCCCTGAGCACCTTGAGCTTCTCGGCCAGCAGCGACCCGGCGTCGAAGGAGGCCGGCTCCTCCATTGCGGTCAGCGCCATCAGCTGGAGGAGATGATTCTGGATCACGTCCCGGGCGGAGCCGATGCCGTCGTAGTAACCGGCCCGGCCGCCGATCCCGATGTCCTCGGCCATCGTGATCTGGACGTGGTCGACGTACGACCGGTTCCAGACGGGCTCGTACATCTGGTTGGCGAAGCGGAGCGCCAGGATGTTCTGGACGGTCTCCTTGCCCAGATAGTGGTCGATCCGGAACACCTGGTCCGGGTCGAACACATCGTGCACGATCCTGTTCAGCTCGCGCGCGCTCGCCAGGTCGTGGCCGAACGGCTTCTCGATGACCGCGCGCCGCCAGGAACCCTCCGGAGCGTCCGCCAGCCCGTGCTTCTTGAGCTGCTCGACCACCTTCGGGAAGAACTTCGGCGGCACCGAGAGGTAGAACGCGTAGTTCCCGCAGGTACCCCGGGAGGCGTCCAACTCCTCCACGGCCGAACGCAGTTGCTTGAAGGCCGCGTCGTCGTCGAAGTCGCCCGGGATGAACCGCATGCCCTCGGCGAGCTGCTGCCAGACCTCCTCGCGGAACTCGGTGCGCGCGTGCTCGCGGACCGAGTCGTGCACCACCTGCGCGAAGTCCTGGTGCTCCCAGTCACGGCGGGCGAACCCGAGGAGCGAGAAGCCCGGCGGCAGCAGACCCCGGTTGGCGAGGTCGTACACCGCCGGCATCAGCTTCTTGCGGGACAGGTCGCCGGTGACGCCGAAGATGACGAGACCGGAGGGGCCCGCGATCCGGGGGAGCCGACGGTCGCGCGGGTCGCGCAGCGGATTGTCCCGGTCGACGGCGGGGACGCCGAGAGCCTCGGCGCTCAGGCCGCCCGCTTCCACGGCCGGGTCACCGGGTCCCTGCGGCGCGGCGGGCGCACCCTGCGGACCGTCGTCGGAAAGTGCCTCACCCTTCGTCATGCCCCCTCGACCCCCTTGCCGCGGAGCGAGGTCGCCACCGCGGCGAGAAGGTCCTCCCAGGCGGCCTCGAACTTCGAGACGCCCTCGTCCTCCAGCAGACCCACGACCTCGTCGTAGGAGATCCCGAGCGCCCCGACCGCGGCCAGGTCGGCGCGAGCCCGGTCGTAGCCGCCGGTCACCGCGTCGCCGTGGATGTCTCCGTGGTCGGCGGTGGCGTTGAGCGTTCCCTCGGGCATGGTGTTGACGGTGCCCGGCGCGACCAGTTCGTCGACGTACAGGGTGTCCTTGTAGGCCGGGTCCTTGACGCCCGTGGAGGCCCACAGCGGACGCTGCCTGTGGGCGCCGGACGGGGCGAGGGCCGTCCAGCGGGCGCCGCCGAAGACCTCCTCGTAGGCCTCGTAGGCGAGTCGCGCGTTGGCGAGCGCCGCCCGGCCCTTGAGCCCGAGGGCCTCGTCCGTGCCGACCTTCTCGAGCCGCTTGTCGATCTCGCTGTCGACCCGGGAGACGAAGAAGGAGGCGACGGAGTGGATGCCGGCGAGGTCGATGCCCGCGGCCCGCGCCCGCTCCAGGCCCGCCAGGTAGGCGTCCATGACCTCGCGGTAGCGCTCCAGGGAGAAGATCAGCGTGACGTTGACGCTGATGCCGAGCCCGATGACCTCGGTGATCGCCGGGAGACCGGCCTTCGTCGCCGGGATCTTGATCATCACGTTCGGGCGGTCGACCAGCCAGGACAGCTGCCTGGCCTCGGTGATCGTCGCCGCGGTGTCGTGGGCCAGCCGGGGGTCGACCTCGATGGAGACCCGGCCGTCGCGGCCGCCGGTCGCCTCGTACACCGGACGCAGGACGTCGGCGGCGGCGCGCACGTCCGCGGTCGTCATCATGCGGACGGCCTCGTCGACCGTCACCCCGCGCACGGCGAGGTCGGCCAGCTGCTCCTCGTAACCCTCGCCGGAGCCGATGGCGGCCTGGAAGATGGACGGGTTGGTGGTGACGCCCACCACGTGGCGGGTGGCGACGAGTTCGGCCAGGTTGCCGGACTCGATCCGCCTGCGGGAGAGGTCGTCGAGCCAGATGGAGACGCCCTCGCGCGAGAGGCGCTCAAGAGGTACCGCGGTCGCGGTTGCTTCGGTCACAGTGATCATCTTCCTTCGTGCGGGCGGATCAGCCGCGCAGGGCGGCGGTGGAAGTCGTGGAGTCGAGCGCGGCCCGCGCGGCGGCGGCGACGTTCTCCGCGGTGAAGCCGAACTCGGCGAACAGCGTCCCGGCGTCGGCGGAGGCGCCGAAGTGCTCCAGCGAGACCACGCGTCCCGTGTCACCGACGTACCGGTACCAGGTCAGACCGATCCCGGCCTCGACCGCCACGCGGGCCCGCACGGACGGCGGAAGGACGCTCGCCCGGTACTCGGGGGTCTGCTCCTCGAACCACTCGACGGACGGCATCGACACCACGCGGGTGCCCACGCCCTCGGCCTCCAGCAGTTCGCGCGCCCCGACGGCGAGCCGCACCTCGGAGCCGGTCGCGATGAGGACGACGTCCGGGGTGCCGGTGGAGGAGTCCCGCAGGACGTAGCCACCGCGCGCGGCCTCGGGGTCGGCCGGGTAGGTCGGCACCTCCTGCCGGGTGAGGGCCAGACCGTGCGGGGCCGGGTGCGTGGAGTGGCGCCGGAGGATCTCGGCCCAGACGATCGCCGTCTCGTTCGCGTCGGCCGGACGGACCACGTTCAGACCGGGGATCGCGCGCAGCGAGGCGAGGTGTTCGACCGGCTGGTGGGTGGGGCCGTCCTCGCCGAGACCGATCGAGTCGTGCGTCCAGACGTACGTCACCGGGAGCTGCATCAGCGCGGAGAGCCGTACGGCGCCCCGCATGTAGTCGGAGAACACGAGGAAGGTGCCGCCGTGGACACGGGTGTTGCCGTGCAGCACGACGCCGTTCATCTCGGCGGCCATCGCGTGCTCGCGGATGCCGAAGTGGATCGTGCGGCCGTACGGGTCGGCCTCCGGCAGGGGGTTGCCCCTCGGCAGGAACGAGGACGACCCGTCGATGGTCGTGTTGTTCGAGCCGGCCAGGTCGGCGGAGCCGCCCCACAGTTCGGGGACGACCGCGCCGAGCGCCTGGAGGACCTTGCCGGAGGCGGCGCGGGTGGCCAGGGACGTGCCCTCCTCGAACACCGGCAGGGCGGTCTCCCAGCCCTCCGGCAGCCGTCCCGCGACGACCCGGTCGAAGAGCGCGGCGCGCTCGGGTTCGGCGGTGCGCCACGCGCCGATCCGCTTGTCCCAGGCGGCGTGCGCCTCGGCACCCCGGTCGAGCGCCCCCCGGGTGTGGACCAGGACCTCCTCGTCGACCTGGAACGTCCGCTCCGGGTCGAAGCCCAGGATCCGCTTGGTGGCGGCGACCTCCTCGGCGCCGAGCGCCGAGCCGTGCGAGGCCTCGGTGTTCCGCGCGTTGGGAGCGGGCCAGGCGATGATCGTGCGCATGGCGATGAGGGAGGGGCGCCCGGTCTCGGCCCGCGCCGCCGTGAGCGCTGTGTACAGGGCGTGGACGTCGATGTCGCCGTCGGTCGAGGGTTCGATCCGCTGCACGTGCCAGCCGTACGCCTCGTAGCGCGCCGGCACGTCCTCGGAGAAGGCCGTCGCCGTGTCGCCCTCGATGGAGATGTGGTTGTCGTCGTAGAGGAAGACCAGGTTGCCGAGCTTCTGGTGGCCGGCGAGCGAGGAGGCCTCGGCGAAGACGCCTTCCTGGAGGTCGCCGTCGGAGACGATCGCCCAGACGGTGTGGTCGAAGGGGGACTCCCCCTCGGGGGCCTCGGGATCGAACAGGCCGCGTTCGTAGCGGGCGGCCATCGCCATGCCGACCGCGGTGGCGGCGCCCTGCCCGAGCGGACCGGTCGTCGTCTCCACGCCCGCGGTGTGTCCGTACTCCGGATGGCCGGGCGTCTTGGACCCGTGGGTGCGGAACGCCTTGAGATCGTCGAGGCCGAGTTCGTATCCCGACAGGAAGAGCTGGGTGTAGAGCGTCAGCGAGGTGTGGCCGGGGGAGAGGACGAAGCGGTCGCGGCCGGTCCACTCCGGGTCGGCCGGATCGTGACGCATCACCTTCTGAAAGAGCGTGTACGCGGCCGGGGCCAGGCTCATCGCGGTCCCGGGGTGCCCGTTGCCGACCTGCTGCACGGCGTCGGCGGCCAGGACACGGGCGGTGTCGACGGCGCGGCGGTCCAGTCCGGTCCAGGTGAACCCGTCGGAGCCCTGCGTACTCATCTTCAAGAAGTCCTCACTGAATGGGCGATCCCTGGTGTCGTGACTTCAAAAGTAAAAGTCAGACTTTTGCCGGGGAAGGTGCCCGTGTGTCAGCCTTCGGTGAAAGTGGGACACGCAAGGGCGTGGCGAGCCGACGCGAGAAGGACATGGCAGACAGAACCACTCAAGGCGGTACCGGGAGTGAGGACGGCCCGGACGGCATCAGGACCTTCCCGTTCCCGGCCGATCTGAGCCTGTCCGGGGTGGGCATGCAGGTCGGCGCGATGGGGACCGGGCGCATCTGGCACGCGGACGCCCCGCTGGAACGCGTGCACCGCATCGACTTCCACGTCGTGATGCTCTTCCACGAGGGCCCGGTCCGGCACATGGTCGACTTCGCCGAGTACGAGGCGGCGGCGGGCGACATCCTGTGGATCAGGCCCGGCCAGGTGCACCGCTTCTCCAGCACCGACCGCTACCAGGGCACCGTCCTGACCATGCAGCCCGGCTTCCTGCCCCGCGCGACCGTGGAGGCGACCGGCCTCTACCGCTACGACCTGCCCCCGCTGCTGCGCCCCGACCCCGCCCGGCTGGCCGCCCTGGAGCACTCGCTCACCCAGTTGGAGCGCGAGTACGTCGACACGACCACGCTGCCGCTCAGTCTGCACACCTCGGTGCTGCGGCACTCGCTCACCGCGTTCCTGCTGCGCCTCGCCCATCTCGCGGCGAGCTCCGCGGAGACGGCCCGCGAGCACACGGACACCACCTTCACCCGCTTCCGGGACGCGGTCGAGAGGGACTTCGCCGTCAACCACAGCGTCAGCGCCTACGCCGACACCCTCGGCTACTCGCGCCGCACCCTGGTCCGGGCGGTGCGCGCCGCCACCGGCGAGACGCCCAAGGGGTTCATCGACAAGCGGGTCGCCCTGGAGGCCAAGCGGCTCCTCGCCCACACGGACCTGCCGATCGGGCGCGTCGGAGTGGCCGTCGGCTTCCCGGACGCGGCCAACTTCTCCAAGTTCTTCCACCAGCACACGGGGGCGACCCCGGTGGCCTTCCGCGCCGAACTGCGCTGAGCGGGACGGACCGTGTGGTCCGCCCCGCTCAGCCGGCCGTGCGGCGGCCGTCCGTCACCGGCGTCCGAAGCGGACTTCGGAGCGGCCGTGGAACAGATGGCTCTCCGTCGGTTCACCTGCCGGTGACGGTCGGTGGCCTCTGGTGGGTCAGTGGCCGAAGTCGAACCAGTTGACGTTCACGAAGTCCGCGGGCTGGCCGCTGGTGAACGTGAGGTACACGTCATGGGTTCCGGTGACGGAGCTCATGTTGGCGGGCACGGTCCTCCAGGACTGCCAGCCACCGGTGTTGCCCAGCGCGAAGCTGCCGACCGGTGTGCTCGTACGGCTGTCGAGGCGCACCTCGACCAGACCGCTGACGCTGCCCCCGGCACCGCTCGCGACCCGGCCGTAGAACTGCTTGGCCGCCGTGGAGCCGAAGTTGACACCCTTGTAGACCGCGTAGTCGCCGTTCGCGATCGAGCTGATGTTCTGGCCGCCGCCGGTGTCCGTGGTGGTCTCGGTGCCGACGCCCGTCTGGCTGTCGTACGACTCGGCCTGGATGGCGCTGTACGCGTCACGGTTGCCGGTGGGCGGCGGGGTGGTGCCGCCTCCGCCGCTGCCCGACTGGAGCACCTGCACGTAGTCCACGACCATCGGGTGGCCGGGCTGGGTGTCACCGTCGAGTCCGCCGCCGAACGCGTCCGGGAAGCCGCCGCCCATCGCCACGTTGAGGATGACGAAGTAACCGTGTCTGGTGGCGTTGGCCCAGGTCGTCGCGTCCACCTGGTTCGCGTTCACCGTGTGGTAGTTGACGCCGTCGACGTAGAACCGGATCGCCTCCACGCTGCCCGAGCGGTCCCACTCCATGCTGTAGGTGTGGAAGCCCGACTGGCAGGTCGTGTTGGGACACGCGACGGAGTTGCCGATGCCGGTGGTCTCGTTGCACGGACCGCCGGGGTTGCTGCCGCAGTGCACCGTGGCCCAGACCTTGTTCAGCCCCTGGACGTTCTCCATGATGTCCAACTCGCCGACGGACGGCCAGTTCTGGTAGTTGCCGCGGTACGGCGCGCCCAGGGCCCAGAACGCGGGCCAGTACCCCTCGGCGGCGGTGCCGGTGACGTTGGGCATCTGGATGCGGGCCTCGACGCGCAGCTTGCCGCCGGACGGCGGCTGGAAGTCGGTCCGCGTGGTCTCGATCCGGCCCGAGGTCCAGCGGCCGGCGGAGTCGCGCAGCGGGGTGATGCGCAGGTTGCCGCTGCCGTCGAGCGAGACGTTGTTCGTGCTCGACGTCATCGTCTCGACCTCGCCGGTGCCCCAGTTGGCGGCGCCGCCCGGATAACTGGTGCCCGTGTCGTACTGCCAGTTGGCGGTGTTGACCCCGGTTCCGGCGGCTCCGTTGAAGTCGTCGAGGAAGACCTGGGACCAGCCGGTGGGGGGTGTGGGGGCGGAGGCGTTCGCGGGGAGGGTGGCCGCCGTTGCGGCGGCCGCCGCCAGGCTGATCGTGCTGAACACGGCGATGAGCACGCGTCGCAGTGAGCCGCGTCTGACGGGTGTGCCGGAAGTTTCACTCATGGGGTGTGCCTCTTCGGGTACGGGATGTGGGGTGCGCGGGTGACCGTGAGAGCGCTCCCATGGCCATTGAGAGCGCTCTCACAGCAGTTGCGCGGCCAATGTGCTCTCTGCCACTCCCGTCGTCAAGAGGTGAAGCCGAGAAAGTCCTTTCGTGGCAAGGGAGTTCACGCCGTGAAAGAAGCGGGTGAACAGGAGGGGCGGGCCCGGCGCGTGCGCCGGTACCCGCCCCTCGGCCGGACCGTCACGGAGCGCTCCCCGCCTTCCGGCCCGCCCACGACAGGTTCCAGCCGTTGAGTCCGTTCGACGCTTCGACGGTCCGCTCGCCCGAGTTCTCGACGACCACCACGTCACCGGGCCTCGAGCTCTCGTGGAACCGTGCGCCCGGGACCGAGTCGTCGCCCGCGTCCTTCGCGTCGTGCGGCCCGATGCGGCCGTGGCTGGTGTCGGCACCGCCGAACACCGAGGTCGCGGCCCCGTAGTTGCCGTGGATGAAGGTGCCCGAGGTGGTCAGGCGCTGAGCGTGCGGCACGTCCGCGATGTCGTACTCGTCGCCGAGCCCGACCGTCGAGGACTCCGTCCGGGTCGTCCGGAGCCGCTCGCTGATCACCATGATCCCGGACCAGGTGGTGTGGTCGGCGTCGCCACCGGTGACGGGGTACCGGGCGAGCGTCGCGCCGTCCCGCTCGACGGTCGTCGTCCGCCCCGCCAGGTCGACCGTGCTCACCTGGCGGCGTCCGATGGGGAAGGTGACGTCCTTGGAGTGGACGCCGTACGCGCCGTCCGCGCCCTCGGCGTCCCGCAGTCGCAGGCTCGGCGTGATCTGCGTGCCCGCCGCCCGGTACTCCGCGGGCCGGAAGTCCAGCCGGGTGTCCCCGAACCAGTGACCCACCACCTCCACCGCGGGCTCCGCCGTCACCGTGACGGCCTTCTCGACCGCCGTCCGGTCCGCCACGGCCTTCGTGAAGTTGATCGGCACGGGCATGCCGACCCAGGAGGTCGCATTCACCTCGGGCGTGAAATAGCCCGCGAAGGTCCCGCCGGGCGACTTCGTCACGAACCTCGCGGTGTACTCCGCGCCGCCCTCGGCTCCGGCCGTGACCGTGTATTCGGTACCCGAGTACGGATTCCGGCGGAGGCCCATTTCGTACGCCCGTCGTCGAAGGAACCGGCCAGAGTGGAACCTTCGTTGGCGGACACCCCGACGCTCGACAGCGTGCCGTCCTTCACCGAGACCTGGACCGGACTCGTGAAAGCCGCCTTCCTCGCGCCGTCGGCGGGAGTGACCGTGAAAGCCGGCGTCCTCACCTGGGCTTTCGTCCCGGTCCCGGCTTTCGCGCCGCCGCTCGCCAGCGCGTCCGCCGACTCGGCCGCGTCCGCCGGGTCACCGCATCCGCTCAGCGCGAGGGCGGGTACGGCGGCTCCGAGGACGGCGAGGATTCCGCGCCGTGACCAGGCGGGACGCCCCGGCCGGTGCCGCGCCCGCCCCGAGGTCCCCGGTGCGGGACCGGGCCGGTTCGATATCTCAGGGACGTCCACGAAACGCCTTTCCTCGGTTTTTCGCTCAACCACTGCGGACGCATCCTGGGCGACTTTCCTGGGTTGATTCTTTGAATCCGGCGGCTCCAACCTGAGATTCCTCTGAAGGCACCCGAGGAGACGGCCGAATTCCACGGTTGCCGGGTCGTCCTGGATTGTGAACAGAGTATGAAGGGCCGGCCGGACCCCCTGAATCTTCCGTGAGATCTCCCGTCCCGGAGTCCCTTTCGGCGCGTCCGGCCGGCGCTTCGATCAAAGAGTTCCGCTTGTCGGTTCCGCAGCAGACACCGCCGGAGGTATCCGTGAATCCAGCCCGTGGGCGGCACACCGTGGCCATCGTCGGAGCGGGTGCGGCGGGGACGCTCACCGCCGTGCACCTGTGCGAGACGGCGGCCCGTCGCCGGACGGCCCTCGACGTGGTCCTCGTCGACCCGGCCCCGGAAGCCGGACGGGGCACCGCGTACGCCACCCCCGATCCCCGGCACCGGCTCAACGTGCCGGCCGGCGGCATGAGCTGCTACCCGGACGACCCCGGCCACTTCACCCGCTGGCTGTGCCGGCACGGCGAACCCGACGTCAGGGAAACCGACTTCGCCACCCGCTACCGCTACGGCGCCTACCTCGCCGACACCCTGGCCCGGGCGATCGTCCACGCCCACGGAACCGTCGCCGTGCACCGGCTGCGGACCCGGGCGGAAGGCTGCGCCCGCGCCTTAGACGGGCGGCTGGAGCTCCGACTCGCCGACGGGGGGAGCCTGTCGGCCGACAGCGCGGTCCTCGCCACCGGACCCGCGGCCACGACCGGTGACTGGGCCCCGCCGGGACTCCGTGCCTCCGAACGGTTCGTCCGGTCCCCGTGGGCGCCCGGCGCCCTCGACGGACCGCTCGCCGATCCGGCCGCCGGCGCGGACGACGGCCCGCCCGGCGACGTCCTGCTGGTGGGGACCGGTCTCACCGCGGTCGACCTCGCCCTCGGTCTCGACCGGCCGGGACGCACCGTGCACGCCCTCTCCCGCACCGGCCTGCTCCCGCAGCCCCACGCGCTGAGCCCCGCCGCGGAGATGGCCGCGCCCGAAGGACTCGACGTGCCGACGCTCGCCGCGCTGCGCCGGACCGTCTACCGTCACATCGGCCGCGCCGTGCGCGTCCACGGCGACTGGCGGCCCGCGCTCGACAGCCTGCGACCGCACACCGCCC
Organism: Streptomyces sp. NPDC002580; assembly: GCF_042889485.1. NCBI lineage: Bacteria > Bacillati > Actinomycetota > Actinomycetes > Kitasatosporales > Streptomycetaceae > Streptomyces > Streptomyces sp. NPDC002580. The sequence continues at coordinate 1,012,430 of NZ_JBIAQZ010000002.1, read as the reverse complement.
GCCTGTGGCGCAGCCTCACCCCCACCGAGCGTGCCGCGTTCCTGGAGCGCGAGGGCGCGCTCTGGAACACCCACCGCCACCGGATGGCGCCGACGACCGCCGAGTCGGTGGCCCGTGCCCGTACCGCCCGGCGGTTGCGCGTGCACACCGGCAGGATCACCGGTGCCGTCCCGCGGCCGGACGGCACCGTGCTGGTCACGTTCTCCAACGGCCTTCACATCAGCGTCGGTTGGGTGATCGACTGCACGGGTCCCGGACCCCGCCCCGAAGACCCCCTGTGGCGTTCGCTGTTCGACACGGGCGCCGCCGTGCCCGGCCCGCTCGGCCTCGGTGTCGCGACCCGGGACGGCAGGCTCCTGGACGCCGAAGGCCGCTGCGGGCCACCGGTGTTCACCCTCGGCGCCCCGCGCCGCGGCGAACTGTGGGAGACGACCGCCGTTCCCGAGATCCGGGTCCAGGCCGCCGACCTGGCGGCGGAGCTGCTCGCACCCCTGACCCCACGACCCCGGACCGCGCGACGCCGTCCGGCCGACGCGCACGGGCTTCCGCTGTCCACCCACGCGGACGCGGCCGCCGCCCACCGCACCGGCCTGGAGCGGGTCCTCAAGGTCAGGGCCGGCGCCGAGGCCTCCTTCGCGCGTGCCGTCGCCCTCGACCCCGGCTTCGCGCTCGGGCACGCCGCGCTCGCTCTGCTCGGCCACGAATGCGGCGCCGACGTCGACGTGCCGAGGGCGCTGGCCGACGCGCGACGCTGCGCGCGGGAACGGGCGGACGAACGCGAGCGCTCCTTCGTGGACGTGGTGACCCGGCGGGTGCGCGGCGACTCCCCGGACGGTGGCGCGGGGGCCCTGCTCGGGCACCTCGCCACGCACCCCGCCGACGCGCTGGCGCTCGCCGCCGCCGTGCCCACCATCGCCTTCTCCGGCATCAACGACCTCGACCCGGCCTACGCGTTGGGCCTCGTCGAACGGGCCGCGCCCGCCTACGACGGCCACTGGTTCCCGGTCTCGCTCCTCGCCTTCCTGCGCCAGGAACAGGGCCGGTACGACGAGGCGACCGCCCTGGCCCGGGACGCGCTGGCCGCCGAACCGGCCTCCGGACACGCCGTGCACGCGCTCGCCCACGTCCACTACGAGTCGGGAGCCCACGCGGCCGGCCGTGACTGGCTGGACGCCTGGGTGTCGGGGCACGGACGCGGCGCCGTCCACCGGGCACACTTCTCCTGGCACATCGCCCTGCACGAACTGGCCCTGGACGATCCCGCCGCCGTCCGCAGGCGCTGGTTCGCGCAGCTCGCGCCGGGGCGGGTGACCGGCGTACGGGCCCTGGTCGACTCGGGATCACTGCTGTGGCGGGCCCGGCTCAGCGACAGCTGGCGGGGGCGCGTACCGGCGGCGGACGTCCTCGACAGCGTGGCCCGCGAGATCGTGGAACGGCCGGCGACCGCCTTCACCGCGCTGCACGCGGCGGTCGCCCTCACCGCCGCCGGCGACCTCGCGGCGCTCCGCCGGCTCCGTGATCACGCGGCGGGCGCCGACCCCGTGCAGCGCGAGGTCGTCGTCCCCCTCTGCGAGGCCTTCGCGGCCCTCGTCGAGGAGCGCTTCCACGAGGCGGCCCGGGGCCTGGATGCGCTCCTCCCGGTCCTCGGCCGGGTGGGCGGCAGCGCGGCCCAACGCGAGGTGGTCGAGGAGACCCTGCTGTACGCCCTGGTCGCGGCGGGCAGCTGCGAAGCGGCCCGCCGTCTCCTGGACACCCGCCTCGACCGCGGCCACGCACCCCGCGATCGCCGCCTGATGGCGCAGCTGACCGGGTGAGGGCCGTCCCGCCGATCGCGGTGCCGGGACCCGCGGTGCCGGGACCCGTGGTGCCGGGACTCCCGCGTGATCGGCCGGGTGTGTTCCGGGGCCTGCCCGGTCGGGCAGGCCCCGGCCGGGCGCGTCCCTCGGACGGTTCAGACGCCGGCCGGCCAGCGACGCTCGGCCGGCGCCTCGCTCACGCCGAGCCGGTCGTGCGCCCTGCGCAGCGAGGACGGGGCCCACCACGCCCACCGGCCGAGGAGCGCCATCGTCGCCGGGACGAGGAGCATGCGGACGACGGTCGCGTCGATCAGGACGGCGAGGGTGAGGCCGAGCCCGATCTGGAGGATGGGCGAGAAGCCACCGGTCATGAACGCGCCGAAGACGACGGCGAGCAGCAGGGCCGCGCAGCTGACGACCCGCCCCGACCGGCGCAGCCCGGTGACGACGGCCTCCCGGTGGTCACCGGTCCGCAGCCAGGTCTCCCGCATCCGGGCCAGGATGAACAACTCGTAGTCCATGGCGAGCCCGAAGGCGATCGCGATGATCAGCGGCGGAGCGGTCAGGCTGAGCGACCCGAGACCCTCGGCACCGAGCGCCCCGGCCAGATGCCCGTCCTGGAAGACCCAGGCCACCGCACCGAGCGCCGCGCCGAGACTGAGCAGCGTCGTCGCGATCGTCCGCAGCGGGATCAGGACCGAGCCGGTGAAGGCGAAGAGCAGGACGAGGATGCCGACGAGCACCGTGACCGCCGCCCAGGGTGCCCGGTCGGCGAGCATCGCGCGGAAGTCGACCAGCCGGGCCGCGACTCCGGTCACCTCGACGGGTTCCTCGCCGCGCACCTGGCGTACCCGCTCGACCAGGTCGGTCGCCGCCGCGCCGTCGGCGCTTCCGGAGGGCCGCAGACTCACCAGCGTGCCGCCGTCGGGCAGGACCCGCGCGTCACTCGTGGCGGTGAGGGCACGGACGCGGTCCACCGTGCCGGAGCCGGCGCCGGGGCCGACCACCACGGACACCGGGGACACCCCGGTACCGGGCGGGAAGTGGGCGCCCAGCGTGTCGTACAGCCGCCGTGCCTCGGTGCTCGCGGGCAACTGCTTCGCGTCCCCGATGCCGATCCTCATGCCGACGGCCGGCAGCGCGAGGACGATCAGGGCCGGGACGAGGGCGACGAGGACGACGACGGGGCGACGGGTCGCGAACCGGGCCAGGCGGGCGAAGAGGCGCCCCTCGACGGCGGGGCCGTCCCCGTTGCCCCCGGCGTTCACCCGGGCCGGTGCGATCCGGGCCCCGAAGCGGGTCAGCAGGGCGGGCAGCAGGGTGAGCGCCGCGAGCATGTCGACGACGACCACGGCGGCCACCGCGAGACCCATGCTGCGCAGGAACGGACTCGGGAAGACCAGCAGCCCGGTGAGGCTGACGGCGACGGTGAGCCCGGAGAACAGGACGGTGCGTCCGGCCCCGGCCACCGTGCGGTGCACGGCCTCGACCACGTCGTCGGTGCGGCGCCTCTCCTCGCGGAAGCGGACCACCATCAACAGGGCGTAGTCGATGGCGAGTCCGAGCCCCAGCATGGTGGTGATCTGGATCGCGTACACCGAGATGTCGGTGACCCGGCTGAAGGCGAACAGCGCGAGGAACGCGCCCGCCACTCCACTGATCGCGATCACCAGCGGCAGAGCGGCGGCCCGCAGCCCGCCGAAGACGACGAGGAGCAGGGCGAGGACGACCGGCAGGGAGATCAACTCGGCCCGCTGCACGTCCTCCTGGGCCCGCTCGCCCATCTGCTGTCCGAGCAGCGGGCCGCCGCTGACGTGGGCCTCGGGCGCGTCGACGCGCTTGACGCGGTCGGCCGCGGCGTCCACGGCCCGCTCCTCGTCCTCGGACGACAGACCGCCCTTGAGGGTGACGGGAATGACGAGGGCCCTGCCGTCCTCGGACGTGAGGCCGCGGGTGGTGTAGGGGTCGGGTACCTCGGCGATGCCCGAGACGGTACGCAGGTCCGCGACCGCCCGTTCGACCTGGGCCCGCAGCCCGGGGTCCGACACGGAGGTGCCCGCGATGACGGCGGTGATCGACTCGCCGGTCGGGTCGACGCGGTCGAGACGGGCGGCGAGGCGGTCCGACTCGGTGCCCGGGACATCGGGCACCGAGTCGACGAGCCGGCCGAAGACGCCCGTGCCGAGGCCGAAGCCGATCAGCAGCATGAGCAGCCAGACGAGGATCACGGTGATCGGGCGGCGGGTCGCCGCCCGGGAGATCGTGGCGAGCACGGTGCGCCTCCCGGCGGTGGCTACGGGTTCCTGACAACCCGTTCAGCGTCGTGCCCGACCGGGGTCCGGCGGATCGCCTGAGGGAGCGGTTTCCGGTATCCCCCGCAGGAGTGAGACGTCCCGACGGCTCATGCGCCGGGACCGGTTCCGGGGCGCGTCCAGAGCGCGTCAGGGCTGTGTCCAAGGCCGGTTCCAGGGCTGTGTGCAGGGCCGGTTCCAGGACCTGGGCGCGGCGGCACCCGGGTGTGGGGGCGAGCAGCCCGGTGGATGCCTTGTGCCCGCCGCGTCCGAACGGACACGTCCTAGGGGGAACCCGGGGTCACGAGTCCCGTCTCGTACGCGCAGATCACCGCCTGCACCCGGTCCCGTAGGCCCAACTTGCCCAGCAGATTGCTGACATGGGTCTTGACGGTGTGTTCGCTCACGAAGAGGCTCTTGGCGATCTCCGCGTTGGACAGCCCGCGGGCGAGCAGCAGCAGGGTCTCCTCCTCGCGGGCGGTGAGGACGTCCGGCCGCCGGGGCGTGACCTCGACGGCCGCCTCGGCGAGCCGGCGCCGCACGATGTCCGCGACCAGCCTGCGGGTCACCGTCGGGGCGAGCAGCGATTCCCCGGCCGCGACCACCCGCACCGCGTGGACGAGATCGTCGCGGCGGACGTCCTTGAGCAGGAAGCCGCTCGCTCCCGCGCACAACGCCTCGTACACGTACTCGTCCAGGTCGAACGTGGTGAGCATGAGGACCTTGCAGCCCGACTCCGCGCACACCACGCGCGCCGCCTCCAGGCCGTCCATACGCGGCATACGGATGTCGAGGAGCAGGACGTCGGGCGCGTGCTCGCGCACGGCGGCCACCGCCTGGAGGCCGTCGCCCGCCTCGGCCACCACCTCGATGTCCCGCTGGGCCTCCAGGATCATGCCGAAGCCGCTGCGGACGAGTTCCTGGTCGTCGGCGACCACCACGCGGATGCTCACCCGAGGGCCGCCCGCCGGTCGGCCGCGGCCGGCAGGCGCACGGCGACCCGGAACCCGCCGTCGGGGCCGCGGCCGGTGTCGGCGCTGCCTCCGCAGGCGGCGGCCCGCTCGCGGATGCCGATCAGCCCGTGTCCGCCGGTCGGGGGTCCGAGTTCCCGACCGCCCGGCGGGCGCACCGGCCCCCGCCCGTCGTCCGTCACCGTGAGCGTCAACGCGTCCTCCGACCAGTCGAGTTCGATCCGTGCCGACGCGGCGTGCGCGTGCTTCACGGTGTTCGTGAGGGCTTCCTGCACCACCCGGTACGCCGCGACCTCGGTGTCCTGGTGCAGGGTGCGGCGCTCGCCGGTGATCCGCAGCTCGACGCGCAGCCCGGTCGACTCCGTGACCTGCGCGGCGAGTTCACCGAGCGCGCCGACACCGGGCTGCGGCACCCGCGCCGACGGACCGCACCCCGGTTCCTCCTTGAGGACGCCGAGGATGCGCCGCAACTGGGTCATCGCGTCACGTCCGCTCGTCGCGATCGCCTCGAAGGCCGCCTCGGCCCGCTCCGGATCACTGCGCACGACCACGGGTCCCGCCTCCGCCTGCACCACCATCAGGCTGACCGCGTGGGCCAGGATGTCGTGCATGTCGCGGGCGATCCGGGCCCGTTCCTGGGTCTTCGCGCGCGCGGTGTCCGAGGCGCGCTCCCGTTCCAGGCGTCGGGCCCGGTCCTCCAACTCCGCGGTGTAGGCCCGCTGTACGCGGGTCAGGACGCCGAGCGCGTACGCGCCGAGGAAGCTCGTGAGGTGGAAGGCGTACTCGAAGGGCTGGGCGTGCTCCTTGGCCGTCATCGTCAGCGAGGCGCCGACCAGCCAGGCCACCAGCATGAAGCGGCGTCGCGCGGGCGGGCAGAGAGCGGCCACCGTGTAGAGGACGACCAGGCCGCCGTAGGAGACGTTCGGCGGCGGCGCGTGGTGGACCGCCATGGCCGATGTGCAGAACGACACCGCGAGGGCGGACCGGAACGGGGCCCGGCGCCGCCACACCAGCGGCGCGGCCGTGCCCACGGCCAGCAGGAAGCCCTGCCAGGACAGCCGGTCGTCGCCCTCGTCGGGGAACATCCACTGGAGCGAGGCGGCGAACAGCACGAGCGAGGCCAGCACGCTGTCGAGCAGGTACGGACGGGTCGTGCGCAGCCGCGCGACGACCGGCCGCCAAGGGGCCGCGGCGGCGGGTGACACGGCCGCCCGCCAGCGCGCGGCGACGGGCGTGATCCGGGACGGGGCGGTCATGCGCGGCTCCTTCGGACAAGGGCCGTCCCAGTATCCCGATCCGGTAGGGCGGGCGCCTCACCGGCGAGAGGGATATCCCGTCCGGGCCGGGAGCGCCCACCCGGCGGGCTTCGTCCCGTGATCGGACCCGGGGCGCGTCAGGTGTACGGCCGTGCTCCGGTCGCCGGACGCCAGCCGAGGGCCCGGGAGATCCCACGGGCCGCCAGCCCGACCGCCGGGGCCAACACCCTTACCTGGGCGTCCGCCTGGGGCACGACGACCGACACGGCCGCCGTCACCGTCCCGTCCGTCCCGCGCACCGCCGCCGCCACCGACAGGGCGTCCTCGGTCACCTGACGGCTGCTCACCGCCACGCCGGTACGCCGGACTTCTGCCAGGGCGCGGCGCAGCCGGTCCGGATCGGTGAGGGTGAACGGTGTGAAGGCGGCCAACGGCCCCGTGCAGTAGGCGTCCTGGAACGCGGGCGGCGCGTGCGCCAGCAGTGCCAGCCCGACCCCCGTGGCGTGCAGCGGCCAGCGGGCGCCCACCTGGATGCGGACGCCGACCGAGGAACGCCCCGCTATCCACTCGGTGTAGACGACCTCGGTGCCGTCCCGGACCGCCAACTGCACGTTCTCGTGCGTCGCTTCGTACAGGTCCTCCAGGTACGGCAGCGCGATCTGCCGCAGCGCCAGGCCGCGCGGGGCCAGCGCCGCGATCTCCCACAGGCGCAGACCCACGTGGTACGCGCCGCCGGCGTCGCGCTCCAGCGCGCCCCACTCGGTGAGCGCGGCCACCAGCCGGTGGGCGGTCGTCAGCGTGAGGCCCGCCCGGCGGCCGATGTCCGTCAGGGACAGTGCCGGGTGCTCGTGGTCGAAGGCCGCCAGCACGGCCAGGAGGCGGCCGGGGGCGTCGACGCGGGCGGGCCCGCGGGGACGGTCTCCGGCGCGCTGCTCGGCTGAGATGGCGGGCCTCCCGGGTCCGGGCCCCGGGACGGGCGCGGGGCGGGTTCGGACGTACGGATCCAGGATGCCGTACGTCCGAATCCCCGGACCGGGTCGGTTCAGCCGGTACGCGTACACGGAGGTCGCGACGGCGCACGCGCCGGGCTGGACCACCTCGGCACGCAGGGTCCCGCTGTGCCGGTCCACGGGTCACCTTCTCCGGACGCGTGCGAAACCGGGCCGTACGGAACCGGACCGTGCCGGTGGGGCGCCGCGCCGAGGTGTCCGACGCGGGGTGCGGCGAATCCTCCCGAGAAGTGATGGAAGGCGACGGCTATTGTTCAGCCTTGCCGCCCGGGTGACCGGGCGATGGACGTGATCCCTCGCCGCGCGATCCGCGTCCCCCCACGAACGGCGAAGGCGGTACCTGCGTGAGGCTGACCATTCTGGGCGGCGGCGGATTCCGCGTCCCCCTCGTGTACGGGGCGCTGCTCGGGGACCGCGCCGAGGGGCGCGTCACCCGGGTCGTGCTGCACGACCTGGACGCGGGACGGCTCTCCGCCGTGGCCCGGGTCCTGGCCGAGCAGGCGGCGGGGCACCCCGACGCGCCGGAGGTGACGGTCACCACGGACCTCGACGAGGCCCTGCGCGGCGCCGACTTCGTCTTCTCCGCGATCCGCGTCGGCGGCCTCGCGGGGCGCGCGGCGGACGAGCGCGTCGCCCTCGACCAGGGCGTCCTCGGCCAGGAGACGGTCGGCGCCGGCGGTGTCGCGTACGGCCTGCGCACGGTGCCCGTCGCCGTGGACATCGCCCGCCGGGTGGCCCGGCTCGCGCCGGACGCCTGGGTCATCAACTTCACCAACCCGGCGGGCCTGGTCACCGAGGCCATGTCCCGGCACCTCGGCGACCGGGTGATCGGCATCTGCGACTCGCCCGTCGGCCTCGGGCGCCGGATCGCCAAGGTGCTCGGAGCGAACCCGCGCGAGGCGTGGATCGACTACGTCGGGCTCAACCACCTCGGCTGGGTACGGGGCCTGCGCGTCGCGGGCCGTGACGAACTGCCGCGGCTGCTCGCCGACCCCGCCCTGCTCGGCTCCTTCGAGGAGGGCAGGATCTTCGGCCCTGACTGGCTCCGGTCGCTCGGCGCCGTGCCCAACGAATACCTGCACTACTACTACTTCAACCGCGAGACCGTCCGCGCCTACCAGGGTGCCGACCAGACCCGCGGCGCGTTCCTGCGCGACCAACAGGCCCGGTTCTACGACGAGATGAAGGACCCGGGAGCCGGGGCGCTGACCGCCTGGGACCGTACCCGCGCCGAGCGCGAGGCCACGTACATGGCGGAGAACCGCGACGCGGCCGGTGCCGGGGAGCGCGACGCCGACGACCTCTCCGGCGGCTACGAGAAGGTGGCGCTCGCCCTGATGCGGGCCATCGCCCGCGACGAGCGCACCACCCTGATCCTCAACGTCCGCAACCGCGGCACCCTGGCCGTCCTCGACGGCGAGGCCGTCATCGAGGTGCCCTGCCTGGTCGACGCCAACGGCGCGCACCCCGTCGCCGTCGATCCGCTGCCCGGCCACGCCACCGGCCTGGTGTGCGCGGTCAAGGCGGTGGAGCGGGAGGTGCTCGCCGCCGCCGGGTCGAGGTCCCGTACGACCGCGGTGAAGGCCTTCGCGCTCCACCCGCTCGTCGACTCGGTGAACGTGGCGCGCGCCCTGGTCGACGGTTACACGGCCGTGCACCCGGGCCTGGACTACCTGAGGTAGGGACCCGCGGGACCCGCGCCGCGCTGCGGGGCGTACGACGGCGCGAGCGCGCGGCCCGACATCGGGGCCGGGCGGACGGCGCGCGGGACGAGCGTGCCGGGGCCGGACGCGACGGGCCGCCCGGAGGTCCCGGGCGGCCCGCCGCGCTGTCCCGTCGTCGTGCGTCAGCCGGTGAAGCCGGCCGTGATCGACGTGAACTGCCAGGTGCTCTGGTTGATGCCTGAGCAGTTGCTCACCACGCCGCCGCCGGGGCAGGGCCGGTCACGGTTCACCGACCAGTAGGCGAGCCGCGCGATGTGGTGGCTGTTGGCCCAGTCACGGATCGACGTCCAGATGGCCGGGGTCGTGGTCTCCTGCTGGTCGGACAGGCCGTTCATGCCGGAGATGCCGATGTGGGAGTAGGCCGTGGCGTCGTCCCAGCCGAAGGTCGACTTCAGCTTGTTCTTCAGCCCCTCGGTGGCGTTGACCGTGTTGCCGTACATGTCGGAGCCGCCGCCGAAGTCGAACGGCATGATGGTGAAGACGTCGATGTTGGCGTTCAGGGACTGCGCCTGCTCGATGAGCCGGTTCCCGTAGTAGGTCGGGCCGGTCGTCGAGGTGCCGAAGGTGACGATCGTCTTCAGACCGGGGTTGTTGGCCTTGACGGTCTTCAGCGCCGTCAGGATCCGGGCCTGGACGGCCTCGTTCTCGAACTCGTCGGTGTTCTCGATGTCCATGTCGATCACCTTGAGGCTGTAGGCGTCGATCACCTTCTGCAGCGCACCGGCGAGCGCGCTCGCCGAGGAGCAGTTGGCACCGAGCTTGCTGCCCTGCCAGCCACCGAACGACGGGACGATGTCACCGCCCGCGGAACGGATCTGGTTGATCGCCGTCTGGTCGACGCCGCCGGTCAGCGCGCGGCTCCCGTCCCAGGCCGGGTTGCAGCCGCCCGAGTCGAGCACGAACGCCATCGTGAACCACTTGACGCCGGTCGCGTTCATCACCGTGGTCGGGTTCGGGGGATCGCCCCAGCCCTCGTACAGATACGGCGCGGCCTGCTTGAAGCCGGTGCCGCCACCGCCGCCCGCGTTCGTCGTGACGCTCACGGAGTTGGAGGCGGCCGAGGTGTTCCCGGCCGCGTCCCGCGCCTTGACGGTGAACGTGTAGGCGGTGCTCGGGGACAGCCCGCTGACCGTGGCGCTGGTGCCCGACACGCTCAGCAGTTGATTGGACCCGCTGTAGATGTCGTACGCCGTGACGCCGACGTTGTCGCTCGACGCGCCCCAGGACAGCGAGACGCTGGAGGAGGTCTTGCCGGTGGAGGTCAGGCCGGTGGGCGTGGTCGGCGCCTGGGTGTCGGAGCCGCCACCGCCGCCGGGGCCGTCCAGGGTGATGTCGTCGGCGTAGTAGGTGCCCTGCGCGTACCAGCCGTGGACGTAGATCTTGGCACTGGTCTGCGAGGCGCCGGTCGTGAAGGAGACGGTGAGCTGGCTGTACGCCGACGGGGAGGTCGTCCAGGTCGAGGCACCGCCGTCCACGCCGAGGTAGACGTAGCTGCCGCGGACCCAGCCCGAGAGGCTGTACGTGGTGTTCGGCTTGACCGGGACGGTCTGGGTGCACTGGGCGTTGTCGCTCGAACTCGCGGCCCCCGCAAGGGCTTTGGAGCCGCCGTGCACGGGGCCGGCGACGGTCGAACCGAGGTTGCCGGAACAGGACCAGGGGGAGAGGCCGCCCGTCTCGAAGCCGGGGTTGGACAGGATGTTGGCCGCCTGGGCCGTGCCCGGCAGGGCGACCGCCCCGGCGAGTGCCAGCGCGAGGGTGCCCAGCAGGGCGAGGAAGCGATGTCTGGAGCGTCTGAGCTGTCTGATGCGCACGCGATCTCCCTGGGGATATGGGGGTGTTCGGGAGTGCAGAGAGGTGCGCAACCAAGTTGGTATGGACCAATCCCGCTGTCAAGACACTGCGCGGGAATTGGTCCAGACCGGTAAGGGGCGGGGTGGGACGGGCGATCTCAGGCGGGCGCTATGGCCGCGGAGGCGGACTGCGCGGGGGCCGGTGAGGCGTTCGTGTCGACCGGGACGGAGGCCGTGGCCGCGGTGACCCTGGCGGCGGGGGCCGCGGGCGCCATGGTGCCGGGAGCCGCGGAGGGGGACTCCGAGGGCTGCGTGGGCACGGCGGGCAGGGGCGGCGCGGGAACGGACGGTACGGGAAGCCCGGACGAGGCCGGCGCGGGCGCCTCGGACCGTTGGTGCGGCAACGGCGAGGGGCGCACCGGACGCGGTCCCGAGAGCACGGTGTAGTCCTGCCCGAGGAGCGGCGGGACCACCTCGCCCGTCTCCTCGCCCAGCGCCAGCCGCACAGCCGCCCAAGGGGCGTTGACGCCACACTGGGAGAGCTGGTGCAGCCCGCCCGCCGGACGGGTGTTCACGTCCATCAGGACCGGCTCGTCCCCGTACATGCGGAACTGGATGTTCGACAGGTAGTGCAGCCCGAACGCCTCCGCGAGCAGCCGGGCGGGCTCGATCCAGGACGGGTCGAGGGTGAATCCGCGGCGCCGCCCGTTCTTGGTGCGGCCGATCGCCATGCGCACCCGGCCGTCGGTTCCGGTGAGGCAGTCCACCGACACCTCCGGCTGACCGAGGTGCGGCATCACCAGCCAGTCGACGGGCTCCTCGGCCCCGCGCAGCGCCTGCGTGACCAGCTCCAGCGGCACGTACGCGCTCGGGAACCCGGTGAGGTGCATCATCGAGAACGGGGCCCGGGTGATCATCCGGAAGCCCACCCCACCCGCTCCGGCCGCCGGTTTGAAACAGGCCTTCTGGCCCGCGGCCTCGATGAGCTCGACCGCCGTGACCAGCTCCTCCTCCGTACGCACCCGCCACCACGGAGGCACCGGAACCCCCACGGCCTCGACGGCCCGGTACGCGGTGGCCTTGTCGTGGAAGACGGCGACCGCCTCCGACGGCGGCGCCAGCAGCGCCGTGCCGAGCGCCGCGAACTCGGCGCGCTGCGCCACGATCGCGGCCTGGTGCAGGACCGGTACGAACACGTCGACGGAACGCCGTGCGCACATGTCGAGCGCGTACTCGACATAGGCGCGCGGCGACAGGCCGTCCGGCTCGAGTTCGGCGGTGTCGGCGGCGGCCAGTACGGGAGAGTCGGCGTCGCCGTGGGTGGCATGGATCTCGACCGCGCGACGCTGCGGATTGCTTCGCAGCTGATCCATGAAGAACACGTTCTCCGCGTACGTGCGGTTGAGCCAGACGCGTACGCGAGAGCCCATGCAGGCCACCTTTCACGGTTCGCGGGCACGGCGGAGCAGGCCGGGCCCGGCCAGGGGTAGGGGAGGTGCACCGAACGCCGTCGAGCGCCGCAGCGGCTCCGAGACGGTGGTGTTGGGGCGATCATAGGGGGCGCGGGACCCCCGTGCTGCTACAGGGATGTTACGGATTCACCGATGTGCCGACCGGGGCCCGCTTGTCCGGCGGCGGGACCGTGTGTTCTGGTGTTGCCATCGCTTTCTACGGGGGTGGCGCGTGCGGCCGACACACGGCGGAGACGGGAACCTGCTGGCCATCAGCGACCTGCACATCGGCTACGCCGAGAACCGCGCCCTGGTCGAGAACCTGCGCCCCGGTTCGGACGCGGACTGGCTCCTGGTGGCCGGTGACATCGGCGAGCTCGTGGACGACATCAGGTGGACCCTGGAGACGCTCGCCGGACGCTTCCGCGAGGTCATCTGGGTGCCCGGCAACCATGAACTGTGGACCCACCCCAAGGACCCCGTCCAACTGCGAGGTGTCGCCCGCTACGACCATCTGGTCTCCCTGTGCCGGGAGTTGGGCGTCACGACCCCGGAGGACCCCTATCCCGTCTGGAACGGACCGGGCGGTCCCGCGGTCGTCGCGCCGCTCTTCCTGCTCTACGACTACTCGTTCCTGCCCGAGGGCTGCGCCACCAAGGAACAGGGGCTGGCCCATGCCCACGGGACCGGAATTGTCTGCGCGGACGAACACCTGCTCCACCCCGATCCCTATCCGAGCCGTGAGGCGTGGTCCCGGGCCCGGGTCGCGGAGACCGAGCGACGGCTCGCCGATCTCCCCGGCGACCTGCCGGTGATCCCGGTGAACCACTACCCGCTGCACCGCCACCCGACGGACATCCTGCGCTACCCCGAATTCGCCATGTGGTGCGGCACCACGGCGACGGCCGACTGGCACCGCAGGTTCCGCGTCGAGACCATGGTCTACGGACATCTGCACATCCCTCGGACCACCTGGCACGAGGGTGTCCGGTTCGAAGAGGTGTCGGTGGGCTATCCGCGAGAATGGCGTCGACGACCGGGGCCGCCGGGCGTGCCGCGCCGCATTCTGCCGACGGAGGTCAAAGCCGGTGATGGAGGAACTGCTTCCGGGGTTCGTCGTGACCGTGGAGAGCCTCGGTGACGACGGGGCCGAGGGCGCGATCCTCCACCCCGAGGAGCGGGCCGTCGTGGCGCGCGCGGTCGAGAAGCGGCGCCGCGAGTTCGCCGTCGTACGCGGCTGTGCCCGGCGCGCGATGGAGAAGCTGGGCGTGCCCCCCGGGCCGGTGCTCCCCGGTGATCGCGGTGCCCCGCAGTGGCCGGCCGGCCTCATCGGCAGCATGACGCACTGCGAGGGCTACGCCGCCGCCGCACTCGCCCACGCCACCGATCTGGCCTCCGTCGGCATCGACGCCGAACCCCATCTGGCGCTCCCCGAGGACGTCCTGGGGGCCGTCGCCCTGCCCGGCGAGGCGAGCCGTCTGGACCGCCTGGGAACCCTGACACCCGCCGTCCACTGGGACCGGCTGCTGTTCAGCGCCAAGGAGTCGGTCTACAAGGCCTGGTTCCCGCTCACCGGCAGATGGCTGGACTTCTCCGAGGCGGACATCGACTTCTCCACCGGCCGGACACTCGGCGCCCCCGGCCTCTCGGGCGGCTTCCGTGCCCGGCTGCTGGTGCCGGGACCCGTGCTGGACGGGGTTCCGGTCCAGGTCTTCGACGGAAGCTGGACCGTCCGGCGCGGGCTGGTGGCCACCGCCGTCACGGTGCCGCACGCGCCCTCGGGGCCGGTGTCCGGCCCCGACCCTGGCAAGTGAACCAGTCACTGGGCAGGGGCTGTTGACCCCGACGGGCATCCTGGGCTCTCGGGCCGTGGCCACCGCGACGCCGTACGTCCGCACGCCCGGCGGCACCTGAGCGGTACCCGGGGCAGGAGCAGAGCCGGGGTCCCGGCGCCGAGCGGTTCTCACGGCCGGCCCGGTTCCGGGCACCACGCGTGCAGGAGGCGGAAGAAGGTCTCCTCGTTGCCCGCCAGCCCGGCCGCCGCCAGCGCCCGTTCCGCCTCGGCGAGTACGGCGGGCGGCACCATGGCAGGCCTACGTCCGTCCGGCGGGCCGTCGAACGCCGCCCGCACGGTCTGGAGAAGGCGGAGGTAGGCCTGCACGGCGGCGCGTTCGTGTTCGGTCAGTACGGCGGTCGGCATCGGACGGCCCTCCCGGGTCGGCTGGTCGTGACACTGGTCCTGACCCCAGCTTGCCGTCCGGCACTGACAATCCGGTTTCGGCCCGTGGAGGTTCGCCCGCTTAGCGGAGGCGAAACATCACGGAAATCCCTTGTGGGACACGGGCCCTACGCTGGACAGGAGAGCGGGGGCCGCCCACCGGACGGCCCCGAAGCCGTCGTTCGGACGGCTCGGGAGCCGCCTCACGGCGGCCTGGGAACGGGAGGTCAACCCGTGGTCGACTCACCGCCTCGTCATCCACGGCGCACCCCACGGCTGCGTTCGGTCGGTGACGGGGAACTGCGGCTGCGCCACCGCGTCGTGCACGGCTACCGGCGCGCCTACCGGATGGCCGGAGAGGGCCCGGCGCTCGTCCTGATCCACGGCATAGGCGATTCCTCCGCGACCTGGGCGGAGTTGATCCCCGACCTCGCCCGCACCCATACCGTGATCGCCCCCGACCTGCTCGGCCACGGCGCCTCCGACAAACCGCGGGCCGACTACTCGGTGGCCGCCTACGCCAACGGCGTCCGCGATCTGCTGTCCACCCTCGGCATCGAGTCCGCCACACTCGTCGGGCATTCGCTCGGCGGGGGAGTGGCGATGCAGTTCGCCTACCAGTTCCCCGAGCGCACCGAGCGGCTGATCCTGGTCAGCGCGGGCGGCGTCGGGGGCGAGGTCAACCCCGTCCTGCGCGCCGTGTCGCTGCCGGGCGCCCACCTGATGCTCACGGCCCTGCGGCTGCCGGGAACGCGCCTCAACATCGCCCTCTTCCTTTGGGTGATGCGTCTGCTCGACACCGATCTGGCTCAGGACGCACCGGAGTTGGTGAACCTCGTGGACGCGCTGCCCGACGCGACCTCGCGCAGCGCCTTCATCCGGACCCTGCGGGCCGTGGTCGACTGGCGCGGGCAGGCGGTCACCATGCTGGACCGCTGCTACCTCACCGAGGGCATGCCCACCATGCTGCTCTGGGGCGACCGGGACAGCGTGGTGCCGGTGCGGCACGCCCACGGGGCACACGCGGCCATGCCGGGCAGCCGTCTGGAGATCTTCGAGGGCGCCGGCCACTTCCCGTTCCACAGCGATCCGGCCCGCTTCCTCGCCCTGGTCGAGGAGTTCACGACGACGACGAGCCCGAACGACTGGAGCCGCGAGCACTGGCGGGAACTGCTGCGCTCCGGACGCCCGGGTACGGCGGCGGGGCGACCGGACACCGTCGAGAACCGCGCGGCGGAGCGGGACCTGCGCGAGGCGAGCGAACGCAGCGCGACCTGACCCTTCCGCGAGGACCGCGGCACGCCGCCGCCCTCGGCCGTCACGCGACGCCACCGCCGATCCCCGACGCGTCGAGCCCCGGTCGCACCCCCGTTCCCGAGCAGGAACCGGGGACAGGGGTGCGGCCGGGGAGAGACGGTCGCGGTCAGCCCGTGACCCGGACGACGCCGGAGTCCGTCGCCTCCGCGCCCGTCCCGCCGGCCGGGGCGGCGGACACCCGCCAGGTGTAGGCGCCGGCCGGCACCGGGGTACCCGCGTCGGACAGCCCGTTCCAGGGCACCCGTACGGTGCTGAGCTTGTCCTCCGCGGGAGTTGGGTATGAGACGTGTGCCGTTCCTGTCGCAGGGGTGTCGCGAGGGGGCGAGAGGGCCGAAGGCGCGCGGCGTGCCTCGATACGGGTCGCGAAGCCAGGTGGGCGGGGTTGCCCGGACGCGGCTCAACCGGTCCGTTCGCGGGAGTCGTTCCGCGGACCGGTCGTCGCCTGTCCGCGGGCGGCGGCGACGACGGGTGACCGGCGCAGCGCGACGGACATGCGGACGAGGTCGCGCGGTCCGTCGGGGGGAGTGGATCCGGCCGCGGGCGGTGCGGGGGCCGCCTCGGCCGAGCTGATGACCCGCCCCTCCGGGTCCGCGGCCCTGGCCCGCACCGCGACCGTCACCATCACCGCGTCCGCCTCCGCGTGCGCCTCGGTGGGGGAGGAGCCCGTGGCCACGGCGGTGCCGTAGGCCCGGGAGCGCACCTCGGAGTCGAAGTACGGGTAGAGGCTCAGCATGCCGTCGTGGATGTCGGACTCCCGCTGGGTGACCTGGAGTTCGGCGGGCGACCACCAGGAGATGCGCACCGCGCGGTCCTCCGGCACGGAGACCGGCTTCAGCTCGCGCCACAACGGACCGAGCCGCCGGTACGTCGACCAGGTGTTCCAGCTGTCCCCGATGCGCTGGCAGGCCAGCGGGAGGCAGAAGCCGACGGCGGTGATCTGGGCCCCGGCCGAGGCCAGCGCGGGCGCCACGTCCGTGCTCAGACTGTCGAGGTTCCCGCCGTTCCAGCGCGCCACCACCGCGGCCAACTTGGCCGCCGAATAAGGGACGTTGCACAGGGAACCGAACGCGATGATCACCAGCCCGGCGCGCAGCCGGCCCCGCACCTCGACGGCCCAGCGCCAGCACATGATGTTCATCGCGACGCCCGCCGTGGTCAGCGAGACGAGGTAGAGCACGATCATCTCGCGGATGAAGGGGGTGTTCGCGTAGTAGGTGTCGAGGTCCCGCAACCGTTCGACGGAGGCGTCCCCGAGGGCGAACAGCGTGACCAGCGCCACGCCGACCACGGTGTAGCCGAGGATCCAGCGGCGTTCCAGGCGCCGGGTCACCTCGGGCGGTCCGCCACGCCAGTTGATGATCAGCACCAGGCACGAGGCGCTGTAGGCGCTCAGGAGGCAGTAGACCAGGGGAGCCGAGACGTTGGGTATCCCGGTGACGTCGTTGACCGCGGCGATGGTCGGCGGGGCCGCGAAGAGGAACACCAGACCGGCGAGGGCGAGCAGCACGCCCACGGAGCGCAGCAGCGGGTCGCGCCAGCCGGCCAGCAGCGCGGGCGCCTTGAACGTGATGGCGGCGCCCATGGCGACGGCGGGGATGTAGTAGCTGGATCCGTCCATGGCCCGGGGACCTTCAGCCCCGTGGCCCGCGCGCGCCCAGGGACGCCTCGATCCGGCCGGCCAGACCGCTGCGCTGTGCCGGGCCGCGCAGCGACGAACCGGGCAGCCAGGTGCGGCACTTGCTGGCGAGGAGCAGACCGAAGCTCTCGGCCTCCTGCTCGTCGGCGAGGTCGAAGCGGGTGCGCGCGGCCACCTTCAGGACGGTGGCCTGGAGGTCCGCTCCGTCGCCGAGTAACCGTGCCGCGACGGCCGCGCCCTCGACGTGGTGACCGCGGTGTCCGGCCTTCATGTGCCACAGCTCGTGGCCGAGGATGACCAACTGGTGGTCGGGCGCGGTGCGTTCCTCGACGACGACGACATCCTGCTCGGCCATGTCGAGCCACAGGCCGCTGGCGGTGCCGGGCGGGAACACGGCCGTGCGGAACCGGACCGGGCGGCCGCGGCGTCTGCTCATCGCGCCGCACAGCGCCGTGTACAGGTCGGCGGGTGCGGACGGCGCCGGGAGGGGGAGCTCCGAGACCAACTCGCCGCACAGACGGCGCATTTCCCTTCCGATGCCCACTGATCTCCCCCGGCTCACGACTCGGGCCGTTTGACGCTCTCCAGGAGCATGTCCAGCCACTCCGCGACCTTGTCCCGGTGCTGGTCGGTGGGCAACTGCGCGGCCCGCCAGGCGATTCCGCGGACCCCGTGGTCGAGGAGCAGTCGCTCCAGCGGATCGCTCGCGACGGAGGCGGCCGCGCGTTCGCGGTCGGCGAGTCGTTGCAGGAGTTCCTGCTCCGAGCGTTGCAGGGCGCCCACGAGCGCCTCGGAGTCCTCGGCGGTGAGGAACCCGGCGTGCACCCGGAAGAAGCGCTGGATGGCGTCGCAGTGCTCCATCGTGGGGCGCCGGTCGCCGTTGATGAGGGCGCCCGCCTGCTGGCGTGACATGGCGGCGCCGTCCGCGATCTCCTGCTGCGTGTAGCGGCGGCCGTTGGGCTTGAGCCGGGTGCGGCGCAACAGGTCCAGGCGCTGCAGGAACCGTGCCTGCAGATCGGGCTCCCCCGCGGGGCGGCCGACGAGCAGGGCCTTCACCACGGGTTCGGGGACACCGGACCCGGCCGAGAGCCGCTGGACGTCGAAGACTTCGGCGTGCGGCACGCCGAGCCGGTCGGCGAGCGCGGTGACCCGGGCCACGACGGCCTGCAGCAGAACCGTCGCCGTGGCGCCCGGAACCTCGAAGCCATCCGTCACCGACAGATCTCCTACGTCTCTCTCAGGTGGCTCTCGCGAAGGATCGGGAACCATGTGGACACGAAGGTCGGAAAACCGCCCCCGGCGCACAGGACCCGGGGACCAAGCGGAGCGTAGCCCGTCACTCGAACTCACATCCAGGTCTCGCCACAACTGTGGCGAGATTCAGCCGTCAACGGGCGCCAAATGCCACGATAGTTGACACGCCTGTGCCCGGGGCATCAGGATCGGGGCGCCGCGTGAAGGCCGCAGAGGCAAGAGGGGTGACCTCCCGATGGCGTACCAGGCAGGAAGGCAGCGGTCCCAGCCGCGACCTGTCCCCGAGAGTCTCGAAGCCCAGGCGTACCTCCGGGACTACGCCACGCTTCTCGACGCCGTCCACTTCCCCTCCGTCGTCTTCGACCACCGCTGGGACGTCGTTCTGTCCAACGCCGCGTTCGAGACACTTTTCGACGGCGTGGGAGCCCATCCGACCGCCATGCCGGGTGACAACTTCCTTCGGTTCGTCCTCTTTCACCCCGACGCGGGGTCGGTCCTCGGCGAGCACGAGTCGAGCTGGTGCCTGCCGATGCTCGCGCGCTTCGCGGCGGCGGTGGAGCGGTACGGCCAGGACCGTGGTCTCCAGTCGATCCGCCGGGACATCGCCCAGGACCCGATCATGGAGGCCGCGTACCGGCACGGCCTCCCGCACTGGATCGAGGCGGTCGGCCCGGGCGCGGTCGAGCACGACGGCGCCGTGCGCCCGCTGGTGCATCCCGATCCGCGCTGGGGCAGGACGAACTGCCGGATCGTCGACGACACCCCGAAGAGCCTTCAGGACATGGGCTACACGCGGATGACCCTGGTGCTGCGCGAGGCGGTCCGGCCGGTCACGGGACGACCGCGCAAGGCGCGCACCACCCGCAACGGAGCGGCGGAGTTGCGGTCGGTGTGACGCGCGTCGACCGCGCGCTTCGGCGCCGCGGACGGGTGCTCCGTTGATCCGTTCGCCCGTCCCGCCGGGTCCGTTCAGCCGGCCCGCGTCACGAGGACGAGGGGCACGCCGTCGCACGGGACGAGCCGCATCCCCTCGAAGCGCGTGCTCCGTGCCTCCCTCAGCACGGCCGCGAAGTCCGGTCCCCTGGTGAGGGATCCGGCCAGGTGCGCCGGGTCGGCGGACGCGGCCACCCGTCCCCGGGCGTTGACCAGATGGGCGGCCCCGGGCAGCCGTTGGAGGAGCGGGACCACCGCGCCCTCGAAGTGCCGCAGATAGACGTCGGCCGCGGTGACCCCCACGAACCGTCCCTCCACGTGGACGGGCGCGGACAGCGTCAGGCTGTACTCGTCGGAGCAGAGGTAGTCGACGTAGGGCCCGGCGACCGCGCGCTGCCCGGTGTCGCGGGGGAGCGCGAACCAGTCCCAGTGCGTGTAGTCGGAGTACGCGGAGTGCTCCGGATCGAGGTCGAGCAGCAGCGGCCGTACCCCGCCGTCGGCGCCGCGCTGCCACCATTCCAGCCAGGCCGGTACGTCGCCGAGCAGTCCCGGTGCAGCCACGAAGCCGGCTCCCGACACCAACTCCTGCCGGGTGAGCCGCAGATGCAGCCCGGGGCGCAGCGCCGCCAGGTCCGCGGTGACGGGGCGGCCGTCCCGCGCGGCCACGCGGGCGAGCAGCGCGGTCGTGTCGGCCCGTGTCTCGGCGACCGCCGCGAAGACGGCCTCCAGCGTGCGGCGGACCCGCGTGGCGACGGCCGCCTCGGGGGTGGCGTCAAGCGTCGCCGTCGCGCCGACCGGGCCGGGGCTCCTGCTCACGGGTGCCCTCCAGTGGACGCCTGCCTGGATCGGCGCGCGGCATCGCGAGGCGGAGGGTGATGAGCCGCGCCGTCGAGTCCTGTACGCACCGCTCGGCCAGCGCTCTGGCCGATTCGTGGGCCCCATCTTGCACGGCCGAGATTACGGAGCGGTGACGGTCCGCGACTTCTTCACGATATTCGTCGTCCCCGAGCACCAGGCACATCAGTGCCCCCACTTCCGTCTGGAGCACGACCTGTTCACGGGTTAGCCGGGCCGACTGCGCGGCCGCGGCGAGCTCGACGTGGAACCGGCCGTAGACGCGGCTGCGGGCGGCGGCGTCCTCGGCGGACGCCAGGTCGTCCAGGGTGCGCCGCAGGGCCTTGAGGTCGGCCGGTTCCGTCCGCTGCGCCGCGAGCCGTGCGGCCGCCCCGGACACGGCCGCCCAGTGGTCGCCCAGGTCGCGCAGCTCCTCGGTGCTCCATTCGGCCAGCCGGGCCAACAGCCGCTCCTCGCCCGGCACTTCGGGCAGCGAGACGAAGCTGCCGCCGCCGCGTCCCCGCCGCGTGGTGACCAGGCCCTGCTGGCGCAGGGCCATGAGGGCCTCGCGCAGGGTGACCGTGGAGACGCCGAGCTGCCCGGCCAGCTCCATCTCGCCGGGCAGCTGCTCTCCGTCGGCCAGCAGTCCGAGCTCGATGGCGTCGCCGATCCGGTGCACGACCGTCTCGACGCGCGCGCGGTTGTCCACGGGAGTGAAGACGGCTCTGCGGACGCCGTCGCCCCTGTGTTGCTTCACGGTCACCACCTTGTGCGTTGACTCAACCTTTACTCTAAAGGGGTCTTGAGATTTGAACTATGACTTCATATCTTTCCGGTCAGTGTTGCACCGCGCATCCGCACCAGAAAGGTTCCCCGCCCATGGAGGCAAAGGCGATCCGGCTCCAGGGCCTGCGCAAGGCGTTCGGTGACACGACCGCCGTGGCCGGAGTCGATCTGGAGATAGCCGACGGCGAGTTCTTCTCGATGCTCGGCCCGTCGGGCTCGGGCAAGACGACCGTCCTGCGGATGATCGCCGGATTCGAGAGCCCGACCGCCGGCCGCATCGAGCTGGCCGGCCAGGAGGTCACCGGTCTCGCCCCCTTCGAACGGGACGTGCACACCGTCTTCCAGGACTACGCCCTGTTCCCGCACATGACCGTCGAGCAGAACGTCGCCTACGGACTCAAGGTCCGCAAGGTGGCCAAGGCCGAGCGGCTCGTCCGGGCCCGCAAGGCGCTCGCCGACGTACGCCTCGAAGGGTTCGGCCGCCGCCGCCCCGGCCAGCTCTCCGGAGGCCAGCGCCAGCGCGTGGCCCTCGCCAGGGCCCTGGTCGGTCGCCCCCGCGTCCTGCTGCTCGACGAACCGCTCGGCGCCCTGGACCTCAAGCTGCGCGAGCAGATGCAGGTCGAACTCAAGGCGATCCAGCGCGAGGTCGGCATCACCTTCGTGTTCGTCACCCACGACCAGGAGGAGGCCCTGACGATGAGCGACCGCATCGCCGTCTTCCACCAGGGCCGCGTCGAACAGGTCGGCACCCCGGCCGAGATCTACGAACGCCCCGCCACCCCGTTCGTCGCGGGCTTCGTGGGCACCTCCAACCTGCTCGACGGCCAGGCGGCCGAGCAGGTCGTCGGCGCCCCGGGCACGTACAGCATCCGGCCCGAGAAGATCCGGGTGACCGAGGAGTCCGCCGACGGGCCCGCCGGGGCGGACGGGCCGGACCACTCCAGCACGGCGGGCACCGTCGCCGAGGTCGTCTACCTGGGCGACTCCACCCGTTTCCTGGTGGACCTCGACGCGGGCGGCCGCCTCACCGCCCTCCAGCAGAACCTGGAGACCTCCTCCGCGGACGTCGCCGCCCTGCGCGGCACCCGGGTCCGGCTCCGGTGGCACCGCCGCCACACCTTCCAGGTCCCCACCCCCCGCTGACCCCCGCTCAGTCCACCGTCACCCATGGAGTACGCCGTGCGCCTCACCCCAACCCTCAAGGCCGCCGCCGCCGTCGCGGTGCTCCTCGCGGCCACCGCCTGCGGATCGTCCGACACCGGCTCCTCCTCGTCCACCGGCCTCAACCCGCCCGACCTGAAGGCGCAGTCGAAGCTCGGCAAGACCGAGGGACAGGTCAACCTCATCGCCTGGGCCGGCTATGTCGAGGACGGTTCCAACGACCCCGACGTCGACTGGGTCGGCGACTTCGAGAAGCGGACGGGCTGCCAGGTCAACTCCAAGGTGGCGGCCAGCTCCGACGAGATGGTCAAGCTGATGAAGACCGGCCAGTACGACGCGGTCTCCGCCTCCGGCGACGCCTCCCTGCGCCTCATCGCCTCGGGCGACGCGGCCCCGGTCAACACCGGCCTCGTACCGAACTACAAGGACGTCTTCAGCGGTCTGAAGAAGGGCGCCTGGAACTCGGTCGACGGCCAGATGTACGGCATCCCGCACGGCCGGGGCGCCAACCTCCTGATGTACAACACCGAGAAGGTCAGCCCCGCCCCGACGTCCTGGTCCGCGGTCTTCGACGACGCCTCGGCGTACAAGGGCCACGTCACCGCGTACGACTCACCGATCTACATCGCCGACGCGGCGCTCTACCTGAAGTCGTCCAGGCCCGAGTTGAAGATCAAGGACCCCTACGCGCTCGACCAGAAGCAGTTCGACGCGGCCGTCGCCCTGCTGAAGAAGCAGGGCGCGAACGTGGGGGAGTACTGGAGCGACTACCTCAAGGAGATCTCCGCCTTCAAGAGCGGGGACTCCGTGGTCGGCACCACCTGGCAGGTCATCGCCAACCTCACGGCCGACGAGGGCGCGAAGATCAAGGCCTTCGTGCCCACGGAGGGTTCCACGGGCTGGTCCGACACCTGGATGGTCTCCGCCAAGGCCGAGCACCCCAACTGCGCCTACAAGTGGCTCGACTGGATCATCTCGCCGAAGGTGAACGCCCAGGTCGCCGAGTACTTCGGCGAGGCCCCGGCCAACGCGAAGGCGTGCGCCGAGACCGGCGACAAGGGATTCTGCGACACCTTCCACGCCACCGACGAGAGCTACTGGAAGAACATCGCGTTCTGGAACACGCCCATCGAGCAGTGCCTCGACGGCCGCACCGACGTCACGTGCGTGCCGTACGCCAAGTGGGTCCAGGCCTGGACCGAGATCAAGGGCTGACCGAGCGATGACCTCCACCGCGCAGGCCGCCGGACGTTCCCCCGTCCGGCGGCTCGCCGGGACCCTGCACCGGCACTCGCGGCTGCGGCTGTCCCTGCTCCTGACCGCGCCGCTGCTCTGGCTGGCGGTGCTCTATCTCGGTTCGCTGGCCGTGCTGTTCGTCTCGGCCTTCTGGACGACGGACTCCTTCACCTCCGAAGTGGTGAAGGTCTGGTCGACCGACAACTTCCGACAGCTGTTCACCACCCCCGTGTTCCGGCAGGTGATCCTGCGCAGCGTCGGCGTCGCCCTCGCGGTCACCCTCCTGTGCGCGCTGATCGCCTTCCCCGTGGCCTTCTACACCGCACGCGTCGCCAGGCCCGCGCGGCGCCCGCTGCTCGTCGTCGCCGTCCTCACGCCGCTGTGGGCGAGTTACCTCGTCAAGGTGTACGCCTGGCGCCTGATCCTCTCCCAAGGCGGCCTCGCCGACTGGATGCTGCGCCCCTTCGGACTGAGCGGTCCCGGGTACGGGCTCACCGCGGCGATCATCGCGCTGACCTATCTCTGGCTGCCGTACATGATCCTGCCGATCCACACCGCGCTGGAGCAGCTGCCCGCGAACCTGCTGGACGCGTCCGCGGACCTGGGAGCCCGGGCGGGCCGGACCTTCCGCTCGGTCGTCCTGCCGATGGTCCTCCCGTCGGTGGCCGCCGGCTCGGTCTTCACCTTCTCGCTCAGCCTCGGCGACTACATCACGGTGCAGATCGTCGGCGGCAGGACCCAGCTCATCGGCAACGTCGTCTACTCCAACATCGAACTGAACCTGCCCATGGCCGCCGCGCTCGGCACGGTCCCCGTGGTGGTCATCGTGGTGTACCTCCTCGCGATGCGCCGCACGGGCGCCCTGAGCAGTCTCTGAGGAGCCCGCTGTGCAACTCTCCCGTTCCGCGCGGATCGCGCTGCGCGTCGCCGCCGGGCTCGGCTTCGCGATCATCTACGTGCCCCTCGCGCTCGTCCTGGTCAACTCCCTCAACCCGGACCGCAGCGCGAGCTGGCCGCCGCCCGGACTCACCTTCCACTGGTGGTCGGTCGCCTGGGCGAACGAGGGAGCCCGCGAGGCCCTGTGGGTCTCCGTCAAGGCGGGCCTCGGCGCCACGGCCATCGCGCTGGTGCTGGGCACGCTCATCGCCCTCGCGGTCGCCCGGCACCGCTTCTTCGGCCGCGACGCCGTCTCCTTCGTGGTCGTCCTGCCGATCGCGCTGCCCGGCATCGTCACGGGCATCGCGCTCAACTCCGCCTTCAGCACGGTGCTCGAACCACTGGGCGTGGGACTGGGCATGTTCACCGTGATCGTCGGCCACGCGACCTTCTGCATCGTCGTCGTCTTCAACAACGTGGTCGCGCGACTGCGCCGGACGTCAGGCAGTTACGAGGAGGCGGCGATGGACCTGGGCGCGGACACCTTCCGCGCCTTCGTCGACGTCACCTTCCCGCTGGTGCGCTCGGCGCTGCTGGCCGGCGGACTCCTCGCCTTCGCGCTCTCCTTCGACGAGATCGTGGTGACGACGTTCACGGCCGGGCCCGGCATCGAGACCCTGCCGATCTGGATCTTCAACAACATGACCAGACCCCAGCAGGCACCGGTCGTCAACGTCGTGGCCGCCGTGCTCGTCCTGCTCTCGGTGCTCCCGATCTACGCGGCACAGCGACTGTCCGCCGACACGGCGGCCGAGAGCAGGATCTGAGCGGGCCGGAACGGCCGGCCGTTCCGAGCCGACTCACCGGCCCGGATGGGCCGGGCGGCCGGGTCCCGGGGCGCGGCCGCCCGGCGCCCGTCCGGCGAACTCCCGCTTCCACGCCTCGACTTCGGTTGCGCGGGCGATCTCCGGCGGGATACCCCGGTGACGTGTCGGTGCGGGCGTCGGCCATTCCCCGCAATAGAAGCATGTGACATAGTACTGATGTGAGCAAGCCGTTTACCTGCGATGTCGTGGTCGTCGGAGCCGGAATGGTGGGTGCCGCCTGCGCCCTGTACGCGGCTCGCGCGGGCCTCGACGTCGCCGTCGTGGACCGCGGCCCGGTGGCCGGCGGCACGACCGGCGCGGGCGAGGGGAACCTGCTCGTCTCCGACAAGGAACCCGGACCCGAACTCGACCTCGCGCTGCTCTCCGGACGGTTGTGGGCCGACCTCGCCGAGGAACGGGCGCGGGCGATCGAGTACGAGGCCAAGGGCGGCCTCGTCGTGGCCTCCACCCCCGAGGGCCTGGCCGCGCTGGAGACCTTCGCCGCGGGTCAGCGGAGCGCCGGCGTGCTGACCGAACCGGTCACCGCCGACCGACTCCGCGACGTGGAACCGTACTTGGCGCCCGGCCTCGCGGGCGCCGTGCGCTATCCGCAGGACACCCAGGTGATGCCCGCCCTGGCCGCCGCGCATCTCCTGCGGGCCTCGGGTGCGCGGCTGCTGACCGGGCGCACGGTGACCGAGGTGCTGCGCGCGAAGGACGGATCGGTCCGCGGCGTACGCACCGACCTGGGAGAGCTGCACGCGCCGGCCGTCGTCAACGCGGCGGGGACCTGGGGAGCCGAGGTGGCGGCCCTCGCGGGCGTCACCCTGCCCGTCCTGCCCCGCCGGGGATTCGTCCTCGTGACGGAACCGCTGCCGCGCCGGGTGCGCCACAAGGTGTACGCCGCGGACTACGTCGCCGACGTGGCCAGCGACTCGGCCGCTCTGCAGACCTCGCCGGTGGTGGAGGGGACCGCGGCCGGACCGATCCTCATCGGCGCGAGCCGCGAACGCGTCGGCTTCGACCGCTCGTTCTCCCTGCCCGTGGTGCGCGAGCTGGCCGCGGGCGCCACACGGCTCTTCCCGTTCCTGGCGCGGGTGCGCGCCCTGCGGACCTACCTCGGCTTCCGCCCCTACCTGCCCGACCACCTGCCCGCGATCGGCCCCGACCCGAGGGCGCCGGGCCTCTTCCACGCCTGTGGGCACGAGGGGGCGGGCATCGGGCTGGCCACCGGCACCGGACGGCTCGTCGCCCAGGTCCTGACCGGCGGGACGCCCGATCTCGACCTCGCGCCGTTCCGTCCCGACCGCTTCGCCGAGGAGGCCCCGTGAACCCCCTGGACCTCGTACGGGCCGAGCCCGGCCCCGCGTTCACCGTCACCCTCGACGGCCGGGACATCGACGTGCTGCCCGGGCGGACCGTCGCGGCCGCCCTGTGGGCGGCCGGTGTCACCTCCTGGCGCAGCACCCGTGCCGGGGGCCGCCCGCGCGGCGTCTTCTGCGGCATCGGCGTCTGCTACGACTGCCTCGTCACCGTCAACGACCGGCCCAACCAGCGGGCGTGTCTGGTCCCGCTGAAGCCGGGCGACAGCATCCGTACGCAGGAAGGCACGGGCCACGATGACTGACGTACGCCCCCGCCTCGCGGTGATCGGCGCGGGCCCGGCGGGTCTCGGCGCCGGTCTCGCCGCGGCGGCACGCGGCATCCGGGTGACCCTGATCGACTCGGCCGCGGCGGCGGGCGGACAGTTCTACCGTGGCCCCGCGCACGGACTCGGTGCCCGGCGACCCCAGGCACTGCACCACCGGTGGCGCACCTGGGAACGGCTGGAGCGGGGCCTCGCGCGGCACCTGGAGGCGGGCACGATCGAGCACCTGACCGACCACCATGTGTGGGTGGTCGAACGGACGGTCCGGCCGTCGGAAAGGGGTCTGTCGACCACGGGCGGCGCCCCACCGTCCGGATTCACCGTCCACGCCCTCCTCGGCCCGCTCCAGGAGCGTCCCGTCACCGTCCGTGCGGACGCCGTGGTCCTCGCCACCGGTGGATACGAGAAGGTGCTGCCCTTCCCCGGCTGGACACTGCCCGGCGTGGTCACCGCGGGCGGGGCCCAGGCCATGCTCAAGGGCGGCCTCGTCGTGCCGGGCAGGACCGCCGTCGTCGCCGGGACCGGACCGTTGCTGCTGCCGGTGGCGACCGGACTGGCCGCCGCGGGCGTCGAGGTCGCCGCGCTCGTGGAGTCCGCGGATCCGCGGGCGTTCCTCCGCGGCGCCGGGGCGCTGGCGGCCCGGCCGGGCAAGGTCGCCGAGGGAATCCGGTACGGCGCCCGACTCCTGCGCCACCGCGTGCCGTTCGTTCCCCTGCACACCGTCGTCGAGGCCCATGGCACGGAGCGGCTCGACGCCGTCACCGTCGCCGCGCTCGGCCCCGACGGACGGGTCGTGGCCGGGACCCGGCGCCGTATCCCCTGCGACACGCTCGCCGTCGGGCAGGGGATGATCCCGCACACCGATCTCGCCGGAGCGCTCGGCTGCCGTGTCGACGGATCGGGGGTCGAGGTGGACGACGAGCAGCGTACGGACGTGCCCGGCGTCTGGGCCGCGGGCGAGACCACCGGCATCGGCGGTGCCGAACTCTCGCTGACCGAGGGGCACATCGCGGGCGTGTCGGCCGCCGCCCGGCTCTCCGGCGCCGGGCCCGACCCGCGCGCGGTCGCCCGGGCCCTCAAGTCCCGCACGAGAACGCGGAAGTTCTCCGCCGCGCTCGACACGGTGTACGCGCCGCCCGCGCACTGGCCGGAACAGGTCACCGACGACACCGTCGTGTGCCGCTGCGAGGAGGTCACCGCGGGCCGCGTCCGCGAGGCCGTCACCGACCTCTGCGCGGGCGACGTACGGACCGTGAAACTGCTCACCCGGGCAGGGATGGGCTGGTGCCAGGGCCGGATGTGCGAACCCGCGGTCGCCGGGCTGCTCGGCCGCGAACCGGAGCCCACGCGAAGGCTGTTGGCCCACCCGGTACCGCTCGGCGCGCTGGCCGGTACCGGAACGGACGGCGACGACGGGACACCGGGGCCGGGCGCTCCACCCGGCCGGGATGCCCCTCCTGGCCGGGGTGACCCGCCTTCGCCGACTCCTCCGGTGACTCATCCGGGGTGATTCGCGCAGTAGAGGTATCTGCCGCCCGCGACCGCGTCGGCGCGACCTCCCTCCCGTCTCCGATCATCAATAAAATGTCACACCTTGTCGAAAGGCGAGTGCCTCATGACCGTCAGCCCCGAAAGCCGTCCCTGGCGCGGAGTCCTCGTCGCCACCGCGCTCCCGCTGAACGACGACCTCTCCGTCGACCATGACCGGTACGCCGAGCACTGCGCCTGGCTCGTCGAGAACGGCTGCGACGGGGTCGTACCGAACGGCTCGCTCGGTGAGTACCAGGTGCTCACGCCCGAGGAGCGGGCCAAGACCGTCGAGACCGCCGTCGCCGCGATCGGCGGGTCCCGTGTGATGCCCGGCGTCGCCGCCTACGGCTCCGCCGAGGCCCGCCGCTGGGCCGAGCAGGCTCGGGACGCGGGCTGTGGCGCCGTGATGCTGCTGCCGCCCAACGCCTACCGCGCCGACCGGCGTTCCGTCCTCGCCCACTACGCGGAGGTCGCCCGGGCGGGCGTCCCGGTCGTCGCGTACAACAACCCGATCGACACCAAGGTCGACCTGGTGCCCGAACTCCTCGCCGAACTGCACGCCGCCGGTTCCATCCACGCGGTCAAGGAGTTCTCAGGCGATGTGCGCCGCGCCTATCGCATCGCCGAACTCGCTCCCGAACTGGACCTGTTGGTCGGAGCCGACGACGTCCTGCTCGAACTCGCCGTCGCGGGCGCCAAGGGCTGGGTGGCGGGCTACCCGAACGCGCTGCCCCGGGCGGGCGTCGAGCTCTACCGCGCCGCCGTGGCCGGTGACCTCGACACGGCGGGCAAGCTCTACCGTCAGCTCCACCCGCTGCTGCGCTGGGACTCCCAGGTCGAGTTCGTCCAGGCCATCAAGCTCTCCATGGACATCGTCGGCCGCCACGGCGGGCCGGTCCGCCCGCCACGCGTCCCGCTGCTGCCCGAACAGGAGGCCGCCGTGCGCCTCGCCACGGACCGGGCCGTCGCAGCCGGCCTCGCCTGACGAACCGAGCCTCGCCTGACGAACCGAACCGAACCGCCCGATCCGACCGGTCGACGGCCCCGCCCGTCACCGCGCGCTCCACGTTCCCGCCGGCACCGTTCCCGCCACCCAGCCGGGGCGGATGTCCGCGATTCCGCCCCCACCGCCCAGGAGTCCCATGCGCAGCAAACTCGTCCTGCACGCCGTCGACTCGCACACCGAGGGCATGCCCACCCGGGTGATCACGGGTGGCATCGGTACGGTGCCGGGCGCGACGATGAACGAGCGGCGGCTGTACTTCCGTGAGCACCTCGACGACATCAGGCAGCTCCTGATGAACGAGCCGCGCGGCCACGCGGCGATGAGCGGCGCCGTCCTCCAGCCGTCCACCCGCCCGGACTGCGACTACGGCGTGATCTACATCGAGGTCTCGGGCTACCTGCCGATGTGCGGACACGGCACGATCGGCGTGGCGACCGTGCTGGTGGAGACCGGCATGGTCGAGGTGGTCGAGCCCGTCACCACGATCCGCCTCGACACCCCGGCGGGCGTCGTCGTCGCCGAGGTGGCCGTCGAGGAGGGCGCGGCCAGGTCGGTCACGCTGAGGAACGTGCCGTCGTTCTCCGTCGGGCTCGACCGCGAGGCCACGCTCGCCGACGGGCGTACGGTGACCTACGACCTCGCCTACGGCGGGAACTTCTACGCGATCCTGTCGCTGGAACAGTTCGGCCTGCCCTTCGACCGCTCGCGGAAGGACGAGATCCTCGCGGCCGGGCTCGCCCTGATGGAAGCGGTCAACGCCGAGGGCGAGCCCGTGCACCCCGAGGACCCGTCCATCCGCGGGTGCCACCACGTCCACCTGTACGCGCCCGGGGCGACGGCCCGCCACTCCCGCCACGCGATGGCGATCCACCCCGGCTGGTTCGACCGCTCCCCCTGCGGTACGGGCACCAGCGCGCGCATGGCCCAGTTGCACGCCCGGGGCGAACTCCCTCTGGACACCGAGTTCGTGAACGAGTCCTTCATCGGGACGCGGTTCACCGGGCGGCTCCTCGGCACCACCGAGGTGACCGGAATCCCCGCCGTGCTGCCGAGTTTCACGGGACGCGCCTGGATCACCGGCACCGCCCAGTACCTCCTCGACCCCTCGGATCCCTTCCCGGCCGGATTCGTCCTGTGAGCGACCCCCTGGCAGGACGTGGATACTGGTGGTCCGAGTAACACGTGATATGGCACAGGGCCGGTGCGGCGAAACGACGAGGCGACCCACCGGCCCGTACGAGGAGACCCCGATGACCGCCCAGCGCAGCAGCGCACCCCCGGCCGCTCCCGACCTGCCCGCGCTGGGCGGCCGGAGGAGCAGCTTTCGCGAGCGGGTGGCCGACGCGCTGCGCGCCGCGCTGATCGCGGGCGAACTGCGGGCCGGCGAGGTCTACTCGGCACCCTCGCTGGCGGCCCGCTTCGGCGTCTCGGCGACGCCGGTCCGCGAGGCCATGCTCGACCTGGCCAAGGAGGGCCTGGTCGACACGGTGCCCAACAAGGGGTTCCGGGTCACGGCCGTCTCCGAGAAGCAGCTCGACGAGTACACCCACATCCGCTCGCTCATCGAGATCCCCACCGTCGTGGGGCTGGCCGCCACGGCCGATCCCGTCTCGCTGGAGGCGCTGCGCCCGGCCGCCAGGGAGATCGTGACCGCGGCGGCGGCCGGTGACCTCATCGCCTACGTCGAGGCGGACATCCGCTTCCACCTCGGCCTGCTCGCGCTGGCTGGCAACTCCCACCTGGTCGAGGTCGTCGGAGACCTGCGCAAACGCTCGCGGCTCTACGGGCTCCACGCCCTGGTCGGGGCGGGCCGCCTCCAAGCCTCGGCGGAGGAGCACCTGGAGCTCCTCGACGCCCTCCTCGACCGGGACGAGCGGGCCGTGCGCGCGGTGATGACCCGCCACCTGGGTCACGTCCGCGGACTGTGGGCGGCACCCTGAGGGCGCCGGCGGCGCGAGCGTGAAATGACGCGACTCTTACGCAAGCAGCTTGCATATCTTGCGCTATTCTTGCGCTCATGACGCGACGACTTGCTCAGGTGGCGAAGAAGGTCGGGGTCAGCGAGGCCACGGTCAGCCGGGTGCTCAACGGCAAGCCCGGAGTCTCCGACTCCACCCGGCAGGCGGTCCTCTCCGCCCTCGACGTCCTCGGCTACGAGCGGCCGACCCAGCTGCGCGGCGAACGCGCCCGGCTCGTCGGCCTCGTCCTGCCCGAACTGCAGAACCCGATCTTCCCGGCCTTCGCCGAGGTGATCGGCGGGGCGCTCGCGCAACTCGGCCTGACCCCGGTGCTGTGCACCCAGACCAAGGGCGGCGTCTCCGAGGCCGACTACGTGGAGCTGCTGCTCCAGCAGCAGGTCTCCGGGGTGGTGTTCGCCGGCGGTCTGTACGCCCAGGCGGACGCCCCGCACGACCACTACCGGCAGCTCGCGGACCGCAACATTCCGGTCGTGCTGATCAACGCGGCCATCGAGCACCTCGGTTTCCCCTGCGTCTCCTGCGACGACGCCGTCGCCGTCGAGCAGGCCTGGCGCCACCTCGACTCGCTCGGCCACGAGCGGATCGGACTCGTCCTCGGCCCCGGCGACCACATGCCCTCGGGCCGCAAGCTCGCGGCGGCGCGCGCCCTGGCGCCGGACCTGCCGGACGAGCACGTCGCCCGGGCCATGTTCTCCCTGGAGGGCGGCCAGGCCGCGGCCACCCGGCTGCTCGACCGGGGGGTCACCGGCATCATCTGCGCCAGTGACCCGCTCGCGCTCGGCGCCGTGCGGGCCGCCCGTCGCAGGGGACTCTCCGTCCCGGGCGAGATCTCCGTCGTCGGGTACGACGACTCGGCGTTCATGAACTGCACCGAACCCCCGCTGACCACCGTCCGCCAGCCCATCGAGGCCATGGGGCGCGCGGCGGTGGAACTGCTGAACGCGCAGATCGGTGGCAGCAGCGTGACCGCCGAAGAGCTCTTGTTCGAACCGGAGCTGGTGGTCCGCGGGTCGACCGCGCAAGCGCCGCGCGGCTGAGCGCGCAACCACCCGCCACAGAGACCTCGATTGCTGTCAAATAATTACAGATTCTGCGCGACATCTTGCGGACGGATGTCGGCGGTGCTTGAGTGTGCGGCGCCAGAACACGGCGGCACGCCCGCCGTGGGCCTACCTCGCTCCTGCCCAAAGGGGTCCACCAATGAGAAGCACCGGGTTCCGCCGTACCTTCGTCATGCTCACGGCGTCCTCCCTCGCGCTCACCGCCACCGCGTGCGGTTCGAGCGACGACGACGCGGCCAACGGAAAGACCCGCATCACCGTCAACTGCGAGCCGCCGAAGAGCGCCAAGGTCGACCGCTCGTTCTTCGAGGCCGACACCAAGGCGTTCGAGAAGGCCAATCCGGGCATCGACGTCGTCACGCACGACGCGTTCCCGTGTCAGGACCCCAAGACCTTCGACGCGAAGCTGGCCGGCGGTCAGATGGAGGACGTGTTCTACACGTACTTCACCGACGCCAAGCACGTGGTCGACGTCAACCAGGCCGCGGACATCACCAGTTACGTCAAGGACCTCAAGAGCTACAGCACCATCCAGCAGCAACTGCGGGACATCTACACGCTCGACGGCAAGATCTACGGCGTCCCCCGCACCGGCTACTCCATGGGCCTCATCTACAACAAGGCGCTCTTCGAGAAGGCCGGCCTCGACCCCGACAAGCCCCCGGCGACCTGGGAGGAGCTGCGCGCGGACGCCAAGAAGATAGCCGCGCTCGGCAAGGGCACCGTCGGCTACGCCGACTACAGCGCCCAGAACCAGGGCGGTTGGCACTTCACCGCCGAGCTCTACTCGCAGGGCGGGAACGTCGTCGGCGAGGACGGCAAGAAGTCCACGATCGACGGCCCGGAGGGCAAGGCGGTCCTGCAGAACCTCAAGGACATGCGCTGGAGCGACAACTCCATGGGCAGCAAGCAGCTGTTGGTCATCAACGACGTCCAGCAGATGATGGGCTCCGGCAAGCTCGGCATGTACCTCTCCGCCCCGGACAACATCCCGATCCTGGTGAAGGAGAAGGGCGGCAACTACAAGGACCTCGCGCTGGCTCCCATGCCCGGTGGCAAGGGCACGCTCATCGGCGGCGACGGCTACATGTTCAACAAGAAGGCCACCCCGGAGCAGATCAAGGCCGGCCTCAAGTGGCTGGACAGCATGTTCCTGACGCCGGGCGACGGCTTCCTCGGCGACTACGCCCGCG
This sequence comes from Streptomyces sp. NPDC002580, assembly GCF_042889485.1. Classification (NCBI taxonomy): domain Bacteria; kingdom Bacillati; phylum Actinomycetota; class Actinomycetes; order Kitasatosporales; family Streptomycetaceae; genus Streptomyces; species Streptomyces sp. NPDC002580. Next base: position 978,607 of record NZ_JBIAQZ010000002.1, on the reverse strand, counting down.
CCAAGCAGAACGACGCCCCCGTCGGCCTGCCCGAGCCGCGCCTGTTCACCGGCGCCGCGGACGCCAAGGACCAGCAGATCAAGAAGGCCAACGCCAACGTGCCCGTGGAGAACTACCAGGCGTTCCTGGACGGCAACCAGAGCCTCCAGATGAAGATCGAGCCGCCGCAGGCCCAGCAGATCTACTCCGTCCTCGACGGCGCCGTGTCCGCGGTCCTCACCAAGAAGGACGCCGACGTCGACCAGCTCCTCAAGGACGCCGCCGGAAAGATCGACTCCATCCTGGCCCGAGGCTGACACCGTTCTTGACTTCCTCCCCTGCCTAGAGGCGGGGGGTTCCAGCGGTCGCCCGCTGGGGTTCCTGCTTCACCGACGACCGCCCCGTCCGGGAGGACTCCCGTTGAGGTCTTACACCGTCTCCACAGGCAGACACGGCCAGCCCGGCCGCGAGAATGTTCTGCGCCGCGTTCGCGTCGCGGTCGTGCACCGTGCCGCACTCGCACGTCCACTCACGGACGTTCAGCGGCAGCTTCGCCCGGATCGTGCCGCAGGCCCCGCACAGTTTCGAGCTGGGGAACCAGCGGTCGATCACGACGAGTTCGCGCCCGTACCAGGCGCACTTGTACTCCAGCATCGTCCGCAGCTCACGCCAGGCCGCGTCCGAGATAGCTCGGGCGAGCCCGTGGTTCTTGACCAGGTTGCGGACGGTGAGGTCCTCGATCACGACCGTTTGGTTCTCGCGGACGAGTCGAGTGGTCAGCTTGTGCAGGTGGTCGCGGCGCCGGTCGGTGATCCGGGCGTGGATTTCGGCGACCTTGCGGCGTGCCTCGGCCCGGTTCACGCCATCGCCAGGAGCTTTGCGGGACAGTTCCCGCTGGGCCTTGGCGAGGCGGGCGCGGTCGCGGCGTTCGTGCCGGGGGTTGGTGATCTTCTCCCCGGTGGACAGGGTCACCAGGGAGGTGATCCCGGCGTCGATGCCGACAGCGGCCGTGGCGGCCGGTGCGGGGGTGATCGTGTCGTCGCAGAGCAGCGACACGAACCAGCGTCCGGCCGCGTCCTGGGACACGGTCACCGTGGACGGCCGCGCACCTTCGGGCAGCGGCCGGGACCACACGATGTCCAGCGGCTCGCGCATCCTGGCGAGCGTGAGCCGGCCGTCGCGGTAGCGGAACGCCCAGCTGGTGTACTCCGCCGACCGGCGGGACTTCTTTTGCGACTTGAACCGCGGGTACTTCGCCCGTCCCTCGAAAAAGCTGGTGAACGCGCCCTGCGGATGCCTCAGGCACTGCTGCAACGGCACCGAGGACACCTCGGACAGGAAGGCGAGTTCTTCGGTCTTCTTCCACGCGGTGAGCATCGCCGAGGTCGCGTTGTAGTTGACCCTCTCCCGCCGCTGGTACCACGCGGTGGTGCGGGCTTCGAGAGCCAGGTTGTAGACCTTCCGCACGCACCCGAACGTGCGCGACAGCTCCGCCGCCTGCGCACCGTCCGGGTAGAAGCGGAACTTGAACGCCCGCTTCACATGAGTGGTCACGACTCACAAACTATAACAACAGATTGTGACCGCCTACGGACTCTTGGTGATGAGCGACGATCCGCCCCGGCGGCGAATCGTCTTCCTCTGCCCTGCTCCGTAGGCAGTCCGATTCCTCCCCGGCCCGAAGGCCGGGGTTTCCCCGAAGGCCTTCGATGAAGACCGCATCGAAGCCCCCCGCCGTGCTCCCTCCGGCCGCCGTCGGCGTGCCGGAGGTGCCGCGGTCGGCCGGGCGCCGGACCGGGGGACCGCGGCGCCGGCGGCTGGCCGACCAGTTGTGCGCGTACGCCTTCCTGATCGGCGGCCTGCTCTGCTTCGCGCTGTTCTCCTGGTACCCGGCGATCCGCGCGGTCGTGATCGCCTTCCAGAAGTACACGCCGGGCAGCGGCGGGGAATGGGTCGGCACCGCCAACTTCACCCGGGTCTTCCACGACCCGGAGTTCACCGCCGCCTGGCGCAACACCCTCACGTTCACCCTCCTCGCCCTGCTCATCGGTTTCGCCGTCCCCTTCGTGATGGCGCTCGTGCTCAACGAACTCAGGCACGCGAAGGCCTTCTTCAGGGTCGTCGTCTACCTGCCGGTGATGATCCCGCCGGTGGTCAGCGCGCTGCTGTGGAAGTGGTTCTACGATCCCGGAGCGGGCCTCGCCAACGAGGCGCTGCGCTTCCTGCACCTGCCGACCTCGAACTGGTCCAACGGCGCCGACACCGCACTCGTCTCGCTGGTCATCGTCGCCACCTGGGCCAACCTCGGCGGCACCGTCCTCATCTACCTCGCCGCGCTCCAGAGCATCCCCGGCGAGCTGTACGAGGCGGCCGAGCTGGACGGGGCGAACATCTGGCAGCGGATCCGGCACGTGACGATCCCGCAGACCCGCTTCATCATCCTCATGCTGATGCTGCTCCAGATCATCGCCACCATGCAGGTCTTCACCGAGCCGTTCGTGATCACCGGCGGCGGCCCCGAGGACGAGACCGTCACGGTGCTCTACCTCATCTACAAGTACGCCTTCCTCTACAACGACTTCGGAGGGGCCTGCGCGTTGAGCGTCATGCTTCTCGTCCTGCTCAGCGCCTTCTCCGCGCTGTACCTGCGGTTCACCCGTTCCGAAGGGGAGGACGCGTGAGCACCCGCACCCTCGTCTCCCCGCTCGCCCTGTCCCGCCGACGCGGCAAGGCCGTCTACTGGTCGGTCTTCGCCGGGGTGGTCCTCCTCTTCGCGCTGGCCTTCCTCTTCCCCGTCTACTGGATGGTGACGGGCGCCATGAAGTCGCCGGACGAGGTCACGCGCACCCCGCCGACCCTCGTACCCGACCAGTGGCACCTCACCGGGTACACCGACGCGTGGGACCTGATGGACCTGCCCACCCACCTGTGGAACACGGTCGTCCAGGCCGCGGGCGCCTGGCTTCTCCAACTCGTCTTCTGCACGGCCGCCGCGTACGCCCTGTCCAGGCTGAAGCCGGCCTTCGGCAAGGTGATCCTCGGCAGCATCCTCGCCACCCTGATGGTTCCCGCGCAGGCCCTGGTGGTCCCCAAGTACCTGACCGTCGCCGACCTGCCCCTCATCCACACGAGTCTGCTCAACGACCCGCTGGGCATCTGGCTGCCGGCCGTCGCCAACGCCTTCAACCTCTATCTCCTCAAACGCTTCTTCGACCAGATCCCGCGCGATGTCCTGGAGGCCGCCGAGATCGACGGCGCCGGGAAGCTGCGCACCCTGTGGTCGATCGTGCTGCCGATGTCCCGGCCCGTCCTCGGAGTCGTGTCGATCTTTGCCCTGGTCGCCGTCTGGCAGGACTTCCTCTGGCCGCTGATGGTCTTCTCGGACACCGGCAAACAGCCCATCAGCGTGGCGCTCGTCCAGCTGTCGCAGAACATCCAACTGACCGTGCTCATCGCCGCGATGGTGATCGCCAGCATCCCCATGGTCCTGATGTTCCTGGTGTTCCAGCGGCACATCATCGCCGGAATCAGCGCGGGCAGCACCAAGGGCTGACGCCGCATGTGACTTCCTCGAACGAAAGGCTACGCACCGTGGGACAGCCCCGCCCTGCCCGAAATCAGTCCGCGTGGTGGCGTTCCGCCGTCATCTACCAGGTGTACGTCCGCAGCTTCGCGGACGGCGACGGCGACGGCACCGGCGACCTCGCGGGCGTCCGCGCCAGACTCCCGTACCTCGCCGAACTCGGGGTGGACGCGCTCTGGTTCAACCCCTGGTACCTCTCACCCCTGGCCGACGGCGGTTACGACGTCGCCGACTACCGGACCGTCGACCCGGCCTTCGGGACACTCGCCGAGGCCGAGAAGCTCATCGCCGAAGCCCGGGAACTGGGCATCCGCACCCTGGTCGACATCGTGCCGAACCACGTCTCCGACCAGCACCCCTGGTTCCGGGCGGCCCTGGCCGGCGGCCCGGAGCGCGAACTCTTCCACTTCCGTCCCGGACGCGGCGAGCACGGCGAACTCCCGCCCAACGACTGGCCGTCCCAGTTCGCGGGCTCCGCCGAACCGGTGTGGACCCGACTGCCCGAGGGCGACTGGTACCTCCACCTCTTCACCCCCGAACAGCCCGATCTCAACTGGGCCCATCCGGCGGTCCGTCAGGAGCACGAGGAGATCCTGCGCTTCTGGTTCGAGCGCGGGGTGGCCGGTGTGCGGATCGACTCGGCGGCCCTGCTCGCCAAGGACCCGGAGCTGCCCGACTATGTCGAGGGACGCGACCCGAACCCGTACGTCGACCGCGACGAACTCCACGACATCTACCGTTCCTGGCGGGCGGTCGCCGACGCCTACGACGGCATCTTCGTCGGCGAGGTCTGGCTCCCCGACACCGAACGCTTCGCCCGCTACCTGCGCCCCGACGAACTGCACACCGCCTTCAACTTCTCGTTCCTGTCCTGCCCCTGGGACGCCGGACGGCTGCGCACCTCCATCGACGAGACCCTCGCCGAGCACGCCCCCGTCGGAGCGCCCGCCACCTGGGTGCTGTGCAACCACGACGTGACCCGCACCGTCACCCGCTACGGACGCGCCGACACCGGCTTCGACTTCACGGCCAAGGCCTTCGGCACGCCCACCGACACGGCTCTCGGCACCCGCAGGGCCCGCGCCGCCGCGTTGCTCTCGCTCGCCCTGCCCGGCTCCGTGTACGTCTATCAGGGCGAGGAACTCGGCCTGCCCGAAGTGGAGTTGCCGCTCGACAGCATTCAGGACCCGATGCACTTCCGCTCCGGCGGCAGCGACCCGGGGCGCGACGGCTGCCGGGTCCCGCTGCCCTGGTCCGCGACGGCCCCGTACGCCGGATTCGGCGGTGACCCCTGGCTGCCGCAGCCCGCCGACTGGCCGGCGTACGCCGCCGACCGCCAGTCCGAGGACCCGGGCTCGATGCTGAACCTCTACCGTGCCGCGCTCCGGGTCCGCCGCGCCGAGCCCGGCTTCGGGGACGGCCCGCTCGACTGGCTGCCCGCACCCGAGGGCGTCCTCGCCTTCGCCCGCGCCGACGGTCTGCTCTGCGTCGTCAACCTGGCCGACGGCGCGGTCGAACTGCCGGAGCACTCCAGGCTCCTGCTCGCCAGCGCCCCGCTGGACGCCGACGGGTTCCTTCCGACGGACACGGCGGTCTGGCTGCGCGCCTGAGATCGCCCCGGGCCCGGTGGTCCGGTCGGCGGGGCTCGCGGAGCCCGCGGCCGGCCGGCACGACCGGCTCCCTGGCGGCACCGCTCCCCTTCTCCCGCTCGCCGGGCGGGCGGGCCCGTCTCAATGAAGGGGAGGCGCGTCCGTCTTCGTGAACGACTCCCCGCGCTTCGCCGCCTGGATCTGCCCGTACACATGGGTCCGCAACTCGGCGAAGCGCGGGGAGACCCGGGTGTGCAACTGGTCCCGCTGCTCCGGAAGATCCACCTTCAACTGCTCCCGCACGACGGTGGGGGAGGCCGAGAGGACCAGGACCCGCTCGCCCAGGTACACGGCCTCGTCGATGTCATGGGTCACGAACAGGATGGTGATCCCGCGCTCCCGCCACAGCCGGCGCACCAGATCCTCCAGATCGGCACGGGTCTGCGCGTCGACCGCCGCGAACGGCTCGTCCATGAGCAGGACTTCGGGTTCGTACGCCAGCGCCCGCGCGATGGCGACCCGCTGCTGCATCCCGCCGGACAGCTGCCAGGGATAGGCCCGCTCGGCATCGGCCAGACCGACGGAGTCCAACGCGTCGCCGACCAGTTCCCGTCGCCGCGCCCTGCTCAGATTCTTCTGCTTCAGGGGCAGTTCGACGTTCTCGCCGACCCGCATCCAGGGGAACAGGCTGCGCCCGTACTCCTGGAACACGAACGCCATGCCGGGCGGCGGGCCGCCGACCCGGCGGCCCCCGAGCAGCACCTCGCCCCCCGTCGGCGTGAGCAGACCGGCCATGCACTTCAGCAGCGTGGTCTTGCCGCAGCCCGACGGGCCCACCAGGCAGACGAGTTCACCCGCGTCCACGGTGAAGGTCAGGTCCCGGACCGCCTCCACCCGGCGGCCTGACCCCTCGTAGACCTTTCGCAGGCCGGATACGACCAAAGACGCGTGCATGGACCGCCCTTTCGGATGCGTCACGGGGACCGGCGGGAGGACTCCCGCAGACCGTGGTACCAGCCGAGCACCCGGCGCTCGACCACCTGGAAGACGACCGACAGGAGAAAGCCGAGGAGACCGAGGACGATGATCCCGGTCCACATGTCGGGGATCGCGAAGCCGCGCTGGAACTGCACGATGGTGAAGCCGAGCCCGTTGCTGGCCGCGAACATCTCACTGATGACCATGAGGATGATCCCGATGGACAGCGCCTGGCGCAGGCCCGCGAAGATCTGCGGGCTCGCCGACGGCAGGACGACGGAGCGCATCCGGGCCACTCCGGTGATGCCGTACGAGCGGGCCGTCTCCGACATCACGGAGTCGACGGCCCGCACCCCCTCGACCGTGTTGAGCAGGATCGGCCAGACGCAGCCGCTCGCGATCACGACGATCTTCATCGTGTCCCCGATGCCCGCGAACAGCATGATGACCGGCACGAGGACGGGCGGCGGCACGGCCCGCAGGAACTCCAGGACCGGTTCGCACACCGCCCGCACCCTCCGGTACGAGCCGATGACCGTGCCGAGGGCCACGCCCACGACCGCCGCGACCGCGTAGCCGCCGAGCAGCCGCAGCAGGCTGGGCACGAGATCGGCGCGCAGCCGGTCGCGGGTCCAGACGTCGGGGAACGTCCTCAGGATCGTGCGCAGCGGCGGCCAGTACACGTCGGTGCTGCCGTCCGACGCGAGCCACCAGATCCCGACCAGCAGTGCCGGGAGCGCGACGACGAACAGGGCCCGCAGCGGGAGGCTTCCCCACGCGCGGGGCCTCGTCGGCTCCGGGGGGACGTCCGTCATACCGTCACCTCCCCGCGAACCGACTGGTGCCAGGCCAGCGCGTGCCGCTCCACCGACCGCGCCCCCACGTTGATCAACAGCCCGAGCAGGCCCGTGACCACGATCAGCGCGTACATCTCGGGCACGGCCTGCGAGGACTGGGCCACCGCGATGCGCGCCCCCAACCCCGGTGCTCCGATGACGAGTTCGGCGGTCACGGTGAGAATGAGCGCGACGGCGGCGGCGAGCCGGACACCCGTCATGACGTAAGGGAGGGCCGTCGGCCACAGCACATGGCGCACCCGGGCCCAGGTGCCCAGACCGTACGAGCGCGCCGTCTCCTCCGCCACGGGGTCGACGTCCCGCACGCCGTACATGACCTGGACGAGGACCTGCCAGAAGGAGGCGTACACGACGAGGAGGAGCACCGACCGCAGTTCGGTGCCGTAGAGGAGGACGGCGAGCGGGATCAGCGCCACGGAGGGGATGGGGCGCAGGAACTCGACCGTCGAGGCGGTCGCCTCGCGCAGGTACGGCACGACCGAGACGACGACACCCACGACGATGCCCGCGCCGACCGCGATCGCGAGGCCCAGTGCCCAGCCCGTGAGGGTGTCGCCGAGATCCGTCCAGAAGGCGCCGTCGGTGAGCTCGTCCGCGAACGCCCGGGCGATCCGGCTGGTCGGCGGGAAGAACTGCTCCTTGACCACGCCGAGCCGCGGCACCACCTCGCCGAGGGCGAGGAAGGCCGCGAGCCCGGCGACGCCCAGAGCGGCGTTCACGGCCCGTTCGGAGTGGCCGCCGCGCGGTCGCCCCCGCCTCACGGCAGCAACTTGTCCAGGTCGGGAGCCGTCTTGAAGAGACCGTCCTGGCGGCCCAGCTTCTCCAGCGCCTCGATCGAGGCCCGGTTCGGGTCGGCCGGCCACTTGGGCAGGGTCACCTTCGCCAGCACGGCCGCCGGGATCTTCGTGTACGTGGTGACGATCTGCCGGACCTCGTCCGGGTGGGCGTCGGCGTAGGCGAGGGACTCCGCCGTGGCCTCCTGGAACTTCTTGACCACGTCGGGGTGTTGCTGCGCGTACTGGTCCGACGTGAAGTACATGGCGACGGTGAGGTCCTTCGCCACGTCGACCAGGGACGAGGCGATCTCGGTGGCGCCCTGGCTCTTCACCGTGGCGAGGGCGGGCTCGACCACCATGGCGGCGTCGATCTGGCCCTTGTCGAGGGCTGCGGGCATGAGGTCGAAGGCCAGCTCGACGAACTTGACCTTGGACGGGTCGCCGCCCGCCTTGCGCACCGACTCGCGCACAGCGGTCTCGTTGATGTTCTTCACCGTGTTGACGGCGACCTTCTTGCCCTCCAGATCCTTCGCCGACGTGATCGGGCTGCCCTTCTTGACCGTGATGGCCCCGAAGTCCTTGCCCTGGACGCCTGTCGAGGCGACGCCGTTCGCGATGGCCTTGACGGGAACACCGTTGGACTGGGCGATCATCAGCGAGGTCATGTTGGAGAACCCGAACTGGGACTGGCCCGAGACCACGCCCGGCACGATGGCCGCGCCGCCCTGCGCGAGGGTCATCGACAGTTTCAGGCCGCGCTTGCTGTAGAAGCCCTTCTTCTGGCCCAGATAGACGGGGGCGACATCGACGATCGGGATGATCCCGACCTTGACGGTGGTGGTACCGCCGGACGAAGAGTTCTTGTCCGAGGCGCCACCGCCGTCGGACGAGCCGCAGGCCGACATGGCGACCAGGAAGGCTCCGACCGCGAGACCGGCGAGCAGACGACGCATGGCTCCTCCTGTGCAGACGAAAGGGTTCCGACAGGTTGTGCGCACACCGCACAATGGTGCTCAGCGCGAAGGTAGAACCCCTTCCGTTCCGGGTCAATGCCCTTGGCTAACAATATTGTTGACAGTTATCGAAGTGCTCCCGGCCCCGGCGGAGAGCGCTCCTCATGTCTCTCTGGAGGCGACGATGCCTGCAGCAGCCCGAGCGCCCCACTTCGTCCGCTCCTTCGAACGCGGACTCGCCGTCATCCGCGTATTCGGCGCGGACCGGCCGGAACTGACACTCAGTGAGGTCGCGCGCGACTCCGACCTGACCCGCGCGGCCGCCCGCCGCTTCCTGCTCACCCTGGTCGATCTCGGATACGTCCACACGGACGGCCGGATCTTCCGGCTCACCCCGCGGGTGCTGGAACTCGGCTACGCCTACCTCTCCGGCCTCGGCCTCCCGGAGATCGCCCTGCCGCACCTGAAGCGACTCGCCGAACAGGTGGGGGAGTCGAGCTCGCTCTGCGTCCTCGACGGCGACGACGTGGTGTACGTGGCGCGGGTCCCGACCCGGCGCATCATGACGGCGGCGATCACCGTCGGAACCCGCTTCCCGGCCCATGTCACCTCGGTGGGCCGGGTGATCCTCGCGCACCTGCCGGACGAGGAGACCGCCGCCCGGCTCGAACGGGCGGACCTACTCCCCCTGACGGCGCGCACGATCGTCGCGCCGGACCTCCTGGAAGCGGAACTGCGCCGGGTGCGGAAGCAGGGATACGCCATCGTGGACCAGGAGTTGGAGGAGGGCCTGCGCTCGGTGGCCGCCCCGGTGCGGGACCGGCAGGGTGCCGTGGTGGCGGCCGTGAACATCCCCGTGCACGCCACCCGCAACAGCCTCGAGTCCGTCCGCCGCGACCTGCTTCCCCACCTGCTGGCGACGGTCGCGCGGATCGAGGCGGACCTCGGGGCCACCGGCCCGGTCGGAGTCACAGGTCCAGGACGAGCCGGTCCCCATGGCAGCGCGACACACAGATGAGCATCGTCTCGCCCGCCTCCCGCTCCGCCTCCGTGAGCACCGAGTCCCGGTGGTCCGGAACGCCTTCGAGCACCTCCGTCTCGCAGGTCCCGCAGGTGCCTTCGGCGCAGGAGAACAGCACCTCGATCCCGGCGGCCCGCACGGTGTCGAGGACGGAGACTCCGGGAGCGACGCGCACCGTCCTCCCGGACCGCTCCAGGACCACCTCGAACTCGCCGCCCCCACGAGCCTCCTGGGGCTTCGGCCGGAACCGCTCGACATGCGGCGGCACGGCCGGGCAGCGTTCCTCCACCGCGTCGAGAAGGGCCCCGGGACCGCAGGCGTAGACGAGGGTGCCCTCGGGCAGGGCGCCGAGCACGGGGGCGAGGTCGAGCAGTCCGGTCTCGTCCTCGGGGGCGAGGGTGACCCGGTCCCCGTACCGCCCCAACTCCTCGGTGAACGCCATGGAACCTCGGGTCCGCCCGCCGTACAGCAGCGTCCACTCGGCGCCCGCCGCCTCGGCCGCGGCGAGCATCGGCAGGATCGGGGTGATGCCGATGCCGCCGGCGACGAACCGGTAGCGCGGGGCGGAGACGAGGGCGAAGTGATTGCGCGGACCTCGAACCCGGACGCCGTCACCTTCCCTCAACCGCCCGTGCACATGAGCCGATCCGCCCCGTCCCGCCGCCTCGCGCAGCACCGCGATCCGCCACGCCCGCCGGTCCGCCGGATCGCCGCACAGGGAGTACTGCCGCTCCAGCCCGGCCCCGAGGACGACATCGATGTGAGCGCCCGGCTCCCAGGGCGGGAGTTCGGCGCCGAGCGGATGGCGCAGCGTCAGGGCGAGCACGCCGTCGGCGACGGACTCCCGCCGCGCGAGGACGAGTTCGGCCTCGTACTCATTCACGAGGCCTCTCCTCGTGGTGTGCGCCCGCGTCTTCGCGATCCGGTGGCGGCGCCCCCCGTGCGGCCCGGTGCCGCCTCGGCTCCCCCCGTCCCGTCGCCCGGCGTCCCGTGCCCCTCCGGGTGGGCGAGCATCCACTCCCACATCGCGATCGGGTCCTCGGCGGTGTGGCCGGCGCCGCAGTGGCAGGTGCCGCGCAGCACGTCGGTGCCCGGGAGCCAGTCGACGCGGAAGACCTCGCCGGTCGGGCCGGTCACCTGATCTTCTCCGTCGGCTTGGCGCCCTCCTCCACCAGACGGGCCAGGATGCGGCGGGCCGCGAGACCACCGGTGTCGATGTTGATGCTCAGCTCCTGGTATCCGTCGGGCTCGGTGCCGAGAACCTTCTGGAGCAGGTTGAGCGCGTCGACGTCCTGCATCACGACGGTGTGGTTCAAGTCCCGCATGAAGGTGCTGACTTCGCCGTCCGAGCGGGCGAAGTCACGGGAGACGGCCCAGAAGTCGTAGACCTTGCCGTCCCCGGACGGCGTGATCGCGTACGTGATCTCGGTGTGGAAGGCGTTCGGGTCACTACCGTCCGCCTCCGGCAGCACCCCGGCCGGCGCGATCCTGCTGTGCAGCAGATAGAGGCACGGCGCGTGGTACTCGATGTCCTGCCACCGCGTGATGCGGCCCTCGATCCCGGTCGAACGGGCGTAGAACGGCGGGCACTCGGCGTCGTCCATGTGCCGGGAGACGCGCACGACACCGGCCCCCTCGTCGACCTCGGTGACGATCGGCGTCTCGGCGACCTCGGGGGTCCCGATGTACCCGCCGTGCAGGTACGTCTCGTGCGAGAGGTCGAGGAGGTTGTCGACGAGCAGGCCGTAGTCCGCGTCGATGGGCTCCATCCCGCTGACCGTGGTCCAGGCCGGCGAGTCCATGTGCGGGGCCCGCGGGATGGCCCCGGGGTCGGCGAGGGCCGGGTCGCCGATCCAGACCCAGACGAACAGGTCCTGTTCGACGACGGGGTAGGAGGCGACACGGGCCGTCCGCGGTATGCGCTTCTGCCCCGGCACGTACACGCAGGCACCTGTCGAGTCGTACGTGAACCCGTGGTAGCCGCACACGATCCGGTCCCCGTCGAGCCGGCTCTCCGAGAGCGGGAAGCGCCGGTGCACACACCGGTCGGACAGGGCGACCGCCTTCCCGTCCTCCTCGGCCCGGTAGAGCACGAGCGGCTCCCCGAGCACCGTCCGCCCGAGCAGCTCCCGCCCCACTTCGTGGGTGAAGGCGACGACGTACCACTGGTTCCTGGCGAAGGCGGTGGTGTGCGGCATGGGCGGGTCCCGTCATCCTCGACGTCGTGTCGCCAACACGATGCCCAGGTCGCCTCCGTCCGGGCAAGAGGACTTCCGCCGGCCGGAAACTCCCTGGCGGCCCGCCAGGAGACGGTCGAGCCGGGTGCGGGTCCGGGCCGCTTCCGTGTGCCGCGGAGTCGACGTTGCCGACGGCATCCCGCCCGAACCGTTCGCCTCACGTACCGCCGGGTTTCACACCGGTGCCACGGTGCCCTTCCCTGTCATCTGATGCTCTGGGAACACTCGTTTCGCGTACGTTCCATCAGCTTCCGGCCGAACGGGCCCGTCAGGACGAGAGGTCACCCCGTCATGTCTCAAGTGAATCGGCGTCGATTCCTCCAACTCGCCGGTGCGAGCACGGCGTTCACCGCGCTGTCCGGCAGTGTCCAGCGCGCGGCGGCACTGCCCGCACACCACCGTTCGGGCACGATCGAGGACGTCGAGCACATCGTCGTGCTCATGCAGGAGAACCGTTCGTTCGACCACTACTTCGGCTCCCTGAGGGGCGTCCGCGGTTTCGGCGATCCGCGTCCGGTCACCACGACGGGCACCAAGTCGGTCTGGTACCAGTCGGACGGCACCAAGGACGTGCTGCCCTTCCACCCGGAGGCGGACGACCTCGGCCTCGCGTTCATCCAGGACCTCCCGCACGGCTGGAACGACGGTCACGCCGCCTTCGACCAGGGCAGGTACGACAAGTGGGTGCCCGCCAAATCGGCGACGACGATGGCCTATCTGACGCGTGAGGACATCCCGTTCCACTACGCGCTGGCCGACTCCTTCACGGTCTGCGACGCGTACCACTGCTCGTTCATCGGCTCCACGGACCCCAACCGCTACTACATGTGGACGGGGTACACGGGCAACGACGGCAAGGGCGGCGGCCCGGTTCTCGGCAACGAGGAGGCGGGGTACGGCTGGACGACGTACCCGGAGCGGCTGGAAGCGGCCGGGATCTCCTGGAAGGTCTACCAGGACGTCGGCGACGGTCTCGACGCGGCCGGATCCTGGGGCTGGATCCCGGACGCCTACCGAGGCAACTACGGGGACAACTCCCTGCTCTACTTCAACCAGTACCGCGATGCCCAGCCGGGCGACCCGCTGTACGACAAGGCCCGCACCGGAACCGACGCCCGCAAGGGCGAGGGTTTCTTCGACCAGCTCCGGGCCGACGTGCGGGGCGGGAAGCTGCCGAAGATCTCCTGGATCGCCGCTCCCGAGGCGTTCAGCGAGCACCCCAACTGGCCTGCCAACTACGGCGCCTGGTACATCTCCCAGGTGCTGGACGCCCTCACCTCCGACCCCGAGGTGTGGAGCAGGACGGCCCTGTTCATCACCTATGACGAGAACGACGGCTTCTTCGACCACCTCGTCCCGCCGTTCCCCCCGCGGTCCGCCGCGCAGGGCAGGTCCACGGTCGACGTCGGCCCGGACCTCCACCCGGGAGACGCCGGCCGTGCCGCCGGCCCGTACGGACTCGGCCCGCGGGTGCCGATGCTCGTCGTCTCGCCCTGGAGCAAGGGCGGTTACGTCTGCTCCGAGACCTTCGACCACACCTCGATCATCCGGTTCATGGAAGCCCGGTTCGGGGTGCGCGAGCCCAACATCTCGCCCTGGCGACGCGCCGTCGGCGGAGACCTCACCGCCGCGTTCGACTTCCGCCGCAAGGACACCGAGCCGGTCGTGCTGCCGGACACCGACAGCTACCGGCCGCCGGACGGAGCCCGTCACCCCGACTACGTGCCGAAGCCGCCGGCGAACCCGGAGCTGCCCCGGCAGGAGCGCGGATCGCGCCCGACCCGTCCCCTCAAGTACGCCCCCTCCGTGGACGGTTCGGCCGACATCACGACCGGGAGGTTCACCCTGACCTTCGCCTCCGGAGCGAAGGCCGGCGCGGCCTTCCTCGTCACCTCCGGCAACCGGGCCGACGGCCCGTGGACCTACACCACGGAGGCGGGCAAGACCCTCTCGGACACCTGGAACTCCGCGTACTCGGGCGGCTCGTACGACCTCACGGTGCACGGTCCCAACGGATTCCTCCGCACGTTCCGGGGCGCGGGCGGAACGGCCGCACCCGAGGTCACCGCCCGCCACGTCGGCGACGACGTGGAGCTCACCTTCGTCAACAAGGCCGCGGGCACGGCCAATTTCAAGATCACCGACGGATACGGCGGACCGTCCGTCGCGGTCCGGGTCCGGGCCGGGGCGACCGTGAGGCACACGGTGGACCTGCGGGCCGGCAAGCGCTGGTACGACCTGACCGTCGTCTCCGAGAGGAACGCGGGCTTTATGAGGCGATTCGCCGGGCATGTCGAGAATGGCCGACCAGGTGTCAGCGACCCGGCTCTCGTGACGGTTTGACGGATATCGGACCGGCGGTTGTTTTCCGGCCACGTCACGGTAGGGTGCCCCGGTGACCACGCATTCGAACACTCCTGCAGGTTGGTACCCGGATCCGAACGGGGCGGCCGAGACGCAGCGTTACTGGGACGGCGCCCAGTGGACCGACCAGCAGGCTCCGGCCGGACAGCACGTTCCGCAGCAGGGGGCGCCGCAGCAGCCCTTCCCGCAGCAGGCGACGGGCACCGACCCGCGCGTGCAGAAGCAGGTGCAGCAGCAGGCCGGAGTGGCGCCCAGCGGCGTCGGCGGCGGCACCATGTTCACCGAGCCGGTCCTGGTGGTGAACCAGAAGGCCAAGCTCATCGAGCTGACCAACGAGTACAAGGTCATGGACCAGCAGGGCAACCAGCTCGGCTCGGTCGTCCAGGTCGGCCAGGGCGTGCTCAGGAAGATCCTGCGCCTCGTCTCCAGCCTCGACCAGTACCTGCCGCACAAGCTGGAGATCCGTGACGCCCACGGCCAGCCGCAGTTGCTGCTCACGCGCCCCGCGAAGATCTTCAAGTCGCGGGTGATCGTGACGCGTCCGGACGGTTCGCCCGTCGGCGAGATAGTCCAGCAGAACATGATCGGCAAGATCAACTTCGCGATGAACGTCGACGGCCAGAAGGTCGGCGCGATCAAGGCGGAGAACTGGCGCGCCTGGAACTTCGCGATCGTCGACCACTCGGACAACGAGGTGGCCCGGATCACGAAGACCTGGGAAGGCCTCGCCAAGACGATGTTCACGACCGCGGACAACTACGTCCTCCAGATCCACTTCCAGCTCCCCGAGCCGCTGCTGAGCCTCGTCGTCGCGACGGCGCTGACCGTCGACACGGCGCTCAAGCAGGACTCCCGCGGGCTCGGCTGACCGGCCTGAAACGCGTGAAGGGCGGTCGCGGATCTCTCCGCGACCGCCCTTCGTGTCTGTCGGCGGCCTCCCGTGCCGTTCCCGGCTTTCGACGGCCCCCGTTCCCGGCTCCGGCGGTCGTCCGCGGCTGTCCCGGCTGTGCGATGGGCGGCCTGTTCCCGCGGGGTGCGAGCCCTGGGCCTACAGCGATGTGAGATGACCCGGGCTGGACTGCCTGGGCAGCAACGGGGGTTCGTACGCCGCCGATCCGGGCTCCAGCGCCAGTACCGCGGCGACGGGATGGTCGTCGTCCACCCGGGCACCGTCCGTGGCCGGCTCGGGTGCCGAGCGCGAGAGCGTCACCACGCCCCAGCCCGCGATCGAGGCTCCCACGAGCGCGAGCAGGACGCCCGCCGCGCCACCCTGGAGGCGTTCGCCGAGCAGCGACAGCCCGATCGCCGCCGCCGCCAACGGGTTGGCGAGCGTCACGACGGCCAGCGGGGCGCCGAGTCCGCCCTGGTACGCGGTCTGCGACAGGAGCAGTCCGGCCGCCGCGAAGGCGGCCACGAGCAGGGCCACGACGACCACCTGGGCGCTCAGCGGCGAGTCCGAGCGGTCCGTCGCGGCCACCGTCACCGTCTGGGTGAGCGCCGAGGCCACGCCGGAGGCGAACCCGGCGGACGTCGCGTGCCGCAGGCCCGGCCGCGCACCCCGCGTCAGGGCGCCGATCAGCACGGCGGTCGTGCCGGCGACGGCCACCGCCTGCGGCAGGCTGAGCACATCGTCGGGCGCGGGCCCGGACGCCGTGACGAGCAGGACGCCGAGACCGATCAGGGTGAGCCCTGTGCCGCGCCACTCGACCGCGCTGACCCGCCGTCCGGCGACCCGCGCGCCCAGCGGCACCGCGGCCACGAGCGTGAGCGCCCCGAGCGGCTGGACCAGCGTGAGCGTTCCGTACTTGAGGGCCACGACGTGCAGCAGCGCCGCGCCGGCGTTCAGCGTCACCGACCACCACCAGGCGCCGCGGGCCAGCATGCCCAGGGTGCTCGTACCGGAGGACCGGGCGGCGAGCCGCTCCTGGGCGACGGCCGCGGCGGCGTACGCGGCGGCGGAGAGGAGGGACAGGGCGACGGCGGCGAGGGTCGGGTTCATCGTCCGGCTCCCACGAGCCCGGGCAGATCCCGTACGGGGCGGCCGGCGAGGTCGGGTTCCCGGTGCCGTCGCGCGGTCGTCGCCGTCCGGTGCGGCGGGTGCACCACGGCGAGGGCGACGCAGAGCAGCGCGGTCGCGACGATCGCGTCGAGCCAGTAGTGGTTCGCGGTGCCGACGATCACCAACAGGGTGAGCGACGGGTGCAGCAGCCACAGCGCGCGCAACCGTGACCGGGTCGTCGCCATCAGGCCGATCGCGACCATCAGCGCCCAGCCGAAGTGCAGCGACGGCATGGCCGCGAACTGGTTCGCCATCGCGTCGGCCGCCGGGTCGGCGCCGTACACCGTGGGCCCGTACATCTGGCCGGTGTCGACGAGGCCCGCCTCGGCGAGCAGGCGCGGCGGTGCGAGGGGGAAGGTGAGGTGCCCGACCAGGGCGGCGGCGGTGACCAGGGTGAGGACCCGCCGGGCCCACACGTAGTGCGCCGGGCGCCGCAGGTACAGCCAGACCAGGAAGGCTGCGGTGGCCGGGAAGTGGACGGTCGCGTAGTAGGTGTTCGCGAGGTGCGCGAGCGCATCGCTGTGCAGCAGCGCGCCCTGCACGGCGCCTTCGTCGGGCAGACGCAGGAAGCGTTCCCAGCCCCACAGGCGATGGGCGTCGGCGAAGGCCTCGTCGGTACGGCCGGTGGCCAGCAGGCGGCCGGCCTTGTACACGGCGAAGAGCCCGACGACGTACACCAGTTCGCGCAGCAGCGGCGGGCGCTCCACGGTGCCGTGCGGGTGCGGGTGTGTCTGGATGGCCGCGTCGCGCGACGCGGCGGCGGGTATGGCCGCGTCGGGCGGCTCCGGCTCTGCCGCGGACCCGGACGGGTCCGCGGCCTCGGTTCGGGAATCCATCCCCGGTCCCCTTGCTGACGGTCTCGTGTAAGTGGTGCGTGGTGAGCCCGGGACAGCATCCACGAGGCCCCTAGTGCGGGGGTCGAGTGGATCCTGTCCGAAGCTCATCGATACGGGAGTGTACCGATACGGCACTGTACCGATACGGGAGTGTACCGATACGCAGCCGTACCGGTACACTCCCGTATCGATTACAGTGGTGCAAGACCGCATCGCCACCATTCGGATTCAGCGAGGGGAAGCGTCATGACGTCGCAGGCCGCGGACGGACCGGAGACGGTCGCCGCCTCGCGCCGCTCCAAGATCACGCCCGAGCGTGAGCAGGAGTTCTACGACGCCGTGCTCGAGCAGATCAGGGAGAACGGCTACGAGGCGCTCACCATGGAGGGCGTCGCCGCCAGTACCCGGTGCAGCAAGTCCACGCTCTACCGTCAGTGGAGGACGAAGCCCCAGTTCGTCGCCGCCGCACTGCGCAACAA
Organism: Streptomyces sp. NPDC002580; assembly: GCF_042889485.1. Taxonomy (NCBI): domain Bacteria; kingdom Bacillati; phylum Actinomycetota; class Actinomycetes; order Kitasatosporales; family Streptomycetaceae; genus Streptomyces; species Streptomyces sp. NPDC002580. Next base: position 960,896 of record NZ_JBIAQZ010000002.1, on the reverse strand, counting down.
CCGCTGCCCGCGCTTCACGGGGATCGACACCGGCTCGCTCGCCGGAGACCTGCGCGAGGCGGCCAGGGCCGCGGGCGACTGGTCGGCCCGGGACAGCGCGCAGCTGCTGCAGGGCCTCGGCAACGCCGTGATGCAGGACAAGGAGCTCCAGCAGGCGCTCCGCGACGCGCTCGTCGAACCAGAGGTCGCCGCGCTGAGGCAGATGATCGGCCGTGGCGTCGAGCGCGGCGAGGTCGCCGCCGACCACCCGGCACTGGAGTTCGTTCCGGCCCAGCTGCTCGGCGTCTCGCGCGTGCGCCCCCTGCTGGAAGGCCAGTACGCGGATGCGGCGTACCTCACACGGTTCGTGGAGGCGGTCGTGCTGCCGGCACTCGGCCTCACCTGAGACTCAGGCCGCCGTCCGCGGGATGACGGACGCCGGCCTGTCATGCGCCGCACCGTGGGGACGGGGGCGGCGCGCACCCACCGGCCGGGTGGGGTTCCCCTTGAGCGGAGGGGAGCCCCACCCGGCCGCGTTTTTCGTCCATCGGCACCGCGGACGGGGCGGGAGTGCCGTGCGCCGCGCGGCCCGAGAGAGGGGCCCGTGGCGACCTCGGTGGCCGAACGGGACCCGGACGCTCCTACACCTTCTGCCCGTTCCCGCCGGCCCCGGCCGCCACCTTGATGCCCTTGGTGATCGTGTCGATCACCGACTGCTCCGGGGCCTTGGGGCTGACGTCGACGCCGAAGCGGACGACGACCAGCGAGGAGGAGTCGGCCGGGGAGGGGAACACCAGCGATTCGACGTAGCCGTCGTCGCCCTTGCTCGTCACGACCTTCCAGCGGACCAGGTAGCCCTTCTCCCCGGCGACCGTGACCGCCTTCGAGGCGAGCTGGGTGTGCGAGGTGATCGAGCCGTAGCCCTTGCCGTACGACTCGGTGGCGTTCTTGGAGATGTCCTCCTTGGCCGCGGCCTCGGGCGTCGTGGACTTCAGCTTCAGCGCTGTCGCCGGGGCCGAGTAGGCACCGCCGCGCTGACAGTTCTGTGTGGTGTCGCCGGGGCACTTGTAGGTGTCCTTGGTGGCGACCGAGGCGGTTCCCGCGCCGCTCTTGCCGGTCCAGTCGTCCGGCACCGGGATGCTGATGCCGTAGTACACGTCCGTGGCGTAGCCGTCCTCGGTCGGCGGCCGGCCCGACTCGCCGGGTTCCGGCGTCTCGCCGCCGGAACCGCCACGGTCGCCCGGGGCACCGCTCGGGCCGCCCGAGCCGTCGGGTCCGCCCCGACCGTTCGGCCCGCCGGGGCTCCGGGAGCTCGCGCTGCCGCCTCCGCCGTCGTCCTTGGTCAGCGCGTACACGCCGCCGCCGATGCCCGCGAGGACGGCGAGGGCCGCCACGACGGCGATGCCCGTGCGCAGCCCGCGCCGCGGGCTGGTGGGGGCCAGCGGCGGATACGGTCCGACGGCCGGCGCGTACGCCGGGGGACCCCACGGGGCGGCCGATCCGACGGGGCGGACCCGGTCCGTCCATGCCCTGCCGTCCCACCAGCGTTCGGTGGGGGGAGCGTCATTCGTCTGCCCGGGGTCGGGATACCAGCCGGGGGGAGTCACCTGCGTCATGGGGCCACCGTATGAGCCCAGGGTGAAAGGCGGATGAGAGGGTTCCCGCTGAAGTCCGGTCCGGCAGCTTTTCGGCTGATTCCCGGGGGTTTCCGGGAGGGCGGAAGGGGCCGGTGCCGGTGACTCCGGAGCCCACCGCATCCCGGCCCGCCCACCTCGCCACGTCAAGTGCCCCGCCCGCCTCGACCACCTCAGGCGCCCCGCGTCCACCTCGTCCACCTCATGGGCCCGGCCCGCATCAGGGACCTTGCCCGCCTCATGCGTCCCGCCCGCCTGACGCGCGAGCAGCCGTCGGGAGCCGCGGGCGGCCAAGGGCGGTCGCGACGACCGTCCGCGGGCGCGGCTCCCCAGGCGGGGTTCCGGGGGCGGGTGGCCCGGGCCGGGAAGCGCGCGGGGGACGGTCTCGGGCGTGGGGGCACCCGTACACCGGTTCCTTCCCGGGGGCGGGGCCACCGGACCCGTCCCGTGGGTTCGCGGACCCAGCCCCCGGCGCGGCCCACAGGGGGAACTCACCTTCGTTTTCAATACTTCTGACTGCAGGTCACTTCTCCGAGGGCTGGTCGGAGCCCGGCGGCGTCGACTCCGGGACCTCGCCGTCACTCGTCTCGGCAACTGCTGCCCGGTCCCGCCTCCACCGCGGCTTTCGGGAGGCTACGCTCAGGGGAGTTACGTCGTTTGGGCGACCTGGGGAGGTAGCGGGATGACGCAGGTACGGCCAGGAACGGCCGCCTCGGCTTCCCTGTGGGAGCGCGACGAGGAGGTCGCCACCATCGAAGAGGCGATCACCGCGCTGCGCGCGGATTCTGCGACCTCGGGCAGTCTGCTGCTGGTCAGCGGCGAGGCGGGGCTAGGCAAGACCGCCCTCCTCGCGGAGACCCGCCGGATCGCGGAGCGCGAGGGCTGTGCGGTGTGGTCGGCACGCGGCGGCGAGACCGTCACGTCCGTCCCCTTCAACGTCGTACGGCAACTGCTCCAGCCGGCCCTCGTCTCGCTGCATCCGGAGGAGGCGCGCGAGTACCTGGGCGACTGGTACGACATCGCGGGCCCCGCCCTCGGCATAGCGGAACCGGGTGACCGGCAGCCCGACCCGCAGGGCGTCTGCGACGGCCTGGTCGCCGCCGTGCGCCGGCTCGCCAAGCGGGACTGGCCCCTCGTCCTGCTCATCGACGACGCCCGCTGGGCCGACCAGGAGACCCTGCGCTGGCTCGCCGCGTTCGCGGAGCGCCTCGACGACCTGTCCGTCCTCGTCGTGGTCGCCCGCAGGCTGGGCGGGGTCAGCGGTGAGAGCGCCCGGCTGCTCGACGCGGTGGCCGCGGTGGCCCGTCCGATCTCCACCCTGAGCGCGCTGACCCCGGCCGCGGCCGAGGGCCTGACCCGCGCCACGATCGGCGAGCACGCCGACGCGCCGTTCTGCCGTGAGGTGTGGGCGGTCACCGGCGGCAACCCGTACGAGACCGTCGAACTGCTCGCCAAGGTCCAGGACAGCGAACTGGAGCCGAGCGAGGGCTCGGCCGCCGAACTGCGCGCCCTGAACAAGTCGGCCCGCGGACGCGGACTCGTCGCCCGGCTGGAAGGGCTCGGTATCGACGCCACCCGGTTCGCCTGGGCGGCCGCCATCCTCGGCACCGGGATCTCCCTCGACCTCGCCGCCCAACTCGCGGGAATGCCGGACGAAGAGGCCAACCGCTGCGCCGAACTGCTGGGCGCGGCGCGCATCCTGACCGCGGCCCCGTCCGCGAACGGCCACGGACCGGACGGCGACCTGGAGTTCGTGCACCCGCTGATCGCGACGGCGGTCTACCGCTCGATCCCGGACGCCCTGCGCACGGCGATGCACGGCCAGGCGGCCTGGGCGGTCACCGAGTCCGGACGCGGCGCGGCCGCCGCCTCCCGCCATCTCCTCGAAGTGCACCCGGACGACGATCCCGAACTCGTCGAGCAGATGCGCGAGGCCGCCCGCGAACACCTCGCCGTCGGTGCCCCGGACGCGGCCCGGCGCTGTCTCGAGCGCGCGCTGAAGGAACCGCCGCTCCCCGAGACGCACGCGCGGGTGCTCTACGAACTGGGCTGTGCCACGCTGCTGACCGCGCCGTCCACGACCATCGGCCATCTGCGGGCCGCACTCGAACGGCCCGGCCTGGAGAACACCGAACGGGTGGACGCCGTCTTCCGGCTCTCCCAGGCGCTGCTTCACAACAACCAACTGGACGAAGCCGTCCGCACGGTCGACGAGGAGGTCGAGCGGCTGGAGCCGGGAAGCGCCCGGATGCGGCTCCAGGCCGTCCACTACATGTGGGAGGGCATCCACGCGGGCGAGGAGCGCTCCGGACACTCGAGCGGTCTCGCGGAACTCGTCGCGACCTGCACCGGGCGCGACAACTCCGAGCGCGCGCTCCTCATACTGCGCGGCTTCGACGCGATGACCCGCGGCGAGAACGCCGAGGAGGTCGTGGAACTCTGCGACCGGGCCCTCGTCAACGGCCGCCTCGCCCCCGGACTCGCCTGGACCGACACCGAGTGGGGCGTCGAACTCCTCCTGATGCTGGGCAGCGCGTACGCCTACGCGGACCGGCTCGACCGGGCCGAGAGCCTGTTCAGCGAGGCCCTGCACGCCTATGTGAAGGCGGGCTGGAGCGGCGGCCACCTCTCCCTGGCCAACGCCTATCTCGGACTCGCCCACCGCAGACGAGGCCGCCTCGCCGACGCGGAGCACCTTCAGCGCGAGTCGCTGCGGCTCGCCGAACGGGTCGGGCGCGGGCTCCCCCTGTACTGGTCGGCGACCTGCGGGCTCATCGACACCCTGCTGGCCCGCGGGCACGTCCAGGAGGCCGCGGAGATCGCCGAGCGCTACGGCTTCGCGCCGCCGTACCCGTCCACGATCGTCCTGCCCGACACCCGTTCCGTGCGCGGCCGGCTGCTGCTGGCCGTCGGACGGACGAAGGAGGGCATCAACGAACTGGAGGCGGCGGAGAAGGCCTCCGCGGCCCGGGGCCACCACAACACGGTGCTCGCGCCCTGGGCCGTCGACCTCGCCAGGGCGCTCGCCTCGGAGGACCCGTCCCGTGCCGCCGCCCTGGCGAGTGACGCCCGTCGCCAGGCCGAGCGGTTCGGTACGGACACGGCGATCGGTGAGGCCCTCCGCTGCGCCGCGGCCCTGGAGACCGGCCAGCGCGCGGTCCGGCTGGCGGCCCAGGCGGTCACCTATCTGGAGGCCTCTCCCTGTCAGTACGAACACGCGGCGGCCCGTATCGAGTACGGCATCGCGTCCCGCTCGGTGACAGAGGTCAACAAGGGCCTGACGCTGGCGCGCGCCAGCGGCGCGGACGGTCTGGTGGCCAAGGCGGAGGCGGCACTGGCGAACCTGTAGCGCGCGGTGGTCCCGGCCGGTGGCCGCGCCTCGGTGCCGAGGCGCGTCGCCCGGTTCGCCCGAGCCGGTCACCTCGCGCGGCCCCCGCCCGCCAGGTCACCCCTCGTCCGAGCCGCCCTCGGTGTCCTCCTCCGCCAGCACCCGCTGGGCCACCGCGAACGCCGCGTTGGCGGCCGGGACGCCGCAGTAGACCGCGTTCTGGAGCAGTACCGCCCCGATCTCCTCGGGCGTGAGTCCGTTGCGCCGAGCCGCGCGGACGTGCATCGCCAGCTCGTCGTGGTGGCCGTGCGCCACCAGCGCGGTCAGCGTGATCATGCTGCGTTCGCGGCGCGTCAGTGTCGTGTCGGTCCAGATCTCGCCCCAGGCGTAGCGCGAGATGAAGTCCTGGAAACGGGCCGTGAACGGGCTCTGGCGTGCCTGCGCGCGGTCGACGTGCTCGTCGCCGAGGACCTGCCGGCGGACCTCCATGCCGCGCCGGGCTCCGCCTGCCGAGAAGTGTGCCTGCAGGGCCGTCAGCACGGCTTCCGGGCACTGCGCGGGAGCCAGGTGGGAGGCGCCCGGGATCTCGACGAGGGCCGCGCCCTGCACCGCGTCCGCGATCTCCCGCAGATGCGCGGGCGGCGTCGCCGGGTCCTCGCGCCCGGCGATCAGCAGGGTCGGCACGGTGATCGACGCGAGCCGGTCCCGGATGTCGAACGCCGCCAGGGCGTCACAGCAGGCGGCGTACGCCTCCGGGTCGGCGCCGCGGTGGTCCTCGATCAGCTCCGGCACGGTGAAGCCGGCGGTGAACCATCGGGTGTCGGCGGTCGCGGCGACGGGCGCGAGACCCTCCCGGCGGACCAGCTCGGCCCGCTCCTCCCACGGCCTCGACCCGTTGAAGTGGGCCGAGGAGCAGATGACGGCGAGCGAGGACAGCCGCTGCGGGTGGTGGACCGCCAGGTGCAGGCCCACCGCGCCGCCCAGGGACACCCCGGCGTACGAGAAACGTCCGATGCCCAGCGAGTCGGCCAGCTCCAGCACGAGCGCCGCCAGGTCGGCGACCGTCGCCCCGGGGCCGATCGGGCCGGCCGGTGAGCCGCCGTGCCCGGGCAGGTCCCAGCGCACCACCCGGTGGGTGACGGACAGTTCGGGCGCGACCTTGTCCCACAGGGCGTACGACGTACCGAGCGAGGGTCCGAGGAGCAGCGGGGGAGCGGAGGTCGCCCCCTCGACGCGGTGGTTGAGCAGCTGCACGGTCAACGTCGCTCCAGAGCACGGTCGGTGAGGACTCCGGCGGAGCCCGTGTAGTGAGTGGGGTCGGTGAGGTCCGCCAGGTCGACGCCCGGGAGGTCCTCGAGACCGGGCTCCTCGTCGAGCACCTCCACCAGCGGGCGCCGCTCGGTGACGGCCCGCTCGGCGGCCCGGGTCAGCAGCTCCTTGGCGCGTGCCCGGCCGAGCACCGGGGCCAGTTCGGCGGCCAGGCGCTCGGACACGATCAACCCATGGGTGAGGCCCAGGTGTTCACGCATGGCACCGGCGTCCACCCGCAGACCCTCGGCCAGTTCGGCCGTGTCGCGGGCCGCCCCGCCGACCAACCGGAGCAGATCGCGCAGGGGTTCCCACTCGGCGTGCCAGGCCCCGGCCGGCCGTTCGTCCTCGGCGGCCAACGAGCCGTACAGGGTGGCGGCGAGGAGCGGGGCGCGCCGGGCCGCCGCGGCCACGAGGGTGGCCCGCACCGGGTTCGCCTTGTGCGGCATCGCGGACGAACCACCGCCGGACCCCTCGGCCAGCTCGGCGATCTCGGTGCGCGAGAGGGTCAGTACGTCGACGGCCGTCTTGCCGAGCGCGCCCGCCGTGAACGCCAGGACCCCGGCCAGATCGGCGATCGGTGTGCGCAGCGTGTGCCAGGGCAACACGGTCTCGGCGAGGCCGAGTTCGCGGGCGTACGCGGTGGTCAGGGCCCGGGTGTCGTCCGCTCCGAAGGCGGTGAACGCGGCCAGGGTGCCCGCCGCGCCACCGAGTTGGGCGGGCAGGGCGGCGCGTACGGCCCGTACCCGGTCCCTGGCGTCGAGCACCAGGGAGCGCCACCCGGCGGCCTTCAGGCCGAAGGTCGTCGGCACCGCGTGCTGGGTGAGCGTGCGTCCCGCGAGCACCGTGTCCCGGTGCTCCTCGGCCAGTCGGGCCAGCGCCCGCCCGGTCCGCTCCAGGTCGCTCAGGACCAGGTCCAGGGCCCGGGCCGCCACGAGCATGGTGGCCGAGTCCAGGATGTCCTGGCTCGTCGCGCCCCGGTGGACGTAGGGGCCGAACTCCGGGGCGACGGCCGCCGTCAGGTCCGCGACCAGCGGGATGACCGGGTTGCCGCCGCCACGTGCGCGCAGCGCGATCGACGCGAGGTCGAAGTCCGCCGCGCCGGCCGCCGAGGACACCGCCGTCGCGGCGCCGGCCGGGGCGAGTCCGAGTGACGCCTGGGCCCGGGTGAGCGCGGCCTCCGCCTCGAGCATGGCCCGCAGGTAGGCGGTGTCGCTCGTCGCGGCCGACGCCGGGGAACCCGCCCGGCCGGGGGCCAGCAGGCCGTCGTCGGAGGCGTCGGGGCCGGCAGCTGTCACGGGAACTCCAGGAAGACCGTCTCGCCCTCGCCCTGAAGGCGGATGTCGAAACGGTACGTCCGCGCCGTCTCCTCGTCCGCGATCAGCGTGGCGCGCCGCCCGGCGGGCAACGCGTCGAGCAGCGGGTCCGTGCCGTCGGCCAGATAGGCGCGGGTGAACAGATGGTGCGTCAGACCGCGCGCGAACACGCAGACGCTGATGTACGGAACCCCGGCGTTCCCCGGTGGCAGCGTGTGCAGCGCGTAGTGCCCGTCGGCGTCGGTGGGCACGCGGCCGAAGCCCGTGAAGTCGACGCCGTTGCGGCCGAGGAAACCGCCGGTCGAGGGGTCGCGGCGGAGCGAGCCGGGGGTGCCCGTCAGGGAGCCGTCGGGCGCGGCCTGCCAGAAGTCCAGCAGGGCGTCGGGGACGGGCGCGCCCGCGCCGTCGAGGACGTGACCGTGCACGGTGATCGTGTCGGGGTGGTTCCGGGGCGCGATGTCTCCGCCGTCGGGGAAGGGCAGGGCGTGCCCGTAGAAGGGGCCGATGGTTTGGGAGGGGGTGGGGAGCGGTCGCTCGGTCATGCTCGACGGCCTTCCTCGATCCAGGTGGCGGAGGGACCGTCGAGGACGATGTCCCATTCGTAGCCCAGGGAGAACTCGGGCCGCGAGAGATCATGGTGGTAGGTGGCGATCAGCCGGTCGCGGGCCGCCTCGTCCGTCACCGACCGCAGGATCGGGTCGTGGCGGAACAGCGGGTCGCCCGGGAAGTACATCTGCGTCACCAGCCGCTGGGTGAACGCCGTGCCGAAGACCGAGAAGTGGATGTGGGCGGGCCGCCACGCGTTGGTGTGGTTGCCCCAGGGGTACGGTCCCGGCTTGATCGTGGTGAAGACGTACCGCCCCTGATCGTCCGTCAGGGTGCGCCCCACGCCGGTGAAGTTGGGGTCGAGCGGGGCCGGGTGCTGCTCGCGCAGATGGGCGTACCGTCCTGCGGCGTTGGCCTGCCAGATCTCGACGAGCTGGCCGCGCACCGGACGGCCCTCGCGGTCGAGCAGCCTGCCGGAGACGGTCATCCGCTCACCGATCGGCTCGCCCCGGTGCTGGAGGGTGAGGTCGTTGTCGATCTCGGTGATGTCGGTGACACCGAAGACCGGGCCGGACAGTTCGACCGTCTCCGGGTCGCCGCCGCTCACGGGGACCAGTGGCTGTTTCGGGTGGCGGAGCCGGGTGCTGCGGTAGGGCGGGTAGTCGCGCGCGGGGTGGTGGAGCACGGGCGCGCCGCCGCCGACCGCCTTGTCGTACGCGTCCTGGAGATCCTTGATCTCGACGTCGATGTCCGACTGGGTCCACGTCATGGCCGACTTCCTGGTGTTCGAGGACGAGAGGGCGCGGTCCGGGCCCACGCCGGGGAGGGGGGATGACGACACCGGCTCCGAGGCCCGTGGGGGCGGCTCGGCGGGCGTCGTGGCGGCGGGCCGGGCACGGGGGGTCATGAGGGGATCCCGTCCGCGACACGGAGCTCGGCGGCGGTCCGCGCCGCGACCTCCCCGGCCGTGACACCCTGCGCGGTCTCCACCAGCAGCAGGCCCTCGGGGGTGATGTCGAGGACGCCGAGGTCGGTGATGATCCGGTTCACGCACGCCTTCCCGGTGAGGGGCAGTTCGCACTCCCGCAGGATCTTGGGGGAGCCGTCCTTGGCGGTGTGGGTCATCACCACGATGACCGTACGGGCCCCGTGGACGAGGTCCATCGCGCCGCCGATGCCTGTGATCATCTTTCCGGGTACGGCCCAGTTCGCCAGGTCGCCCCCGGCCGAGACCTGCATCGCGCCGAGTACGGCGACATCGATGTGACCGCCGCGGATCATCCCGAAGGACAGCGCGGAGTCGAAGTACGAGGCGCCCGGCAGGACCGTGACGGTCTCCTTGCCCGCGTTGATGAGGTCGGGGTCGACCTGGTCCTCGGTCGGGTAGGGGCCGGTGCCCAGGATGCCGTTCTCCGACTCCAGGACCACCTCGACGCCCTCGGGAAGGTGGTTGGGGATCAGCGTCGGCAGGCCGATGCCGAGGTTCACGTACTGGCCGTCCGCGAGTTCGCGCGCGGCGCGGGCGGCCATCTCCTCCCTGCTCCAGGCCATCAGCCGTTCACCGTTCCGTCCGGCGCGGACCTCGAGAGCGTCCGCTTCTCGATCATCTTGGCGCTCGCCTGCTCGGGGGTCAGGGCCACCACGCGCTGGACGAAGACGCCGGGCAGATGTACCGCGTCCGGGTCGATCCCGCCGGGTTCGACCAGTTCCTCCACCTCGGCGATCGTCACCCGGCCCGCCATCGCGGCGAGCGGGTTGAAGTTCCGGGCGGACTTGTTGAAGACGAGGTTGCCGTGCCGGTCGCCCTTCGCGGCCCGGACCAGGGCGAAGTCGGTGCGGATGCCGCGCTCCAGCACGTACGGGGTGCCGTCGAACTCGCGCACCTCCTTCGGCGGGGAGGCCAGCGTGACGCCGCCGTGGCCGTCGTACCGCCAGGGCAGCCCGCCGTCGGCGACCTGCGTGCCGACTCCGGCGGGGGTGTAGAAGGCGGGGATCCCGGCGCCGCCCGCGCGCAGCCGCTCGGCCAGCGTGCCCTGCGGGATCATCTCCACCTCCAGCTCGCCGGCCAGGTACTGCCGGGCGAACTCCTTGTTCGCGCCGATGTACGAGCCGGTGACTCGGGCGATGCGCCCGGCGGCGAGCAGGATCGCGAGCCCGGAGCCCATGGCCCCGCAGTTGTTGGAGACCACTCCGAGCCCCTGGACGCCCCGCTCGTGGAGAGCCTCGATCAGCACGTTCGGGACACCGCCGAGGCCGAATCCGCCGACCGCCAGTGTCGCGCCGTCCGGTACATCGGCCACGGCCTCCAGGGCCGTGGCGATCACCTTGTCCATCCGTGAAGCCTCATCTCTCCCGAGTGTCCAGCGACAGAATTAATCAGGGCACTGATTAATTCTCCGAGGTTCCCGACACGCTGCCACCCGGACACGGGTCCGTCAAGGCTCCTTCTGAGTAAGGGATCAGAGGAAGGGGAGGTGCCGGGACAGGGTCGGAGCGGGAAGGTATCGTTCAGTGCACCAACGAATTCGACACCGGTGTGCCGTCGTTGTGGGCACGCACCGGACCCGAGGAGGGCGCATGGCCGCGGTGGACCTCTCCACCCACCCCGGGCACCTGGCCCGGCGACTGCAGCAGGCGCACTACCTGCTGTGGAACACGATGGTCTCCGAGGAGATCACCTCGCCCCAGTTCGCGGTCCTGAACGCGCTCGTCGCCGAGCCCGGCCTCGACCAGCGCACGGTGGGGGAGCGGGTCGGGCTCGACCGGTCCACCATCGCCGAGGTCATCAGCCGGCTGGGGCGCCGTGACCTGCTGGACAAGGTGCGCGATCCGCAGGACGGACGGCGCTTCCTGCTCCGCCTGACGGACGACGGGCTGCGTACCCACCGCAGGCTGACCGTCCGCACCGCGCGCATGAACCAGGTCTTCCTGGCCCCGCTCTCCGCCGCGGAGCAGACCCTCTTCCTCGACCTCATCCAGCGGGTCTCGGACGCGGCCGAGGGGCTCCGCAATCCCGTCGAACCCCTCGGCGCGCGGAGATAGACCCGCCGGGCGCGATCCGGCGGGGCCGGGCAGGGACACGGGGGCCGGCGTGGGCCGGACCCCGCGTGCCGCCCTCACGCCTTGGCGAAGACCACCCACACCTGCCCACGGGCGAAGTTCATCGGTCCGCCGTCCGTCGTCGTGAACCGCGTGCCGTCGGAGGCCCCGGGCCGCGACCAGTTCGCGTCGAAGGCCCGGCCGTCGCGCAGCACCCGCGCGGTCCCCGAGCCCACCGTCTCCGTGTACGGCGTGTTGTTGCCGAGGAAGTCGTGGTACTTGGACTGGCGCACCTTCACGTACTGGATGACCACCGTCGCCGGGGCCACCGAAGCCCCCTCGGCCGTCACCGTCGGCGTGCCGTCCATGGCCACGAGCCAGCGCTTCCGCTCGGCGGACCAGGTGAAGGTGAAGCGGGCCGACGGGAAGCGGACCGTGCGGGAGTTCTCGGGGGTACCGCCCGCGGGCGCCGCGCCGAAACGGAAGCCCGTCGTCAGCGCGTCCTCGCCCGGCGCCGGGCCCACCAACTGCCGCGGGCGCAGATACAGGTTGTGCGGAGCGGCCTTCCCCCCGCCCCGGTACCAGGCGCCCGTCACCTTTCCGGGCACCTGGGGGTGGAGCGGAGCGCCGTCGATCAGCGGCAGCAGCTTGCGCTGGGCCCCGGAGAACGCGAGCGTCGGGTCGTCGAACTGTCTCAGCAGCTCCAGATCCGACTCGCGGGCACTGCGCACGGGCCCGACCGCCTTCGGCAGCCTGCTCGCGAACACCGCCATCAGCCTGCTCAGACCGCCCTCGACCTGTTCGGCGTACACCACGTCCGCCGCGTCGAGCCCTGTCTGCGGGCGGGCCGCCGGGACGTTGTCGATCTTCACCGCGAGTACGGAGCCGGTGTCCGGCCTGCCCGTCCCGCTCTCGTCCGGGCTCGGGCTCCGGCTCCGGCCCGGGTCCGGCGCTCGCCCGTCGTCGCCCGGTCCGCCCCCCGTGGTGCAGCCCGTCATCAGGGAGCCCGTCACGGTGACGGCCAGCAGTGCCGCCGTCCAAGTGCCGCGCCGCATCCGCACCATCTCTCGCATGCCCACCGTGCCACCCGTCCCGTTTCTTCGATTGTCAGTTCATCGGTTCATCAGTTCATCGGTGGCCATACCCGATCGTTTCCGGTTGTGTGCGTCGAGTGAGCTGATCGGCTCAGCGGAATGGATCGGGCAAGGACGGACGGGGCCGCGGACGCGTTCGTTCCCCGTCCGGCGCGTCAGTCCGGCGGCCCGAGGATCTCCGCGAGGTCGTAGCCGACCGGCTCGCCCATCTGGCCGTACGTGCAGCTCTCGGCGGTGCGGTCGGGGCGCCAGCGGCGGAAGCGGGCGGTGTGGCGGAACCGTACGCCGTTCTCCATGTGGTCGTACGCCACCTCCGCCACCCGCTCGGGCCTGATCGGCACCCAGGACAGGTCCTTCTTCGCCGACCATCTGCTAGGAGCGCCCGGCAACCGCGCCGTCTCGTGCGCCGACTCCTGCGCCCAGGCCGCCCACGGATGCTCCCCGGCGTCCTCCAGTCGCAGGGGCTCCAACTCGTCCACCAGTTCGGCGCGCCGCTTCATCGTGAACGCGGCGCTCACCCCCGCGTGCTGGAGCGTGCCCGCGTCGTCGTACAGGCCGAGCAGCAGTGACCCGATGACCGGCCCGCTCTTGTGGAAGCGGTAACCGGCGACGACCACATCCGCCGTCCGCTCGTGCTTGATCTTGTACATGGCCCGCTCGTCGCGCAGGTACGGCAGCGTGAGCGGCTTCGCCATCACCCCGTCGAGCCCCGCACCCTCGTACTTCTCGAACCACCGCTCGGCCACCTCGCGGTCCGTGGTCGCGGGTGCCACGTGCACCGGCGCCGTCACCCCGGACAGCGCCGTCACCAGCCGTGCGCGCCGGTCGCCCAGCGGAACGTCGAGCAGCGATTCGTCGGCCAGCGCCAGCAGGTCGAAGGCGACGAAGGAGGCGGGCGTCCGCTCGGCCAGCGTCCGCACCCGCGATTCCGCCGGGTGGATCCGCTCCGAGAGCGCGTCGAAGTCGAGCCGCCCGTCGCGGGCGATCACGATCTCCCCGTCCATCACGCAGCGCTCCGGCAACCGCTCCCGCAACGCCTCGACGAGCTCCGGGAAATACCTGGTCAACGGCTTGCCGGTGCGACTGCCGAGCTCCACCTCGGCACCGTCACGGAACACGATCGCCCGGAAACCGTCCCACTTCGCCTCGTAGTGCATGTCCGGCGGGATCTTCGCCACGGACTTGGCGAGCATCGGTTTCACGGGCGGCATCACCGGCAGGTCCATGATTCGATTCTGCGCGGCCGCGGGGGCATCCGCCCGGTGTGCGGCGTGTGCGTGCTGCGCCTACGGTGGCTCGCATGGGCGATGCGGTGGAACTCGAAGCGGCCGGCAGGAGCGTACGCCTGTCCAGCCCGGACAAGGTCTTCTTCCCGGAACGCGGCTTCACGAAGCTGGACCTCGCCCAGTACTACCTGGCCGTCGGCGACGGCATCCTGCGCGCCCTGCGCAACCGCCCCACCACGCTGGAGCGCTACCCGGACGGAGTGGACGGCGAGTCCTTCTTCCAGAAGCGGGCGCCCAAGAGCATGCCCGACTGGATCCCGACCGCCCACATCACCTTCCCCAGCGGCCGCAGCGCCGACGAGATGTGCCCCACCGAGCCCGCCGCCGTGCTGTGGGCCGCCCAGTTCGGCACGCTCACGTTCCACCCGTGGCCGGTCCGCCGCGACGACGTCGACCGCCCGGACGAGCTGCGCATCGACCTCGACCCGCAGCCCGGCACCGACTACGCCGACGCGGTGCGGGCCGCCCACGAACTGCGCGAGGTCCTGCACGAGTACGGCGACCTGCGGGGCTGGCCCAAGACCTCCGGGGGGCGCGGGCTGCACGTCTTCGTGCCGATCGCGCCGCGCTGGACCTTCACCCAGGTACGCCGGGCCGCCATCGCCGTCGGGCGCGAACTCGAACGCCGGATGCCCGATCAGGTGACCACCACGTGGTGGAAGGAGGAACGGGGCGAGAAGATCTTCGTGGACTACAACCAGACCGCGAGGGACCGCACCATCGCCTCCGCCTACTCCGTACGCCCCCGCCCGCACGCCCCGGTCTCCGCGCCGCTGCGCTGGGACGAGGTGGAGGACGCGCGGCCCCGGGACTTCGACCTGGCGACCATGCCTAAGCGGTTCGCCGAACTCGGCGATGTGCACGCCGACATGGACGAGCACGCCTTCTCCCTGGAGGCACTCCTGGAACTCGCCAGCCGTGACGAGCACGATCACGGCCTCGGCGACCTCCCGTATCCGCCCGAGTACCCGAAGATGCCGGGCGAGCCCAAGCGGGTGCAGCCCAGCCGCGCCAGGCGCGAGGACGAGTAGCCACCGAACTCCTCGTCCCGCGTGTGGTGTCGGGCGGGACGGAAGCAGGGCAGGACGGAAGCAGGGGCAGGGCGGGAGCAGGGCAGACCCTGGTCCGGCCTGTCGGGGGTGCGGCGGCGCAGGGACACACGGGCGCGGAGACGCGGGACGCTGGGACACGGGTGCACGGAGACACAGGAATCCGCGGATCCGGTCGACTCCCCGTCGGGGAGCCGTCGATGGGGCCGCCGGAACCGGCGAAGGCCCTGGCACGAGGTCGATCTCGTTGATCGGTGGGCATGCCCACGGAGCGGGCGGCGGCGCGGCTATCCTGATCCACATCCGTCGAGGAGGTGCCCTGAGGTGACCGGGACAGCGTCGCGCCCCACGCTGGAGTCCGTGGCCGCGCGGGCCGGGGTCTCCCGAGCCACCGCGTCGAGGGTCGTGAACGGTGGGGACGGGGTCCGTGAGCCGCTCGTCGAGCGGGTGCGCCGGGCCGTCGAAGAACTCGGGTACGTGCCGAACCAGGCAGCCCGCAGCCTGGTCACCCGGCGCCACGACGCGGTCGCCGTCGTCATCGCCGAGCCGGAGACCAGAGTCTTCGCCGACCCCTTCTTCGCGCTCCAACTCCGGGGCATCAGCAAGGAATTGACGGCACACGACTCCCAGCTCGTGCTGCTCCTCACGGAGGGCCGCGACGACCACGCGCGCGTCGCCCGCTATCTCGCCGGCGGCCATGTCGACGGCGCCCTCGTCTTCTCGCTGCACCTCGACGACCCGCTGCCCGGTCTGATCCACGGCGCGGGCGTGCCCACCGTGTTCGGCGGGCGGCCCGGCTGGGGGCAGGGCGTTCCCGAGGCGGTGTACGTCGACTGCGACAACCGGGGCGGTGCCCGGCAGGCCGTTCGGCACCTCCTCGGTCTCGGGCGCACGCGGATCGCCCACATCACCGGTGCCCTCGACCAGACGTCCGCGGTCGACCGGCTGGACGGCTTCCGGGACGTCATGCCCGACGCCGATCCGGCACTCGTCGCGCAGGGGGACTTCACGCCCGCCGGCGGTGAGCGGGCGATGCGGGAACTGCTGGAGCGCCGTCCCGACGTCGACGCGGTGTTCGTGGCGAACGACCTGTCGGCCCTCGGCGTGCTGCGGGTGCTGCGCGAGCAGGGCAGACGGGTGCCCGAGGACGTCGCCGTGATCGGATTCGACGACATGCTGCCGATCGCCGAGCAGATGGATCCGCCGCTGACGACGGTCCGTCAGGACATAGAGGAGATGGGCCGGTTGATGGCCCGGCTGCTGATCAGCGGTCTGGAGGGTGGCGCCGGAGCGGAGGGGCCGGTGTCCGAGTCCTCCGGTGTGGTCCTGCCGACGAC
The DNA here is from genome assembly GCF_042889485.1 of Streptomyces sp. NPDC002580. Lineage (NCBI taxonomy): Bacteria > Bacillati > Actinomycetota > Actinomycetes > Kitasatosporales > Streptomycetaceae > Streptomyces > Streptomyces sp. NPDC002580. Next base: position 944,980 of record NZ_JBIAQZ010000002.1, on the reverse strand, counting down.
TGTGGTGCGACGGGTCTCCGCGTAGGTCTCCTCGAGCTTGACCTCGGCTTCGCTCCCGGTCCTCGTGACCGGAGGGACGGACGGGCGGGTGGAGGGAACGCGATGGACGGCACGGACCGTGGCGGTCAGGAGGCGGTCAGATGGTGGCCCGGAGGCGGCGCGGCCGGCGTGGGCGCCGGAGGACGACCGGCGGGACCGCGTGCGGGTCCCGCCGATCGGGACCCTCAGCTCTGCCGCGGCGCGCTCTTGATCACGGCGAAGCGTGCCCCGTCCGGGTCGGCGAGCTTGGCCATGCGGCCGACACCCTCCATGTCCGTCGCGGGCATGCGGACCGTGCCGCCGAGTTCCTGGGTCCTGGCGACCACGGCGTCGGTGTCCGGCACCTCGATGTACGGGAGCCAGTACGCGCCGGACTTCACCTCGAGCGGGTCGTCGGCGAGCGGGACGACGCCGCCGAACATCGCCTCCTCCTCGGTTCCCGAGGGGTTGAGACAGGTGTACGTGCCGCCGGGGAACGGCATCGCCGAGGTGTTCCACCCGAAGACCGAGTCGTAGAACGCGGCGGCGGCGGCGATGTCCGGGGTGTAGAGCTCGACCCAGCACAGGGAGCCCGGGTCCCCGGCCTTGCCCAGGCCCTTCGTCCGGCCCGGCTGCCAGATACCGAACATCACGCCCGCGTTGTCGGCGAGCATGGCCATGTGGCCCTCGCCCATCACGTCCATGGGCGGCATCAGCACGGCGCCCTTGGCGTGCTCGACGGCCTTGGCGGTGGCGTCGGCGTCGGCCGTCTGGAAGTACACGTTCCACGACGGCGGGCCCTGGTCGGCGCCGATCTCCATGGCGCCGCCCACGGTCTTTCCGTCGACCTGGAAGAAGCCGTAGCCCCCGGCATCGGGTCCCGCCGACTGGAACTGCCAGCCGAAGAGCTCTCCGTAGAACGAGATGGCGCCCTCGATGTCGGCCGTGCCGACATCGAGCCAGTTCGGGGCGCCGTTGACGAAGCGGGTGGTGAGCATCATTGCCCTCCTATGGGTGGTCCCGTTGCCATTCGTTCCGAGTCTTCCACCGCCCACTGACAATCGCCGTCGGGGCGCGCACCCCGGACAGGGCGGCCGCCCCGCCACCGTCCCCGTTACTCTCGGTACCCGTCAAAATTCGTATGGTTGTCACGCCGTTCCGCGCGCCGCCGTGCCACCGACCCTCCCGGGCGGCCATCATCGGGGCCGCCGGACGCGTCGGAACACGGCGTTGATCCCGCGTTGATCGAACGTTTTTCGCCCCGAGGCACGATTTCGAACATGCACTTGGAAACGATCACCCCGTCGGACATCGCCTGGCAGGAGCGGGCGTTGTGCGCGCAGACCGGGGCGGAATTCTTCTTTCCCGAGCCGGGCAGCTCGGTGCGCGAGGCGAAACGCATCTGCGGGATGTGCGAGATGCGGTCGGTGTGCCTCGACTACGCGCTGAGCAACGACGAACGCTTCGGAGTGTGGGGCGGCCTCTCCGAGAAGGAACGCCTGGGCCTGCGACGCTCCTTGGAGTGACACCGGCTCGGTCGCCGTCGCACCGTTCGGCGCGCCAGGCCCGTTGCCGTACCGCCGTACCCACTGGGGCCGGGGTGAACTCGCCGCGCGTGCGCGGGAGACGGGCGAGCCGCGCCCGCGGGGTGAGGGGTCCGCCGCGCGCGTTGAGGCCAGAGAAGCGGGGCCGTGTCGCCCGGAACGCGGGAGCCCCCGGCTCACGTCCTCGCGCGAGGCGGGCGGCGTGTGCCGGGGGCTGACGTACGGTGCCGTGGGCCGGGACGGGTGGGTCCGCGTGGGCGGTACAGGCGGAGCCGGAGCGGGCGGCCGAGCTGGCGGGGCCGGAGCTACGCGCTCGCGCGGGCCGCCATGCGGGCCTTGCGGGCGGCGAGCTTCTCGTCGAACTTCGAGGCCTCCGCGTCGAGGCCGCCCATGAAGAGGCCGAGCTCCTCCTGGGCCTGGAGGCCGGCCGGGCCGAGCCCGTCCATCTCCAGGACCTTGAGGTGGCGCAGCACGGGCTGGAGCACGTCGTCGTGGTGGATGCGCATGTTGTAGACCTCGCCGATGGCCATCTGCGCCGCCATGCGCTCGAAGCCGGGCATGCCGTGACCGGGCATCCGGAAGTTGACGACGACGTCGCGGACGGCCTGCATGGTCAGATCGGGGGCGAGCTCGAACGACGCCTTCAGGAGGTTGCGGTAGAAGACCATGTGGAGGTTCTCGTCGGTCGCGATGCGGGCCAGCATCCGGTCGCAGACCGGGTCGCCCGACTGGTGACCGGTGTTGCGGTGCGAGATGCGGGTCGCCAGCTCCTGGAAGGCGACGTACGCGACCGAGTGCAGCATCGAGTGCCGGTTGTCCGACTCGAAGCCCTCGCTCATGTGCTGCATGCGGAACGCCTCGAGCTTGTCCGGGTCCACCGCGCGCGAGGCGAGCAGGTAGTCGCGCATCACGATGCCGTGCCGGCCCTCCTCCGCGGTCCAGCGGTGCACCCAGGTGCCCCAGGCGCCGTCACGGCCGAAGAGGGACGCGATCTCGTGGTGGTAGCTCGGGAGGTTGTCCTCGGTGAGGAGGTTGACGACCAGCGCGATGCGGCCGATCTCGGTGACCTTGGACTGCTTCTTGTCCCAGGCCTCGCCGTCCTCGAAGATCCCCGGGAAGTTGCGGGCGTCGCTGAAGGGCACGTACTCGTGCGGCATCCAGTCCTTGGCCACCTTCAGGTGGCGGTTCAGCTCGGTCTCGACCACTTCCTCCAGCGCGAACAGCAGGCGTGCGTCGGTCCAGGCGGCTGCCGGGCTGCCGAGGTGAGGAGAGGTGATCGTCACGGGTGCTCCAGGGGAAGGGACGGGGACAACGAGCGGAAAAGCTAACCTACGGCATCGTAGGCTACGTCTCCGTAGGTTACGTTGCCGTAGGTTAAGGTCTCCGTAAAGAGCGCTGATCAGCGGCGTTTCAGGCGGCGATTCCGCGGGGGTCGGCCCACGACGGAAGCACCCCTGGGAGCGGGGTACCCAGGGCCGTTCGGATGAGTCGGTCACTCGTTCAGACGTACAGCTCCCGAAGTCGTACCGAGAGGCATGTCACACAGCCTTCGAGCTTCTCGAACTCGCTGATGTCCACCACGACCGGTTCGTGGCCGAGGTCCGCGAACAGTTCCGCCGTCTTGGGGGCGCTCGCCGCCATCAGCAGCTTGCCGCCGCCCAGGACGACCACGTGTGCCCCGGCCTCCTCCGGCACCGGCAGGAAGCGCGGGAAGAGCGAGGGGGTGTCGACCAGCGGCTCGTGCCCGATCACCGTGCCGTCGGGCAGCGCGGTGACCGCCGACTTCAGATGCAGCACCTTGCTGACGGGGACGGCTACGACCCGCGCGCCGAGCGGTTCGAAGACCGCGCGCAGCTGCTGGACCCCGGCGGCGTTCGTGCGGCCGCCACGACCGACGTAGATCGTGTCGCCCACCTTCAGGACGTCGCCCCCGTCGAGGGTGCCCGGCTCCCAGATCCAGTTGACCGAGCAGCCCAGACGCGCCACGGCCTCCTCGACCCCGGCGGTCTCGGCCCGCCGGGACTCGGCCCCCGGGCGGCCGATCAGGGCGACGTTGCGGAAGACGACGACGGCGTCCTCGACGAACACCGAGTCCGGGCAGTCCTCCGCCGGTTCCACCTCGACGGTCTCCCAGCCGTGCGCGCGCAGTGCCTCGGTGTACGCCTCCCACTGCTCGACCGCGAGGCCGACATCCACCGTCGCCGGTTCGACATGCGTCACCAGCCCCTCGGCGAGGCGGGAGCTGGGCCGGCGTACGAGCGCTTTCTGGCTGGGCACGGATGGGTCTCCGAATCGGCAGGGGGTGTCGGCGCACATCATGCAGCGTGGTTCGCGCGTGCAAAAGACCCCCGGCCTGACGCCGGGCACCACCTGCCCCCGACGCTAGGCCGCCCCCGCTCCCCGCACTAGGAGGAATACCCGACAGTTTCCGGGTCGATTTCTTTCAGTTCTCCACCTTCCAGCAGCAGCCGTCGCGTGATGCCGATCGACTCCAGGAACGGCATGTCGTGACTGGCGACGATCAGCGTCCCCTCGTACGACTCCAGGGCCGTGGTGAGCTGCCGGACGCTCGCCATGTCGAGGTTGTTCGTCGGCTCGTCCAGCATGAGGAGCTGGGGCGCCGGCTCGGCCAGCATCAGGGCGGCGAGCGCCGCGCGGAAGCGCTCGCCGCCGGAGAGCGTCTCCGCCCGCTGGTCGGCCTTCGCGCCCTTGAAGAGGAAGCGGGCGAGACGGGCCCGGATCCGGTTGTTGGTGGCGGCCGGCGCGTACCGGGCCACGTTCTCGGCGACGGTCAGGGTGTCGTCGAGGACGTCGAGCCGCTGCGGCAAAAAGCGCAGGGGAACATGGGCGCGGGCCTCACCGGACACCGCGTCCAGCTCCCCGGCGATCGTGCGCAGGAGCGTCGTCTTGCCCGCTCCGTTGCGCCCGGTCAACGCGATCCGTTCGGGTCCGCGCAGATCGAACACGCCGTTCACCCGCGTGCCGTACCTCAGCTCCAGCCGGTCGAGGGTGAGGACGGTGCGCCCCGGCGGTACGGCCGTGTGCGGCAGGTCGACGCGGATCTCGTCGTCGTCCCGTACGGCCTCCACCGCCTCGTCGAGACGCTCCTTCGCGCCGCTGAGCCTCTCCTCGTGCATGATGCGGTGCTTGCCGGCGGACTCCTGGGCCGACCGCTTGCGCGCGCCCATGACGATCTTCGGTTCGCGCTTCTGGTCGGACATCTTCTGGCCGTAGCGCTTTCGCTTGGCCAACTTGACCTGCGCGTCCACCAGTTCGCGCTTCTGCTTGCGCAGGTCGGACTCGGCGGCGCGCACCATGCGTTCGGCCGCCTCCTGTTCGCCGGCGAGCGCCTCCTCGTACGCGGAGAAGTTCCCGCCGTACCAGGTGACCTCACCGGCTCGCAGATCGGCGATCTGGTCGACCAGGTCCAGCAGTTCGCGGTCGTGGCTGACCACGACCATGACTCCGGACCAGGCCTCGACCGCCGCGTACAGGCGTTGTCGCGCGTACAGGTCGAGGTTGTTGGTGGGTTCGTCGAGGAGCAGGACGTCGGGCCGGCGCAGCAGGAGCGCTGCCAGCCGCAGGAGCACCGACTCGCCGCCGGAGACCTCGCCGATCGTGCGGTCCAGCCCGATGTGTCCGAGGCCCAGCTCGCCGAGGGTCGCGCGCGCCCGCTCCTCGACGTCCCAGTCGTCGCCGACGGTGTCGAAGTGCTCCTCGCCCACGTCACCGGCCTCGATCGCCTTCAGCGCGGCGCGGGTGGCGGCGATGCCGAGTGCCTCGTCGACCCGCAGGGCGGTGTCGAGCGTGACGTTCTGCGGCAGATGGCCGACCTCGCCCGCGATCCGGACGGTGCCGTCGGTGGGGGTGAGCTCCCCGGCGATCAGCTTCAACAGGGTTGATTTGCCTGATCCGTTGGCGCCGACGAGCCCGGTGGTCCCGGGTCCGAAGGCGATCTGGAGGTCGTCGAAGACGGGCGTGCCGTCGGGCCAGGCGAAGGACAGGGAAGTACACGTGATGGAGGTGGGGGACGCTGACATGCGGGCCTCACGATTGCTGGATGCGGTCGGGGGTACGCGTACGGGACACCGCGAGGCGACGACGATCCAGTTCGGAGGAGGGCGAGAAGAAGGTCCCGCGCCGAAGGACGGCTCGAACGCCGAGGTCGCACGCAGCGCACACGGGAGCCGGACAGGACCGGCTGTGTGTGACGCGGTGTCTCAGACCTCAGACGAGCAACGTCCTTCTCCAATCGACGGCAACAGAACCGCTGTACACCGTAGGGGCAGCCCACGGGGCTGTCAAAGGATTAACCCCGCCCCCGACGAACCGAGGAGATCCCGTGCCGAACGGCCCGCTCTCGCTGCCCGCCCGGCTCTACCTCCTGGCCTGGGACACCACGAAGCCGAGGATCACCGGGTCCACCCACCTCCATCACCTGGTGCGTGCCGGAGCCCTCACCGAGCTCGCCCAGCGCGGGCTCCTGCTCGACGACGACGGCATCGTCACCCCCGTGGACGCCGATTCCCGCACCGGGGACCTCGTTCTCGACGGGCTCCTGGAACTCGTCGCGGAGTCCATGCCCCGCAGGTGGAAGCCCTGGGTGACACTGCGGGCCCGGATCACCCTGGACGCCGTACGCGCCCAGCTCGCCGCCGAGGGATATCTCCGGGCGGAGAAGAAGCGGGTCCTCGGTCTGTTCCCCTCCGTGGAGTACGAACTGGACCGGGTGCCGGCCGTGGACGCGCTGCGCGCGCGGGTGAGGCAGGTCATGGAAGGCCCGGTGCCCGTCTCCGAGGTCTCCGAGCGGGACGCCGCCCTGGTGGCCCTCGCCACCGCGGCCGAGCTGCGCACCGTCGCGTCGTCCAAGGAACGCAGGCTCCACGCCGCCCGCATCGACGAACTCGCCGAACGCGGCGGGACGGCGGCACCGGCCCTGCGGAAGGTCATCCAGGAGGTCCGTACGGCGGTGGTCGTGGCGGCGGCCACGGCCGCGGCAACGGCCTCGACCACGGGCAGCTGAAGGGGCGCGGTCCCACACCCGTACACCGGGCCCGCGCATTCACGCAGTACGGCGCGCCCTGTCACGCAGAGGTCGGATTCCTGCCAGCCCCCGCCGAGCCACCGTGCTTGGCTCCTTCCCGTGAACGACACCGAACAGCTCCGTACGACGAACGCCGGACAGCTCCGCGAAGCCGCCCTGGTCTTCCGCGCCCTGCACGTGCCGGGCCGCCCCCTCGTCCTGCCGAACGCCTGGGACACGGCCAGCGCCCGGATCGTCGAGGAGGCCGGCGCGGCCGCCGTGGCGACGACCAGCGCGGGGCTGGCCTGGGACCTGGGCACGGCGGACGGGGACCGGCTGGACCGGAAGGACGCGCTCGCCGCCGTCGCGCGGATCGCCGCCGCGGTCCGGGTACCGGTCAGCGCCGACATCGAGAGCGGATACGCGCCGGACGCCGAGGGCGTGGGCGACACCGTCCGCGCGGTGCTGGGAGCGGGAGCCGTGGGCGTGAACATCGAGGACGCCCTGCACACCGGGGGAGCGGGGGAGCTGCGCCCGCTCGGCGAGCAGGCGGCGCGCGTCGCGGCGGCCCGGGCGGCCGCCGACGCGGCGGGTGTGCCGCTGTTCGTCAACGCCCGCGTCGACACCTTTCTGCGTGGCGCGGGCGGGGTCGCGGAGACCCTGGAGAGGGCTGCCGCCTTCCTCGCGGCCGGAGCGGACGGCGTCTTCGTCCCCGGAGCGGTCGACCCGGTGACGGTGAAGGCGCTCGTCGAGGGCATCGAGGGTCCGCTGAACGTCCTGGTGGGCCCCGGAGCGCCCTCGGTCGCCGACCTGGCCGCCCTCGGGGTGGCCCGGATCAGCGCGGGGTCGGCCGTCGCGCAGGCTGCGCACGCCCTGGTCCGGCGTGCCGCGCGGGAGCTGCTGGGCACGGGGACCTACGGGACGCTGGCCGACGGGTTCGACTACGAAGGGCTCAACGCCCTGATGACGAGCCGGGTCCGCTGACCCGCCCGCACCGCGTCAGGGGGTACCCCGCATGAGCTCGGCCAGACCGTGGTCGAGGTCGACCTGGAGGTGCTCCAGACCGACCGGCACCAGTTCGATCGTGCTCGCCAGGAAGTTCCGCACCTCGCCCGAGCGGACGTGCACCACGGCGGTGCCCTCGGGGGCGTGGAACTCCAGCACGGTGCGGTCGTAACCGTAGGGCCGCACCCGCACGTCGCCGTACCCCACCGCGTCCTCGAGCCCGGACACCAGCAGCTCGCGGGCGAAGGTCCAGCAGACCTCCACGCCTTCGAGCGTGGCGGGCGCGGGGAAGGTCATGCGGACGGCGAACGGGTCGGTCCGGTCGTAGTGCAGCGTTGCGGGAATGCTCGGCATCCGCGGCGCGGCGGCGACGAGTCGTGCCTCTACGGGCTGCTCGATGACGATGGACAACGCCTTGCTCCCTTGTGACGGCTGAAACAACTCCGGACGGATGACGCCGGTCAATTGAAGAGACGGAGAAATGACCCGGCGCGTGCACCTGTTGGCCGAGTGACCTCTGTCACCGCGGTGATGTCCTGGGGAGATCCACCTTCCCCGACCGCGGTGATCCCATTCCGTCCCGCACTCGCCGGACAACCGTGAGGACATCCGGCCGGGCCCCGAAGGTTCCCGCGGTAGGCCATCTGGACGCGATCGGGGGAGTGCACTAGCTTCGCCCGCCATGAGGGGCTTGGGGAAGACGAGGCGTACGAGCCGGACGGTCACCGTGGGACTGGGCGCGGCGGTGCTGGTGGCGGCGCTCGCGGTGGCGGTGCCCGCGCACGCCCACGGGACGGCGGGAACCCCGCACTGGGCGCTCAAGGACAGCGGCACGGACGTGCGGTTCCGCGGTCTGTCCGCCGTCGGCGGGAACACCGCGTGGGTGGCCGGCTCGAAGGGCACCGTGCTGCGCACCACCGACGGCGGAGCGCGCTGGCGGAACGTCTCACCCCCGGGGGCCGCCGGCCTGGAGTTCCGCGACATCGAGGCGTTCGACGCGCGGCGCGCCGTCGTCCTGGCCATCGGCGAGGGCGAGGCGTCCCGCGTCTACCGGACCGAGGACGGCGGAGCCACCTGGACCGAGTCCTTCCGCAACACCGACGCCAAGGCCTTCTACGACTGCCTCACCTTCCTGGACCGGCGCCACGGCCTCGCGATGAGCGACCCGGTGGACGGCCGGTTCCGCATCCTGTCGACCAGCGACGGCGGCCGCACCTGGAAGGTGCTGCCCGGCGACGGCATGCCCGCCGCGCAGGACGGCGAGGCGGGCTTCGCCGCGAGCGGTCAGTGCCTGGTCGGTTCGGGACCCCGCGACGTCTGGCTGGCCACGGGAGGGGCCGCCCGCGCGCGCGTGCTGCACTCCGCGGACCGCGGCCGGACCTGGACCGCCACCGACACTCCGGTGCCGGCCGGTGACCCCGCCCGGGGCGTCTTCGCCCTCGCCTTCCGCGACCGCGTCCACGGCCTCGCGGTCGGCGGCGACTACCGCGCCGACCAGGCCTCACCGTCGGCCGCGGCGGTCACCCCCGACGGCGGCCGCACCTGGACCGCCGCGGACCGGCCCCCGCCCGCCTACCGCTCCGGCGTCACCTGGCTGCCGCACAGCCGCACCGCCGCCCTCGCGGTCGGCCCCACCGGCACCGACCTGACGACCGACGGCGGCCGCACCTGGCGCACCGTCGACACCGGCTCCTACGACACCGTGGACTGCGCCCCGGACCTGGGCTGCTGGGCCTCCGGGGAGAAGGGCCGGATCGCGCGGCTGGAGCGCTGACCAGGGCGCGTCCCCCCGCCACCCGTGCGGCGAGCGGGTGGTGACGGTCGGTCGGGGCAAGCGGTGTTCGCGGCCGGCTCCCGCACCGGGCGCACGGGTGGACCCCGTGGCCGTCCGCCGGTCCGTCCCGTGCGGGATCAGCCGCGCCGCTGCGACCAGCGGCGGTTCGGTGCCCCGGGCCGGGGAAGCGGTCCCGCCCACGTGACCGTCACGGCTGCCGCGGTGCCGGCGCCATGACGTGCCGCTCGACGAGTTCGTACGACCTGAGGCGGTCGGCCAGCGCGTGGACCGGCGTGACCAGCATGAGTTCGTCCGCACCGGTCAGCTCCACCAGGTCGGTCAGCCGCCGCGCCACGCTCTCGGGCGCACCGTGCGCCTGGTGGGCACGGAAACTCGCCAGCGCCCCTGTCTCCTCCGCGGTGAACGAGTGGGCCGCAGCCTGCGCGGGTGTGGGGAACGGGATGTCGCCCCGCCCCTGGAGGAGTCCGGCCTTGACGACGTCCATCGGGCCGGCGAGCCAGGACGCCTCCTCCTCGGTCCCGGCGCACACCGTCTCCACGCAGATCAGCACACGCGGGCGCGCGCACCACCGGGACGGTGAGAAGCCCTCCCGGTAACGGCTCAGCGCGGTCAGGGTGTTGTCCGGACGGATGTGATGGGCGAAGGCGATCGGCAGGCCGAGTTCCCCGGCGAGCGACGCACCGGCGGTGCTCGATGCCAGCAGCCAAGGCTCCGGGAGCGGACCGAGCGCGACCTCGTCCACCAAGTGGCGCAGCGTCGAGGCGACATCGTCGCGGTACTCGTCGTCCGTCGCCGGACCGGCGCCCCGGCGCAGGGCCCGCGCCGTGGACTCGTCGAAGGTGCCAGGGCCTCTGCCTATTCCCAGGTCGATCCGGTCCTCGTGCAGGGCGGCCAGGGTGCCGAACTGTTCGGCCAGCATGATCGGGGCGTGGTTGGGCGCGAGAACACCCCCGGAGCCGAGCCGGATGGACGATGTCGACGCGGCGGCGTGGGCGGTCAGGACGACGGGCGGGAAGGCTCCGATGGCCGGGGAATGGTGGTGCTCGGCGTACCAGAGCCGCCGGTAGCCGAGGTCTTCGAGACCCCGGGCGAACGCGGTGGTGTCACGTAACGTGTCTGCGGCGCGGGTGCCCGCCTGGACCATGGCCACTTCGAGCGCGCCTGTCGGAACAGTGATCATCCGGTCAGTATAGGAATCGCTCGATCGCGCCAACTGCCCCTGTTCTCAAGGAGGATCGGCCTTGGACGACTGTGGGAGGGCGTCGGGATCGGCGAACTGGCCTTGCGTACCGGCCACGTCACCGGCCTCCCGTCTCCCGGGGCACCCGAGGAGTCCGGCTCCGCCCGATCGCATTCCTCGGCGTCGAAGTCACCCCGACCCGTCGGCCGCAGACCTCGCTGACCAGGTTCCTGGCGCTCATCGGTCCCGCCTGGAGGTGCCCTAGGCTCGTCCCCATCATGACGACCGTGAGGATTCCCGCGGGCTGGCCCGCCACCGAGGAACAAGCCCGCCTGGTCCAGGACGAGTTGCGCGGGCGGGTGGTGCTGGACGAGCCGGGCCCGCCGCCCGGCACCGGCCGGGTGACCGGCGTCGACGTCGCCTACGACGACGAGCGCGACGTCGTGGTCGCGGCGGCCGTCGTCCTCGACGCGGCGACCCTCGACGTCGTGGCCGAGGCCACCGCGGTCGGCCGGGTCTCCTTCCCGTACGTCCCCGGACTGCTCGCCTTCCGGGAGATCCCGACCGTCCTGGCCGCGCTGGACGCCCTGCCCTGTCCGCCCGGACTCGTCGTCTGCGACGGGTACGGCCTCGCCCACCCGCGCCGCTTCGGCCTCGCCAGCCATCTCGGCGTCCTCACCGGGCTCCCCACGATCGGGGTCGCGAAGAACCCCTTCACCTTCTCGTACGAGGAACCGGGCGCCCGGCGCGGCAGCACGGCGCCCCTGCTCGCCGGCACCGAGGAGGTGGGCCGCGCGCTGCGCACCCAGGACGGTGTCAAACCCGTCTTCGTGTCCGTCGGCCATCGTGTGGACCTCGGCAACGCGTGCGCGCACACGCTCGCCCTCAGCCCGAGGTACCGGCTGCCGGAGTCCACCCGCCGCGCGGACTCCCTGTGCGGACGCGCGCTCCGGCAGGCCACCGCGTGACCGACCGCGTGCCGGGCCGGGCCGACGCCCGCCCCTCCCGCCCGTCGGCGGGGAGGGGCCGGGTGGGCGCTCTGAGTACGCCTTCTGAGTACGGGTCCTGAGTGCCGGTACGGATGTACGGCGCCGCCATGATCGGCAGGCTGACGCGTATGACCACGCACCGAGCCCCGAACGGCGCCGCCGGCCTCGCCCGGCCCGTCGCCGCCCCCGCCCGGCCCTCCGAGCGCGCCGTGACGGCCGCGCTCCTCGTCGCCGCGTCCGCCGGCCTCGCCTGGATCGGCGGCATGGTCTGCACGGTGGTGGGCTGGGTGTCGTGACGCGCCGGGGAGCCCCGCTCCCGCTGACCCCGGGGCGTCCCGTCCCCGCCCCTACCGCACCGCCGCCACCCGGAAGGTGATGCCGGCCGCGCCGAGCCGTGCCAGCAGCGCGTCGCCCATCGCCACCGCCGGGGTGACCTGCCCGGCCGTCTCCGGCAACTCGTCGAGGACGAGGGCCAGCGCGGACTCGGCGAACATCTTCGCCGTCTCGTCGTAGCCGGGGTCGCCACCCGAGACCTCGGTGAACACGCGCCGGCCGCCGCCCTCGCCCACGAAACGCACCGAGAACCAGCTCTTGGCACGCCGTGCGGCGCTCGGGCCCTCGCCCGGCTTGATCCGGTCGGACAGCCAGCGGCGCGCGGGCGGCACCTGGGCGGCGGCGAAGACCGCGCTCACCCCGGCGACCCCGCCGAGCGCGAACGGCAGCCGCTCGACGGCCGCGTAGTGCCGGTAGCGGAAGTCCGGCCCGTACCGCGCCAGGGCGCGTGCCGACCGCCGCACCACCTCGGCGTCGATCGTGGGCAGCGGCAGGGCCCACGCCCCGACCTCCTTGGCGAACCGGGGCGCGCCCATCGGCGCCGCGACCCGCCGCCCCATCAGGCGCGGTTCGTGGTGCCTGCGTTCGCGCGCCGCGGCGAGCAGATGCCGGCCGCGCGCGAACTGGTTGAGCGCGGACGCGAAGGTGCCGCCCGAGAACATCCCCTCGGCGCGCACGAACCCGTCCACCCGCAGCGGCACGTCCTCGGGGAGCTGCCGCACGGTGAAGTAGGCGCCCAGGTCGTGCGGGATCGAGTCGAAGCCGCAGGCGTGCACGAGCCGCGCGCCGGTCTCCCGCGCGCGTGCGTCGTGCCGGACGTACGTCAGGTCCACGAACTCGGGCTCGCCGGTGAGGTCCAGGTAGTCGGTCCCGGCGTCGGCACACGCCTCCACCAGGTCCTCCCCGTACGTGATGTACGGACCCACCGTCGTGGCCACCACGCGCGCGAGGCGGGCCATCGCACGCACCGAGTCCGGGTCCGTCACGTCGGCCCGCACCACTCCGGGTGCCCCGCCGAGCCGTTCCCGCAGCCGTTCCAGCTTCTCCGCGCTGCGCCCGGCGATCGCCCACCGCAGCCCTTCGGGAGCATGCGCGGCGAGGTACTCCGCGGTGAGCTCGCCGACGAACCCCGTGGCTCCGAAGAGCACGATGTCGTACGCGCGGTCCGTCCCGTTCAGCTTGCCCATGACACCCTCCTGTGGGCCGCGCCCGACCGTGCGGTGGCCGCCACGTCGTGCGCGAAGCGCCGTTGTCGGTGGCTGAGGCTAGCGTGAGGTACGAACAGTCGGACGACGAGGTCGCACGAACAGGCCGGAGGCAACCGTGGCCGTGTCGAAAAACGCGCTCAAAAAGTGGCAGAGGGTGCGCGAGTTCGCGCTCGGCCTGCCCGGCGCCACGGAGGAGTTCCCCTGGGGCGAGACCGTCGTGAAGGTCAACAAGAAGGTCTTCGTCTTCCTCGGCCTCGACGACGGCAGCTACCCGATGGGCGTCACGGTGAAGCTCAAGGACGAGGTGGCGCACGCCCACGCGCTCACCTCCCCCGGCGCCGAGCCCGCCGGTTACGGCCTGGGAAGAGCCGGCTGGGTCCGCGTGCCTCTGGAGGAACAGGGGGCTCCCACGGCGGAGCTGCTGTGCGACTGGGTCGAGGAGAGCTACCGGGTCATAGCCCCCAAGAAGCTGCTCGCGGAGCTGGACCGGGGCTGATCCCGGCCGGGGCGCGGTGCTCGCCCCGCCCTGTGGACGGGGCCGTCCCCGTCGGGTTCCCGGCCGGGGCACGCCCCGGCCCCCGGGCCGCTCACCGGGGCGGCGCGCGCCCGGCTCCGCGGGGTCGCCGCCGTCTTCCCGGATCGCCGTCTCCCCGATCACCGTCGGTCGGATCCGGACCTCTGTCCCTCTATGGGGGGATCTGTCCGGAATCCCGGGTCGGGAACTGGACTAAGCGCTTGCTCGTTAGGGGCTTGCCCGGAGTGGAACACGTTCTTAACATCGCTGATGTCACATCAGTGGTGTCACAGTGCTGGGGGCTTGATGGCAGAGGCAGGAACGCCGGGGCAGGGCCCGCTCACCGGGGTGCGCGTGGTCGAGCTGGCGGGCATCGGTCCCGGCCCGTTCGCCGCCATGCTGCTCGCCGACCTCGGGGCGGACGTCGTCCGGGTGGACCGGCCCGGTGGACCCGGGCTCGGCGTCGACCCGGCCCACGACGTCACCAACCGCAACAAGCGGTCCGTGATCATCGACCTCAAGGCCGAGGACGGCCCGTCCCTCGTCCTCGACCTGGCCGCACGGGCCGACATCCTGATCGAGGGCTACCGCCCCGGTGTCGCCGAGCGCCTCGGTGTCGGCCCCGACGCCTGCCGGGCCCGCAACCCGAAGCTCGTCTACGGGCGCATGACCGGGTGGGGCCAGGAAGGCCCGCTCGCGCAGCGCGCCGGCCACGACATCGCCTACATCGCGCTCACCGGCACCCTGGGCATGATCGGGGCCCCGGACGAGCCGCCGGCGGTCCCCGCGAACCTCCTCGGCGACTACGCGGGCGGTTCGCTCTACCTCGTGGTCGGTGTGCTCGCCGCGCTCCATCACGCGCGCGCCACCGGTGCCGGGCAGGTCGTGGACGCGGCCATCGTCGACGGCACGGCGCACCTCTCCACGATGATCCACGGCATGATGGCCGTGGGCGGCTGGCAGGACCGGCGCCGGGCCAACCTCCTGGACGGCGGCTGCCCCTACTACGGGACCTACGAGACGGCCGACGGCCGGCACATGGCGGTCGGTCCCCTGGAACAGCGGTTCTACGACGACTTCGTCGACCTGCTCGGCATCCCGGAGCTCGGCCCCGCCCGCAAGGACCCGGCCCGCTGGGAGGAGCTGCGCGAGACGATCGCCGCCCGCTTCAGGACCCGTACGAGAGACGAGTGGACCGCGGTCTTCGAGGGAACCGACGCGTGCGTGGCGCCGGTCCTGTCGCTGCGCGAGGCGCCCGGGCACCCGCACCTCGCCGCCCGGGGCACCTTCGTCGACCACGGCGGCATCACGCAGCCGGCCCCCGCGCCGCGCTTCTCGGCCACCCCCACCTCGGTCCGCGGCGGTCCCGCCCTGCCGGGAGGGGACACCGCGGACGTGGCCCGTGACTGGGACGTCCCCGGGCTGACGAAGGACGGTGGCTGATGGCGCTCACCCGACCGCCCGCCGTCCGCTTGGACACGGCGCCCGTACACGCCCTCGCGAGCCCCGGCACCACCCTCGACGGGATTCCGCGCACGAACTCCAGGAAGGCGTACTCCGCATGAAGCGGCAGATCTTCACCGCCGAGCACGACGCGTTCCGCGAGACCGTCCGCACCTTCCTCGCCAAGGAGGTGCTGCCCCACTACGAGCAGTGGGAGAAGGACGGCATCGTCTCGCGCGAGGCCTGGCGGGCGGCCGGGAAGCAGGGCCTGCTGGGACTCGCCGTGCCCGAGGAGTACGGAGGCGGCGGGAACGCGGACTTCCGCTACAGCGCCGTACTCGCCGAGGAGTTCACGCGCGCGGGAGCGGCCGGTCTGGCCCTCGGACTGCACAACGACATCATCGGGCCCTACCTGACGGACCTCGCCACCGAGGAGCAGAGACGACGCTGGCTGCCCGGCTTCTGCGACGGTTCGCTGATCA
Organism: Streptomyces sp. NPDC002580; assembly: GCF_042889485.1. NCBI lineage: Bacteria > Bacillati > Actinomycetota > Actinomycetes > Kitasatosporales > Streptomycetaceae > Streptomyces > Streptomyces sp. NPDC002580. The sequence goes on along the minus strand of NZ_JBIAQZ010000002.1, from coordinate 929,446 downwards.
CCGCGATCGCCATGACCGAACCCGGCGCCGGATCCGACCTCCAGGGCATCACGACACACGCCGAGGACAAGGGCGACCACTACCTGCTCAACGGCTCCAAGACGTTCATCTCCAACGGCATCCTGGCCGACCTGGTGATCGTGGTCGCGAGGACGACACCCGAGGGCGGTGCCCGCGGGCTCTCGCTGCTCGTCGTCGAACGCGGCACGGAGGGCTTCGAACGCGGCCGCAACCTCGACAAGATCGGCCAGAAGTCGCAGGACACCGCGGAGTTGTTCTTCAACGACGTACGCGTGCCCAAGGAGAACCTGCTCGGAGAGCTGAACGGCGCGTTCGTCCACCTGATGACCAACCTCGCGCAGGAGCGCATGGGCATCGCCGTCGCCGCCATCGCCGGTGCCGAACACCTCCTGGAGATCACGACGGAGTACGTGAAGGAGCGCGAGGCCTTCGGGCGGCCGCTCGCCAAGCTCCAGCACATCCGCTTCGAGATCGCCGAGATGGCCACCGAGTGCGCCGTCACCCGCACCTTCCTCGACCGCTGCATCGTCGACCACTCCGACGGTGAACTCGACGCCGTACACGCCTCCATGGCCAAGTGGTGGGCCACCGAACTGCAGAAGCGCGTCGCCGACCGCTGCCTCCAACTGCACGGCGGCTACGGCTACATGACGGAATACCGGGTCGCCCGGGCCTTCACCGACGGACGCATCCAGACCATCTACGGCGGGACGACCGAGATCATGAAGGAGATCATCGGCCGTTCCCTGCTCGGCTAAATCTTCCCGAAAGGCTTACCAGTGAGCACCGAAGCGTACGTGTACGACGCGATCCGCACCCCGCGCGGCCGCGGCAAGCAGAACGGCGCCCTGCACGGCACCAAGCCCATCGACCTGGTCGTCGGGCTCATCCACGAGGTGCGGCGCCGCTTCCCGGGCCTCGACCCGGCCGCCATCGACGACATCGTGCTCGGCGTCGTCGGCCCGGTCGGCGACCAGGGCTCCGACATCGCCCGTATCGCGGCCATCGCCGCCGGACTCCCCGACACCGTGGCCGGCGTCCAGGAGAACCGCTTCTGCGCCTCGGGCCTGGAAGCCGTCAACATGGCCGCGATGAAGGTTCGTTCGGGCTGGGAGGACCTCGTCCTCGCGGGCGGCGTCGAGTCGATGTCGCGGGTGCCGATGGCCTCGGACGGCGGCGCCTGGTTCGCCGACCCGATGACCAACCTGGCCACCAACTTCGTGCCGCAGGGCATCGGCGCCGACCTCATCGCCACCATCGAGGGCTTCACCCGCCGGGACGTCGACGAGTACGCGGCCCTCTCCCAGGAACGCGCCGCCGCGGCCGTGAAGGACGGCCGATTCGAGAAGTCCGTCGTCCCGGTCAAGGACCGCGGCGGTCTCACGGTCCTGGACCACGACGAGTTCCTGCGCCCCGGCACCACCGCGGACTCGCTCGCCCGGCTGAAGCCCTCGTTCGCCGACATCGGCGAACTCGGCGGCTTCGACGCCGTGGCCCTGCAGAAGTACCACTGGATCGAGCAGATCGATCACGTCCACCACGCGGGCAACTCCTCCGGCATCGTCGACGGCGCCTCCCTCGTCGCCATCGGCTCCAAGGAGGTCGGCGAGCGCTACGGCCTCACCCCGCGCGCCCGGATCGTCTCCGCCGCCGTCTCCGGCTCCGAGCCCACCATCATGCTCACCGGACCCGCGCCCGCGACCCGCAAGGCGCTCGCCAAGGCCGGTCTGACCATCGACGACATCGACCTCGTCGAGATCAACGAGGCCTTCGCGGCCGTCGTCCTGCGCTTCGTGAAGGACATGGGCCTGTCGCTGGACAAGGTCAACGTCAACGGCGGCGCCATCGCGCTCGGCCACCCCCTCGGTGCCACCGGCGCGATGATCCTCGGCACCCTCGTCGACGAACTGGAGCGCCAGGACAAGCGCTACGGCCTCGCCACCCTCTGCGTGGGCGGCGGCATGGGCATCGCCACGATCGTCGAGCGCGTCTGACCTTCCCAACGGATCAAGGATCTACGGAGCATCCCCTGATGAGCACTGAGCCCACCACCATCCGCTGGGAACAGGACGAGACCGGCGTCGTCACCCTCGTCCTCGACGACCCCAACCAGTCCGCCAACACCATGAACGCGGCGTTCCGCGCCTCCCTCGCCGCGATCACCGACCGCCTGGAGGCCGAGAAGGACTCGATCCGGGGCGTCATCCTCACCTCCGCCAAGAAGACCTTCTTCGCGGGCGGCGACCTGCGCGACCTCATCCGGGTCACCCCCGAGACCGCCCAGGACCTCTTCGACGGCGGCCTCGCCGTCAAGCGCGACCTGCGCCGCATCGAGACCCTGGGCAAGCCCGTCGTCGCCGCCATCAACGGCGCGGCCCTGGGCGGCGGCTTCGAGCTCGCCCTCGCCTGCCACCACCGGGTCGCCCTCGACACCTCCGGCACCAAGATCGGCTGCCCCGAGGTCACCCTCGGCCTGCTCCCCGGCGGCGGCGGAATCGTCCGCACCGTACGGCTCCTCGGCATCGCCGACGCCCTGCTGAAGGTCCTCCTCCAGGGCACCCAGTACAGCGCCCCGCGCGCCCGGGACAACGGCCTCGTCCACGAGGTGGCCGCCACCCCCGAGGAACTGCTCGCCAAGGCCCGCGCCTTCATCGACGCCAACCCCGAGTCCCAGCAGCCCTGGGACAGGCCCGGCTACCGCATCCCCGGCGGCACCCCGGCCAACCCGAAGTTCGCGGCCAACCTGCCCGCCTTCCCCGCGAGCCTGCGCAAGCAGACCAACGGCGCGCCCTACCCGGCTCCGCGCAACATCCTCGCGGCCGCCGTCGAGGGCTCCCAGGTCGACTTCGAGACGGCCCAGGTCATCGAGGCCCGCTACTTCGTCGAGCTGGCCGCGGGCCAGACCTCGAAGAACATGATCCAGGCCTTCTTCTTCGACCTCCAGGCCGTCAACTCCGGCGCCAACCGGCCCCGGGGCATCGAGCCGCGCCCGGTCCACAAGGTCGCCGTCCTCGGCGCCGGGATGATGGGCGCGGGCATCGCGTACTCGTGCGCCCGCGCGGGCATCGACGTCGTCCTCAAGGACGTCACGGCGGACGCGGCGGCCAAGGGCAAGGCGTACTCCGAGAAGCTGTGCGCCAAGGCGGTCTCCCGGGGACGCACGACCCAGGAGAAGGCCGACGCGCTGCTGGCCCGCATCACGCCCACCGCCGACCCGAAGGACCTCGCGGGCTGCGACGCCGTCATCGAGGCCGTCTTCGAGGACACCTCGCTCAAGCACAAGGTGTTCCAGGAGATCCAGCACATCGTCGAGCCCGACGCGCTGCTCTGCTCCAACACCTCCACGCTGCCGATCACCGCGCTCGCCGAGGGCGTGGAGCGCCAGGACGACTTCATCGGGCTGCACTTCTTCTCGCCCGTCGACAAGATGCCGCTGGTCGAGATCATCAAGGGCGAGCGCACCGGCGACGAGACGCTGGCCCGCGCCTTCGACCTCGTGCGGCAGATCAGGAAGACCCCGATCGTCGTCAACGACTCGCGCGGTTTCTTCACCTCCCGCGTCATCGGGCACTTCATCAACGAGGGCGTCGCGATGGTCGGCGAGGGCATCGAGCCCGCCTCCGTCGAGCAGGCCGCCGCCCAGGCCGGCTACCCGGCCAAGGTCCTCTCCCTCATGGACGAGCTGACCCTCACCCTGCCCCGCAAGATCCGCAAGGAGTCCAAGCAGGCCGTCGAGGAGGCGGGCGGCACCTGGGACACCCACCCCGCCGAGGCCGTCATCGACCGCATGGTGGACGAGTTCGGGCGCCCCGGGCGCAGCGGCGGCGCGGGCTTCTACGAGTACGGCGAGGACGGCCGCCGCGGCAAGCTGTGGCCCGGACTGCGCGAGCACTTCGGCAAGGCGGGGCACGAGATCCCGTTCGAGGACATGAAGGAGCGCATGCTCTTCTCCGAGGCGCTGGACACCGTCCGGCTCCTGGAGGAAGGCGTCCTGACCTCCGTCGCCGACGCCAACATCGGCTCGATCCTCGGCATCGGCTTCCCGGGCTGGACCGGTGGAATCCTGCAGTACATCAACGGCTACGAGGGTGCCGCGGGGACCGGCACGGGCCTGCCCGCGTTCGTGGCCCGCGCGCGGGAACTCGCCGAGCGCTACGGGGACCGGTTCACGCCGCCCGCGCTGCTCGTCGAGAAGGCCGAGAAGGGCGAGCGGTTCACCGACGCGTCCTGATCAGGCGCACGCCGCACGAGGGCGTGGGCCCGGTCAGGTCCCACGCCCCGGGTGACGTGTCGCTGAGTGGTACGGAGACATCCCCCACGGGGGCGGCCACCGGACGCCGACCGGCGAACCGGTGGCCGCCCCCGGATCAGGTCTCCTTGAGCCACTCGCGCAGCTCCTCCTTCAGGGAGCGCTGGAACGAGGTGAGCAGCGCCTGCACCACCAGCGGCTGCATGTGCGCCGACAGCGACTTCACCGCCGCCACGGACTCCCGTCCGCCCACCGCCTCGCGCAACAGGGCGGACAGCTCGTGGGCCGCCGCCCGCGAGTGGTCCAGCAGCACGGTTCGCGCGGCGAGGATCGTCTCCTGCGCGAGCGGTACGTCCAGGAGCTCCACGCCGAGGCGCAGCAGTCCCGGGTCCAGCCGGACGGAGGCGCCCGTGAGTTCGACGACGCCCATGGCGGCCAGCCGCTCCACGTCGGCGTCGCCCAGCGGGCGTCCGGCCCGCCGCTCCAGCTCCTCCCGGGTCACCGCCTCCGTCGCCTCGGGCGCCCAGGAGGCCACCACGGCACGGTGGATGGCGAGTTCGTGCGCGCTCAGGCCGGGCGGCAGCTGCGTCAGATGGCGTTCGATCGCGGCCAGGGTCATGCCCCGTCGCTGCAGTTCCTCGATGAGCGCGAGCCGGGCCAGATGCTCCTGGCTGTAGTGCCCCACCCGCCGGGGCCCGATCACGGGCGGCGGCAGCAGGCCCCTGGCGCTGTAGAAGCGGACGGTGCGGACCGTGACGCCCGCCCGCCCGGCCAGCTCGTCGACCGTGAGCGTCGGCTCCCCGGTGTCCGTCGGCTCCTCGGTGTCCGTCGTCATGGCAGGTCCCCGCCTCTCGCGTCGTGCGGCGCGCGCCCGGGGTGATCGGTGGCGGCGCGGTGCAACAGTATTGCTGTCGCACCGGTGTTGTGAAAGCGTCCGTCCAGGAGCGGCGCGGGTCGCGGCCCGCGGCGCACTCGGATCCGACGGCGCCAGGAGGCGGTCATGACCACGATCCTGAGACTTCCGGGAGAGCCTGCCGAACTCACCCTCCCGGCCCTGCTGCTGCGCAACGCGGAGGACCACGCGGACCTGCCGGCCCTGTCCTGGCGTACGGGAGACGGCTGGACCACGCTCACCTGGGGCGAGGTGCGCGAGGAGGTCGCGGGACTCGCCGCCGGATACGCGGGTCTCGGTGTCGGGCGCGGCGAACACGTCCTCATGATGATGAGCAACCGGCCCGAGCACTGGCTGAGCGACCTCGCGCTGACCCACCTGGGCGCGGTACCGGTCACCGTCTACTCCACGTCGGCCCCGGAACAGGTCGCGCACATCGCGCGGCACAGTCGCGCGCGTCTCGCGATCGTCGGAGGAACGTGCGAACTGCCCCGCTGGGAACCGCTGTTGGCGGAGCCGGGGGTGCCACTGGAGCGGCTGGTCGTCGCGGAGGCGGCCGAGGCGGGCCCCCACCGCACGTACGCCTCCCTGCGCGGCCACCACATCACGGCACCCGACGCGGCCGGGCACGGCCCCGAAGGCGCCTCCCGCTCCGAGGAGTTCGAGAAGTCCTGGCGCGAGATTCGTCCGAACGATCCGCTCACCGTCGTCTACACCTCGGGCACCACCGGTGAGCCCAAGGGCGTGCCGATCACTCACCGCAAGGTCGTCCTCAACGTCCTGGCCCTCGACCGCCTCGTCGAACTGCCCACTCACGTCGAGCACATCTGCTACCTGCCCTTCGCGCACATCGCCGAGCGGATGCTCGGGATCTACCTGCCCGTCTTCCGCGCCGCACACGTTCATCTGTGCGCGGACCCGGCCGAGGTGGCCGCCGTCGCACGGGAGTTGCATCCCGCGCAGTTCTTCGGCGTCCCACGCGTGTGGGAGAAGCTCGCGTCCGCCGTGCGGGCCGCGCTGGCCGGACTGCCGGGGGAGCGGCGGACGGTGGTGGAGGCGGCGATGGCGACGGCTCGCGCGCGCGTCGCCTGTCGCGAGCGGGGCGAGGAGCCGCCCGCCGAGCTGGAGGCGGGGTACCGCGAGGCCAAGGAGCAGGTGCTCGACCCCATCCTCGCGCTCGCCGGATTCGACCGTCTGGAGTGGACGGCCAGCGCCTCGGCGCCGATGCCGCCGGACGTCGTGGAGTTCTGGGCCGGCTTCGGCCTCGCGATCATGGACGCCTGGGGGCTGACGGAGGTGATGGGGGTCGCCACCGCCAACAGCCCGGCCGCGTTCCGGCTCGGCTCGGTGGGCAGGCCGCTGGACGGACTGGAGATCAGGATCGCCGGGGACGGCGAGATCCTCCTGCGGGGCGCGACCGTCTTCGACGGGTACCTGCGGGCCGACGGTTCGCTGGAGGACGTCCGCGACCCCGACGGCTGGTTCGCCACCGGTGACATCGGGCGGCTCGACGAGGACGGCTATCTCTGGATCACCGACCGCAAGAAGGAGATGATCGTGACCTCGGCCGGCAAGAACATCTCACCCGCCCTCGTCGAGAACACGGTCAAGGAGCATCCCCTCGTGGGCCAGGCGTTCGTGCACGGGGACGGCCGCCCGTACCTCGTGGCGCTCCTCGTCCCGGACCCCGAACACGCGGGCCGCCTCGATCCGGCCGCGCTGCGGGAGGGGATCGCCGACGCGGTGGAGCGGGCCAACGCCCGGCTCAGTCGGCCCGAGCAGATCAAGCGGTACCGCGTGCTCGACCGGGAATGGAGCCCGGAGAGCGGCGAGTTGACCCCCTCGCTCAAGCTGCGGCGCCGGGCGATCAGGGAGCGCCACGCGGAGGCCATCGAGGAGATGTACCCGCCCGGCGGATGAACATGGCCCGGGCCGGCGGCGTCGGAGTGACGGCACGTCCCGTCGGATCGCCCTCACTCCGGAGGCCACCAGACGCGCGTCACCACATCACGGACCGTCAGCCCGCTCGCCACGAAGCTCGGGACGATGACCCTGGCCACCAGCCGTGGACCGGCGAAGGTCCCGGCCTGGCTCCTCACCCTCAAGGGCTACGACTCCCCGCTCAAGCGGGTCGTCGCCGTGCCGTCGAAACTCCCTCGGCCGCCGATCGGTTCGGCCCACGACCTGCCCGCCGGCCCGTCGGCCGCCCCCGACGGCCTGCTCCGGACCGCCGGGGGCGGGCGCTCGCTGACGGTGCTCGCCATCCACGGGTCCTGCGACGACGGTCCGGCCGTGAAGGTGCCGGAGACGTCCGGGAGCGTCGTGCTGTCGGCCTCCGTCAAGAACCCGCGGGACGGGGACTGCACCAGCGAGGCGAGGGGGCAACAGGTGACGGTGAAGCTGCGCCGCGCCGTGGGCGACCGCGCCCTGCTGGACGCGTACACGGGCCGGCCCGTGCCGTACGGGGAGCCGTACGATCCCTCGCCGAGCTGGAGCTGAGCAGGCCGCGACTGTCAGTGCCGGCCTCTACGGTGGCGTCATGTCGGAGATCACGTACGTCCGGGGTGACGCCACCGTTCCTTCGGTGAGGGGCGTCAAGGTGATCGCCCATGTCTGCAACGACATCGGCGGCTGGGGAAAGGGCTTCGTGCTGGCCCTCTCACGCCGCTGGCCGGAGCCGGAGGCGGCCTACCGCGCCTGGCACCGCGGTCGCGCGGGCAACGACTTCGGCCTGGGCGCCGCCCAGTTCGTCCGGGTCGAGCCCTACGTGTGGGTGGCCAACCTGGTGGGCCAGCGGGGGATACGCACCGGCAGCAAGGGCGTCCCCGTGCGTTACGAGGCCATCGACGCCGCACTCGGACCGCTCGCGGACAAGGCCGTCGAACTCGGCGCCTCCGTGCACATGCCGCGCATCGGGTGCGGACTGGCCGGCGGCGACTGGGCACGGGTCGAACCCCTCGTCACCGAGCGGCTGGTGCGCCGCGGACTGGCGGTGACGGTGTACGACCACGGCGGCTGACCGGCCCGGTGGCGGGACGCGGTGACCGGTGCGGCGCGGTTCCGCATGAAAGAAGTTGCGAAAATTTCTGCAACGCCTTGCTGCGGTCGTCGGAGCCTGCTTGACTCGCTGACCGGATCCGAGAGGGAGTGCCATGAGCCGCGACATCGACGTCCTCGTCCTCGGCGGTGCGGGTGTGGACACGATCGTCCACGTCCCCGAACTGCCGCTTCCCTACGCCGACAGCTACATGATCCGCCCCGGGATCGAGACCCGGGCCGGGCAGACCGGTGACTTCGTCGCCCTGGGCCTGCACACGCTCGGGCTGCGCACCCACCACCTCGACATGCTCGGCGACGACCCCGAGGGCGATCTCGTGCGCGCCCTGCACCGCGACCGGGGCATCGCGCTCACCGAAGTGCCCCAGCCCGCCGGCACCAAGCGCGCGGTCAACCTCGTGGGCCCCGACGGACGCAGGCTCTCCCTGTACGACGACAGCCGTGCGCACGAGGACGACCGGCTGCCCGAGAGGACGGTCCGGGACCTGGCCGGGGCGAGCCGTCACGCGCACGTGTCCATCACCCATCCGTGCGCCTTCGCCCTGCAGACCCTGCGGGACACCGGCGTGACCCTCTCGACGGACCTGCACAACTGGGACGGCGAGAATCCCTACCACGAGCCGTTCGCGTACGCAGCCGACATCGTGTTCGTCTCCACCACCGCCCTCGCGGACCCGGAGCGCACCATGCGCCGGATCGTGGAGCGGGGCCGGGCCGAGGTGGTCGTCGCCACGGCCGGCGCGGAGGGCGCGTACCTGCTGGCAGACGGCGAGGTGACGCACGTCCCGGCGGTACCGCCCCGCACGCCCGTGGTCGACTCGAACGGCGCGGGGGACTCCTTCGCCGCCGGTTTCCTCTTCGGCAGGCTGGCAGGCGAACCGGTCCACCGCTGCGCCCTGTACGGCGCGGTGGCCGGCGCGTACGCCTGTACCGTCCCCGCGACCAGGGCCGACGCCATCGGCCGGGACGAACTCCTGACCCGGGTGGACGAGTTGGAGCAGACGCCCGCGGGCCGCTGAGCGCCACCCCGGCCCCGTGCCCGACGGCCGCTCGACCACCGCGTTCCTCCCCGTCCCGTCCCCGGCTCCGGGCGGCGGCCCACGGCGGCGGCCGCCGCCCGGAGCGGCGTCACCTCAGCGGGCGTGGACCGAGTCGGTGGCGGCGATCTTCCGCCACGACCTGGGCCGGGCGACGGAATCCCCGGCTCCCGCCGTCGCGGCGGCTCCGGCGCCCCGTACCGTCGCCGGGGCCGTGGGCGCCGCCGGCTTCACCGGCTGGAACAGCCAGGTCTCGAAGAGGTCCGCGAGCGAAGTGCCGGACACCTGCTCGGCGTACTCGCGGAAGTCGCCGACCGAAGCGTTCCCGTAGGCGTGCTCCTTCGGCCAGCCCTTCAGGACGGCGAAGAAGGCGTCGTCCCCGATCCTGTCGCGCAGTGCCTGCACGGCCAGCGCGCCCCGGTCGTAGACCGCGGTGTCGAACTGGTGGTCCGCCCCCGGGTCGCCGGGCGCCACCGTCCAGAAGGCGTCGTCCGCCGGATGCGAGGCGTACACGTAGTCCGCGAGCTCCCGTGTCGTGCCCTCGCCCTCGTGCTCCGACCAGAGCCACTGCGCGTACCGCGCGAAGCCCTCGTTGATCCAGATGTCCTTCCAGCCCTTCAGCGACACGTCGTCGCCGTACCACTGATGCGCCAACTCGTGGACGACGACCGAGGTGTTGGAGCCGTTCGCGAACTGCCGGGGGCTGTAGTACACCCGCGTCTGCGTCTCCAGCGCGTACCCGGTCGTGGTGTTGGGGACGTAGCCGCCCGCCGAACTGAACGGATACGGCCCGAAGTAGCCGCTCAGCCAGTCGACCAGTTCGCCCGTCCGCTCGACGCTCGCGCGCGCCGCCCCGTCGTTGTCCCCGAGGTCCTTGCTGTAGGCGTTCACGACCGGGACGCCGCCCTCGGAGGTGCCGGTCGTGATGTCGAACCTCCCGACCGCGAGGGTGGTCAGATAGGTGGCCTGCGGCTTGTTGGACCGCCAGTTGTACCGGGTCCAGCCGAGCCGTGAACTCGTCGACTGGAGCGTGCCGTTGGAGATCGCCTGGGTGCCGTCCGGGACGGCCACCGACACGTCGTACGTCGCCTTGTCGAGCGGGTGGTCGTTGCTCGGGTACCACCACCAGGCCGACTCGGGCTCGTCCGCCGCGACCGCGCCGTCCGGAGTGCGGTGCCAGGTCGAGAAGCCGTACGCGCTCTTCGTGGACGGCACGCCGCTGTAGCGGACGACCACGGTGATCGGGGTGCCCTTGGCGAGCGGCTTCGCCGGGGTGATCTCCAGCTCGTGCCGGCCCGAGGTCGCGAAAGTGGCCTTCGCGCCGTTGACCCGGACCTCGCTCACGTCGAGCAGGAAGTCCAGATCGAACCGGGACAGGTCCTGCGTGGTCGTCGCGAGGAGGGTGGCCGTGCCCTCCAGCTCGTCCGTCCGCGGCTGGTAGGTGAGCCGCAGGTCGTAGTGCGCGACGTCGTATCCGCCGTTGCCGTAGGCCGGGTAGTAGGGGTCGCCGATGCCCGGTGCTCCCGGTGCGGTGCTTGCCGCCGATGCCGGGATCGCCAGCAGCAGGGAGGCGGCGAGGGCGCCCGGGGCGATGAGTCTGCGGTGCACGTCGAGCTCCAAGTCGTGGGGGCGTGAAGTCGGTTCGGAGCCTATTGAGTCCCGGTGGCCCCGGTCATGTCCACGGCCACCCCTGTCACACGATCGCCATTCGGCCGTCATGAGCCATCCAGCCCCACAGGCCTTTCACCGACCCTCTTTTGCAAGGGAGTTGACCGGGGTACCTTCCGCGCATGCCGATACCCGCGCGCCGGGCGCGCTCGACGACCTGGAGATCTCTCGCGACGGCGGCGGTCGCCGCCCTGATGGCCGCGCTCCTCGCGCCCGCCGCCGCACACGGCGCACCGCGCGAGAGTTCCCCCGTCTACTCGTACGAGAACGCGATCCGCGAGTCCGTCTGGGTCGACACCGGTCTCGACGGGGACCGCGACGGAAAGCACGACCGGGTGGCCGTCGACATCGTCCGGCCCCGCTAACTCGCCCGCCAGGGCCGCAGAATCCCCGTGATCATGGACGCCAGCCCGTACTACTCGTGCTGCGGGCGCGGCAACGAGAGCCAGAAGAAGACGTACGACGCGAACGGCCACGTCGTCCAGATGCCGCTGTTCTACGACAACTACTTCGTTCCGCGCGGCTACGCCTTCGTCGGCGTGGACCTGGCCGGCACCAACCGCTCCGACGGCTGCGTAGACGTGGGCGGGCGATCCGACATCCGGTCCGCCAAGGCGGTCGTCGACTGGCTGAACGGAAGGGCCAGGGCGTACACCACGCGCACCGGCTCCGCCAAGGCCGAGGCCGGCTGGACCAACGGCCGGACCGGCATGATCGGCAAGAGCTGGGACGGCACGATCGCCAACGGCGTGGCCGCCACCGGAGTCGAGGGCCTGAAGACCATCGTGCCGATCAGCGCCATCTCCTCCTGGTACGACTACTACTTCGCCCAGGGCGCCCCGCTCTACGACTCGGGCCCCGACTGGCTCTCCGACTACGTCGACAGTCCCGCCGCCCGCGCCGAGTGCGCCGCCGTGCAGCGGAAACTGGTCGACCAGGCGCCGCGCACCGGCGACTGGACGTCGCTGTGGACCGAGCGCGACTACGTCAAGGACGCCTCGAAGGTGAAGGCCAGCGTCTTCCTCGTGCACGGCATGCAGGACCTCAACGTCCGCACCAAGAACGTCGGCCAGTGGTGGGACGCCCTCGCCAGGAACGGCGTGGAGCGCAAGATCTGGCTGTCCCAGACCGGCCACGTCGACCCCTTCGACTTCCGCCGTGCCGCCTGGGTCGACACCCTGCACCGCTGGTTCGACCACGAACTCCTCGGCTACGACAACGGCATCGACGACGAGCCCATGGCCGACATCGAACGCCACCCCGACGCGTGGGCCACCTCCCCCGTCTGGCCGCCCCGCACCACCAAGGCGACGACCCTGCGGCCGGGCACGGGGACCCTCGCGGGCGTCGGCACCCTCGGGCTCCGCCGCAACGCCGGAACCGAGACCTTCACCGACGACCCGCGGCTCGGCGAGACCGACTGGGCCGCGCACGTCGACGCGTCCACCCCCGAGAAGACGGGCTTCGTCACCCGGCCGCTCACCCGGGACCTGCGCCTCTCCGGCTCCTCCGAGGTGACCGTCACCGCCACCCCCACGACCACCACGGCCCACCTCTCGGCCGTACTCGTCGACCTGGGGCCGGACACCGTCCGCGACTACGCCGGCCCCGGCGAGGGCATCGCCACCCTCACTGACCGCACCTGCTGGGGAGCGAGCACCGCCGGAGACAGCCCCTGCTACAAGGCGACACGGGCGACCGGGGCCGCCGTCGACTACACGGTCCTCAGCCGCGGCTGGGCCGACCTCGGCAACCACGCCTCCGGGCGGGGCGCCCCGCTCACCCCGGGCCGGGCGTACACCATCACGCTGGACCTGGCGGCCACCGACCACGTCGTCCCGAAGGGCCACCGGCTCGCGCTGATCGTCGCGGGCACCGACAAGGATCTGATCGACCCGCCCTCGACCAGGCCGACCCTGACCCTCGACCTCTCCCGTACGACGGCCCGGGTCCCGCTGGTGGGCGGCGCCGACGCCTTCGCGCGGGCCACGGCGGGCGCGAAGGCGGCCCCGGCCGCGGCCGTCCTCGACGGCGTGCGCGACCCGCGCGCCGCGCGCCGTGTACCGGGGGAGAGCCCCTGATCCTCCTCGCTCAGCGGGAGGGGGCCGGGCCGACGAGTCCCGCCGCCTCCCGCGCGCACCCCCACGCCACCGTGACCCCGGCGCCCCCGTGACCGTAGTTGTGCACCAACACCCGCCCGTCCGGCAGGATCTCGCGCTCCAGCCGGACCGTGTCACGCACCGGACGCAGCCCCACCAGGTGGTCGAGCACGCGCGCTCCGGCGATCTCGGGGCGCAGCGCCGCGCACCGCTCGAGGATCTCCGCGGCCACCTTCGGGTCGGGCACCGTCGACCAGTCGTCCTCGTCGGTCGTACCCCCGAGGACCAGCCGGTCCGGCTGGGGGAAGACGTAGGTGGTCGTGCCGGCCGCCGGGTCGGTCGTGACGAGCCACTCGCGGATCCCGGGGTTCTCGACGATCACCAGCTGGCCGCGCACGGGCCGTACGGCCGCATCCGGGACGAGCGTGCGGGCGCCGAGGCCCGCGCAGTTGACGACGACCGGCGCCTCCGCCTCCGCGAGGTCCGTCACCGTCCGCTCCTCGACCGTCCCGCCCGCCCGCGAGAGCCGTTCGCGCAACAGGCGCAGATGCGTGGGCATGTCGAGCAGCGGCAGCCGCGCCCACAGCGCGCTCCCCGGGTACTCCTCGGTGGTCGCGGCGCGCAGCCCGGGCACCCGGGCCGCCCACGGACCCAGTTCGTCCAGCCGGGTCTCGCCCATGACCCCCTCGACCAGGCGTACGCCCGTCTCCTCGGGCCGCCCGGCCAGTTCCTCGTACACGGAGAGCGACTCGAGCGCCCACGCGCGGGCGCGTGCCTTCGGCTCGATGCGGTACGGCCACCACAGCGCCCCCGCAACCGCCGAGGTGGTGCGCTCCGCGGGCTCCCGTGTCCACACCCGGACCCGCCTGCCGGCCTCGGCCAGCACCACGGCCGTGGCCAGGCCGACGACCCCGCTGCCGACCACGATCACCGCTTCGTTCCCGGGCTTCTCCATGCCGGGACGTTAGCGGAATATGCCATGCCGCGCTCAGACCACTCCGAGTCTGGGGATACTCACAGTATGTCTGCCGAGTACGCCGCTTTCGGCCTGGCACCGGCGATGCGTGCCGGTGGAGTCCTCACCAACGGTGACTACCAAGTGCACCGGGAATTCGTCGACTTCGTCGTCGACGGACGCCCGCTGCTGTTCCAGCTCTCCGACCTCGACGCCGTGTCCCCACTGGCCTCCGACGTCCCACCCGCGATCTTCACCGCGCAGGTGCGGGGGCTTCTCCTGGAAGCCGACGCCCCGCTCGACGGGGGCCGCCACATCATCTACGGCTGCCCCGAGTGCGAGGGCATCGAATGCGGTGCCGTCACCGCCGTCATCGAGAGGGAGGGCGACGACTACGTCTGGCGCGACTTCGCCTGGCAGACCGGTGAACGGGCCGACCTGGAGCGCAACGGCTACCACGCCATAGGGCCCTTCCGCTTCCACGGCACCGAGTACCGCGCCGCGCTGAACGCCCTGCTCGACATCGACCCGGGAGCCCGCCGCCGGGTCCTCCTGATCGGGGCCCGGGTCGCCCTCCTCGCCAAACTGGCAGCCGCGCTGCGCGCCATCGGTATCGGCGCCGACATCGCCCGGGACGTCACCGGGGTCCCGGCGGACGAACTGCGCGTCTACGGCGCCGTGGTGTTCGGCCCGGCCGTCGCGGACGCGGAGCGAGCCGCCGTAAGGGAGTCCTTCCGCGCCGTGGGCCTCGACGTGGCCCACGTCGAGGGCCTCGCTCCGATCGTCCCGCTGCTGGTCGCCCAGGTCGAGCACGCCCTGGACCGCGGCCCGCGGGAGCTGCGCCGGCTCACCGGGCTGGTCGCCGCGGAGGGGGCGGCCGGAGTCGAGGTCACCACCACCTGCCGGGTCCGGCTGACCGCCCACCGGCTGGACCGGCTCTCACGCGGCCACGCGTACGACGTGTTCGACGGAACCCTGGAACCGGGCCGGCACCGGATTCCGCTGCAGGCCCGTGCCGTGAAGGGGGCGTCGTTCATCGTGGCCCGGACGTCCGGAAGCGTGCTGGTGGCGGCGATGGCGCACTGAGACGTCGTGCCGGTGCCAGCAGGCCCGGCGGGTGAGCCGGGGATCGGTGGCCGTCGGAGTGGGCGAGCGCGGGAGCGGGTGGGCGAGAGAGGGAGTGGGGGAGCGGCGGCGCGGGGACGGTGACGACGGGCGGGCGGGGCGACCCGGCCGGCCCCGATGACCGGCGGCGTCGGGCAGGGCACGAGGGCCGTTAAAATCGGCTCCCTGATGACTGCCACCCTCGTCGCCAAGAACCTCACCGCCGGACACGGCGACCGCGCGCTGTTCACCGGACTCGACCTCGTCGTCGCGCCCGGCGATGTGATCGGACTCGTCGGCGCCAACGGCGCGGGCAAGTCCACACTGCTGCGCCTGCTCGCCGGCCTCCTCACCCCGGAACAGGGGGAGCTGCGGCTCTCCCCGCCGACCGCGAGCGTCGGCCACCTGCCGCAGGAGCCGGAACGCCGGGAGGGCGAGACGGTCCGGGACTTCCTCGCGCGCCGTACCGGCGTCGAAGAGGCCCAGCGGGTCATGGACGAGGCGACGCAGGCGCTCGTCGACGGAGCGCCGGGCTCCGACGACGCCTATGCGAACAGCCTGGAGCGCTGGCTCGACCTCGGCGGCGCCGACCTCGACGAGCGTGCCGAGGAAGTCGCCGACTCCCTGGGCCTCGGTGTCGGTCTCGACCAGCTGATGACCTCCCTGTCCGGCGGTCAGGCGGCCCGCGCCGGACTCGCCTCCCTCCTCCTCTCCCGCTACGACGTCTTCCTGCTCGACGAGCCGACCAACGACCTCGACCTGGACGGCCTGGAGCGCCTGGAGCGTTTCGTCTCCGGACTGCGCGCCGGGACCGTCGTCGTGAGCCACGACCGCGAGTTCCTCACCCGCACGGTCACCAAGGTCCTCGAACTCGACCTGGCGCAACAGCAGATCACGCTCTACGGCGGTGGCTACGAGGCCTATCTCGAGGAGCGCGACACGGCCCGCCGGCACGCCCGCGACGACTTCGAGGAGTACGCGGACAAGCGCTCGGCCCTCGAAGGCAGGGCCCAGATGCAGCGCGGCTGGATGGACAAGGGCGTCAAGAACGCCCGGCGCAAGGCGAACAACGACAACGACAAGATCGGCCGCAAGTTCCGCAGCGAGGCCAGCGAGAAGCAGGCCGCCAAGGCCCGCCAGACGCAACGCATGATCGAACGTCTCGACGTCGTCGAGGAGCCGCGCAAGGAGTGGGAACTGCGCATGGAGATCGCGTCGGCCCCGCGATCGGGCGCGGTGGTCGCCACCCTGCGGGACGCGGAGGTGCGGCGCGGCGACTTCACCTTCGGTCCGGCGACGCTCCAGATCGACTGGGCGGACCGGGTGGCCGTCACCGGCGCGAACGGCGCAGGCAAGTCCACCCTGCTCGGCGCGCTGCTCGGCCGGGTCCCGCTGACCTCCGGCCATGCCACGCTCGGGTCCGGAGTGGTCGTCGGCGAGGTCGACCAGGCACGCAAGCTCTTCCACGGCTCCGAGTCACTGATGGACGCGTTCGGCGCGGCCGTCCCGGACACCGAACCGGCCGAAGTGCGCACGCTGCTCGCCAAGTTCGGGCTCAAGGCGGAGCACGTACTGCGTTCGGCGGCCACCCTCTCCCCGGGAGAGCGCACCCGCTCGGCGCTGGCCCTCCTCCAGGGCCGGGGCGTCAACCTGCTCGTGCTGGACGAGCCGACCAACCACCTCGACCTCCCCGCCATCGAGCAGCTGGAATCGGCCCTGGACTCCTACGAGGGGACGCTCCTGCTGGTCACGCACGACCGCCGCATGCTGGACGCGGTCCGCACGACCCGCCGCCTGGAAGTGGCGGACGGCAAGGTCACGGAGCGCTGATACCGGCGGGAGCGCGCCGGGACCGGACGGCGAAGGGGCGGCCGCCTTCCAGGGCGGCCGCCCCTTCGCCGTCAGATCCCGCCGCGCACGGCGGCTCCCCGTCGGCCTTCGCCGAGGGGAGCCGCCCTGCCCGGGCGGGTTTCCCTCGTCAGCCCCGGCCCCGCTTGGGGTCGGTCAGGCCCGCGCGCCGCAGAGCGTCCGCCATGGCACTGTTCGCCGGCGGCGGAGCCTGCCGGGAGCCACCGCCACCAGCACCACCTCCGGCACCGCCGCCGGCGCGACCTCCGCTGTTGCCGCCACGGCCGCCGCCCTGCCGCTGCCCACGCTGCTGAGGCGGCCGTCCGCCCCGCTGGGGACGATCGCCGCCCTCGGCGTCCGGGGCCGCCGCCTCGTCGTCCAGCCGGAGCGTCAGCGAGATCCGCTTGCGCGGGATGTCGATGTCCAGCACCTTCACCTTGACGATGTCGCCGGGCTTCACGACGTCCCGCGGGTCCTTGACGAACGTCTTCGACAGCGCGGAGACGTGCGCCAGGCCGTCCTGGTGGACGCCGATGTCGATGAACGCCCCGAAGGCCGCGACGTTCGTGACGACCCCCTCCAGGACCATCCCGGAGGACAGGTCGGAGATCTTCTCGACACCGTCCTTGAAGGAGGCCGTCTTGAAGGCGGGCCGCGGGTCGCGCCCCGGCTTCTCCAGCTCCTTGAGAATGTCCGTCACCGTCGGCAGACCGAACTTCTCGTCGACGAAGTCGGCCGGCCGCAGCGACCGCAGCACAGCCGTGTTGCCGACCAGCGAGGCCACCTCGCCGCCCGCGGTCTTCACCATCCGCCGTACGACGGGGTAGGCCTCCGGGTGCACGCTGGACGAGTCCAGCGGGTCGTCCCCGCCCCGGATCCGCAGGAAGCCCGCGCACTGCTCGTACGCCTTGGGGCCGAGCCGGGCCACGCCCTTGAGGGCCGTACGCGAGGTGAAGGGACCGTTGGCGTCACGGTGCGCCACGATGTTCTCCGCGAGGCCGGAGGTGACGCCGGAGACCCGGGCCAGCAGCGGGGCGGAGGCGGTGTTCACGTCCACGCCCACGCCGTTCACACAGTCCTCGACCACCGCGTCCAGCGACCGGGACAGCTTCACCTCGGACAGGTCGTGCTGGTACTGCCCGACACCGATCGACTTCGGGTCGATCTTCACCAGCTCGGCCAGCGGGTCCTGGAGCCGCCGCGCGATGGAGACGGCGCCGCGCAGCGACACGTCCATGTCGGGCAGCTCCGCGGAGGCGAACGCGGACGCCGAGTACACCGACGCCCCCGCCTCCGACACCATCACCTTGGTGAGGTTCAGTTCCGGGTGCTTGGTGATGACCTCACCGGCGAGCTTGTCGGTCTCGCGGGACGCCGTGCCGTTGCCGATCGCGATCAGCTCGACCGCGTGTTCCTTCGCGAGCCGGGCGATCTTGGCGATGGCCTCGTCCCACCGGTTGGCCGGGACGTGCGGGTGGATGACGTCCGTGGCCACGACCTTGCCGGTCGCGTCGACGACGGCGACCTTGACGCCCGTACGGAAACCGGGGTCCAGGCCCAGCGTCGCGCGCGTGCCCGCGGGGGCGGCGAGCAGCAGGTCCCGCAGGTTGGCCGCGAAGACGTTCACCGCCTCGTCCTCGGCGGCGGTGCGCAGCCTGAGGCGCACGTCGATGCCGAGGTGCACGAGAATGCGGGTGCGCCAGGCCCAACGGGCCGTCTCCCTCAGCCACTTGTCGCCGGGGCGGCCACGGTCGGCGATCCCGAAGCGGTGGGCGACGATCCCCTCGTACGACGAGGGCCCCTCGGTGGGCTCCTCCGGTTCCAGGACGAGATCGAGGACCTCCTCCTTCTCGCCGCGCAGCATCGCGAGGACGCGGTGCGAGGGCAGCGCCTTGAAGGGCTCGGCGAAGTCGAAGTAGTCGGCGAACTTGGCGCCCGCCTCCTCCTTGCCCTCCCGGACCTTGGCGGCGAGCCGTCCGCGCACCCACATGCGCTCGCGCAGCTCGCCGATCAGGTCGGCGTCCTCGGAGAAGCGCTCGGTGAGGATCGACCGGGCACCGTCCAGGGCGGCCTGCGGGTCGGCGACGCCCTTGTCGGGGTCGACGAAGGCGGCGGCCGCGGCGAGCGGGTCGACCGACGGGTCGCCGAGCAGGCCCTCGGCCAGCGGCTCCAGGCCCGCCTCGCGGGCGATCTGCGCCTTGGTGCGCCGCTTGGGCTTGAACGGCAGATAGATGTCCTCGAGCCGCGCCTTCGTCTCGGCGGCCCGGAGCCGGGCCTCCAGCTCGGCGCTGAGTCTGCCCTGCTCCCGCACCGAGTCGAGGATCGCGGCGCGCCGGTCCTCCAGCTCCCGCAGATAGCGCAGACGCTCCTCGAGCGTGCGCAGCTGCGCGTCGTCGAGCATCTCGGTCGCTTCCTTGCGGTAGCGGGCGATGAAGGGAACCGTCGAACCGCCGTCGAGCAAGTCGACGGCGGCCTTGACCTGCCTCTCCCGTACGCCGAGTTCTTCGGCGATCCTGCCTTCGATGGACCCTACGAGGGGTGTCGTCACGATCCCGTACCGCCTTCTCCACTGAGGTTGCGCGGCAATTGTGGCAGGTGACACCGACAACGGGGGATCAGGGCGGCGCCCGGACGGGTCGTGTGCGGCGGGCCGGGGCGCTCTCGCGCTCCGGCGCGCACGGCCGGGAGCGGCCCGGACGCGTCAGCCCCTGCCGACCAGGCCTTCCGGGAACGCCCCGGCGGCGACCGCCGTCATCAGCAGGCCCCGCGCTATCTCGGTGAGCCGTTCCACCCCGGCCGCGCCCAGGTGCTCGTAGGGGGCGCGGTCGAGCCGGTCCGTCCGGGTCTCGATGTCCTGGCGCAGGGCCGTCCCGGCCTCCGTCAGCTCGCCCCGCTCGTCGAGCAGCCCGCGCTCCCGCAGCCGTCCGGCGGCCGCCTCCCAGTCCGGCCGGGACCAGCCGCGCGTGCCGACCGCCCACTTGGGAGCCATGCCCTTGCCGGTCGCGGTGTGACTGAACAGGGCCTCCACCGGGTCGAGCTCCGCGTCGAGGAGGGCCGCGAGGTGACCGTCGCCGCGGTGTTCGCGCAACAGGGTGGCCGCGTGCCAGAGGGCGAGGTGCGGCGCGGTCGGGACAGGGAGGTCCGCGTGCGCGGCGTAGAGCGGGCGGGCGGCCCGGCCGCACGCCTCGGTCGCGCGCAGGGCGAGTTCCGCGGCCTCGGCCACCTCCTCGGAGGCGACGAGGTCCTCGCCGAGCAGCCGCCTGAGTGTCGCGTCCGCGGCACGCAGCCGGGCCGCGAGCACCGTCTCGGGAGAGGCGGTGCGCCACACCTCGGGCACATGCCGGGCCACCAGTTCGTGCCGGAAGTTGTAGAAGGTCGCCGTCACCGTGCCGGCGTCGACCGCGCCCATCGCGGCGGCCCGCGTCGCGAAGTACCCGGCCCGTTCGTTCTTGATCCCGATCCCTGCCAGCTCCCGCTCCAGATCGGGCGAGAAGAAGAGCGTGGAGTGGAGCGGGTTGAGGACGTTGTGACAGCGGCGCCCGGCGCGCTCCGGCAGGAGAGAGGTCATGCCCCGCACATTACCGACTGGTTGGTACGTCGTGAACAGGAAGACCCGTGATGGCAGGAAAGGTGGGATGCCCGTCATTGCGGCCATCGGCGCGCCGGTCGAGAATCGAGACATGCGAACGGTCCTGATCGTCCTCTTCGACGGCGTGCAGAGTCTCGACGTCACCGGTCCCCTGGAGGTGTTCGCGGGGGCCGAGACCTGTCGCGGCGGTTCGTACCGCATCCGCACGGCCTCCCTGGACGGCACGCCGGTGCGCGCCTCGAGCGGCCTCGGCCTGGTCCCGGACCTGGCCCTCGCCGACGCGCCCGTCCCGCACACCCTGGTGGTCCCCGGCGGCCGCGGCACCCGGCGGCCGGAGCCCCGGCTGATCGACTGGCTGCGCGCCCACGGTCCGCGCGCCGAGCGCCTGGTCTCGGTGTGCACCGGCGCCGGTCTGCTCGCGGCGGCGGGGCTGCTCGACGGCCGCCGGGCGACGACCCACTGGGCCTACTGCGACCGGCTGGCCCAAGAACATCCGCGGGTCGAGTTCGATCCGGACCCGATCTTCGTACGCGACGGGAACGTGGCCACCTCGGCCGGTGTGACCTCGGGAATCGACCTGGCCCTCGCCCTCGTGGAGGAGGACCTGGGCCGTGACGTCGCCCTCACCATCGCCCGTCACCTGGTCGTCTTCCTCCGCCGCCCGGGCAACCAGGCCCAGTTCAGTGCCCAGTTGGCCGCCCAGACCGCACACCGCGAACCGCTGCGCGAGGTCCAGCGTTGGATCTCGGAGCACCCGGGCGGCGACCTGGGCGTCGAGTCGCTCGCCGCCCGCGCCGGCCTCTCGCCCCGCCACTTCGCCCGTGCCTTCCACGCCGAGACGGGGACGACACCCGGCCGGTACGTCGAGCGGGTCCGTCTCGAACACGCCCGCCGTCTCCTGGAGGACACCACCGACGGCATCGAGGGGATCTCCCGCGCCTGCGGCTACGGCACCCCCGAGGGCATGCGGCGCGCCTTCGTGAAGATCCTCGGCTCGGCGCCCGCGGAGTACCGGCGACGCTTCCGCCCGGCCCCCACGGGCTGACGAGGACCACTTCCGCTGCTCGCCCCACGCTCCGGGCCGGTTCGTGGCCCGGGCCTCCTCGCACGCGTCGTGGACGGCGGCCCGGCCGCGACGACTCCCGACCCCCGCTCATCCGGGGCCGCCGTGCCCCCTCGCCGAAAGGAACCCGATGCAGATCGCCATCCTCCTGTACGACCGCTTCACCGCCCTGGACGCCGTGGGCCCGTACGAGACGCTCGGCCGCCTGCCGGAGGCGGACACCGTCTTCGTCGCCGAGCGCACCGGCCCGGTCCGTTCCGACACCGGCCGGCTCGCGCTGACCGCGGACAAGACCCTCGCCGAGGTGCCGGCCCCCGACATCCTGGTGGTCCCGGGCGGGCCGGGCCAGGCGGCACAGATGGACAACAGGGCGCTCCTCGACTGGCTGCGGGCCGCCGACCGGACCAGCGCCTGGACGACCTCGGTGTGCACCGGCTCCCTGCTCCTCGCGGCCGCCGGACTCCTGGACGGCCGCCGGGCCACGTCCCACTGGCTGGCCCTCGACCAGCTGAAGGGCTTCGGCGCCGAACCGACGGGGGAGCGCGTCGTCCTGGACGGCAAGTACGTGACCGCGGCCGGTGTCTCCTCCGGCATCGACATGGGACTCACCCTGCTCGGCCGGATCGCGGGGGACGAACACGCCCAGGCGGTCCAGCTGTTGATCGAGTACGACCCGAAGCCGCCCCACGACGCGGGATCCCCGGAGAAGGCGCCCGCGCACCTGGTCGAGGAGTTCCGGGGCAGGAGCCGATTCCTCCTGACGTAGGCGCGGCGGCCACCGGTCCCGCCCGCCCCCGGACGGCCGTGCTCCCGACCGGTGTCAGGAGCCGACCCGGCCTCACGGAGTCCAGGTGAAGTGCGGCTGTCTGCGCTCCAGGAACGCGGCGACACCCTCCGCGGTGTCGCCGCCACCGCGCGCCTGTTCCGTCCAGTGGGCGTCGCGGTCGGTCCGCCCGTTCGCGAACTCCTTCGCCGCCGCCTGCGTCAGCAGGGAGCGCGCGGCCAGGACGCCGGTGAACTCCGCCACCCGCTTGTCGAGTCGGCCCTCCGGCAGCACCTCGTCCACCAGTCCCGTCCGCAGGGCGCGCTCGCTGTCGATCAACTCGCCGGAGAAAAGCAGGTACTTGGCGGTGGACGGCCCCACCAGCGCGGTCAGCCGCCGGGTGGAGGAGGCCGGATAGACGATGCCGAGCTTCGCCGGAGTCACCCCGAAGAGTGATCCCTCCTGGGCGAACCGCAGGTCGCAGGCGGCCGCGAGCTGGGACCCGCCGCCCACGCAGTAGCCGCGGATCGCGGCCAGTGTCGGCTTCGGGAACGCGGCGAGCGCCTCCTCGGCCAGTACGGCGAGGCCCTGGGCCTCGTCCGGGGCCTCGCGCAGGGTCGAGATGTCGGCCCCGGCGCAGAACGTCTCGCCCTCGCCGGTGAGCACCAGCGCGTGGACGTCGGCGCGCACGGCCAGCTCGTCGAGCAGCGTCGGCAGCGCCCGCCACATCCGCGTCGTCATGGCGTTCCGCTTGGCGGGGTGACGGATGACGACGGTGGCGACTCCGTCGCCGACGTGGTGCGACAGTCGTGGCTCCATACCGGGGATGCTATCCGCACCCGGAACGCCGGATCGGAGTGGTCCCGGACCGTCCCAGGCCGCCCTGACGGCACCCGAACCGCACCGGGACGAATCGGTTCAGCCGAGGGTCAAACCCGTACAACCCGAATAGTGTCCGAAGTCGGCACAAGAGGGACGGGATCTGTCGCGGAAATGGCCACGTCGTGCGGGAGCGGTCAAATTCCATCGATAATTGCTGACTTGCGTTCAGTCAACCGGTACGGACCAGCGCATTACCAACACTCGACGTGTGGTGACAATCGAGCGCAAGGGTGGCGACCCGACGATGGAGAACCTCGGGCAGGGGTCCGACCCCGGCCCTGAAGGCGCGGGCGCGACTCCCGGCGTCAGATCGCCGGGACCGCTGCCGTACGAGGGGGTGTGGCGGTTCACCGCTCCCGCCGTCGACGCGTCGGTGCCGCAGGCGCGGCACGCCGTCCGTGATCTGCTGGCCCGCCAGGGGGTTCCGGTCGCGGACGATGTCGTTCAAGGAATGCTGTTGATCGTGTCCGAACTGGTCACGAACGCCGTCAAGCACGCGGCACTTCTGTCGCCGATGCTCGCGGTGGAGGTCGCGGTCGGCGCCGAGTGGGTCCGGGTGTCCGTCGAGGACAACCACCCCTACCGTCCGACCGCCCTGGAGGCCGACCACGGGCAGACCGGTGGCCGGGGTCTGCTGCTGGTGCGTGAGGTCACCAGGGAGTTCGGCGGAGTGTGCGACGTCGAGCACACCGCGGACGGCGGCAAGGTGATCTGGGCCGCCCTGCCGCTCTCCCCGGGCGTGTGAGGCCACCGGCGGTCCGGTTCACCAGCCCGCGGACGATCCCGTCAGTTCCCGGATCGCCGGACGGGCCGAGTCCAGCACCGTCATGAACCACGCCGAGAAGGGGTCCTTCGCGTGCCGCTCGGCCAGTTCGGCGGCGGTCACGAAGGCCGTCGAGCCGACCTCCTGCGCGTCGGGCCGCGGCGCCGACTGCACCATCCCGACGAAGAGGTGGTTGAACTCCTGCTCCACCAGGCCCGAGTCCGGGTCCGGGTGGTTGTAACGGACCGTGCCCGCCTCGGCGAGCAGGGTCGGCGACACCCCGAGCTCCTCGTACGTCCGCCGGGCCGCCGCGGCGAACGGCGCCTCGCCCGGGTAGGGGTGGCCGCAGCAGGTGTTCGACCAGACACCGGGGGAGTGGTACTTGCCGAGGGCGCGCTGCTGGAGCAGCAGCCGGCCCTGTTCGTCGAAGAGGAACACGGAGAACGCCCGGTGCAGCTGCCCCGGGGGCTGATGGGCCGCGAGCTTCTCGGCCGTACCGATCGTGCTGCCGTCCTCGTCGACCAGTTCCAGCAAGATCGCTTCAACGGTGCCGTTCGACGAACTGTGCGTCGCGGTGGCAGGTGTGATCGGCATACCCATCCTTCGCATCGGTCTTCAAGCCCCAAGTCTGCCGTACGAAACCGGCACTCCCGGCACTTCGCTGCTCCCGCATGTCCCGCCCCCGAAGGTCGGGGCGGGACACGCGGCCGGCGCGGGTCAGACGCCGAAAGCGGCCGGATACCTGATCGTGCCCGGTGTCACCGACACGGAATCGTCGAGGACGAGGGCCATCAGGTGTTCGGACGGCACGTCGAATCCGGGCCGGACGCCGTAGTCGGATGCGGGTCCGAAACCGAACCTCGGGTAGTACCCGGGATGCCCGAGGACGAGGACGAGACCCTCACCCCGCGCGCGTGCGGCGTCCAGCACCGCGCGTACGACGGCCGATCCGGCGCCCCGGCGCTGTTGGCCGGGACGGACGGCGACCGGGGCCAGCGCGGCCGCCGGAACGCCGTCGACGTGACAGCGCGTGATCAGGGCGTACGCCGCGACCGTGCCGTCCGGCGCCTCGGCGACGTACGACAGGCCGGGCAGCCAGGCCTCGGCGTCGGCGCGCAGCGCGTCCACCAGATCGGCCTCCTCCGCCCGCTCGAAGGCGGCGGCGGTCAGGGCGTGCACCTCGGCGAAGTCGGCGGAGGTCTCCCGGCGGGTGAGCCAGGCGGTGCTGTGTTCGGTGTGGTCGGTCACTGTGGAAACCCTTTGACGAGGGGCCCGGCGACACGTCGGTGAACGGCGGGTCAGCCCCGGGCCCGGGAAACGGGGACGACGAGAGCGCTGCGCGTGGCAGCGCCGGCAGCGGCCGTCATCAACCCACCTCCTGGGATCGACGGCCACGCTAGCAGGGGCTGCCCGGCGCCGCCTCCGGGTTTCCCCGGTGACCTCTCCCCGCGACGGCCAGGCGTCGCCCCGGCGGCAGGACGGCCACCGGCCACCGAGCGCCTGGGCCCCGGGGTCAGTGGCAGAGCTTCGCCTCGTGCTCCGCGTGGCCGCTCGGCTCCAGCTGGAAGGTGCAGTGCTCGACGTCGAAGTGCACGCCCAGGCAGCCCTGGAGCTCGTGCAGGACCTTCTCGTGGCCTATCGCGTTCAGGACGTCGGAGCTGACGACCACGTGCGCGGAGAGCACCGGCATGCCGGAGGTGATGGTCCAGGCGTGCAGGTCGTGGACGTCCTCGACGCCGTCGAGGGCGAGGATGTGGGCGCGCACGTCCGCCATGTCGACGCCCTTGGGCGCCGCTTCCAGGAGGACGTCCAGGGTTTCCTGGAGCAGCTTCCAGGTGCGTGGGACGATCATCAGGGCGATGGCGATCGAGGCGATCGGGTCCGCCGCCTGCCAGCCGGTCGTGATGATCACCACGGCGGCGACGATGACCGCCACCGAGCCCAGCGCGTCCGCCGCCACCTCCAGGAAGGCGCCCCGCACGTTCAGGCTGTCCTTCTGGCCGCGCATCAGCAGCGTCAGCGAGACCGTGTTGGCGAGCAGGCCGATCACCCCGAACACGATGGTCAGTCCGCCCGCGGTGTCCGCCGGCGTCACGAAGCGCTGGACGGCCTCGACCAGCACGTAGCCGCCGACCACGAGCAGCAGCAGGCAGTTCGCGAGCGCGGCGAGGATCTCCGCCCGCGCGTAGCCGAACGTGCGCCGCTCGCTCGGCGGGCGGGCCGCGAAGTGGATCGCGAGCAGGGCCATGCCGAGCCCCAGCGCGTCCGTCGCCATGTGCGCCGCGTCGGCGACCAGCGCGAGCGAGTCGGCGAGCAGGCCTCCGACGATCTCGACGACCATGACGGTGAGCGTGATCGCCAGCGCGACCCGGAGCCGCCCCCGGTACGCGGCCGTCGCCGTACCGGTCGGGGGAGCGCCGTGCGCGTGCCCGTGGTCGTGCCCAGCCCCCATGAAAGCCGCCTCCCGCATTCCGCTCGGTCGTCCCAGTCAACTACGGGGGCGGGGTATCGGGCAACGCGGCACTGAACACCGTTGTCATATGCTGTGACCTGCGAAAACGATACGCAGGTCACAGCGTCGACAAGATCACCCGGTGGCGGTCCCCGGGTGGTGCAGCAGCCAGCCGCGCCATGCCGACTCCACCATCTCGCGCATCCCGCGCCGAGCGTGCCAGCCCAGTTCGTCGGCGGCCAGGGCGGCCGAGGCGACCGCGCGCGGGGCGTCGCCCGGCCTGCGCGGCTCGACGAGCGGCTGCCGGGTGTCCCCGGTCACCTCGGCGACGAGCGCGACGAGCTCCCGCACGGAGACCCCTTCGCCGCGGCCGATGTTCACGGTCAGGTCGCCCCTCGCGCCGCCGGCCAGTCGCCGGGCCGCCGCGAGGTGCGCCTCGGCGAGGTCGGCGACATGGATGTAGTCGCGTACGCACGTGCCGTCCGGCGTCGGGTAGTCGTCGCCGAAGATCCGCGGGGCCTCGGCGCGGGTGAGCCGGTCGAAGACCATCGGGACGATGTTGAAGATCCCCGTGTCGGCGAGTTCGGGCGAGGCCGCGCCCGCCACGTTGAAGTAGCGCAGGCACACGGTGGCGATGCCGTACGCCTGCCCCGCGGCCCGCACCAGCCATTCGCCGGCGAGCTTGGTCTCCCCGTAGGGGCTCATCGGGGCGCAGGCCGTGCTCTCCGTGATGAGGTCCACGTCGGGGTTGCCGTAGACGGCGGCCGACGAGGAGAACACGAAGCGCTCGACACCGGACCCGGCGACCGCCTCCAGGAGCGTCGCGAGGCCGCCCACGTTCTCCCGGTAGTAGCGCGCCGGGTCGGCCACCGACTCACCGACCTGCTTGCGCGCGGCGAGGTGCACGACGCCCGTCACCGCGTGCTCCGCCAGGACCCGCTTGAGCAGGTCCCCGTCCGTCGACGACCCCTGGACCAGTCGGATGCTCTCCGGAAGCCGGTTGGGTATCCCGGACGAGAGGTCGTCGAGCGCGACGACGCGCTCCCCGGCCTCCGCCATCGCCCGGGCCACGTGTGCCCCGATGTATCCGGCTCCGCCGGTGATCAGCCATGTCATGGACGCCCACCCTATGCCGGTCCCGCGGGGTGTCCGCGGGGCCCGCCTCCCCGGGTGGGCGCGGGGCCGGGCGGCATGCCGGGAATGCGCCGGTCTGTTGGCCCGGGTTTGTGGACGGGGCCCGGAATCCCCGATGATGATCGCGGCACTCGCAAGACAAAACCGGTTGATCGGGCCGTGAACGGGCGGTGAACGCCCGCTTCCGTTCATCGGATACCCTCTGCCGACATGCCGCCGGGGTCGCTGACGTGGACCGGGGGCCGTCCCATCACGCACACGCCAGGCGCCAGGTCGCGCCGGCACTCAGGGAGTGAGTTCGCTGCCGACCGCCATCCTCACCGGCCCGCCGGTCCCCGGATCGTCGCTCGAGGGCGATCTGCGGTCGCTCGGCTTCGACGTGCGGCTCGCCTCCGACCCCGGTGAGACCGGGACGCTGCTCGCCGCCGTGCCCTCGAACGAGCGGGTCGCCGTCGTGGACGCCCGCTTCGTGGGCCACGTGCACGCCCTGCGCCTCGGCCTCACCGACCCCCGCTTCGCGGCCTCCGCGCTGCCCGGCGCCGTGTCCGCCCAGCCCGAGGCGCGCAGGGCGCTGGCCCGCGCGGTCGGCCGGGAGAGCGCGGCCGCGGGAGGCGTGGCCGTCACCACCGAGAACCTCGCGGAGCGCCTCGGCGCGGCACTCGACGCGGACGGTGTCGCCGTGCACCGCCCGGAACTCGGCACCCTCGTCGCCGCCGTTCCCGCCGATACGCAGGAGCGCAACCGGGTCCGGCAGGCCGTTCAGTCCGTCGACGACGAGGCCGTACGGCTGCGCAGCGCCGTCAAGGCCCGCGACGGCTTCTTCACCACGTACTGCATCAGCCCGTACTCGCGCTACATCGCCCGCTGGTGCGCCCGCCGCGGCCTGACCCCGAACCAGGTCACCACCGCCTCGCTCGTCACCGCGCTGATCGCCGCCGGCTGCGCCGCCACCGGCACCCGCGTCGGCTTCGTCGCGGCCGGCCTGCTGCTCATGTTCTCCTTCGTCCTGGACTGCACGGACGGACAGCTCGCCCGCTACTCCCTCCAGTACTCGACGCTGGGCGCCTGGCTGGACGCGACCTTCGACCGCGCCAAGGAGTACGCCTACTACGCGGGTCTCGCGCTCGGCGCGGCCCGCGGCGGCGACGACGTGTGGTTCCTGGCCCTCGGCGCGATGATCCTGCAGACCTGCCGGCACGTCGTGGACTTCTCCTTCAACGAGGCGAACCACGACGCCACGGCCAACACCAGCCCCACCGCCTCGCTCTCGGGCAAGCTCGACAGCGTCGGCTGGACGGTCTGGGCGCGCCGGATGATAGTCCTGCCCATCGGCGAACGATGGGCGATGATCGCCGTCCTCACGGCGCTGACGACCCCCCGGATCACCTTCTACGCGCTGCTCGCCGGCTGTGCCTTCGCGGCCACCTACACCACGGCCGGCCGGGTGCTGCGCTCGCTGACCCGCAAGGCGCACCGCACGGACCGTGCGGCCCAGGCGCTCAAGGACCTCACCGACTCGGGCCCGCTCGCCGAGTACCTGACACGCTTCGCCGGCCGCCTCCCGCGGATCGGCCCGGCCCTCGTCGCCCTCGTGGCCGGGGCGGTCGTCGTGACATCCGCCGCACTCGCCCCCTACGGCGGCTGGCTGCCCGTACTCGGTGCCGTCGTCTACGTCCTGCTGTCGCCGGTCGCCCTGACCAGGCCCCTCAAGGGCGCTCTCGACTGGCTCGTCCCGCCGTTCTTCCGCGCGGCCGAGTACCTCACCGTTCTGGTGCTGGCGGCCAACGCCGATGTGAACGGGGCGCTTCCGGCGGCTTTCGGTCTGGTGGCCGCGGTCGCCTACCATCACTACGACACGGTGTACCGCATCCGCGGCAACGCCGGAGCTCCCCCGCACTGGCTGGTGCGGGCGATCGGCGGGCATGAAGGCCGGACGCTGCTGGTCACCGTCCTGGCCGCGCTGCTCGCCGCCTCACAGTTCAAGGACGCGCTCACGGCGCTCGCCGTGGCCGTCGCCCTGCTGGTGCTCGCCGAGAGCATCCGTTTCTGGGTGTCCTCCGGGGCGCCCGCCGTTCACGATGAAGGAGAACCCGCATGATCGGCCTTGTACTGGCGGCCGGCGCCGGACGGCGTCTGCGCCCCTACACGGACAGCCTCCCGAAGGCTCTCGTGCCGGTTGGCCCCGCGGGCGCGGAGGATTCCCTCACGGTCCTGGACCTGACGCTCGGCAACTTCGCCGAGATCGGTCTGACCGAGGTCGGGATCATCGTCGGCTACCGCAAGGAAGCCGTCTACGACCGCAAGGCGGCTCTCGAGGCGAAGTACGGCCTCAAGATCACCCTCATCGACAACGACAAGGCCGAGGAGTGGAACAACGCCTACTCCCTGTGGTGCGGCCGTGACGCCCTCAAGGGCGGCGTGATACTCGCCAACGGTGACACCGTGCACCCGGTCTCCGTCGAGAAGACGCTGCTCGCCGCCCGCGGCGAGGGCAAGAAGATCATCCTCGCCCTCGACACGGTGAAGAAGCTCGCCGACGAGGAGATGAAGGTCGTCGTGGACCCCGAGAAGGGCGTCCAGAAGATCACCAAGCTCATGGAGCCGTCCGAGGCCACCGGCGAGTACATCGGGGTGACCCTCATCGAGGGCGCCGCGGCCGACGAACTGGCCGACGCCCTGAAGACGGTGTGGGAGACCGACCCGCAGCAGTTCTACGAGCACGGCTACCAGGAGCTCGTGAACCGCGGCTTCCAGATCGACGTGGCGCCCATCGGTGATGTCCAGTGGGTCGAGATCGACAACCACGACGACCTCGCCAAGGGACGTGAGATCGCGTGCCAGTACTGACGAGGCTCATCCCCTCGCCGGTCGTCGTCGACATCCGTCCCGGAGCCCTGGACGACCTGGCGGGGGTGCTCAGCGACGAGCGCATCTCGCACTCGGGCAAGCTCGCCATCGCCGTGAGCAGTGGTTCGGGCGCGCGGCTGCGCGACCGGATCGCCCCGGCGCTCCCGGGAGCCACCTGGTACGAGGTCGGCGGCGGCACGCTCGACGACGCGATCCGGCTGGCCGGCGACATGAAGTCCGGGCACTACGACGCCGTCGTGGGCCTGGGCGGTGGCAAGATCATCGACTGCGCGAAGTTCGCCGCGGCGCGGGTCGGGCTGCCCCTGGTCGCCGTGCCCACGAACCTCGCGCACGACGGTCTGTGCTCGCCGGTCGCCACCCTCGACAACGACGCGGGCCGCGGCTCGTACGGCGTGCCCAACCCGATCGCCGTGGTCATCGACCTCGACGTGATCCGTGAGGCGCCGGTCCGGTTCGTGCGGGCGGGCATAGGGGACGCGATCTCCAACATCAACGCGATCGCGGACTGGGAGCTGGCCAACCGCGTCAACGGCGAGAAGATCGACGGACTGGCCGCGGCCATGGCCCGCCAGGCGGGCGAGGCCGTGCTCAGGCACCCCGGAGGCGTCGGCGACAACGACTTCCTCCAGGTTCTCGCGGAGGCGCTCGTCCTGACCGGCATCGCGATGTCGATCTCGGGCGACTCCCGCCCGGCGTCCGGCTCCTGCCACGAGATCAACCACGCGTTCGACATCCTCTTCCCCCAGCGCGCGGCGAGCCACGGCGAGCAGTGCGGCCTGGGCGCGGCCTTCGCGATGTACCTGCGCGGGGCCCACGAGGCGGCGGCGCACCAGGCCGAGGTGCTGCGTCGGCACGGACTGCCGGTGCTGCCCGAGGAGATCGGCTTCACCGTGGACGAGTTCGTGCGGGTCGTGGAGTTCGCTCCGCGCACCCGGCCGGGCCGCTACACGATCCTCGAACATCTCGACCTGAAACCCCACCAGATCAAGGACATCTACTCCGACTATGCCAAGGCCATCGGTAGCTGAACTCCGCCCCGTCGTTCACCCCCCGGGGGTGAAGGACCGGAGGAGCGGTGAGCACTGGGCGGGACGTCTGTACATGCGAGAGATCTCGCTGCGCTGCGACCGCTACCTGGTGAACACCAGGATCACGCCCAACCAGCTCACGTACCTGATGACCCTGTGCGGAGTGCTCGCGGCCCCGGCCCTGCTGGTGCCGGGGATCGCGGGCGCCGTGCTCGGTGTGGTGATGGTCCAGCTGTACCTGCTGCTCGACTGCGTCGACGGCGAGGTCGCCCGCTGGAAGAAGCAGTACTCGCTCGGCGGGGTCTACCTCGACCGCGTCGGCGCCTACCTGACCGACGCGGCCGTCCTCGTGGGCCTCGGCTTGCGCGCCGCCGACCTGTGGGGCGCGGGACGCGTCGACTGGCTGTGGGCCTTCCTCGGCACACTGGCCGCCCTCGGCGCGATCCTGATCAAGGCCGAGACCGACCTCGTCGGCGTCGCCCGGCACCAGACGGGGCTCGCCCCCGTCGAGGAGTCCGCGTCCGAGCCCCGCTCCTCGGGGATGGCGCTGGCCCGCAAGGCCGCCGCGGCACTCAAGTTCCACCGCCTGATCCTCGGCATCGAGGCGACCCTGCTGATCCTGGTCCTCGCGATCGTGGACCAGATCAACGGGGACCTGTTCTTCACCCGGCTCGGCACCGCCGTCCTCGCCGGCATCGCGATACTGCAGACCGTGCTGCACCTCGTGTCCATCCTCGCTTCGAGCAGGCTCAAGTGAGTACGGCCACGAAGGTCGGCGCGGTGATCATCACCATGGGCAACCGCCCCGAGGAACTCCGGTCCCTGCTCGACTCGGTCGCCAAGCAGGACGGCGACCGCGTCGAGGTGGTCGTGGTCGGCAACGGCTCGCCCGTCCCGGACGTCCCCGAGGGCGTCCGCACGGTCGAACTGCCCGAGAACCTCGGCATCCCGGGCGGACGCAACGTCGGCATCGAGGCCTTCGGCCCCGGCGGCACCGACGTGGACGTCCTCCTCTTCCTGGACGACGACGGCCTGCTGGCCCGCCACGACACGGCCGAGCTGTGCCGCCGGGCCTTCGCCGACGACCCGGACCTCGGCATCATCAGCTTCCGCATCGCCGACCCCGAGACCGGTGAGACCCAGCGCCGGCACGTGCCGAGGCTGCGCGCCGCGGACCCGATGCGCTCCTCGCGCGTCACCACGTTCCTCGGCGGCGCCAACGCGGTCCGTACGAAGGTCCTCGCGGAGGTCGGTGGGCTCCCCGACTCCTTCTTCTACGCCCATGAGGAGACCGACCTCGCCTGGCGGGCCCTCGACGCCGGCTGGATGATCGACTACCGGTCCGACATGGTGCTCAACCACCCGACGACCGCGCCCTCGCGGCACGCGGTCTACCACCGCATGGTGGCCCGCAACCGCGTCTGGCTCGCGCGCCGCAACCTGCCGGCGCCGCTCGTCCCCGTCTACCTCGGCGTCTGGATGCTCCTGACTCTGCTGCGCCGCCCCTCGCGAGCGGCGCTGCGTGCCTGGTTCGGCGGTTTCAGGGAAGGCTGGACCAGTCCGTGCGGACCCCGCCGTCCCATGAAGTGGCGTACCGTGTGGCGGCTGACCCGACTGGGCCGACCACCTGTCATCTGACAAGCTCGATTCTGAGAGCGTTCGGGCCGTACCCGGTCCCCGGCTCATGCCTATGCCCGACCCGGCTGTGTGCATCTTGAAGACGAAAGTTTCCACTTGTGAGTGAGACAACGCATGACGGCGGAGTCGCGGTGAGCGACCGGCCGTCGCCCGACGACGGGCTCTCCGCGGCCGAGCTGGCCGCCAAGTACGGGCTCGCGGTCAGTGGTGCCCGGCCCGGGCTCGGCGAGTACGTCCGCCAGCTCTGGGGCCGACGGCACTTCATCCTCGCCTTCTCGCAGGCCAAGCTGACCGCCCAGTACAGCCAGGCCAAGCTGGGCCAGCTGTGGCAGGTGGCGACGCCGCTGCTGAACGCGTTCGTCTACTTCCTGATCTTCGGCCTGATCCTGAAGGCCAACCGCGGTATGTCGCACGACGTGTACATCCCGTTCCTGGTGACCGGCGTCTTCGTCTTCACCTTCACGCAGAGCTCGATCATGGCGGGCGTGCGGGCGATCTCGGGCAACCTCGGGCTGGTGCGCGCGCTGCACTTCCCGCGGGCCTCCCTGCCCGTCTCGTTCGCCCTCCAGCAGCTCCAGCAGCTGCTGTTCTCGATGATCGTGCTGTTCGTCGTGGTGATCGCCTTCGGCAGCTACCCGGGCCTGTCCTGGCTGCTGATCATCCCCGTGCTGGTCCTGCAGTTCCTCTTCAACACGGGTCTCGCGCTGATCGTGGCGCGGATGGGCTCCAAGACGCCGGACCTTGCCCAGCTGATGCCGTTCGTCCTGCGCACCTGGATGTACGCGTCCGGTGTCATGTTCTCCATCAGCACCATGCTCGAGGGCCGGCCCGAATGGATCGCCCGCGTGCTCCAGGCGAACCCGGCCGCCGTCTACATGGACCTGATGCGCTACGCGCTCATCGACGGCTACGGCTCCTCCAACCTGCCGCCGCACGTGTGGGCCATCGCCCTCTTCTGGGCCCTGGCCACCTCCGTCGGCGGGTTCGTGTACTTCTGGAAGGCTGAAGAGAGGTACGGCCGTGGCTGAGCTCGAAAAGGGATCCCACATCCCGACCGTCATCGCGGACGAACTGCACATCGTCTACCGCGTGAACGGCGCCAAGACCGGCAAGGGCAGCGCGACCTCCGCCCTCAGCCGCATCCTCAAGCGCGGCGAGGAGCGCGGTGTGCGCAAGGTGCACGCCGTCAAGGGCGTGTCCTTCACCGCGTACCGGGGCGAGGCCATCGGTCTGATCGGTTCCAACGGTTCCGGCAAGTCCACCCTCCTGCGGGCGATCGCCGGCCTGCTCCCCGCGGAGAAGGGCAAGGTCTTCACCGACGGTCAGCCCTCGCTGCTCGGCGTGAACGCGGCCCTGATGAACGACCTGACGGGCGAGCGGAACGTCATATTGGGCGGTCTCGCGATGGGCATGACCCGGGAGCAGATCAGGGAGCGCTACCAGGGCATCGTCGATTTCTCGGGCATCAACGAGAAGGGCGACTTCATCACCCTGCCGATGCGGACCTACTCCTCCGGCATGGCGGCGCGGCTGCGCTTCTCCATCGCGGCGGCCAAGGACCACGACGTCCTGATGATCGACGAGGCGCTCGCGACCGGTGACCGCTCCTTCCAGAAGCGGTCCGAGGCCCGTATCCGCGAGCTGCGCAAGAGCGCGGGCACGGTGTTCCTGGTCAGCCACAACAACAAGTCGATCCGCGACACCTGCGACCGCGTCCTGTGGCTGGAACGCGGCGAGCTGCGCATGGACGGCCTGACCGAAGAGGTCCTCAAGGAGTACGAGAAGTTCACGGGCAAGTAGCCCGTTTCGCGCAGGGCCCCGCCGGAACTCTTCGGCGGGGCCCTGCGTCTGCAAGGGAAACGCCAACTCCCGTCGGCATAAGGAATCTTGACGCCAATCGGTGTGTTGTTGTGATGTGCAGGACACCCCGACGGAGTGTGCCGCGTTGTACAACGTAAGCTGTACCGGTGCTGAAACGCGTCAAGTGGGGCGATAATACGCGACACCCGGCACCGTCACGCTGCGCGGATCTCCGGGCGGCGTGTCCGAAATGGGCAGGGTTGGGTCGGCAGTGTAGAACGGGAGATGTGACGGCAATGGCTACGGTGACGCTCCAGCTCCGCGATGCGTGTGCCGTCCTCGCGTCGGGCGGCGAGCGGTGACCGAAGCCGGGACGGCCCACACCGGTGATCCGGTGCGCGGCACCCTCGACAAAGCCGCGGACGAGAACTTCCCCGTGGCCCCGTTCTTCCTGCCCAGGGCCTGGCGTGACGACCTGATGGCCGTGTACGGCTTCGCCCGGCTCGTCGACGACATCGGGGACGGCGACCTCGCCCCGGGCGGCGCCGACGCCCGCCTGCTCGGCGTGTCGGCCGCGGAGGCCGACGACCGTATGGTCCTCCTCGACGCCTTCGAGACCGATCTTCACCGCGTGTTCGATTCGGTCCCGCGTCATCCCCTGCTGCGCCGGCTCCAGCCCGCCGTGCACCGCACGGGACTCACCCCCGAGCCCTTCCTCGCCCTGATCGCGGCCAACCGCCAGGACCAACTGGTCCAGCGGTACGAGACCTACGAGGACCTGCTCGCCTACTGCGAACTGTCCGCGAACCCCGTCGGCCGCCTGGTCCTCTCCGTCACCGGAACGTCCACGCCCGAGCGGATCCGCCGCTCCGACGCGGTGTGCACGGCGCTGCAGATCGTCGAACACCTCCAGGACGTCGCCGAGGACCTCGGCCGCGACCGCGTCTACCTGCCCGCCGAGGACATGAAGCGGTTCCACGTCGTCGAAGCGGATCTCGGGGCCCCCACAGCAGGCGCATCGGTGCGAGCACTGGTTGCATACGAAGCAGAACGCGCCTTGAACCTCCTGAATGAAGGCACCCCCCTCGTGGGTAGCGTCCACGGCAGGCTGAAACTGCTGCTCGCGGGGTTCGTCGCGGGGGGAAGGGCGGCGATCCGTGCGATCGCCGCCGCACAATACGACGTACTTCCCGGCCCGCCCAAGCCCGGCAAGCTCCAGTTGCTGCGCGAGGTGGGAGTGACTCTGCGAGGAGAGGGGTGATCCGGACCGTGGAGTCGGAACAGCACGTGTCCGCACCGGTACTCGCCGCGTACAGCTACTGCGAGGCGGTGACCGGCCAGCAGGCACGGAATTTCGCGTACGGCATCAGGCTGCTGCCGACGCCCAAGCGTCGGGCGATGTCCGCGCTCTACGCGTTCTCCCGGCGTGTCGACGACATCGGCGACGGCATGCTGGCACCGGACGTCAAGGCTGTGCGGCTCGAGGACACCCGGGCGGTGCTCACCCGGGTCCGCGCGGGCGCCGTGGACGAGGACGACACCGACCCCGTCGCGGTCGCTCTCAGCCACACCGCCGCGAGCTTCCCGGTACCTCTCGAGGGCCTGGACGAACTCATCGACGGCGTGCTGATGGACGTACGCGGTGAGACGTACGAGACCTGGGGCGACCTGAAGGTCTACTGCCGGTGCGTGGCCGGGGCGATCGGGCGGCTCTCGCTCGGCATCTTCGGTACCGAACCGGGGGCGCGTGGCGCCGAGCGCGCGCCGGAGTACGCCGACACGCTCGGGCTCGCGCTCCAGCTCACCAACATCCTGCGCGACGTCCGGGAGGACGCCGAGGGCGGGCGCACCTATCTGCCGGCCGACGACCTGGCCAAGTTCGGCTGCTCGGCCGGTTTCGGCGCGCCGACGCCACCACCGGGCTCCGACTTCGCGGGCCTCGTGCACTTCGAGGTGCGCCGGGCCCGGGCCCTGTTCGCCGAGGGCTACCGGCTGCTTCCCCTGCTGGACCGGCGCAGCGGCGCCTGTGTCGCGGCCATGGCGGGGATCTACCGGCGGCTGCTCGACCGCATCGAGCGCGAGCCCGAGGCCGTCCTGCGCGGCCGCGTGTCGCTGCCGGGGCGCGAGAAGGCGTACGTCGCCGTGCGCGGTCTGTCCGGTCTGGACGCGCGGCACGTCTCCCGGCGTACCGTGCGGAGGCGCGTCTGATGGACAATATGGGCCAAGGTGACTCCACCGGAGAAAAGCGGCACGCAACCCTCCGGAGCCGGACGGCGTCCCTGACTGCGACGGCCTGCCGTGCATCGTCCGGTCAACACGGTGCGGCCGCGGGGGAGGGTGCACGATGAGTGAGGTCGAGTCCACGGACGACTCCGGCCGGGCGGCCGCCGTGGTGATCGGCGGCGGGCTCGCCGGGATCACCGCCGCGCTCGCGCTGGCCGACGCCGGGCTGCGGGTGACGCTGCTCGAAGGCCGCCCGCGCCTCGGCGGTCTCGCGTTCTCCTTCCAGCGCGGCGCGCTCACCGTGGACAACGGACAGCATGTCTACCTGCGCTGCTGCACCGCCTACCGCTGGTTCCTCGACCGCGTCGACGCGACCTCGCTGGCGCCTCTGCAGGATCGTCTCGACGTGCCCGTTCTCGACGCGGACGGCCCCGCGGGAAGGCGGCTCGGCAGAATCGGGCGCGACGCGCTGCCCGTACCGCTGCACCTCGCGCGCAGCCTCGCGACCTATCAGCATCTCTCGCTCGCCGAGCGCGCGAGGGTCGGCCGTGCCGCGCTCGCGCTCAAGGGTCTGGATCTCACGGATCCGGCACTCGACGCGGAGAACTTCGGCGACTGGCTCGCCGCGCACGGTCAGTCGGAACGTGCCGTCGAAGCACTGTGGGACCTCGTGGGGGTCGCCACCCTCAACGCGGTGGCCGAGGACTCCTCGCTCGCCCTCGCCGCGATGGTGTTCAAGACCGGTCTGCTGTCCGACCCGGGAGCCGCCGACATCGGCTGGGCGCGCGTCCCACTGGGCGAACTGCACGACACCCTCGCCCGCAAGGCGCTCGACTCCGCGGGCGTGCGTACCGAGATCCGTACACGCGTCACCTCCGTCTCCCCGTACGAAAACGGACGTTGGAGCGTTCAGGTTCCCGGCGAGCGCATCGAGGCCGACACCGTCGTGCTGGCCGTACCCCAGCGCGAGGCCCACGACCTTCTGCCCGAGGGAGCGCTCGACGCCCCCGAGCGGCTCCTGGAGATCGGCACCGCGCCGATCCTCAACATCCACGTCGTCTACGACCGGAAGGTCCTCACCAAGCCGTTCTTTGCGGCACTGGGCTCCCCGGTGCAGTGGGTCTTCGACCGTACCGAGGCCTCCGGGCTCCGGGAGGGGCAGTACCTGGCGCTGTCGCAGTCGGCGGCGCAGGACGAGATCGACGAACCCGTCGCCGCGCTGCGCGAGCGGTACCTGCCGGAGCTGGAGCGGCTGCTGCCCGAAGCGCGCGGCGCCGTCGTGGAGGACTTCTTCGTGACCCGGGAGCGCACCGCGACGTTCGCCCCCACCCCGGGCGTCGGGCGGCTGCGGCCCGGTGCCCGCACCAAGGCCCCCGGCCTGTACCTGGCCGGAGCGTGGACCGCCACAGGGTGGCCCGCGACCATGGAGAGTGCGGTTCGCAGTGGCGTCGTCGCGGCGGGCGCCGCGCTGGACGCCCTGGGCCGGCCCCGTGACCACCTTCTCGGAGTCTTCGAGGAGGCGGCATGACGCTCGACCGGAGCATCGCGGGCCCCCGCACCCCCGGTACCGCAACAAGAGGAGAGATTGTGCCCACTGTGCCCCCGGCCGAAGCGGCTGCCGACGCGGTGGACGTGACCGCGCTCCTGGAGCGCGGCCGGACCCTGGCCACACCGGTGCTGAAGGCGGCCGTCGACCGCCTCGCGGCGCCCATGGACACCGTCGCCGCCTACCACTTCGGCTGGATCGACGCCGAGGGCAGGCCCGCGGACGGCGACGGCGGCAAGGCGGTGCGCCCCGCGCTCGCCGTGCTCTCCGCGCAGGCCGCCGGCGCAGACCCCGAGGTGGGCGTCCCCGGAGCGGTCGCGGTCGAACTGGTCCACAACTTCTCGCTCCTGCACGACGACCTGATGGACGGCGACGAGCAGCGCCGCCACCGCGACACCGTCTGGAAGGTGCACGGACCCGCCCAGGCCATCCTGGTCGGCGACGCCCTGTTCGCGCTGGCCAACGAGGTCCTGCTGGAGCTCGGCACCGTCGAGGCCGGCCGTGCCACCCGGCGGCTGACCACCGCCACCCGGGCGCTCATCGACGGCCAGGCCCAGGACATCTCCTACGAGCACCGCGACCGGGTCAGCGTCGAGGAGTGCCTGGAGATGGAGGGCAACAAGACCGGCGCCCTGCTCGCCTGCGCCTGCTCCATCGGCGCGGTCCTCGGCGGCGCCGACGACTTCACCGCCGACACGCTGGAACGATACGGCTACCACCTCGGCCTCGCCTTCCAGGCCGTCGACGACCTGCTCGGCATCTGGGGCGATCCCGAGGCCACGGGGAAGCAGACCTGGAGCGATCTGCGCCAGCGCAAGAAGTCCCTGCCGGTCGTGGCCGCGCTCGCGGCGGGCGGCCCCGCCTCCGAGCGGCTCGGTGACCTGCTCGCCGAGGACGCCAAGGCCAGCGACTTCGAGAACTTCTCCGAGGAGGAGTTCGCCGTGCGCGCCGCGCTCATCGAGCAGGCGGGCGGCCGCGAGTGGACCGCCCAGGAGGCACGCCGCCAGCACGCGATCGCCATCGAGGCGCTGGACGCCGTCGCGATGCCCGGGCACGTGCGGGCCCAGCTCGTGGCGCTCGCCGACTTCGTCGTCGTACGGAAGAGATGATCACTATCGGTCGAATAAACCTCGCGTAGCTGCCGGCCGGTGCCTCCCCAAGCTTCGAACCTCGTTCGGGTGGCGGGATTCCCATCCGAACGAACGCACCGGCCGACGGCGGACCCACAGCAGAGACGTACCACTGCACGAAGGGGAAGCCATGACAGCGACGACCGACGGAAGCACCGGGGCCCTGCCGCCCCGCGCTGCCTCGGCCAGCGAAACCCAGCGCGAGACGACTCCCGAGGCGGCCGGGACGGTCGAGACCCGAGATGCCGCCACGCGCGCCATGGAACGTGCCACGGACTTCCTGCTCGCGCGGCAGGACGCCCAGGGCTGGTGGAAGGGCGACCTCGAGACGAACGTCACCATGGACGCCGAGGACCTGCTTCTCCGCCAGTTCCTGGGAATCCGTGACGAGCCGACCACCCGCGGCGCCGCGATGTTCATCCGTGGCGAGCAGCGTGACGACGGCACCTGGGCCTCGTTCTACGGCGGCCCCGGCGAACTCTCCACCACCATCGAGGCGTACGTCGCCCTGCGGATGGCCGGGGACGCCCCGGACGAGCCGCACATGGCGAGGGCGTCCGCCTGGATCCGCGAGCGCGGTGGCATCGCCGCGGCCCGTGTCTTCACCCGGATCTGGCTCGCCCTGTTCGGCTGGTGGAAGTGGGACGACCTGCCCGAACTGCCACCGGAGCTCATCTACCTCCCCAAGTGGATGCCGCTGAACATCTACGACTTCGGCTGCTGGGCGCGGCAGACGATCGTGCCGCTCACCGTCGTCTCCGCGAAGCGCCCGGTGCGGCCCGCGCCGTTCCCGCTGGACGAGCTGCACGCCGACCTCCGCAATCCCAACCCGGTCAAACCCCTGGCCCGCGCGACCAGTTGGGACGGCTTCTTCCAGCGCCTGGACAAGGCCCTGCACCAGTACCGCAGGGTCGCACCGCCCGCCGTGCGCCGCGCCGCGATGAAGACGGCGGGACGCTGGATCATCGAGCGGCAGGAGAACGACGGCTGCTGGGGAGGCATCCAGCCGCCCGCCGTCTACTCGGTCATCGCCCTGCATCTGCTCGGCTACGACCTCGAACACCCGGTGATGCGCGCGGGGTTGGCCTCGCTCGACCGGTTCGCCGTGTGGCGCGACGACGGTTCCCGGATGATCGAGGCCTGCCAGTCGCCGGTGTGGGACACCTGTCTGGCGACCATCGCGCTGGCCGACGCGGGAGTGCCGGCCGACCATCCGCAGCTCGTCAGGGCGGCGGACTGGATGCTCGGGGAGGAGATCGTCAGACCCGGCGACTGGTCGGTCAAGCGGCCCCAACTGCCGCCCGGTGGCTGGGCGTTCGAGTTCCACAACGACAACTACCCCGACATCGACGACACCGCGGAGGTCGTCCTCGCCCTGCGCCGCGTCCGGCATCACGACCCTGACCGCGTCGAGCGGGCCATCGGGCGCGGGGTCCGCTGGAATCTCGGCATGCAGTCGAAGGACGGCGGCTGGGGCGCGTTCGACGTCGACAACACCAGTGCCTTTCCCAACCGGCTGCCGTTCTGCGACTTCGGGGAGGTGATCGATCCGCCCTCCGCCGACGTCACCGCGCACGTGGTGGAGATGCTGGCGGTGGAGGGGCTCGCGCACGACCCGCGCACCCGGCGGGGCATCGAGTGGCTGCTCGCCAACCAGGAGCCGAACGGGTCCTGGTTCGGGCGCTGGGGTGTCAACTACGTCTACGGCACGGGGTCGGTGGTCCCCGCGCTCGTGGCGGCGGGGCTGCCCGGCTCGCACCCGGCGATCCGCAGGGCCGTGGCCTGGCTGGAGTCCGTGCAGAACGACGACGGCGGCTGGGGCGAGGACCTGCGCTCCTACGACGACGTCGGGTGGAGCGGCCGGGGCGCCTCGACCGCCTCCCAGACCGGCTGGGCGCTGCTCGCCCTGCTGTCCGCCGGCGAGCGTGACTCCAAGGCCGTGGAGCGCGGGGTGGGCTGGCTCGCGGACACCCAGCTGTCCGACGGCTCCTGGGACGAGCCGTACTTCACGGGGACCGGCTTCCCGTGGGACTTCTCGATCAACTACAACCTCTACCGGCAGGTGTTCCCGCT
Organism: Streptomyces sp. NPDC002580; assembly: GCF_042889485.1. NCBI lineage: Bacteria > Bacillati > Actinomycetota > Actinomycetes > Kitasatosporales > Streptomycetaceae > Streptomyces > Streptomyces sp. NPDC002580. The sequence goes on along the minus strand of NZ_JBIAQZ010000002.1, from coordinate 887,564 downwards.
CACCGCGCTCGGTCGCTACGTCCACGGCGAGCCCTTCTCCACCGGGGAGGGGGGCTGATGGACAGGCAGCCCGCACCGGCCCCGCTCCTGATCGCCTGCGCGCTCGGCATCGAGCACCTCGCGCTGCGCACCGGCGACCGGAGCGGTGCCGACGGGCCGGTCACCGTGCTGCGCACCGGCATGGGGCCCAAGGCCGCCGACCGGTCGGTCACCCGGGTCCTCGCCGACCCGGGGCTTCGTGCGGCGGCCGTGCTGGCCACCGGGTTCTGCGCGGGGCTCGCCCCGGGCATGCACCCCGGTGACCTGGTCGTCGCCGAGGAGACCCGGGACCCGGGCGGCACCACGCCGTGCGTGGGCACCGATCTGCTGGTCAAGGAACTCGTGCGCGCCGTGCCCGGCCGCACGGTCCACACGGGGCCGCTCACCGGCTCCGATCACGTCGTCCGAGGTCACGAGCGCTCCGGGCTGCTCGCGACCGGAGCCATCGCCGTCGACATGGAGTCCGCGGCCACTCTGCTCGGCGCGGTCCGTGCCGGCCCGCGTCCCGTTGCGGCCGTACGGGTGGTCGTGGATGCTCCAGAACATGAACTCGTCCGAATTGGCACGTTCCGCGGTGGAATATCAGCTTTCCGCGTTCTTCGTGCCGTTCTTCCCGCTTTCTTTGAATGGCACCGTTCTTTGTTGCTCCCTCGGAGGTGAGCCGTATGGCCATGCCGCTTCGGCAGTCCATGAAGGTCGCTGCATACCTGTTTGAACAGAAGCTCAGGAAGCGGGACAAGTTCGCCCTGCTCGTCGAGTTGGAACCGCTCTTCGCGTGCAACCTGGCGTGCGAGGGCTGCGGCAAGATCCAGCACCCCGCGGGTGTGCTCAAGCAGCGCATGCCCGTGGCCCAGGCGGTGGGAGCCGTCCTCGAATCCGGTGCGCCGATGGTGTCCATCGCCGGCGGCGAACCCCTGATGCATCCTCAGATCGACGAGATCGTGCGCCAGTTGGTGGCCAAGAAGAAGTTCGTCTTCCTCTGCACCAACGCGATGCTGCTGCGCAAGAAGATGGACAAGTTCAAGCCCTCGCCGTACTTCGCCTGGGCCGTGCACATCGACGGGCTGCGCGAGCGGCACGACGAGTCCGTCGCGAAGGAAGGCGTCTTCGACGAGGCGGTCGCGGCCATCAAGGAGGCCAAGCGCCGCGGCTTCCGGGTCACCACCAACTCGACCTTCTTCAACACCGACACCCCGCAGACCATCATCGAGGTGCTCAACTACCTCAACGACGACCTGAAGGTCGACGAGATGATGCTCTCGCCCGCCTACGCCTACGAGAAGGCCCCCGACCAGGAGCACTTCCTCGGGGTCCAGCAGACCCGGGAACTGTTCAAGAAGGCCTTCGCGGGCGGCAACCGACGCCGCTGGCGGCTCAACCAGAGCCCGCTCTTCCTGGACTTCCTGGAGGGCAAGGTCGACTTCCCGTGCACCGCCTGGGCGATCCCGAGCTACTCGCTCTTCGGCTGGCAGAAGCCCTGCTACCTGATGAGCGACGGGTACGTGCAGACGTACAAGCAGCTCCTGGAGGAGACCGACTGGGACTCCTACGGCCGCGGCAAGGACGACCGGTGCGCCAACTGCATGGCGCACTGCGGCTACGAGCCGACCGCCGTCCTCGCCACCATGGGCTCCCTCAAGGAGTCGATCCGGGCCGCCCGCGAGACCTTCACGGAAAGCCGCGGGTGAGGCCATGACCGCCGTTTCCCTGGGCGTTCCCGAGCTGCCGGTCCGCCCGATCGCGGAGCGCCGTGTGTCGCGGCGGATCCAGGTCGGACCGGTGGCGGTCGGCGGCGGGGCGCCCGTGTCGGTGCAGTCGATGACCACGACCCGCACCTCGGACGTCGGGGCCACGCTCCAGCAGATCGCGGAGCTGACCGCGTCCGGCTGCCAGATCGTCCGGGTCGCCTGCCCCACGCAGGACGACGCGGACGCTCTCGCGACCATCGCCCGGAAGTCCCAGATTCCCGTGATCGCGGACATCCACTTCCAGCCGAAGTACGTGTTCGCGGCCATCGACGCGGGCTGCGCCGCGGTGCGGGTGAACCCCGGCAACATCAAGCAGTTCGACGACAAGGTGAAGGAGATCGCGCGCGCCGCGGCGGACGCCGGGATCCCGATCCGGATCGGCGTCAACGCGGGCTCGCTGGACCGGCGCCTGCTCCAGAAGTACGGCAGGGCGACGCCCGAGGCGCTCGTCGAGTCCGCGCTCTGGGAGGCCTCGCTCTTCGAGGAGCACGGGTTCCGGGACATCAAGATCTCGGTCAAGCACAACGACCCGGTGATCATGGTCAACGCGTACCGGCAGCTGGCCGCCGCGAGCGACTACCCGCTGCACCTCGGGGTGACCGAGGCGGGGCCCGCCTTCCAGGGCACCATCAAGTCGGCCGTGGCGTTCGGCGCGTTGCTCGCCGACGGCATCGGGGACACCATCAGGGTCTCCCTGAGCGCGCCGCCGGCCGAGGAGTGCAAGGTCGGCATCCAGATCCTGGAGTCGCTCGGCCTGCGGCAGCGGCGCCTGGAGATCGTCTCCTGCCCCTCCTGCGGCCGCGCCCAGGTCGACGTCTACAAGCTGGCCGACGAGGTCACGGCCGGCCTGGAGGGCATGGAGGTCCCGTTGCGCGTCGCGGTCATGGGCTGTGTCGTCAACGGCCCCGGCGAGGCGCGGGAGGCGGACCTGGGGGTCGCCTCCGGCAACGGAAAGGGCCAGATCTTCGTCAAGGGCGAGGTCATCAAGACCGTCCCCGAGTCGAAGATCGTCGAGACCCTGATCGAAGAGGCGATGAAGATCGCCGAGCAGATGGAGAACGACGGCGTCGCGTCCGGGGAACCGGCCGTCACCGTGAGCTGATCAGCACGGACCGAGAGGGGGCCCGACGTGACGATTCTGGAGAACATCCGGGGACCACGCGACCTGAAGGCGATGTCCGAGGCCGACCTGGGTGAACTGGCCGAAGAGGTGAGGGAGTTCCTGGTGCACGCGGTCGCCAGGACCGGCGGTCACCTCGGACCCAACCTGGGAGTGGTGGAGCTGTCCATCGCCCTCCACCGGGTCTTCGAGTCACCGGTCGACCGCATCCTGTGGGACACCGGCCATCAGAGCTACGTGCACAAACTGCTGACGGGACGCCAGGACTTCTCCAAGCTGCGCAGCAAGGGCGGCCTGTCCGGCTATCCCTCGCGCGAGGAGTCCGAGCACGACGTCATCGAGAACAGCCACGCCTCAACGGCGCTCGGCTGGGCCGACGGACTCGCCAAGGCACGCCAGGTGCAGGGCGAGAAGGGCCACGTCGTCGCGGTCATCGGCGACGGGGCGCTGACCGGCGGCATGGCCTGGGAGGCGCTGAACAACATCGCCGCCGCCAAGGACCGGCCGCTGATCATCGTCGTCAACGACAACGAACGCTCCTACGCGCCCACCATCGGCGGCCTCGCGAACCACCTCGCGACCCTGCGGACGACCGACAGCTACGAACAGGTCCTCGCCTGGGGCAAGAGCGTCCTGCTGCGCACGCCCCTCGTCGGCAACACGATCTACGAGTCCCTGCACGGCGCGAAGAAGGGCTTCAAGGACGCCTTCGCGCCCCAGGGCATGTTCGAGGACCTCGGACTCAAGTACGTCGGCCCGATCGACGGCCACGACATCGGGGCGGTGGAGTCCGCGCTGCGCCGCGCGAAACGCTTCCACGGACCCGTGCTCGTCCACTGTCTGACGGAGAAGGGCCGCGGCTACGAGCCCGCGCTCGCGCACGAGGAGGACCACTTCCACACGGTGGGGGTGATGGACCCGCTCACCTGCGCTCCCCTCGCGCCCTCCAGCGGGCCCTCCTGGACCTCCGTGTTCGGTGAGGAGATCGTCAGGATCGGTGAGGAGCGCGCGGACGTCGTGGCCATCACGGCGGCCATGCTGCATCCCGTGGGGCTCGGGAAGTTCGCCGAGCGGTTCCCCGACCGGGTGTGGGACGTCGGAATCGCCGAGCAGCACGCCACGGTCTCCGCGGCCGGCCTCGCCACCGGTGGCCTCCACCCCGTCGTCGCCGTGTACGCGACCTTCCTCAACCGGGCCTTCGACCAGCTCCTCATGGACGTGGCGCTGCACCGCTGCGGTGTGACCTTCGTCCTCGACCGGGCCGGCATCACCGGAGTCGACGGTGCCTCGCACAACGGCATGTGGGACATGTCGATCCTCCAGGTCGTGCCCGGCCTCAGGATCGCCGCGCCGCGCGACGCCGAGCAGCTGCGGGCCCAGCTGCGGGAGGCGGTCGCCGTCGACGACGCGCCGACCCTGATCCGCTTCCCCAAGGAATCGGTCGGCCCGGAGATCCCGGCGGTGGACCACGTGGGTGGACTCGACGTCCTGCACCGGGGCGAACGCCCCGAGGTGCTGCTCGTCGCGGTGGGCGTCATGGCCCCGGTCTGCCTCCAGGCCGCCGATCTGCTCCAGGCGCGCGGCATCGGCTGCACCGTCGTCGACCCGCGCTGGGTCAAGCCCGTCGACCCCGCGCTGCCCCACCTCGCGGCCGAGCACCGGCTCGTCGCCGTCGTCGAGGACAACAGCCGGGCCTCGGGCGTCGGCGCGGCCGTCGCGCTGGCCCTCGGGGACGCCGAGGTCGACGTACCCGTCAGGCGCTTCGGCATCCCGGAGCAGTTCCTCGCGCACGCCAAGCGGGCCGAGGTGCTGGCCGACATCGGGCTCACGCCCGTGGAGATCGCCGGGCGGATCAGCGCGGCCCTGGCCGTCGGGGCCGAGCGGTCCAAGACCGCGTACGAGCCGATCGAGGCCGCCGAAGGGCCGGCCGAGGACGCGTCGTCCAAGGAGAAGCGGACATGACCGACCCTGCCGACAAGGGGGAGTTCGACCTCGGAGCGCTCCTCGCCGAGCGCGGCGCCGAGCGCTACGAGCTGCACACGAAGTACCTGAACCACCAGCTCCCGCGCATGCTCCACACCATCGGCTTCGACAAGGTCTACGAGCGGGCCGAGGGCGCGCACTTCTGGGACGCCGACGGCGACGACTACCTCGACATGCTCGCCGGGTTCGGGGTGATGGGTCTCGGCCGTCACCACCCCGTCGTCCGGCAGGCGCTGCACGACGTCCTCGACGCCTCGCTCGCCGACCTCACCCGCTTCGACTGCCAGCCGTTGCCGGGGCTGCTCGCGGAGCGGCTGCTCACCCACAGCCCGCACCTGGACCGGGTCTTCTTCGGCAACAGCGGCACCGAAGCGGTCGAGACCGCGCTGAAGTTCGCCCGGTACGCCACCGGCAGACCGCGGATCCTGTACTGCTCGCACGCCTTCCACGGGCTGACCACCGGCTCCCTGTCCGTGAACGGAGAGGACGGCTTCCGCGACGGCTTCGCCCCGCTGCTGCCCGACACGGCCGTCCCGCTCGGTGATCTCGATTCCCTGGCACGGGAGTTGAAGAAGGGCGACGTCGCCGCGCTGATCGTGGAACCGATCCAGGGCAAGGGCGTCCACGAGTCCCCGCCCGGATATCTGCGCGCCGCCCAGGAGCTGCTGCACCGGCACAAGGCACTGCTCATCGCGGACGAGGTGCAGACCGGGCTCGGCCGGACCGGGGACTTCTACGCCTACCAGCACGAGGAGGGGGTCGAGCCGGACCTGGTCTGCGTGGCCAAGGCGCTCTCCGGGGGCTACGTGCCGGTCGGCGCGACCCTCGGCAAGGACTGGATCTTCAAGAAGGTCTACTCCTCCATGGACCGGGTCCTCGTGCACTCGGCGAGCTTCGGATCCAACGCGCAGGCCATGGCGGCGGGCCTCGCGGTGCTCTCCGTCATGGAGAACGAGCAGATCGTCGCCAACGCGCGGGCCACCGGTGAACAGCTGAGGTCCCGGCTGACGGCACTGGTCGACCGGTACGAGCTGCTCAGCGACGTACGCGGCCGGGGCCTGATGATCGGCATCGAGTTCGGCCGGCCCACCTCGCTCAAGCTGCGCAGCCGCTGGGCCATGCTGCAGGCCGCGCGCAAGGGTCTGTTCGCGCAGATGGTCGTCGTTCCGCTGCTCCAGCGGCACCGCATCCTCACCCAGGTCTCCGGGGACCACCTGGAGGTGATCAAGCTCATCCCGCCTCTGGTGATCGACGAGCGGGACGTCGACCGGTTCGTGGAGGCCTTCACCGCGGTGATGGAGGACGCGCACGGCGGCGGCGGGCTGATGTGGGACTTCGGGAAGACGCTGGTGAAGCAGGCGGTGGCCAACCGCTAGGACGGGCCGCCGGGACAGGTCCCGGCCCCGCCGAGGAGGCGAACTCCGACGGCTTTTGCCTCTGAGGCAAGGAAATTGCCCCGGAGGCAATAATCGGGCTCAATGGACCCATGAGCCCTGCCGATCCCGCCGATCCAGTGGCGGCCGACGAGCCGTCCCCCGAGCTGCGCGCCGTGGCGCCCCAGCTCCGGGCACTGCGCCGCGCCGCCTCCCTCACCCTGGAGGCGGCGGCCCGTGATGCCGGGCTCTCACCCGCCCATCTCTCCCGGCTGGAGACCGGGCAGCGCCAGCCCTCGCTGCCGGTGCTGCTCACGCTGGCCCGCGTCTACGGTACGACGGTTTCCGAACTGCTCGGCGAGACGGTGGCCGACCGTGACGCGATCGTGCGGGCCGGCGACATGGAACCGGCCCCGGCGGGCGGCTGGACCTACTGGAAGGCCGGCGCGGCCGGCCGGGGCATGCAGGCGCTGCGCGTGCACGTCCCGTACGGCTCGCAGGGCGACATCGTGCGGGTCCATCCGGGCGAGGAGTGGCTGTATGTCCTCCAGGGGCGGCTCAGGCTGCGCCTCGGGGACACCGCGCACGTCCTGGAGCCCGGGGACAGTGCCCACTTCGACTCGCTCACCCCGCACCGCATCGCCGCCGCCGAGCGCGACGGGGCCGAGCTCCTCTTCGTACACACCCTGCTGCAGAGCCCCGTCGCCGCGCTGTGCCTCGGCCCGGCCGCCGGCCACCTCACCCCGGGAGAGACGTCATGACCGAACCCGTAGAACCCCGCCGGTCCATGGAGGAGAAGTTCCCGCGCGCCCTGTGGGTGCGGCTGATCATCTACGTCGCCGTCGGCCACGTCTTCGCGGCCTTCATCTACCTGCTCTTCACGCTGGGCGCGCACAACCAGTAGCGCCCGGACCCGGCGCGATCGGCGGGGGCCCGGGCCGCCCGGGCTCAGTCCAGGAGTCGCTCGCGCAGGCGTTCGCGCAGCTCGGGCGTCAGCCCCAGACCCTGTTCCAGATAGGTGTCGACGCCGCCCCAGGTCTCCTCGATCGTGTCGAACGCGGCCGTCAGGTACTCCGCGCGCGCGTCGAAGAGGGGGCTGAGCAGCTCCATGACCTCGGGGGAGTACGCGGCGGCCGAGGTGTTGCTGCGGCGCACCTTGTAGCGGCGGTGCGTGGCGTTCGACTCCAGGTAGTCGGCCACGATCGCGTCGCGCTCGACGCCGAGGGCGAGCAGGGTGACGGCGATGGACAGACCGGCCCGGTCCTTGCCGGCGGCGCAGTGCATCAGCGCGGGCACGCTGTCCTCGGTCAGCGCGCGCAGCACCTGGGAGTGCTCGGCGGTGCGCTCCTTGATGATCGTGCGGTAGGAGTTGATCATGCGGTTCGCGCCCTTGCCGTCGCCGAGGATCGCGTGCAGCTGGTCGAGGTCGCCGTCACGGACCATCTTCCAGAACTCGCTCCCGTCGGCCGGGTCGCTCAGCGGGAGATTCACGTTCCGGACGCCCGGCAGTTCGACGTCCGGGCCCTCCAGCCGCTGGTCCGCCGCGTTGCGGAAGTCGAAGATCGTGTGGAGTCCCAGGGAGATGAGGAACGCGGCGTCCTCCTCCGTGGCGTGCGCGAGGTGGCCGCTGCGGAACAGGTGCCCGTAGCGCACTCGTCGGCCGTCCGCGGTGGGCAGCCCGCCCACGTCGCGGAAGTTGCGCACTCCGCCGAGCTCGGGCTCGGTCGACGGGACCTGCTGCGTCACGGGGGCTCCTCCCCTTCGGCCGTCGGTGTCACCGGGCTGGACTCGGCGTCGATCGTCGGCAGTTGTCTTCGGCTCGCGCTCCCGACGATACGACATGGGTTCCTGGGGCAATGAGTCGTCCACAGGCGGTCACATGACACCCCGCACCACCCCCGGTGAGCGGCCGTGACGGGGCCGCGGAGCGAACCCCCGGCACGGCGCGCGCTCGCCGCGGCGGTACGGAGCTCCGCGGGGGATCCGGTCAGCCTGCCGCATAAAGCGTATGAACGTCATGGAATCGGCTGAATCGACCGAAGTGACGCGCCGGTGCGTCATGGTTCGAGTGCGAGCCGCACAAGGGGTCGGATGTGGAAGATATCCGCCGGTGTCGCATGTGGCCGTTCTGTCTGAATTGGTGGGTAAATTCCAACTGTCCCTGAAATGGGGTGTCGTGGGACAAGTCGCGTGAGGAGCGTCATATTCGTGACGATGCGTTGCCGTCGTCCTTTCTCAACCCGCCCGCATTCCCGGGCCGGTTGAGGGACCGGAAAGATCGTCATTCCACGGAGGGTGACGGCGAATACCGCATGGATCAAGAAAGGCGAGCGCACGGAAATCGCCCATAGTTGTCGACACGCTCGCATCTCGCTTACGTTCTGCCTCAATCCGGACGGACGCCCAATCCTGCCGCCGCCCGGAATCCGCACACTCACCCGTACACGGCAGGAGCGGGGGACCCACAGGTTTCGTGCCTGGTCCGGTCTCCGGAACAGGCTAGGGGTACAGCCGCGCAGCAGCGCGGCCGGGCATCTCCAGTCCGCACCCGACAGCTCACCCCGCAGGCGCCGGAGAGGAAATCGTCATGCCCGCGAAGGGTAAGCACCGCCGTCCCAAGTCCTTGCGAATCAGCCGCTCGATCGCCGTGGCCGGTACCGGTGGCGCCGCGCTCGCGCTGCCGCTGATGGGAGCCGCCGGCGCCCACGCCGCGACCCCGGCCGCCGTCACGCAGCACGTCGAGAAGGCCCCGGCCGCCGCTCCCGCCGCCGCGAAGGCCGGCACGAAGTCCGGCACGACGAAGACGTACGCCGTGAAGTCCGGCGACTACCTCTCGAAGATCGCCGACGAGCAGAACGTCAGCGGCGGCTGGAAGAAGATCTACTCCGACAACCGCTCCGCCATCGGCGGCGACCCGTCGCTGATCCACCCCGGCCTGAAGCTGTCGCTCGGCGAGAAGGCCGCCGCCACCGGCGCCACCCACGCGTCCACCCGGACGGCGGCCCCGGCCGCGAAGCCCGCCCAGGCGACCCAGGCCGCGAAGACCGCGGAGGCTGCCCCGGCCACCGAGTCGGCCCCCGCCGCCAACGGTTCCGGCTACACCCTGCCCGTCGAGGGCTCCGGCGTCGGCACCAGCTACAAGACCGCGGGCAGCATGTGGTCCAGCGGCTACCACACGGGCGTGGACTTCGTGGTCCCCACCGGCACCACCCTCAAGTCGATCGCCGCGGGCACCGTCGTCTCCGCGGGCTGGGGCGGCGCCTACGGCAACCAGGTCGTCATCCAGCACGCCGACGGCAAGTACTCCCAGTACGCGCACCTGTCGTCCCTGTCCGTCTCGGCCGGGCAGACCGTGACCGAGGGCCAGCAGATCGGCCTCTCCGGAGCGACCGGCAACGTCACCGGACCGCACCTGCACTTCGAGATCCGCACCACGCCGGACTACGGCTCGGACGTCGACCCCGTCGCGTACCTGCGCTCGCACGGTGTCACCGTCGGCTGACGCCGTGACCCGTACCCCCACCGCATCCTGCTCCTGACGGCAGGACCGCATCCGTAGGCCGGACCCCACGATCCCCGGGGTCCGGCCTGCGGTGTTTCCCGCACAAGGCGCGCGAACCCCCGTGGGGATTCCCCGCGTGATTTCCCGGCCCGAGTGTGATCGCTGCTTCAACAGCCCCTCTCGGGGCCCTATTCCAGAGTTGACCAACACTTGGTCAGTGGCTTATGTCACCGCCCGTCAACCCCTCCCTACGGTCGCGTAGCTCACATCGAAAGGTGAATGATGGCTCGATGTGGCAGACGATTCGAAGAGTGACAACAGATCAGTGATCGGGTCGTACGTGGCGGTGGGGGACAGCTTCACCGAAGGCGTCGGCGACCCTGGCCCCGACGGGGCCTTCGTCGGTTGGGCGGACCGCTTCGCGGTGCTTCTCGCGGACCGGCGGCCCGAGGGCGACTTCGACTACACCAATCTCGCCGTGCGCGGCAAACTGCTCGACCAGATCGTCGAGACCCAGCTCGTGCGGGCCAAGGAACTCGGCCCGGACATGGTCTCGTTCTGCGCGGGCGGCAACGACATCATCCGGCCCGGTACCGACCCCGACGAGGTCGCGGAGCGCTTCGAGCGCGCGGTCGCCGACCTCACCTCCGCCGTCGGCACCGTCATGGTGACCACCGGCTTCGACACCCGTGACGTCCCCGTGCTCAAGCATCTGCGCGGCAAGATCGCCACGTACAACGGACACGTGCGGGCCATCGCGGACCGCTACGGCTGTCCCGTCCTCGACCTCTGGTCCCTGAAGACCATCCAGGACCGCCGCGCCTGGGACGGCGACCGCTTGCACCTCTCTCCCGAAGGCCACACCCGGGTGGCGCTCCGCGCCGGACAGGTGCTCGGCCTCGAGGTGCCCGCCGACCCGGACCAGCCCTGGCCGCCCCTGCCGCCGCGCGGCACGCTCGAGATGCGCCGCGACAACATCCAATGGGCGCGCGAGTACCTGGTCCCGTGGATCGGACGACGGTTGCGCGGGGAGTCCTCGGGCGACCACGTGGCGGCCAAGGGAGCGCTGTCACCGGACGACATCAAGCTGCGCATCGAGGCGGTGGCCTGATCCGGCCCGCCCGGTCGCGGGGCCCACGGGCCGCGGGCCGGGCGGCGCCCGGCGTCGACCCAGTACGCCTAGCGCGCCGCGGCCGTCAACGCCTCGCGTTCCAGGCCCAGTTCACGGGCGAGGGCCTCGTCCACCCACTCCTGGGTCCGGGCCCGTGACACGGCTCCCGAGTACGCCGTCATCTGGACGGCGAGACCGTCCAGCAGCGCCGTGAGCTTGAGGGCCGTACTCGCCGGGTCCGGGCAGCGGAACTCGCCCGCGGCGACGCCCTCCACGATCACCTCGGTTATCGCGGCCTTCCACTCCCGGTCGAGATCACGCGTGACCTCGCGCAGCGCGGGCTCGCGCAGGGCCGCGGCCCAGCCCTCGATCCACAGGCGCCAGCCCTTCGCCTGTCCCGTCGGGGCGTACCAGCGCACGGCGGTACGGAGGCGCCGCAGGGCTGTCGTCCGGCGGCCGAGCAGCTTGCGGAGATGGGCGAGGTCGTCCTCGGCCGCGTAGGCGAACGCGGCGGCGACCAGCTTCTCCTTCGTCGAGAAGTGGTAGAGGACCAGCGCGTTGCTCACCCCGAGGGACGAGGCCACGTCGGCGATCCGTACCGCCGCCACGCCCCGCGCCTCGATCTGCTCGACGGTGGCCCGCAGCAACTCCTCGCGCCGCTCCGCCACGCTCAACCGCACTCTCGCCACGCGGCAACCCTACACAGCCCCTTCGGGAGGCCCCGGCAGGAGTTGGCGCCCCGCCCGCCTTCCCCGGCACGCTCGCCGGGAGGGACCGGACCCGGCCGGGGGCGGTTCGGCGTCCCCGCGGATCCGCCCGCCCTCGGTCGGCGAACCGGCGGTCGCCCCCGGCCCGTTGCCTGATCGGGAGGGCGAGCCCGGGGACGCCGCACACCACGGGGACAGGGTTCCCGCGCGGGCGCACTCTTGTACGATCCGGCGATGAGCCTGCCCCGTAGCGTCCTCCGGATGTCCGCCGGACTGCTCCTCGCGTCGGTCTGCGGCTGTGGTGCGGGTACTCCGCGGCCGGCCGGGCCGTCACCGAGCGCGTCCGCCGGTCGTACGGGCGACGGGCACGACGCCTGGTCGTACAGCTATGTGTCCGACGAGTTCACGTACGGCACGAACATCGACGACATCGCCGTGGTGTCCACGAAGGACGCCTGGGCCGCTCTCCGGACTTCGGCGGAACCGTCGCTGCTGCGCTACGACGGTTCCGCGTGGCGGCCGTACGAACTGCCCGGCGGGATCGTCGAGGCCGCCGGCGGGCGGATGGAGCGCGTGACGCTGACCGCCGGCCGGTCGGGGGACCTCTGGCTGACCGCGTCGGTGACTCCCGGACCCGGTGGGACCGGCAGGTCGTTCGCCGCGCGCTTCGACGGCGCCGACTGGCACGTCGTCCCGCTGCCCGGCGGGACGGAGGGCGTCGGCTCGCCGCTGGCGCTGGGCCCGGCCGACGTGTGGTCCGTCGGGTCCGGGCGGACCGCCTGGCACTGGAACGGCCGAGGCTGGGCCGCCACCGCACTCCCCTTCGAGGCCCGACTCGTCGCCGACCCGACCGGAACCGACGTGTGGGCGGTGGGCACGGACCGGAAGACCGGAGCGGAGCCGCCGCCGCACGAGGACGCGCCGGACGCGCGGCAACCGGCCACGGCCCGCTGGGACGGCACCCGCTGGCGACGCGTGCCGATACCGACGGCCCTCACCCTGAACGGCGGCTACGACTTCAGCTCGTGGATCACGAGCACGACCGTGGTCGCCCCGGGCGAGGTGTGGGCCACGGGTGTCGCGGGCACCGAACCGCAGCCCATCGAGGACGGCGACTACTACCCAGCCGATCAGCGGCCCTTCACCCTGCACTTCGACGGCACCCGCTGGCGCGTCCCCCGGAGCGACGAGCATCCGCCCGCCGCGGTGCTGAGCGCCGGGAAGATGCGCGACGAAGAGGGCCGGACCCACAGGATCGGCCGTCCCCCGTACGCCCCCGGGGTCACCGGCAAGGTCACCGCCGCCGACCGGAAGCAGAAGCTGTGGCTCGACGAGATCACCCCCGTGCCCGGCACGGACGAGGTGTGGGCGGCGGGGAGGGTCGAACTCGGGGCGCACGGCTACGTCAACTTCACCCGCGCCGTCGTGGTCCGCTACCGCCTCGACGGCTGACCGCGCCGGTTCGTGTGGCGGCCGTGGCCCCGGAGCGCGTGCTCGTCGTGGTTCCGCCTCCGTCCCGGCTCCCGCCGCAGGGTCACCGCGTCCGGCGCGAGTTCCCTCATCGCTGTCCGGTGCCGGGCCCGGGGTGTTCGTGGCGGAGGCCGGTCAGGGGCCCGCGGCCGTCAGCGGTACCACCCGAACCGCTCCGCGATGACGGGGAGTCGGTCGGTGACGATGGCGTGGGCGGCGGCCCGCGGTGTCGTGCCGTCGGCCTCCGCGCGGGCGAGCGTCTGGTCGATCAGGGCGCGCATCGAGCGCCGGGTGTGCGCGAACGCCTCGTCCGCGTCGGCACCGATGTCGCCGAACAGCGTCCACCACCACCAGGCGTTCGTACCGGAGTTGACCACCACGTCCGGCAGGACGGTGACCCCGCGGGCGGTGAGCAGCAGCTCCGCGTCCGCCAGGACGGGCATGTTGGCCGCCTCGACGATCCAACGAGCCCTGATCCCGGCCTGGTTCGACGTGTCGACGCAGTACGACACCGCGGCGGGCACGAGAACCTCGACGTCGGCGGACAGCCAGGCGTCGCCCGGGAGTTCCCGGTCGGCGGCGCGCAACACCGCGCGGTCGACCGTCCCGTAGGCGTCCCGCCCGGCGAGGAGCGCCTCGACGTCGAGGCCGTCCGGGTTGGCGATCGTTCCCTTGACGTCGGCGACGGCCACGATCTCGAGCCCGGCGCGCGCGAGGAACCGCGCCGTGGCGCCGCCCATGGTGCCGAGCCCCTGCACGGCGACGCGCGTACCGGCGTACTCCACCCCGGCCCGGTCCAGGGCCGCGAGCACCGACTCGGCGACGCCGCAGCCGCCGACCAGTTCGTCGAGGCCGATGCCGTCCACCTCGATCGCGAAGGCGTCCGCGAGCCGCTTCCGGGCCGCCTCCTCGTCGTCCAGCAGCGGGTACACGGCCTGGATGGACGAGACGAGCCCGGCCTCCTCGGCGGCCCGGTCGACCAGGTCCTGGGTGAGCCCGAGATCCTCGCCGGTGGTCCAGAAGGCCTCGATGTACGGGCGCATGGCCCGCAGGTAGCGCACCAGCAGCCCGTACGCCGCGGGGTCCTGCGGGTCGCAGTCGATACCGCCCTTGGCGCCGCCGAGCGGGACGTACCGGCCCTCGGGGTCGTAGTGCAGGGCCTCTTTCATGGTCATGCCACGGGCGAGCCCGGTGACCTCCTCCAGCGTGCAGCCGGGCCGCATCCGCAGACCGCCGCTGGAGACCCCGCGCACCAGCCGGTCGACGACGAGGAAGCCGGGGCGGCCGGTGACGTGGTCCGTCCAGGTGAGCGTCATCAGGGGGGCGGTCATCGGGGTCTCCTCGGGGATGGCGATCAGGGTGCGGCCGGGGTGCGCGGGGACGGTGCCCGGGTGAGCACGGCGGTCGGCCCGGCGGGGTCGTCCGCGTGGGGGGCCCGCCCTCCGTCGGCGCGGGCCGGGGCGGGCGGGCCGGCCTCAGCGGGGCCGACGCCCATGAGTGTGTCGCCCCGAGCCGTGTCCGGGTCCTACGGGCGGCGGCGCCGGACACGATGCCTCCGAGGGCCCGGCGGACCCGGCTGGCCCCGCCGGTCGCAGGGGCGGTACTCGGTTACTGAATCAAGGGTCAGTATCGGAACGGGTGCCGGGTCATGTCAATGCCGACGCGAACCACCGGCTGTCGGGGAGCGGGGGGAGCGGGACGCCGACCGGCGGCGGGAGGTGCCGGGGCGCCCGGCACCCGCGCGCGACGGCGTGGTGCTGTCCGGCCCGGCCCGGGTCGTCGATGCGTTCCGGACGGGCCGACGAGGGCCGGTCGGGCTCGACGCGGCTTGCTCCGCCCGGGGGCGATGTGCGGGTGGGACGGGGTGCGGGGTGCGGGGTGCGGTTCGACGCGGTTCCGTCCGGTCGCCGGGGGCGTGGCCGAGAATCGTCGCCCTCGTCAGGAAGAAGCGCGTCCGCGTCGCGGTTGACCTCATACGGACCCGGGGCCACGGGCAATCGCACGGTGGTCGCGGGGACGGGTCGCCGTGCGGGGCGGCGACCATAATGAAAGCCTGACCCACTCCTTCTGGAGGTATCCGTGACCGGTTTCCGTACCCTGAGCTCCGGGCTCCGCGCGCTGCGGCCCGCCGCCTTCGGCGCGGATCCGGGTGGTGCGCGCATGCGGCGCATCCGTAACTCGCCGAACTTCGCGGACGGTGTCTTCCAGAACCCGGAGAGCGCGCGGACCCGTCCCGACGGTTCGATGACGGAGCTCGCGAAGCAGTTCTTCCGCAGCGAGGAACGCGCGCACCGGTCCCCGGCCGGCACCGTGCCGTTGCACGCGACGACCCTCGCCGACCTGGCCAGGCCCGCCGCGACCGGGCTGCGGCTCACCTGGATGGGACACTCCAGCGTCCTCGCCGAGATCGACGGCCACCGCGTGCTGTTCGACCCGGTCTGGGGCGAGCGCTGCTCTCCGTTCGCCTTCGCCGGTCCCAAGCGGCTGCATCCGGTGCCCGTGCCGCTGGCCGAGCTCGGAGCGGTCGACGTCGTGGTCATCTCGCACGACCACTACGACCACCTCGACATGCCCACCATCAAGGCGCTGGCCGACACGGACACCGTGTTCGCGGTGCCGCTGGGGGTCGGAGCCCACCTGGAGCACTGGGGAGTCCCCGAGGACCGCGTGCGCGAGCTGGACTGGAACGAGTCGACCAGGGTCGGCGGCATCACCCTGACGGCGACACCGGCGCGCCACTTCTGCGGCCGCGGTCTGCGCAACACGCAGCACACCCTCTGGGCCTCCTGGGTCGCCGAGGGCGACGCGCACCGGATCTACCACAGCGGTGACACCGGCTACTTCCAGGGCTTCAAGGACATCGGCGCCACGCACGGCCCGTTCGACGCCACGATGATCCAGATCGGCGCGTACAGCGAGTTCTGGCCGGACATCCACATGACGCCCGAGGAAGGGATGCGCTCGCACCTCGACCTCCAGGGCGGGCAGCCCACCGGAGTGATGCTGCCGATCCACTGGGCGACGTTCAACCTCTCCACCCACGCCTGGGCCGACCCGGGCGAGGGCACGGTGGCCGCGGCCCACCACGTCGGAGCCAAGGTCGCGCTGCCGCGCCCCGGTGAGCCCTTCGAGCCCACGGCCGGGACCGTCCCCGCCGAGCCTTGGTGGCGCGGTGTGGCCCGCACCCCGAAGGACGGCTGGCCCGTTCTCGCGGAGACGGCCGCCGACACGCCGGGTGACGTCGCGGACAAGTCGGCGGAGGGGACCGGCGAGCCCGAAACGGTGCCCGCGGGCTGATCACCCCGTCTACGGCGAGGGCCGAGGAGCGACCTGCTCCTCGGCCCTCGCCGTTTGCGTGTGACCGCTTCTGACCAGCTCCGATCGGATTCATGCCCAGTGTGAACATGTGCCCTGCGGGGTTATCGGTCAGCCGTACGAGGCCTCATACCAGAGCGGGATGCTGCCAGGGAGAGTTTGTCAACAGCCCACCGCACATGATGCGTTGGCGACTACTGTCAGTTGCCGTCGGGCGACGCAGGGCCGTTTTTTTCGGCTCTGCCGACCGGCACCGCGATGGCACAAGCCCGAGTCGCGCGGAACCGCGGGAGCCCCGTGCCCCCGACGCATCCAGTACGAGGACGCCGATGTCTCACCTTCGCGCACCGGCCGCACGCGCAGACCGCCGGGAGGGCGGGCGGCACGGACGACCGGCCGCCCGTGCCACCTCCTCGCTGCCCGAGACGCACCTGCGGCCCCAGCTGCTGCGCCTCGCGGTGCTGCCGCCGACCGCGGTGGCCCTCAGCGCCTGCGCCGCCGTACTGTTCACCGTCCGCTCCACCGGCGCCCGGCCCGGCCTCACCCTGTGGGCCGTCCTCGCCGGTGCGGTGGGCGTGGCGATGGCCGGAATCCTGATCGCCGCCGTGGCCGCCGACCGCGCCGCCACGTCCGTACGGGAGCGCATAGGAGCCCTGCGCCGCTCCAGCGCCCGTACCGAGGCCGACCTGCGCGCCGTCGTCGAGGGCCTGCGCCGGGGCGAGAACCCGCCCGCGCGCAAGACGCGCCGCCGGCCTCCCGAGGACGCCGACGACTTCGAACTGCTCGCCGCGGACATCTCCCGCGCCCACGACGGAGCCGTCGCGGCCGTCGTGCAGGCCGCGCAGCTGTCCAGCCACGCGGGCAGCGAACAGAAGGTCGAGGTCTTCGTCAACCTGGCCCGGCGGCTGCAGTCCCTCGTGCACCGCGAGATCTCCATCCTCGACGAGCTGGAGAACGAGATCGAGGACCCGGACCTCCTCAAGGGCCTCTTCCACGTCGATCACCTCGCCACCCGCATCCGACGCCACGCCGAGAACCTGGCCGTGCTCGGCGGTGCCGTCTCGCGCCGCCAGTGGAGCAACCCCGTCTCCATGACCGAGGTGCTGCGCTCCGCCATCGCCGAGGTCGAGCAGTACTCGCGGGTCAAGCTGGTGCCCCCGATCGAAGGCACCCTGCGCGGTCACGCGGTCGCCGACGTCATCCACCTGCTCGCCGAACTCGTCGAGAACGCCACGGTGTTCTCCGCCCCGCACACCCAGGTGCTGCTGCGGGTCAACCTCGTCACCTCGGGACTGGCCATCGAGGTGGAGGACCGCGGACTCGGCATGCAGCCCGAGGAACAGGCCAGGATGAACGCCCTGCTCACCGACCCCGACCAGGTCAACGTCGCCAGCCTCCTCCAGGACGGGCGCATCGGCCTGTTCGTCGTCTCGCAGCTCGCCCGCCGGCACAGCATCCATGTACGGCTCCAGGGCAACATCTACGGCGGGGTCCAGGCCGTACTCGTGGTCCCGCAGGAGCTGCTGGGTGCGAGGCCGGGCGCTCTCGCGGACGGGGGAGCGGCCCAGGGGCCACCGCGGGAGCCGGGCGCGGGACAGCGGCCGTCCCTGGAGCCCGGGACCGCGCGGTCCGCGCCGAACGGGGCTCCGGCCGCTACGGCGGGCCGCGCGGTCCCCCCTCTGCCGCGCCAGTCGCAGCGCGAGCCGGCCCGAGGGGAGCGGGAACACTCCGGTGCCGCGCGGGGCACACCGGCCCCCGGACACGGCGGTCCTCCGCTCCCGGTGCGCGGAGCCCGCGCGGAGCGGTCCAATCCGGCCGAGGCCGTACCCGGAATCCGCCCCGAGGACCGGCTCACCGCCGCCGAGAACGCGGTCATGCCGCCCATCCCACGCGTCGGCGCGGTCCGCGGCACCATGGGCCGGCCGCACCTGCCCAAGCGGCGAGCCCAGGAACACCTCGTTCCCCAGTTGCGCGAGGGGCCCGCCCCACGGCAGGAGACGGAGTACGTCGTCGGGCACGATCCGGGACTCATGGCGGCCTTCCAGCGCGGGATCGGGCTCGCGGAAGCCGTCCACGCCGAGACCCCGGGCCGGGACGAGGTTCCCCGGCGAGCCGCCCCGACGGACATCGCGCCCGCCCCGGAGGCGTTCCCGGACCGGGCCCACCGGGAACAGCCGCGGCTGGAACTGCCGCCGTCGGCGATGCCACGCCGGGAAGGAGCCCGCCAGGAGGCCGCCCGCCCGGACGCGGCCCGCCCGGACGGTCTGCCCACGGCCCACGATGAGTCGTCCGCCACCGGCACCGCTCTCGGGGACGGCGACCCCATGGACGTACCCCTGAACCACGACACGCCGACGGCGTACCGGCGCGAGGCGGGCACCACGCACGCGCCCGCGGCGCACGGGACGCGGGACTCCGCGTCCGGACACGACAGCACCACCCGGCACGACGGGAGCCCACCGGCCGGATGACCACCCCCACCCCCACCCCCACCCCCACCCACGCCGCTCCCGCGGACCTTCGTACCTCAAGGAGTCGATCCCCCATGGCGAGCGATGCGCCGACCGGCCACGTATCCGATCTCGACTGGCTGATGAGCGGCCTCGTCCAGCGCGTACCGCACACCAGGAGTGCCGTGCTGCTCTCCTGCGACGGACTCGTCAAGTCGGTCCACGGCCTCGACACGGACAGCGCCGACCACATGGCGGCGCTGGCCTCCGGGCTCTACTCCCTCGGGCGCAGCGCGGGCGCGCGCTTCGGGGACGGCGGAGACGTGCGCCAGGTCGTGGTCGAACTCGACTCGACCCTGCTCTTCGTCTCCACGGCGGGCTCCGGCACCTGTCTCGCCGTGCTCGCGGGCCGCGAGGCCGACGCCGCCGTGCTCGGCTACGAGATGGCCATGCTGGTCAAGAGCGTCCGGCCCTACCTGATCACCGCACCCCGGCAGCACGCCGTCGAACCGCCCGCGATGAGGTCGTGAACGTGGCCGGCGACGGGCCCTGGCTCGACGACGCGGCGGGACGCCTGGTGCGCCCCTACACCGTCAGCGACGGCCGGACCCGGCCGACGACCTCGCTCGACCTCCTGTCCCAGGTCATGGCCACCGGAGCCACACCTCTCGGCTACTTCGGACCCGAGCACAGCCAGGCACTCGAACGCTGCCGGGCGCCGGTCTCGGTCGCGGAGATCGCCGCCCACCTGAAGCTGCCGGCGGCGGTCACCAAGGTGCTGCTGTCCGACCTCGTCGACTGCGGGGCGCTCACCACGAAGCCCCCGGAGTTCCACCACAACCCCACTGACCGGTCTCTTCTGGAGGCAGTGCTCGATGGACTACGACGACAACTCTGACCTCTTCCCGACCGCACTGAAGATCTTGGTGGCGGGCGGATTCGGGGTCGGCAAGACGACCTTGGTCGGCGCGGTGAGCGAGATCGCGCCACTGAGCACGGAGGAACTGCTCACCACGGTCAGCGCCGCGACCGACCGACTCGACGGCATCGAGAACAAGGTCGAGACGACCGTCGCGATGGACTTCGGACGGATAACCCTCGATCCGGAACACGTGCTCTATCTGTTCGGCACCCCCGGGCAGGAGCGGTTCTGGTTCATGTGGGACGAGCTCTCCGAGGGCGCGCTCGGCGCGGTCGTCCTCGCCGACACGCGCCGCCTGGAGGACTGCTTCGCGGCCGTCGACTTCTTCGAACAACGCGGCCTCGGATTCATCGTCGCGGTCAACGAGTTCGACGGCTCGTACCGCTACGACCCGGCCGAGGTGCGCGCGGCCCTCGACCTCGACCCCGCGATCCCCGTCGTGTGCTGCGACGCCCGGATCTCCAGCTCGGGAGTGCAGACCCTGCTCACCCTGGTCCGCCACCTCCTCGCCCACGCGCCCGTCCAGTCCCCGATCCACGGAGCCCGTACATGAGTTATGACCTGCCGCGGCCGGCCGGTCGTCTGCTGCTCACGCCCGAGGACCGGGACGCTCCGGCGCGGGTTCGCCGGCTGCGCCGGCTGGGGCTGGGGGAGCGCGCCGAGCCCGCCTTCGACGCGTTCGCGGACCGCCTCGCGGAGGTCGCCGCCGCGCCGTACTCGATGGTCAACTTCATCGACGAGAAGCGGCAGTTCTTCGCGGGCCTGCACACCCCGGACGGTGGCGCCAAAGGGGCCGCCCTCGCCGCCACCGCGGAGGGGAGCGACCTCGACGTGCGCCGCTACATGGCCCGGGACCACGGCTTCTGCCCCCACGTGGTGGTGCGCCGTAAGGCGCTCGTCCTGGAGGACGTCTGCGACTACCCGCGTTTCGCCGGGAATCCGGTGGTCGACGAGATCGGGGTCCGCTCCTACCTCGGCGCCCCGCTGATCGACCGCACCGGCATCGCCCTCGGCACGATCTGCGTCGTGGACATCGAGCCGCGCCCATGGGGAAGGGCGGGCCTGGAGACCATCAAGTCGATGGCGGCCGAGCTGGTCGAGCGCCTCGAACGACGGGAAGGGGTCCAGGGACCCTGACGAGCGCCGGGACACGGGGGAACCGGCGCATCGACCCTTACCGTCCGTACCCATCTGTGTCCATCTGTGCCCATTCATGCCTTTCCATGAGCAGCCGTGCGTCGCCGCGCCGCCGCCACCGGTATCGCCCGGCGGCCACCCGCTCCCCGTGGTCGCGTCCGGCACCGCCGTCCCTCCAACGGGCTACTCCGGCGCAGGGACATCCGAGTACCGGGAGGGGCGGGAGACCGGGGGTGTGAAGGAAAGCTGGGGCCGCGCTTAAGAAATCCTCGATGGACCGGGGGCACCTTCGTACGGCAGATTTCTGAGGGAATTCACCCCTCTCCCCGGTACGGGCCTCCTTCGGCGTGCCTCTTCCCGGGACCTCACCCACAGGAGCCGTCGCGTGAAGGCCTTGGTCAAGGAGAAGGCGGAGCCCGGGCTCTGGCTGACAGACGTCCCGGAGCCGCAGACCGGCCCCGGAGACGTACTGATCAAGGTCCTCAGGACCGGGATCTGCGGCACCGACCTGCACATCCGCAACTGGGACGGCTGGGCGCAGCAGGCCGTCAAGACACCGCTGATCCTCGGGCACGAGTTCGTCGGCGAGGTCGTCGAGACCGGCCGCGACGTCGCGGACATCGGCGTCGGCGACCGGGTCAGCGGCGAGGGCCACCTGGTCTGCGGCAAGTGCCGCAACTGTCTCGCCGGCCGGCGACACCTCTGCCGCGCCACCGTCGGCCTCGGCGTCGGCCGCGACGGAGCGTTCGCCGAGTACGTCGTGCTGCCCGCCGCGAACGTGTGGGTGCACCGCGTCCAGGTCGACCTCGACGTCGCCGCGATCTTCGACCCGTTCGGCAACGCCGTGCACACCGCGCTGTCCTTCCCGCTGGTGGGCGAGGACGTCCTGATCACCGGCGCGGGCCCCATCGGCCTGATGGCCGCCGCGGTGGCGCGTCACGCCGGCGCCCGCAACGTCGTCATCACCGACGTCAGCGAGGAGCGCCTGGAGCTGGCCCGCAAGATCGGCGTCAGCCTCGCCATCAACGTCGCGGGCTCGACGATCGCCGACGGGCAGCGCACGCTCGGCCTGCGCGAGGGCTTCGACGTCGGCCTGGAGATGTCCGG
The DNA here is from genome assembly GCF_042889485.1 of Streptomyces sp. NPDC002580. Taxonomy (NCBI): domain Bacteria; kingdom Bacillati; phylum Actinomycetota; class Actinomycetes; order Kitasatosporales; family Streptomycetaceae; genus Streptomyces; species Streptomyces sp. NPDC002580. The sequence goes on along the minus strand of NZ_JBIAQZ010000002.1, from coordinate 865,580 downwards.
CCGCCCCGAGGCGATGCGCGACATGATCGCCAACATGACGCACGGCGGGCGCATCGCGATGCTGGGCCTGCCGGCCCAGGAGTTCCCGGTCGACTGGTCCCGGATCGTCACGTCCATGATCACCATCAAGGGCATCTACGGCCGCGAGATGTTCGAGACGTGGTACGCGATGTCGGTGCTCCTGGAGGGCGGGCTCGACCTCCACCCCGTGATCACCGGCCGGTACGGATTCCGTGACTACGAGGAAGCATTCGCCGACGCGGCCAGCGGTCGCGGCGGCAAGGTCATTCTCGACTGGACGCTCTGAGGACCCGAAGGAACTGATGATGTTCGATTCCGTACGCGACGATCTGCGCACCACCCTCGACGAGATCCGCGCCGCCGGACTGCACAAGCCCGAGCGCGTGATCGGCACCCCGCAGTCCGCGACCGTGAGCGTCACCTCGGGCGGCCGCCCCGGCGAGGTGCTCAACTTCTGCGCCAACAACTACCTCGGCCTCGCCGACCACCCCGAGGTCGTCGCCGCCGCTCACGAAGCGCTCGACCGCTGGGGCTACGGCATGGCCTCCGTGCGCTTCATCTGCGGTACGCAGGAGGTGCACAAGGAACTGGAGGCGCGGCTGTCCTCGTTCCTCGGCCAGGAGGACACGATCCTCTACTCCTCCTGCTTCGACGCCAACGGCGGAGTCTTCGAGACCCTCCTCGGCGCCGAGGACGCCGTCATCTCCGACGCCCTCAACCACGCCTCGATCATCGACGGCATCCGGCTGTCCAAGGCGCGCCGCTTCCGGTACGCCAACCGCGACATGGCCGACCTGGAGGCCCAGCTCAAGGACGCCTCCGACGCGCGCCGCCGCCTGATCGTCACCGACGGCGTCTTCTCCATGGACGGCTACGTCGCTCCGCTGAAGGAGATCTGCGACCTCGCGGACCGCTACGACGCGATGGTCATGGTCGACGACTCGCACGCCGTGGGCTTCGTGGGCCCCGGCGGCCGTGGCACCCCCGAGCTGCACGGCGTCATGGACCGCGTGGACATCATCACCGGCACCCTCGGCAAGGCGCTCGGCGGCGCCTCCGGCGGCTACGTCGCCGCCCGGGCCGAGATCGTCGCCCTGCTGCGCCAGCGGTCCCGTCCGTACCTGTTCTCGAACACGCTCGCCCCGGTGATCGCCGCGGCCTCCCTGAAGGTCATCGACCTGCTGGAGTCCGCCGACGAGCTGCGCGTGCGGCTGGCGGAGAACACCGCGCTGTTCCGCTCCCGGATGACCGCGGAGGGCTTCGACATCCTCCCCGGCGACCACGCGATCGCCCCCGTCATGATCGGCGACGCGTCCGTCGCCGGCCGCATGGCGGAGCTGCTCCTGGAGCGAGGTGTGTACGTGATCGGCTTCTCCTACCCGGTCGTTCCGCAGGGCAAGGCCCGTATCCGCGTCCAGCTGTCCGCGGGCCACTCCACCGAGGACGTGAACCGGGCCGTGGACGCCTTCGTGGCGGCACGTGCGGAACTCGACGCCTAGCGTCCGTCGCCGGCTCCGCACCCCTGGGCGCCAGGGGTGCGGAGCCGGGGGCGCCGAGCGGTCTGATGGCCGAAAACGGTGTGTGACCTGAGAGAATCGGTCGCATGATCGAAGCGCGGCGGCTCCACATCCTTCGTGCGGTGGCCGACCACCGCACGGTGACGGCGGCGGCCGCCGCGCTCTACCTCACTCCCTCCGCGGTCTCACAGCAGCTGACCGCGCTGGAGCAGGAGACGGGCCACCGGCTCGTCGAGCGCGGCGCCAAGGGCGTACGGCTGACGCCCGCGGGTGAGATCCTGCTCGGCCACACCAACGCCGTCCTCGCCCAACTGGAGCGAGCGGAGGCCGAGTTGGCCGCCTACAGCGCGGGCTCCGCCGGTACGGTCACCGTGGCCTCCTTCGCGACCGGCATCGGCCTCGTCGTGGCCCCCGCGCTCGCCCGTCTCGCCGTCGTGGCGCCCGGCATCCGCGTCCGCGTCCAGGACGCCGAGGGCGACGCCAGCCTGCTGATGGTGCTCGACCGGCAGGTCGACATCGCGGTGGCCGTCGAGTACCGGGGCGCCCCGGACGCGGACGACCCGCGGCTGACGCACGTCCCGCTCTACGCCGAGCCCTTCGACGCGGTCGTCCCCGTCACCCACCGCCTGGCCGACGCCGAGGAGGTGCCGCTCGCCGAACTGGCGAAGGACCCGTGGATCGGCCCGTACCCGGGCAATCCCTGTCACGACGTGGTCGTCCTGGCCTGCGAGAACGCCGGGTTCCAGCCACGCCTCGAACACTCCTCGGACGACTTCCGCGCCGTCGTCGCCCTCGCCTCCGCCGACGCGGGCGTGGCCCTGGTGCCCCGCTCGGCGCTGCGCGGCATGGAACTCGCCGGAGTGGTGGTCGTCCGCCCGGTCGACGGCGTCGCTCCCACCCGCCGCGTCTTCGCCGCCGTACGTCGGGGCGCGGAGGGCCATCCCCTGATCCGGCCCGTCCTGGACGCCCTGGCGCGCGCGGCGACGGAGGACTGAGCCGGACGGCGCACGACCTCGGTTCCCGCATCTGGGATAGCATCCCGAATATGGGAATTGATGTTGATGCGGCGATCGATGCCCGGCTCGGGGCGCGACTGGCCGAACTGAGGGCCGAACGAGGCTGGACCCTGGGGGAGTTGGCGGAACGCAGCGGGATCGCCCGGTCGACCCTCTCCCGAGCCGAGCGCGCGGAGATCAGCCCCACGGCCTCGCTCCTGAACCGTCTCTGCCATGTCTACGGGCGGACCATGTCGCGGCTGCTCAGCGAGGTGGAGGGGGAGCCGGCACCGCTGGTGCGCGCCGCCGACCAGGCGATCTGGACGGACACGGCTTCCGGGTTCGTGCGGCGGTCGGTGTCGCCACCGCATCCGGGGCTCCGTGGCGAACTGGTCGAGGGGCGGCTCGCCGCGGGCGCGGACATCGCGTACGACAGGCCTCCCATACCCGGTCTGGAACAGCACATCTGGGTCCTCGACGGAGTCCTGGACGTGACCGCGCAGGACGTCGAGCATCGCCTCGCGGCGGGTGACTGCCTCCGGTTGCGGGTGTGGGGACCGACGCGCTTTCGCTGCCCCGGCCCCGAGGACGCGCGGTACGCGCTGGTGGTGGTGCTGCCGTGACCGCCGTCGCCCGCTTGGGGGCACAGCAACTCAAGGACAGCGTGGGCGCGTTGGCGGACCTGCTCGTCGACACGGTGGAGGGCGGGGCCTCCGTCGGATTCCTGGCCCCCTTCGATCGCGCGGCGGCGGTCGCCTTCTGGCGCGAGCGCGTGGAGGCGGTCTCGGCGGGGCGCCTCGCGGTCTGGGTGGCCCAGGAGGAGGACCGGCCGCTCGGCACCGTCGGCCTGGTGTTCCCGGACAAGCCCAACAGCCGTCACCGCGCCGAACTCGTGAAGCTGATGGTGCACCGGGACGCCCGGGGACAGGGCCTCGGCCGTACGCTCCTCGCCGCCGCTGAGGCCGCGGCCGCCGCGGCGGGGGTCACCCTCCTCCACCTGGACACGGAGACCGGCAGCCCCGCCGAGTCGCTCTACCTCTCGGCGGGCTGGACCCGGCTCGGGGCGATCCCCGACTACGCGGCGACGCCCTCGGGCGAGCTGTGCCCCACGACGATCTTCTACAAGCGGTTGGGAGTGCCGGCGGGCGACGCGTGAGGCGCCTGGACCGGGCGGCGCGCGGTCACCTGGTCCTGCGCGGGGCCGCACGGCCCGACCCGTGACGGCCGATAGCGACCGGTGGCGGCCGATAGCGACCGGTGGTGATCGGCGGCGGCCGGTGGTGACAGGCGGCGGACAGCGGTCGGCCCGGATCGAGCGGAACGCCGGCGTCGAGGCCGCGCGGCCGAGGCTGACGGCGCCTGCCCGCTCCCGTCCAGGCGAGGGTCCTCCGGTGTCGCTTCGGGCGCCGCGAGCGGGCCGCTGACGTCGTGCTTCGACGCGTCGATGTCAGTGCCATTGGCTACCGTGCGTCTCATGCCGGATGCCGAAGACGTACGCCGTATCGCCCTCTCCCTGCCGGACACATCGGAGAAGACCGCCTGGAGCATGCCCACCTTCCGGGTGGCGGGAAAGATGTTCGCCACGTTGCCCGAGGCGGAGACCTCCATCGCCGTGCGCTGCCCCAAGGAGGAGCGCGACGAACTGGTCCTGGCCGAGCCGGAGAAGTTCTGGGTCGCCGACCACGAGGCCGGTTTCGCCTGGGTCCGGGCGCGGCTCTCCGCCTTGGAGGGCGACGACGAACTCCGCGACATCCTCGCCGACTCCTGGCGCCAGGCGGCCCCGCCCCGTTTGATCGACTTCCATCCCGAGCTGGGGCTGCCGTCCGCCGACTGAAACGGCCGCGGCACCGCCGAGGTCCCGTTGCATGATCCGAAATCGCGAGCGGGGAGCGGGACGGGCGGCTTTACGGGGGAGCCGTGGGGGAGCGGCGGGGCCGTGGCAGGGGAGGGGTGGGCGCGGGACGACCAGGACGTCGGCGGGCGAGGATCCGCCGGGCGAGGAGCGGCCGGATCGGGCGCCGTCGACCGCCCCCTTCGCGCGTTGCGGACGGGTCCGCGCGAGCGCCCCGCCGATAACGGGTGCGCGACCACCGGCGTGAGTGCGGTATTGTTTCCGTGCACGTCCAGCCAGGGGAAACCCCAGGTCAGACGGGCAACGGGACGTGGCGCAGCTTGGTAGCGCACTTGACTGGGGGTCAAGGGGTCGCAGGTTCAAATCCTGTCGTCCCGACTCTTTTGAGTCGTGGTCCAGAGGCCGTTTTCTCATCATCGAGGAAACGGCCTCTGTCGTATCCGGCCGGTCCGTACGGTTCCCCCGGCCGAGGCCGTACAGGTGTCCGGCGTTTCCCGATGGCCGAGAAAAACGCTTGGACCGCGTGGGTGCCGTCACGGGAGACTGGAACTCCTGGCCTGCCCATATGCGGATATCGACGTCTTCGTGAAACGCGCGAGGACCCTGGTGCCGCGCTCCGTCCGGCCGTGGGAGGGCCCGGGCGGGCCGATCGCTCACGGCCCGTGCTCGAGGCGTCCCGGCGGTCACTTCAACCGCCACGCGAACGACAGCTCGGTACGGACACCAAGGCAACGGCATCCCGCCGCGCGGGCGCGTGACGGGCCGCCGTACGACGACACAGGGCTGTGATGGCATCTCCTGAAACGCGCAAGACCTTACCGGGCAAGGGCTCGGTGCTCCTCGCACTTCGTTACTACGGAAGGGAGTTGGGGCGCCTTCGACGGCTGACCCTCCCTGCCATGCTGATGCCCGCGCTGGGCAACATCGGCATCGGCTACATCGCGCCGCTCATCGTCGCGAAGCTCGTCGGCCGCATCGCGGGCGACGGCGGCGTCTCCGTCACCGCCGCGCTGCCCTATGTCCTCGCCTTCGGCGGGGTCCTGCTGCTCGCGGAGGCCTGCTGGCGCCTCGGACTGCACTGCCTGAACCGTCTGGACGCCCTGGGCATCGAGCAGTTGTACGTGATCGGCATGGACGAACTGTTCGCCAAGGACGCCTCGTTCTTCCACGACAACTTCGCCGGATCGCTGACCAAGAGGGTGCTGAGCTTCGCCTCCCGCTTCGAGGAATTCGTCGACACGATGACGTTCCAGGTCGTCGGAAGCCTGGTGCCGCTGGTGTTCGGGTCGGTGGTGCTGTGGCGCTACGAACCGCTCCTCGTCGTCGGACTCCTGGTGATGATCGCCGTGACGGGACTGTGCGTGGTTCCCCTGATCCGCCGCCGGCAGGCACTGGTCGAACAGCGGGAGGAGGCGATCGCCCGGGTCTCGGGGCACGTCGCCGACAGCCTGATGAACATGGACACCGTCCGGGCCTTCGCCGCCGAGGAGCGCGAGGCGGCCGAGCACCGTTCCCGCGTCGCGGCCTCGCGGCGGCTCACCCTGCGGTCGTGGGACTACGGCAACCTGCGCATCGACACGTTCGTCGCGCCGATGTCCGTGCTCACCAACGCGCTCGGCCTGCTGCTCGCGGTCGCCCTCGGCGGGGGCGGGCACGGCGTGGAGGCGATCGTGGTCGCCTTCACCTACTACGCCAACGCGACGCGCATCATGTTCGAGTTCAATCAGATCTACCGCCGTCTGGAGAGCTCCATGACGGAGGCCGCCCAGTTCACCGAACTGCTGCTGACGCCGCCGACCGTGCTCGACCCGGTCGCCCCCGAGCCGCTGCTGCCCCGCGCCGCCGACGTCCGCTTCGAGCGGGTGACCTTCACCCACGGGGGCGCGAAGCCGCTGTTCACGGGACTCGAACTGGCGGTGCCCAGCGGGGCGAAGATCGGTCTGGTCGGCCGGTCCGGAGGGGGCAAGACCACCCTCACCCGGCTGCTGCTGCGGATGACGGACATCGACGACGGCCGCATCCTGATCGGCGGCCAGGACATCAGCAAGCTGCGCCAGGCCGACCTGCGCAGCCTGATCGCCTACGTCCCGCAGGACCCGGCGATGTTCCACCGCACCCTGCGGGACAACATCGCCTTCGCCCGGCCGGACGCCACCGACGCCGAGATCCGCCGCGCGGCCGAGGCGGCGCACGTCACGGAGTTCGCCGACGCGCTGCCGGACGGATTCGCCACCATGGTCGGAGAGCGCGGCATCAAGCTGTCCGGCGGCCAGCGCCAGCGGGTCGCCCTCGCCCGCGCGATCCTGCGCGACGCGCCGATCCTGCTGCTCGACGAGGCGACCAGCGCCCTGGACTCGGAGAGCGAGCTCCTCGTCCAGGAGGCGCTGTGGGGGCTCATGGAGAAGCGCACGGCGCTCGTGGTGGCGCACCGGCTGAGCACGGTCGCCACCATGGACCGGCTCGTCGTGCTCGACCGCGGACGGATCGTCGAACAGGGCACCCACCAGGAGTTGCTCGCGTCGGAGGGCGCCTACGCGAAGCTGTGGCGGCACCAGTCGGGCGGCTTCATCGACGACAGCCCGGTACCGGCCGACCAGCGCTCCGACCGGCACTGACGAAACCGCCGGGGGCGGGCCGGCGGTTTCGGGGCGCGGGCGCTCCCTACCGTTTGAAGCCGACCCCGCCGTACAGGGACACCGGCTCGTCGCCGATCGGGGTCTCGCCCTCGGCGAGTTCGGGGTGCCAGTCCTTCACGGAGACGACGCCCGGCTCGACCAGGTCGAGTCCCTCGAAGAAGCGGCCCACTTCGGCGTGCGAGCGGCCGACCAGGGTCACCCCGCCACGCGCGTACGCCTCGATGCCCCGCCGCACGTTCTCCGGCTCGAAGTCGGCCGTCATCGCGGACAGCGTGAGACAACTGCCCGGTGCCAGCGCGTCCACCAGGGTCTCCACCAGTTCGTACGCGCCGGACCCGTCGGCGATGAAGTGCATGAGTGCGATCAACGACAGGGCCACGGGGCGGTCGAGGTCCAGCAGGCGTGCGGCCTCGTCGAGGATCTTCCGCGGCTCGTGCACGTCCGCCTGGATGTACCGCGTCACACCCTCGGGAGTGCCGCGCAGCAGTGCCTCGGCGTGGGCGAGGACGATCGGGTCGTTGTCGACGTACACCACTCGCGCGTCGGGAGCCGTGATCTGCGCGATCTGGTGGAGGTTGGGCTCGGTGGGAATGCCGGTGCCGATGTCGAGGAACTGGCGGATTCCCGTCGTACGGACCAGCCGGCGGGTGGTCCGCTGCATGAACCAGCGGTTGCTGAGCGCGGCGCGCTTGGCGCCGGGATCGAGCGCGGTGATCTGCTGCCCGAGACGTTCGTCGACCGGGTAGTTGTCCTTGCCGCCCAGGTACCAGTCGTACACGCGGGCAGGATGTGGCCTGCTGGTGTCGATCCGGCTCGCGGTGGACTCCGTCCCCGTCATACGCCAACTCCCTGCTCCACTGGGCCTGTTCACCCCGTCAGTCGGTGTTCGGCGGGGTGCCCGAGCAGTGTGCCATCCGCGCGGGGCGCGGGGCCCGTGGCCGTCGATCCTCGGCCATCCGGCGCCCGCGGTGGTCGCGGAAGGGGCTCAGCGGGCCGGCTTCAGCGGGTCGTGGCCCAGCGTCATGAGGCGATGGCGCAACCGGGCGTCCCCGGTTCCGGCCCCCGGCCCACCGTCCCCGTTCTCCCCGTCCTCCTCGGCGGAGACGATGTCCACCACCTCGTACATGGTCCGGATGTCGTCGTCGGTGAGATCCGCGCGCCGCTTCCGCAGGAGTTCGAGCACGTGCAGGCCGGTCGGCTGACCCGCCGCACCCGGCGGCGGTCCGCTCTGTTCTCCGGCCTCGCCGACGCGCAGCCAGGCCGCGAGTTCCTGGGAGGTCATGTTCACCACGCGATGGAACTCGTCCCACAGCGCGTCGAGTTCGACTGCGTCCGTCATGGTGGTGCCCCTTCGGTGTTCCCGTGGGTCTGTTTCGGGACCAGGTGGCGCGAAGGGTCACTCCGAGCCGCCCCGTCCCCACGTCTGCCCGCGCTGCGCCCTTCCATGTGGGTGTGGTGCGGATGCGGGTGGGGGAGCGACCGCGGGAGCGTTCCGGTGCGGGTGCGCGCCCGTGCGGGCGGGCGGGTGCCGGGGGATCGTGGGGTGAGCGTCGGCCGCGGCAGGATCTTCCCAAGGGTCCGGCACGCGGCTATAGTCGAAAACTAGCAGTGCTAATTAATGGTTGCGCTCATCATCCTTCCGGTGTCCGTCAGGAGTCCTGCCGTGCGTCCCGTCCACTTCGCGGCCGCCCGCCGCACCCCCATCGGCAAGCTGCGCGGGGCCCTGTCCTCCGTGCGGCCCGACGATCTCGCCGCGGGCGTCATCCGCGGGCTGATCGCCGAGGTGCCCACGCTCGACCCGGCCCGTGTCGACGACGTGTACTGGGGCGCTGCCAACCAGGCGGGCGAGGACAACCGGAACGTCGCGCGGATGGCCGCGCTGCTCGCCGGACTGCCCGACAGCGTGCCCGGCGCCACCGTCAACCGGCTCTGCGCCTCCGGCCTCGAGGCCGTCACCACGGCGGCCCGAGCCATCGCCTCCGGCGAGGCCGAGATCGTGCTGGCCGGCGGCTCCGAGTCGATGAGCCGGGCCCCCTTCGTCCTGCCCCGTCCGGACGAGGCGCTGCCGCACCGCATCGAGACCGTCGACACCCGCCTCGGCTGGCGGCTGGTCAACCCCGCGATGAAGGGGCTGCACGGCGTCCTGTCGATGGGGGAGACCGCCGAGGAGGTCGCCGAGCGGTACGGCGTCTCGCGCGAGCGCCAGGACGCGTTCGCGCTCCGCAGCCACCAGCGCGCGGCCGACGCCCGCAAGAACGGGTACTTCGACGCCGAACTGCTCCCCGTGGAGCGCCCTGACGGCGTGGTCGTCGACCGGGACGAATGCGTGCGGGAGGACACCTCGCTCGACAGGCTCGCCCGCCTCAAGCCGGTGTTCCGCGACGGCGGCACGGTCACCGCCGGCAACGCCTCGCCGATGAACGACGGCGCCGCCGGAGTGCTGCTGGTCAGCGAGGACGTCCTGAACGAACTCGGGCTGGAGTCGCTCGGCCGGTACGTCGCGGGCGCCTCGGCCGGCGTCGATCCCGACGTCATGGGCATCGGCCCCGTGCCCGCCACGCAGAAGGCGCTCGGACGCGTCGGCTGGAGCATCGGCGACATCCAGGAGGCCGAGTTCAACGAGGCGTTCGCCGCCCAGGCGCTCGCCTGCGTGGACCGCCTCGGCATCGACCCGGACCTCGTCAACCCGACCGGCGGCGCCATCGCCCTGGGCCACCCCCTCGGCTGCTCGGGCGCCCGCATCCTCACCACACTGCTGCACCGCATGCGCCGCACCGGCGCCGGACGCGGCCTGGCCACGATGTGCGTCGGCGTCGGCCAGGGCAGCGCGGTCCTGGTCGAGCGAGCCTGAGCCCTGGCCGGGGTGTCGGCGCGACACCCCGGCCAGGACGGCACGCATGCACCACTCCGGTGTCACCGGCGTCCGGCCGCGTTCCCCGCAGGGGGGTGCCACGGATCGCCGTACGCCATCACGCGTGTCCGCGATCCGGCCGGTTCGCGCCCTCCCCGTCCGCTCCGGAGGCGCGCCTGCCCATCCGGTGTCCGGGGTGACCCCGGGGCCTCGCGGGCCCCCCTCCAGTCGCGCAGACGGTCGGGCGTAGCATCGGCCCCCGCATGAACACGATGACGCTCTGGCACATATCTACCTGGGAGTTCACCGCTCTCGCCGCCGCGGCTCTGCTCGTCGGCTTCTCCAAGACCGCTGTCAGCGGCGCCAACACGGTCAGTCTGGCGATCTTCGCGGCCGTACTGCCCGCGCGCGCCTCGACCGGCGTCCTGCTGCCCCTCCTGATCGTCGGCGACGTCCTCGCCGTCCTCACCTACCGGCGCCACGCCCACTGGCCCACGCTCTGGCGCCTGTTCCCGGCCGTCGCCGCCGGTGTCGTCCTCGGCACGGTGTTCCTGGTCTGGGCCGACGACGAGGTCGTCCGCACCTCGATCGGCGCGACACTGCTGCTGATGACCGGGGTCACCCTGTGGCGCCGCCGGGCCGCCGTCCAGGACGACGAGCCCGACTCCGTCGTGACCCGCGCGGGCCGCGTGAAGGCCCGCTCCTACGGTGTGCTCGGCGGCTTCACCACGATGGTCGCCAACGCGGGCGGCCCGGTGATGTCGATGTACCTCCTCTCGGCGGGCTTCCGCAAGCTCGGCTTCCTCGGTACCTCGGCCTTCTTCTTCCTCATCGTCAACATCTCCAAGGTGCCCTTCAGCGCCGGCCTCGGCCTGATCGACGGCCACTCGCTGCTGCTGGACGCGGCCCTGGCCGCCTTCGTCGTGCCGGGCGCCCTCATCGGGAAATGGGCGGTGAACCACATCAACCAGCTGCTCTTCGAGCGACTGGTGATCGCGGCCACGGTGGTGGGCGGAGCGCAGCTGCTGCTGCGCTGATCCCGCGTCCCCGCGCGGCCCGGACGACGCCCGAGCCGCGCGGACGCCGACCGGCCGCGACCGTGCCCCCACGAGACCCTGTCCGTACGTGGGCCTGTGCGCATACCCGTCCCCGACCCCGCGCCCGGGCGCATACCCGTACCCGGGCCCGTACTTCGTGCCCGTACGCTCGGTCCATGTCCCCGCATGTCCTTCTCCTCGGCGGTACCGCCGAAGCCCGTGAGCTCGCCGCCGACCTGGCCACGCGTCCCGGGGTGCGGGTGACGACGTCGCTGGCGGGCCGGGTGTCCCGGCCGGGAGCGCTCGACGGGGACGTACGGACCGGCGGGTTCGGCGGGACGGACGGGCTCGCGCGCTGGCTGCGGGAGCACCGGGTCGACGCCGTGGTCGACGCGACGCACCCCTTCGCGGCCGGCATCACGGCGAACGCGGCGCGGGCCGCGGTGGCGACCGGCATCCCCGTCGTGACGCTGCGCCGTCCCGGTTGGTGCCCCGTGCCGGGCGACCGCTGGCATTCGGCGGCCTCCCTCGCCGAAGCCGCCGCGCTGCTGCCCGGACTGGGCCGCCGCGTCTTCCTCACCACCGGCCGACTCGGCCTCGCGGCCTTCGCGGATCTCGCCCGGATCCATTTCCTCGTACGGTCCGTGGAGGCTCCCGAGCCGCCGCTGCCCGCGGACACCGAGGTGCTGCTCGCGCGCGGCCCCTTCACCCTGGACGGCGAACTGAACCTCCTTCGCGAGCACCGTGCCGACGTCCTGGTGACCAAGGACAGCGGCGGGTCCGCGACGGCTCCCAAACTGACCGCGGCCCGCGAGCTCGGGCTCCCCGTGGTCGTCGTACGCCGCCCGCCCCTTCCGGAGGGCGTGAGCGCGGTACCGGACGTCGCCTCGGCGCTGGCCCTGCTGGAGCTCACTCCGCGATGACCGGTTCCCGGACCGCCGCCCGGCGGTCCCGTAACCGGTGAGTCCGTCGGTTCGTGGGCGGCGGGGCGGGACGGCGGCCGGTCAACCGGTCGTGGCCGAAGCCGGTTACGGGGTGGGGCCGGACAGACCCTGTGTCAGGTCCTCCACCAGCAGGCGTTCGGCGATCGCATCCACGGCGGCGCGCAGTTCCGTGCCGGACGGGCGCCCGAGGTCCTGCTCCACGTCCTACGTCCGGGGATTCCGGCGCAGCAGGTAGGTGTCCATGATCCACCCCTTGCGTTCCCGGGCCTCGGCGCGCAGCCGCTCGATACGGGGGGCCGTCTCGGCCAGCGGACCGGAGGCGAGGATCTCGTCGGGCGTGCCGATGTAGGCGCCCCAGTAGATGTCGATGTCCTCGTCCACGTACTGACGGAACGTCTGGTGGGCGTCGAGCATCACCACCACGTCGTCCACGCCTTCGGGGAAGCCCTCCGCGAGGCGTCGGCCGGTGGTGATCTGCACGGGCCGGGCGACCCGGTTCAGCCCCGTGCGGTGCCGGGCGACGAGCGCCGAGACACTGCTGATGCCGGGCACCACGTCGTACGAGAACGTCACCGTCCCCCGGTCCAGGATCTCCTGCAGGATGCCGAGCGTGCTGTCGTACAGAGCGGGGTCACCCCACACCAGGAAGGCGCCGCTCTCGTCCTCGCCCAGTTCCTCGGTGATCAGCCGCTCGTAGATCGCGGCGCGGGCGCTGCGCCAGTCCCCGACGGCCGGCGAGTACGCCGATCCCCCCGCGGTCCGGTCCCGGTCCGGGTCGCGGGCCTCGACCAGGCGGTAGGCCCCCTCGGGTATGTGCGCGTCGAGGATGTCGCGGCGCAGCTGGACGAGGTCCGACTTCACCTCGCCCTTGTCCAGGATGAAGAACACGTCCGTGTCCCTCAGCGCCTTGACCGCCTGGAGCGTGAGCTGATCGGGGTCGCCCGCACCGATACCGATGACATGAATCTTTCGCACACCCAGAGTCTGCCGCACGCCACTGACAGTGGACCCACCGCACCCGGTGGTACCCGGTCCGGCGCCGGGCCCCGCCGCTGGACGGCCGACGGGGGAGTGGTTCCGACGATGGCCGAGGGCTTCCGGCGGCGGGGCGGCGCGTCCGCGTGCCCGTGTGCTCCGAGCCGATCGGGAGTCCGAGCCGATCAGGTGCCAGGGGCGATCGGGTGTCGGGGGCGAGGCCGCTCGGGTGGCGAAACCGGGCAGGGGTCAGACGGCCCGGCCGCCCAGCCGCGGCGCGACCGCCGTCGCGTCGACCCGCCCGCCGTCGCGCTCCACGACCCCCGCCAGCTCCCGCGCCCAGACGGTGAGTTCCGTGAGGTCGATGCCGTACGGCCGGGGCCGGCCGCTCTCCGTCGCCCACTCCTCGACGGCTCCGGCGCCCCGGCGCAGCAACCGGGCGCCGCCCGTCGTGTTCCCCCGGGCCGAGTGGGTGAGTCCGACGGCGAGCTGGGCCAGCCCCCGCCAGAGCCCGCGCTCGTCCTCCGGGCCGGACTTCCACGCGTCCTCGAAGACCTCGTGCGCGTGGAACGGCCGTCCCGAGTCCAGGAGTGCCTGCGCCTCGGCGACCGTCTCCTCCGGAGCGCGGAGGACTCCCTCCGGCTGCCGCTCCACCCCGTCCGCGCCGTACGGCAGGGGGCGACCCAGTCCGTCGCGGGGCCGGGCGTTGCGCGCCCGCCCCTCGGTGTCCCGGTCGCGTCCGCCGGACTGCCGCGTCTCAGATGTCCCGCTCATACGCCGATTGTCGCGCGCCCCGTCCCCCGGCCGAGCAGCCCCCGGCGTGGGGTAAAGTTCTGTTCGCACGATCACGCGGGTCACCGTGGGTGAGGGCATCGGGACGTGGCGCAGCTTGGTAGCGCACTTGACTGGGGGTCAAGGGGTCGCAGGTTCAAATCCTGTCGTCCCGACTGGAGACAGTCGCAGTTCAGGGCCGGTTTCGGAGGCATCCGAGACCGGCCTTTGGCGATTTTGGGGCCGTCGGGCACCGGTCGGGACCGGCAGGGGAGCGGTCCACGTGGCCTTGGCCGTCGTCGTGATCGTGGGCAACCGCGATCGGGCTCGACGGGGAGCGTGGGGCCGGATGCGCGAAGCGCTGCGGTTGCTCGTAGAGCGGCGCCCCGCCGTTCAGAGGGGGATCCTCGGCGCGCACGAGCCCCCGCCGGAGGGCCGGCGGGGGCTCGTATGCGCGAAACGTGGCCGTGAGGCGTGTGATCAGCTGCAGACCACGTAGACGCTGAGGGTGGTGACGGCCCCCGCTGTCGCGGTCACGGTCCAGTGGTTTCCGTTCGGGAAGCTCTGTCCGAGGGTGACGAGGAGGCCGGTGGCGGACAGCCCGCCAGAGATGGGTTGGGTGCCGGCCGGGCAGTTCGGGGAGTCGTAGGACGCGTTGACGCCCAACAGGACGTTGTAGGGCGTGGAGGTGATCGTCGCGGACACCGGTCCGGTGGCGCCGGTCGCACCCGTGGCTCCGGTCGCTCCGGTGGCGCCGGTTGCACCCGTGGCACCGGTTGCGCCGGTTGCGCCGGTCGCACCCGTGGCACCCGTGGCGCCGGTGGCTCCGTCAACGCCGTTGGCGCCTGTCGGGCCGGTGGGGCCTGTCGGGCCTGTAGGTCCGGTGGCGCCGGTCGCACCCGTGGCTCCGGTTGCGCCGGTGGCTCCGTCAACGCCGTTGGCACCTGTCGGACCTGTAGGTCCGGTGGCGCCGGTTGCACCCGTGGCTCCGGTTGCGCCGGTGGCTCCGTCAACGCCGTTGGCACCTGTCGGACCTGTAGGTCCGGTGGCGCCGGTCGCACCCGTGGCTCCGGTTGCGCCGGTGGCTCCGTCAACGCCGTTGGCACCTGTCGGGCCCGTAGGTCCGGTGGCGCCGGTCGCACCCGTGGCACCGTCGACGCCGTCGGCACCCGTGGGGCCTGTCGGGCCCGTAGGCCCGGTGGCACCGGTGGCGCCATCGGCTCCGTCGGCACCGGTCGCGCCGGTGGCGCCGTCCGCTCCGTCGGCACCGGTCGCGCCGGTGGCGCCGTCCGCTCCGTCGGCACCGGTCGCGCCGGTGGCGCCGTCCGCTCCGTCAGCGCCCGTCGCGCCGGTGGGCCCGGTGTCACCTGTGGCACCGGTCGGGCCGGTCGCGCCCTTCGGTCCCGTCGGCCCCGTGGGTCCGGTGTCGCCCTTCTGGCCACCCTGGTGGTCGTCATGGCCCTGGTTGCCGCTCCAGTGACCGTGCTCGTCGCAGCGGCCGTCTCTTCGGCACTCGTCGCCACCCGACTTGGTGGCGGAGGCTATGGCGGCGGCCGACTTGGTCTGCTCCATCGCGAGTGCCGGGCTGGCCATGCCAGTGAGGACGAGAGCGATGGACGCGAGGCCGCTGCCCGCGAGCCAGGTGGTCCGCTGGGGGAGCGGGAGCGGACCAAGTGAGGAACGGGTCCTGGAGTCAGGACTCATGCGCTTTCCTGCTTTCGTGAAGTCGAATAGTCACGTCGCCCCGACCAGGGCCGACATCCGCATCATTACCGAGTGCAACTGATCGCGCACTTTGTGTGACGCTCTCTCGTTCCGGTCACCTCGCGGTCTTCGGTTGCCATGCCCATGTCCATGCCCGGACCCCGGCCCATGCCCATGCCCATGCCCTGCCCTCGGATGTGTCCCGGTGGGGCGGCGCCGGCCGCCGGTCCCGAGCTCCCGGCCAGCTCATAACAGGAATCGGCGTTGCGTCGTCAATTCCTGAGGCGAGGTGTCTAAGGTGATCGCGGCGACTTCCTCCCGCGTGATTCAGGCTTTAATCGCCATGCCCGATTGAAACTCGAAGGTAGGGCCCGAACAATGAAGCCGACCATCTGCCTCTGCATGATCGTGAAGAACGAATCGGCCGTGATCGAGCGATGCATCGCCTCGGTGCGGGACCTCGTGGACACCTGGGTCATCTCCGACACGGGTTCGACGGACGGCACCCAGGACCTGATTCGAAAAGCCTTCGACGGTATCCCCGGTGAGCTGCACGAGGATGCCTGGGTGAATTTCGGGGTCAATCGCACACTCAACATCGAGCGGGCCCGTGGGAAAGCCGACTACCTGCTTCTGATCGACGCCGACATGACGATCCGGCAGGAAGGGCCCTTGCCTCCGCTGACCAGTGCGTCCTACATGATCCCGCACGCGGGAAGTCTCGCCTACCGGATCAAGCGACTTGTCCGTGGTGATGTGCGCTGGCGCTACGAAGGCGCGACCCACGAGTACCTGACGGCCGACGTGGAGCACGAGCAGGAGAACCTCGACGCCCTCGTGGTCGAGCACTTCGCCGACGGCGGTTCCCGGCACGACAAGTTCGA
The DNA here is from genome assembly GCF_042889485.1 of Streptomyces sp. NPDC002580. Lineage (NCBI taxonomy): Bacteria > Bacillati > Actinomycetota > Actinomycetes > Kitasatosporales > Streptomycetaceae > Streptomyces > Streptomyces sp. NPDC002580. Next base: position 849,393 of record NZ_JBIAQZ010000002.1, on the reverse strand, counting down.
ACGGGACATGACCCTGCTGAGCGCGGAGATCGAGCGCGACCCCACCGACGCGCGCAGTACGTTCTACCTGGCGCAGACCATGCGGGACATGGGGCGCGGGGAAGAGGCGATCGCCCTCTACGAACGTCGCGCCGAGATGGGTGGCTGGGGGGAGGAGGTCTACTACGCCCTCCTGCAGGCAGGAATCCTCAAGGACGAATGCGGTGACTGGCCCGGGGCCATGGACACCCTCTCGCGGGCGTGGGAGGCGCGTCCCCAGCGCCTCGAAGCATGCTTCGAACTGGTCTCACGGCTGCGGAAGCGGGGCAACTACCGTGCCGGGCACGCCATCGCGTGTGCGGGGATCAATCGCGTGGAGCCCGACGACATTCTCTTCACTCATCCATGGGTCTACACGTGGGGGCTGCTCTTCGAGTATTCCGTCGTCTCCTACTGGGCGGGGGATTCTCAGGGTTCCCTTGAAGCGTGTGACCGCCTCCTGGACATTCCCGAACTGCCGGAAGCGTATCGGCTGCAAACAGTGCGGAATCGGGAATTCGCCGTGGCCCGTAAAGCCGAGGAGTCGAGGAATGCGGCGAAGAAATCGGTGCAGCGGTCCGGGGTCAGAATTTGACGAAGGGTTCGTAGGGTCGGAATTTTTCGTCCCGTCGTCCCGTCGCCCGTGAAAGCAGGTCGTAGGCCGTTTCCGCCGAGCGGGAACGGCCTTCCCGTCGTCCTGTCGAGTTGATTGCCGCCCGATGTTCTCGGGGTGTCCGGTGGCTGCCCCGCGTCCCGGTGCCCCCTGCTTGCCGCCAGTGCCAGTGCCAGTCGCCAGCCGGCCCGAGCCGCGTCGGCGGGTCCTGACCACATGTCATGTCGCCCTCGCCGGTGCGCTGCTCCGCCGCGCACTCCGCCCCCGCTCCCCGTGTCCATCCACGGCCGATGCCCCTTCCTGGTGCGGGCGGTCCTCCTCCGTCTTCATCCGCGCTGCGGATCTCGCCCAAGGGGGTGAAGGCACTCCTCGGGCGAGCCTGTGAGACCCGGTGGCCGCGGGTGTCCATCGAGCAAGATTGCACACAATCACTCGTGTCCAATCGGTGGAGGAGCGGCTATGGTGCCTGAAAAGAGGCAATGAGGCCCCGATCGGCAAGCTGAAATTGTGTACAAGTCGGTGCGGGATCGCCGTGGTGCACGATGCGGGCGAGAGGTGGACTTCCCATGGCTGACGACCAGCCGACCGACTCCCGGCGTACGGTGGCGACCGCCCAGGGGCCCTTGGCGGGGGTGCGGGTCGTCGAGACGGGCTCGCTCATCGCCGGGCCGTTCTGCGGACAGTTGCTCGGCGACTTCGGGGCCGACGTGCTCAAGGTCGAGGACCCGGGCAACGGTGACCCGATGCGGCAGTGGGGGAGCAACCTCCCGCAGGGCCTGTCGCTGAACTGGCCGATCATCGCCCGGAACAAGAAGTCGATCACCTGCGACCTGCGCAGGCCCGAGGGACAGCAGTTGCTGCGGGACCTGCTCGCGACGGCCGACGTGTTCATCGAGAACTTCCGGCCGGGCACCCTGGAGCGCTGGGGACTCGGCCCCGCCGAACTCGCCGAGCTGAACCCCCGGCTCGTGGTCACCCGGGTGACCGGCTACGGCCAGGACGGACCGTACTCCCGGCGTGCCGGGTTCGGCTCCATCGGTGAGGCGATGGGAGGCCTGCGGCACATCACCGGGGAACCGGACCGCGCCCCCAGCCGCACCGGTATCTCCATCGGTGACTCGCTCGCCGGCACGTTCGCCGCGCTCGGCACGGTGATGGCCCTGTTCTCCCGCGAACACACCGGCCGCGGCCAGGTCGTCGACTCCGCGATCTACGAAGCCGTACTCGCGATGATGGAGTCGATCCTGCCGGAATGGGAGCTGAGCGGGTCGCGGCGCGAGCGCACCGGCTCGGTCCTTCCCGGAGTGTCGCCCAGCAACGTGTATCCGACCCGCGACGGGTCGTCCGTGCTGATCGCCGCGAACCGGGACACGGTGTTCAACCGGCTGGCCGAGCTGATGGGCAGGCCGGAGTGGGGGACCGACGAGCGGTTCGGGACCCATGCCGCCCGTGGTGAGCACCAGGCCGAACTGGACAAGCTGGTCTCCGACTGGACCCGGGGGCGGGACTCCGAGGAACTGCTCGACCTCCTGCACGACAACGGGGTCCCGGCCGGTCTCACGTACACCGCGCAGGACATGTTCGCGGACCCGCACTTCGAGGCCCGGCAGACGATCGTCCGGCTGATGCACGACAAGCTGGGCTCGTTCCCGATGCAGAACGTCGCCCCCCGGCTGTCCGGGACGCCCGGCGCCGTGCGGGCGCTCGGCCCGGAGCTGGGGCAGCACAACGACGAGGTGTACGGCGGAATCCTCGGACTCGACACCGCGGCCAGGGCCCTCCTGCGCGAACAGGGCGTCATCTAGAACCGGTCCGTGACCAGCGGGGATCCGTCCGGCGGGACGGATCCCGGCGGCCCAGCCCAGCCGCAGCCCTGGGCAGGAAAGAGGAGATACCCCGTGAGCGTCAGAATCTGTGAAGTGGGCCCGCGAGACGGCCTGCAGAACGAGCCCGAACATCTCGATCCGGTTCAGCGCGCGGACTTCGTGGACCGGTTGTCCGCCACAGGTGTCGCCGCCGTGGAGGTCGCCAGCTTCGTCAATCCCGCCCGCGTGCCGCAGATGGCAGGGGCGGAGGAGGTCTGTGCCTCGGTGAAGCCCGTGGAAGGCGTCGGCCTCGCGGCCCTCGTGCTCAACGGACGTGGCTACACCCGGCTGGCCCGGACCCGGTGCGAGGAGGTCCGGATGGCCTTCTGCGTCACCGAGACCTTCAACGAGCGCAACCAGGGCCGCAGCGTCGAGCGGTCGATCGCGGAGGCCGCGGACATCGTCGCGGCGGCCCACGCGGACGGCCGCAAGGCCACGGTCACGCTGGCCGCGTCGTTCGGCTGCCCCTTCGAGGGGGTGGTCGATCCCGGCCGGGTGCTCGCCATCGCCGAGCGGGTCGCCGCCACGGGCGCCGACGAACTCGTCTTCGCCGACACCATCGGCGTCGGGGTGCCCCGGCAGGTGACCCGGCTGCTCACCGGCGCGGCAGGGTTCGGCATCCCGCTCGGGCTGCATCTGCACAACACCCGCAACACGGGCTACGCCAACGCCTACGCGGGGGTCGAGGCCGGCGTGTCGGTCCTGGACAGCTCCGTCGCGGGCATCGGCGGCTGCCCCTTCGCCCCGAGGGCGACCGGTAACATCGCCACCGAGGACCTCGTCCACCTGCTCGAAGGGCAGGGCGTGGACACCGGCGTCGATCTCGACGCGCTGTTGTCCGCCGCAGCGTGGATCACGGAGGTTCTCGGCAGGCCGCTGCCCGGACAGTTGCTGCGCGCCGGACGGTTCCCCGCGCCCGCGCGATGACCCGACGGGACGGCCGCGCGACGGTGCCGGGCCGTGCGCGGGCCATGGCGCCGTACCGGGAGCAGAGACGATGACGAAGCCGTCGGTGAGGGTCTACGAGGACCTGCGCAGGCGCATCCTGACCGGAGACCACGCGTCCGGCACGTGGCTGCGAGAGGAGAACATCGCGACCACCTACGAGGTGAGCCGCACCCCCGTCCGCGAAGCGTTGCGCCGGCTCCAGACCGACGGGCTGGTCACCCTGATACCCAACCGTGGTGCTCAGGTGACCGGGTTCGACGCCGCCGACCTCGACGACATCTTCAGCCTGCGGGCTCTGCTGGAGGGCTACGCCGCGCGCCGCGCGGCCGAGCGCGACGGATCGGAGGCCGAGCGCGAGGAGCTGCGCGCGCTCTGCGACGCCATGGACGAGGTGGCGAGCGCCGGTGGTGACGACGCCGACGACCGGATCACCGAACTCAACCTGGAGTTCCACCGCGCGCTGCACCGGGCGGCCGGGAACGCGCTGCTCCCCGGGATCCTGTCGGGGGTCATCGAGATCTCCCTCGTACGCCACACCTTCCACAACTACTCCCCCGTGGAGATGCAGCGCAGCCTGCGCCAGCACCGGGAGCTGGTCGACGCCCTCACGGCCCGCGACGGGACGTGGGCGCAGTCGGTCATGACGGCGCACGTGCTCTCCGCGCGGGCGTCCCTCAGCCGGCACCAGGCCGACGGGCAGTCCGAGGGCTGACGGTCACGCCCACCGTGTGAGGCCGCCCTGAGAAAGCGCGGATTCTGCACGCCGCGGCGGAGCGGAGCTGTTCGCCGAGCACGGCCACCACGGCACCGGGATGGCCCAACTGGGGGCGGCCGTAGGGCTCCAGAGAGGTGGGCTGTACCACCGCATCGGCAACAAGGAAGCCCTGCTCTTCGAGATCGGCGCCTCCCAGCTGCGCGTCATGGTCGAGATCGCGCTCGACATCGAGAAGCGCGTGGAGGACCCCGAGGAGCGGTTCAGGGAACCGGCCCGGACGCTGATGGAGGACATCGCCGACCACGTTCTCGAACGGACCGTCCACTACCGGGACTTCACCGCGCTGACGGGCCCGCTCATGGAGTCGGTGCTCGATCTGCGCAAGCAGTGCGGGCAGGTGTGGCCGCGTACGCTCGACGCGGCCATCGACGCGGGGCACTTCAGGCCGATGCCCGAGTCCGTGGCGCTGAAGGGAATCCTCGGAATGTTCAACCATTCGTACGTGTGGTTGAAGAAGGACGCCGGACTCCTGCCGCGCGAGATCGCGGACCTCTTCCGCGACACCTTCCTGACCGGCACCCTGCGCTCCGCGCCGCGGAAGGACCGAACACCACGTCGTCCGGGCCTCTGATCCCGGCACGGCTGCACCACAAGGAGAGCGACATGTCGGACGAAGTCCTGGTCGAAAACCGCGACGGCGTGCAGATCATCACCATCAACCGGCCGCAGGCGAAGAACGCCCTGAACCTGGTCGTCGCCCGCGGCACAGCTGCCGCGCCGCATCCCGTACGCGATCGCCATGGAGCTGCTCCTCACCGACGGTCCGCCGCCGCGTGGGCCCGCCCGTTCCGCCGGCCGCCGTCGTGAACGGTCCCGGCCCCCGGGCCGCGTCGTGCGTGCGCCCCAGGCGCCGGGTGGCGCGGGGGCACGGTGACGGCCCGGCCGCCGCTCGGGGCGGGACGTCACCCCTTGCGGACTCCGGGGCCGGAGGCGGCGCTCCGCGTCAGGACAGGTGTCCGACGTGCGCCAGCGCCTGCCGCAGCAGGACGCCGTGACCGCCGGGCATGTCGTCCGTGACCACCGGTGAAGAGGCCTCTTCCGGGCTGAACCAGACCAGGTCCAGGGCGTCCTGGCGCGGGCGGCAGTCGCCGGTCACCGGGACGATGTAGGCCAGGGACACGGCGTGCTGGCGGGGGTCGTGGAACGGCGTGACGCCCAGCGTCGGGAAGTACTCGGCGACGGTGAACGGTTGCAGGGAGGCCGGGATCCGGGGGAGTGCCACCGGGCCGAGGTCCTTCTCCAGGTGGCGCAACAGGGCGTCGCGGACCCGCTCGTGGTGCAGCACCCGGCCGGAGACGAGGGTGCGGCTGACCGTCCCGTCCGGACCGATGCGGAGCAGGAGCCCGATGTGGGTGACTTCGCCGTTGTCGTCGACGCGCACCGGTACGGCCTCGACGTACAGGATCGGCATGCGGGCGCGGGCCGATTCCAGTTCGTCACGGGACAGCCAGCCGGGCGTGGTTTCGGTCAAGTCAGACATTGCTTGATCATACTTTCCGTGCGTCCGGTGCGGGCGTGATGCTCCAGGTCGACGATGCCCCACGGAAGGTCCGTCAGGCATCCTTCGGAGTCAGCCAGGCGGTGTCGGCCCACAGGGCCGTGGACGGAATCCGGTCACGGTACCGCGCGTCGCGCGCGCGGACACTGGCGTGCACCCGGGCGTCGGCCGGCAGTCGCCGACGCCGGTAGGTGAGCAGGGCCCAGACGCGGCCCATCCGGTGGATCCGGCCCAGGGCGTCCTCGGGCGCCACGGTCACCTCACGGGCGTACGCGCCCTTCTTGAGCAGGACACCCGCGTCGAGGGCGCCGTCCACGACCCACTTGAGGGCGACGGTCGCCGTCCGGGGATCGTCGTCGAACGTGCCGCCGACATCGGAGTGGACCCCGGCGAACCACACCTGCTCGACCAGGCCGGGCGCGGGCCGTCGGCCGTCGCCCGGCGTCACGAGGTACTCCCGATAGGGCCTGCGCCTCTCGTCGACGGACACGGCATGGCGGACGTGGGCGACGTTCGGGACCTGACGGGTGTAGGGCCACCGCAGGTTCCAGCGCAGCACCCCGGCCGCCTTGACGGAGTCCCAGATCCCCAGATAGGCGACGGAGATGCCGACGCGCCCCTCCACGGCGTTGCTGAAAGCGCCCGCGAAACGGTGCAGTTGGTCCCAGTCCTGGCGGGTCCAGTCCTTGTTCCTGGCGTACACCGACACCGCGTACGGGACCAGGTTCTCCATGCCGGGCCGCATCAGCCCGACCGCCTTGAGCATGCCCACCAGCGCACGCGCCGTGTACGCGCCGCGGCTGAACCCGAAGAGGAGGATGCGGTCCCCCGGTTCGTAATGGCCCATCAGATACGTGTACGCCTCGGCCAGGTTGGTCCGTATGCCCGAGCCGAAGGCGAGGCCGAGGAGTCTCGACACCCGGCGTCCCGCGGGGGTCCACGCGCCCGCGGCCGAGAACGTGCCGACCCCGGGGTCGTAGTAGGCGATCTGGCGGGCGGGATCGGAGAGGTCCAGCATCTCGTAGAGCCGGACGACGTTGGTGTTCCCCTTGGCCTTCACCTGGTTGCCGGTGCCGTCGAGGCAGATGACGAGGTTCTTGCTCATGCCGGGCCTCACGTTCGCCGATCCATCGGGACATCGAGGAGCCGGTGGATCACCTGGAACACACCAGGTCAGAACACATCAGGACATAAGGTGCGTGCAGAAATATAATAAAGGAAATGCTGTCCACGGGCGGATTCCCGCGTCGCGGACGGCCTCCGGCTCAGCAGGGTTCCGGAGGGACCATGGCCGGTTCCGTGATCCACCTCGAACAGGACGCCGGCCTTCCGCGCACCCACGCCCTGGTGATCGGTGTCGGCAGGTATCCGCACCTGGCCGGTGGCGAGGCACCGGTGGCGGACCCGGACGGGATGGGCCAGCTCAGCTCGCCCCCGCTCTCCGCGCGCGCCCTCGCGACCTGGCTGCTCGCCGATTACAACGACCCGACACGGCCGCTCGGCAGCGTCGCGCTGCTGCTGAGCGAGGAACGGCCGGCACCCTTCACCGACCCCCGCACGCACACGGCGCACGACATCGACGCCGCCACCATCGAGAACATCCTCGCCGCGGTCACCGCGTGGTACGACCGCGGCGACAGCCACGTCGACAACCGGCTCGTCTTCTACTTCTGCGGACACGGCGTCTCGCAGGGCGACGACATGGCCCTCCTGGCCGCCGACATCTTCGCCGACCAGCACAACCCCCTCAACGGAGCACTGGACTTCGCGGCGCTGATGAACGGACTCAAACGGTGCAAGGCCGGCCAGCAGGTGTTCTTCGTCGACGCCTGCCGGTCCAACTCCGATGTCCTGATAGAGAGTTCGGGAACCCGGTTCGCCGGACGCTCGCCGCTGGGCGCCGGATCGCGCCCGCTCGACCTCCCCAGACGCTTCCACATCCCTTACTACGCCACCCTCGCCGGGGACCGGTCGCACGCGCGTCCCGGACAGGTGAGCCTGTTCACCGAGGCGTTGCTCAGGAGCCTCAACGGAGCGGCCAGCGACGACCCCGAGGGGGACTGGCGGGTCAACACCTCCCATCTCCTCGAAGCGATCGACCACTTCATGCACCAGCCGGAGTTCGCCGGAGCCGTCGCAGGTGTCCAGGTCCCTTCCGTCGGCGAACTCCCCGTGTTCGTCCTGCACGAACTGCCGGGCCCGCCCGTCGTCCCGGTGTACGTGGGGTGCGAGCGGGCCCAGGAGAACGCCGAGGCCGAGTTCGTCTGCCGCGAGGGCGGCCTCGAACGGTTCCGGCGCCCGGCCGGGGCCGCCGACGAGGAGGACCCGGAGAGCGAATGGGCCATCGAACTCCGCTTCGGGGAGTACGACTTCGAGGCGCGGCTCGGCGACGAGGACGTACGGACCAAGTCCGTCACCGTGCGACCGGTGTTCCGCCGGGTCCAACTGGTCAAGCCATGACCGCCGCCCTGCGCGTCCGGGTCGCGCTCAGCCTCGACGAGAACGACGTCTCCGGCGGGGCCAAGGTCGTCGGCAACATCTATCCGACCGGCGGCACGGGCGCCGCCCACCGGGGCGTCCTGTTCCCGTGCGGCGCCTCGGCGGAACCGGCCCGCTACGCCGTCGAACCCGGCCACTACCTGGTGACCGCCACCCTGCCCTCGGGAGTCGTCCTCACCAAGGACGCCGAGGCCCGCGAGGGCACCGACACCCGCGTCACCCTGCGCACGGCCCGCTCGCCCTACGCCTCGCACTCCTGGCAGTACCTCATGGGCAACATCGAGTCGTACGGCGACTACCACGACGGCGAGGCGATACCCGTGCCCCGCTCGCAGGGGTCGCGCTCCGGCGTCTGGGAGTGGGACTCGGTCGTCGAACCCGGCCACGCGGCCTGGGTCGGCGACCCGAAGGCCACGAGCCTGCGGTTCGCCACCCTGCTCGACCTGGCCGAGAACCCCCCGCGCCGACCCGTCGTGTTCGAGATCGCCCACTCCGCGCCCCACTCCGTGCCCAGCCTCGAACTGGGCGACGCCGCCGCCCGGCTCTACCGCTTCGGCCCGGACGGCCCGGTGGACGAGCAGGGCGAGCCGACCGTCGAAGGGGCCACCGGACCACGGCAGTTCCTGATCGTCTCGCTGGCGGGCAGCGACCACCTCGTCACCCTGCCCGCGCCCTGGGGGACCGCCCAGATCGAGGTCCTCGTCAACGAGCGCCAGAGCCCGACCGGCAGCGCCGTGTCGGTGACCGTGCGCGACAACCGGGTGGGTCCCGCCCTCGGCTACATGGTGCGCGGCGCCTTCGACGCCGCCGCGACCCTCGTCCACGACGCGGAGTCCATGCTCTACGACGAGTTGACGAACCCGCTCGCGGCCATGGCCGGGGCCTACGTGCTGATCGGCAGCGAACTGACCGACCGCCCGCACCGCTGGGACCCGTGGCTGTCCCGGCTGCGCCACGAGTTCGACTGGATGAGCGACGGTTCCCTGCTGTGGGCCATGCGTCATCTGCGCCGCGCGCACACCGAGACGGAGCGGCAGGCGGCGCGGGACGCGCTCGTGGAGGCCTTCGACCGCGGGGTGCCCGTCTTCACCCTCGGCCTGAGCCGCCTCATCCACGGACTCTCCGAGTTCCCCGACGACCCGGAGTGCGCCACGCGGCTCGAACAGGCCCGGCGGCTGTCCTGGCGCGTCGACACCCGTGAGCCGTTCGTCGTGGTGTCACTGCACGGGAGGTCGCGATGAGGGGTCCGCCCACAGGGACGGCCGGCCCACGTTCACGAGGGAGACCGAGATGATCAGGCTCACGATGATGCCCGGTGAGGACGGCGACTGCCTGCTCCTGGAGTACGGCGACGACACCTTCGTACGCCGCGTCCTCGTCGATGGCGGACGCCCGGGCACCTACCCGCTGATCAGACCCGTGCTCGCCGGATTCGACGGACCGGTCGACCTCCTGGTGGTCACCCACGTCGACCAGGACCACATCCTCGGCGTGCTCGCCCTGCTCGACGACCCCGAACGGCCGGTGGAGTTCGGAGACGTCTGGTTCAACGGCTTCGACCACCTCCTCGACGCCGAGGGCTTCGGCGCCGTCGACGGGGAGAAGCTCACCAGTACCCTGCTCGCTCGGAAGATCCCCTGGAACGACGCCTTCGGCGGGCGCGGTGTCGAGATCGGACGGGAACTCGCGTGGTTCGACGACGGCTCCACGATGACGGTGCTCTCACCCGACCGGGCCCAACTGGAGCGGCTGGCCCCCGTATGGAGCGCCGAATGCGCCAAGCACGGGCTGATCCCGGGCCGCGACCCCGACGAACTCCCCCCGGTGGAGGGCTTCGAGCACTTCGGCGCCCCGAACGTCGAACAACTCGCCGCGTCACCGTTCAAGCCGGACACCTCGAAGACCAACCTCACCAGCATCGGCCTGCTCTTCGAGTTCGATGACCGGCGCGTCGTGCTCACCGGCGACGCCGACGACCGCCGACTGGCCGCCTCACTGCGCGGGCCGGCCGAGGCGGCGGGCGGGCGGCTCCACCTCGACGCCCTCAAGGTCGCCCACCACGGCAGCGACCACAACCTCTCGAACGACCTGCTCGCTCTGATCGACTGCGACCGCTATCTGATCTCCACCAGCGGCGCACGCCACGACCATCCGAACGAGATCGCCGTCGCCCGCATCCTCGAACACGGCGGCGACGAGAAGGAGCTCGTCTTCAACTACCGTGAACGGGCGGCGATGTGGGACGTACCCGGGCTCAGGAAGCGGTTCGGCTACACCGTGACGGCCCCGGGACCCGATGCGCCGGACGGTTTCGTCAGCCTCGAACTGTGAGCCCGCGCGGCCTCGTAGCCTGGTACCCGCCCGGCGGAGGCACCGGCGGGACCACGGGAGAGGCATGGGCACAGAACGCACCACGGACATCACCGACGCCGTCGTCGACAGCTTCGCGAGGACGGCCGACCCGAGGCTGCGCGAGCTGCTCGGCTCGCTCACCCGCCACCTCCACGCGTTCGTCCGGGAGACGGAGCCGACCATGGCGGAATGGGAGCACGCCATGGGCTTCCTGACCGCGACAGGGCAGAGGTGCACCGGCACCCGGCAGGAGTTCATCCTTCTGTCGGACGTGCTCGGCGTCTCCATGCTCGTGGAGAACCTGAACGCCCACCGGGGCCCCGGCGTCACCGAATCGACCGTCCTGGGCCCGTTCCACATGACGGCGTCGCCCGCCCGCGAACTCGGCGCCACCATCGACCTGGTGGGCACCGGCGAGCAGTGCGTTGTCAGCGGCCGGGTGCTGTCCCGGGACGGCACCCCGCTGCCCGGCGCGGTCCTCGACGTGTGGCAGGCGGACGCCGAGGGCTTCTACGACGTCCAGCGGCCGGACGTCCAGCCGCCCGGCAACGGACGCGGGCTCTTCACGGCGGACGACGAGGGCCGCTTCCGGTTCCGCACCTGCGTACCGAGCCCGTACCCCATCCCCGTCGACGGCCCCGTCGGCCGCCTGCTCGGGGCCACCGGCCGCCACCCCAACCGCCCCGCCCACATCCACTTCATCGCCTCGGCGGCCGGCCACACCCCCGTCACCACCCACATCTTCGTGGCGGGCAGCCCCTACCTCGGCTCCGACGCCGTCTTCGCCGTCAAAGAGAGCCTGGTGAAGGACTTCGCCGAGACCGACGATCCTTCCCTGGCACGGGAGTTCGGCGTCGCGAACCCCTTCCGGCACGCCCGCTTCGAACTCGTACTGGAGCCCGAGTGACCACCCCACCGAGCACCCCGCTCGACTTCTCCTACGAGACCCGGCCCGCCCGGGTCGTCTTCCGGCCCGGCGCCGCGGTCACCGCGACACCCGGGGAGGTCGCGCGGCTCGGACTGCACCGGGTCCTCGTGGTGTGCGGAGGCCGGGGCGAGGAGACCGCCCGGTCGGTGGCGGACGCGCTCGGCGACAGCTGCGCGGGACTGCACGCCGGCGCCCGCATGCACGTTCCCGCGGAGGTCGCCGACAAGGCGGTCGAGGTGGCCCGGGCGACGGGCGCGGACGGCTGCGTCGCCGTCGGCGGCGGCTCCGCGATCGGCCTCGGCAAGGCGATCGCGCTGCGCACCGGCCTGCCGCTGATCGCCGTGCCCTCCACCTACTCGGGCTCCGAGATGACCTCCGTCTGGGGCCTGACCGAGAACGGGGTCAAGAGCACCGGCCGCGACACCCGGGTACAACCCCGCTCCGTCGTCTACGACCCCGAACTCACCCTCGGCCTCCCGGTCCCGCTCTCGGTGACCAGCGGCATCAACGCGCTGGCGCATGCCGCCGAAGCGCTGTACGCCCCCGACCGCTCCCCGCTCGTCTCGCTGATGGCCGAGGAGGGCGTACGGGCGATGGCCGGCGCCCTGCCCGAGGTGGCCGCGGCCCCCGGTGATCCCGAGGCGCGCGGACGGGCCCTCTACGGTGCCTGGCTCTGCGGTGCCTGCCTCGGCGCGACCACCATGGGTTTGCACCACAAGCTGTGCCATGTCCTCGGCGGCACCTTCGGTCTGCCCCACGCCGAGACCCACACCGTGGTCCTGCCGTACGTCCTCGCCCACAACGCGCCCGCCGCGCCGGACGCGATCGCGGTCCTGTCGCGAGCCCTGGCAACCGACGACGTCCCCCACGCCCTCCGAGAGCTCGCGGGCGGCCTCGGAGCGCCCCGCACCCTGGCCGAACTGGGCCTGAGAGAAGCCGACTTGGCACCCGCCGCGGAACAGGTGGCCGCCCAGTCCTACCCCAACCCCCGCGAGGTCACCGCACACGGCGTCCTGGGCCTGCTGACGGCGGCGTACGAGGGGTGGGAACCGCGGGGCTAGCTCTTCAGCGGAGGGCGGGGCGGGTTCGTGAGCCAGAAGGTCCGCGCATCCCTCGCGAGCGGCCCCGGGTGGTGCGAACTCGCTTGCTGATGAGGAGAGTTGCACGGGATGCTGCGCGCGTGATCGAGCGAGGAGCCGCCGTCCGGGCTGTCGAAGAGCAGTTGGAACGCGAGCATCGGCAGGCACGGGCCGTGGGCGTGGACGCGGCGCGTATGACCGTGGTCGGCGTCGAGGAACATGAGCTGGTCTGGATCGTCCGCTGTCAGTCGGAGGACTACGTCCGCACACGGAGCGACAGGTTCCTGCTGCTGGGCAACGGGCCGTACCTGGTCGACCGTGTCGACGGGGGACTGCACCGGATCGGTGTCGTCTCCGCGAAAACAGGGGAGTGGGAGGCCGATTACCGGGCCCGGATACGTGGACTGCCGACGCGTACCGCGGTGGACGACCTGCACGACGCGCTGCGCGGAGTCGCCGCCGCGCGCGGACGGACGCATGCCGCGCGGGCGCTGCGCCGGACGCTGCCCATGCTCTCGCCCGCGCAGGCCCTCACGTACGTGAGCGCGCTGCTCGACGGCGACGCGCCCGCGCACCTCGTGGCCGTCGCCACCGAGGAACTCGTCGAGCCCCTCGACCCGAGGGTGGAGACCATCCTGAACGGGGCGGCCGCCCGGGCCGGTCGGACCCCCGCCGGATGACGGGAAGCCGGACGGCGTGGCGACGGCGCGCCCGGTCCCGTTCCTCGGACGTGGCGAGGACGACGCCGTCGGGTCCTCACGAAGCTGCCGGCGGCGTCACCGCCTGACGCGGGCGGGAGGCGGCGGTTCAGAACCAGGGCCGACCTCTGCCGTGTCCGGCTCCTTCCGCGTCCGGTGGTGGTGACCGCCCCGGCGACAACTGGGCCGTGAACGAGGGAAGTCGGGGCCGCGGATCGACCGGTATGTCTCCAACAGGCCCTCCCACCCTCCCCATTGGGGGATCCTTCATCGCTCCGACACCCGCTGCCTCTGGCGTTTTCGCCGCTCGCCCGGAAGGCTGATCTGGGCATGCCAACATGACCGCCTGGCCTGCCCCGCCCCCACGCCGCGGTCCAACTGGAGGACGTAAGTGAAAGCAAGCTCGGGGATCCGCAGGGTCTCGATCGTTCTCGGCAGCTCCGTCGCACTGGTCGTCGCCGTCGCGGGCAGCGCGCTCGCCGACCCGCCCACGGCCCTGCCCGGGAACGCCGACGCGCTGGAGTCGACGTTCCAGCCGGCCTTCGACTACGACACGGACGGCTGTTACCCGACACCCGCCATCGGCCCCGACGGGACCGTCAACGGCGGCCTCAAGCCCTCCGGGGCCCTGAACGGCCAGTGCCGTGACGCATGGGACCTCGACAACACCAACGGGTACTCCCGCGAGAAGTGCAACAACGGCTGGTGCGCCATCATCTACGGGCTCTACATGGAGAAGGACCAGGCCGTGGCCGGCAGCGGCCTCGGCGGGCACCGCAACGACTGGGAGCACGTCGTGGTGTGGGTCCAGGACAACGAGGCCAAGTACGTGTCCACGTCGGCCCACGGCAACTTCAACATCTACCCCCGGGACCGGATCCGCTGGGACGGCACGCACCCCAAGGTCGTCTACCACAAGGACGGCATCGGCACGCACTGCTTCCGGCCCGCGAACACCAACGACGAGCCGCCGGAGAACCACAAGCACACCTGGCAGTTCCCGACCCTGGTCGGCTGGAACGGCTACCCCGCCGGGCTGCGTGACAAGTTGAGCGCCTACGACTTCGGCAGTGCCTCGTTCGGCCTCAAGGACGGCAACTTCAACGGCCACCTGGCGAAGGCCAAGCCGGCCGGCATCACCTTCGACCCCAACGCCTGACCGGCCGTCCGGTGGCGGGCGGCGCCCTCGGCGTCACCCGCCACCGGACCGAGCCGTGCCGTCCCCCATGAGATGCCACGAGCTGTCAGGGCCGAGGAGTCGCTCCTGGTGAGCCGACGGCCGGCCCGTGTGCCACGGCACCACCTCCCCGAACCGCACCGGTTCGCCGTACCGCGCCGGATCGGTCTTCTCGTCCAGCGGCAGATCGAGCACCGCGACCGCGGCCCGCGCCGGGGCTTGCGCCTGACTGAAGCCGGCGAACCACGGCCGTGAGAGCGGGGTGTCCACGAGCCCCGGGCAGACCGCCGCGGCCAGGGTGCCGCGGGCCGGATCGGCGTCCCGGCGCTCCGCCGCGACCGCTCGTACGGCGGCCACCTGGGCCACCTCGGACGGCACGTTGATCCAGTGGGGCCAGCCGGACTCCCGCTCGGTGCCCGCGTGCGCGACGGCCCCCGGGAACTACGCCGACTCGTCCTCGCCCACCTGCCGCACCCGCTGCCCGAACCGGCCGCCCACCTGGCCGACGCCCTCCGCGCGGCCGCCGCCGACCTGAGCGAACCGACCTGAGTGAACCGGCTCGAAAACCGGCCGGCCCCCTCGCCCCGCAGTCCCCCTCCCGAGCTCGGGTGATCCCGCCTCCCACGCCGGGACGGCGGCCCGCCTGCGCTGGGGCGATGACAATGCGTGCGCGTTCATCCACCGAGGTGCGGTAGGGTTCGGATGCGCGATCGCGTGGGAAACCGCGTGGGAGTCGCACCGGGACGTGGCGCAGCTTGGTAGCGCACTTGACTGGGGGTCAAGGGGTCGCAGGTTCAAATCCTGTCGTCCCGACTGGAGACAGTCGCAGGTGAAGGCCGGTTTCGGAGGTATCCGAAACCGGCCTTCCGCGTTTCTCGGGGACCGGGTGGGGGCCGGCGCCCTTGAGCGGTCGCCCTGTGCGGCCTGGAGTTGAAAACGCTCGACCCCTACCAGGTCCATGTTCGTTTCGCCGTATTCGGCGAGTGCCATGGTGGCCGGCGACGGGCTCGGGCCGGACTGAGCCCATCGACGATGGCCTGGAGCCATTCCGGTGCTTCTTCCGCGCTGTCTTTTCCCTCGGACAGTGACTGGCGCCGCTTGCCGGCCGATCTGTCCACCGGACGCGCGCCCGATACGGAGGGGAGCGGTCAGAGCGATATTCGACGTCGGCGGAGGTACGGACGCCGACGGGGGCGTTCGTCTTGTCGGCCATTGCGCCCCTTGGCAGGGACAGTGCGTCGGGGGCAGCCATTCCTCGACGTCGAGAGCGCTGTACATGACGACGCGTTCCGAGATGGTGACGAACGGCGGCCCCTGCGGGGGCTGAGCGGTCCGCAAGCGGCACAGGGCTGAGGTGTCCACCTTCAGGCAAGCGGCGAGTCCCCTGGTCGAATACCAGGCGTTGGTCAGGAGGGGCGCTTGGTTGTCAGACGGATTCTGATAATGGCGAGGCGCCGCCGGCTGAGCTGTGGTCTCTTTCTCGTGATGCGGTCCGGTATTGGCAACGGCCGGGATCGGCCCATTGGGCAAGGTGGGCTATTCCCCGGTACGGCTATGTTGCTGCCGCATTGGATGGCCGCAGGGTACTGGGCTGCGGAGATGGCCTCACATTCCATGCCGGTGGGGAGGCAGGGCTTCGACGTGGTTTGACGGCGTCCGTTTCGATCAGGTGAGGCAGGGGAGGGCAAGGGGCCGGGTTCGGTCTCGGGCTGCCCGCCGGAGG
The DNA here is from genome assembly GCF_042889485.1 of Streptomyces sp. NPDC002580. NCBI lineage: Bacteria > Bacillati > Actinomycetota > Actinomycetes > Kitasatosporales > Streptomycetaceae > Streptomyces > Streptomyces sp. NPDC002580. The sequence goes on along the minus strand of NZ_JBIAQZ010000002.1, from coordinate 833,220 downwards.
CCCGAGGCGAGATGGCGGGCACCGGTCGGGCGGAGAGCTCCGATCGCGGGGTTTCTGCGGGTGGCCATCGTTCTGGGTGTGTTTCCGGTCCGCAGCCGCGTGGGGGGTGCCCCCGGCCGGGCACTGGGGGAGCGTCCTCGGCGAAGGTGACGTCCCCGACTTGGTGCAGGGCCTCGACGGTCCAGCGCCCTCGGGTCGGTCGGGCGAGCTGAGCCGGGCGGCCCGCTCGGCGGTGAGGCTGGTGACCGCGTGGAGAACTCCGTGATCGCGGACGTACATACCTGCTGTGTACCGACCCCCGCTCGACATGACGAGACGTCAAAAACCGCGCACGCCAGCCGACTGCGCCGAAGTCCTGACCGAAGAGGGCGCGATAGTGAGCGACTTCCGGTTCGCGCCCCGTTCAGATGTTGCCGGTGGGGTCTCTGTTGTGAGCTGTCGAACCATCCGGTCGGCTTCCGCTGCGCTCTTCGAGGCGCACGACGAAGAGATCGCCTTACCTCGCCGACACCCCCTGAAGCCGACATGGGTGATATCTGCCGTAAACTCTCTTTTGATTCCTCTGTGCTACCCAACGCACCGAAATGCACCGCCAGTCGCTCCCCGACTCCATGGCTGGGGCCACTACCTGGCGGATGCGTGTTCCCGACCGAGTGGCACTCGCTTCGGTATCTTCCCGTGCGGGTCGTCTGAGGCCATCTATCCAAAGATTACTGGGCAGTTGACCTCAGGGTTTCGTGGTAGCGTCCTTGTTCGCAGGGACAGTGCAACCTGAAAGGGAAATCGTGAACACGGAGAAGATCGCCGCTCGTCGAATCTCGCTGGAAGAGGTGACGAAGCTCGGTATGAAGGACAGGCTCTTCATTTCCGCCGACACGGCAGAACTAAAACTTCCCGGCTGCTATGTCCCTGCTTTTCTGACCAAGTCCGGTGAGCATTTCGAAGGCGGCTCGATCACGGCGAGAACCGTATTCCAGGAAGAGGTCTCCTGCCTTCCTGACGACGAGAATGAAGCCGGCGTCTACTTGGCCGATGAGAGCGGCTCGGTGACCATCGAGGTCCTCCAGTCCGCCGGTGTCGTGCTGGACCTGGCGCTTTTCGTCCCTGGTGGGGACAAGGGGGCCCTCACGGCCCTCTACGCCGCTGCCCGGCAGGCGTTCGGCGCCGACATCGTGCAGATCTGGCGCCAGGGACTCAAGGAGGTTCCCGACGTGAAGGTCGACATCTTCGAGGAGCAGATCCCCCGGGGACGTAAGGGGGGCGACAGCCCCAAGCGTGACCGTCGCGCGATCGACACCTACCCCACCCGTGCGGACTTCATCGAGTTCTCCGCGGGGTGGAAGCCGGTCGTTGAGGTTCACAGGCCGGTTGTCGACGACACCCCGACCATCTGAGGCGGCGTTACCTCTTGGTCCCGGCCTGGGAGAACGCCGAGAACGCATGCGCCGAAGCCCTGGTCACCCACCTGGAAGAGGCTGCCGGCATGCTCGAAGCCCCGGCCCTGGCGGCGGGGGACGAGCCCGGCCTGATCGGCGGGGCGCTGGTGTGGCTCAGCGGTATCGACCCGGCACGGGAAGACCGGTGGCGGCCTCTGGCCGGCTGACCACGTACGAGATGGGGGCAGCCGGGCAGGCTGCCCCCTTTTGGGGCAAGGGGGCGCGGGTTCAGAGCCTGTCGTCCCGGCCGATGAAGTCGTCAGGCCGGAGGCCGTATCGGGAGTCCGATACGGCCTCCGGCTGTTTCGTGCCCCGCCGAGGACGGCCGTCCTGCCGTCCCGGCCGGGCCATGCTCCCGCTCGGCTCGAAAACGACAGGTCAGCCCAGGTCCAAAAGTGCGGCCAAAGCCTCCCGCAGCACCGTCCGCGGGTCCTTGACCGGGCCCTCGGAGCGCCAGGCGACGAAGCCGTCGGGGCGGACCAGCACCGCGCCGTCCGTGGAGACCCCGTGGGCCTCCGCCCAGTCCGCGTCGCCCGCCGGGACCAGATCCGCCTCGGGGCCCTGGCCGATCCGGTGGGAGTCGAGCGGGACGGACAGTTGCCGGGACACGTCCTTCGCCGCGTCGTGCCACCCGCCGGCGCCGTCCGCCGAGCTCAGCAGCACCATCGACCGCTCGTACAGGTCGAGGGTGGAGATCCTGGAACCGGCGCGGGTCAGCCACAGGTGCGGCGCCCGGCTTCCGGGCTCGCCGATCAGCCGTACACCCTCGGGCACGACCGGACCGGCCGGATCGGTGCCCAGGACCGCGCCCCGCGGGTAGCGGTAGGCGAGGGCCACGTTCAGGATCCCGCCCTTCCGGCCGCCGGGGCCGCCCTGCCCGCCCGCCCCGGGCGCCGGGGTGTATCCGGGGTGGCTGTGCTCGACCGACCGCGAGGAGGCGCGCGCGCTCGTCGCCTCCGCCACCGGGCGGCGCTCGGCGTCGTAGGACTCCAGCAGTGCCGGACCGGCCCAGCCGGCCAGTACGGCGGACAGTTTCCAGGCGAGGTTGTGCGCGTCCTGGATGCCGGTGTTGGAGCCGAACGCGCCGGTCGGGGACATCTCGTGGGCCGAGTCGCCGGCCAGGAACACCCGTCCCCGCGCGTACTGTTCGGCGACCCGCTCGGCGGCGTGCCAGGCGGCCCTGCCGGTGATCTCCACGTCGAGATCCGGTACGCCGATCGCCCGCCGGATGTGGTCCGCGCAGCGCTCGTCGGTGAACTCCTCCAGGGTTTCGCCGTGTTCGGGGTGCCAGGGGGCGTGGAAGACCCAGCGCTCCTCGTTGTCGACCGGCAGAAGGGCCCCGTCGGCCTCCGGGTTCGTGAGGTAGCAGACGATGAACCGCCGGTCGCCGACGACCTTCGCCAGGCCGCGGGAGGTGAACGTGACGCTCACGTTGTGGAACAGGTCGCCCGGCCCGGTCTGCCCGATGCGCAGCCCCTCGCGGATGGGGCTGCGCGGACCGTCCGCCGCGACGAGGTAGTCCGCGCGGATCGTGGTGTGCTCACCCGTCTCCCGGCTCTTGACCTTCGCGGTCACGCCCTCGGGGTCCTGCTCGAACGACATCAGCTCGGTGGAGAACCGCAGGTCCGCGCCCAGCTCCCGGGCGCTCTCCAGCAGTACCGGTTCGAGGTCGTTCTGGCTGCACAGGCACCACGCGCCCGGGCTGAAACGGGCCAGTCCGTTGCCGGGATCGATCTCCTTGAACAGCCACTCGCCGGCGTCGCCCACCAGGGTCGGCGTCTGCAGGATGCCGTGGTTGTCCGCGAGGACCGAGGCCGCCTCCTCGATGCGCCGCTGCACCCCCGCTCCCCGGAAGAGCTCCATCGTGCGGACGTTGTTGCCGCGCCCGCGCGGGTGGAACGAGGTGCCCGCGTGGCGCTCGACGACGATGTGGGGCACGCCGAGGCGCCCCAGGAACAGCGAGGTGGACAGCCCCACCAGAGAGCCGCCGACGATGAGGACGGGCGTGTGGTGACCGATCTCGCCGGCCTCTTCGAATCGGTTCATGGATTGCCTCCAGCGTCGCCTGCGACACGAGTCAGGGATGGGGTCGCAGGTTTTATGCCCTTTATGGGCCGGTTCGCTCGTCAGGGGCACCCGGATGGCACGCGGTTCACTCTTGCGACCCGTGGGGCTCGCGCACTCCGGAGGTCGCGTCGACCATCAGTTCATGGCGGCCCGGGCGTTTCGGACACCGCGGTCGCTCCTGACCTTCCGTGACGAAGAGGAGAGGTGTACCGAAATGGCCATCTCGGGACGTATCTCGCAGTCGGCGTTCGACGGCTCCAGGCTTCGGGTGATCCTGTTGCTCGACCTGTACGAGGGGGCCCAGCAGCAGTTCCTCGACGCGTACGAGCACATGCGCAACCAGGTCGCCTCGGTCCCCGGTCACCTCAGTGACCAGCTCTGCCAGTCGATCGAGAACCCGTCGCAGTGGCTCATCACCAGCGAGTGGGAGAGCGCGCCGCCCTTCCTCGCCTGGGTGAACAGCGAGGAGCACGTCGAAACCGTACGGCCCATGCACAGCTGCGTCCGGGACACCCGGTCGATGCGCTACAGCATCCTCCGCGAGACCAGTCCCGCCGAGCCGCTCACCCCCGAAGCGGCCAAGGCGGCCCGGCAGGTGGAGGCCCGCGTCGGCGACGGCGTGGCACGCCACGCGCTGACCTTCACCGTCAAGCCCGGCTCCGAGTCCAAGGTCGCGGAGATCCTGGCCGGCTACCAGTCCCCGCAGGCCCAGGTCGACGACACCACCCGGCTGCGCCGCACGTCGCTGTTCATGCACGGCAACCGCGTCGTGCGGGCAGTGGAGGTCGAGGGCGACCTCCTCGCGGCCCTGCGCCACGTGTCGCGCCAGCCCGAGGTCCGGGCCGTCGAGGAGGCCATCAACCCCTACCTCGAGCAGGACCGCGACCTGAGCGACCCCGACTCGGCCCGCGTCTTCTTCACCCGCGCGGCGCTCCCGGCCGTGCACCACGTGGTCTCCAGCCGCAAGCGCCCCGAGAACCTGCGCCGCCACGCCCTGTACTACCCGGCCCGGCAGGGCAACGGGATGGAACTGGCCCGGCTGCTCGCCCACCAGGACCAGGCCGCGGCGGCCGACAAGGACAGCCCCATCCACGGCAGCACCGTCTTCCAGCGCGACGACATCGTGGTGCGGCTCATCGACATCGTGGGCGACCTCGACCTCGACCCGGTGGCCTCCCTGGGCCTCAAGGGCGCCAAGAAGGCCGCCGAACTGGAGCGTCTCCTCGACGGGGCCGCCATCGGCGTCGAGGGCTCCCTGTCGACGGAGCGCAACATCAACCGCCTCCTGTCGCACGCCGACATGCTGCCCATCACCGACCGCAGCTCGGCGGACTCCTGACGGACCGCCGCAGCCGCGTCCCCGGACGTCGATCCGACGTCCTCGCCCCACCGCCCCATCCGGAGGTACCAAGCATGAACAAGCACCATCCACGCATCGTGGACCTGAGCGAGACGGAACCCAACCGCAGGCGCGGAGGCGACATCCGGGCCCTCCTCACGCCCGCCACGGCGGGTTCCACCAGCGGCTTCATGGGCCTGGCCATCATCCAGCCCGGCGAGCGCATCGGCGAGCACTACCACCCCTACTCCGAGGAGTTCGTGTACGTCGTCGAGGGCGCCCTCGAAGTGGACCTGGACGGTGAGGCGTTCGCGCTCCGACCCGACCAGGGCCTGCTGATCCCGATCGACGTGCGGCACCGCTTCCGCAACGTGGGCGACGAGGAGGCCCGCATGGTGTTCCACCTGGGTCCGCTCGCCCCGCGTCCGAGCCTCGGCCACGTCGACACGGAGGCCACCGACGAGTCCGCGCCCAGCCCCGCGTTCATGACCGCCGGGTCCCCTCTGTCCGCGCCGGACCACGGACAGCCGTCCGAACGAAGCGGGGCCATACAGTGACCCGGCGGGTGGCCGTCACCGGTATCGGTGTGGTCGCTCCGGGCGGCACCGGGGCGAAGGCGTTCTGGGACCTCCTCGCAGCCGGTCGTACCGCGACCCGCGGCATCACGCTGTTCGATCCGGTGGGCCTGCGCTCGCGCATCGCCGCCGAATGCGATTTCGACCCGATCGAGCACGGACTGGACCCCGACCTGAGCCGGCACGCCGACCGGTACATCCAGTTCGCGGTGGTCGCCGCCGGGGAAGCGGTCAAGGACTCCGGATTCGACGTCGGCCAGGAGAACCCCTGGCGCGTCGGAGTCAGCCTGGGCAGCGCCGTCGGCGGCACCACCCGCCTGGAGCACGACTACGTCAAGGTCAGCGAAGGCGGCCGACGGTGGGACGTGGACCACCGCGAGGCCGACCCGCAACTCCACCTGGCGTTCGCGCCCAGCACGCTGGCTTCGGTCGTCGCCGCGCGGTTCGGGGCCCAGGGACCGGTGCAGACCGTCTCCACCGGCTGCACCTCCGGACTCGACGCGGTCGGCTACGCCTTCCACACGATCGAGGAAGGGAGGGCCGACGTCTGCATCACCGGGGCGTCCGACTCGCCCATATCCCCGATCACCATGGCCTGCTTCGACGCCATCAAGGCCACGTCGCCCAACAACGACGACCCGGAGCACGCCTCCAAGCCCTTCGACGCCAACCGCAACGGCTTCGTCATGGGCGAGGGCGCGGCCGTACTGGTCCTGGAGGAGTACGAACACGCCAGGGCCCGCGGCGCGCACATCTACTGCGAGATCGGCGGCTACGCCACCTACGGCAACGCCTACCACATGACCGGTCTGACCAGCGAGGGCCTGGAGATGTCCCGGGCGATCGACACCACGCTCGACCAGGCCCGCCTCGACCCGACGCTGATCGACTACGTCAACGCGCACGGGTCGGGCACCCGGCAGAACGACCGGCACGAGACCGCCGCGGTCAAGCGGTCCCTGGGCGAGCACGCGTACGGGACGCCCATGAGTTCCATCAAATCCATGGTGGGCCACTCGCTGGGCGCGATCGGCGCCATCGAGGTCGTCGCCTGCGTCCTCGCCCTGAAGCACCAGGTGGTGCCGCCCACGGCGAACTACGAAACCCCCGACCCCGAGTGCGACCTGGACTACGTGCCGCGCACCGCACGCCCGCGGAAGCTCAGGAACGTGCTCTCCGTCGGCAGCGGGTTCGGCGGATTCCAGTCCGCGGTGCTCCTGACGGGGCCGGCTGGGAGGACACGATGAGTAGTACTCAGCGCCCCCGTCGCGCGGCCGTCACCGGCATCGGTGTGATCGCGCCCAACGGACTGCGTGCCGACGCCTACTGGAAGTCCGTCAGGGAGGGTCTCGGCTTCCTGGACCGGATCACCCGCGAGGGCTGCGAGCATCTGCCGCTGCGCGTCGCGGGCGAGGTCCGGGCCTTCGACGCCGCCGACCTCATCGAGGAACGGTTCCTCGTCCAGACCGACCGCTTCAGCCACTTCGCCATGGCGGCGACCGTCCTGGCCCTCGACGACGCGGGCCTCGGATCGGTCGCCCCCGAGGACGCGTACGACGTCGGCGTGGTCACCGCCGCCGGATCCGGCGGCGGCGAGTTCGGCCAGCGCGAACTGCAGAAACTGTGGGGACAGGGCTCCCGGTTCGTCGGCCCGTACCAGTCCATCGCCTGGTTCTACGCGGCCAGCACCGGCCAGATCTCCATCCGCGGCGGCTTCAAGGGACCCTGTGGAGTCGTCGCGAGCGACGAGGCGGGCGGACTGGACGCCATCGCGCACGCCGCCCGCGGCGTACGGCGCGGCACCGGCGCCATGGTCGTCGGCGCCGCGGAGGCACCGCTCGCCCCGTACTCGATGGTCTGCCAGCTCGCCTACCCCGAGCTCAGCACCGTCGAGGACCCCGCTCGCGCCTACCGTCCCTTCACCCGGGGAGCCTGCGGGTTCGTACCGGCGGAGGGCGGCGCCATGCTCGTCGTGGAGGACGAGCGACGGGCGCGCGATCGCGGCGCGGCGGTCCGGGCCGTCGTGGCCGGACACGCGGCCACGTTCACCGGCGCCTCGCAGTGGGAGCGGTCCCGGGAGGGACTCGCGCACGCGATCCGGGGCGCCCTCGCCGAGGCCGACTGCGCCCCCGAGGAGATCGACGTGGTCTTCGCCGACGCCCTGGGCGTTCCGGCCGCGGACCGCGCCGAAGCCCTGGCCATCGCCGACGCCCTGGGGGCGCACGGAACCCGGGTACCCGTCACGGCCCCCAAGACGGGCATCGGACGGGCCTACTGCGGGGCGCCCCTGCTGGACACCGCGGCCGCGGTGCTCGCGATGGAGCACGGCCAGATCCCGCCCACCCCGAACGTGTTCGACATCTGCCACGACCTCGACCTGGTGACGTCGGACGCCCGCCCCGCCGAACTGCACACGGCCCTGATCCTCAGCAGGGGACTCATGGGCTCCAACGCGGCGCTGGTCGTGCGCCGCGGCGGCGACTCCGTCCGGTAGCCGGGCGGAAGTGAGGAGAACACACATGATCACCACCGAAGTGACCATCGAGGAACTGTCCGCGCTCATGAAGAAGGCGGCCGGTATCACCGTCGCCCCCGAGGAGCTGGCGCGGTCGACCGACGCGCCGTTCGGCACCCTCGGGCTGGACTCGCTCGGCCTGCTCGGCATCGTCGGCGAGCTGGAGAACCGGTACAGCCGGCCGCTGCCCCCGGACGCGGAGCGCTGCAAGACTCCCCGCGAGTTCCTCGACCTCGTCAACGACAACCTCAAGGCTGGAGCCTGAAGTGGCCGGACACACCGACAACAGCGTCACCATCGACGCCCCGCTCGACCTGGTCTGGGACATCACCAACGACATCGAGAACTGGCCGCGGCTCTTCAGCGAGTACGCGTCCCTCGAGGTCCTCTCCCGGGACGGCGACACGACGACCTTCCGCCTCACCATGCACCCGGACGAGAACGGGAAGGTGTGGAGCTGGATCTCGCAGCGCACCGTGGACCGGGCGAGACGGACCGTCCGGGCGCGCCGCGTCGAGACGGGACCGTTCGCGCACATGAACATCCGGTGGGAGTACGAGGAGACCCCGGCCGGCACCCACATGCGCTGGGTGCAGGACTTCGCGATGAAGCCCGACGCCCCGGTCGACGACGCCTGGATGACGGACAACATCAACCGCAACTCGGTCACCCAGATGGGCCTCATCCGGGACCGGATCGAGCAGGCCGCCCGGGAGCGCCGCAGCCCGGCCGCCGTGCCCCGTTGACCACCGGCAAAGGAAGGACACCCGATGCACCACGCTCTGATCGTCGCCCGCATGGCGCCCGGCTCGGCGCCGGCGATCTCCGACGTGTTCGCCGCCTCCGACCGGGGTGAACTCCCGCACCTCATCGGGGTGAACCGGCGCAGCCTCTTCCAGTTCGGTGACGTGTACCTGCACCTCATCGAATCGGACCGGGACCCGGCGCCCGCCATCGCGAAGGTGGTCGGGCACCCCGAGTTCCGCAGCGTCAGCGAGGAACTGTCGGCGTACGTCAGCGCGTACGACCCGAAGACCTGGCGGAGCCCCAAGGACGCCATGGCGCACCGCTTCTACACCTGGGAGCGGGACACCGCCTCCTGAGCGCCGGGACACAACCCGAGGCCGCCGGCTCCGCGACGAAGCGGAACCGGCGGCCTCGGGTTTTCCTCCGGCCGTGGGCCGGAGACCGGACGGATCAGGCCGGGACGGTGCACTCGAAGGCGTGCAGGTAGGCGTTCACCGGACGGATCTCGCCGATGACCAGGCCCGCGTCCGTGAGCCGGTCGACCATGCTCTGCCGGGTGTGCTTCGCACCGCCGACGTTGAGGAGCAGCAGCAGGTCCATGGCCGTCGTGAACCGCATCGACGGGGTGTCGTCCACGAGGTTCTCGATGACGACGACGCGGGCCCCGGGCCGCGCGGCCGCGCGGATGTTGGCGAGTGCCCTGCGGGTGCTCTCGTCGTCCCACTCCAGGATGTTCTTGATGATGTACACGTCCGCCTGGACCGGGATGTCCACACGGCAGTCCCCGGCCACGATCCGCACCCGGTCGGCCAGCGCCCCGCCGCTCCGCAGCCGCGGGTCGGCGTTCTCCACCACGCCCGGCAGGTCCTGCAGGGTGCCGTGCATCTGGGGGTGCTTCTCCAGCAGGCTGGCCACGACGTGACCCTGGCCGCCTCCGATGTCGGCGACCGACTTCACGCCCCGCAGGTCGAGCAGCTTCGCCACGTCCTGGGCGGACTGCGAACTGGACGTCGTCATGGCCCGGTTGAAGACGTGCGCGGACTCGGGGGCGTCCTCGTTGAGGTACTCGAAGAACTCCTTGTCGTACACCTCCTCGAAGACGTTGCGGCCGGAGCGCACCGCCTCGTCGAGCTTGGGCCAGACGTTCCACGTCCAGGGCTCGGTGCACCACAGGGCGATGTACCGCAGGCTGTTCGGGTCGTCCTCGCGCAGCAGGCGGGACATCTCGGTGTGCGCGAACGTCCCGTCGGGGCGTTCCGTGAACACGCCCTGGCAGGACAGGGCGCGCAGCAGCCGGCGCAGGGTCCGCGGCTGGGTCTTCACCGCCGCCGCCAGGTCCTCGGCGCTCATGGGCGTCTCCTCCAGGGCGTCCGCCACGCCCAGGCGGGCCGCCGCGCGGACCGCGGCGGCGCAGGCCGCTCCGAAGACGAGCTCCCTCATCCGCATGGACGGCGGGGGAGTCTGATCGACAGTCGTCATTCAATGCCTCGTTTCTGATGTCGTGCCGTACGGGGGGACCGGACCGGTCCGAACGGGGGGAGGACCGGGCTGTACGGGGGCAGGGCCGGGCGGTACGGGGGTGCGGACCCGGTTCCGCGGCCCGGCCGGGGCGTCAGCACATTCCGGCGGGTTCGGAGACCTTGCAGGTGTTGCCCCGGAAGGTGTTCCCCTTGCCGGTGTCGCGGTTGGCCAGGTCGGCCGGGCCGTTGCGCCGGACCACGTTGTCGCGCACCTCGTTGTTCTCGCTGAGCGCGCCCACGAAGCTCTTGAACAGCACGATGCCGCCGGACAGCGGGGACTTGCCCACGTTGTTCTCGACCGTGTTCCCGGTGACGCGCACCTTCTCCGTGCCGGTGAGGACGATGCCCGAGCCCTGGAGGGCGGGCAGCCGGGGGGTCTTCGGGCAGGACTTGTTGTTGTCGTGGATGTAGTTGCCGCGCACGCTCAGGTTTCCGGTGCGCGGCTTGTTCTCGTCACCCACGACGAAGACCGCGGTGCAGTTGCCGGAGGCCTCGTTGCGGGCGACGGTCAGGTTCCGCAGTCGCCGGACCGTGATGCCGATGCGGTTGCCGCTCAGCCGGTTGTTGGCGACCAGCGCCTGCCGGGCGTCGCGGGCCCCCTCCTCGGTGTCGACCGTGTTGGAGAGGAAGAGTCCGGCGTCGCCGTTGTTCCTGGCGGTGTTGCGGACGAACACCCCGCGGACGGACCGTTCCTGGGCGATGCCCCACTGGCCGTTCTTCTCGGAGGTCACCCCGCGGACCGTCAGCCGGTCGGTCCCCGACGCCCACAGGCCCTGCTTGGCGAAGCCCCTGAGGGTCAGTGCGGCCACGGTGACGTTGCGGACGGGACTCTTGTCCGTACCCGTCACGCAGACGCCGTTGCCGGCCTTGGCGCACGCGTCCGCGGTGGCCTTGCCCGGCACGATGACGGTGGAACGGGCGTCGGTGCCCCGCAGGGTCACGCCCGACACCGTGATGCGGACGCTCTCGTGGTAGGTGCCGGGGTGGACGAGGACGGTGTCGCCCCGCTTCGCCGAGTCGACGGCCTTCTGGATGGATTCGCCGCGGTGCACCACGCGCACCGACCTGTGGTCGGTCGAAGGGGCGGCACCGAGGACCGACGCCATGACCACCGCGGTACACGCGAGGTAGGCGAGTTGTTGTCTGTTCATAGGCCGAAGCTAAGAACGGGCGTTGCGGCCCGCCACCGCTGATCCCCCAGGTGGCCCGCTCCGTCACCGTGACGCGCCGGGAGGACGAGATCCGTTCGGCCGGGGGCGCAGGGCGCGCGGCGCGGGGGACGGGGAGGCCGTCCGGCACCTGTCCGGGCGGTCTCCTCGTCCAACGCGGCCGCCCCGGCCGGAGGATCCGGCCGGGGCGGCATGCGCGGAACCGTGTCCGCGCGGGTGGTGCGTGGGTCAGGCGAGGATCGCCAGCGCCTCGTTCCAGGTGGCCGACGGGCGCATGACGGACGCCGCCTTGGCCGGGTCGGGCTGGTAGTAGCCGCCGATGTCGGCCGGGTCGCCCTGGACCGCGTTCAGTTCGCCGACGATCGTCTGCTCCTGAGCCGTCAGGGTCTCGGCGAGCTGGGCGAACGCCTTGGCGAGGTCCGCGTCCTCGGTCTGCCGCGCCAGCTCGTTCGCCCAGTACAGGGAGAGGAAGAAGTGGCTGCCGCGGTTGTCGATGCCGCCGACGCGACGGGTCGGCGACTTGTCCTCGTCGAGGAAGGTCGCCGTGGCGCGGTCGAGGGTGTCGGCGAGCACCTGGGCGCGCGCGTTGCCCGTGGTGGTCGCGAGGTGCTCGAAGCTGGACGCCAGCGCGAGGAACTCGCCGAGGCTGTCCCAGCGCAGGTAGTTCTCCTTGACCAGCTGCTGCACGTGCTTCGGGGCGGAGCCGCCGGCGCCCGTCTCGAAGAGACCGCCACCCGCCATCAGCGGGACGATCGACAGCATCTTGGCGCTGGTGCCCAGCTCCAGGATCGGGAACAGGTCGGTCAGGTAGTCGCGCAGCACGTTGCCGGTGACCGAGATGGTGTTCTCGCCGCGGCGGATGCGCTCCACGGACAGCTTGGTCGCCTCGACCGGGGACAGGACACGGATGTCCAGGCCCTCGGTGTCGTGCTCCGCCAGGTACTGCTCGACCTTCTTGATGAGCACGGCGTCGTGCGCGCGGGTCTCGTCCAGCCAGAAGACGGTCGGGTCGCCGGTGGCGCGGGCACGGGTGACGGCCAGCTTCACCCAGTCGCGGATCGGGGCATCCTTGGTCTGGCAGGCGCGGAAGATGTCACCGGCGGAGACGGCCTGCTCGATGACGACGTTCCCGGCCTGGTCGACGAGGCGGACCGTGCCGGTGACCGGGATCTCGAAGGTCTTGTCGTGGCTGCCGTACTCCTCGGCCTTCTGCGCCATCAGACCGACGTTCGGGACGGTGCCCATGGTCGCCGGGTCGAAGGCGCCGTTGGCGCGGCAGTCGTCGATGACGACCTGGTAGACACCCGAGTAGGAGCTGTCCGGCAGCACCGCGAGGGTGTCGGCCTCCTGGCCGTCCGGGCCCCACATGTGGCCCGAGGTGCGGATCATGGCCGGCATCGAGGCGTCGACGATGACGTCGGACGGCACGTGCAGGTTGGTGATGCCCTTGTCCGAGTCGACCATCGCGAGGGCCGGGCCCTCGGCGAGCTCGGCGTCGAAGGACGCCTTGATCTCGGCACCCTCGGGCAGGGACTCCAGGCCCTTGTGGATGCCGCCGAGACCGTCGTTCGGGGTCAGGCCGGCGGCGGCGAGCGTCTCGCCGTACTTCGCGAAGGTCTTCGGGAAGAAGGCGCGCACCACGTGACCGAAGACGATCGGGTCGGAGACCTTCATCATCGTGGCCTTGAGGTGCACCGAGAACAGCACGTCCTCGGCCTTGGCACGGGCGATCTGGGCGGTGAGGAACTCGCGCAGCGGCGCCACGTGCATGACGGACGCGTCGACGACCTCGTCCGCGAGGACGGGTACGGACTCGCGCAGCACCGTGGTGGAGCCGTCGTCGCCGACCAGCTCGATCCGCAGCGCGCCGGCCTCGGAGATCACCGCGGACTTCTCGGTGGAGCGGAAGTCGTCGACACCCATGGTGGCGACGTTCGTCTTCGACTCGGACGACCAGGCGCCCATGCGGTGCGGGTGCGTCTTGGCGTAGTTCTTGACCGACGCGGGGGCGCGGCGGTCGGAGTTGCCCTCGCGCAGCACCGGGTTCACGGCGCTGCCCTTGACCTTGTCGTAGCGGGCGCGGATGTCGCGCTCCTCGTCCGACTTCGGGTCGTCCGGGTAGTCGGGGAGGGCGTAGCCCTGCGCCTGAAGCTCGGCGACCGCGGCCTTGAGCTGGGGGATCGAGGCCGAGATGTTCGGCAGCTTGATGATGTTCGCGCCGGGCGTCTTCGCCAGCTCGCCGAGTTCGGACAGGGCGTCCGCGATGCGCTGGTCCTCCCGGAGGAACTCCGGGAAGAGGGCGACGATGCGCCCGGCCAGCGAGATGTCACGGGTCTCCACAGTGACACCCGCCTGCGAGGCGTACGCCTGGACCACCGGCAGGAACGAATACGTCGCCAGGGCCGGGGCCTCGTCAGTGTGCGTGTAGATGATGGTCGAGTCAGTCACCGGGTGCTCCGCTCCACGTCTGCAACATTGCTCGACATCAAGATATCTCGTGAGCGCCCCCGGCTCGACAGGGGTCCGTCCCGGGCCGGTCGGGGAGTGAGGGGAAAGCCACTGTCGGTATCGGGCCGCGCCACGCCGAAGTGAATGCCGCTCAGGAGTGAACGAGAGGTGTCGGCCCGGAGCAACCGGGCGCCCCGCCCACGCGTACTGGAAGGTGATCACCCCCATTGATCTGCGGCGGGCCTCCAGGCTGGCCGCCGCCCCGACGAAAGCGGACCAGTGAGATATCGCACCAGAGTGACGGCCCCCGCGGCCGCACTGCTCGGCACCGCCGCCGTGCTCGCCACCGGAGCCACGGCCTCGGCCCAGCCCAAGCCTTTACGTCCTGAGGGCACCCCGGGCGCGGAGACCCTCGGCGACTCCGTCTACCCGGCCCTCGGCAACGACGGCTACCGCGTGGAGGCCTACCACCTCGATTTCGCGTACGACGCCACGACCCGTCTGGTCGACGCCAAGGCGAGCCTGCGGATCAAGGCGACCCAGGACCTCTCCCGCTTCTCGCTCGACGCACTCGGCCTGGACGTGCGTGCGGTGCGGGTCGGCGGCACCGCGGCGACCTTCGAGCAGGTGGGCGAGAAGCTGAGGGTCACCCCGGCGCGCACCCTGCCGGAGTCCTGCGCCGTCGCGGTCCACGTCGAGTACACCGCCGACCCGGCCAAGACCCTCGCGTACACCGCCTGGGTCCCCACGGTCGACGGCTTCGCCGTGTGTCCCCAGCCGAACGCGGCGCACACCGTCTTCCCGTGCAACGACCACCCGCTGGACAAGGCGGACTTCAGCTTCCGCATCACCGTGCCGAGCAACCTGCGCGGTGTCGCGAGCGGTTCGCTGGTCCGCACGGAGACACTCTCCGGCGACCGGACGGCCTACACCTACCGTTCGGCTTCGCCGATAGCCACCGAACTGGTGCAGATCACGGTCGGCGACTACGTCGTCAAGGAGCGGCAGGGGCCGCACGGGCTGGGGCTGCGGGACGTCGTCCCGACCGCGCGCGCCGCCGCGCTGGAGCCGGCGCTCGCGCTCACCCCCGGCCTCGTCGACTGGCTGGAGCAGCGGCTCGGCGCCTACCCGTTCGAGACGTACGGGCTGCTGCCCTGCAACTCCGACGCCGCGAACGCCTTCGACTTCACCGGTCTGGAGACCCAGACGCTCACGCTCTACAAGCCGAACTTCCTGCTCCAGGAGGAGAAGAAGATCGGCTCGCACATGATGCACGAGCTGGTGCACTCCTACTTCGGCAACAGCGTCAGCCCGGCGAACTGGGCCGACCTGTGGATCAACGAGGGCCACGCGGACTTCTACGGGCTGCTCTACCGCTACGAGCGCGGCTGGGCGGACTCGCTCGGCCTGCTCACCATGGAAGCCCGGATGAAGGACACGTACGCCAAGGGCGACCAGTGGCGGGCGTCCTCCGGGCCGGTGGCCGCGCCGAACGCCGTCAACCTCTTCGACAACCAGCGCTACCTGGGCGGAGTCCTCGTCCTCTACGCGCTGCGCGAGGCCGTCGGCGAGGACGTCTTCAACCGCATCGAGCGCACCTTCCTGGAGCGCTACCGCAACTCGGCCGCGACCACCGCGGACTACATCGCGGTCGCCACGGAGATCTCCGGACAGGACCAGTCGGGCTTCCTGAACGACTGGCTGTACGGGACGAAGACGCCGCGCATGCCGAACCACCCCGACTGGACGGTCACCCCGGTCGTGTCGAGCCTGGTCGCGCCTCGCCACCGCGAGCCCGGCCACTACCCGGACTCGACCGCGACGCTCTGATCCCTGGGGCGGACGGACCGGGGCCGGGCGGAGAGTCTCCGCCCGGCCCCGGCCCGTTTCCCGAGCCGCTTCGTACCCCCGGGCCTCAGTGCAGCTTCGTACCCTCGTGCAGGGCCTCGTTCCTGGCCTCGCGCTGGTGGGGGATCGAGGTCTCCAGGAGCGCCGCCCCGCCGTGCTGCAGCGCCACCGTCCGGGCGGGCGACGGAATCCGGATGCCCTCGTCCCGGTAACGCCGGTGCAGGCGCTTGATGAACTCGTGCTTGATCCGGTACTGGTCGCTGAACTCGCCCACGCCGAGGATCACCGTGAGGCCGATGCGCGAGTCGCCGAAGGTGTGGAAACGGACGGCGGGCTCATGGTCCGGGACGGCGCCGGTGATCCCCGTCATCACCTCGGCCACGACCTCGTTGGTGACGCGCTCGACGTGGTCCAGATCGCTGTCGTAGCCGACGCCGACCTGCACGAGCAGGGTCATCTGCTGTTCGGGCCGGGTGAAGTTGGTCATGTTGGTGCCCGAGAGCTGGGCGTTGGGGATGATGACCAGGTTGTTGGAGAGCTGACGGACCGTGGTGTTGCGCCAGTTGATGTCGACCACGTAGCCCTCCTCACCGCTGCTCAGCCGGATGTAGTCGCCCGGCTGGATCGTCTTCGACGCGAGGATGTGCACACCCGCGAAGAGGTTGGCGAGGGTGTCCTGAAGGGCCAGCGCGACGGCCAGACCACCCACACCCAACGCGGTGAGCAGCGGCGCGATCGAGATTCCCAGGGTCTGCAGGACGATCAGGAAGCCGATCGCCATCACCACGACCCGGGTGATGTTCACGAAGATGGTGGCCGATCCGGCGACGCCCGAGCGGGACTGCGTCACCGACTGGACCAGGCCGGTGATCAGCCGGGCCGCGGTGATCGTCGTGACCACGATGAGCAGGACGGTCAATGACCGGTTGACGGTGCGGCCGATCGCAGAGGTCAGCGGAAGCACCGCGGCCGCCGCCGCGACGCCCCCGGCGACGGCGGACCACGGCACCACGGTGCGCAGCGCGTCGACCATGACGTCGTCACCGCTCCAGCGGGTGCGCTTGGCGTGCTTGCCCAGCCAGCGCAGCAGCATCCGCAGCAGGAACGCCGCCAGCAGCCCGGCCGCCAGGGCTATTCCGGCGATGATCAGGTCGTCCACGGTGACGGAGCGTTTCATCGATGACCTCCACGGAGACCGGGACCGGGGTGAGGGCCCGCGGGCCGAATGTGCTGTGTCGTCACTTGCCACCTGCTCGAATCCGGGAACGCGCGATCACACCCGGACGGGTGTTCGTCGTCGTCCGGGGGGACCGCTCATCCTGCCGCATCCGTCCGCCCTCCCGTCACCAACCTCCCACGGAGCCGCCCTTGACGACCGGGCCTTCCAACATCCCCCCCTGGGACGGGGTGATGGGCCGACCCGATTCGGCCGACGGTCTCCGCCGGACGGTCCGCGAGCCTCTGCCGGACCGTCCGGCGGCCTCTTCCGGACGGGCCGCCGGTTCGCGCCGCTCAGGCTCAGAGCTCCCGTCCGGCAGGGCGATGTCCCTTTCCAGCGGGTCCATTCCCGCGCGGTGTGGGCCGGCGTCCCGTGCCGCGCGCAGGCGCCGCGTTCCGTATTGGGGCGGGCCTTCGTCCCGTACGGGGGTGGGCCTACGTCCGTACGGGGGCGGCCCTACGTCCGTACGGGCCCCATGGCCTGCGGGGAAGTGCCGGGACCGGGTGCTGGCGGCGGAGGTCAGAGCCCGTCGAACGAACCGTGCCGCCCCGAACCGGAGGCGAACCGGGCTGCGCCCTTCATGCTCTCCTCCAGTACGCCCATGCCGTGACGGAGTTCGGTACGCATAGCCTCCTTCTCGATGAGGCCCTCCTGGTCGAGGACCGAGGCGCGGTCGCTGCGCAGACAGGACTGCGGGAAGCCGGCGATCTCCGCCGCGAGCCGCTCGGCCTCGGCGCGGGCCCGGCCGACCGGGACGACACGGTTCGCGAGCCCCATCTCGTACGCCTCCGGAGCGGCCACCGGCCGACCGGTGAGGATCATGTCCATCGCGCGGCTCGTGCCGATGAGCCGGGGCAGCCGTACCGTGCCCCCGTCGATGAGCGGGACGCCCCACCGGCGGCAGAACACCCCGAACACGGCGTCCTCCTCGGCCACCCGCAGATCGCACCAGAGCGCCAGCTCCAGACCACCGGCCACGGCGTGCCCCGCGACCGCCGCGATCACCGGCTTGGTCAGGCGCAGCCGGGTGGGCCCCATCGGCCCGTCGCCGTCCTCGGTGACCTGGTTGCCCCGCTCGCCGCCGACGGCCTTGAGGTCCGCGCCCGCGCAGAACGTGCCGCCCTCACCCCAGAGCACCGCCACGCGCGCCGTCTCGTCCGCTTCGAACTTCCTTAAGGCGTCGGCGAGTTCGGCGGCCGTCGGCCCGTCCACCGCGTTACGGGCCGTAGGCCGGGAGAGGACGACGGTGGTCACCTGACCCTGACGTTCGATCCGGACCGACATGAAACTGTCCCCTTCCCCGGCCGACGCACCTCACCGCACGCCGTGGTCCCTTCTCGCTATCACAGCACGCGACGGAGCGCACGACAGCGGAGCGGGGGAGGGTTTGCCGTGGCGCCTCGACCGACGGCTGTGAGGAGCCCGGCCGCCCACTGCCGCGGTGGTGACGGGACGTGGGCGGGCGCGAGCAGTTCCGGCGCGTGCCCTTCTGATCCGTAGCTCTCTGCCGAGCGTCCACGGACGGGCGGACCGGTCATGGTCGGCCCGCACTTCACCGCTACCACGCATCCCGTATCCGCGGGTGGCGCCACGGCGGCACTCGGCTTTATGAGTGAGTCCTCAAGCGTGGTGTGGGCTCGCGCGCGGCCCCGCTTGTCAGTATTCCTGAGCGAGTCTGGACCGTACGCCGTAATTCTGGAGATGCATGTGAAGCCGAGAATCTGCCTCAACATGATCGTCAAGGACGAGGCCCACGTCATCAAGCGATGCCTTGAATCGGTCCGCCCCTTGATCGATACCTGGGTGATTCTCGACACCGGTTCGACCGACGGCACACAGGACATCATCCGCGAGGTGTACGCCGATATTCCGGGAAAGCTCTACGAGCGGCCCTGGAAGGGTTTTGACGAGAGCCGCACCGAGGCGATCGAGTTGGCCCGGGACTCCGCACTGTATCTCCTTTTCATCGACGCCGACGACGTAATGGAGATCGATGCGAAATTCCGAATGAAGAAACTCACGCACGACGCCTACATGGTGGCGCTGCACGACGGCCCGCTGATCCACTGGCGCCCCGCACTGGTGTCCACGCGACTTCCGTGGCGCTATGTCGGCGTATTGCACGAGTACCTTGAGTGCGGCACGACCCACCGTCGGGAGAAGATCAAGGGATTCAATATCCGCACGCTCGGTGGCGGCGCACGCCTCAAGGAGCACGGGAAGCGTGAGAAGTACCTGCGGGATGCCGCGGTTCTCCAAGAGGGTCTGCAGAAGGAGCCGGAGAATGCTCGGTACATGTTCTACCTCGCCCAGAGCTGGCGTGATGCCGAAGAGCCGGAGAAGTCGATCGAATCCTACGACCTCCGGGCGGAAATGGGAGGTTGGGGAGAAGAAGTATTCTGCTCCAATCTTTACGCCGCGCGCCTGTCGGAGAAACTGGGCCATGATGTCGGCGTGGTGATGGACCGCTACGTCAAGGCGTACGAGAGCAGGCCCACCCGGGCCGAGGCCCCGGGAGAGCTGGCTCGCCTGTGCCGGAAATTCGAAAGATGGCAGATGGCGTACGTATTCGCGGGCGCGGCCCTCAAAATCCGTCGGCCGGCGGACATTCTCTTCGTCGAACAGTGCTGGTACAACTGGCGCGCACTCGACGAGTTCTCCATCGCCGCCTACTGGACCGGCCGATACGATCAGGCACAGGACCTCTGCGAAAAGCTCTTGCGAAACAAGTTCCTCCCCGAAGGGGAGCGGGAACGGGTGGAAATGAACCTCAACCACGCACGCGTGAAGTTGGGTGTTTCGGGTTGATCCCGTGGGTCTCGTGAGGAGCTCGCTCCATCCGCGTGATCACGTGCGCGCGGGCTCAGTCGGCGAACGCACGAATCGGGGCCTCGGGAAGCCTCGGGGAGCACCCTTCCGCAACGACGTGATGAGGAGGCCGAGGTCCCCGCGGGCCGTGTGCGTACGGATCGGGTCGACGTAGTCGCGTGACTCGATGATCCGGCCGTCCCGGACACGCACGACGAAGACGCAGGGCACCTTGGCCGTGGAGTCGTCCGGCAACGCGAACTCATAGGCGAACGCGGCGACGATCACTTCGGGGTCGGCGGTCTCGTGAATCGAAGCGGCGGCTACGAGAACCTTTCGTGACGCGCGTGGGCAGGCGCGCGTCTATGAGCACTTCAGCGATGCCGGTGGCGGCGTCAGCGCCCTGCGGGATCGTGACTCGCGCTCGTAGGGCGCCATTGGACTCAGCCTCGGGTGCGCATGGTCAGGTGGTCGGCGGAACGATGTTCGCGAACGGCCTTACGGCTTCCGCCGTTTGCCGGTGAGTTGGTACCGGCCGAGACCGTGCCGGGCGGTCGGCGCGACGACATCGACCTGCCTATGGAGTCGGCTGAAACCAGATGCGGAGCTTCTCTACTCGAACGGCTTTCCGGACCTCGCTGTAACTCGGCATCGTTCCCCCTGTGTGGTGCTGAAGCGTGACGGCATCATGCGCGCTCGCAAGGGGGCGTGAAGCCGGTTCCGCCCGACTGCGATCCGAATGGGCGACGCCCCGCCGTCCACGGGGCAGGGGCGAGAGCCTCTCGTTGCGCCGGGTGGTCTTGGTCCTGTCACCTTGCGTCGCTGGACGGTCAACCCGAGATGGTCAGTCCAGTCACAACTGGGCCACGGTGGCCATGACTTGTGACTACCTGGTCGATCGATGTCCTGACTTGCCGTTGCCGTCGGCAGTTGCCGATGTCGGTCAACGCCCGCTTGAGGAGTTCGACCTGCTTTCCGTCCGGTCGGGGCCTGCCTTGTGGGCCGGCGCCGTACGTGGCTGCTGCGTGTCGCCGCCGTCCGGTGTTGTTGACGTCAGCGTTGGATGTCAACGGAACAGCTTTGGCATCGGGCAGGTTTCCAGGGAACCGTCCGGGCGGTCGGCCCACTTCCACCACACGTGTCCACTGGTACACCTCCACAGCGACCGGCACGCCCGCTGGTCGTCGTCCCCTCGCCGCGAGAGGACGGTGCCACCAGACTTCATGGGCTCGCCGCAATCGGGACAGGTTCCGGCACGGTTGCTCATGCGGGGCCCATGACACCCGTCGCGCCGAGCACGAGACATACCGTGCCGAAGAGAAAGAAGCAGCCCACGGCAGTCATGGCGGCCCGGCAGCTGAACTTGTCACCGATTTCTCTGCCGGTCATTGTTGAGCGCCCCCGCACGGCGCGAGGGCGGCCCGGAGCGGATCGCTCGGGGCCGGTCCCACTCGTCCAACTGGCCAGGAAGGACCCGGGACTGGGCGAACCGTGCGTGCCGACTCCCGGGTGAGGACATCGCGCTGGTACGTCCGTACGTATCCCGACGGGTGCTCAGGACCGCTCGGGTTTACCGGCGTTGCTGTCAGGGACTGCCGAACGCACGTGGGGGAGTTCTGCCGTTCCGGATGCCGAGCCCGATCTGGGCTGCGCCGAGTCTCCGGGCCTTTTTGTAGGGCAAGACGCCCGGGCAGGGTATGGCTGGTGGAGCTGCGGCTATTTCTTGCTGCTGTCCACGATGACCGGGGTGCCGCCCGAGTCCGTACCGCAGGGCACCGCGTACACCGGGTTGGCCTTGGCGGCCTCTTTGTAGGCCTCCAGGCACTGGTTGTACAGCACCTTGTCGCTCAGTGACCGTTCGAGGATCTTGTTGGCGCGGGCGATGCCCTCCGCCTCGATCCGCTTGCGTTCCGCCTCCGCCTTGGCCGTACGCGACGCCTCGACCGCCCGCTCGGTGGCCTGCTCCTGCTGGATCTTCTTGTCGATCTGATCCTGCAGTTTGTCCGACGGCTTCACTTTGCGCAGGTTGACGGCGGTGACGTCGATGCCGCGCGGCGCCAGTCGTTCCTTGATGAGGTTCTCGATCTCCGCACCGATCTGCTCGCGGGCGGAGGCGTAGCCCTCCTCGCTGGTGTGCTTCGCGAAGACATTGCGGATGATCTCGCGGCTGTCCGGTCGCACCAGCCGCTCCTGGATGGCTTCTTCGCTGCCCGCCAGCCGGTACAGGGAGACCGCCTTCGCCGGCACCGCGGCCCACTTGACGGTGACGTCCGCGTACAACACACCGCCCTGCGAGGAACGGACCTCGACCACGTCCTTGTCGTAGAGGTCGAGGTCCGTCGGGCGGGTGGAGAAGGATGTGATGTCGGTGAACGGCGACTTGAAGTGGATACCGGAAACCAGTGGTGTGCCGACCTTCCCAAAGGTCACCGGCACTCCGACCTCATAGGCGCTCACGACGACGACACAGGCGAGGACGCCGGCCAGCAGGCCTCCCACGGCGCTGAGCGCCGCACCGAGCTTCCAGCCCGGGGTGGTGCGGCCGCGGCCGACGAGAAAGAGCACGACCGCCGTTATGAGTAGCAGAATGGACAGCACGAACATAGGTGAGCCCCCTCCGGAAATGGATCCGCGCCGCCTCGGAGGCGACGCGCGGTACAGCGTGACAGGCTGCCGGTCCGGATGCGTACGCGGTCCCCTCCGGGACACCGCGGCGCACGGTGTACGCCGCGCCCGGCGGCACGCCCTCGCGGCCCAACCGGGACACCAGGACCGCTTCGGCAGGCCGCTCCTGCCCGCCCCGACGTGCGGACCAGCCACTTGAACACGCCCAACTCTACTGAGAGGAGGGGTAGTTGAAGGTGTCCGCAATCTTAACGGAGGGACTCGTCAGCTACTTCGACGCGGTGACAGTGGCGTACGAGGCAACCGGTCAGCGGCAGGAACCGCTGCTGGTGAAGGATGACGGGAACTGGTGGACAGGTCTTGGCGATGGTGACCCCGCGGCCCGGCTCTTCAGCACACCAGCGACTCGGTGAACCCTCCCGGGCAGAGCGCTAGACGGCCTCTTGGCGGACCGCCACCTTCACCGGTCTCTGCTCACGGATGACTGTCCAGGCATCCTGATCGGTGAGGGCTTCCAGCCACCGCCCCAGATCCTCACCCGAGTCGTGAAAGAACCAGGAGTTGAAGGCCCCCAGGGCGGTCAACGCCGGTACCGGCTCGTAGGCCAACTCGCAGTGGACCTGGACGAAGTGGTCATGGTCGCCGCTCTCGCCCAGCACTTCGAATTGGCGCGTGAGGTCGAGGGAGAACGCTTCCGGACCGTCGAAGGCGTACACCCCCCCGTACTGAAACAGCAGACCGTCCGCGTCAGGCGAATTCGCCGTGCTGAACCGCATTCGGCCGAAGCGGACAAAGGCAGCCCATGTGTCCTCGGTTGTTGCGGGGTTCGACATCTGGCCCATGCCCAGTTGTGCCCGAAGGAGGTCTGCCGCTTCACCGATCGATGGTCTGTCGGACATGGGCTGATCCTGTCTGATCGGGGCTGCATGGATTCGGCAACCACCATGGGACGAGCCTCTGGGAACTGGCCCCGGCGTCGTGCTTCACCGGCGCGTCCACGGCCTGCCCGACTCGCCGGAACCATACGGGGCCATGATCACTCGCCCCCTGACGGTTCCCGACGCCGACACCAGCGTCGAGGCCCCGACTGTCCTCCGCCGTGGCGGAGGCGTGGCGGAGATCGGGCCAGTCCGTCATGGGCATGATCCAAGCAGTCGGGTGCCGCAGCCATCACTGTCGGCCGGCTCCGCGTACGCCCTCGGAGCAGCCGGACCGGACACCGTCACGGTTCGACCGCAGGCACCGCAGGCACCGCAGGCACCGCAGGCGCCGCAGACGGCGCAGACGGCGCAGACAGCGAGGGAAACGAAGGCAACGAGGGCAATGAAGGGAACGAAGGTACCGACGCCGACGCGGCCCAGGAGCCGGACCGCCCCCTCAGATCACCTTCCACCGCACCAGCGCGCCCAGCGTCAACGCCCCCGGCAGGAGCGGCAGCCACACGGTGATGATCCGGTACGCCAGTACCACCGCGGTCGCCACGGCCACCGGGCCGCCCGCGGCGACCAGCGCCACGATCAGCGCGGCCTCCACCGACCCGAGTCCGCCGGGCGTCGGTACCATCGCGACCGCCACCGTCGCCGCCAGGTAGGCGATCACCATGTGGGTGGGCGACACCGGGAGGCCCAACGCCCGCCCCACCGCGGCCAGTCCGGCCGCCTGGAGCAGCGGGAAGGCCAGTGAGCCGCCCCACAGGGCGAGGGCACGCGACGGACGGGTGTGCACCGAGCGTGCCTCGCCGAACGCCGTGCGCAGGAACGAGAAGACGGCCGCGCGCAGCCGTCGTACCAGCGCGAGCACCGCCACCGCGGTGCCCGCGGCCAGCCCGACGCCGATCAGCAGCGGGCCCACCGCTCCGTCCGGAAGCAGCCCGCCGAGCCGCAGCGCCCCCGGGAACGCGATCAGCAGACCGAGGAGCAGGCCCAGCCGGGCGATCGCCTCGGCGAGCAGGTACAGCGCGAGCGCGGCCGAGGAGCGGGCCAGCGGCACTCCGCACACTGTCATGAAGCGCAGGTTGACCGCGCCGGCGCCGAGGCCCGTCGGCAGCAGGTGGTTCGCCGCTCCGGCGGCGAACTGGGTGGCGAGCAGCCGACGCGCCGGCAGCCGTTCCATGACCGCGCCCTGGCGGGTCACGGCCGCAGCCACCCAGGTCAGGCAGGTCGCGGAAGCCGCGGCCACGAGCCAGGGCCACTCGGCCGACCGCAGATGACCGAAGCCCTCGATGAGCACCGACCGGTGGCGCAGGGCCACCACGAGGACCAGTGCGAGCGGGAGGAGACACAGGACCGGCCGGACGGCGGGTCGAAGGGCGAGGCGGCGGAGCCTGGGGAGGGCCCGGGGAAGCCGAACGGTTGTCACATCCGGAGAGGTTTTCCCCACCGCGCCAACGTGAGGTTGCGGGCGTGGGGACGCCGTCTGACGCGCTGGGCAAGCTGCGGGAGGGGCGGCGCCCGAAGGCCCGCCGCCGTCCCCGGCGATCATCTCGACGCCGGTCCCCGTGACGGCGGGAGGCCGCTCGGGAGGGTGCGGTCGCCCGGAGCCGTTGACCTCAACAATGCTTGAGGTCCTACTGTCGTACCCATGAGCATGGAGACCACAGCCTGGACACAGCTGCACAGTGTCATGAACGCCCAACAGGAGCGTCGGCCCTTCGACCCCGCGACGCTGCGCCGCATCGCCGCCTTCGCCCGCCCGCACCGCCGTCGTATCGCGCAGTTCGTCCTCCTCAGTGTGCTGACCGCGCTGCTGGCCGTCGCGATGCCGGTGCTCGCGGGGCACGTCGTGGACGCCATCGTGACCCACGGTGACGAAAGCACCGTCGTCCGCCTTGCCGTGCTCATCGCCGTCATCGCCGTCGCCGAGGCGGGGTTCGGGATCCTGGGTCGCTGGCTCTCGTCCACGCTCGGCGAGGGACTCATCCTCGATCTGCGTACGGCTGTCTTCGATCATGTGCAGCGCATGCCGGTCGCGTTCTTCACACGTACACGTACGGGCGCGCTCGTCAGTCGACTCAACAACGACGTCATCGGCGCCCAGCGCGCCTTCAGCAACACCCTGTCCGGCGTCGTCGGGAACCTGGTGACGCTGCTGCTCACCCTGGTCGTCATGCTGACCCTGTCCTGGCAGATCACCCTGCTCGCGCTGATCCTGCTGCCGGTGTTCGTGCTCCCCGCCCGGCGGATGGGCAGCCGGATGGCCAAGCTCCAGCGGGAGGCCGCCGACCTCAACGCCGCCATGGGCACCCGCATGACCGAACGCTTCTCCGCGCCCGGCGCCACCCTCGTCAAGCTCTTCGGGCGGCCCGGGGAGGAGTCCGCCGAGTTCTCGGAGCGCGCCGCGCGCGTGCGGGACATCGGGGTGCGTACGGCGATGGCGCAGTCCGCCTTCATCACCGCGCTGACCCTGGTGTCGGCCCTGGCACTGGCCCTCGTCTACGGACTCGGCGGCTGGTACGCCCTGGAGGGCACGCTGGAGCCGGGCGCCGTCGTCTCGCTGGCGCTGCTGCTCACCCGCCTGTACGCGCCGCTCACCTCGCTCGCCGGGGCACGCGTCGAGGTGATGAGCGCCCTGGTCAGCTTCGAGCGCGTCTTCGAGGTGCTCGACCTGAAGCCGCTCATCGAGGAGAAGCCGGGCGCCCGCGCGGTCCCGGACGGCCCCGCGGCCGTCGAGTTCGACGACGTCCGCTTCGCCTACCCCGCCGCGGACAAGGTCTCCCTCGCCTCCCTGGAGGAGGTCGCGGCCCTCGACACCCGGGGTGGCGACGAGGTCCTGCACGGCATCTCCTTCCGCGCCGAACCCGGGCAGACGGTCGCGCTCGTCGGCTCCTCGGGTGCCGGGAAGTCGACCATCGCGCAACTGCTGCCGCGCCTGTACGACACCGACGCGGGCACCGTCCGGATCGGCGGGGTCGACGTCCGTGAACTCAGCGCCGAGTCGATGCGGGCGACCCTCGGCATGGTCACCCAGGACGGGCACCTCTTCCACGAATCGGTCCGCGAGAACCTCCTCCTCGCCCGCCCCGGCGCGACCGAGGACGAACTCTGGGACGTGCTGCGCCGTGCCCGTCTCGACGATCTCGTACGGTCCCTGCCCGACGGCCTCGACACCGTGGTCGGCGAACGCGGCTACCGGCTCTCCGGTGGCGAGCGTCAGCGCATGACCATCGCCCGGCTGCTCCTCGCCCGCCAGCGTGTCGTCATCCTCGACGAGGCCACCGCCCACCTCGACAACACCTCGGAGGCGGCGGTCCAGGAAGCGCTCGCCGAGGCACTGGAGGGCCGGACCGCCGTCGTCATCGCGCACCGGCTGTCGACCGTGCGCACCGCCGACCTGATCCTCGTCGTCGAGGCGGGCCGGATCGTCGAGCGCGGCGATCACGGCGAGCTGCTGGCGGCCGGGGGACGCTACGCGGAGCTGTACCGGACCCAGTTCAAGACGGGGCGGGAGAACGCCGAGGAACTCGCGGCCAGCGTGGACGCGACCCCGTAGCCACCCGCCGTGTGGACGCCCGCCGCAGACCGGCGGGCGTCCACACGTGCCCTCCCTCGGGAAACCCGGATCTCGGATCTCGTGCCGCCACGGTCACCCGGTCACCCGGTCACCCAGGTATTCGCTCACCGGGTCACCCGCTCAGGGGGTCACCCGCTCACCTGGTGACCCGCTCAGGTGGTGAACCGGTGGCGGCCGGAACCGACCCGGTACACCGCGCAGCCGTCCTCCGTACGAAGGAACGCCGCGCGGGTGTGGGAGACGTCGTCCGGTTTGGCCGCGGGGATCCACACCTCGGCCGTGGTGTTCGCGGGCACTCCGCAGGTCAGCTCGAAACCGCCGGAACCCAGGCGCCACTTCGTGGAGACCGGTCCGTAGGCGGAGGTGAACGTGGCCCGCGCGGACGTGACGTCACCGCCCGGCCGGGGACGGACCACGATCTCCCGGTAGCCGGGCCGGCCCGGCGAGATGCCCGCGATGTTGGCGTACATCCACTCGCCCACCGAGCCGTAGGCGTAGTGGTTGAAGGAGTTCATGTCCGGGGTCTGGAAACTGCCGTCGGGCCGGATGGAGTCCCAGCGCTCCCACATGGTGGTGGCGCCCCTGTCGATCTGGTAGCCCCAGCTCGGGAAGGACTGCTGCCGGAGCAGCCGGTAGGCGACGTCGGTGTGCCCGGTGTCCGTGAGGACGGGCAGCAGCCGGGGTGTCCCGAGGAAGCCGGTGGACAGATGCCAGTCCTTCGCGCGGATCAGGTCGACCAGCCGGCCGGCCGCCGCCGTCCGCAGACCGTCCGGCAGAAGGTTCATCGACAGGGCGAGGACGTACGCGGTCTGCGTGTCGCCCTTCACCCTCCCGTCCGCGCCGACATAGGCGTCCCGGAACGCCTCCCGAACCCGTTCGAAGAGCGCGGTGTGCGGCGCGGGATCCTTGCCGAGCACCGTGGCCATGCGGGCCGCGAGATCGGCGCTGTGCGCGAAGTAGGCGGTGGCGACGACGTCCTTGGGCGTCTCGTCCGAGACGTTCAGCCAGTCCCCGTACCCGCTCGCCGGCCGCAGCAGGCCGTTGCTGTGCCGCTCCAGGTAGCCCAGCCACGCCTGGACCGAGGCCCAGGCGTCGGCCAGGACCTGCCGGTCCCCGTACGCCTGGTACAGCGACCAGGGGACCGTGACGCCCGCGTCGCCCCAGCCCGCGACGCCGTTGCCGACCGTCCCGACCATGGGCGCCACGTCCGTGAAGGCGCCCTCCGGGGTCTGCCCGTCCCGCAGGTCCACCAGCCACTTGGCCAGGAAGCGGGCCGACTCCATCGTGTAGGCGGCGGTGGGCGCGAAGACGTTGATGTCGCCGGTCCAGCCCAGCCGCTCGTCGCGCGCCGGGGTGTCCGTGGGGACGGAGAGGAAGTTGCCGCGCTGCCCCCAAGTGATGTTGCTGTGCAGCTGGTTGAGCATCGGGACGTCGGTCTCGAACTCCAGGGTGAAGGGTGCCGAGGTGTGCATCACGCGGCCGGTCACCGCATCGGCGGAGGGGGTCCCGGGGAACCCGGTGACCTCGACGTAACGGAATCCGTGGAAGGTGAAGCGCGGCTCGTACGTCTCCTCGCCGCCACCCTTGAGGGTGTACGTGTCCGTCGCCGCGGCCGATCGCAGGTTCGCGGTGTAGAGGGTGCCGTCCGGTTCGAGGACCTCGGCGTGTCTCATCCGCACGGTCGTCCCCGCGTCGCCCGAGACACGCAGCCGCACCGAACCGACCATGTTCTGGCCCAGGTCGAAGACGAAGACGCCCGGCGAGGGTTCGGTGACCTTCTCGGCCGGCCGTTCACCGGCCACCCGCACCGGTCCGTCCACCTGCGCGACGATCTGCCGGGGCGCCGCGTCACCAGCGGTGCGGACGGTCAGCCAGGTTCCGTCGTCGTAGCCGGGCGAGGTCCAGCCGGGTGTCTCCATCCGCGCGTCGTACGTCTCGCCGCCCAGCAGATCGGCGGCGACGATCGGTCCGGCGGCGGCCCGCCAGTCCGAGCCGGAGACGACGCGCTCACTCGTCCCGTCCGCGTAGTCGACCTCCAACTGCGCCAGCAACGCCGGGCGTTCGCCGTACTGGTGCGGGCCGAACATGCCGACGTTGCCCGCGTACCAGCCCGGTGCCACATACGCGCCGAGGGCATTGGCGCCGCGTCGCACGAGATCGGTCACGTCGTACGTCTGGTACTGGACGCGCTCGCGGTAGTCGGTCCAGCCCGGGGCGAGTTGGTCACGGCCCACCCGGTGGCCGTTGAGGTGCGCCTCGTACAGGCCGAGAGCCGTGGCGTAGAGGCGCGCGCGGGCCACCTTCTTGCGCGGCAGCGAGAACTCGTGCCGTAACTGGTTGGCGGCGAAGGATGCCGGAACGACCCTTCCCCAAGGGCCCGCGCCCCACGCGGCGGCCACTCGCGCGCCCGTCCATCCGCTGTCGTCGAAGCCGTCCCCGCGCCAGTCTCCCGGCGGCTCCGCCTCCGTCGCCTTCCACGAGGCGTCGGTGACGATCCGCCGCTCGCCCGACGCCGTGCTCAGGGCGAGGACGGCGACCAGACCGGCCGGCCCCACCGTCGCGTTGGACGCCGCGACCGCGAGGACGTTCCGGCCGGGACGCAGCCGCCCGAGGACGTCGACGACGGCCGGACGGCGCCAGTCCTCGAACTCGGTCGCCAGGTCGGTAGCGGCCACTTCGGCCCCGTTCACGGAGACCGAGAAAACGTTGTCAGCGCTGATGGCCAGTCTCGCCGCCGTCACATCACCGGGCAGCTCGACGACCCGCCGGAACCACCGCGTACCCGCCGGAGCGCTGCTCGCCGGATCCCCCTCGGGGAACCAGATCCAGGAACTGCCTTCGAGCGAGGGCGCGTCGGTGAGGACCGGGGGAGCGCAGACCCAGTCCGCGGACCACCCCGCGGTGCCCATGAACCCGGTCTCCCACCAGGACGGCGCACTCCACGCGGAGGCCGCGCCGTCGGTGTCCCACACCTTCACGGACCAGAAGTAGCGTGTACGGGCTGCGAGTGGGGGCCCCGCGTACGGAACGAGGACGGACTCGTCGGACGCCACCTTCCCGCTGTCCCAGACGTCCGGACGGGACAGCCTCGACGCGCTGGAGGCGACACGGATCCGGTAGGCGCTCTGCCGCGTCCCCGGCTTGTCCGAGGCCATCGGCCAACTCAGCCGCGGGTGTCGGACGTCGAGCCCCAGAGGGTGTTCGACGTACTCGACGGTCGGCCCGGTGACGCGCGGAGCCGCGCCCCGCACGCGCGGCGCGGCCGCCGCGGAACCTTGCGCGGCCCCGGCCGGCCCGGCTCCCGCGGCCGTCACGGCGACGGCCCCGGCCGCCCCCGCCAGAATGTTCCTCCTGCTGATCAACTGCGGCCCCTCACCTAGGAGTTACTGATCGGCTATGAATCGATTCACAGCGGTGAAGGTAGGGGTGGGTGGGGTGGAGGTCAACAAGCGCGACGGTATTTACCGGAAACAGGGCCTGCTGATCCGTGTCATCACGGGATTCGGCCGGTTCGCGTCCTCGAACATTGAACGGTTTCAATCGACCGGAGAGGGGACCGACCGTCGCTCCGGCCGCCCACACACGTGCCGGTGGCGCCCGAGCGGCGGGGGTGAGGGGCGGTCGTGCCGCGGAGCGCCCGGGCCCGCAGGACGGCGGCCGGCCCCGTCGGGTGGCGGGTGGCACTCGCGTGGTGATGGTCACGCGCAGCGGGCGGATCGGTGGCCACCCGCTGCTATAGAGTTATCCCCGATCGATCTCGATCGCAGGATTGTTACTCCCTGTGGATGTCATGGTCATCGCCCCGGGCAATGCCCCGGCGGCGTTCCATTCCACGGGAGGCAAGGCCTGGGTGGCGCCCCGTGCGCGACCCGGGCCTTTTTTGTTGCCACGGTCCGGGCGTGAGAGATCGCGGAGCCATGCAGGATCGCGACGACCAGGGATGCAGTGACGCAGCATGAACACACCCACACCCGAAGGACTGGCGGAGAAGATCCTCCGCGGCGTCGGCGGACCCGAGAACATCGAGAGCCTCACGCACTGCGCGACGCGGCTGCGCTTCCAGCTCCATGACGGCGCCAAGGCCGACCAGGCCGCGCTCGACGCCCTCGACGGCGTCATGGGAACGGTGCCGCAGTCCGGCGACCGCTTCCAGATCGTGATCGGTGGAGCCGTCGCCGGCGTCTACTCGAACATCATGAACCTGCCGTCGATGAGCGGCGGCGGCACGCCCCGCCCGCAGTCCGACGCCGAGGTCAAGGCTGAGATCCGCGCCAAGGGCCGCGGCCGCTTCGCCTGGCTCGACAACTTCTTCGAGTACCTCTCGGACTCGTTCCGCCCCCTCCTGGGCGTGCTGCTCGGCGCTTCGCTGATCATCGCGATCGCCTCCATGCTCGACGCCTTCGGAGTGGTCGACTTCCGCGCCGCGGACAAGTCCGCGACCTGGGTCTTCGTCGACTCGATGTGGCGCTCGGTGCTGTACTTCCTGCCGATCATGGTCGCCTACAACGCGGCCAAGAAGCTGAAGATCGACCCCTGGGTCGGCGCCACGGTGATGGCCGCGGTGATGACCCCGAACTTCACGGGCATGATCGGGTCCAAGACCCCCGGCGTCACCACCACCACGAACGCGACCCTGGGCACCTCGGAGTCCGTCGCGCACGTCTTCGGGCTGCCGATGCAGCTCAACGACTACGGCGGCCAGGTGTTCGTGCCGCTGCTGATGGTCGCCCTGCTCGCCCTGGTCTACAAGGGCCTGAAGCGGATCTTCCCCGAGAACGTGCAGATGGTCTTCGTACCGTTCTTCAGCATGCTGATCATGATCCCGCTGACCGCCTTCCTCATCGGTCCCATGGGGATCTGGGCCGGCAACGGCCTCGGCACGGGTCTGTCCTGGCTGAACGGCAACGCCCCGATCGTCTTCGCGATCGTCATCCCGCTGCTGTACCCCTTCCTGGTCCCGCTGGGTCTGCACTGGCCGCTGAACGCCCTCATGCTCGTGAACATCAACACCCTCGGGTACGACTTCATCCAGGGCCCCATGGGCGCGTGGAACTTCGCCTGCTTCGGCGCGACCGCCGGTGTCCTGCTGCTGTCGATCCGTCACCGTGAGAGGGACATGCGCCAGACCGCCACCGGCGCCCTGGCCGCGGGTCTGCTCGGCGGTATCTCCGAGCCCTCGCTGTACGGCATCCACCTGCGCTTCAAGAGGATCTACCCGCGCATGCTCGTCGGGTGCCTCGTGGGCGGCCTGATCGTGGGCATCCTGGGCGGCGTGGACACCAAGGCCTTCGCCTTCACCTCCGTGCTGACCATCCCGGTCTTCGACCCGATGATCAAGTACATCGTGGCGATCTCGGCGGCCTTCTTCACCTCGATGGCGCTCGTGTACTTCGCGGACTACCGCACGAAGGAAGAGCGCGCCCAGGTCAACGCCGAGCGCGACGCGGCCGAGGCCGCCGACGACAAGGCTCCCGCTCCCGCCCCGGCCCCCGCCGAGACCGTTCCGGCCGACGACCGTGAACTCGTCACCGTCGGCGCCACGGCCGCCGCTGACACCGATGCTTCCGCTGCCGCCGGTCCCGCTCCGGTGGCCACCGCCGGGACCGACGCCCCCACGGCCACCGGTACCGGGAAGGCCCTCGAACTCGCGGCGCCCGTCGCGGGCCGTGTGGTCGGCCTCGGCGAGGTCGAGGACCCGGTCTTCGCCTCCCGCGCGCTCGGCGAGGGCGTGGGCATCGAGCCGGCCGACGGCCATGTCGTCGCCCCGGTCGACGGCGAGCTGATCACCGTCGCCGAGACGGGCCACGCCTTCGGCATCCGCACCACCGACGGCATCGAGGTACTCGTCCACATCGGCATCGACACCGTGAAGATGCGGGGACAGGGCTTCGACGTACGGGTCGAGGCGGGCCGGAAGGTCACCGTCGGTGACCTCCTCGCCGAGGTCGACCTCGGCGCCGTGCGCGCCGCGGGGTACTCGACGGTCACCCTGATGACCGTCCTGAACACCGCGAGCCTGACCTCGGTCGAGCCGCACACAGGTCGGGACGTCGCCGTCGGCGCCCCTGTGGTGACCGTGCGGCGGTGACCGGCCGCGATTGACCCGAACCGGCGCGTGCACGCTCCCGCGAGGGGACGCGTGCACGCGCCGCGCCGGTTCGGGAGAAGATGGAGAGCGGACGGAAGGGAGGGCCGGCGGTGAAGGCTCTGCGTGTCCTGAACAACAACGTGGTCCTCGCGAGCGACGAGCGGGACCAGCCGGTCATCCTCACCGGGCGCGGCCTCGGCTTCAGCTCCCACCAGGGCAAACCCGTCGACCCCGCGCTGATCGAGCGCGTCTTCGTCCCCGCCGACGACCGCGGCTCCGGCCCCGCCGACGACCCCGACCGTCTGGCCGAGGCCCTCGCCCTCATCAGCGAGGAGATCCTGGAGGCCGTCGTGACCGCCCTCGGCGACGTCGGCATCGAGGGGCGCGAGTCCACTCGCCCCACTCTCGCCATCGCCGTCGCCGACCACGTCGCCGGCGCGCTGGACCGGGCAGCGCGGGGCATCGTCATCGAGTACCCGCTGCGCGCCGAGGTGCAGACCCTGTACGCCACCGAGTACGCCCAGGCCCAGCTGCTGCTCCAGGCCGTCAACGAGCACGTGACCCCGCAGCTGGAGGCCTCAGAGGCGACCCCGCTCGCGTTGCACCTGGTCAATGCCGGCTTCGTCTCGGGCGACCTGTCCTTCACGTACACGATGACCGGAGTCGTCCAGCAGATGCTCGCCGTCATACGGGAGCGGTACGGGCTGGACGTCTCCCACGAGAACATGGGCGTGGCACGTTTCATCACCCATGTGCGCTACCTCTTCGTACGGATCCAGCAGCGCCGGCAGCTCACGGGCCACGAGTCCACGATCGGGAAGGGCATACGCCTGTACTACCCCGAGGCGACCCGCACCGCGCAGCAACTGGCGACGATCGTGGAGCTGCGGCTGGAGCGGCGGCTCAGCGAGGACGAGGTCTCCTACCTGGCGCTCCACGTGGCCCGCATGACCATGGAGGCCGACGCCACCGCCGTGTGAGAGCGGGGGACACGGCCCGTCGGTCGGAGTGCCGCTTGCCCGGGAGCATCAGCACGCCCCCACTCGGAGGGACAGCACGGCGGGCGGCACCCCCGTAGGGGAGCGCCGCCCGCTCACGTCCGTGGGTGCCGTCAGTCCGTCACCGTCAGCAGGCGCACGGCCCGTCGGCGTCCGTCGTGCTCGTACTCGACGCGGCTACCGGCCGATCGGCCCAACAGGGCCTGCCCGAGCGGGGTGCAGGGGCTGAGCTTCTCCACGTCCGCCGAGTGCGGCTCCTGGGAGGTGATCTCGTACTCCTGCTGCTCCCCGCCGATCTCCACCCGGACCAGGCGGCCGGGGCACACCGCGTCCGCCACGGCCCTGCGATCACCGGTCGGGTAGGCCTCGAGCAGTGCGGCGCGCTCCTCCGACTGCTCGACGCGCCCGCGCTGCTTCCGCTGCTGGTCCGTGCGGACCCGTGGACGCGAGCCGTTCCCCCCCCCGGCCGGGCCGGACTGCCGCTCCAACTCGGCTCGAAGCTGGTCCAGCTCGTAGCGGATCCGCTGCTCCGCGGACTCCGGCAGGGCGGCCACGGCCGGCGCCTTGCCGCTGGGCACGGGCCGTTGTAGCGGTGGCCACCCGGGAAAGGCAGAGCTCAGGCCATGGAGTGCCGGGGCGACCGGATCACGTGGGCTCTGACGTCGTTCAGCGGCCCCTCGATATTGGCCACTTGGCCTCCCCCGCCCGGTGAGCGGCGCGTGACGTCCCGAAGCGGCCTACTGCCGCTCGCCTGCGGTACGGCAACGGGTGGGGCCACCGCAGATCGTCATCGAAAGCCTGTCGGCGCCGACGACGGCCGATTCGGTGGGGCCGATTGCCTACGTCGAAGCCCATCACGGCTTGGTCCGGTGATCACCCGTGGTGGGCTGCTCCAGATGGGAGGCGAGGACGGCGGCCTGGACCCGGCGGTGCACGCCCAGTTTGGCCAGCAGACGAGAGATGTGGTTCTTGACGGTCTTCTCCGACAGGTAGAGCTTCTGGCCGATCTCGCGATTGGTGAGTCCGTCGCCGATCAGGGACAGGATCTCCCTCTCGCGTGGCGACAGGCTCGCGATCTCGGCGGGCACGGCGGGACCGTCCGTCGGCTCGGCCCGCAGCGAGCGCATCAGCCGAGCCGTGGTCGCGGGATCGAGCATCGACTGCCCCGAGGCCACCGTCCGCACCGCCGAGACGAGGTCGGATCCCTTGATCTGCTTCAGGACGTAGCCGGAGGCGCCGGCCATGATCGCGTCCAGCAGCGCCTCCTCGTCGTCGAACGACGTCAGCATCAGGCAGGCCAGTTCCGGCATCTGGCTCCGCAGTTCACGGCAGACCGAGATGCCGTCGCCGTCCGGCAGACGGACGTCGAGGACGGCGACGTCGGGGCGCAGGGCCGGGCCGCGCACGAGTGCCTGCTCAACGGAACCGGCGTCACCCACCACCGAGATGTCCGGCTCGGCCTCGAGCAGGTCGGACAGACCGCGACGGACGACCTCGTGGTCGTCCAGCAGAAACACCCGGATCGGGTTCTGCTCGGTGAAGGTGCGTGGCACGGACATGATGACCTCTCGTTCCCCGGCGGAGGACAGACCGCAGGCTGTCCTTACCGCAGATCATCACGCGGCGGGACCGATGGCACTAGGGCTGACCGGCCCTAGTCTGAACGATGTTGGCGCGCCACTCCTCCGTACGCGCCTCACCTCGCCGCGAGGGCGCGGTGCTCGCGGTGGCTGCGGGGCGACCGTGCCGGGGTGCCGGCGCCGGTGTGCCGGCGTCATCGTGCCGGTCCGGGAATCTTCGGCACGGCGCGGTGACGGGTCGCTCTGGTACCAGCGTCGCGATTCGTCAAACTCACGTCGAAGCAGGGCCGTCCGTACCTCCCCCGTACGGATTCCTGCGCGTAGCCGGCTCGCCGTGGCGCGTGAGGTCGAAATCCACGTCCACCACGCCTTCGACGGCGCGGATGAGTCGTGCGGCCACGGGCACCAGAGAGGTGTCCCGAACCTGGCCGGCGAGTGTCACGACACCGTCGCGGGATTCCACCAGGACGGCTGAACCCGGGCCGGGGAACAGGTAGGACACGACTTCGCGCCGCACCTCTTCGGTGATCTCCGCGTCGGTGCGCAGGAAGACCTTGAGGAGGTCGGCACGGCTGACCACGCCTTCGAGCATGCCCACGGCGTCGACAACGGGAAGCCGCTTGACCTTCGCCCGGGCCATCACCCGGGCGGCTTGGGCGAGCGTGGCGTTCGGACGGACGGTGAGAGCAGGGGAGGTCATGAGTTCTCCCGCGGTGACCGAGCCGGCCTTCGCCAGGTCGGACAGGCGGCGCAGTTGGGTGTTCCGGTCCGGGTCGCTGTCGCGGAACTCCTCCTTGGGCAGCAGGTCGGCCTCGGACACGACACCGACGACACGGCCCTCACCCTCGATGACGGGCAGGGCGCTGACCTTCCAGTCCTGCATCAGCTGCACGATCTCCTTGAAGGTCGCTCCGCGACCCACGCTGGCGACCGTATGGGTCATGACATCGCTGACGATGTGCGGCGTGCCGTGCATGGTCACTCCTTCATCCATCGGCATGGGACGGGGTCAGACGATGCTCATGGCGCCGTGAGGGGCGTACAGGTCCAGAAGGCGTGTCCGCGCCGAGCGGAGACGGTGGGCGAGTATCTGGCCGGCCCACCGACTGATCTCGTCACCCAGCGCCGGGTCGTCCTGGCACATGAACCGGACGCCGGTGGCGTCGAATTCGTAGGCCCGCACGGGTGTGGTCGCCTCGGCGCCGAGGTGCCAGACGTGCGGGGCGAAGAGCCAGGACCAGCCGATCAGCTCGTTGGGCCCGATGTCCTCGATGACGGCGGCCGGGCATCCGGGCACCTGCATGTCGAGTTCGATCCGGCCGGTACGGATGATCCAGAATCGGTCCGCGCGTCCGCCCTCCTCGAAGAGGCGCGTTCCCTGCGGAATGGACACCTCCCGGGCGACGCGCATGAGCCGCCGGCGGTGTTCGGCGGACAGGGCGCGCAGCATGCTCGGTGTGGGGGAAGCGTTCATGACATGCCTCCGCGATGACGTTCAGGAACTGTCAAGGCCAGCGTGTGCCGGGTCGTCCGCGCAGGCCATGGGCCACCCGGACCATTCACCGGTCCATCCGGTACCCATCGGGAGACTCGGTGCAGCGTCGATGCGAGTCCATGAGGCGAGGCCGGATCGGGGGGAACTCCGACGCCGAAAGGCCAGTGACGCAGCGTGCCTCCGCTTGCCCGGTGCGACAACAGCCCGATCGTCTTCGGCCACCGATCCCGGAGCTGCCAGGGTGTCCGGGCGCGGGCGAACCTCGGAGCGAGGCCGGCCAGGTGGTGTCCAAGCCGAGTCGAGGCTGTACGGACCGCGAGGACCGGGACCTTCGGGACCGCTGAAGGGGCCCGAACGGCCGCTGCCTCGACCCGGTACGGCGCAGAAGGATCGTTCACGGATCGACGCTTCAGCGGCCTGGGCGAGCACACCACCGCGCAGGCGTGGAGGACCTGGCCGCCGGGCTGTCCGTCACCGGCACGACGCCGGCGTCCATCGTCTTCGACCGGGCGGAGAACCGCCCGCACACCATCAAGGCCGTACTCGTGGCCACTCTGGAGGACTGACACCATGCGCATCGTCGTCGCCCTCGGCGGCAACGCCCTGCTCCACCGTGGCGAACGCCCCGACGCCGCCGTCCAGCAGGCCAACATCGACCGGGTCGCCACCGCTCTGGCCGCCCTCGCCCATGAACACGAACTCGTCATCACCCACGGCAACGGCCCCCAGATCGGCCTGCTCGCCGTGGAGAGCGCCGCCGACCCCGGCCTCAGCGCCCCCTACCCGCTGCACCTGCTCGGCGCCCAGACCCAGGGCATGATCGGCTCGCTGCTGGCCTGCACGCTGCACAACGCCCTGCCCGGCCGCCGCATCGCGAACCTCGTCACCCACACCGTCGTCCGGGCCGACGACCCGGGCTTCGCACGTCCCGCCAAGTTCGTCGGCCAGGTCCACCCTCGCGACCTGGCCCGTTCCCTTGCCCGGAAGCGGGGCTGGCACATCGCGCAGGACACCACCGGCTGGCGCCGCGTCGTCGCCTCCCCGGCACCGGAACGGATCCTGGAGACGGACATCGTCCACGAACTGCTGAACAGTGGAACCCTGGTGATCTGCGGAGGCGGCGGAGGCGTCCCGGTCACCGCCGACAGCGACACCGGCGCGCTGACCGGAGTGGAAGCCGTCGTCGACAAGGACCTCACCGCCGCTCTGCTCGCCGAGGACCTGAAGGCCGACTTCCTGCTCATCCTCACCGACGTTCCGTGCGTCTACGAGGAGTACGGGACCCCCGCTCAGCGGCCCGTCCTCGACGCCACCCCAGCCGAGCTGCGCCGCAGAGGCTTTCCCGAGGGCTCCATGGGACCCAAGACCGAGGCCGCCGCCCGGTTCGTCGAGCGGACCGGGGGGATCGCCGCCATCGGGGCGCTGGACGCGGCGTACGAGATCGTCCACGGCGGGTCGGGCACGCTGGTCCGCCCGGATCTCACGGCCGGCTGAAGAGCCGCGGAGGGCGAGGCGCTGGGCCGTCCGGCCCAGGGGCCGGGGCCGGACGGCCCGCCCAAGTGCGCTCTCCGGCACTCCCGGTGATCTCCGCGAACGACAAGCATGCGAAGTGCAAGCCACGCACGAATCGAGGAGAGGAACGGCGATGACCGCAACCGTGACAGTCGGTGACCGGGTCTCCGGGGCCTGGCGAGGCTTCGCCGGGACACGCTGGCGCGAGCAGATCGACGTGCGCGACTTCATCCAGGCCAACGTCACCCCGTACGACGGTGACGCCGCGTTCCTGAGCGGCCCCACCGATCGCACGCGCGCCGTCTGGGAGAAGGTCAGCGCCCTGTTCCCGGAGGAGCGGCGCAAGGGCGTCCTCGACGTCGACACCGCCACACCCGCCACCATCACCTCGCACGCCCCCGGCTGGATCGACCGCGACCGCGAGCTCATCGTCGGCCTGCAGACCGATGCCCCGCTCAAGCGCGCGATCATGCCAGGCGGCGGACTGCGGATGGTGGAGAACGGACTGAGGGCATACGGCTACGAGCCCGACCCGTTCGTCACCAAGGTCTTCGGGACCTACCGCAAGACCCACAACGACGGTGTCTTCGACGCGTACACGCCCGAGATGCGCGCCGCCCGCAAGGCCGGCATCATCACCGGGCTGCCCGACTCCTACGGCCGGGGCCGCATCATCGGCGACTACCGGCGCGTCGCCCTGTACGGCACCGACCGGCTGATCGAGGCCAAGCGGGCCGAGAAGGCCCTGTCGGACGATCGGTCGTCGACCGAGCACGTCATCCGTGACCGCGAGGAACTCGCCGAGCAGATAAGGGCGTTGGGTGAGTTGACCCGTATGGCGGCCACGTACGGCTGTGACGTGTCCCGTCCCGCGGCCACCGCCCGCGAGGCCGTCCAGTGGCTCTACCTCGGCTATCTCGCCGCGGTGAAGGAGCAGAACGGCGCCGCGATGTCGCTGGGACGCACCTCGACCTTCCTCGACGTCTACCTTCAGCGCGACCTGGAGGAGGACGTGCTCGACGAGTCCGGCGCCCAGGAACTGATCGACGACTTCGTCATCAAGCTGCGCATCGTGCGCTTCCTGCGCACCCCCGAGTACGACGCCCTGTTCTCCGGCGACCCCACCTGGGTGACCGAGTCCATCGGCGGTATCGGCACCGACGGCCGCCCGCTCGTCACCCGCACCTCCTTCCGCTTCCTGCAGACCCTCTACAATCTCGGCCCCGCCCCCGAGCCCAACCTCACCGTGCTGTGGTCTCCCCGACTCCCGTCCGGCTTCAAGGAGTTCTGCGCCCAGGTCTCCATCGACACCAGCGCCGTCCAGTACGAGTCCGACGACCTGATGCGTCCCCGCACCGGCGACGACACCGCCATCGCCTGCTGCGTCTCCGCGATGGCCGTCGGGAAGCAGATGCAGTTCTTCGGGGCCCGCGTGAACCTCGCCAAGGCGCTGCTCTACGCGATCAACGGCGGCCGGGACGAGGTCACCGGCGGACAGGTCGCCCCCGAGACACCGGCCCTGACCGGCGACATCCTCGACTACGAAGAACTCTCGAAGGCGTACGACCACATGCTCGACTGGCTCGCCCGGACCTACGTCGACGCCCTCAACGTGATCCACTACATGCACGACAAGTACGCCTACGAGCGCATCGAGATGGCACTGCACGATCACCCCGTGCACCGCTTCATGGCCTGCGGAATCGCCGGCCTGTCGGTCGCCACGGACAGCCTGTCGGCCGTGAAGCACGCACGCGTGAAGGTGATCCGCGACGCGACGGGCCTGGCCGTCGACTACGAGGTGGAAGGGGAGTATCCGGCCTACGGCAACAACGACGACCGGGCTGACGCCATCGCCGTCGGCCTGGTCGAGTCCTTCATGGCCAAGGTCCGCGAGCACCCCACCTACCGCGGCGCCGAGCACACCCAGTCGGTGCTGACCATCACCTCGAACGTCGTCTACGGCAAGCACACCGGCAACACCCCGGACGGCCGCCGTGCCGGAGAGCCCTTCGCCCCCGGAGCCAACCCGATGAACGGCCGAGACCGGCACGGCGTGGCCGCCTCCGCGCTCTCCGTCGCCAAACTGCCCTACGAGCAGGCCCGCGACGGCATCTCGCTGACCACCACGATCACCCCGGAGGGACTGGGCCACGCCCCCCAGGAACGGGCCGGGCACCTGGTGGGCATCCTCGACGCCTACATGGCCGCCGGCGGCTTCCACATGAACGTCAACGTCCTCGACCGCGCCACCCTCGAGGACGCGATGGAACACCCGGAGAAGTACCCGGAGCTGACCATCCGCGTCTCCGGATACGCCGTCAACTTCGTCCGCCTGACCCGTGAGCAGCAGCTCGACGTGATCAGCCGCACCTTCCACGGATCACTGTGAAGGCCGTGACGGCCGGCCGGATCCACTCCTGGGACCTGTCCACCGGCGTGGACGGTCCCGGGACCCGGTTCGTCCTCTTCCTCAGCGGCTGCCCCCTGCGCTGCCTCTACTGCGCCAACCCCGACACCTGGCACATGCGCGACGGCCGGGAGGCGACGGTGGACGAGGTGATGGCGGAGATCGAGAAGTACCGCTCCTTCATCACCACAGCGGGTGGCGGAGTGACACTCACCGGCGGTGAACCGCTGCTCCAGTCCGCCTTCACCGGCGAGCTGCTGCGCCGCTGCAAGGAGGCCGGACTGCACACCGCGCTGGACACCTCCGGCTTCCTCGGCGCCCGCGCCGAGGACGAACTCCTCGCCCGCACCGATCTGGTCCTGCTGGACATCAAGTCCTTCGGCATCGACACCTACCGGAAACTGACCGGCGGCGAGCTGACACCCACCCTGAACTTCGCCACCCGCCTCGACCGTCTCGGCGTCCCGATGTGGATCCGGTACGTGCTGGTCCCCGGCTGGACCGACGATCCGCAGCGAATAGACGCCCTGGCCTGCTTCGTCGCGGGCCTGGGCACGGTCGAGCGGGTCGACGTGCTTCCCTTCCACAAACTCGGCGCCGCGAAGTACGAGGCCCTGGGCATACCGTTCCCGCTGCGCGACAACCCGGTACCCGACCCCGCCATGACCGAGAGCGTCCGCACGCGCTTCAAAGCGCACGGAGTCGCGGCCTACTGACCGCAGGACCAGCGGCACCGAGTCGCTCCGCCCGTCGACGGCGGGCGGAGCGCGGTGTGCCGGAAATCCACCGCGTCGGCGAGAGCGGCGGCGAGGATGCCGAGGGCGAGCACCGACGAGGCTGGCCGGGGCCCAGGAGCCGCTCCCTGCGACGGAGGGACGCCGGTCGGTGAAGGCTCGCGGGGCCGGGCAGGCCGACCGCGGAGTGGTCGCCGAGCAGGCCGAACGCGTCGAGCGGGCCGGGCC
This sequence comes from Streptomyces sp. NPDC002580, assembly GCF_042889485.1. Taxonomy (NCBI): domain Bacteria; kingdom Bacillati; phylum Actinomycetota; class Actinomycetes; order Kitasatosporales; family Streptomycetaceae; genus Streptomyces; species Streptomyces sp. NPDC002580. The sequence continues at coordinate 791,350 of NZ_JBIAQZ010000002.1, read as the reverse complement.
TCCGCGCGGCCGAGTGGGCCGGGCGGGCCGAGCACGGCAGCCGGCGTCGTGATCCACCGGATGGGTGACCTACTCGGTTCCAACATCCGTTCTCTTTCGGCACGTTGTGCCATGCCGTACCCAACAGCCCCCGAAAACAGGGCCGTTCAGCCCAACGGGCACGGACCTTCGGCATCCGGCACCGCCCGCTGTCCGGGACGAGAGTAGGTGACGTCAAGAACGCCCCGATCGCCCCGAAGGGAACCACAAACCATGGCCGTGCACGAGAACCCTCGCCGGAACTCCGGTTTCCACCTGCCCTCGTTCCGCGGGAACCGGACCACCTCCGCATCCGAGTCGGCCGTGCCGGCACTCACCGGTACGAGCACCGCGCGGGCCTACGCCTTCGCGTCTCTGCGTCTGCTCACCGGGTTCGTCTTCCTGTGGGCCTTCCTCGACAAGGCCTTCGGCTTCGGCTACGCCACACCCTCCGGCAACGGATGGGTCGACGGGGGGTCGCCGACCAAGGGCTTCCTCGGATCCGTCTCGGCAGGACCGATGCAGTCCACCTTCCACTCCTGGGCCGGTGACTCCTGGGCGAACTGGCTGTTCATGCTCGGTCTGCTCGGCATCGGCCTCGCTCTGACCGCCGGGGTCGCGTTGCGGATCGCGGCCGTCGCGGGCACCACGATGATGGCGCTGATGTGGATTGCCGAATGGCCCCCCGCCAAGCACCTCGTGGACGGCTCGCCGAGCATGTCGGTCAACCCGTTCGTCGACTACCACGTGATCTACGCCGTCGCTCTGATCGTGCTGGCCGCTGTCGCCGCCGGCGACACCCTGGGCGTGGGCCGGCTCTGGGCGAAGCTGCCGGTCGTCCGCGACCACGGCTGGCTGCGTTGACCGTCGCGGCGCGGTGGGCTTCGGAGGTTCCACCCGAAGCCCACCGCCCCGCCGTGCGGAGGGACGGTCGGACCCGATCCGGGACCAGTGGCCCCTGCACAAGGAAGCACCCGAAGACGACGCTGGAATCGGATCCCTTGCTCCAGGAGGTGGAGATCATGCTCCGCACCATCACCGTAGGCCTCGACGGATCGGCCGAGAGCCGGGCCGCCGCGGAATGGGCCGCCCGCGAGGCGAAGCTCCGCGGCCTGCCCCTGAAGATCGTCCACGTCTGGGAGCCGGTCCCCGAGCCGATGGCCCAGGCACCCCTTCTGGGAGCCGAGACCCAGCAGCACTGGACCGAGAGGATCCCCCGGGAGACCGCCGAGGGACTCCGCCTGCGCCACCCCGGCGTCGACGTGACCAGCGAGCAGCTGTCCGGCCACCCGGGCACGCGACTCACCGAGGCGGCGGAGTCCGCCGAACTGCTGGTCCTCGGCTCCCGCGCCATGGGAGGAGTCGGCGGTTTCATGGTCGGCTCCGTCGGCTTGAGCACCGTGGCCCACACGCGGCGGCCCGTGGTGCTGGTCAGGGCGGAACAGCAGGTCTCCGACGAGCACGAGATGGACGAGGTGGGAATTCCTTCCGCTGCCACGGCCTTCCGTCCCGTCGTCCTGGGCCTGGACATCCACCACCCCGACGACGAACTGATCGAGTTCGCGTTCGACGCCGCGCAACGCCGCGCGACCTCGCTGCGTGTCGTGCACGGCTGGTTCCCGCCCCCCTACTACGCGTACGGGATGCCGGTGAACCCTCCCCTGCACGAAGCCCTCGCCCTGAGCGAGTCGCAGAACCTCGCGAACGCCCTGCGCCCGTGGCGGCACAAGTACCCGGACGTCGAGGTCGTCGAGGAGTCCCGCTACGGCAGCGCCGCCCTGTTCATCGTCGACGCCTCGCACACGGCCTCCCTCGTGGTCGTCGGCCGGCGCGTCCGCCGCAACCCGGTCGGCTCCCACATCGGCCATGTCACGCACGCCGTTCTGCACCACTCGACCGCACCGGTCGCCGTCGTCGCCCACAGCTGACCCGACCGCCAGGAGGAGAACGTCATGACGGACCGCCCGCTCGTCGTCGGTGTGGACGGCTCCGAGCCCAGTCTGCGGGCCGTGGACTGGGCGGCCGACGAGGCCGCCCTGCGCGGAGCGCCGCTGAGACTCGTGTACGCCTCGCTCTGGGAGCGGTACGAGGGCGCCGCGCTCGCGGAGGATCTGGGCAAGCCGTCCGAACAGGTCACGGCCGAGGACATCGTGCGCGTCGCCGCGCAGCGGGCCCGGCCACGCCATCCAGGTCTGGACATCTCGACCGACGTGCTGCCCGAGGAGCCCGAGTACGCGCTCGTCCGTGAGGGACGCAACGCCTGTGCACTGGTGCTCGGCACCCGAGGCCGCGGCGGATTCGTCGACATGCTGCTCGGTTCGGTCAGCCTCGACGTCGCCGCCCACGCGGACTGCCCGGTCATCGTGGTGCGCGGCAGCCACGACAACCAGGTCCGCGCCGGGACGCGGGGCCGCGTCGTCGTGGGCGTCGGTGAGCAGGCGACGGAGCCCGCCGCCCTTCGGTTCGCCTTCCAGGAGGCGCGGCTCCGTCACGCGAGCCTGGACGCCGTGCGGGCCTGGCGGTGGCCGGCACACGAGACCACCGACCACCCCCTGATCGCCGGTGAACCGGCACGGCTGCACGAACAGCACGCCGCCGAGGTGCTGGAGAAGGCGCTGAGGGACGCCCCGGCCGATGTGGTATTGCGCCGGCGCACGGTGGAGGGGCACACCCGCCAGGTGCTCCTGGACGCGTCCCACTCCGCCGACCTGCTGGTCGTGGGCGCCCGGCGCGGCGCCGGTCGCCTCGGCCTTCAACTCGGCCGTGTGGCCCACGGGGTCCTGCACCACTCCGCCTGCCCGGTCGCCGTCGTACCCGAGCGGACACCGCCGCGATGACCCGCCGCCCGGAAATCGCCGAATGACCGGGAGAGCTGGGCCGCGGACACCACGGACGACGCCTGGAACCGGCCGCCGTACCACCCGCGGCACCTGCCGGTCGGCGTCCGAGCAATTCACCGACCTCGCCACCACGCAAGGCGGTTCCGACTCGCGCACCTCGCGCGGCAGCACCGCCGTCATCCTGCGGACCATGCCGCCGCCACCGCCCGATGACCCACGTCGACGACTTTCGGAGTCCCCTCATGTCCAAGGCCGAACACCAGGACGCCACCGTTCTCCCCGATGAGGAACTGCGCACGCTGGACTCGCACTGGCGGGCCGCCAACTACCTGACGGCGGGCCAGATCTACCTGATGTCCAACCCGCTCCTCACCGAGCCCCTCAAGCCCGAACACATCAAGCCCCGGCTGCTCGGTCACTGGGGGACCTCGCCCGGCCTCAATCTCGTGCACACCCACCTCAACCGCGTCATCAAGGCACGTGGCCTGGACGCGCTGTGCGTCTGGGGCCCGGGACACGGTGGCCCGGCCGTGCTGGCCAATTCCTGGCTGGAGGGCACCTACAGCGAGACCTACCCGGACGTGTCCCGCGACGCGGCGGGCATGGCCGAACTGTTCCGGCAGTTCTCCTTCCCCGGCGGTGTGCCCAGCCATGTCGCCCCGGAGACGCCCGGCTCCATCCACGAGGGCGGCGAGCTCGGCTACTCCCTGGCCCACGCCTACGGCGCGGCCTTCGACAACCCCGGACTGCTCGTCGCCTGTGTGATCGGCGACGGTGAGGCGGAGACGGGACCGCTCGCCGCGTCCTGGCACTCCAACAAGTTCCTCGACCCGGTCCACGACGGCGCCGTCCTGCCGATCCTGCACCTCAACGGCTACAAGATCGCCAACCCGACCGTGCTCGCCCGGATCCCCGAGCCCGAACTCGACGCGCTGCTGCGGGGATACGGACACGACCCGATCCATGTGACGGGCGACGACCCGGCCCAGGTGCACCGCGCCATGGCCGCCGCCCTCGACGACGCCCTGGACCGCATCGCCTTGATGCAGCGGACCGCCCGCGAGGACGGCATCACCGAACGCGTTCACTGGCCGATGATCGTGCTGCGCACCCCGAAGGGCTGGACCGGTCCCGCCGAGGTCGACGGCCTGCCCGTCGAAGGAACCTGGCGCGCCCACCAGGTGCCGCTGGCCGGGGTCCGCGAGAACCCGGAACACCTGCGCCAACTGGAGGCCTGGCTGCGCTCGTACCGTCCCGAGGAACTCTTCGACGCCGAGGGCCGTCCCGCCGCCGACGTCCTCGCCTGCGTACCCGAGGGAGCCGGGCGGCTCGGGGCCACCCCGCACGCCAACGGCGGCCTGCTCGTCCGGGACCTGCCCCTCCCACCCCTCGACGACTTCGCGGTGCCCGTCGACAAGCCGGGCACGACCCTCCACGAGCCCACCCGGATCCTCGGGGACCTCCTCGCCCAGGTCATGAAGGACACCGGCGGACGCAGGGACTTCCGGCTGGTCGGCCCCGACGAGACCGCCTCCAACCGGCTCCAGGCAGTCTTCGACGTCAGCGGAAAAGCCTGGCAGGGCCGGCACATTCCGGTCGACGAACACCTCGACCACCACGGCCGGGTGCTGGAGATCCTCTCGGAACACACCTGCCAGGGCTGGTTGGAGGGCTATCTCCTGACCGGCCGGCACGGGCTGTTCTCCTGCTACGAGGCCTTCGTGCACATCGTCGACTCCATGGTCAACCAGCACATCAAGTGGCTCAGGACCTCACGGCAGTTGGCCTGGCGGGCCCCGATCGCCTCTCTCAACTACCTGCTCACCTCGCACGTGTGGCGCCAGGACCACAACGGCTTCTCGCACCAGGACCCCGGCTTCGTCGACCACGTCCTCAACAAGAGCCCCGAGGTCGTCCGCGTCTACCTCCCGCCGGACGCCAACACCCTGCTGTCCGTCGCCGATCACGTGCTGCGCAGCCGCGACTACGTGAACGTCGTCGTCGCCGGCAAACAGCCCTGCTTCGACTGGCTGTCCATGGACCAGGCCCGCGCCCACTGCGCCCGCGGAGCCGGCATCTGGGACTGGGCAGGCTCGGAGAACGGCGACGAACCGGACGTCGTCCTGGCCTGCGCCGGCGACGTCCCCACCCAGGAGGTGCTCGCAGCCGCACAGCTCCTGCGCCGCCACCTCCCGGACCTCGCCGTCCGGGTCGTCAACGTCGTCGACATGACCCGCCTGCTGCCGCGCGAGGAACACCCGCACGGCATGAGCGACTTCGAGTACGACGGACTGTTCACCACCGACAAGCCGGTGATCTTCGCCTACCACGGCTACCCCTGGCTCATCCACCGGCTCGCCTACCGCCGCAATGGCCACGAGCACCTGCACGTGCGCGGCTACAAGGAGTCCGGAACCACGACCACCCCGTTCGACATGGTCGTCCGCAACGACCTCGACCGCTACCGCCTCGTCATGGACGTCATCGACCGCGTCCCCGGCCTCGCCGTGCGCGCCGCCGCTGTACGCCAGGAGATGGCCGACGCCCGCTCCCGCCACCACACCTGGATCCGCGAGCACGGCACCGACCTCCCCGAGGTCGCGGACTGGACCTGGAACGCCTGACAGCCCCTCACCTTCGAAAGGAACCCACCGCCATGACCGTACGCGTCGGCATCAACGGCTTCGGCCGCATCGGCCGCACCTACCTTCGCGCCGCCCTCGACCGCGCCGAGGAGGGAACCCAGGACGTCGAGGTGGTCGCCGTCAACGACATCACCTCACCCGCCACCCTGGCCCACCTCCTGGAGTACGACTCCACGTTCGGCCGCATCGGGCGCGACGTCCGGCACGACGACAGCTCGATCACGGTCGACGGCCGACGCATCGCCGTCACCGCCGAACGCGACCCCGCCGCCCTGCACTGGTCCGACTACGGCGCAGGCATCGTCGTCGAGTCCACCGGCCGCTTCCGCGACCGGGACTCCGCGGCCCTGCACCTGAAGAGCGGAGCCCACACCGTCCTGCTGTCGGCACCGGGCAAGGGCGTCGACGCCACCATCGTGATGGGTGTCAACGACCGCACCTACGACCGGCACCGCGACCGGATCGTCTCCGCCGCCTCCTGCACCACCAACTGCGTCGCCCCGATGGTGAAGGTGCTCAACGACGCCTTCGGCATCGAACGCGGCGTGATGACCACCATCCACGGCTACACCAACGACCAGTCCCTGCTCGACGGTCCGCACAAGGACCTGCGACGAGCCCGCTCGGCCGCCCTCAGCATCATCCCCACCAGCACCGGCGCCGCCCGCGCCGTGGGCCTGGTCCTGCCGGAACTGGCCGGGGCCCTGGACGGGATCGCGGTCCGGGTACCCGTCGAGGACGGCTCCCTGACCGACCTCGCCGTGGTCATGTCCCGAGAAGCGACCGCGGACGAGATCAACGCCGCGTTCGAAGCGGCGGCACAGGGCCCGCTGAACGGCATCCTGCGCGTCTCCGACGCCCCGATCGTCTCCCGCGACGTCATCGGCGACCCCGCGTCCTGCATCTTCGACCCGGCCCTCACCCAGGCCAACGGCACCCTCGCCAAGATCTTCGGCTGGTACGACAACGAGTGGGGCTACACCAACCGCCTCCTGGACCTGACGGCCCTGGTCGCGGACGACTGACCCGCGCGGCGCTGGCTCCGCGCGAGGGGGACGGGGCCGGCCGGCCATGGAGGGGAGAGCCGACCGGCCCCGGTCCGCCCCCGTACGGCCCCTACGATCGCCCCTCGCCCCGGCGGACGATCGAAGTATCGAGAGCCACCGAGGAGACCCGCGATGACGGACGACCTGATCGACCGGCCCCCGGTCCACACCCTGCTCGCCGACGGCACCACCGTGTGCATACGGTCCGTCCTGCCGGGTGACCTGGACCAGCTGCGAGGGCTCTACGAGGAGATGTCACCGGAGAACCTCCGCCTGCGGTTCTTCACGGCGAGCCGACGCTCGGCAGCCCTGGCCGCGGACCGGGCCTGCGCCCCGGCCCACCCGGGCTACGGGGCCCTGCTGGCGGAGGCGAACGGCCGGGTGATCGGCCTCGCCGAGTACGACACCGGCGGAGACAAGGACGGCGCGGAGATCTCCATCGCCGTCGCGGACGACCTGCACCACCAGGGCGCCGGCACCCTGCTCGTCGAGCACCTGGTCTCGGCGGCCAGGGCGGAGGGCATCACCACCTTCACAGCGGACGCGCTCAGCGAGAACCACGAGGTCCTCCGCCTCTTCGCCGACCTCGGCCTGCGCACCTCGCGGCGTTTCGAGGGCCCGGAAGTACGCTGCACCGTCCACCTCGAAGAGGACGACGTCTACCTGTCGGCCGTGGAAGCCCGTGGCCGGTCCGCGGACGTGGCCAGCCTGCTGCCCCTGCTGCGCCCGGACACCGTCGCCGTCGTCGGAGCCGGACGCACACCCGGGTCGGTGGGCCGGGCGATTCTGCACCACCTGCACACGGGCGGCTACACCGGTCGCCTCTTTGCCGTGAACCCACGCGTCACATCGGTTCTCGGAGTGCCCTGCCACCCGTCGGTCGCGGCCCTGCCCACGCCCCCCGACCTGGTGATCGTGGCCGTACCGGCGGCCGCGGTCCCGTCCGTCGCCGACGAGTGCGGCCGGGCCGGCGTGCGGGCGCTCGTCGTCGTCACCGCCGGGCTCGACCACACCCAGGCGCAGACCCTGCTCACGACCTGCCGCACCTACGGCATGCGGCTCGTCGGACCCAACTGCCTCGGCATCTCGAACACCGAACCGGAAGTGAGCCTCGACGCGACCTTCGCCGCCGCGCATCCCCTGCCCGGGACAGCCGGTGTCGCCGTCCAGTCCGGCGGGGTCGGTATCGCGTTGCTCGACGGACTGTCCCGGATGGGCATCGGCATCTCGTCCTTCGCCTCCCTCGGCGACAAGTACGACGTCAGCGGCAACGACATGCTCCAGTGGTGGGAGAGAGACCACACCACCGAACTCGCCCTGCTGCACCTGGAGTCCTTCGGCAACCCGCGCGGCTTCTCCCGCACCGCGCGGCGCGTCACCCGTCGCATCCCGGTACTGACCGTCGACGCCGGCCGCACCGAAGCGGGCCGCAAAGCCGCCGCCTCGCACACGGCGGCGGCCGCCACCCGCACCATGACCCGCGGCGCACTGTTCACCCAGGCCGGCATCATCGCGACCCGCTCCGTCGGAGAACTCCTGGAGACCGCGGCCCTGCTGCACTCCCAGCCCCTGCCGGCCGGCTCCCGCGTGGCGATCGTCACGAACGCGGGAGGCGCCGGAGTGCTCACCGCCGACGCCTGCGCAGAGGCAGGGCTGGCCCTTCCCCCGTTCACCCCCGCGACGGTCGACGAACTGCTCGGCGTGCTTCCGGACGGCGCCACCACCGGCAACCCGGTCGACGCCACCGCCGCCGTGTCCGAGGAACAGCTCACCGACTGCGTCGACCGCCTCACCCGCTGCCCCGGCATCGACGCCGTCATCGTCGCCCTCGTGCCCACAGCGGTCGCCGCGGCCACCGGTGACGACCTGGTCCGTGCCCTCACCACCGCTCCCGCACGCAGGGCGCGGCCGGTGATCGCCGTCCGGCTGGAGCAGGACGCGTCCGTCCGGCTGCTGCCCGCCGCCGACGGTGGCAAGGTCCCGTCCTACGCCGAACCCCAGGCAGCGGCCCGTGCGCTGGCCCACGCCGCCGACCGGGCCGCCTGGCTCGCCCGGCCCGCCGGCATGGTTCCCGACCTCGCCGGTATCGAGAGCGACCGGGCCCGCACGGTCGTGGAGGAATACCTCGCCGCGCACCCCGACGGCGGCTGGCTCGACCCGCGCACCTGCGCCGACCTGCTCGCCTGCTACGGCATCCCGCAGATCCCCTGGGCCTGGGCCGAGACCGAGGACGACGCCGTGCTCGCCGCCGACCGGCTGCGCGGCTTCGACGGCCGAGTGGTCATGAAGGCTCACTGGCCCGGGCTCCTGCACAAGACCCAGCAGCACGCGGTCCACCTCGACCTGCGCGGAGACTCCCAGATACGGGCCGCGTTCCGCGACCTGGAGACCCGCTTCGCGGGACTGATGACCGGAGTGGTCCTGCAGCCGCTCGCCGCCCGCGGCACCGAACTGTTCGCGGGCGTCGTCCAGGACGGGGTCTTCGGCGCACTCGTCCTGTTCGGGCTCGGCGGAACAGCCACCGAGATCCTGGCCGACCACGCTGCCCGCCTCGCCCCGCTCACCGACCGCGAGGTGCACGAACTGATCACCTCGCCGCGATGCGCCCCGCTGCTGCTGGGCGCGAACGGAAGCACCCCCGTCGACCTCGAACGACTGGAACAACTGCTCCTACGGCTGTCCCGTATGGCTACGGACCTGCCGCAGCTCACCGAGGCCGACTTCAACCCCGTCCTGGCGACACCGGACGGCGTCACCGTGCTGGATGCGCGCGTACGCCTGATGCCGCGCCGCCCCAAGGACCCGTACCTGCGCCGACTGCGCTGAGGAGGGAACGGTCATGAGGCACGAGATGATCGGCTCCGTGATGAGCACGGATGTCGTCCGCGCCGAGTTCGGCACGCCGTTCAAGGAGGTGGCCCGGCTGCTCGCGGACCACCGGATCAGCGGACTCCCGGTGGTGGACGAGGACGACCACGTCATCGGCGTCCTGTCCGAAACGGACCTGTTGATGCATCAGGCGACCACCCCCGACCCGTACGAGACGAAACACCGCACCGGGCTCGCCGCGCTGACACCGGGCACCCGCAAGCAGACCGCGAAGGGCAAGGCCCGCACGGCCGGCATGCTGATGACCACACCGCCCGTCACCGTGCACGCCCACGACACCGTCGTCCAGGCCGCCCGCACCATGGCCCAACGGCGGGTGGAACGGCTTCCCGTCCTCGACGAGGAGGACCGGCTCGTCGGCATCGTCACCCGTCGCGACCTCCTCCAGGTCTTCCTGCGGCCCGACGCGGAGATCCGCACAGAAGTGGTCGACGAGGTCCTGGTGAACACGCTGTGGCTGACGCCGCGCAGCATCGATGTCTTCGTGACGGAGGGCGTCGTCACCCTCATCGGACTGATGGAACGCAAGAGCGAGAAGGAGATCGCCCTGTCCATGACCCGTCGCCTCGACGGTGTGGTGGATGTCGTCGACCAGCTCACCTACCGGCTCGACGACGCGCGCCTGCGTCCCCAGGAACAGACACTGCACGGCGTGAGCGACGACTGGCTGCGCCGACTCTGAAAGGAAAGGGGACCGTCATGACCGGCACCGTGTTGGTCACCTACGGGACGACGAACGGATCGACGGCGGCCATCGCCGAAGCCATCGCCGATGTCCTGCGCAAGGACGGTTTGACCGTCGAGTCCCTCCCGGCCCGGTCCGTGACGAGCGTGCGGCCGTACGACGCCGTGGTCGTCGGCGGCGCGCTCTACGCGGGACGCTGGCACAAGGACGCCCGGCGGTTTCTTCGCCGGCATCGCACCGAACTCGCCGAGCGGCCGCTGTGGTTGTTCAGCAGCGGCCCGCTCGACGCCTCCGCCTCCCAGCGCGACATCCCGCCCGTACGCGGCGTACAACGGGTCATGACCCGCCTGCACGTCCGGGAACACGTCACCTTCGGAGGATGCTTGCAGGAAGGCGCCAAAGGCCGAGTGGCCGGGATGATCCTCCGCTCCGGCAAGGGCGGCGACTTCCGGGACTTCGGCGTGATCAGGACCTGGGCACAAGGCGTCGCCGAAGCCCTGACACACGAGTAGGAGGACGCGGCAGGCACCTCCCGTTCCACCGACCGGCCCTGACATCCGGCATGAGTCGGGCGTCGGGGCCGGTCGGCACGGTGTCACCCACCCGCGCCCACCACGGCGACGGGGCATGCCGCCGCCTGCAGCAAAGACCGGACGATCTCGCCGCAGTCCTCACCCGGTCCGCGGCTCACGACGACGAGTGCCGCACGGCCGCAGTGATGCAGCAGCGCCTGCGCCGGAGGCAGGAGAAGGACGTCCTCGAGTACCGGCACCTCCGGGTACTTCCGTCGCCACGGACGCAGCGCGTCGGCCAGGAGCTGCACCTCGTGATCCTCCCAAGTCGCCCGCTCCGCCTCCGGAACGCCGAAAGGCCACTGGGCGGCACAGGAAGGAAGCGACCAGGCGTGCACGACGTGCAGCCCCGTCTCCCGCAATCGAGCGCTGTCGAAGGCGAAGCCGATCGCACCGTCACAAGGGCCGCGGGCATCCACGCCGAGGAGGACCCTCCCTGATGAGCGGTACGTGGACGCGAGTTCGTCGGGCACCAGAACCAGTGCACGGCCCGCGGCGGCGACAGCCATCGCAGTACCGGAGCCGGGACGCCCGCCGGTGGCCGCCGGGTCCCGGGGGACACCGCGGACCGTCACCTTCGCGTCGCTCGGATCGGACGGCGGATCGAGGACCACATCAAGCGGCAGGCCTCGCAGACTGGCTTCCTGGGCAGCCCATCGGGCTGCTGGACGGCTGTGCGCCGACGAGCCGGTACAAGCAAGAATCACTCGCTCCATCACGGTCAGCCTTTCGGACGCGGGGGACAGGCGGTTCACCCTGCCCGCGCGCCCTGGCGTCCGGGCAGGGGCCGAACGGCCCGCGGGCCGGGATCTGCGGGCAACCCTTCACCCATGAGGTACTCAGCTGGTCTGGCGACCCCACTGCGGTCCCACCAGGTCCCATTCCCGGCCCCACTCGTCGATACGGCGGCCTTCGAGCCACCACCGGACACCCGCCCCGGCGCCGAACGCCAGGCCGGTGAGGGCGGCCGCGGCCAGGACACCGAGGAATCCCGATGCGACGGCCGCCTCCGTCGGGGCCGTCGGGGCGAGGGTGAGACGGCCTCGGCCGTCCTGCCAGACGGTGACCCTCGACCCGGCGTCGAGCCCGGTGCTCACGAGGGTCCGGCCCGTGCGGGTCGAACCGTCAGGTTTCACCCAACGCACCTTCACCGTCCGGCGGTTGTCGGCACCGAAAGCGGTGGCCTTACGGGGCACGTCGTTCACAACCACGGCTTGGACGGAGTGGCGCTCGGTTCGTTGCCGCGCGAACATCGCATCCGCGGCAGTGGCCGTGACCAGCCCGGCGCCGGCGCCGCCCACGGTGACGACCATCCACACGGCCAGCACGACCCAGGCCTCGACGATGTCGTCGCGTCGTCGTAGCGGATTGTTCCGCCACCGCCACAGCCGCTTCTTCGCGTACTTGCTCTCGGGCATGGGCCCGTGCTCCCTTCTCGTCGTCGTGGTGACGTATCCGAAGGTGGCAGCCGCGCCCGTGCCGCGACAGGGGCCGACCAGGTGGTGTCGCAGGGCCGCTCGGTACCAACTCCATCAGCGGGTGGGGCCGTTCGGCCCGAGGGTGGTACTGGCCGGCGGCAGGGTCCATTCGGTAGCCGATGGGGCCGTACGACCCAAGCAAAGCCTGGCGATTGCTGAGCAAAATGGACCTGTGGGGCGATCTCGGTACTCGGCCGGAGGCTGGTGAGGAGCGTCATGAAAGCCTGTGTATTCCATGGTTCCGGACATTCGGCCCGGGAAGAGGTCCCAGATCCCGCCGTCAAGGAGCCCACCGGCGTCGCCGTGCGCGTTGAGGCCGTCACCGTCCCCGCACGGGGTGGACCGGCTCGCGGTCTCCACGGCCCGGGAGCCGGTGATCACGCCAGTCGGCCTGTGGGTGCGCGGTGAACCGTACGCCATCACCGGACGCCGGATTGCGGTCCCAAAGGGGGGCCTTTCGCCGGCGGCCAGGGACCGATGGCCCCTGGTGGCGGGTTCCCGCACCGCTCAAGGATGGACCGGCACCAGTGCCAGCGCCGCAACCGCTTCGTCACGTGAGAGATGAGAAGGCAGATGCACGCCAACGACGGATTCCGCGAACTCGGCCGACAGGAGTGCCTGCGCCTGTTGGCCAGGACACCCGTGGGGCGCATCGTCTATACACAGAAGGCGCTGCCCGCCGTCCTGCCGATCAACTTCTGCCTGGACGACGACGGCGCGGTGCTGCTTCGCACCTCGGCCTCTTCGTCGCTGGTGAGCGCGGTCGACGGCGCGGTGGTCGCCTTGGAGGCGGACGAGGTCGACGCCGTCTCCCGATCCGGTTGGAGCGTCGTCGTCACCGGCGTGGCGGCTCTGGTCACCGATCCCGCCGAGCACGCACGGCTTCTGCGGACCGGTCCGCGCTCATGGGTGCCGGCGTCGCGGGAGGTCTTCGTGCGCATCGAGTCGGAATTGGTCACCGGGAGACAACTCGTGGGCGGCCGCAGCCTGTACGGCGTGCAGTTCCCTTCCTGAGCCGCGGCTGCCGAGTCGTCCCTCACGGCCCGCCCGCCCCAGCCTCGACCGAACGGTCCTTGCCCCGAGGGCTGTTCGGCGCGTCCGTGTGCCCGGCCGGCTCCGGCCCCGGGGGCCGCCGTACAACCAGCACGGCCGTGGAGGGCAGCTGATCTGCCTGGCAGGTGAGGTGGGGTGTTCCCTGTGACCAGGGCGACGGTGGTGCGTCGCGTGCCTCGTGAGTCCTCGACGCCTGTATCGCTGTGATGTCTCCGATGCCCGCCGGCAGGGGACCGCCGTGCCTCATGACCCGAATCGGCTGAACCCCGCGGTTCGCCACTGTCGGCCGTCGGGCAGGATCGCCAGGGCCTCGTATCCGTCCAGTCCCTCCAGCCAGTCCCGTGCGCCGTCGCCGCGTGCGAAGGCGGCGGTGGCGTACGTGTCGGTCATGGTCAGGCGGGGGCCGACGACGGTGACGGAGGCGAAAGTGGTGGCAGGGGCGTCACCGTGGGGGTCCACGATGTGAGTGCCGCGTTCTGCGGTGCCCGACGTGGCGATGGCGAGGCCGTGCCGGGCGGTGACGACGGTGGCGAGTCCACCGGGCCGCAGCGGATCGGCGACGCCGATGCGCCAGGGCGTGGAGCGGCTTGCCCGTCCGCGGAGCTGGAGGTCCCCGCCGCCGTTGACGCAGGTGTTCCGGGCGCCCGCTTCGTGCAGGATGTCGGAGGCGGCTTCGGTCGCCCAGCCTTTGACCAGGCCGGAGGGGTCGAGGGTCCCCCCGGGGGTGACGCTGAAGTAGCCGTCGCTGTCGTGCGAGGCCCGGGCGCACAGGGACAACACCTCATGGACTTCGGGAGGGCAGTCGCCGAGGCGTATGTCGCCGCGGTCGAGGCGGCTGATGTGGCTGTCCGGCCGATAGGTCGAGAACACGGCATCGACCCGATGAAGGTGGCGCACCGCCTTGGCGAGGGCGCGGTGGACGGCGGTGGTGGGCCGGTCTCGGATGTCGAAGGAGAAGACGGTGCCCATCGCGTGCTCGGTGTGGCGCAGCCCGGTCGCGGTATCAGGCACGGGCCTGGTCCAGGGCGCTCTGCAGGGACCGCGTGTAGCCCTGGCTCGTGTAGGTGGCGCCGGACACGGCGTCGATGCGTGCGCTCTGCGCACCGATCGCCTCCTGGGTCAGCCGGGGGAGCGAATAGGCGGCGATCTCCTGGTCGCGACCGTTCTGGTCGGGTGCCCGCAGGACCTTCACCGCGGTGATCCTTCCCTTGACCAGGGTGGCGGCGACTTGAACGGTGCCGTACCGGGTGTCGACGGGATCGCCGGTGAAGGTGCCTGTCCTCGTGGAAGAACCCGACGAGGTACCCGACGAAGTCGATGAGGAGGACGAAGCCGACGACGGGGTGCGGGACGTGCCGCCCGGGGCCGGGAGCTGATGGGGCTTGAGGGCGAGCAGCGCGACGACCAGGGCGCTGATTCCGGAGGTGGCTACGGCGGCACGGCGCATGACGGGGTCTCCTCAGAACGCGAACGACTCGTGGTGGATGCGCCGGGCCGGGACACCGGCGTCGCGCAGGGCGTGGATGGCGGCTCCCGTCATGCCGGGTGGGCCGCACACGTAGACGTCATGAGCGGCGACGTCCGGCACCAGCGTGCTCAGACCGTGAGCCGTGAGTGCCGAGGAGCGGCCGACCGGTTCATCGACCACGTAGTGGACGGTGGCGTGTCGGCGCGCGGCGATCGCGTCGAGCTCGCCGCGCAGGGCGAGGTCGACGACGCGCCGGGCCTTGTAGACGAGGGTCACCTCACCCGGCAACGTCTCGAAGAGGGCGCGCAGTGGAGTGATACCGACGCCGCCGGCCAGGAGGAGCACCTTGCGGGCCGTGCGGCGACTCGCGGTGAAGCTGCCGTAGGGGCCCTCGGCCCACACGCGGGTTCCGGGTGCCAGCCGGGCCAGGGCGGCACTGTGGCCGCCGGCGGCCTTCACCGTGATCCGCAGCTGGTGAGGGTGCGCGGGAGCGGACAGCGAGTAGGGATTCGCGGTCCACCACAGTCCTCGGGCCAGGAAACGCCAGCGCAGGAACTGCCCCGGACGGCCGCCGAGTTCCTCCAGATGCTCGCCCGAGAGGTAGACGGAGACCACGCCAGGAGCCTCGGGACGGACCGCGGAGACCCGCAGCCGGTGGCGCAGACCGCGCCGCACCGGGGCGGCGAACCGGTACCGGGCGAGCAGGGCGGCGACGCCGAGGAACAGGACGTACCACGCGACCTGTGCGGGGCGGTTGCCGACGAAGTCCGCCCCATTGGACAACTGGTGGCCGAAGGCGAGGAAGACGGCCAGGTAGGTGGCGAAGTGCAGGTAGTGCCACGTCTCGTAGCTCATCCGGCGGCGGGCGGCCCGAGCCGAGAGGGCACCGGTCGACAGGAACAGCAGAAAGCCGATCGTGCCCTTCAGCAGGTCCGGGTAATGAAGGACGAGGGTGGAGGTCTGGCCGACCACGCTCGTGTGCGATGTCAGGGAGTAGCCCCAGATGACGAGGAGCGTGTGGGCGAGGGCCAGCGAGACGGTGCAGCGCCCGCCCAGGGCGTGCCAGCGGGCCAGCCGGTCGGTGCCGATCGTGTGGTCCAGCAGGGGAACGCGGGCCATCAGCGCCAGCAGCACCGCGCAGGCGTAGCCGGCCAGCAGGCCGGTGATGCGGCCGGCGCCGGTGAGCCAGCCCGCGGGGCCCACCACCGCGCTCGTGTCGCTCCACCACAGGGCCAGCACCCCCGCGGCACCGGCCCAGATGAGAACCGGCACCAGCAGCGGCATCAGGTTGCGGTGCGGACTCCGCGGGCGCGTCCCACGGCTCGTATGCGGGGTGCTGGTGAACATGGTGGTCATTCGGCGCCTTCCCATCGGGCTCGTCCGGGCGAGGGGCGGTCAGCCTCACAGTCGAACCTCTGTGAACCTTCTGAAACGAACCCCGGAAGCCGCCCCCGGAGCCGATTCAGAGGAAACTCAGAGACAAGGCCCGGGCGGCGGCGGCCAGGGCCGAGGGATGCTGGAGAGACCATGGACGAGCCACGCACCGCATCCCAGCTGCACCGCCCCGACGGCGAACCCGTTCGGGTCCTCGTCGTCGACGACGAACCCGACGTCACCGATGTCCTGTCCGGCGTCCTGACCGGTGAGGGCTGGCAGGTCCGCACCGCCGCGGACGGAGCCACCGCGCTGGTGGCCGCTCGGGACTTCCGTCCCGATGCGGTGGTGCTGGACTGGATGCTGCCGGACCTCGACGGCCTCCAGGTACTGCGCGCACTGCGCCGTGAGGCTCCTCGGGTGTGCGTACTGTTCCTCACCGCCCGGGACGCGGTGGAGGACCGGATCGCCGGTATCACCGCCGGCGGTGACGACTACGTCACCAAGCCCTACAGCCTGGAGGAAGTCCTGGCCCGGCTGCGCGGACTCCTGCGGCGGGCCGGCATGTCCGCCGACACCGGGACGAGGTGGACGACGGTCGGGGATCTCGCCATGGACGAGGAAGCCCGTGAGGTCCGTCGTGCCGGTGTCATGGTGGATCTGTCCCGGACCGAGTTCGAGCTGCTGCGCTTCCTCATGCGCAATCCGCGCCGGGTCCTGTCCAAGGAACAGATCCTCGACCGGGTCTGGGCCTACGACTTCGGTGGCCGCTCCCACGTCGTCGAGCTCTACATCAGCTATCTGCGGAAGAAGATCGACGCCGGACGCTCCCCGATGATCCACACGGTGCGCGGTGTCGGATACGTCCTGAAGCCCGAGGCATGATGAGACGTCCCGTCCCCCGGACGCTGAGGGGCCAGCTCACCGCCGGGCTGGTGACCCTGCTCGCCCTGTCCTGTCTCGCCGTCGGGATCACCACCGCCCTCGCACTCCGGGGATTCCTGATGGGCCGCCTGGACCAGCAACTGACCGCCTCCGGCGGACGTTTCGCCGCGAGCCTGGAACACGAGGGCAGGCCCGACGACGACAATCGCCCCGACACCCGCGGACAGGCCGAGTCCACCTTCGGGGCACGCCTCCTGAACGGCGCCGTCACCCACGCGGCCGTCGTCGACGACGCCACCGACCGCCCCGTGAACCTCACCTCCGACGAGCGCCGGTCCCTGGCACGGATCCCCTTCGACGGGCGGGGGCACGTCATCCGGTTCTCCACACTGGGCACCTACCGCGTGATGGCCGTGAAGGGCGACGACCAGGACGTCATGATCACCGGCCTGCCCCTGCACCCCGTGGAGGAAACCGTCCACCGTCTCGAAGCGGTGGAAGCCGCTCTCTTCGGCGCCGCCCTCCTGGTCACCGGTGTCGCGGGAGCCTTCTGGGTGCGTGTCTCCCTGCGTCCCCTCCAGAGTGTCACCGCCCGGGCCGCCGAAGTGGCCGGACTGCCGCTCGCCAGCGGTGAGATCGCCATGCCCGCGCCCCTTCCCGACACCGACCCGCGTACCGAGGTCGGTCAGGTGACCAGCGCGGTCAACCATATGCTCGGCCACGTCGAGGACGCCCTCGTCCGGCGTCACACGAGCGAGGAACGCCTGCGGCGCAGCGAGGAACGGCTTCGGCACTTCGCCGCCGACGCCAGCCACGAGCTCCGCACACCCGTCGCCAACATCCGTGGCCACGCCGAACTCGCCCTGCGCCGCATCGGCCCCGCGCCCGAAGAGGTCCGGCACGCGCTGCGACGCATCAACGCCGAGTCCCAGCGCATGACCAGCCTCGTCGACGACCTTCTTCTTCTCGCCCGCCTCGATGCCGGGCGCCCCCTCCGGCACGAACCGGTCGATCTGACCCGGCTGATCCTGGACGCCACCGACGACGCGCGCGCCGCGGGACCCGACCACGTCTGGCTCCTCGACCTCCCCGAGACACCGGTCACCCTCGACGGTGACGCCCATCGGCTCCAGCAGGCCGTCGGCAACCTCCTCGCCAACGCCCGCACCCACACCCCATCCGGTACCGAGGTCACGGTCACCCTCACCACCGACCGAGCGGGCACAACCGTGAGCGTGCACGACGACGGACCGGGCATCCCCACCGAGCTTCAACGGGAGGTGTTCGGCCGCTTCGTCCGCGCCGACCACGCACGGTCCCGCAGCACAGGAAGTACCGGCCTCGGCCTCGCCATCGTCCACGCCGTCATCAGCGCGCACGACGGAACGGTCACCGTCACCAGCAGCCCGGGACACACCACGTTCCGTGTGTGGATCCCTGCCTGAACCGGAAGCGGACGAAGACCTCGGTGCTCCACTGAGGTGATCGAGGGATTGCCCTCGGACGGACGTCCACGTCGCCGCGGCGCCGGGACCGACGTGTCGCCCTGTTCACCCTGGGAACTTCCTGGCCTCGGGCGAACAGCCGGCCGGCCGGCTGTTCGCCCGATCGTGCTGACCGGCCGGTCACACAAGGCCGCCGCTGCCGTGCGGGGCGTACAGGTCCAGCAGCCGGATGCGGGAAGCGTGCAGCCGTTGAGCGACCACCAGCCCGACCCACACGGCGATGGCCCGGCCGAACTCGGGGTCCTCGGCACACAGAGCGCGAACGGCCTCGGCGTCGAACTCCCAGGCTCGGACAGGGCTCATCGCCTCGGCTCCCAAGTGCCAGAGATACGGAGGAAAGTGCCAGGACCAGCCGACGAGTTCGCCGTGCCCGAGTGTCTCGATCACGGCAGGCCGTCGACCGGGTGTGCGCAGGTCCAGGGTGACGGTGCCGGTGTGCACGATCCAGAAGTGGTCGGCGCGCCTGCCTTCTTCGAACAGGCGGGCCCCGGCATCGAAGGAGACCTCGCGGGCGAGGTCCATCAGGCGTTTGCGGTGCACGGGCTCAAGAGCCGCGTTCATGGTGGTGGCGGAGGTCATTGCACCGGCTCCCTTCAAGGGTGGTCCCTTCCAGCCTGGGCGCGTTCGTGCTCCGGCGCCACGGGTCGCTCGGGCCCCGGCCAGGGGCCGTTGGGCCCAGTCGTGCGGTGGGACACATCGTGCGGAGACGCAGGTCAGCCGGTCTCCGCACCATGGATCACGACGACCGGGCAGACGGCGCGCGCCGCCACCGCGAGGCTGACCGGTCCCAGCAGCATCCCGGCGATCTCGCCCTGGCCACGAGAGCCCGTGGCCAGGGCGAACGCCTGGGCTCCCGCGGCCGGCAGCGCGGACACCGTGTCTTCCGCGAGTGCCGCCTGCTCGTCGCCGCGACACGCCACGGAGCTCGGCGACGGACGGGACTCCGGTGGGCCTGCGCGCCTGATGAGTGACGTGACGGCCGTGCCTACCGATCCGCATCCGACGCGGTGACGCGACGGCCGGTGAGACTGGTCCGCCGCGTGCGGGAGCTGGAGCGGTGTCGCGTGCACGACCGCCTCGGCGCCGGCCCAGCCGACCGTCCTCCAGGCTGGTCCCGGATCCGCCGACGCCGACCACAAGGGGGCGCCGTCCGACTGTCTCCTCTCGTGCCGGATCGCGCGCTTCCGGCACTGCTCCCTGGCTGTTCCACATGCGCCACGAGGGGGTCGGGGGTGATCCTTGGACGAGGGAACGCATCAGTCCAGGCATACAGGCCACGCGTTGACCAAGACGGGCGCGGGCTCGTTCACCGTCAGCTCCAGCTTTTTACGAGTACGGAGGTTGCCGCGATGCAACCCGTCGTCATCGCGGGCCACGACGGCTCGCCCGGGAACCTGGCCGCCCCGTGCCGGGTCGCCGGCCCAGGTTGCGGCAGCGCCCGGGCACTGCCGCGTCGGCGTCGTTTCCGATGACCGGGCGCGCCCTCAAGGGGACGTCGGCAAGGCCGGGGTCGCAGATGGTGGCTGCCGCGCTTGCAGGTGGCACCCGTACCGACGGCGATCCGCCGTCCCGCGCGGGTGTGTGCGAGACCCACACCGCGGTCCTGTTCTTCGCCGGCGACCGTGCCTACAAACTCAGGAAGCCCGTCGATCTCGGGTTCTTGGACTATACGACGGTGACGGCGCGACGGGTCGCGTGCGAGCGGGAACTCACCCTCAATCGTCGGTTCGCTCCCGACGTCTACCTGGGGCTGGGAGAATTCCGCGATCCAGGCGCCTCGGCAGCCGAACCGATCGTGGTGATGCGCCGCATGCCGGAGGACCGCCGCCTCTCCCACCTCGTGGGGGCGGGAGTCCCCGTCGACGACGTCCTGCGGACCGTCGCCCGGATCCTCGCCGCCTGGCACACGAAGGCGCCGCGTGGCCCCGACGTGGACGAGCAGGGCACCAGGGGCGCACTGTCGGCACGGTGGGAGGCCAGCTTCGCACAGGTCCACGAGCTGTGCGCCGATGGCTCCGTACCCGATGAGTTGGCCGAGGTCGAGAAGCTGGTACGCCGGTACCTCTCCGGCCGGGAGCCCTTGTTCGACGCTCGTATCGATCAAGGGCGTGTGGTCGACGGTCACGGTGACCTGCTCGCCGAGGACATCTTCTGCCTGGACGACGGCCCTCGGATCCTGGACTGTCTCGAGTTCGACGACCGTCTTCGGTACGTCGACGGCCTGGACGACGCGGCCTTCCTCGCGATGGACCTCGAACAGCTCGGTGTCCCGGGGGCCGCTGAGTACTTCCTCGCCCAGTACGGCGAGTACTCCGCCGATCCGGCACCCGCCTCCCTGTGGCACCACTATGTCGCCTACCGGGCCTTCGTCCGTGCCAAGGTCACCCTCATCCAGGCACGCCAAGGCGCTGCGGGCGCGGAGGCGGCGTCGCGGCGGCTGACGTCGACGGCGCTGCGCCATCTGCGCACCTCCGCCGTCTGCCTCATCCTCGTCGGCGGACTGCCGGGCAGCGGGAAGTCCACCCTTTCCGGAGCGTTGGCGGACCGGCTGGGAGTCACGCTGCTGAGCAGTGACCGGATCCGTAAGGAACTCGCCGGGATCCCCGCCGAGCAGTCGGCCGCGGCCGGTTACCGCGAGGGCCTGTACACGCCCGAGTGGACCGTGAAGACCTACACAGCCCTGCTCGACCGCGCGGCGGCCCTGCTGTCCTGCGGCGAGTCCGTCGTCCTGGACGCCACCTGGTCCGGTGCTGCGCAGCGCGAAGCGGCCTTGCGCGTGGCCGAACGCACCAGCGCGGATCTGGTGTCCCTGCGCTGTCAGGTGCCGGGCGACGTCTCAGCCGCTCGCCTGAGTACACGCGCGCCCGGAGCGTCTGACGCCGATCTCAGCGTTGCCCGCTCGATGGCGGCCGGCGAATCGCCATGGCCCGAGGCCGTACCGGTCGACACCAGCGGCGCTCTGGAGTCCGCGGTCGCCCGGGCCATGACTGCCGTGCGCCCGTGGGGCAGCGGTCAGGCGCCGGTCTTCCGTCGTCCGTACATGGAGCCCGACTGATGGGAACACCGACCGGTGAGGGGACGACATCAAGAAGCCTGGCGACGGACCACAAGCGATCGGTATGGAGGGCGGGTACCGGCCGACGGAGGTGACCGGGATTCAGCGCGGGAGACGGGGGTCGTTCACCTCAGGCCGTTCTAGCCGGCTGGCCGGCATCGCGGCGCTGGACGCGGCGCTTGGCCGGAAGCCGGGAGACGCGGTTCTCCACCGTCTTCTCCGACAGATGCAGCTTCTTGCCGATCTCCCGGTTCGTGAGGCCGTCCCCGATCAGCGCGAGAATGTCGCGCCCGCGCGACGAAAGGCCGACGAGCTCCGAAGACAGGGCGGGTGCCTCGGCGGGGTCCGCGCGCAACCCGCTCATCAGGATGCCCGGGGCCGCCTCGGACCCGATGCCGGAACCGATCGGCACATCCTCCAGGGCGATGTTCCCGAGGTGGAACCCGGCACGGTCCTGGGCCATGAGTCCGTCGGCGAGGTCGGCGAGGTGGGCAGCGATGTCCGAACGGTCCGACCCGGCGACCGGGTCCTCGTCTCCTGCATCACGGCGTGCGGCCGCTGCCGGTTCTGTCGTGAAGCGCCTACGGCCAGTGCCGCGGCGACGGCGGTCGGGTGCTCGGCCACCTGATCAACGGGACACAGGCCGAGTACGTCCGTGTCCCCCACGCCGATCTCTCCACGCACCTCCTGCCCGGAGCCGTGGACAGCAGGGACGCCGTACTGTCCGCCTTCCAGGCGCAGCGGATACGCACCCCACGGCGCGTGCGGAGCCGTACCTCGGCCCGGGTCCGCTTTCCGCCGGACGGGCCGTCGAACTCGCGTGACTTCTCCGTCACGGCCGGAGGCAGGGCCCGGCCGGCGAGCCACGGGGGCCGTATGGCCCAAGTGCAGTCCGGGGATCGTCGGACAAACTGGACCTATGGGGTGGCCGCCTGGGTTCCCGGCCGAAGGCGCTGGGACGCGTGGTCACCCGCACAGTCCCGCCGGGCCGGGTGGAGGAGGCTTCGGCGACTTCGCCCGAGCGCCCCGCACCGGTGCGCTCGAGGTGGCGCTCGGCGGACCGTCGCACGAGGACGTCGCCGTCCGGGCGGCCTGGCGAGAGGACGTGGTAGGTCATGACCGAAGGATTCGATACGCAGGTGACCGAGGGACTGCCTGCCGGTGACCTGGGCCGGCGACTTGCCGCACGTCGCATCGAACTCGGCCTGGAACAAGAGGAGACCGCCGCGCGGGCGGGTGTGGCCGCGGCCTACGTACGGCACCTGGAGCGGCATCCCGGTGCCGCCCCCAGTCGCGGCACGCTGCTCAGTCTGGCGGGTGCTCTGCAGACCACGGTCCGTGCGCTCACCGGAGGCGACGTCGATCTGCCGCCCGGACGTGGGCGAGCCGCCCGCGCACCGGAGTTCAGCGAGCTGAGCGTGACCGAGTGCGGCGATCTGCTCTCGACGCACGGAGTGGGGAGGCTCGCGGTGTGTGCCGACAGGGAGCCGTTGATCGTGCCTGTGAACTACACGTTCATCGACGGCACGATCGCTTTCAGGACCGGTCGGGGTGCGATTCCGTCTCTCGCGTCCGGCTGTCGGGTGGCCTTCGAGGTCGACCGTATCGACGACGTGTTCAGCCGTGGCTGGAGCGTGCTGGTCCGCGGGAACGCGCGAGCCGTGACGGAGCCGGAAGAGATGGACCGGCTCATGGAGGCGGCGTACAGCACGCCTTGGGCGGGCGGTCGGCGCGATCTGTGGGTGCGCATCGAACCGTATGCCGTCACCGGTCGCCGGATCGCGGTCTGAAGGGGCCTTTCGCGGGAATCCTGGTGCCGTTGGCACCGCCCGCGGTCCTCCCGGTCGGCTTCGGCCTGGACGGTGACGGGGCGGTGCTGCTGAGTGCTTCGGCCCTGTGTGCGTTGGTGAGCGCGGTCGACGGATCGGTGGTCGCCCTGGAGGCCGACGCCGCCGCCCGGTCCGGTTGGAGCGTGGTCGTGACCGGCATGGCGAATCTGGTCACCGATCCGGCCGGGCACGCACGGCTTCTGCGGACGGGCCCGCGTTCATGGGTGCCGGTGCCACGAGAGGTCTTCGTGCGCATCGAACCGGAGTCGGTCACTGGGCGCAGGCCCACCGCCGGCCGCAGCCTGTACGGCCCGAACATCCCCTCCCTGAAAGCTGACCACCGAGTCCCCACCCTCCCGCTCCAGCCCCGATCCGACCGAACGGCCCTTTCCGAAAGGGCCGTTCAGCGTATTCGTGGGTCAACTCGGCTTCTGCCCGGAGCGTCGCCGCACGACCAGCATGGTCTGAGGACGCCGGTGCCCAAGGGCCGGCGTCTCCGCCGAATGGCCGCTCACAGAAGGGGGAGGCAGAGTCATGACCCTCCATCACGTAGTCGTCGGAGTGGATGGATCGCTGGTTTCCGTAAGGGCGTTGGACTGGGCCGCGGCGGAGGCCGTGCGCCACGGGACAGCCCTGCGGGTGGTCTACGCGGTTCCCGACCGCGACGAGGCCGCGCCGGTCCTGAACGCCGCCGCGTCACGGGTGCGCCGGCGGCATCCGGGGCTCGCGGTGGTGACCGTCGCCGTGGAAGGCGGCCCCGTGCACGCCCTCGCGCGCGAGAGCGCGGACGCCGGCCTGACCGTCGTGGGGACACGAGGCCTCGGCGCGTTGACCGGCGTGGCGTTCGGATCGGTGGGCCTGCGGCTGGCCGCACTGGCTCAGGGCCCGCTCCTGGTCGTACGCGGGGACCATCCGTGCGACGACGGGCGGGACGTGCTCCTCGGCCTGGAGGACGACAGGGACACGCGTGCGGCGGCCTACGCCTTCCAGGAGGCCCGGCGCCGCGGTGCGAGGCTCCGCGTCCTGCATTCCTGGAGCCACCCGCGTATCGCCCCCGAACTGCCCTCCCTCGTGCCGGCCCGCACCCCGGGCCAGGAAAGGCTGATCAGTCAAGCCCGAGCGGAGGAGGCCGTACCGCGCTACGCCCTCACTCGCCTGCGGGACCAGTACGCGGACGTCGTGGTGGAGACCGACACGGTCCGCACCCTGCCCGCGGACGCCCTTCTCGCGGCGACCCGGGACGCCGCCGTGGTCGTCATCGGCGCCCACGGCCGTACGAGCGTGCTCGGGCCGCGCCTGGGCCCGGTCCCCCACGCACTGCTGCACGGTGCGCACTGCCCCGTGGTCATCGTGCCGAACGGCTGACCCGGCACGGGGCGAACGGTGGAGGTTCGGCCGCCCGCCCCGACGAGCTGGTACAGGCCCCGGACGCCATGCGTCCGGGGCTTCGTTCGGCACCCGTGCCGAACCCTCTTCGCGGGGGCCGTCCGCGTCGGTCACCGGCGATGCATGGTCTCCAGAGCGGCGGCCAGTACGTGGGGATCGTGGTGCCCCTTGTAGACCGGCGGGGGCTGCCTGTCCAGCTTCAGGAGCTGTGCCACCGCTGTCCAGGCGGTGCGCACGGAGTACTCGACGGTGAAGACGACGTCGTCGGGCACCTCGGCGAACTGGCCGATGAAGGCGAGGTTGACGGATCCGTCCGGGACGACGAGGGGCCGGTCGTCGCGCCGACGGGCCAGGAACTGGCTGGTGATGTAGGGCATCACACAGGGCACGAC
Source organism: Streptomyces sp. NPDC002580 (assembly GCF_042889485.1). Lineage (NCBI taxonomy): Bacteria > Bacillati > Actinomycetota > Actinomycetes > Kitasatosporales > Streptomycetaceae > Streptomyces > Streptomyces sp. NPDC002580. Next base: position 766,230 of record NZ_JBIAQZ010000002.1, on the reverse strand, counting down.
GCTGGAGGTCTCCCGGATCCGTGCCGCCGTCCGCTCGTCGAACGGCAGATGGTGCAGAACCTCTTCGAGGATCTCGCGGCCCGAGCACATGGTCATCGGCTTGGGCGTCTGGTTGCCCGCACGGCGCGGGAACAGGCCGTAGCCCCACCAGACCCCGACGTCCTCGGGCTGGTCGCGATAGACGGGCTGACGGTTGGCGACGATGGTGAGCAGCCAGTTGGACTCGGTGAAGGTCATGAGTCCGCCCTTGCCGGCCGGACGGTCGCTGAACTCCTCCAGGGCTCTCAGGAAGGCCGGGTCCTTCGAAGTGACGGTGAAGGACTCCCAGCCGGATTCCTTGACGTTTTTGTCGAAGGCGGCGGGGTTGCCGAAGTCGTCGCGTCCACGGGCCAGCCGGTGCCACAGCAGCCAGGCGTCCGAACGGTGCGGAGTCTGCGAAGGCGCCGAGGTGTGGGTGCCGAGGCTGGAGGCGTCGGTCATGGAGCCGTTGGTGACGAAGACCAGGTCCCCGGGAGCGACGTGCACCTTCTCGTCGCGCCCGCTCCGGTTCAGGTGGAGGGTGTCGACCGTGCCGCTGTGGATGCCCGGGGTGAACCCCAGGTCGGTGACGTGGCAGCGCAGGTGGATCGTCACGCCGCGCTCGGCCAGCCAGGCCGTCAGCGGTCGCACGATCGAGTCGTACTGGTTGTAGCGGGTCCTGTGGATGCCCGACAGGGAGGCGAGACCGGAGAAGAGATGGATGAAGCGCCTGAGGTAGCGGCGGAACTCGATCGCGCTGTGCCAGGGCTGGAAGGCGAAGGTGGTGCACCACATGAACCAGAAGTTCGTGGTGAAGAAGTGTTCGCCGAAGCAGTCGGTGATCCGCTTGCCGTCCAGGTGTCCCTCAGGGGTGGCCAGGCAGCGGACGAGTTCGAGTCGGTCGCGCTCGGAGAATCCCATCGACGTGGTGTCGACGATCTGGCCTTCCCCGTCGACGAGACGGGTGATGTCGTCCCACGGAAAGTCCTCGTGTCCCGCCAGGATCTCCTCGGTCACGGAGACGGCGGGGTCGTCGAGCGTGGGGATACCCGACAACAGGTCGTACGTGCAGCGGAACTCGGCCTCGAACATGCGCCCGCCGCGCATGGTGTAGCCGGCGTCCGGTGTGCCGCCGGCGTCCAGGCTGCCACCAGGGGTCCGCTGTTCCTCGAAGAGGTGGACGTCGGACCCCTCGAAGCCGCCGTCGCGGATCAGGTACGCGGCCGCGGCCAGTGCCGCGATCCCGCTGCCCACCAGATACGCCTTCGCCATCACACAACTCCTCGTTCTCACCCGTGGATCGGGAACCGCTTCGCCCACGGTTCCCTGCCGCACCGGGGTCCGTCAGTGGGCCGTTGGTCACCCCGCCGGTCCGAACGGCCCTCGAACAGCGGTCCGGTGGAGTTCTCGCGCCGGGGCGTGCCGGCCGACAGCCGGACAGACCGACGGCCGGTCGGCGGAGTGCCGCCCACCGGCGCGTCGTCACCTCGGATTCACAGCGCGCGGGAGTCCGCCGGCCCGTCCGAACCCGGGACGGGAGGCGACGGCCGTGTTCCGTCCCGCCATGGCGGCGCCGTCGTCCGGTGCCCGTCGTTCCAGGCCTGGGAGGCCTTGTCCGTCTGGCGGCGCAGCCGGTCCCGGAGCCGGTCGACGGTCTCGGTGGCCGTCGCCTCCTCGGCCGTGGCGACCACTTGGTGGCCGCCGACGTGCAGGTCGGCCGTGGCCGACCAGGGACTCCCGGCGTGGTGTGACACCGCTCGTACGAGGCGCACCTCGCCGGTGACGGCGGGCAGGCCCGGCCTGCCCACGACGGCCTCGATCCTGGCGCGGGCATAGGCAAGGGTCTCCCTGTCCACGGCGCCGTCGGCGCGGAACACGACCGTGGGTGTCGGCCGGGTGTTGTCGGTGGTCATTCGGAGTTCCTCCTTGGGGGGACAGTTCGGTGTGGCTCAGACGGTGGTGTCGGGCAGCCACAGGTCGGGTCCGAAGACCTCGTAGCGGATGTGCCGGGCGGGAACACCGGCACGGAGCAACTGCCCGCGTACCGCCCGCATGAAGGGGAGCGGACCGCACAGGAACACCGTGGCGCCGTCGGGGAGTCCGGTGTCGCTCAGGTCCATCAGGCCGGTGCGGGCGTCGGGTTCCTCCGGTCCGGGACGCTCGTACCAGAACACGCTGCGGGCTCCGGCCAGTTGCCCGACGAGCTCGCGGGTCTCCGCGCGCAGGGCATGGTCGCGGGGGGAGGAGTCGGCGTGCAGGACCAGCACCGGGCGGGTCGAGCGGAGTGCGGCGAGCCGGGCCAGGATGCCGGTCATGGGGGTGCAGCCGATGCCCGCCGAGAGCAGCACGAGCGGGGTGCCGGCGTCCGACGGCTCGTCGAGGAAGACATCGCCGAACGGCGTGGAGAGGGTCAATTCGACCCCTTCACGGACGTGGTCGTGCAACCAGGCGGAAACCTCGCCGTCGGGGGTGGAGGCGTCACCCGTGACCCGCTTCACGGTGATCCTGCGCAGGTCTCCGTCAGGCTCCGAGGACAGGCTGTACTGGCGCAGTTGGTGCACACCGTCGGTCATGAGCACCCGGACGCTCACGTACTGGCCCGCGCGGGCAGGCGGTGCCGGTACGCCGTCCGCCGGGCGCAGCAGGAAGGAGACGACATCGGGGGTCTCGGTGCGACGTTCGACGACGGTCCAGGGCCGCCAGATCTCCCCCGGCCGGACACCGGCGTCCTGGTAGAGGCGGGCCTCCTGACCGATCAGGGCACCGGCCATGAGCCAGTAGACCTCGTCCCAGGCTGCCGCCACCTCAGAGGTGACCGCGTCGCCGAGGACGTCGGCGATCGCGCAGAACAGGTACTTGTGCACGATCGTGTACTGGTCGGCGGTGACCCCGACCGCGGCGTGCTTGTGGGCGATCCGGGCCAGCAACGCGTCCGGACGGGTATCCGGACTGTCCAGAAGGGCGGTCGCGAAGGCGGCGATGGAACCGGCCAGGGCGCGGCGCTGGGTGCCGCCGGCCTGGTTGCCGCGGTTGAACATCCCGTCGAGCAGCTCCGGCCGGTCGTGGAGCATCGTGCCGTAGAAACGGGTGGTGATCTCGTCGAGTGCTTCGGCAACGACCGGCAGGGTGGCCCGGACGAGTACGGCGGATTCTGCGGAGAGCACGGAACCTCCGGAAGAGGGCGGATGAAGGGGTGGGGGAACGGCGTGGTCTCGAGCGGCCGGGCCGTCCTCCGAGGCAAGGGGGAGTGGTCCTTCGAGCGGGTGGCGTCGCCGCCTGCCCCGGCACCGATGCGCGGTGGCGGGCCCGAGGACGGGTGCCAGGGCCCGGCTCCCGGCGGTTCGGAGCCTTGGGTCCCCGGGCGGGGTTCTCGCGGCGGGGGGGGGGGCAGTGGCTTCTCGCCCTGCCCCGACGCGCGCTACGGCCGTGGTGCCCGCTCGGCGTCCGGGCGGCCCTGCCCGTGGCCGTAGTAGGCCTTGCGCATGAGTTCCTGCATGTCGTCGAGCATGGGCATCCGCGGGTTGGCGGGCGCGCACTGGTCCTCGTAGGCGTTGAGGGCCTGCTGGGGCAGCGCGTCGAGGAAGGTGCGTTCGTCGATGCCGAGAGACTGGAACGTCGGCTCGATGCCCACGGCCTCGCGCAGCCGTTCCACGGCCGTGGCGAGTGATTCGACGCCCTCGGCAGGGGTGGCCGCGGCCAGGCCCAGCGTGCGGGCGATGTCCTGGAAGCGCTCGGGGGCCCGGTAGCTCTCGTACTTGGGCCAGCCCGTGAGCTTCGTGGGGATGCTGCCGTTGTAGCGGATGACGTGGGGCAGCAGGACGGCGTTGGTGCGGCCGTGCGCGATGTGGAAGGTGGCGCCGAGGGTGTGGGACATGGCGTGGACGATGCCGAGGAAGGCGTTGCCGAAGGCCATGCCCGCGATGGTGCCGGCGTTGTGCATCTTCTCCCGCGCCTGGGGCTGTTCGGCGCGTTCCGTCACCGCCGCCTCGATGTTCTCGAAGATCATCCGGATCGCGTGCAGGGCGAGGCCGTCGGTGAAGTCGTTGGCGTAGACGGACACGTACGCCTCGACGGCGTGGGTGAGTGCGTCGAAGCCGCTGTCGGCGGCCAGCGCGCGGGGCAGCCCGACGGTCAGCAGCGGGTCGATGACGGCCACGCTCGGTGTGAGCGCGTAGTCGGCCAGCGGGTACTTCTTGCCGGTGACGGGGTCGGAGATGACGGCGAACGGGGTCACTTCGGCGCCCGTGCCGGAGGTGGTGGGGACGCACACCAGGCGGGCGAGCTTGCCGAGCACGGGGAAGCGGAAGGCGCGCTTGCGGATGTCGGAGAACTTGTGCCGCATGTCGGCGAAGTCGACGTCCTTGCCCTCGGCCTGCTGTTCGTACAGCAGCCACATCACCTTGGCCGCGTCCATGGGAGAACCGCCGCCCAGGGCGATGATGGTGTCCGGGCGGAAGTCGCCCATCAGGCGGGCGCCGCGCCGGACGGAGTCGATGCTCGGCTCGGGTTCGACGTTGTCGATGACCTGGACGGTGACCGGCTCGCGGCGTCGCCGCAGTACGCGTTCGACCCGGTCGACGAGGCCGAGGCGGGTCATGGTCGCGTCGGTGACGACGGTGACGCGGTGGACGTCCGGCATGGAGGCGAGGTAGCGGATGGCCCCCGGCTCGAAGTAGATCTTCGGCGGGACCTTGAACCACTGCAGGTTGTTGCGTCGCGCCGAAACCCGCTTGATGTTCAGGAGTTGGGCGGCGGAGACGTTGTTGGACACCGACGTGCTGCCCCAGGAACCGCAGCCCAGCGTCAGCGACGGCAGCAGGCTGTTGTAGATGCCGCCGATGGCGCCTTGCGAGGACGGGGCGTTGACGATGATCCGCACGGTCTTCATGCGCCTTCCGTACGATTCCGCCAGCGCGAGGTCCTGGGTGTGGATGACGGCGCTGTGGCCCTGTCCGTGGAAGGCGACCATGTCGGCGGCCAGGTCGAAGCCCTGCTGCTCCGAGCCGGCGCGGAGCACGGCGAGGACCGGGCAGAGCTTCTCGCGGGTGAGCGGCTCCTGCGGGCCGACCCGGTCGGCCTCGACGAGGATGAGTGATGTCTCCTCGGCCACGCGGAACCCGGCCTGCTCGGCGATCCATACCGGACTCTGTCCGACAGCGGCCGAGTTGACCTTGGGCTCACAGCCCGCGCCGTCGGTGCCGCCGACGGGGAACAGGAACGCCTCCAGCTTCGCCTTCTCCTCGGCCGTGGCCAAGTGGGCGTGCAGGGTGCGGAATTCGGCGAGAACCGCTTCGTAGATCTCCTCGTCGAGGATGACGGCCTGTTCGGAAGCGCAGATCATGCCGTTGTCGAACGACTTGGACAGCACCAGGTCGTTGACGGCCCGACGCACATCGGCGCTGTGATGGACATAGGCGGGCACGTTGCCGGCGCCCACGCCCAGAGCGGGCTTGCCCGCCGAGTAGGCGGCCTTGACCATGGCGTTGCCGCCGGTGGCCAGGATCAGCGAGACCCCCGGGTGCCGCATCAGCAGGCCTGTCGCCTCGACGGACGGGACCTCGATCCACTGCACGCAGTGCTCCGGGGCGCCCGCGGCGACCGCCGCGTCGCGCACGATACGGGCCGCCTGCGCGCTGCAGCCCTGGGCGGACGGGTGGAAGGCGAACACGACCGGGTTGCGGGTCTTCAGCGCCAACAGCGCCTTGAAGACAGTGGTGGAGGTCGGGTTGGTGACGGGCGTGACCGCGCACACCACACCGACGGGCTCGGCCACCTCGATCATGTCGTCGATGTCGTCCCGGGCGATGACGCCGACCGTCTTCATCGGGCCCATGCTGTGGGTGACGTACTCACAGGCGAACATGTTCTTGGCGGCCTTGTCCTCGAAAACACCGCGCCCCGTCTCGTCCACCGCGAGCCGCGCGAGCGCGGTGTGCTGGTCCAGGGCGGCGACCGACGCCTTCTTCACGATGTGGTCGACCTGCTCCTGATCGAGTTCTTCGTAGTCGGCGAGTGCCTTGAGGCCGTTCGTCACCAGCCGGTCCACCGCGACGGCGATGTCGGAGGGTACGGGGGCGGCGATCGCGCCGGCGTCGTCGTGGCGGGTCATGAGGGCGGGCCTCCGTCGTCGAGAAGGACGCCGTCGCAGGGCGGCGGCAGGAGATGAGAGCGGGCCCTTGAGGAACCGGTACCGCTCTCACCAGCAGCTTCTCTCGTCAACCATGGCGCCCCCAGGTCCCGTTGGTCCCCAGGTGGGGCTGACCGGCCCCGAAACAGACGGGCCGGGCGGCCCGTCTGTCCCGTCAGTCGTGCCGGAGGCCGCCGATGGTGCGCTTCTTGGACGGACCGAAGTCAACAGAGGCCAGAAGTCAGGCTGTTGACGACGCCGACCACCCCATCGACGCGATACGTATGCCTGAGCGCGAGCGGAATGTCGCCGTGGTGCGGCGCAGCCCCTTCCAGCGTGACCATGCCGTCCCGGACCGAGACGGCGACTTCATGGGCGGTCAGGCCCACAGCAGGGCTCGCCAACACGGAGAGGACCTCCTGGCGGATCTCGTCGTCGGTCCGCAGGAAGACGCGCAACAGATCGCGCCGGGTGGCGATACCGATCAGCCGGTCCTCCTCGTCCACGACCGGGAGACGCCGGACGCCGTGGCGCTCCATGACACGCGCGGCGTCCGCGATCCGCTGTTCCGGATGCACGGTGACCGCAGGTGTCGACATGAGCTCCCGCGCTGTGCCGGCGCGAGCGACGGCGGCGGCACGACGGGCGGAGCGGCCGAGGGCCGGCACCCGCAGACGACGAGCGCGGTGGTCCACGGACCGGGCTGCCTGGCGACGGATCAGATCGGTCCCGGAGATCACTCCGACGACCTTGTCGTCGTCATCCACGACGGGCAGCCCGCTGATCCGGTGCCGGTCCAGCAACCGCACCACGTCTTCGAACGGTGTCTCCCGGTGCGCCTGGACGACGTCGCGGGTCATCACCTCACCGATGATGCGGGCCATGCCGCCCACTTCCTTCCTTGTCCGCTGTCCAGGGCCGGGCCGTCCATTCGGCCGGCTTCGACACCTGTCCTCAGGGTCTCTCCCGCATCACCGGCGGTGGAGGGGCCGAGTGCCCGGACAGGGGGACCGACCTGCCCGCACGCCGTTGGGCGAACGGCCGAAAGGGCAGGGGTGCAAAGTCCTCCCGGTGTCCGTGACGAGGCTCCCGGTGTGCGGCTCGCTGTCGTCACCTGCTGTCGCTCGTCCCCGTCTCGGGCAGAGCGGCCCGTCCGGCCTCCAGCCGGGCCACCGGGACGCGAAACGGTGAACAGGAGACATAGTCGAGGTCCGCCGCGTGGAAGAAGTGGACCGACTCCGGATCCCCACCGTGCTCGCCGCAGACACCGATCTTCAGGTCCGGTCGCGCGGCGCGTCCTTCGGCGACCGCGATGCGCACCAGTCGGCCCACCCCCGCACGGTCGAGCGTCTCGAACGGCGAGGTGGCGAAGATGCCCTTGTCGAGATAGGCGGAGAAGAACGCGGCCTCGACGTCGTCGCGGGAGAAGCCCCAGGTGGTCTGGGTCAGATCGTTGGTGCCGAAGGAGAAGAACTCCGCCTCCTCGGCGATCCGCCCGGCGGTGAGCGCGGCCCGGGGCAGCTCGATCATGGTGCCGACCGGGCAGCGCACCGGGACGCCGGACTCCTCGGAGACCGCGGCCAGGACCCGTGCCACCTCTTCGCGCTCGATGCGCAGTTCCTCGACCGCACCGACCAGCGGCACCATGATCTCCGCCTTGGGGCAGCCCCCGTCCTTCGTGCGTCGCACCACCGCTTCGGCGATCGCCCGCACCTGCATGGCGACCAGCCCCGGAACGACCAGGCCCAGGCGGACACCGCGCAGGCCGAGCATCGGGTTCTCCTCGTGCGTGCGGTTGACGGCTTCGAGCAGCTCGGCGTCGTGAGGATCAGGGACGGCCCCCCGGGCCTCGGCCGTGGCGACGCGCACGGCAAGATCGGTGCGGTCCGGGAGGAACTCGTGCAGGGGCGGATCGATGAGCCGGATGGTGACCGGCAGGCCGTCCATCGCCTCCAGGATGCCGATGAAGTCCTGCCGCTGAAGCGGCAGCAGCGCGCTCAACGCCTGCTCACGCTCGGTCTCGTCACGGGCCAGGATCATCGCCTCGACCAGTTTGCGGCGTTCGCCGAGGAACATGTGCTCGGTGCGGCACAACCCGACGCCCTGCGCGCCGAACCGCCGGGCCCGCGCGGCGTCCTCGGGCGTGTCCGCGTTCGCCCGTACTTCCAACCGGCGGACGCCGTCAGCCTGTTCCATGGCGCGGGCCACGGCCTCGACCAGTCCGGCCGACAGTTCGCCCTGCTCGAAGTAGCGCATCACCGCGGAGTCGACCAGTGGAGCGGCACCCAGATACACGCTGCCCTCGGACCCGTCGACCGAGATGACCGTGCCCTCCTCGACGGTGGTGCCGGCCACGGTGAAGCGACGTGCCTCGGTGTCCACGGCGAGCTCCTCCGCACCGCACACGCACACCCTGCCCATGCCGCGCGCGACCACGGCCGCGTGGCTGGTCTTGCCGCCGCGGCTGGTCAGCACCGCCTGCGCGGCGATCATGCCCGGCAGGTCGTCGGGAGTGGTCTCCTGGCGCACCAGGACGACCTTCTCGCCCGCGGCGGCCCGGCGGACGGCCTCCGCCGAGTCGAACACGGCGGCGCCCACGGCCGCTCCCGGAGAGGCCGGCAGGCCGTGTGCGAGTGCCTCGCCGACGGCCGAGGTGTCGAACCGGGGGAACATCAGCCGGGCGAGGCCGTCTCCGCCGACGCGGGCCAGGCCCTCGGCCGGGGTGATCAGTCCCTCGTCGACCAGTTCGGCGGCGATGGCGAACGCGGCCTCGGCGGTGCGCTTGCCCACCCGGGTCTGCAGCATCCACAACCGGCCGCGCTCGATGGTGAACTCGATGTCGCACAGATCCCGGTAGTGGGACTCCAACACTCGCATGTGGCTTTGTAGTTGCGTGTACGAGACCGGGTCCAGCTCCTGCAGGGCGGTCAACGGGACGGTGTTGCGGATGCCCGCGACGACGTCCTCGCCCTGCGCGTCGGCCAGGTAGTCACCGTAGAGACCGGGCTGCCCCGTGGCCGGGTCGCGGGTGAAGGCGACACCGCTGCCGGAGTCGGGGCCGAGGTTGCCGAAGACCATGGTCTGCACGTTCACCGCGGTGCCCAGGTCGTCGTGGATGTGCTCGCGACGGCGGTAGATCCGCGCGCGCTCGCCCTTCCAGGACTCGAAGACGGCTAGGACCGCCCGGCGCAGCTGCTCGTCGGGGGACTGCGGGAAGTCCTCGCCGGTCTCCCGGCGGATCAGCTCCTTGTACGTTCCGACGAGGCCGGCCAGGTCCGACGCGGTCAGGCCCAGGTCGTTCGCCGCGCCCCGGGCCCGTTTGAGGTCCGCCATGGCGCCCTCGAAGAGAGCACTCTCGACTCCCATGACCGTGCTGCCGAACATCTGGACGAGCCGGCGGTAGGAGTCCCAGGCGAAGCGCTCGTTCCCGGAGGCCTTCGCCAGGCCGAGGACGGAGTCGTCATGGAGACCGATGTCGAGGATCGTCTCCATCATGCCGGGCATCGAGAACCTGGCTCCGGAGCGGACGGACAGCAGCAGCGGGTCGTCGGGCTGGCCCAGCCGTCGTCCGGCGGCCCGCTCCAGGGCTTCCAGGTGCTCGGTGACCTCGCGGGTCAGACCGTCCGGCTCGGTACCCGTGGTGAAGAAGGCCCGACAGGCCTCGGTGGTCACGGTGAAACCGGGCGGGACCGGCAGGCCCAGCCGGGTCATCTCGGCCAGGTTCGCGCCCTTGCCGCCGAGCAGGTCGGCCATGTCTCGGCGGCCCTCTGCGAAGTCGTACACGTATCGGACCATGACGCCGGTCTCCTCCGTCGGGGTTCGGGCTGAATACGGTTCCAGCGTCCGTCCGCCGCGACCGCGGGGGCAGATGCTTTCGGTCCCCGGCAGAGGGCCGACCGGCCCTGGCGTTCACCCAAGATCACCACTGGATTCGCTTCCGCGTTCTACGGGCGGCCATTAACGTGGCACATGATCGGACCGGCGTGTGTCCGGCCGACCCGGAGGAGCACAAGTGGGAAGCCCCGAGGAAGCCCGGGTACGGCTGCCGCAGCTGAGGCTGGACGAGTTGCTCGGGGAGCTGCAGGCGCGGCTGGACGCGGCTCGCGGTACCCGCGACCGGGTGCACAGCCTGCTGGAGGCGGTGCTGGCGGTCGGCCGGGAGCTGGATCTGGAACAGGCCCTGCACAGCATCGTCGAGGCCGCCGCGGCGCTTGTCGACGCGGAGTACGCGGCGCTCGGTGTGATCGGCCCGGACGGCAGGCGCCTGTCCGCCTTCCACACGGTCGGGGTCAGCGCCGAACAGATCGCCCAGATCGGCCCGTACCCGGAAGGCCACGGCATTCTCGGCGAGCTGATCCGTCACCCGGAGCCGCTGCGGCTGGCGAAGATCTCTGACCACCCGTCCTCGTACGGCTTCCCAGCCCACCACCCTCCGATGAACACCTTTCTCGGGGTGCCCATCCGGGTGCGTGACCAGATCTTCGGCAACCTGTACCTGACCGAGAAACGTGGCGGCGCGCAGTTCGACGAGGACGATGTCTCGGTCACGCTCACGCTCGCGGTGGCGGCCGGAGTGGCCATCGACAACGCCCGCCTCTATGAGGAGTCGCGGCTGCGTGAGCGTTGGCTGCGGGCGAACGCGGAGATCACCCATCGGCTGATGTCCGACGGCCCGCACACCGAGGTCCTGGGGCTGATCGCCGAGCGGGCGGGCGAGATCACGGGATCGGCCCTGGCGGCTGTCGCGTTGCCCGTGCAGGACGCGGAGGCACTCGCGGTGGAGATCGCCGTAGGGATGGACGCCGAGGCGCACCGGGGACTCGTACTGCCCCTGGACCGCAGCCTCATGGGACTGGCGTTCTCCGGTGCCGCCCCGGTCAACAGCACGGACGTCGGCCGTGACGAACGGATCGCCCTGGAGCCTCCGCGCTTCGGGGGACTGGGCCCAGCGGTGGCCGTGCCCATCGGCACGGGCGAGACGGGGGCGCGGGGCGTGGTCCTGCTGGCGCGCAAGGCCGGAGAGCCGGCCTTCACGGCCACGGAGATCGAGACGCTGCAGGCCTTCGCGGCACAGGCCGCCATCGCGATGGAGCTGGCGGAGCGCCGGCAGGACGTCGAGCAGGTCGCCGTGCTCAAGGACCGCGACCGTATCGCGCGCGACCTGCACGACCTGGCGATCCAGCGGCTGTTCGCCACCGGCATGACCCTGCAGAGCGCGGGCCGTTTCATCGGGCACACCGAAGCCTCCGAGCGGGTGACGCGCGCGGTGGACGACCTCGACGAGACCATCAAGATCATCAGGTCGACCATCTTCGGCCTGCGCACCCGCGGTGGCCCGGGCGAGGACCGGCTGCGGGCACGCGCCGTACAGGTGGCCGGGGAGGCGGCGCCGGTTCTGGGATTCGCTCCCAGCGTGCGGATGGAGGGGCTGCTCGACACGGACGTCCCCAAGGAGATCGCCGACCACGTGGTGGCGGTGCTCTCCGAGGCTCTTACGAACATCGCCCGGCACGCGCATGCCGGGCGGGCGGAGGTGGCCCTGTCCACGAACGGTCGGGAGGTGCGGCTGTCGGTCACCGACAACGGTGTGGGCGTCCCGGCCGACGGCCGCCGCAGCGGGCTGCGCAACATGGCGGAACGCGCGGAGCAGTTGGGCGGCCGACTGGAGCTGAGAGAACCCGACGGCGGCGGCACCGCACTCCTGTGGCGTGTGCCGTTGAGCAAGCCGTAGGCGGTTGAGACGGGCTTCACCACCGCTGTCACCGCCTCGCCGGAGGGGTGTCCGGCGGAGGTCGTGGCGCCTCCGCCCCCGACGCCGCCCCGGACGTCGACCGCCCCGCGCGGCAGGGGGCTTCCAGCGCGGCCATCGGGCCGTTTCGCACAGGGCCCAGGCGTTCCTGCGGAGAGGGCCCATAAGGCTTCTGTCCGGACCGTTCGGCTCGTCCTCCTCCAACCGCCGCAGATTCGGGCGTCATCCACCTCGACGTCCCCAGTCGTCCCGGCCCGTACGGCGGCTCACTCGATGTCGAGCACCTCGTCCACGGGTCGCCGCGGTGTCGCGGGGCCCGAGGGGCCGTATCCGAGCCGGATGACCATCTGGACGAATCCCATCGCCGACCGCGGGTCACGTGCGGGCCAGCGGAGTTCGGGCCATTCCAGGGCCTGGGAGGTGAGGGAGGTGGCGAGTCCGTCGAGGGTGGCCTGGAGCAGCACGCGCTCCATGGCCTGTCCTGCCAGAAGCCAGTCCCTGGGCCGGTCACCGGTCGTGCCCAGAACGGCCAGTTGCGGTGTGTCCTCGAACGAGGCGGTCTCGCGGCCGGGCACGGGTCGCCGGCCGGCGAAGTCACGCACGGGGGTCGAGCCGTGATGCCTGAGCGGGCCGAAAGCGTAGTCCGGTACGCCGTCGCTCGCGGTCTCCACCGCTTCCGCGCCCACGCGGGTCCACCGCCTCAGTTCCTCGGTGGCGGTGTGATCACTCGCGTCACGTCCCTCGGCGTCGCGGACCAGATCCAGCAGCGTCTGTACATGCCACGCGTCGGGGAAGACCAGCTGGGCACCCTCCAGGAGAGCGGCGCCGCGCAGGGCGTCCTTGAGGGCCACGGGTACCTCCTCCTCCGTGAACGGGTGGCGGCTGGTACGGCGCCGGTGGATCGCCGGACGGAGCGGGGCGAGGTCGTTCCCGGGTGCCGCGGAGCCGGTCAGCCGTACTTCGGCGAGCAGCCGGGGGTCCGCCGGATCCGGCAGCAGCCGGACAGTGGGCTCCCACCCCGCGTGGGCGGCCGCGACACGCAGGTTGAACAGGGCGGCGGCGCAACTCAGGTGCAGCGCGCGGGTGGCGGGGTCGATACCCGGCATGGCGCGGTCGAGGTCCGCGTACAGCCGGAGCGTGCTGTCGCCGCGCAGGAAGCGGAACCTCCATGGCTGGGCGTTGTGCAGGGAGGGGGCGGCCGTGGCGTCTTCGACCAGGGCCGTCACAGACCTGACGTCGAGAGTTCGTACGGACACCTGACTCGCCTCTCTGTAGGGCCGACCGGTCATTCGCGAAAGGTCGATTCCTGTCTCTTTCACGGTTCCTGTCCCTTCCGCTCATGCGCCAGGGGGCCGGTGCGCGATCGAGGAACGTGCATCACCCGCCTCCTGGCGGGCACCCGATCGGCTCTTGCCGAGCGGCGGGCCATCGGCGCCGAGCAGGACGGTCAGGCGGCGCCGGTACTCGTCCTCGTCGATCTCACCGCGGGCGAAGCGCTCGGCGAGCAGCCGGTCGGGAGCGGGCCGGGGCCGGCCGGTCGTGACCTCGGTGTCGGACGGCCGGTCCAGGGCACGGACCAGCAGGACGCAGAAGGCGATGAGCGCGGCCCACAAGGCGATCATGGCGACCGGGACGCCGAGTCGGCCCCAGCCACTGGGATCACGGCCGTACCAGAACATCACGTCACCACATCCTCGTGGCTGCCTCCGCAGGCCTCACGCCCGTGGTCTCCGTGCTTTCACCTCCACTGTCCCTCGCCCCTCCCCGCCTGGCATGGGCCGAAGGGACCAATGCGCCACGTCGTTGGTCCCTGTCTCCGGAGGCTGTTCTCCGCTCCGCACGTGCCACCGGAGGGCCGCGCCCTCACCCAGGAGCCAGCCCGTACGCGGTTCCACGGAGCCGGTCGGGCCCCCGGCAGGGAGATCAAGCCCCTGCTGCCGCACGCGCCCGGCTCGGAGACTGGCGGTTCATCTCTCGAGGAGGTCCACACAGGCCGTCCGTCACCGTCGGCCTCGACGGCTCGTCCGAAAGCCTGGCAGCCGCGGACCGGGCCGCTCGTGAAGCGGCGCGGCGTGAGGCTCGCCTCCTCGATCTCGTACATGCCCGGGACGCGCTGCGCCCCGTGTACACGCCGTTCATCGGGGCGCCGACGCCGGGCGACGCGCTGGACGGCCGGGTCGCCGATCTCTTGCGTGAGGCGGAGTCCCGGCTTGCTGACCAGGTGGCCGCAGTGGCGGCCCCAGTGCGCGAATGCCCGGCTCCCGTTCGGAAGGTCCGGCTTGGTGGCTCGTCAGCTTGCTCGCGATATGGGCTCGTTCTTCAAAGACGGCGATTGCGCCCGGCCGTCTCGGTGTCTGCATTCGTAGTGCGTACACGATCCGTTTCCGCAATGGGCTGGGGAGGCAGAGCGAGGATGACGGCGTACTCCACGGGCGAGCATGTCGACAGCGCCATCAACGTCCACATCGTCCCCCGGACCGGGTCACGCGGGCTGATCACGGTGACGCCGATGGCGGTGGAGCGCTTCCTGGACGAGCTGGAGGCCGACGGCGTCGGCCGCGGGGCCACCAGGTCAGCATCTTCCGCATCCTGAAGACGATCCTGAAGGACGCCCACGACAAGGGGGCGATGGCGGAGGACCCGGTGAAGGGCGTGCAGGAACCGGAGTACATCCGTGAGAAGGCCGTCATCCCGACCCTCGCCTATCTCAAGCAGGCCCTGGCCGTCGCGGGCGAGGACCTGGCCCTGGAGATCGTGATGACGGCCGGGTGCGGACTGCGCAACGCCGAGGCCCGGCCCGTGAACATCAACAACCTCGTGGCCGACGACGTCTACCGGGTGCACGAACAGATCCATTCGAACACCCGTTGGCCGGCGAAGCTCAAGCACCGCAAGGCGGGGGAGTTCCGCGAGGTCCCGCTGCCCCGCTCGGTACGGGAGGCGATCGAACGCGATGAGGCGAAGCACGGCACCACGCGTCTTCGACGTCAGCCTGTGGGAAACAGCTTGATCCGTCGGGGAGGTCGGCAGGTTCTTCGTCTGTTGGTGGTGCAGGCAGAATATTCTGCTGACCAGCATGAATGATGGTCCGGAGCTTCGAACGCCGCGTATTGGTCCGCGTACGGCCCGGATCTTGGTAGCCACGGCGACGACGCAGGGAATTCCAGACAGAGGACTCAGACTTGGGTTCTCGGCGTCTCGTGCTGGAACCTCTAATCGAGTGGTCGGTCGAGTGGTCGATCGAGTGGCTCGTCGCGGAGAGCGTGTGGGCGGGGCCAGCGCATGGCGTGAGTGGTGCGAGGCGCTCGACCATCGGGAAGTTCGAAGGGTCCGTCGTGGGCAAGGCGGAGGATGCGGTGTTTCTCTTCGATGGATTTGCGATGTGCTCCGGCAATGATCAGCGGGCGCCTGGTGCGCCTTGTGGAACCCGTACGTCGAGCGGTTCCTCAGGCTCGTCCGCGACCGGATGAGGTGCTTGGGCCGAGCGTCGGACGGGGTGGTCCAGGTTGGCGGAGGCCTGGCTTCAGCCGCGCGGCGAGAGCCTTCGGCCGACGAGATCGTCACCTCTCTGTATCGCTGGCGGTGCTGCTGTCGGCGAGGGTCCGTGGGGTGAGGTAGACCTCGGGGAGACGCTTTTCTGCCTGGTCAAGATAGTTGTCGAGGGATGCCGGCCCCCGTCCGACGGTCTGCCGCTCGACGCGGGAGGGGGCTGGTGAGTGCCGTCGGGTGAGGAGCGTGGAGCGTGCGCCGCGACCGAACAGGCGAGGTTCACGGTCGGGGCAGTGCCCCTGTGGCAGTCGGTGGCCACGTTCGCCGTTGGCGCCGCTTACCGCGGCTGCTCCCCCAGGGGTGAGGGCGGCGGGGGCAAGAGAAGTGTTGCGATCGTTATCGTTCTGGAGCGGTTTGCTCTCGTGGCTGTATCAAGATGTCTTGGTGACCAGTCGTCCTAGTTGTCGCGCCCTGCGCTTTCTGTTTACCTCTGCAGCCCTCGTCGCCGTGCTGACGGGATGCGGCTTCATGGGCGGCAGCGGCGGCTCTGCGTCGAAGGGCGGCGAACGCTCGTTCACGGTGGCCGCGGCAGGTGACCTCCTGATCCATCCGCAGCTGATCGACCAGGCGAGAACGGATGCCAAGGAGACCGGCCTGGGTGCTGACGGTCTGGACTTCGGCCCGCTCATGGCCGGGATCGAGCCGGTGATCAGCAAGGCGGACCTGGCGATCTGCCACATGGAGCCGGTGATCGGCAAACCGAAAGGCCCCTTCGAAAGCTACCCCAACTTCCTCGTACCGCCGCAGATAGCCAAGACCGCCAAGGACATCGGCTACGACACCTGCTCGACCGCCTCCAACCACTCGATCGACCACGGATACGCGGGCGTGAAGCGGACGCTGGACACGCTGGACGCCGTGGGCCTCGAGCACACGGGCTCCTTCCGCACGGAGAAGGACGCGCTCACCCCGCTGATCATCGACGTCAAGGGTGTCAAGGTCGCGCAGATCTCCTTCGCCTTCGGCTTCAACGCCCATAGCCTGCCGAAGGGCAAGCGGTGGCTGGTCAACCGGAACGATCTGGGCAGGATCGAGACGGCCGAGAAGCGGGCCCGCGCGGCCGGTGCCGAGGTCGTCATCCTCTCCATCCACTGGGGTCGTGAGCACCATCCCAATCCCTCGACCCCGCAGCTCGAGTTCGCCCGGCAGCTGGCCCGGCAGACCGGGATCGACCTGGTCATCGGGCACCACGCGCACGTCGTGCAGCCGATGGAGAAGGTCGACGGCACCTGGATCGCGTACGGCCTCGGCAACCAGGTCGCGCGCCACGACGTGCCGACCGGGCTCACCGAGGAGGGTGTGATCGGCTGGTTCACCTTCACCGAGCGCGGCGGCGAGTGGGAGGTCGAGCCCCGTTACGTGCCAACCCTCGTGGAGATCCCGCCGGACCCCGAGATCGGGGCGGACGGCACCCCGGCCGGGTCGGCGAAGGGCCAGGTCGAGAATTACCGGCTGGTGGATGTTGCGGCCGAGCTCGGGCGCGACGACCTGAGCGACCTGGAGCGGTCCCGTCTCCGGCTGGCCTTCGAGCGGGTCGAGGGCACCATGCTCAACCGCGGCGCGGTGAAGGACGGACTGAAGCCCTTGACGGAACTGCCGGACTGAAGGCGTCCGGCACTGCGTCCCGTCCGGTCGCCGGACAGGGGCGGAACGGCCCTTCGGCGTCCGGAGCAGGTGAAGGCCTCACCCGGAACTGGAAATGACCAAGCGTGCGAATGCATGCCCTCTTTCAGCGGAGTGTCGTTCGGACCGCTTTGAATCCGTGCGGCTTCCTGCCGCCTCCACCGGTCCGGCGTAAATGGGATAACTGATTCCGATTCCGTAAACCGATATCGCATCCGCATCCACTCATACGTGGGTCGCCCCCGCATTCGTTCGTCCGTACAACCGCTTGAGAGGACCGGTCCGTTGGCGTCATCGCCCCCGGTGCGGCAGCACCGTGCCCGCCGTAGAGCTGACATGTCGTTGCTTGGCGGCATACGACCGCCGATAGCGGTCCTGTCGGCTCTGCTCCTCTCCCTCGCGGCTGTCACGGCGCTCGTGCTCGGTCCGGCCGGCGACGCCACGCTGCCCAAGGCCGTCCAGACCTCGCAGCAGCACTTCGCGGAGGACGGCGCGATCGCCCTGCGCGCCTCCATCGACGAGTCGGTGACCGACCTCGACCGCTCCGCCGGCCTGTTCAGTGCGGGTGCGCCCGTGTCCGGCGACACCGTCCTCGACAAACTGGGCAATACCTACCAAAAATGGATGGGTACGGCGGTCATCGAGATCCGATCGGGCAAGCTCGTCGCCACCCGCGGCGAGACCGTTCCGCTGACCTCCCTCGACCGGTCCAAGCTCGGTGACGAGGGCGGCCTCGCGCCCCGCATGGTGCGCCTGGAGAACGGTGAGGTCCGGCTGCTGTCCTTCGCGCTGCTGTCCTGGCCGGGCAGGCCCCAGCTGCTTCTCGTCGCCTCCAACAGCCTCAAGTTCCCCGGTATCAGCCTCGGCCAGTTCCGCTCCATCGCGGTCGTCGACCGCTCCGGGGCGATCCTCAGCAGCGACGGCATCCCCGAGCCCGAACAGGTCCTCACCAACCTCCAGCGCAAGGAGGTGGCCGCCTCCAACAAGCAGCTCAAGTCCTTCGCGAAGACGGCGACGGCCAAGGCCGGGAACCACCCGCTCAGCACGAAGGCGCCCGGCTCCGGCGGCTACTTGGGCGTGAGCGGCAGCCTGCTCGGCGGCACCTGGCTCAGCGACCGGTCCGTCGCCGGATACGCCACGCTCGCCCCGACGGAGCCCGGCGAGACCACCACCGCGACCGCTCTCGGTCTCACCGTGGTCGCCATGGTGAAGGTCGCCGAGGACCCCACCCGTTCCACCTCACCCGTATTCGGGCTGGTCGCCGCCGGCGCCCTGCTGATCATCGGCGGCCTCGCCGTCGCCGTACTGCTCGGCACGGTTCAGCGGCCGCTCATCCGGCTCTTCCTGGAGTCGCGCCGCCTCACCCGGGGTGACCTGACGCGCCCGGTGAGCGTCCCCGGCTACGGCGAGGCCCGCCGGATCGGCGCGGCCCTGGAACGACTGCGCAACCAGCTGCTCGGCGAGCCGGCGGAGCAGGGCGATCCCTCCGTCCGGCCGCGCGGCCCGCGTCGCATCGGCAGCCGTGGGCTCCTGGCCGTCTGCGCCGTCCTGCTGCTCGCCTGGTCGGCCCCGCTGCTGCTCCTCCTCAACCGCGCCGACGCCACCGTCGTCGTACCGCAGCAGCTCGTGAACGACCAGCGCGAGCGCACCGACACGCTCACCGACCGGGTGCGCCGCGCCCTCAACGAGGGTGAGGCCGACCTCCAGTCCGTGGCCACCCTGATCGGCGACCGCACCACCCCCGCCGACATGACGAAGGTGCTGGACCGCACCTTCAACCAGCACCTGCGCTACCAGTCGCTCTACGTCGTCGACGCTTCCGGCGACGTGGTCGCCGGGGTCGGGGACACCCCCCACGAGGCCCGGCCCAGGCCGGCCACCGCCGACCCCATCCAGCTCCTCGGCCAGGGCGGCAAGAAGCCGCTCGTCGTCGGGACCGCCGAGATCCCCGGACGCAATGGATCGGCACTGGTGGGCGAGTTCCGGATCGACTTCCTCAACTCGGTCCTCAAGCGGCCCGGCCTCGGTGTCGTGCGCCTCGTCGACGACCACGGCAGGGTCATCGCGGGCAACACCGGCTACCTCGCCTTCCAGTCGCTGCCCGACGACCGTCTCAAGGACCTGGCCCTCGCGTCCGGGCAGCGGGTCGGAAAGTCTGCGCACGCCGCAGGCGTCCTCTACCGCGAGAACGGCGTGCAGATCGCCGCCGCGGCCCCCTTCGTGGGAGGCGGCCCGGCCAAGCAGCTCGGCTGGACCGTCGTCAGCTGGCAGCCCGCGGACCGGCTCGCCATTCCCGAGTACGACGTGCAGCACCGCACGGTGCTCGCCGGACTGCTGGGCGCCGCGGCAGCCGCCGCCTGTCTCGGCTGGATGCACATCGTGGTGGCCCGGCCGCTGCGCGCCCTGGCCGGGCAGGCCGAGACGCTGGCCCACGGGGACCGCAAGACCGTCCTGTTCCCGCGCAACCACGACGAGGTCGGCGCGGTCACCCGCTCCCTGGAACTCGTCCGCCAGCAGCTCCAGGAACAGCGCAGACAGCAGCCGTCCACGCGCCGGAGCGCACCGGACACCGCTCACCAGCAGTACGTAAGGAACTGATCGGCCGTGCTCTTCCTCTACACCGTCCTGATGGTGTGCTGCGCGATCCTGCTGGTGGCGGGCATCGTCGAACAGCGGCGGCACTTCACCAACCTGGACAACATTCCCACCCGTGTGCTGGTCAACGGCATCCGCGGCAAGTCGTCCATCACCCGGCTCTGTGCGGGCGCGCTGCGCGGCGGCGGGCTGACCACGGTCGCCAAGACCACCGGTACGGCGGCCCGGTTCATCCACCCCGACGCGACCGAGGAGCCGGTCTACCGCAAGTTCGGCATCGCCAACGTCGTCGAGCAGATCGGTATCGTCCGGCGCGCGGCCGCGTACAACCCGCACGCCCTGGTCATCGAATGCATGGCCGTCATGCCGGCCCTCCAGGAGATCAACCAGTCCAAACTGATCCGCTCCACGATCGGCGTCCTGTGCAACGTCCGCGAGGACCACCTCGCCGAGATGGGCCCCACCCTCGACGACGTGGCCCGCTCACTCTCCCGCTCCATGCCGGAGGGCGGCATCTGCGTCACCGCGGAGAAGGAACGATTCGACATCCTCCAGGCGGAGGCCGACTCCCGTGACTGCGAGCTGATCTACGCCGACCCGGAGACCGTCACCGACGAGGAGCTGCGCGGCTTCAGCTGGTTCACGTTCAAGGAGAACGTGGCGATCGCGCTCAAAGTCGCCGAGCTCCTCGGCGTGGAGCGCCGAACAGCCCTGCAGGGCATGTACGACGCGCCGCCGGACCCCGGTGTCCTGTCCGTGGAACGGTACGTCACCGAGGACGGCAAGAAGCTCCGCTTCGCCAACGTCTTCGCGGCCAACGACCCCGAGTCGACGCTGATGAACATCAACCAGCTCCTCGACCTCGGCGCGATCCACCGCCCCCTCAACGTCGTCATCAACTGCCGCCCCGACCGTGTCGAGCGCAACGGCCAGATGGGCGAGATCATCCCCGAACTGGATCCCGACAAGGTCTTCGTGATCGGCCACCCGGCCAAGAGCGCCATCGACGCCATCCCCGCCGAGTACCGCAACCGTGCAGTCGACCTCGGCGGCGACCGCCGCGACCCCGAGGAATTCATGGGCCTGCTGCTCGCGGAGCTCGACACGGACACCTCGCTGGTGGCCATCGGCAACATCCACGGCCAGGGCGAGCACCTGCTGGAGCACCTCGCCGAACTCCCCGCGGACGACAGCGAGGACGACGCGTACGTGCCCGGCAGCGACGCCCGCAGCGCCGGGGACACGGCGGCCGACGAGCCGCGGCCGGCGACCGCCGTGCGCGAGCACGCCGAGACCATGCAGCTGTACGTCCCACGGATCGACCCTTATCTGGGGTACTCGGAGGCGTACGAGACGCGGTACGCGCCCCGGACCGCCGCCGTTCCCGCGCAGCGCACCGGGCACGATCCGTACCCTGAGCAGGACGGTCGACGGCGGACGCTTCCCGAGTACCCTCAGCAGTCCCGCCGACAGCAGTGGGACCAGCCGCGGCAGCCGGACATGAGCAACCGGCACGAGCAGCCGACCCGGAGCGTGCCACCGAAGCAGGCCCGTCATCGCGGCTTGCCGGAGCAGGCGCATCAGCCCGAACCGGCCCGTGACCCCTGGCCGGATCTGCTGCAGGAACGTGCCGAAGCGCGCCCGCAGCCCCTCGGATTCGGTGAACAGCCCAGCCCCCGCAGTCTGTTCGAACCCTTCGCACAGCCCCCACATCCCGCCGATGACCCCGAGCAGTGGCACAGCCCAGGAGAGCCCCGTTGATCCCCTCCGTCCTCACCCCCGAGATCGCCGCGATCGGCATCGGCCTGGGTCTGATGTTCTCGCTCATGTGCTACCTCACGACCAACCTCTCGCCCGGCGGCATGATCACCCCGGGCTGGCTGGCGCTGACCCTCATAGAGGACCTCCAGCGCGCCGCGCTCGTCGTCGGCGTCACCGTTCTGACGTACGTCACCACGCTGCTGCTCCAGCGTTTCGTGATCCTCTACGGCAAGCGGCTGTTCGCTGCCGTCGTGCTCAGCGGCGTCCTGATCCAGGCCACCGTGATCATCGTGCTCCAGATGGAGTTCCCGCTGCTCTACGCCAACCAGACCCTGGGCTTCATCGTCCCCGGTCTCGTCGGCTACCAGCTCGTGCGTCAGCCCAAGGGCGCCACGCTGCTGTCGACCGGCACGGTCACGCTCGCCACCTACGTCGTGCTGACCGCCGGAATCCTCCTCGGCGCCATGCCCTCCGCCTGAGCCGCCCGCCCTCCCCGCAATCCTTGGAGCCGTCACCATGCCGAAGCGCAAAGGCCGTCCCGCCCTCCACGCTGCCACGGTCATCGCGCTGCTCGCGGGCAGCGCGTACTTCACCTTCGAACTCCGCAAGGACGAGGAGGCGAAGGTCCCGGCTGTGCAGGCCGTCACCGACAGGCCCGACCTCGAGAACTCGGGCAAGGCCACCGGCAAGCAGACCTGGGAGCGCCTGAACAACCCGACGCGCTCCGTGCTGCGCGGCGAGAAGGGCGACATCCTTGCCACCTTCACGGACGGAGCCCGCACCGCGACCCTCCGAGGCCCTTCCCGCACCTTCACCGAGCCGGCCAACACCAAGACACGGGTGATGACTCAGGACTGGGTGCGCCTGATGCCGGAGCCCTGGCGCAA
Organism: Streptomyces sp. NPDC002580; assembly: GCF_042889485.1. Lineage (NCBI taxonomy): Bacteria > Bacillati > Actinomycetota > Actinomycetes > Kitasatosporales > Streptomycetaceae > Streptomyces > Streptomyces sp. NPDC002580. Next base: position 743,921 of record NZ_JBIAQZ010000002.1, on the reverse strand, counting down.
GGGTGCCGAGAAGGAGAAGTGGTTCAAGGACTGGTTCAAGGAGTACTACGGCAGCGAGGCCGACGACGTCTTCGCCATCGCCTTCCAGTACGTCGACGGCGCACCCGTGAAGAAGGACGACGAGGGCGTTCCGTACGCGGGCGACGCGGTCTTCGGCCCGTTCAAGGAGGACGGCGTCGACCGCCTCGAACAAAACGACTTCTACGACTACCTGGGAATCAACTACACCTTCCGCGACGGCACCACCATGATGACTCGCGAGGAGCGCTACCGCGCCCTGGACTGCTCCGGCTTCATGCGGATGGTCTGGGGTTACCGGACCCGCTATCCACTGATGGCGACGAACACTTCCGGTGACGGACTCCCGCGCAGCGCCGACGGCATGGCCCGCTCGAAGGACGGCGTCGACATCCTGAAGCTCTCGGGTCCGGCCCCCTGGTACACGCGTCCCCGGAACATCGACGTGATCCAGCCCGGGGACCTCCTTTTCTTCAAGATGGACCACCGCACCGGAAAGCACCTCGACCACGTCGCCATGTACCTGGGAGTGGACAGCGACGGCCACCGCGTCTTCATCTCCAGCCGCAAGGAGGTCAACGGACCGACCATGGGCGACAAGGGCGGCGCCTCCCGCATCGACGGGAACGGCTTCTACGCAGGTCTCCTGCGCAGCGCCAAGCGCCTGTGAACGTCTGGGCTTGACTCCGGAGCGGACCGCGTAGCGGGCCTTCCAGCCGGAGGTCCGCTGCTCGGTGCGGACGCGGGTTGCAGGTCGCTGAGTTCTCGTGGCGGAAGCCCGCGGTCCGGGCGCTGTCGGTGGTGGTGCAGCGGGTGCGGGCCGGGCAGGGGCGGTACTGGCTCTTGGTGAACCCGGGCCGTCCTTCGGCTTCCACTGGTTGGCGCCGGCGGGGCTCTGGGTCAGCTCCCACTCGTCTACGGGCAGAGGTCGAATCGGCACTGGGTGGGCCGCGTGCTGCTGATCCTCAACTCGCCTGACGAGACGTCAGACAAGTCGGCGTCCACTCGGTGTCAGTCCCGCATGGTCCTTCGTGCACGACCGAGTCGGTGGCCCTGGAGCAGCCTGGTCGGCGCAGAGATGCACAGGCGGGAAGTCCGGCCGCAGCAGCACACGATGTTCCTGGAAGTCTTCGAGTCCAAGGCGTGCCGATGTACAGTGTGGGACGCCTTTGACCTGCAGAAAGCAGGCAGGGAGCCGTCTTCCAGGAGTCCAAAGTGCTGCGTACCATGTTCAAATCCAAGATCCACCGTGCCACCGTCACCCAGGCCGACCTGCACTACGTCGGGTCCGTGACCATCGACGCCGATCTCTTGGACGCCGCCGATCTGCTGCCCGGTGAGCTCGTCCACATCGTCGACATCGCCAACGGTGCCCGCCTGGAGACGTACGTCATCGAGGGGGAGCGCGGGTCGGGGGTCATCGGGATCAACGGAGCCGCGGCCCACCTCGTGCATCCCGGTGACCTGGTGATCATCATCAGTTACGCTCAGGTGACCGATGCCGAGGCGCGCGCTCTGAAGCCCGCCGTCGTACACGTGGACGGCGACAACCGGATCGTGTCCCTCGGTGCGGACCCGTCCGAGCCGGTACCGGGCTCGGACCAGCAGCGCAGCCCGCAGGCCGTCTCCACCGTCTGAGTCGCGGAGCGGCGGCTTCGCAGGATCCCTGGACCTAGGACCCGAGGAGTGCCCTTGAGTGACATCGAGATCCGCGACGACAGGCCGGCCGGCCGCCTCGAGGCGTTCGCCGGCGGCCAAGTGGTCGGACACATCGAGTACTTCGTCCTGGAGGAGCCCGCGCGCGCCCTTGTGCCCGTGCACACCATCGTGGAGCCCGAGCACGAGGGGCAGGGCATCGCCGGCTCCCTCGCCCGTGAGCTGTACGTCATGGCCGCGCGCGAGGGTGTCGTGGTCGCGCCGCTCTGCCCGTACGTCGTCAAGTGGGCGGAGCGGCATCCCGCGGAGGCTCCGGTGGCCGACCCGGAGCTGCTGACCGCCGCGGTGGAGTGGCTCAAGGCGCATCCGGGACGCTTCTGATGTCCGGAGCGTCCCGGATGCCTCCGTCCAGACCGAACCCGACCCCGCCCGGACGGCATCCGTCCCCGCCCGGATCACACGTGAGTCCCTCCGGACCACAGTTTTCCCCCTCCGGACCGCTCGCGCTGCTGCACACCTCGCCCGTGCACGTCCCCGTCTTCGACGCCCTGCGCGACGAGGCCCACCAGGGACTGGAACTGCGGCACTCGGTCGACGAGGAGCTGTTGGCCAGGGCCCGGCACGAAGGGCCCGAAGCGGTGGCCGACGCGGTGCGGGCGCTGTTGGACCGGGCCGTCGCCGACGGTGCGCGGGTCGTCCTCTGCACCTGTTCGACCATCGGCGCGGTCGCGGAGCGCACCGACGTCGGGGTGCCCGTGCTCCGCGTGGACCGCCCGATGGCGGCCGCGGCGGTGGCCACGGGCCTGCGGATCGTCGTCCTCGCCACGGTCGCGAGCACCCTGGAACCCACGGTCGCCCTGGTCGAGGAGGAGGCCCGCCGCGCAGGTCGTCGCGTCCACGTCCGGACGGCGCTCGTCGACGGCGCGTGGGCGCTGTTCGAGGCGGGCGACGCGGACGGCTGCGCCCGCGCGGTGGCCGACGCCGCCGACGCGGTCGGCGGTGCCGACGTGATCGTCCTCGCCCAGGCGTCCATGACGGCCGCCCAGCTGCTCACGACCACCTCGGTACCGGTCCTGTCGAGCCCGCGTCCGGGACTCGCCGCCGCGGCCGAGGCGGTCCGCTCGGTGCGGGCTGCCTCGTAGCCCACCAGCCGTGCGCGCCCCACGCTCGGCAGCCGCTGAGCCGCTGAGCCGCTGAGCCGCTGAGCCGCTGGCAACCCGCTGGTCCTGAGCCGCGTACCAGGCTCAGGACCAGCGGGTTGCCCCGCCTCGGGGCGCTTCAGCCGGGTGCGCGGCGAACCCCGTGCGCCGCCGGATTTCCGAGCGGGCGCATCCCGGGTGACCCACCTGGTCGGCGTCCCTCGCACGACGGGGTGAGTGGGCGTGGCCTTGCCGGGTACGCGTGGGACAAGTCCAGAGCCGACGTACCGACTGGCTGGAGGACCGCCATGACGCAGCCGTACCCCGACCCGGTGAAGCCGGGTCCCACCCCCGGGCCGAGTCCCGACCGTCCGGGCCCCTTCCCGGATCCCACGCCGAAGCCCGGCGGGCCCGATCCCGTCCCGGGGCCGAACCCGGATCCCGTGCCCGTGCCGGATCCCGTCCCGTCCCCCTCCCCGGTCCCGAAACCGCCGGGCCCCGATCCGGTACCGGAGCCCCAGCCCCAGCCAGGGCCCCTGACCTGAGGAGGGTCCAGCCCGGTGCGCGGGAGACCGGGGCTCACACGCTCCGCCGGAGGAACATTCGGATCGCCGCACCGTGCGCGTGTTCACGAACGCCCGCACGGCGCGGCCTTCGCGCGCCTCCCGCGGGGGCAACCGGATGCGGAGGAGGCAACTGGCCCCGGAGACGGGCGAGATCAGCGATCAGCCGTTCATTACACTCTCTCGATGAACAACGTACGGTGCACCCAGTGCGGGGTCGTGGGACTGGAGCCGGGCTTCGTCGAGGACTCGGGACAGGGCTCCCGCGGGTTCGCGCGGTGGATCGAAGGCGCCCTTGAGCGAGGCCCGCTGGGTGGTGCCAAGCGGATGGGCCGGCCGCACTGGCAGATAGACGCCTTCCGCTGCCCCAACTGCGGACACCTGGAACTGTTCGCCCGCCAGCGGGACTAGGTTCACCCACCCCGGCACCCCCGTGGGACCAGGTTCACCCAGGCACCCGATTCCCCTCTCCCCGTACAGACCGGAGCCGCCACGATCCCGGCTCCGCGAGCGCGACGGCTCCGGGAACGGGAAGGCGACGGCCTCGGCAACGGGAGAGACCCGGCGCGAGCGGCGCGGCCCTACGCCTCGACCTCCGACCGGTCGCCGCCCCACAGCGTGTGGAACGACCCCTCGCGGTCCGTCCTGCGGTACGTGTGCGCCCCGAAGAAGTCCCGCTGGCCCTGGGTGAGGGCGGCCGGCAGGCGCTCGGCGCGCAGGGCGTCGTAGTAGGCGAGGGCCGCCGAGAAGCCGGGGGTGGGCACGCCCTGGAGGGTCGCGGCGACGAGGACCTCGCGCCAGCTGTCCTGGGCCGCCGCGATCTCCTGGGCGAACGTCTCGTCCGACAGCAGGCTCGGCAGGTCGGGGCGGGCGTCGTAGGCGGCCCGGATGCGGTCGAGGAAGGCCGCCCGGATGATGCAGCCGCCGCGCCAGATCGAGGCGACGGACCCGAGGTCGATGTTCCAGTCGTACTCGTCGCTGCCCGCGATGATCTCGTGGAAGCCCTGCGTGTACGAGACGATCTTCGACGCGTACAGCGCCTGCTCCACCCGGTCCGCGAAGGCCCCGGCCTCGGACGCCTCGAGCTGCCGCGCCTTCGGACCGGCGAGAGCGCGCGAGGCGGCGCGCAGGTCGGCGTGCCCGGACAGGGAGCGGGCGAACACCGCCTCGGCGATACCGGACACCGGAACGCCCAGGTCCAGCGCGATCTGCACGGTCCAGCGGCCCGTGCCCTTCTGCTCGGCCCGGTCCTGCACCACGTCCACGAACGGCTTGCCCGTGGCCGCGTCCACGTGCGACAGCACCTCGGCGGTGATCTCGATCAGGTACGAGTCGAGCCGGCCGGTGTTCCAGGTGCGGAAGATGTCCGCGATCTGCGCGGGGGAGTACCCGGCGACATCGCGGAGCAGCTGGTACGCCTCGCCGATGAGCTGCATGTCGGCGTACTCGATGCCGTTGTGGACCATCTTCACGAAGTGCCCGGCGCCGTCGGGACCCACGTGCGTGACACACGGCGACCCGTCCGCGGCCTTCGCGGAGATCTTCTCCAGCATCGGGCCGAGCGAGGCGTACGACTCGACCGAACCGCCCGGCATGATGCTCGGCCCGTGCAGCGCGCCCTCCTCGCCGCCGGAGACACCCGCGCCGACGAAGTGGATGCCCTGCTCGCGCAGCGCGCGCTCACGGCGCCGGGTGTCCGCGAAGTGCGCGTTGCCCCCGTCGATGATCATGTCGCCGGGCTCCAGGAGCGGGGCGAACTCCTGGATCACCGCGTCCGTCGGCTCGCCCGCCTTCACCATGATCACCAGGCGGCGGGGCCGCTCCAGCGCCGCGACGAACTCCTTCGCGGTCTCGGCCGCCACGAACGTGCCTTCGTCGCCGAACTCCTCCACCAGCGCGTTCGTCTTGGCCACCGTGCGGTTGTGCACGGCGACCGCGTAACCGTTGCGCGCGAAGTTGCGGGCGAGGTTGCGTCCCATGACCGCGAGACCCGTGACGCCGATCTGGGCTGAAGTGCTCATTCGGATGGCTCCTAGGAAGTCCGGTAAGAGGTCCGGCGGCCGACAGGGGCGGAAGGCCTCGTCATCGGTGACGCCGGTCGTGCTCGTCCGTGCTGTTCGCCAGTATTGCCCCAAGCCATCCTGGCGCGTCGGAGGTGCCCGCGCAGCAGACCGCCCCGGCGTCGCGAGGGCGGATTTCGGCCAGGGCGTGGGACGTCGGCTGCCCGTTGACGGCGGTTCGGGCGTCCGGACCCGCGGGCGCGCTCCCGCCGAGTCGGACCCGGCGATCGTCCCCGTGGTCGCGCGGAGCCGTCGTCGGCGGACACCCGAATCCGGTGCCGACAGGCCACGGAGCGGCGGGGCGAGCGGGGCGCGGCCCTCGTTCCAGGGCCGTCCCGGTCACCCACCGTAGGGAGCGGGTCCGGTTCGGCGGTGCGTCGACGGCGGGCCGGGAGTGACCTGCCGTGCGGTCAACCGCCTTTTCGGAGCGACCGATTGCCCCCTTGTCCTGTCCTGTTCCCGGCGCTTACTTTTGCCGCTCCTGACGCATGTCTAGGGGGCTCCCTCATGGCCGTACGCGGTCGGCACCGCCGGTATCAGCCGAACAGGATCAATCGCGCCTCACTCACCGTCACGGCGGGCAGCGCCGGTATCGCGCTCCCGCTCGTCGGAACCGGAGTCGCCCACGCGGCCGATGTCGGCACCTGGAACAAGGTGGCCGCCTGTGAGTCCAGCGGCGATTGGAGCATCAACACCGGCAACGGCTACTACGGCGGGCTGCAGTTCACCCAGTCCACCTGGGAGGCGTACGGCGGCAGGGCCTACGCGAGCCGCGCGGACCGGGCCACGAAGGACCAGCAGATCGCCGTGGCCGAGAAGGTGCTCAAGGGACAGGGGCCCGGCGCCTGGCCGGTCTGCTCGGTCCGCGGCGGGCTGACCAGGGGCGGCGCCGCCCCCGACATCAGTCCGGCGGGGACCGCGCCGCAGTCGGCGAAGCAGCGCTCGGTGCGCGACGTGAAGCCGGACACCACACCGCAGTCGCGGGCCGGGACCGCCGAGATGTACACCGTCGTGCGCGGTGACACGCTGTCCGGCATCGCCGGCTCCCGGCACGTCGAGGGCGGCTGGCAGGGGCTGTACAGCGCGAACCGGACTACCGTCGGCTCCGACCCGGACCTGATCCTGCCGGGTCAGCGGCTGGACCTGCGCGGCCGGGCGCAGGCACCCGCCCCCACGCGGGACGCGCCGCCGAAGGCGCCCGCGAAGACCCCCTCGAAGGCGCCCGCGAAGGCCCCCGCCAGGACACCGGCCAAGAAGACCTCGACCGGCCCGGCGACTTCGCACACGACCACCCCGGACAGGACCGCCGGGAAGACGCACTCCGTCGTGGCCCCGGTGACGGCGGCGACCGGCACGCCCTACCGCGCCGCGGGCTCCTCCTGGTCCAAGGGCTACCACACGGGGGTCGACTTCCCCGTGCCCACCGGCACCTCCGTCGAGGCGGTCGCGGCCGGTCAGGTGGTCAGCTCGGGCTGGGGCGGATCGTTCGGCTACCAGGTCGTGATCCGGCACGCCGACGGCCGCTACACGCAGTACGCGCACCTCTCCGCGATCTCCGTGAAGGCGGGGCGGAGCGTCGTGGGCGGCCAGCGCATCGGCCGCTCCGGGTCGACGGGCAACAGCACGGGCCCGCATCTGCACTTCGAGGTGCGGACGGGGCCCGGCTTCGGTTCGGACATCGACCCGGTGGCGTACCTCCGGGCGCGCGGCGTCAGGATTTGACTCGGGTGCGGTGGTGGTTGACGAACGGCATCGGCACGTAGGGCACACCGAGCATCGCGGTCAGCCGGGGCAGCTCGTCCACCACCGCCGCGTCCTGCGGGGCGACGACCTCCAGCGTGGGTACGGAGGCCTTGGGCGGCCCCGGCACGAAGACGCTTCCCGCACCGGCCGGAGCCGTCATGAACACACCTCCGACGGCGGGCTGCGGAGCCGGCGGGAACACGCTCTCGCCGCCCGGCCGCGGGGCCGTCGGCGACTCGCCCGGGAAACCCGGCCGTGACGCCGACACGGGCCCCTCGACGCTGCCGACGGGCTTGGGCAGCCCGGCCAGCAGTTCCTCCACGGCCGCCTCGGCCCCGGAGGCCGTGAGGGCGCCGAGACCCGCGACGGCCGGTTCGGGAAGCGGGAGGACCGGTTCGGGAAGGCTCGGGGCCGAGACGGCCGACACGGCGGAGACGGCCGATCCCGATCCCGATCCCGCCCACACCGGGACCGGAGTCGGTCCGTCGGCCGGACGGCGGGCGTCACCGGGCTCCAGGGCGTCCGTGCCCACGACCACGCCCGCGTCCGTCTCCACGGCGACTTCCGCCGCCGCGCCGGCGTCCGGCGCGTCCGCGAGTTCCGCGGGAGCGGTCGTCGTCCGGTCGCCGCTGCCGATGCGCTCGATGGTGAGCAGGATCAGACCGCCCGCCGCCACGACGCCGCAGCCCAGGGCGAGCGCCGTGCCGGTCGTGCCGTGGCGGAACGTCTCACCGAACATCGTGATGCCGACCGCGGCCGCCACGACGGGGTTCACGACCGTCAGGGTGGCCAGCGGAGCCTCCAGGCCGGCGCCCCGGTAGGAGGCCTGCGAGAGCAGCATGCCGGCCGTCGCGAAGACCCCGATGGCACCGAGGCTCGACAGGTTGGCGAGCGAGACGTGCTGGGACCAGTCCACCGCGACGGACTTGGTGAACACGGAGGACATGCTGAAGGCGATGCCCGCCGCGACCGCCAGCAGCACACTGCGCACGGCCGGGTGCCGGTGCGCCGCCCGCCCCGCCACCATGAGGGCGGCGACCGCACCGCCCGCCACCACTCCCAGAGCCAGGCGCTGCGCGCCGCTCAGGGACTGCGTGTCGGACGCGCCGACCAGGGCCAGCAGGCCGGCGAGACCCACCGTGGCCATGATCGCGCCGCGCCAGGCGGTCGCCCCGGCCCTGCGGCCGACGAAGAGGGCCGCCATGGGAAGGGCGAAGACGATCGTGAGCGCGCCGAGCGGTTGTACGAGGCTCAGCGGGCCGAAGGCGAGGGCGACCACGTGCAGCAGTCCGCCCAGGCCGGTCAGTGCGACGGCGCCCCACCAGCCCGGCCTGCGCAGCGGCGCGTAGGTCTGGCCGGGAGAGGTCAGCGCGACCTGCTCCTGAATGATCGCGCCGCCCGCATACGCGACGGCCGAGACGAACGAGAGCACTACGGACAAAGCGAGGGCACTCATGAGTCCCTCCTCTGCGTACGGCGCGGGGCAGCGGCCCGGCGCGACGAACGGTCGGCTTCCATGCAAACAACGATGCCCCGCGAATTAGTTCTCGTCGTCGTCCCTGAGCAGTCATTGGGTCCTACTGCCGATGGAGTACGAAACGCCCCTTGTCCTCCCCAGGGTGGGCGACACCACGAGCCCATCCACTGGTGGTAACCCCTAGGGGGCTTGGTACTACTGCTCTTCGTGGACCTCGACCCCCAGCTCACCGCGCTCGACGCCCTCGGCGGATTCTTCGTACTACGCGTCGGCGTACCGCCGCGCGGCCCCCTGCCCACCCTCGCGGACGCCTGCGCGGAACCGCGATTCCGGGGGCCCGAGGAGGTTTACGCGGATCCGATGACTTTTCGTGTCCGAAAGGTCGCGAAGAGTATCCGGGCACCGGAGTCGCGGGTGGCGGCGTCGGTGGCGCAGCAGGGTCTCGCGGCCCGGTTCTGGTCGGTCGCGCTCGGTGCCGCCGCGCTCTGCGGACAGTTCCCCGACCTCGATCCGGAGCTGCTGCGCTGGGACCCGGACGCCGGTGTCCCGGACGACCTGTGGCTCTCCGAGGTCCGGGCCCGGCCGGTGGAGGATCTCGACGCCGTCGTGCGCGGCGGACTCCTCGTCCCGCTGAGCGCGGCCCTGCGCTCACGCCACCGCGTCTCACCGGCCCTGTTGTGGGGCAACGCGGGCTCCGCCCTGGCCGGAGCGGTACGCGGACTGGACCGCTGGGCGCTGACCCACGGACGCCCGGACGTGGGGGAGCGGGCCAGGACGCTGGCCGGCCGGCTCTTCGACCGTCCCGACCTCTCCGGCACCCTCGATCCGAGGACGCTCCGCCGCCGCAGCTGCTGCCTCTACTACCGGGTGCCCGGCGGCGGAGTCTGCGGCGACTGCTGCTTCCACCGGCCGCCCCGGTCCGCCCCCGGCCGGACCTGACGGGGCTTCCCGCGGGCTCCGCGTACCGGTCCCGCGGGCTCCGCGCATCGGTCCTGTGGTCTTCCGTATCGCGTTCAACTGAGTGACCATGAGGGGCACCGGCCGGCTACGACGGGGGTGCTGTGTGCGCGTGGGACTGCTGACCAGGGAGTACCCGCCGGACGTTTACGGCGGTGCGGGTGTCCATGTCGAGTTCCTCGCGAGGGAGCTGCGCGCGCTCACCGACCTGGACGTGCACTGCTGGGGCGAGGGCGCCGCCGGCGGGGTCGTCCGGCACCGGCCCTGGCCCGTCCTCGACGGCGCCAACGACGCCCTGCGCACCTTCTCCGTGGACCTCTCCATCGCCGCCGCCCTCGAGGGCCGCGAACTCGTCCACTCGCACACCTGGTACGCCAACCTCGCCGGGCACCTCGCGAAGCTCCTGCACGGCATCCCGCACGTCGTGACCGCCCACTCCCTCGAACCGCTGCGCCCCTGGAAGGCGGAGCAGCTCGGCGGAGGCTACGCCCTCTCCGGCTGGGCCGAGCGCACCGCCGTCGAGGCCGCGGACGCCGTGATCGCCGTCTCCGGCGCCATGCGCGAGGACATCCTGGGCTGCTATCCCGGCCTGGACCCGGCCCGGGTGCACGTCGTGCACAACGGCATCGACACCGCCCTCTACCGGCCCGACGACGGCACCGACGTGCTGGAGCGGCTCGGCCTGGACACCGCGCGCCCGTACGTCCTGTTCGTCGGCCGCATCACCCGGCAGAAGGGTGTGCCCCATCTCCTGCGCGCGGTACGGGACATCGACCCGGCGACGCAGGTGGTGCTGTGCGCGGGCGCCCCCGACACCCCTGAGATCGACCGGGAGTTCCGCGAGCTGTACCAGGAGCTGAGCGGTGTGCGCGACGGCGTGCACTGGATCCCGCAGATGCTGCCCCGCCCGGACGTCATCCAACTCCTCACCCACGCAGCCGTGTTCGTCTGCCCCTCGGTGTACGAGCCGCTCGGCATCGTCAACCTGGAGGCGATGGCCTGCGGTACGGCGGTGGTCGCCTCGCGCGTGGGCGGCATCCCCGAGGTGGTCGAGGACGGCGAGACGGGTCTGCTCGTGCCGCTCGGGGACGACTTCGAGGCGGGGCTGACGCGGGCCCTGGACTCCGTGCTCGCCGACCCCGGCACGGCCCGCCGCATGGGCGAGGCCGGACGGCGGCGCGCGGTGGGGGAGTTCGGCTGGGACGCGGTGGCCCGAAGGACCGTCCGGCTGTACGAGGAAGTCCTCAAGGCGGGGTAGGCGTCGGTCGGGCGGGAAACCGGGGTAGGCATCGGGCAGGCGGACTTCACAGGCATGGGCGGGCCCGGACAGCCGGGCGCGGCCCGACCGGGCGTAGAGGGGCGGCGGCATGCGGCGCGGAGGACCTTCGGTGCTGGGCATAGTCCTGGCGGGCGGGGAGGGAAAGCGGCTGATGCCGCTCACGGCGGACCGGGCGAAACCGGCGGTGACCTTCGGCGGCACGTACCGCCTCGTGGACTTCGTCCTGTCCAATCTCGTCAACGCCGACATCCTGCGCGTATGCGTGCTCACGCAGTACAAGTCGCACTCGCTGGACCGGCACATCACCACCACCTGGCGGATGTCGAGCCTGCTCGGCAACTATGTGACCCCGGTTCCGGCCCAGCAGCGGCTCGGGCCCCGCTGGTACCTGGGCAGTGCGGACGCGATCCTCCAGTCGCTGAACCTCGTCCACGACGAACAGCCCGAGTACGTCGCGGTGTTCGGCGCCGACCACGTCTACCGGATGGACCCCCGGCAGATGCTCGCGCAGCACATCGAGAGCGGCGCGGGGGTGACGGTGGCCGGGATACGCGTGCCGCGGTCCGAGTCGTCGTCCTTCGGCGTCATCAGCCCCGGCTCCGACGGCCAGAGCGTGCGGGGCTTCCTGGAGAAGCCCGCCGACCCGCCGGGCCTCGCGGACGACCCGGAGTGCGTCTTCGCCTCGATGGGCAACTACATCTTCACCACCAAGGCGCTGATCGAGGCGCTGCTGCGGGACTCCGAGGACGAGAACTCCGTGCACGACATGGGGGGTTCGATCCTGCCCGCGCTCACCGAACGCGGTGAGGCCCAGCTGTACGACTTCAGCGACAACCACGTGCCCGGCGAGACCACCCGCGACCAGGGCTACTGGCGTGACGTGGGGACCCTCGACGCCTACTACGACGCCCACATGGACCTGATCGCCGAGCGTCCCGCCTTCAACCTGTTCAACCGCAGCTGGCCCGTCTACACCAGCTCCGGGCAGTTGTCGCCCGCGCGCTTCAACTCCGGGGGCATCGCGAGCGAGTCCATCATCAGCGCGGGATGCCTGATCCGGGGGCAGGTGACACGGTCGGTCCTGTCGCCGGGGGTGGTCGTCGATCCGGGAGCGGTGGTGCAGGGGTCGATCCTGCACGACAACGTGAAGATAGGGCGCGGTGCCGTGGTGCGCGGCGCGGTGCTCGACAAGAACGTCGAGGTGCCTCCGGGAGCGACGATCGGTGTCAATCCGGAGCGCGACTCCGACCTCTACACGGTCTCCAAGGGGGGCGTGATCGCGCTGGGCAAGGGCCAGCACGTGCCCTGACCGACGGGGTGGGCGGTCGACGGCCTCGGACACCGGCCCCTCGGGCCGGCGTTCCGGGGTCGTTCGTCATGACCCTGGACAGCGGGGCGGGACGCGTGTTGTCATGCCAACTGCCGCGGATGACAACGTTGTTCCCTCCTGACAACGATGTCATCCGCGAGCACCACCCGCGTCACCGCTGCCGTCCGCCCGTACGGAAGGAGAGCCCGGCCGGTGGTCCGCACGACGGTCCCGGACGTGCCGCACCCGCACGCGACGCGTCCCGCGAGATCCCCGCCGGTTGCCCGGAAAGCCGGCCGCCCGACCCGACCATGCATGAGGACAACGATGTCGATCCCCCACCGGAGGTCTCCCGCATGAGATGGACCCGGCGCCTGCGCCTGTGCACGGCCGGCCTGGTGACAGCCTCCGCGCTGTTCGCCCTGCCCACCGCACAGGCCGCCGAGCCGCGCGACGGACGGCTCACCGATCTGGTGAACCCGTTCATCGGAACGGAGAACGAGGGCAACACCTATCCCGGCGCCGCCGTGCCCTTCGGCATGGTGCAGTTCTCGCCGGACACGGGCCACAACACGGGGTACGACCACTCCCAGAACCACATCCGCGGCTTCTCGCTGGTCCATCTGTCGGGCGTCGGCTGCGGCCTCGGCGGCGACCTGCCCGTCCTGCCCACGACCGGGGACGTCACCGGGACGGACTACGCCCGGTACGCGGCCGAGTTCGGCCACGACACCGAGGAGGCGCGTCCCGGCTTCTACAAGGTCGGCCTGAAGTCCGGGATCGAGGCCGAACTGACGGCCACCGCGCGCACCGGCGTGCAGCGCTACACCTTCCCGGCCACCGACAAGGCCAACGTGCTGCTGAACGCGGGCCAGTCGCTGCACAGGACCGTCTCCACCGAGGTCGAGATCCTCGACGACCGGACGGTCCGGACGGCGATCACCGGCAGCGGCTTCTGCCAGGGCACCGAGCCGTACACCGTGTACACGGTCACCCGGTTCGACCGGCCGTTCACCACCTCGGGCACCTGGAACGGCGACACCGTCACCGAGGGGTCCAAGGAGACGGCCGGCACCACCGGGCGCACCGGCGCCTTCCTCCGCTTCGACACCACCGAGGACCGCACGGTCGAGGCGACCACCGCCCTGTCCTACGTGGACGCCCGCGGCGCGGCCGTCAACCTCCGCTCCGAGGGCGGCCGTTCCTTCGATGCGGTCCGCGCCGCCGCCCAGCGCGCGTGGGAGGCCCGGCTGGACGACGTGCGCGTGCGGGGCGGCGCCGACACCCTGCGCCGGACGTTCTACTCGTCGCTCTACCGTTCCTTCCTCGCGCCCAACATCGGCAGTGACGCCGACGGCCGCTACACCGGCTGGGACCGGCGGATCCACCGCGCCGAGGGCTTCACGTACTACCAGAACTGGTCGCTGTGGGACACCTACCGCACCCAGTCGCAACTGCTGTCCCTGCTCGCGCCGCGCGAGGCGCGCGACATGGCGGTCTCCGTCATCAGGATCGACGAGGAGAGCGGCTGGCTGCCCAAGTGGGGTTACGGCACGGCCGAGACGAACATCATGACCGGCGACCCGGTCACCCCGTTCCTCACGAACGCCTACCAGCAGGGCCTGCTCAAGGGGTACGAGGAACGGGCCTACCGGGCGCTGCGGAAGAACGCCGACGGGGTGCCGCCCGCCGACTCGCCCGCCGTGGGCCGCGAGGCCAACCGGGAGTACATCGCGAACGGCTTCGCGCCCTATGTGAAGGGCCGTCCGCACGCGAAGCCCGGCGACTCCGACTACGACCACGGCGCGTCCGCGACGCTGGAGTACGCCCTGTCCGACGCCGTGCTCGGCGAGATGGCCAAGGACCTGGGCCACGCGGACGACGCCGCGCGCTATCTGGCGCGGTCCCAGAACTACCGCGCGATCCACGACCCCTCGACCGGGTTCTTCCGCGCCCGGGACGCCTCCGGGGCCTTCACCGGGCCCGCGGACCCCGCGCAGAGCGAGGGCTTCCACGAGGGCACGTCCTGGCAGTACCAGTGGCTCGTGCCGCAGGACCTGCCCGGCATGGTGGACCTGATCGGCGGGAAGCAGGCGGCGAACGACCGGCTCGACGCGTTCTTCGCGTACGACCGGCTGCTGAAGGACCCGGCGAAGACCGCCCGCGAGGTGTGGGTCAACGGCCCGTACGCCTACTACAACGCGGACAAGTACAACCCGCAGAACGAGCCCGACCTCATCGCCCCGTACACCTACCTGTCCACCGGCCAGCCGTGGAAGACGACCGACGTCGTGCACGCGGCGCTGACCCTGTTCACGGACGCGCCGACCGGCATGACCGGCAACGACGACCTCGGCACGATGTCCGCCTGGAACGTCCTGTCCTCGATCGGGATCTTCCCGGTGCAGCCCGGCTTCGACACCTGGGGCCTGTCCACACCCGTGTTCGAGCGGGTCGACCTCACGCTCGACCGGCGCTACTACCCGCTGGGTGCCCTGACGGTGAAGGCACCCGGCACGTCGGACACCGACCGGTACGTCCAGTCGGCCCGTGTGGACGGATCGTCGTACAGTCGTACGTACCTGACGACCGGCACCTTGCGGGGTGTCCGCACCCTCGGGTTCACGGTTGGCCCGGAGCCGTCCGAGTGGGGAACATCGGCCTCGGCCGCGCCCCCGGTGCTGAAGTGATGCCCGGCGTGTCCTGAGCTGACGGAGTCCCGTCCCTCTCCGGGGGGACGGGACTTAATCCGCTGTTAACTGTGTGTAACTTGCTCGTACTTGACCGTAATCACCGGTCCGGGTTTGACTGCAAGTCCACCCGTCGTCGACGCGAGAGCAAGCCTTTGACTTCCGACCTCCTCGCACCACTCGACCTGGCGTTCTGGAACATCGAGTCCGACCGGCATCCGATGCACCTGGGCGCCCTCGGCGTCTTCGCCGCGCACTCGCCCACCGCCGGCGCCCACGCCGCGGACCTCCTCGCGGCCCGCGCCGCCGCCGTCCCCGGACTGCGGATGCGTATCCGTGACGTGTGGCAGCCGCTCGCGCCCCTCGCCTTCGGCGGTGCGGCCCGCGAGCCCGCACCCGGCTTCGAGCCGCTGGACCACGTCCTGCTGCACGCGCCCACCGCCGACTTCCACTCCGAGGCCGGCCGGCTGATGGAGCGCCCCCTGGAACGCGGCCGGCCGCCGTGGGAGGCGCACGTGCTGCCCGGCGAGGACGGCGTGTCCTTCGCGGTCCTCTTCAAGTTCCACCACGCGCTCGCCGACGGGCTCAGGGCGCTGATGCTGGCCGCCGCCATCATGGACCCGATGGACCTGCCGGAGCCCCGCCCGCGTCCGGCGGAGCTGCCCCGGGGCCTCTTCCCGGACGTCCGGAAGCTGCCGGGACTGGTCCGCGGCACCCTCTCCGACGTCGGCCGGGCCCTCGACATCGGCACCTCGGTGGCGCGCGCCACACTCGGCGTGCGGTCCTCACCCGCCCTCACCTCCGAGCCGACCGGCACCCGGCGCACCGCCGGTGTGGTCATCGACCTCGACGAGGTGCACATCGTCCGCAAGACGGTCGGCGGCACCGTCAACGACGTCCTGATCGCCGTCGTCGCGGGCGCCCTGCGCCGCTGGCTCGACGAACGCGGCGACGGCAGCGAGGGAGTCTCCCCGCGGGCCCTGATCCCCGTCTCCCGGCGCCGCCCGCGGACCGCGCACCCGCAGGGCAACCGGCTCTCCGGGTACCTGATACGGCTTCCCGTCGACGATCCCGACCCGCTCGCCCGGCTGGCCGCCGTGCGGACGGCGATGGACCGCAACAAGGACGCGGGACCCAACAGGGGGGCGGGCGCCGTGGCGCTGCTCGCCGACCACGTCCCCCCGCTCGGGCACCGGCTCGGCGGTCCGGTCGTGGGACAGGCCGCCCGGCTGCTGTTCGACATCCTCGTCACCAGCGTGCCGCTGCCCAGCCTCGGCCTGAAACTCGGCGGCTGCCCGCTCACGGAGGTCTACCCGTTCGCCCCGCTGGCCCGGGGCCAGGCCCTCGCGGTGGCCGTCTCGACCTACCGGGGCAAGGTCCACTACGGGCTGGTGGCCGACGCCGAGGCCGTTCCCGACCTCGATCTGCTGGCCCGTTCCCTGAGCGAGGAGGTACGCGAGCTGATCACTGCCTGCACGTCATGATCACCACGGGTTTGGTGCCGCGCGCGATTGGTCCGTAAAATTCCGCCTTCGAAAGCGAGCGCGGTTCGAACGCGGCGCACAACCCGAGGAACGGCAGCAGCGATGACGGTGACAGAGGACGGCCGGGCGACCCCCGCCGTGGACACGACAGAAACCGCGGACGTCGCGTTCGGTCCCGGAATCGACCCCGAGCGGCTCGCGGTCTGCCTCGGCGTGCTCGACGAACTCGACAAGCTCGACGTCGACCACCCCGACGCCATCGCCGTGCGCCGCGCCACCGCGGGCGTCTACCGCACCGTGAAGCAGCGCCGCCGCCAGGAGCGGCGTGCCGCCAAGACGGCCCACGACAAGATGGTCACGGAGTCCACCGCGACCGGCTCCGCCCAGCGCATCGACGACGAGACCGAGGGCATCCTGCCCTCGTCGGTGACGGAGGAGGGCCAGATCGCGGGGATACTCCAGCGCCCGCGCTCCTGCTACACCTGCAAGACCCGCTACGTCGAGGTCGACTACTTCTACCACCAGCTCTGCCAGGACTGCGCCGCCCTGAACCGTTCGCGCCGCGACGCCCGCACCGACCTCACCGGCAAGCGCGCCCTGCTCACCGGGGGCCGCGCCAAGATCGGTATGTACATCGCCCTGCGGCTGCTGCGTGACGGTGCCCACACCACCGTCACCACCCGTTTCCCGAGCGACGCGATTCGCCGCTTCAAGGCCATGGACGACTCGGCGGACTGGATACACCGCCTCGAGGTCGTCGGCATGGACCTGCGCGACCCGGCCCAGGCCGTGGCCCTGGCCGACCGGATCGCCGAGCAGGGTCCGCTCGACATCCTGATCAACAACGCGACGCAGACCGTGCGCCGGCTGCCCTCCGCCTACGCCGCGCTCGTCGAGGGCGAGAGCGCCCCGCTGCCGGCCGGTGAGCTGCCCGTCCGCCACGTCATCGGCGCCTTCAACTCCGGCGCGGTCGACGGACTGGCCGCGCTGCCCGTCGGCGTCTCGGGCCTCGACGCGCAGAAGGTCGCCGACCTCGCGCTGGTCGCCGGCAACGCGAGTGTCGTCCGTCACCGTGAAGGCACCGCCATCGACGCGGGCGGACTGGTGCCGGACGTCGTCGACACCAACACCTGGGTGCAGACCATCGACCAGATCTCCCCGGTGGAGCTGCTGGAGACCCAGCTGTGCAACTACACGGCGCCGTTCATCCTGATCAGCAAGCTGCGGCCGCTGATGGCCGAGGCCGCGAGCCGGGCGCCCAAGGGGCGTGCGTACATCGTCAACGTCTCGGCGATGGAGGGGGTGTTCGGCCGCGGCTACAAGGGCGCCGGCCACCCGAACACCAACGCGGCGAAGGCCGCCATGAACATGGTGACCCGCACCAGCGGTCAGGAGATGTTCCAGACCGACGGCATCCTGATGACCTCGGTCGACACCGGCTGGATCACCGACGAGCGTCCGCACTACGACAAGCTGCGGCTGGCCGACGAGGGTTTCCACGCCCCGCTCGACCTGATCGACGGCGCGGCCCGCGTGTACGACCCGATCGTCCGCGGCGAACTCGGCGAGGACCTGTACGGCGTCTTCCTCAAGGACTACGCGCCCGGCAAGTGGTGAACGGAGCGGCACCGGGACCCGGTGCCGCCGAGGGCGCGGACCCCGGCCCGCCGGAGCCCGCGCCCTCACCCGTCGTCCGCGCCCGTAGCCTCACCCGTCGGGTGTCCGTGTCCGCAGCCGCTCCTGGACGGAGTGGGCGGGGGAGCCCTCGTACGCGGCTCTCACCCGGGTCCCCCCGTCGACCAGCAGGTCGGCGCCGGTGATCCACTCGGCCGCGTCGGAGGCCAGCCAGGTCACGGCGCGGGCGATGTCCTCGGGCCGCCCGATGCGGCCGAGCGGGAGGCCCGCGCCCAGCTCGTCCTCGGCCCGCTCCCACACGAAGCGGGCCATCTCGGTGCGGACGAGGCCCGGGGAGACCGAGTTGACCCGTACCTTCGGGGCCAGCTCTCCGGCCAGCTGCCGGGTCAGGTGGAGCAGGGCGGCCTTGCTGGTGCCGTACGCCCCGACCCGCGGGCCGACGTGAGCGGCGCCCTCCGTGCAGACGTTCACGACGGTCCCGCCGTGCTCGCCCATCCAGGCCCGCCACGCACACTGCGTCAGCCGTAGCGGCGCCTCGACGTTGACGGCGAACGCCTCGCGCCAGCGGTCCGGGTCGGCGTCCATGAGGGGGCCGTAGGGCTGGTTGGTGGCCGCGTTGTTGACCACGATGTCGAGCGACCCGAACGTGCGGAGCGTCAGTGCGGTCAGCTCCGCCAGGTGTGCCGCGTCGGCGACGGAGCCCGCGAGCCCGATGCCGCCGACCCGCTCCGCGGCCCGCCGCACCCCTTCCGGCTCCCGCGCGCTCACGCACACCCGCGCCCCGGCTCCGGCGAGCGCCTCGGCGACGGCGAGACCGATCCCCCGCGTGGCCCCGGTGACGATCGCGGCCCTGCCCTCTAGCCCGTACGGCGACATCATCCGCGTACCGTCTCATGACGGACCGTCAGATCACAGGCCCCGGCGCCGATCGTCCCCGTCCGACGGCGAGGCGGGCGCGGGGGTCTCCTCGGTTCGCGGAGCCGGGGGGCGCACGTGCCGCGCGCGGCGTCTCTGTCGTGACCGGCCGGACGGTCTCCCGCGGTGCAGGCCCGCGGGCGCCGTCAGTCCGCGGTGCCGAGACGCGCGGAGTGCCGGGCCGCCAGCTCCAGCGCCGCGCGCCAGTCCTCCATGACCCCGGTGTCCGGGCCGGCGGCCCTGGCCGCGTCGTCCGCCTGCCGCAGGGTCACCGCGTCCTCGGCCGGCGGGTCGCGCTCGAAGACGGGCGCCTCGCGCGGTGTCGTCGCGGCACCCCGTGCCGCCGGCGCGAGCGCGCTCCGCGGCGACGGGCTCCGGTGATCCTCCGGCGTGGTGGCGGGATGGCGTTCCGCCGCCCCGTGCGGGCGTGCGGCAGATCCATCGGCTCCTCGACGCCGCGCGGCTCCGTGCGTCAGTCCTCCCGCGAGAAAAGCCGTTGTGGACGTCGGCGGAGCACGGCCTCCTCGCGAACCGGCCGACGGGACCTGAACCGCGTGCCGTATCCGATGCCGTCCGGTGCGACGGCCCTCGGCCGGCGGTGACTTCATCCGCGGCCGCGACCGGCCTGGATGTCCTGGCCCAGGGGCGGTATTGAGCCGAATGGGTGGTCGCGAAGAGGGCATCATGTTTCAAATCACCGCAGATCGGGGCCTGATGGGTCCTGGATGACGCATGACGGTTACCTCAAGTTTTCAGCCCCATCGAGCAGGGGCCTGCTCATTTGGTTACCCTGTAGCCGACGGGCAGCCTCAACGGGTTCACCCACACCCACGGTCCGTCCCGGGACAAGCCGGTCATCACGGCCTGCTCTCATCAGAGTTACCGGCGCCACCGCGTCCCTAACTGCTTCCACTCAGACCCGAGCGGGCGTCAGGCGACCGGCGCGCGCCGGGCCGAAGCGTCCCGAGGGTGACCCGACACATAAGGAGTGCGCGGTGACACCAGAAACGACGAATCGCGATCAGGGCCCCGACGACACGGAGCGCCCCGGGGGTGGGACCGACATCAAGCTCGGCAGCCTGGCCGTGTGGGCCAGGTCCGCCCCGATCCGCCTCGCGGGCTACGAGGACGACCTCGCCGAGCCCCACATCCTGCCCAGCGTCGACTGACCGACGCCGGGATCCATCGCGATCGCCGACGACACGGGCGTGCCGGACCGGTCCCGTGCCGATCAGAGGAACCGCGGCCGACCGTCGGCCGCGGTTCTGGCCTTTCCGGCCCCGGATCCGCCCCGCCCGGGGCCCGCGCCGCGTCGGCACCGCCCGTCCCTCTCGGGCCGCGCCCCGGCTCCGGCCCCCGGGACGTCGTCCGCGCCGCGCTTCAACCCAGGGGTGCCGTACGCCGCCACGGGTGCAGCACTTCCAACTGCCCGGCCACATCCAGCAGAGCCTCCTCGGAACCGGGCGCGCCGACGAGCTGGACGGCGCACGGAGCGCCGTTCGGCAGTGTCCCGAACGGGACCGACATCGCGGGCCAGCCGGTGAGGTTCCACGGCGGAGTCATCGGCGAGTAGCTGGTGTTGGCCAGGAGGTTGCGCGCCCAGCCCCGCTTGTGCCAGTCGGCCGAGGCCGGACCCCGCCGGGCGAGCGCCGGGGTGAGCAGCACGTCGTGCTCCGCGAAGAACGGCGCGAGGCGGCCGCGCAGTTGCTCGCGGCGATCCCCTCTGCGCACCCCGGTCACGAAGCGGCGGCCGACGGTGGCGTGCACCCGGGTGCGCCGGGCCAGCCGGCGCGGATCGAGATCCTCGGCGTCCACCGCGGTGCCCGCCGTCCAGTGCGCGAGCGAGGTCGTGCCCAGCCAGAGCGGGTACGGCGGGTTCGCGGACCGCACCCGGTGGCCGGCCTCGGCGAGAAGGGCGGCGGCCTCCCGGGCGGCGCGCGTGTACGGACCGGAGACCCGCACGCCGGCCAGCGGGCTGCGTACCGAGAAGGCGATCCTGCGGGTGACGGGCTCCGAGACGGGCGCCGGCTCGAGGTCCGCGAGGAGGTGGAACATCAGGCGGGCGTCCTCCACCGTCGTGGCGAGCGGGCCGTTCTCCGACATGCCGAACCAGTCGCCGTGACCGATCCCTGCGGGCACCACGCCGTGCCCCGGCTTCAGTCCGACCAGACCGCAGTTGGCCGCGGGGATGCGCAGCGACCCCATCCCGTCGTTGCCGAGCGCGATCGGCGCCATCCCGGCCGCGACCGCCGCCGCGCTGCCGCCCGAGGAACCGCCCGCCGTGCGCGACAGGTCCCAGGGGTTGCGGGCCGTGCCGAACACCCCCTCCGTGGTGCCGAAGACGCAGAGCTCGGGCACGTTCGTCAGTCCGACCACGACGGCGCCGGCCGCGCGCAACCGGGCCACGGTGACATGGTCCTCGTCCGCGGGCGTGTCCGGAGTCGCGGCGGAACCGTTGCGCGTCGCCTCCCCGCGCACCCCGAGGTTGTCCTTGACCGCCAAGGGCACGCCCGCCAGCGGGAGCCGGCCCAGGTCCGCGCTCGTCAGCGCGTCGGCCTCGGCGAGGGCGGCCGCGGCGCGGACCGTCCGGAAGGCGCCGACACGACCGTCGAGCCGTTCGATCCGCGCGAGGTGTTCGGCGACCACCTCACGGGGGGTGACCCTCTTCTCGCGTACGGCTGCGGCGATCTCGGTGGCGGTCCGGCCGACCCAGGTGGTCACGGGCGCTCCTCACTGCTGGCGTACTGGCGAGTAGTCACGGGAGCACTCTGCCCGGAGGTGGGGCACCGCGTCGAGACCGGCCGACCCCGGAGATTCGGCCGTGTTCCCCTCGCGCCGCTCCGGCGCGGCCGACGACGACGCGTTCGACCGCGGGTTCGGACCGCTGCCGAAGGGTGTCGCCCCTGCGACGCGGTCTGATAGGCATGCGTCCTGGGCCGGTGGAGGCACTTCCCGGACCGAGCGCCCGGATCCTGTCCGAGAGACCCTGTCCGAGACCCCGTCCGCACCACCGGCGGAAAGGCCTTCAGTGTCCCCGAGCTCCGCACGGATCACCGCGGTCGACACCCACGACATCCGCTTCCCGACCTCGCGCGAACTCGACGGGTCGGACGCCATGAATCCGGACCCCGACTACTCGGCGGCCTACGTCGTCCTGCGCACCGACGCGGCCGACGGCGCCGAGGGGCACGGCTTCGTCTTCACCATCGGGCGCGGCAACGAGGTCCAGGTCGCCGCGATCGACGCGCTGCGGGAGCAGGTGCTCGGACGGTCCGTCGACGAACTGTGCGGCGACCCCGGCTCCCTCTCCCGGGACCTGACCGGCGACAGCCAGCTGCGCTGGCTGGGACCCGAGAAGGGCGTGATGCACATGGCCATCGGCGCCGTCGTCAACGCCGTGTGGGACCTCGCCGCCAAACGGGCCGGCAAACCCTTGTGGCGGCTGCTCGCGGACGCCGACCCCGCCTGGCTCGTCGGCCAGGTCGACTTCCGGTACATCACGGACGCGCTCACGCCCGAGGAGGCACTCGCACTGCTGCGCAGGGGCCGGGAGGGGGCGGTGGGACGCGCCGCGACCCTGCGCGCCCGGGGCTACCCCGCGTACGCCACCTCGCCCGGCTGGCTCGGCTACGGGGACGAGAAGCTCACCCGCCTCGCCGTCGAGGCGGTCGCCGCGGGGTTCCGGCAGATCAAGCTGAAGGTGGGCGCGGATCTCGCGGACGACATGCGCCGCTGCCGGGCCGCCCGCGCGGCGGTGGGCCCGGACATCCGCATCGCGATCGACGCCAACCAGCGCTGGAACGTGGCCGAGGCGATCACCTGGACCCGGGCGCTCGCCGAGTTCCGGCCCTACTGGATCGAGGAGCCGACCAGCCCCGACGACATCCTCGGCCACGCCGCGATCCGCGAGGCGGTCGCCCCGGTCAAGGTCGCCACCGGAGAACACACGCAGAACCGGATCGTCTTCAAGCAACTCCTCCAGGCCGGGTCCCTCGACATCCTCCAACTGGACGCGACGCGCGTGGGCGGAGTCAACGAGAACCTCGCCGTCCTGCTCCTGGCGGCCAGGTTCGGCGTGCCCGTCTGCCCGCACGCCGGGGGCGTGGGACTGTGCGAACTCGTCCAGCACCTCGCGATGTTCGACTTCGTCGCCCTGTCCGGCACCACCGACGACCGCGTCATCGAGTACGTCGACCATCTGCACGGCCACTTCACCGAACCGGTGGTGATCCGCGACGGCCACTACACGGCGCCCACCGCACCGGGCTTCTCCGCCACCATGCGGCCGGAGTCCGTGGCCGAGTTCACCTATCCGGGTGGCGCCTTCTGGGCCGCCGAACTCGCCCGGCCGAAGACCGACGACCGGAAGGGCCGAGGCGCATGACGGATCATCAGGATCTCGCCGATCAGGACTCCAGCGCTCAACCCGGTGCCCGACACGTCGCTCAGGACTTCGCGGGACTCAGAGCCCTGGTCACCGGTGGCGCCTCCGGCATCGGCAGGGCCACCGCCGACCTCCTCGCCGCCCGCGGGGCCGCCGTCGCCGTCCTCGACCTGGATCCGTCGTCGATCGACAAGCCGCTGACCGGCCACCGCGCCGACGTCGGCGACGACGCCTCCGTGCGGGCGGCCGTGGCCGCCGCCGTCGCGGACCTGGGCGGTCTCGACATCCTGGTCAACAACGCCGGCATCGGCGCCCGCGGCACCGTCGAGGACAACGACGACGAGGAATGGCACCGGGTCCTGGACGTCAATGTCCTCGGCGTCGTGCGGACCACCCGTGCGGCCCTGCCCCACCTGCGGGAGTCCCCGCACGCGGCGATCGTGAACACCTGCTCCGTCGCCGCCACCGCGGGGCTGCCCCAGCGGGCGCTGTACGCGGCGTCCAAGGGCGCCGTCCTCTCCCTCACCCTCGCCATGGCCGCCGATCACGTCCGCGAGGGCATCCGCGTCAACTGCGTCACCCCCGGCACCGTGGACACCCCGTGGGTCGGACGCCTTCTGGAGGCCGCGCCCGATCCGGCCGCCGAGCGCGCGGCCCTGGAAGCGCGCCAGCCCACCGGCCGTCTGGTGACGGCACCGGAAGTCGCGGGCGCCATCGCCTACTTGGCGAGCCCCCTGTCCGGCTCCACCACCGGTACCGCGCTCGCGGTGGACGGCGGCATGCAGGGACTGCGGCTCCGTCCGGAGGGCCGGTGAACACCCTCGGCGGGAGCGGCGTCCGCGTGACCGCGCTGTCCTTCGGCGCCGCCGGGATCGGCAACCTGTTCACCGAGGTCACCGACGAGCAGGCGTACGAAGCGGTCGACGCCGCCTGGGCGAACGGCATCCGTTCCTTCGACACGGCCCCGCACTACGGCCTCGGCCTCTCCGAGCGGCGCCTGGGCGCGGCCCTGCGCGACCGGCCCCGGGACGCGTACACCGTCTCGACCAAGGCGGGCCGCCTGCTGGAGCCCGTGGACGCGGGCGGCGACGACCTGGCCGACGGGTTCGCGGTGCCCGCCACGCACCGCCGCGTCTGGGACTTCAGCGCCGACGGGGTACGCCGGAGCCTGGACGCCAGTCTGGAACGGCTCGGCCTCGACCGCGTGGACGCCGTCTACCTCCACGACCCCGACGACCACGCCGAACAGGCCCTCCGCGAGGGGTACCCGGCGCTGGAGAGGCTGCGCGCGCAGGGCGTCGTGGGCGCGATCGGCGCCGGCATGAACCAGACGGAGACGCTCACCCGGTTCGTCCGCGAGACGGACGTCGACGTGGTGCTGTGCGCCGGCCGCTACACCCTCCTGGACCACGGCGCGCTCACCGCGCTGCTGCCCGCCGCGCGGGACCGCGGGGTCTCCGTCATCATCGGCGGCGCCTTCAACTCCGGTCTGCTGGCCGACCCGAGACCCGGGGCGACGTACAACTACGCGGTGGCGCCGCCGGAGTTGCTGGAACGCGCGCTGTACTTGAAGGCGATCGCCGAGCGGCACGGCACCACGCTGCGCGCCGCGGCGCTGGCCTTCCCGGCCGCCCATCCGGCCGTGACGAGCGTCCTGGTCGGCGCCCGCTCGGCGGCCGAGGTCCGCGACTGCGTGGCGGGGTTCGCGACACCGGTGCCGTCGGCGTTCTGGCGGGAACTGCGCGAGGAGGGCCTGCTGCCCGCCGCGGCGCCCCTTCCCGCCGGGGAGACCTGACGCGCCCTGACGCCGGCGCCCCGCAGACGAAGGACCACGCCCCGGGTGCGTGCCAGCCTGGCCGCACGGGACAGCCCGGCGGCGCGGGGCAGGCCGGCGGCGCGGGGCAGGCCCCGGCAGGCACGGGGAGACCGTGGGAGGCGCGGGAGAGACGTGGGGAGACCCTGGAAGGCGCGGAGGCGTCCGCCGGGTGGCCCACGCCGGCCGCCTACCGCGGAGTCCGCCGCTCCGCGGCCCCCTCCAGTCGCGTCGGCGGCAGGAAGTCGCGCACATAGGTCCGGTGCCAGCACGCGCCCGTCTCCCGCAGCTCGCGCCAGGTCGTGTACCGGTAGCGGAAGAGCCGGGCGCGGACGTAGCGGGGCGGGGTGTCGGCGGGGAACGGGGAGCGGCGCAGCAGCCGCAGGGTGTCGCGGTCGTTCTCGAGGAGCCGCTCCACCAGGCCAGGGAACCAGGAACCGGCGTACCCGGGGGAGAGCGCCGCGAACCACATCAGCCAGTCGAGCCGCAGATGGTACGGCGCGAACTGGCGCGGCCAGTGACGGGGATCGCCCGGCTTGCCCTTGAACTCGTACTCCAGCCACCGGGCGTCCTCGCGCGGCGTCTCGTCCGTCGTGCCCTCGACGACCACCTCGTGACGCACGCGGCTGACGCTGCCGAACGCCCCGTAGGTGTTGACCAGATGGAGCGGGTCGAAGGAGCGGTTCATGACCTGCCGCCGCGAGAGCAGATTGCGTGCCGGGCGGTAGCCGAGGGCGAGCAGGCCCGCGGCCACGGTGAGGACGACCACCTCGTACCAGAGCGGCGCTCCCGTGCTCCGGGGCGTGTCGGCGGGGAGCCGGACCACGCTCAGGGCCAGCACGACGGTCGTCCAGTTCAGCCAGGAGAAGTTGCCGGACAGGACCAGCCACAACTGGGTCAGGATCATCAGCGCGGCGGCGGCCGTCGCGATGGGCTGCGGGGCGAAGAGCAGCACGGGAAGCACGAGTTGGGTGAAGTGGTTCGCCGCCACCTCCACGCGGTGCAAGGGCGCGGGGAGGTGGTGGAAGAACCAGCTCAGCGGCCCCGGCATCGGCTGGGTCTCGTGGTGGTAGTAGAGGCAGGTGAGCTTCCGCCAGCAGGCGTCGCCCCGCATCTTGATCAGTCCCGCGCCGAACTCGACACGGAAGAGCACCCAGCGCATCAGGAACAGTACGACGACCGGTGGCGCCACCTCGTCGTTGCCGAGGAAGACCGCGAGGAAGCCCACCTCGAGCAGCAGCGACTCCCAGCCGAACGCGTACCAGGTCTGGCCGACGTTGACGATCGACAGGTACAGGGCCCACGGGACCAGCCACAGCAGCATCGCGCCCCACAGCGGCAGGTATCCGTCGAGGCCCGCCATCAGCGCCACCGACACCGCGCAGCCCGTCCAGGACCAGGCCGCGAAGAAGCGGTCCGAATAGCGCAGCTGGAAGACGCTCGGCGCGTCACGGAACGCGACCCGCTCCACGAACCGGGGCACCGGCAGCATCCCGCGCTCCCCGATCAGCGCCCGGAACTGGAGGACGGCGCTCAGGAACGCGACGAGGTACAGCACGGCCAGCGCCCGCTGGAAGACCAGCCGGCTCAGCTCGTAGCCGGGGGCGACGAACCACTCCATGACCATGCCTCCTCTCCCCTCCATTGTGACGCTGGGTGATCGATCTCCGCTTGCGTGCGCCAAGAGGGTGACGCAGAGAATGGTCCACGAACTGCCCGGGACGGACGGGAGAACGTGGTGCTCATACCCACCAGGAGCCTCTTCGCGGCCTGCGCGATCTCGGCCGCGCTCCTCGTCGCCGGCTGTTTCGCCGGCGGCGACAGGGGCGGGGAGTCGAGCGGGCCGACCGGTGGCGAGGTGTTCCTCCAGCCCGTCGCGGAGCAGGGCCCCGACCCCTTCACGGCCTCCACCTCCACCGCCGCCGCGCCCCGGCCACCCGTCACCCGAACGCCGCAGCCCACGCCCTCCGAGGCGGAGGGCGCGCGTTCGCTCTCCGGCGCCACGCCGGGCCTCTACGGCGGCACCCGCAACGCCGGCAGCTGCGACGTCGGGAAGCAGATCCGGTTCCTCGGTGCCGACGGGGGCAGGACCCGCGCCTTCGCCCAGGCCTCCGGCATCTCCCCGGGATCCGTCCCGGACTACCTGAGCGGCCTGACCCCGGTGGTGCTGCGCGCCGACACCCGCGTCACGGACCACGGATACGGCGACGGACGGGCCACCGGCTTCCAGGCCGTGCTCCAGGCCGGTACGGCCGTCCTCGTCGACAACCTCGGCGTGCCCCGGGTCCGCTGCGCCTGCGGCAACCCGCTGGGGCGGCCCACCGCGCTGGACGGGGACCCGGGCGTCCGGGGCACGCCCTGGAGCGGCTACCGGGCGGCCCGGGTCGTCGTGGTGACCCCGGCACCCGTCGTGATCACCGACCTCACGATCGTCGACGTCGACGACGACACCTGGATCGGTCGACCCGTGGGCCTCGACGGCCACCGGCACGACCACGTCGTGCCGCCGCCGGACGGATCAGCCCCGGTCCCGAGCCCGGACGACTCCACCGGTGCCGCGCCGGGCGACGGGAGCCCGTCCCCGGACGCGTCCGCGTCCGACTGCGTCACGCCGACCGCGACGGACGAACCGACCGCGACCGGCGAACCGGAGACGCCGACCGCGACGGAGAGCGTCCCGCCGGGGCCGGGGGAGACCGCTCCGGGCGAGACCGACGGTCCCGGTACCGGGCCCTTCGGCCTGCCGACGGACGGCTCCGCCCTGGACGTCTCCCGGCAGCGGGCGTCCTCCTCGCCCCCGGCGGACGCGTCACCGGACTGCGCGACGGCCTCCGCCGCACCGACGGCGAGCGAGCCCGGAACCGGCCCGGCCCCCTCGGGCGGGACGACCGCTCCCCGGTCGGACCCGGCGGCCCCCGACCGCTCCGGCTCCCCGGCCCCCTCCGCGTCCCGGGTCCCGCCGACGGAGACGGGCACCCCCACCGAGGACACCGGTCCGGACGTCGACCCGGACAGCCCCGACGAACCCGACGGCGGCGGTCCGATCCCCGACGAGACGACCGGTACCGACGGCGTCTTCGACGTCTCGGCCGACCTCGGCGACGGGTGAGCGCCCGACCGCGCGGGGAGCGGGGAAAAGGGCTGCCCAGAAGTCGAACAATCGGGCAAATACTGGCAAGGTGGCTCCATGGCTGATCGGGGAGCGAGCGCCCTGTCACTCCCGGACGACTGGCCCGCCCACCCGGCTCCGATCCTGGCGCTCAACCGCATGGGCAGCTTCGACTGGGACCTGGACACCGGCCGGATGGCGATGGACGCCCAGGCCCACGAGGTCTTCGACGTGCGCCCGGACGAGTACGACGGGGACCCCGCCACGCTGTCCATGCGCGTCCCGCCGACCGAGTCGCGGCGCCTCGACACGATGGTGTCCCACGCCCTCAAGGACGGCAGCGAGAACTACGGCGCCTACTTCCGCATCCGCCGCCGGGACGGCTCCCAGCGCTGGACCCACACCCAGGGGTACATCCGCCGTGACGAGACCGGCCGTCCGCGTCGGATCATCGGCATCGTCCGCGACGCCACCGACGAGCTCGGCGAGGCCGCGGTGCGCCGCGAGCAGGCGGCCCAGGACGAGGTGCGGCGCCAGCAGACCAGCGTCGTCCAGCTGACCACGGCCGCGCTGGCCCACGCCGTCACCGTCCAGGACGTCATCGACGTACTGCAGGACACCCACGGGCTCATCCACCTCGGGGCCACCAGCCTGGTCATGGGCCTCGTGGAGGCCGGCCGCATCCGCATGGTCGCCACCGGCCCCGAACACAGCTACGTCCCCGGTACCCGGGTCACCCGCCTGGACGCGCAGTACCCGATGAACGAGGTCGTACGGACCCTCGCGCCGCACTTCATCGAGTCGCCCGAGGAGTTCGCCGAGTCGTACCCGCTGCTGTGGCCGAACATCACCGGCCTGAACATCACCTCGGCCGCCTACCTCCCGCTCATCGTCCAGGCCCGCCCCATCGGCGCCATCGGCCTGCTCTACAGCGACCGGCACGGCTTCTCGGACGACGAGCGCAACGTCCTCGTCGCCCTCGGCAGCAGCATCGCCCAGAGCCTCCAACGGGCCATGTTCTTCGAACAGGAGAAGGACCTCGCCCAGGGACTC
Organism: Streptomyces sp. NPDC002580; assembly: GCF_042889485.1. Taxonomy (NCBI): domain Bacteria; kingdom Bacillati; phylum Actinomycetota; class Actinomycetes; order Kitasatosporales; family Streptomycetaceae; genus Streptomyces; species Streptomyces sp. NPDC002580. The sequence goes on along the minus strand of NZ_JBIAQZ010000002.1, from coordinate 714,637 downwards.
CAGCAGGCCATGCTGCCGCGCTCCATCCCGAGCGTCACCGGCGCCGACGTCGCCGTCCGCTACCGTTCCGCGTCCCTCGGGCGGGACATCGGCGGCGACTGGTACGACCTGATCCCGCTGCCGGGAGGCCGGGTCGGCGCGGTCATCGGCGACGTCCAGGGCCACGACACGCACGCCGCCGCGGTCATGGGCCAGCTGCGCATCGTGCTGCGCGCCTACGCCGCCGAGGGCCACACCCCGGCCACCGTGATGGCCCGCGCCTCGGTGTTCCTCGACGAACTCGACACCGACCGGTTCGCGACCTGCCTGTACGCCGAGGTCGACCTCTCCACCGGACTGACCCAGCTCGTGCGGGCCGGCCACATCGACCCGCTGGTGCGCTACACCGACGGCACCTGCCGCCGGCTGCCGGTGGAGGGCGGACTGCCGCTCGGCCTGTCCGCCGAGTTCGGGCGGCTCGAATACCCCGTCGCCACCATCGAACTCGACCCCTGCCAGACCCTGCTGCTGTGCACCGACGGGCTCGTCGAGGAGCCGGGGATCGACCTCGACGACGGCATGCACTCCCTCCGGGAACGCATCCGAGTCGGCCCGGACGACGTCGGCGACCTCGCCGACCAGCTCATCGAATGGGCCGAGGAACGCGGCGGCGACGACGACGTCGCCCTGCTGATCCTGCGCCGCCACGGCGTGACCGGCCGGCGCCCCGGCGGACGCCTCCAGCAGCACGTGGCCCCGGGTGACCCGGAGGCGCTCGTCGAGGCCCGTCACATGATCCGGTCCGCGGTCCGCGCCTGGGGAGCCCGCGAGCGGGCCGACGAGATCGAGCTGGTCGCGGACGAACTGATCACCAACGCCCTCATGCACACCGAGGGCTCGGCGGTGGTCACCCTGCGGGTCCTGGCCGGTTCCGACCGCAGGCTGCGCGTCGAGGTGGAGGACTCCTCCAGCGCCCTGCCGCGCCGCCGGGAGGCCGGTGAGTCCGGTGTCTCAGGGCGCGGGCTGCTGCTCGTCGACCGCCTCACCGACGTCTGGGGCGTCGAGGCCCGGGGCGGCGGCAAATGCGTGTGGTGCGAGTTCGTCGTCCGCGAGCGGAACTGATCCCCGGCGGCCGGACCCTGGCCGCCGGTCCCCGGCGGTTCGGTCGGCGGATGGCACCCTGGACGTATGCCGGAACTGCCCGAGGTCGAAGCGCTCAAGGACTTCCTGGCCGATCGTCTCGTGGGCCGCCGGGTCGCCCGCGTGCTGCCTGTCGCCATCAGCGTCCTGAAGACGTACGACCCTCCCGTCACCGCCCTGGAAGGGCGCGAGGTCACGGCCGTCCGCCGGTTCGGCAAGTTCCTCGACATCGAGGAGGAGGGCCTGCATCTCGTCACGCATCTGGCCCGCGCGGGCTGGCTGCACTGGAAGGACACCCTCCCCGACGGCCCGCCCAGGCCGGGCAAGGGGCCGCTGGCGCTGCGGGTCGCCCTGGAGACCGGGGAGGGCTTCGACCTCACCGAGGCGGGCACCCGGAAGCGGCTCGCCGTGTACGTCGTCCGGGACGCCGCCGAGATCCCCGGAGTGGCCCGCCTCGGCCCCGACCCGCTCGCCGGGGACTTCGACGAGAAGCGGTTCGCCGGGCTGCTCCAGGGCGAGCGGCGCCGGCTGAAGGGCGCGCTGCGGGACCAGAGCCTGATCGCGGGCGTCGGCAACGCGTACAGCGACGAGATCCTGCACGCCGCCAGGATGTCGCCCTTCAAGATCGCCTCCTCGCTGACTCCCGAGGAGACCCGGCGGCTGTACGAGGCGCTGCGCGGCACCCTCGCCGAGGCGGTGGAGCGGTCCCACGGGCTGGCCGCCGGGCGGCTGAAGGCGGAGAAGAAGACCGGCCTGCGCGTGCACGGGAGGGCGGGGGAGGCCTGCCCGGTGTGCGGCGACACCATCCGCGAGGTGTCGTTCAGCGACTCCTCGCTGCAGTACTGCCCCACCTGCCAGACCGGCGGCAGACCGCTGGCGGACCGGCGGATGTCCCGGCTGCTCAAGTAGGGAGAACCACGGTCGGCCCGGGGCAATGACACTCCGTCAGGACCGTTCCGCCGTCGCCGTAAGCGTGTTGGTGCCCTGGCCCTGGTCCTCGCGGTGGCCGGAGCGGCGGGACGGACGACGTCACGGACGACGTGACGGGCAGGTGCTCCTCGGTGTCCCGGGCGGTGAAACGGGTGTCGCTCAGGGGGCGTTGAGCGTCACGAGGTGTTCGCCGTCCGAGGTGCGCACCTCGAACCGGCGGATCTCGTCGGCCCGCATCGACGAGCCGCCCTGCATGGTGACGGCGTCCTCGTTGTGCGCGGGCTCCATCCAGCTCGTCACCGACTGCTCCGAGCCGTCCTTGCCGATGGCGACGAGCTCGCAGGAACGGGGACCCTCGGCGTCCTTGACCTCGACCTCGACATCGGTGCCCCAGAGCCGCTCGCGGGTCGTCACCTGGGCCCAGACCCCCGTCTGGGCGTCGGTCCTGGCCATCTGGCTCGACGGCGGGTCGGCCGCGACGACCGCGCCCGCGGGGGAGTCCTGGCCGACGACGAGCGCGAGCGCGGGTCCGCCGGTGGCGAGGACCACCGAGGCGGCCAGCGCGAACAGGAGGCGCCGGCGCCGGGCCCGGTTGCGCGTGGCCACCTCGCCGAGCAGCTTGTCGAGCAGCCGCGGGCCGGGAGCGGCGAAGGGGTGGACACTGCGCGGCGTCGACTGCCGGTACAGCATCAACTGCCGTGTGGCGGGCCGGTGCTCGCTGACGAACGCCGTGCACTGAGCGCACTCCACGAGGTGGTCCTCGAAGCGGAAGGCTTCCGCCTCGCCGAGCACGCCGAGCGCGTAGGCGCCGACGTCGCGATGCCGTTCAAGGGACCTCATACCGGATACCGAATCCTCGTGGCGTTGGTGCGGACTGTGAGTGGTGTTGCTGTTGCCCACGGGTACGCACCAGACCGCCGAATCACTCAAGACTCGTTCGGAATCGCGATCGAGACCTTCGGAGCGCAGGCGCTCGCGGATTGGTGCGAGCACGAAGATTTTGTTCCCCGGCTCGCCCGCGACCGCCCTCGGAAGATCGTCAGAAGAGGTGGATGGCCAGATGTCCGAGCGGCAGGCCCAGCCGCCAGGCGGCCGTCCACACCTTCGGACCGTCGTCCTCACCGGGTACGCCGCCCCCGCCCGGCACCGCGTCCAGGTCCGGCGCGAGCAGTTCCGTCTCCTCCAGCCAGCGCCAGGCGGTCGACGCCAGCAGCAGGTCGGGGTCGGGAGCGGCGGAGCCGGCGGACTCGGCCGCGCGCAGGGCCAGGTGCTCGCGCACCCAGGCGTGCCACGGCTGGTCGTACGCCGTCAGGGAGAGCCAGGTCTCCAGCTGGGTGATGACCCGGATCCCGGAGAGTTCGCCCCCGCTGTCGGACAGGAAGATGGTCAGCGCGAGGGCGTCGCGCCCGGCGCGGAACTCGAAGGACGTGGGCGGCATCAGGTCGCCGGTCCGCAACAGTTCGTCGGCGATGTACTCGGCGTACAACCAGGCCATGGGGACGGTGAGTTCGCCCCCGCCGGTGCCGTCCGTGCTCTCTTGCCCTCTGTGCAGCATCCCTTCCTGCCTTCCTCCGGTGCGTGCGCGTCGCCCGACCCCGGGCCCCAGTCCGGAAAACGGATGAGGCAAGCTGAGTGCTCAACCATGGTCCTCAGCAAGGCGCTTTACGGAGGTTTGACTCAGTCTTCGGTTTCAGCGCAGTTCGGCCGCGTATCCTGGAAGGACCCGGCGCAGGGCGCGCAGCGCGTAGTACGCGCGGGACTTCACCGTACCGGGCGGAATCCCGAGGGCCGCGGCGGCCTCCGCCACACTCGCCCCTTGGAAGTACACCAGCACCAGGACTTCACGGTGCTCGGGAGTGAGTGTCTTCACAGCCTCCCGGACGTCGAGCGTCGCCACCGACCGTTCGGCGTGATCGGCGCAGACCCGCGCGTGGTCGAGGACCGCGTCCCCGACCTCCGGAGGCCGTGCCTGACGGGCCCGTCGCGCGTCGATCGCCAGCCGCCGCCCCACGGTCAGCAGCCAGGGGCGTACGGAGGTGAAGTCGTCGGCGCGCAGGGCCTCGGGATGCTGCCACGCCCGGACGAACGTCTCCTGCAACAGGTCCTCGGCGCGCTGCCGGTCGCCGTCGGACAGGCGCAGCAGCAGGGCGAAGAGCGGGCGGCCGTGCTCGCGCTGGAGGGCGGCCAGCTCGTGCTCGGCGGTCGTTCCGTGGGCGATGGTGGTGGTTCCGGCCGTCATGGCGTGTATGCCAGCGTGCCGCGCCCCGTGCGGACAGGGCGGGAACACGGTTGTGCGCCGGGCGGTCGAAGCGGTCGGTGAACGGTGCGCCGAACGGTCCGCCGCGGTGGAGCCCCGGATTCCACGGTGCCGTCGCCGGACCGCCGTTCCTCCCGGCGGGCACACCCGCGAGCGCCGAACGGGTGAGCGGTGGTGGTGGCTCCTTGACCGTCGGCCGCCCATGCACGTGGATGCACATCAATTAGTAATTAAATCGGACTGGATGGGGCCCGGCATGATCACACGCGCTCGGCAGCTCAATCTGGCCCTCGCGGCCGTCCTCGTCGCGGCCGCGGCGGCCTGCCAGACCCACGAATCGGCCGTGCGCCACCGCGGTGGACAGCCCGCCCCCGCCGTCGACCGCGGCTTCACCCTCGTCGCCTCCGGCGACGTCCTGCCGCACACCTCGATCATCGAACGGGCCAACTCCGACGCGGCGGACGGCGGTTACGACTTCCGGCCGATGCTCGCGGGCGTACGGCCCATCGTGTCCGCCGCCGACCTGGCGATCTGTCACATGGAGACCGTGTACGGCGCCGACGGCGACTACACCGGCTATCCCACCTTCAAGTCGCCGCCCCAGGTGGCCGAAGGCCTGGCCGCCACGGGCTACGACGCCTGTTCCACCGCCTCGAACCACAGCCTGGACGACGGCGCCGACGGCATCCGGCGCACCCTGGACGCGCTGGACCGCGCGGGCGTGCGGCACGCCGGATCGGCGCGCACGGCGCAGGAGGCGAGCGGCGCCACCATGATGCGGGCGGGCAGCGCCCGGGTCGCCCATCTCGCGTACACCTATGACACGAACGGCTTCCCGCTCCCGCAGGGGCAGCCCTGGGCGGTCGCGCTGACCGACCCCGACCGGATCGTCGCGGACGCCCGCGCCGCCCGGAAGGCGGGCGCCGACGTGGTCGTCGTCTCCCTGCACTGGGGCACCGAATGGCAGGACGAGCCCGACGAGCGGCAACTGGAACTGAGCAGGCGGCTGACCGGCTCCCGCACCGGCGGCCGACCCGACATCGACCTGATCCTCGGCACCCACGCCCACATCCCGCAGGCGTACGAGAAGGTCAACGGCACCTGGGTCGTCTACGGCATGGGCGACCAGATCGCCGGCGAGATGGTCAACTACGAGGGCGCCCAGGACCCGCGCGGCAACCAGAGCACCATCGGACGCTTCACCTTCGCCCCGCCCGCGCGGAAGGGGCAGCGCTGGGAGGTGTCGAAGGCCGAGTTCATCCCGCAGGCCTTCGACCTCGACGCCGGCCGGGTCGTCGACCTCAACGCCGCGCTGGAGCAGGGCGCCGCCGTGGGTCCCGTCCGCGACCGGATCCGCGACGTCGTGCTGAGCCGGGGCGCGGCCAAGGACGGTCTCGTGATGGGGCGGTAGACAGGCCGCGTGCGGGCGGTCCGGCCGCAGACGCGGGTTCCGTGGCCGTCCACGGCGGCCGGGCGCGCCGAGGCCGGTCCGGTCCGCCCCGTCAGGGGCCTCGGTGAGCCGGCCGCCGGTCCCGTCCGGCTCACGGCACGCGGGCCGTCGGACGCCTGGCGGCCCGCCGTGACCGGGCCGGGCCCGGCCGGCGAGGAGCAGCGGCGCCGAGCTGCGCCGAGCGATGTCGAGCCACGCCGAGCGACGTCTACGGGACGACCGTGACCGGCCAGCGGCCCGCCTTCACCAGCCGGATCGCCACCGAACCGACGATCCGGTGGCCCGCCTGCTCGGAGGCCCCGACCACCACGGCGTCCGCCTTGAGGTCGTCCGCCGCCGTGACCAGGCCGGTGTAGGGATCGCCACGGAAGGTGTGGAACTCCCAGCGGACGTCGAATATGTCCTTCACCCGCTCGGTCGCCTCGCGGATGTACCGGACCAGGTCCTCGGCGATCTCGTCGGTGGTCTCCGCGACCGGGACCCCGAGGGCCGCCCCCGCCGCCATCAACGGCTGGACGTAGACCACCGCGAGCAGCGCCCGCTGCCTTCTCGCCAGACCGGCCGCGTACGCCGCGGCGCGCAGCGAGGAGTCGGAGCCGTCCACCCCGACGACGATGACCTTGGGGCCGTCCGTGCCGCGTTCGAACCGATGCGCGTGCTGCTCTTCCGTCACGGCGCCGAGGCTATCGGAACGCCCGGGTCCGTCCCGTGCGGGGAGCGGGAGCCGCCACTCGACGCGCGGGGCGGCGCCGCGCTTCCTACAGTCGGAACCATGAGTGCCACCGTGGCGGCGCGCCCGCCGAAGGACACCGCGGGCCCGAAACGGCCGTCCCAAGGCGGCTTCCTCAGCAAGGTCCCCGAGGGCTTCGCGGCCTTCTTCGCCGCCATCGGACTGCTCTGCGCCCTGCTCGCCTTCATCCCCCCACTGCGCAGACTGCTGCGCCCGGTGGTGCGCTTCCTGGACCTGCTGATCATCCCGGTCAGCGCCAACCTCGCTTACGCCGTCTTCCTCTTCCTGCTGGCCGCCGCGACGGCCGCCCGCAAGAAGGTCGCCTGGTGGCTGGTGGTCGTCTACCTCGGACTGCTGGTCCTGGTCGACGTCCTCGGCATCGCCGCCGGACTGTACGCCGCCTCCATCCCCTCGTTCGCCGTCTGCGGGCTCCTGCTGGCGCTGCTGATCGTGGCCCGCCGTGAGTTCTACGCGGACTCGCGGCGGGCCGCCGTCCGGCGGGCCCTTCTCGTCCTGTTCGTCGGGCTCGTCGTCGCGATCCTGGTGGGCTGGGGGCTGGTCGAGCTGTTCCCGGGCACGCTGCCGCGCGGCCAGCGGCTGCTGTGGGCCACCAACCGGGTCTGCGGCGGACTGGTCTCCGGCCAGTCCTTCGACGGCCGCCCGCCGCGCTGGCTGTTCTTCGTCCTCGGCCTGTTCGGCGCCCTCGCCCTCCTCAACGCCGCCGCCACCCTCTTCCGCTCCCAGCGCCTGGTGGCCGCCCTGCACGGTGACGAGGAGGCCCGTATCCGCGCCCTTCTCCAGGCGTACGGCGGCGAGGACTCGCTCGGCTACTTCGCGACCCGCCGCGACAAGGCCGTCGTCTTCTCGCCCAGCGGCAAGGCGGCCGTCACCTACCGTGTCGAAGCCGGGGTGTGCCTCGCCAGCGGCGACCCCGTCGGCGACCGGGAGGCCTGGCCGCACGCGATCGCCGCCTGGCTGGACATCGCCCGCCGCTACGCCTGGGCGCCCGCGGCGATGGGCGCGTCCGAGGAGGGCGCCAAGGCGTTCGCGCGCGCCGGGCTCGGCGCCCTCCAGCTCGGCGACGAGGCGATCCTGCGCGTCGCCGCCTTCGACCTCGGCGGCCGTGACATGCGCGTCACCCGGCAGGCCGTCAACCGGGTCAGACGCACGGGCGCCACGTGCCGGGTACGCCGGCACTCCACCCTGACCGACACCGAGATGGAGGAGATCGTCCGGCGGGCCGACGCCTGGCGCGACACCGAGACCGAGCGCGGCTTCTCGATGGCCCTCGACCGGCTCGGCGACCCCGAGGACGGCGACTGCCTGCTCGTCGAGGCGATGGACTCCGACGGCAAGCTCCTGGCCCTGCTCTCCTTCGTGCCCTGGGGCCGCGACGGCATCTCCCTCGACCTGATGCGCCGCGACCGCAGCGCGCCCAACGGCGTCATGGAGTTCATGGTCGCGGAGGTGTGCGCGGTGGCCGGGAAGTTCGGCGTCCGGCGCATCTCCCTCAACTTCGCCGTCTTCCGCTCGGTCTTCGAGGAGGGTGCCCGCATCGGCGCGGGCCCGGTGCTCAGACTCTGGCGCAGGCTGCTGCTGTTCTTCTCCAAGTGGTGGCAGCTGGAGGCCCTGTACCGCTCCAACGCCAAGTACCACCCCGACTGGTACCCGCGCTTCATCTGCTACGGGGAGACCGGTGCCCTCGCCCGCATCGGCATGGCGTCCGCCATCGCCGAGGGCTTCGTCTCCGTTCCCTCGCTGCGCACGCTGTGGGGGAAGGGGCACCCGCGGGGCGGACCCGAGCCCGCCACGACCGAGGGGCTGCCGTCGCTGGCGGCCCTCGGCCTCGACGCCGGGGAGGGGACGCCGGACGAGGACCCGGCCTCCGGCCTGCCCGACCAGGTCCGGGTGCGGCACCGCAAACTCGACCGGCTGCGCGCCGACGGCACCGACCCCTACCCGGTCGGCCTCCCGCCGCGCACCCACGTCCTGGCCGACGTCCGCGGCGGCGAGGACGTGACCGTCGCCGGACGCGTGATGCTCGTACGCGACTTCGGCGGGATCCTCTTCGCCGTACTGCGCGACTGGTCCGGCGATCTCCAGCTCGCCCTCACCCGAACGGAGTCCGGCCCCGCGCTCGATCGCTTCCGGCAGGTCGTGGACATCGGCGACCACATCAGCGCCGACGGTCTGGCGGGTGCCAGCGACACGGGCGAACCCACCGTCTTCGTCAGCTCCTGGCAGCTCACCGCCAAGTGCCTGAGGCCCCTGCCCGACAAGCGCAAGGGCCTCGCGGACCCCGAGGCCAAGGTCCGGCGCCGCTATCTCGACCTGGTGTCCAGCACCGGCGCCCGCGACGTCGTACGGTCCCGCTCCACGGCGGTCCAGGCACTGCGCCAGGGGCTGCTGGAGCGCGGCTACCTGGAGGTCGAGACGCCGATGCTCCAGCAGATCCACGGCGGCGCGAACGCCCGGCCCTTCACCACCCACATCAACGCCTACGACCTGGACCTGTATCTGCGCATCGCGCCCGAGCTCTACCTCAAACGGCTGTGCGTCGGCGGTCTGGAGAAGGTCTTCGAGATGGGCCGCACCTTCCGCAACGAAGGCGTCTCCTACAAGCACAACCCCGAGTTCACGATGCTGGAGGCCTACCAGGCCTTCGCCGACTACGACGTGATGCTCGACCTCGCCCGTGAGCTGATCCAGGGCGCCGCGACCGCCGCCTTCGGCGCGCCGATCGCCCGCAAGGACGGCATCGAGTACGACATCTCCGGAGCCTGGCCCGTCAAGACGGTGTACGGCGCCGTCTCCGAGGCGCTGGGCGACGAGATCGACGCGGACACCTCCCTGGAGGCGCTCCTGCGGCTGTGCGACCGCGCGGGCGTGCCGTACACGGCGGACGACGGCCGCGGCGACGTCGTGCTGGAGATGTACGAGCGGCTGGTCGAGGAGAGGACCCAGCTGCCCACCTTCTACAAGGACTTCCCGACCGACGTCTCCCCGCTCACCCGGCAGCACCGCGTCGACCCCCGGCTCGCGGAACGCTGGGACCTCGTCGCCTTCGGCACGGAACTGGGCACCGCCTACTCGGAGTTGACCGACCCCGTGGAGCAGCGTCGGCGGCTGACCGCGCAGTCGCTGCTGGCCGCCGGGGGAGACCCCGAGGCGATGGAGCTGGACGAGGACTTCCTCGACGCGCTGGAGTACGCCATGCCGCCCACCGGGGGACTGGGGATCGGCGTCGACCGGCTCGTCATGTTCCTCACCGGTCTGACGATCCGCGAGACGCTCCCGTTCCCGCTGGTGCGGCGCCGCTGAAATGGTCCAGGCGGGTGCTTTCGGGAGGCCCCATCGGTGTTGCTCAGCGGAGTGACCGCTCCACCGGGTGACTGATTAGTCATGAAAAAGGATCAGCTGATTACCCGACGCCGGGCGTTGATCGCCGGCGCCGCCGTCCTCGGGGCGGCCGGGGCCGCGGGCACAGCCCATGTCCTGACCGCCGACCAGGCCGCGAAGCCGGTGCGGAGCCTCCCCCGCTCCGGCCCCGCGGCCGCCCGTCCGCTCAAGCCGTCCGCCTACCGCCTCCAGCCGATCGCCGGGTACGGTGCGCCGCACCTCACGCACACCCGGACCCTCGTCCGGCACGAGCCGTTCCTGCGCATGTCCGGGCGCGGCCGCAGCCTGGTGCTGACCTTCGACGACGGCCCCGACCCGCGCTACACCCCGGAGATCCTGCGCACCCTGCGCGAGTACGACGTGCGCGCGATGTTCTTCGTGTGCGGGGAGACGGCCGCCCGCAACAAGGACCTGCTCGGTGAGATGGCCGACGACGACCACCTGGTCGGGAACCACACGTGGAGCCATCCGCTGCTGACCAAGCTCTCGCGCTCCGCGATCCGCTCCGAGATGGAGCGCACCAGCGAGGTCATCGACGACGCCTACGGCGAGCCGCCGGCCTGGTTCCGGGCGCCCTACGGTGCCTGGAACCGGGACGTCTTCCGGATCGGCGCCGAACTCGGCATGGAGCCACTGGGCTGGACGATCGACACGCTCGACTGGACGACACCGGGCACGCGCTCGATCGTCGGCCGGGTCAGGAGCGAAGCCGCGCCGGGCGTCGTCGTCCTCTCGCACGACGCCGGCGGAGACCGCTCGCAGAGCGTACGGGCGCTGCGCGAATACCTCCCGCACCTGCTCGACTCCGGCTACCACATCGTGGTGCCGCGCCGGAAATACGCCTGAAGCCCGTCCCGGCACCGTCGGCGGCCCCGGGCGACACGCGGCCCGGGGCCTTCGGCCGAGCCGGTCGGCGGGAGACGGAGAATTCGCCGACCGGCTTTCGCCGTCCGTCCGGGAACGCTCAGCGCACCTCGGTCATCCGGGCGAAGACGACCACGTTCCCGTCGTAGCCGTGCTGCTTGGAGAAACCGCCGCCGCAGGTGATGACGCGCAATTCCGGGGTGCCCTTGCTGTTGTAGACGCGGTCGCCGGGGAAATCGGTCTTCGCGAAAACCTCGATGCCGTAGATCTCGAACACCGCGGTCTTTCCGTCCTTGCGCAGGACCTCGACCCGGTTTCCCTTCTTGAGGGCGCCGAGTCCGTAGAAGACCGCGGGGCCCCGCATGTTGTCGACGTGGCCCACGACCACGGCCGTGCCCTTCTCCCCGGGCGAGACCGCGCCGGTGAACCAGCCCGCCAGATTCGGATCGTCGGGCGGCGGCGCGTCGACCCAGCCGTCGTTGTCGAGGCCCACCGGCATCACCGGGGCGTCGACCCGGATGGCCGGGATCCGCACCCGGTCGACCACGGAGTACGGCAGAGCCGGTGTGTTCGCGAAGGTGCCACCGGGCGTGCGGCTGTCCGCCGCGGCCGCCGAGGCGGGCTGCGGGGGGCCCACGTCGAACTCTCCGGAACCATTTCGGATGAGTGCGAGGCCGGTCAGCAGAACAAGCGCTATCACGCCCCAAGGAGCGCGCTTCCTCTGCCGCTCCTCCTCTTCGGCCAGCTCGGACGCAGACATTCTCCATCCCCTCTCGACGCGGCCGTCGCCTCGTCATTCGCGCATATGAGCACGCTAATGGCAGCGGAGCTGCCGGGCGACGGGTCGCGGGCGAACGGGTGGCGGAGTGAATCCCCCGTGCGCCATCCGAGTTGCTGTGACCAGGAATTTTCTGACGGTCCGTGACCTGCGGCAATATCCGATTGTGTGGAATTCGTTCGGCGTGTCTTCTCACCGGTACGGACCATTCCCGAAATGCGGTCCCGCGCAGGTCATCTGAGGGTCTGACTGGGAGGCGCTTTCTCGCCGATCCACCGGGGACGGTTCCCGGGGCGCCCCCGCGGAGGATCACATGCGTACTACTCGTGCCCTGGCGGTGTCTGCCGCCGCGGTCGCCGCCGTGGGGCTCGCCGCCCCCATGGCCGCGGCGTGGAACACCCCGAGCAACATCGTCGCCATGCCCAGTGTCATCGCCCGCGGCGGCCAGCTGACCGTCACGGTCGACGGATGCCCCAGGGGTGGCACCATGACCTCGCCCGCCTTCCGTCAGGCGCGGCTCCAGCCGCTGGTGGGCGGCCGCAACGAGGCGTCGAGCGGCACGGCCACCATCAACCAGGACGCCCGGCCCGGTTCGTACGACATCACCGTCAACTGCGACGGGACGGGTCCGCTGACGCGTCCGGCCGCCTTCACCGTCATCGGCGGCGTGCGCGGTGGTCTCGGCGGCAGCAGTTCCACCGGTGCCACCTCCACCGACATGGCGATCGGCGGCGGTCTGGTGGCCGCGGCGGCCCTCGGCGGCGGAGTGTTCTGGATGCGTCGCCGCTCGGAGAGGAGCATCTGAGCGTCCGTCGGGCCCGGCGGACGGTCCCGCCCCCTTCCGGGACCGGCCGCCCGCCGCACGGACGGCGCGCGACAGCGCACCTCACGGCCCTCGTGCCGGACCCTGCCCCCAGGGTCCGGGCGGGGGCCGCGCCGTCGTGTCAGGAGTCGTCGGACGCGGTGCGCCGACGGGACATGTACCAGGCGGTGCCGACGGAACCGGCGATCAGCGCCGCTCCCAGCCCGATCTCCTTCAGGTCGAAGCCGCCCGCGCTGCCGCCGACACCGGCCCGCACGCCCCGCTGGAGGGGGGCCGGGGTCGGACCGTCCGGCCGGCCGCCGGAGATGGTGAGACCGGTGCTGCCGCTCGCTCCGCCGCACGCGAACGTCACGTCGTACACGGCACCGGGTCTGGCGTCCCAGTCGACCATGGCGGTGGCCGAGGACTGCCCCGGCGGGATCGTGACGGTGTCGAAGACACCGGAGGTGACCGTGGCGCTGCCCCGGCATCCGTCGTCCCGCTTGAGGAGCAGGGACACCTGACCGCCCGCGGAGACGGTCGACGGCTGCACGCTGAAGGCGAACGGGGTGATCGGGGCGAGGTCGTGGTCGCCGTCCCCGGCGACGGCGGCGGTCGCGGAGAAGGTCAGGGCGGTCAAGCCCAGCAGTGCGGCCGAAGCGACGCGTATCGCGCGCATGGTGAGCCTCCAGGTCCCCGAGGAGCCTTGCTGCGGAACTATTCCGCTCGCGCCGGAAATGCACCTCGATGATCGAAACGCTAGGAAAGGGCGCGCCGTGGCGCGATCCCAGTCGCGCGAACGGGTCAATCGTGTGGGCCAGACGGGGGATGACGTACGTACGGCCGGGGGACGGACGCGGCGTGGCGTCCGTCCCCCGGCCCTGCCGTCTCGACCGGCCCTCCGCCGTCCGGCAGGACCCGGCCCGCTACCCGGGCAGGTGTGGGAAGAGAGCCGTGAAGGGCTCCGCGGACGCCGCGATCCCCCGGCTGTAGGGCGCGTCGAAGTCCCAGATCAGGAAGAGCAGGAAGGCGATCAGGGCGGAGAACAGCCCGGCCAGGATCAACTCCCGGGGGGTGCGCCGGATCTGCAGCGCGAAGATCATCCCGACCGTGACCACGGCACCGGTGATCAGCCCGAACCACACCACCCCGGGCATGGTCGCCCCCGTGGAGTCAGCCCGGGAGTTGCGGGCGGTGTCGGCCGCGGTCACCTGGTCCAGGAGCGGCTGGTAGGCCTGCGCCTCGAAGTCCGACGCGGGCTCGTAGTCGGTGACGTCGTGCCGGACGCGCTCGAAGAGCCGGGCGCCCTCCTCCGTCACCCGGCCGTGCTCGGCCATCGCCTTCCACTCGGTGGTGACCACGTGGTGGACGTACGTGTCGACGTCGCCGCGGATCCGGTCGCGGACGTCGGGCGGGTAGACCCGGACCCGCTCGGAGATCTCGTGCAGGGCCTGCGCCTCCGCCTGCACATGGTCCTGGGCGCCGCCGCGGGCCTCCCAGACACCGGCGATGGCCAGACCGAGGACGATGGCGTACACCACGCCGATCATCATCGTCATGTACTCGATGACGTCCGGGGTCTCGGTGGGGTCCTCGTCCTCGCGGGCCCTGCGGTGGCGCACTTGGGTCACGATGAGGACCACGAGGCACGCGGCCGCCATCGCGAGGGCGAGAACAAGCCATTCCGACAAGGTGTGTCTCCAGGGGTCAGCGCGGGCGCAGTGCCGCGGCGGCGAGCACCGCGGGCGCGGTGATGAGCAGGGTGAACGAGACCAGCGACGGGCCGCCACGGGGCGGGTGCTTGTGCGGCGGGGTGCGGTAGGCCGGATAGCTGACCGGGACCGGCGGGGGCGCGGGGCGCGCGCTCCGTGGGGGTTCGGGCTTCGGTGTGGGCCTGGGCGCGGGTCTCGGGGGCGCGACCGGCTCCGGCCGCGGCGGCGGGGGCTTCGGCGCCGGGGGCGGCGGTGGTGGTGGCGGCGGTGGCGCGGGCTTCGGCGCGGGGGCGGGCGGTGGCGCGGGCGGAGGTGTCGGCTTCGGCGGGGGAGGGGGTTTCGGGGGCGGCGGCGGGGTCGGTGTGGGAGTCGGCGGGCAGGGCGGCGGTGTGGTGGGAGCCGGGCACCGGATGGTGGTCCCGGCGATCGCCACCGCCCCGTCGCCCGCCACGGCCACCGCGGTCGTCCCCTCGCCGTCCGGGCCCGTGGAGGCGTAGGCGCAGGCGTCGGCCGCGGCTGTTCCGCTCGGCGCGCCGACGAGGAGCCAGGTGAGCGCCGTCAGCGCCAATGCCCGTATGACGAGGGCGGATCGGGTCCGTTGGGGTCCATGCACGACGAAGATCATGGGGTGCGGGGGACCTTGCCGCGCCGGAGTGTCCGGTATTGCCCCCGAAGGGGGGACCCCCGGCTCCCGGCCGCTTGACGTGCGGGCGGGAATCCTCCACGAAGGTCGAACGCGCGGGCGACCGGCTTGCCCGCGTCACGGCTTTCCGAAAGAAATTTGAGGCCTGTTTGAACACTCCTGCCCCTCCCGCCCGTACCTAGGGCCATGCGCGGCGCAGCAGGGCGCTGCAACATTTATGCGAACAGCGGGAGTTACCAATGAAGACCTCCTGGCGGAGCGCCTCACTCGTAGCGTCAGCTGCGGCCGTGCTGGCGCTCACGACGGCGTGTGGTCAGGAACAGGGCACGACGGGCAGCCAGAACGTGGGTGCCACCGCTGCCGCCGGCGCCGGCGGATACGGGACGAGTGCCACCGCCGGCAACGGCTACGGCGCCGATTCCAAGGACCAGGCGGCGGACGGGGCCGAGGCGAAATCCGCGGGCGAACTCGCCGTCTCGGAGAGCGCGAAGCTCGGCAAGGTGCTGACCGACGGCGCCGGGATGACTCTCTACCGCTTCGACAAGGACACCGCCGAGCCGCCGAAGTCGAGCTGTGACGGCGACTGCGCGAAGGCCTGGCCGCCCGTCCCCGCCGACGGCGCCGAAGCCGCCGCCGGTGTCGACAAGGCGCTGCTCGGCGAGGTCACCCGGACCGACGGTACGAAGCAGCTGACCATAGGCGGCTGGCCGATGTACCGGTACGCCAAGGACACGAAGGCCGGCGACTCCAACGGCCAGGGTGTGGGCGGTACTTGGTTCGCCTCGGCGCCCAACGGCAAGAAGGCCACGCTGGCCGACCTGCCCGGTCTGTCGGTCCGCAAGGACGCGAAGCTCGGCGACATCGTCGTCGACAAGAACGGCATGACCGTCTACCGCTTCATGAAGGACCAGGCCTGGCCCGTCTCGAAGTCGGCCTGCACGGGTGCCTGCCTGGAGAAGTGGCCGGCCGTCGCGCCGGTCGCCGAGGCCGACACCAAGGGCGTCAAGAAGAAGGGCCTGATGCCCTTCACCCGTCCGGACGGCGTGAAGCAGATGTCCGTCAACTGCTGGCCGATCTACACCTTCTCCGGTGACACCGCTCCCGGCGACACCAACGGCCAGGGTGTCGGTGGCACCTGGTACGCCGTGTCGCCCGAAGGAAAGCCGGTCGGCGCGTCCGAGTAGCCGACTCCCTCCCCGGGCCGAAGCACCTCGGCCGGACAGGTCTGCCTGCCGACCGCAGGACACAGGACGCGTGACCAAGGGTCCGCCCCCTCCGCACCGCACGGAGGGGGCGGACCCTTGCCATGTCCTGAAGAAGGCGCATCATTTCGGCTGACACCGGGACGTGAAAGGTCGCGGCCGCCGGCCCGGATGTGAAAGAACGCGGCGACCCATCGGCCGCGGCGGACACGCTTCGTGACGCCGCGGAGCTTTTTGGAGTGCTTCGCAGCGATTTCGCGACGGCGGTGCGTGGCGTTCCCGCGCGATGTTCGCAGACGCCAATTCCGCACGTGCCCGCGGCAGTGACCGGGAACGGACGGCCAATTTCCGTTTTGACTCGCCCCTTTGGCGGACGATCAGTAGCCTCTGCTCGAACACCGGATCGTCCACGCCGTCGCCTACGCCTTGGAGAGATAGATGGAGCGTCCCGCCTGGGCCCCTCGCAGCATCGACATCTCAGTGCCGAGTGTCTCCCGTATCTACGACTACTACCTGGGCGGTTCGCACAACTTCGAGGTCGACCGGGAAGCGGCACGCAGGGCGATGGAGTTCATGCCGGGACTTCCCAAGGTCATGCAGGCGAACCGAGCCTTCATGCGGCGGGCCGTTCGCTTCGCGGCCGACGAGGGCATCGACCAGTTCCTCGACATCGGCTCGGGCATCCCGACATTCGGCAACGTCCACGAGATCGCCCAACGCGTCCGGCCCGGCGCCCGAGTCGTGTACGTCGACCACGATCCCGTTGCCGTCGCACACAGCCAGGCCGTGCTGCGGGACAACGAGGACGCGGGCGTCGTCGCCGCCGATCTCCTCAAGCCCCGGGAAATCCTGGCGAGCGCCCAGGTCCAGCAACTGATCGACCTGAACCGGCCGGTCGCCCTGCTTCTCGTTGCCATACTTCACTTCGTGGAAGACGCGGACGACCCGTACCGGGCGGTGGCCGAACTGCGCGAGTCGCTCGCGCCGGGCAGCATGCTCGTCGTCACGCACGCCTCGTTCGAGGGAATTCCGCTCCCCAGGGAGCAGGCCGAGGGCACGGTCGACGTCTACAAGAACATCCGCAACCCGCTGATCATGCGCACGCGCGAAGAGATCGCGCGGTTCTTCGAGGGGTACGACATGGTGGAACCCGGACTGGTGCCGATGCCGGAGTGGCGGCCCGACACGGCACCCGAGGACGAGGATCCTTATGCATTCTCCGGGTTCGGCGGCGTGGGACGCACGGCGTGACCGCCGAGCCGGACGGGCCGGAGGACAGACTGCGCCGGTTCGCGAAGATCTGGAGCCGGGCGATCTTCCCGGTCACCTCGACCTCGCTGACCCGGCCGGAGTTCGAGGAACAACTGCTGCCGCTCGCGAGGCGGTTGAGCGACACCCTGCGCGCCAGGAACTTCGAGGCCGTCGAGGGCCGGACCGTCGGCGCCGCACTCGTCGCCGCCCACTGCACCGACCCCGAGGCACTCAGCCGGGCCCTCGACTGCGTCGACGCCTACCTGGTGCTCTACTGCGGCGAGGACGGGCCCCAGGAGGCGCTGCGCACCCGGTCCGCGCGTATCCAGCACGCCATGGCCGCCGGATACGCGCAGGCCCTGCGGGAACGGACACTCGCCGAACAACAGGCTATCTCCCAGGCCGCGTTGACCGCCCGCAGTGCCGTCGCCGAGGCCCTGCACGACAGCGAGGCCCGCTTCCGCGCGGTCTTCGAGGGCGCGGCCATAGGCATCGGCATCGCCGACCTCGACGGCAACATCCTCCAGGTCAATGATGCCCTGCTGCGCATGTTCGGCGGCTCGGAGCAGTCCATGCGGGGCCGTCGGGTCACCGAGTGGACCCACGCCGAGGACGCTCCTCAGATCTGGCGCCTCTACGACGAGTTGGTGCGCGGCGAACGCGAGCACTACCACGTCGAGAAGGCCTTCTACCGCCCCGACGGCACCGCCCTGTGGACCAATCTGACGGTCTCCCTGCTGCGTGACGCGGACGGCGAACCCCAGTACCAGCTCGCGCTGATGGAGGACACCACCGAGCGGCGGCTGCTCAACCTCCGGCTGCGCTACGAGGCCACCCACGACGCGCTCACCGGGCTGCCCAACCGGACCCTGTTCTTCGAGCGGCTGGAGAAGGCCCTCGCGGCGGGCGACGGACAGCGCTTCGGGCTCTGCTACCTCGACCTCGACGGCTTCAAGACCATCAACGACAGCCTCGGGCACGCGGCCGGCGACCGGCTGCTGGTCGAGGTCGCCGACCGCCTCCAGTCCTGTGCGACCGCACCCGGCGAGATGGTCGCCCGGCTCGGTGGCGACGAGTTCGTGGCCCTGACCACCGGCCCGAACACCGAGCACGAGGTCGACGAACTCGCCGGGCGCATCATGAACGCCCTCGTCACCCCGATCAGCATCGACGGCCGCGAACTGACCGTGCGCGGCAGCGTCGGTGTCGTCGAGGGCCCCGCAGGGGAACGCGGCGCCGCCGAGGTGCTGCGCAGCGCCGACATCACGATGTACCGGGCCAAGTCCGCGGGCGGCAACCGCTTCGAGATGGCCGACCCCGAGGCCGACGCCCGCGCCATCACCCGCAACGGTCTCACCACCGCGCTGCCCGCCGCCCTGGACCGGGGCGAGTTCTTCATCGAGTACCAGCCGCTGGTGCACCTCGGAGACGGCAGCGTCCGCGGCGCGGAGGCCCTGGTGCGCTGGCTGCACCCGCAGCACGGCGTCCTCGGCCCCGACCGTTTCATCCCGCTCGCCGAGCACACCGGACTGATCGTTCCGCTCGGCCGCTGGGTCCTGGAGCAGTCGGTGCGCCAGGCCCGCACCTGGCAGGACCGGCACTCCGGCGCGGGCCCGCTCCGCGTCAACGTCAACCTCTCGCCGTGCCAGCTGACCCATCCCGGCCTGGTCCAGGACACGGTCGAGATCCTGGAGCGCGAAGGCCTCGACGCCAGCGCACTGTGCCTGGAGGTCACCGAGTCCGCGCTCATCGGCGCCGACGACGACCTCCTCAAGCCGCTGCGCAGGCTGGCCGAGATGGGCGTCGACATCGCGCTCGACGACTTCGGCACCGGCTACTCGAACCTCGCCAACCTCCGCCGCCTGCCGGTCAGCATCCTCAAGCTGGACCGGTCCTTCACCCAGGGCATGCAGCAGTTCCCGGCGGACCCGGTCGACCTGAAGATCGTCGAAGGCATCGTCTCCCTCGCCCACAGCCTCGACCTCGCGGTCACCGTCGAGGGTGTGGAGACCGGCGCCCAGGCCGAACAGCTGCGGATACTGGGCTGCGACACCGCCCAGGGCTGGTACTACGCCCGCCCCGGCCCCCCGGAGCGGCTGCACGAACTGGCGCTGGTCGACGCGACCCTCTGAGCGGCGCTCCCCGCGGCGCGGTCTCCCCGGACGGGAGCCGCGCCGCGTCGTCGTGGCCGCCCACCGGGCCGGCCGTCGTGACCGCGTGCAGAGCGGGACGGCCACGCCTTCGGGGCGTCCGCGCCGCGTCGCCTCGCGCGCGGGGCCCCGGATATGTCTCACTGGCGGAACGCACCTCTCACAGATGGAGCCGAGACCGATGAGCACGGAACTTCAGGGCAGGACCGCCGTCGTCACCGGAGCCAGCAAGGGGATCGGACTCGCGGTCGCCGAGGCGCTGGCCGGCGCGGGCGCGAAGGTGATCGCCGGCTCCCGGGGCACGAGCCCGGGCCTCGACGCGCTGGTCGGCTCGGGGCACGTCACCTGGGTGCCGGTCGACCTCGCCGAACCCGGTGGCGCCGAGCGGCTCGTCGCGGCGGCGGGCGGCCGGATCGACGTCCTGGTCAACAACGTGGGCTCGGCCCCGGCCCGCACCGGAGGCTTCCTGTCGGTGACCGACGAGGACTGGCGGCGGACCGTCGACCTGAACCTGCTCACGGCCGTACGGGTCACCCGTGCGGCCCTTCCGCCGATGCTGGCCGCCGGGCAGGGCTCGGTCGTGACGATCGGCTCGGTCAACGCCACCCTGCCCGACCCGCTGGTGATCGACTACAGCGCGGGCAAGGCCGCCCTGGTCGCGTTCTCCAAGGCGCTGTCCAAGGAGGTCGGCCCGAAGGGCATCCGGGTCAACACGGTGAGCCCGGGACCGGTGGAGACCGAGCTGTGGCTCGGTGGCGGGGGAGTGGCCGCGACGGTGTCGGCCGCGGCCGGGACCACCCCGGCCGACGTGGTCGCCCAGGCGTCGGGCGCGACCGTCACCGGCCGCTTCTCCCAGCCGTCCGAGGTCGCCGGCCTGGTTCTCTTCCTCGCCTCGGACCGCGCGCGCAACATCACCGGCAGCGACTTCGTCATCGACGGGGGCCTCATTCCGACGTGGTGACGACGCCACGGTGCCGGCATCGGCGACGCGGTGAGTGCCCCGGCAGCGTCCGGCACCGTGAAGACGTGTCGGCCGTTGATCCTCACGAGGCCCATGACCTGCTCCGCGGTCGGCGCCGCGAAGACCAGCGACCGCTGGTCGGGCTCGCCAAAGTCGTCGCCGCCCAGCTGAGAGCGAGCGATCACAGCGGGGCCCATGATCGCGACCGTGGCACCGGCCTCACGCGACAGCGCAGTCAGTCGAACTCTCGCAGTACTTCGGCGATGTTGGCCCGGTAGGTGTGCAGTGCTTGCAGTGCGGCGGTGTACCGGTCGTGGTGGCGTGCGATGTCCGCGGCCTGTTCGCGGGCCTTTACGGAGTGCCAGAGTTCGGCCGTGTGGTGGCGGCGCTTGCAGATGACGTCCGCGATGGCGGTGGCCCGCTCCCGTTGTGTGTGGCGGGTGTTGCCGTCACTGCCCCGCTGCCAGGCGTCGTCCGTGTATGCCGCGACGGGGTCGCGGTAGCGGGTGAATCCTTGGTCCGCCACACACTGGGACCACTCGTCCCAGGCCGCGCGCAGGCGCGGGTCGCGCTGGACCGTCTTGTCGACCTCGGCCGCCCGGGTGGTTGCGTAGAGCCAGTCCCGCTTGAGGTTGATGCCGTGCATCAGCCGCTGGTTCGCTTCGGCGTTGCAGACGGGCAGGTCCGCGTACTCGGCGTTGGTCATCCGGCGGCCCTTGGGCTGCATGCCCGTCGGCTTTGCCGGGTCCCAGCCGTAGCCCCAGCGGCGGGCGGTGGCAAGGTCCAGGATGCCGTAGTCGGTGCTGACCGCGGTGACAATCATGGGGTCGCTCGGGTAGCGGGGATCGAGCGGGAAGTCCGCGTGGCCGTGCCGCCCCATGCACTGCCGGGCCAGCAACGCCGATGCGCGCTGCTCTTGTTGGTAGTCCTGCGGCGTGTAGTCGTAGCGGTCGGCCGGCAGGGGGCCGAGGTCGGACGCCGTGCGGATCATTACAGGGGCTGCTGGACCGGAAGCGCAGATCGCCGCCAGCACCGCCACGCCTGCCACGACACCCGGCCGCCACCCCCGTCTCGTCATACGCGGGATGTTAGTGGGCGGCGCCCGGCGGCCGGTTCTGGGGGCGGGAGTTGACCGGCGATCACACTGATGACCCGCCGCCCGGCGAGCAGGAACAGCGATCTGAGCCCGGCGGGCAGGAACAGCGATCTGAGCCTGGCGGGCTGATCGGCAGACCACGTCGCTGCCCTCGTCCCCGACCGCGTCGGCCAACACCACGGCCGTCGTGATGCGCTTGCCCACCGGCTCGCGGCGCATCTCGAAACCGCGGCAGACCGCCACGACGATCTCCAGCCCAGGCTGGCCGACCCGGCCCGGTCGGCCAGGCGGCCGGGGAGGCGCCTGACCTGCGGCGGGGGTGGTGTCGCGTCCGTGTCCCAGTGGTCGCTTGCCGTCCGCTGCGTGGTCTTCGTCGCCGGCGGAGTTCCGGCCGCCTCTTGCGCAGGAGGGCGGACCGTCAGCGCTCTTCGCTGATCCCATGGCGAACCCTGCGAGATCTCCTCACCTTCTTCACTCTTCACTCTTCGGCTGCCCGGGACGTGCCTCCTCTCGATCGGAAGAGGCCGCTGACCTGCTGTAAAGCGCGAAGAGCCGCAGTGGCGCCGTGACGCCCGTGCGTCTTTTCCGCCGGTTGCAGGGCATCCCGTCCATCTGGAGCGAGGGCGGGCGGGGTGCGGGTTGCCAGAAGAGGGAGCTGTAGAGGATGGTTGCCTTGAGGCAATGATCCATCGACTGGATGAGGTGAGGGGTTCGCTCAGCGGGCCTTGGTATTTGTGACTTCCATCGAGCAAGGTCCTGGCGTGAGCGGCGTCGCTCCGGCGGACGCGGTATGGACGTCCGTGCCGTACCCGGTTGTGATCGTCGACCGGTCCGGCACGGTACGGCACGCGAACCCCCAGGCCAAAAGCCTCCTGCCCGCCGTCCACTCCGGCGCACCCCTGACCGGGAGTGCTCCGGCGTGGCTCGCGGCCGGCCACGCGGACCAGGTGAGGGGCGACTCCCGCGCGAGCGCTGTATCGGGGCCGGTGGGGGAGCGGACCTACGAGGCTCACGCCACGGTGCGGGACGACGGCGACGTCGTGTGGTGGCTGGTGGATGACACGGACCATCAGCTGGCCCGTGAAGCGCTGCGGGTGGAACGCGAGCGGACCGCGTTCTTGACCGAGGCGTCCAACATGCTGCTCTCGTCGCTGAATCTGGAGCGGTGCATGGACGTGACGGCGCAACTCGCTGCCGAGTACCTCGCCGATGCCGCCCTGGTCATCGCACCTCGCACAGGCCGCGTCCTGCCGGTCGTCCAGTGTCTGCGCGGCGAGGCGCCGCCATTCGTGAGCAGCTGTCCCCCCGCCACATCCCCGACGAGGTCATCGAGGTCCCGGGCGTGCCCCACGCAGCGGTTCAAATGGAAAGTCGACCCTGAGGACGTCCCCGGCCTCGGGGAAGCCCTGCAGGGCTTCCCGCCGGTGCCCTCCCGCTGGATAGACCCCGCTTCCGCGCCGAGCTGGCTGGTCCCGGACGGCTTCGGCACCGTCGGCTCCATCGTCATCACCCCCCTGCCGGGGCACGGGGTTCCCGCCGGCGCCCTGGTTCTCCTGCGGCGCAGTGGAGAGAAGGCGTTCAGCGCGGGCGAGGAAGTCTTCGCCCGCCTGTTCGCCGCCCGGGCCGGCGCGGCCATGTCCGCGGCCCGCCTGTATGCCGAGCAGTCCTCCCTCGCCCAGACCCTCATGCAGGACCTGCTCCCGCCGGCCCTGTACCGCGTGTCGGGGGTGGAGTTCGCCGGCGGCTACCGGGCGTCGAAGGACCAGGAACGGGTGGGCGGCGACTTCTACGACGTGCACCCGGCAGCCGCCGACGGCGAGGAGTCCTTCGCCGTGCTCGGTGATGTGTGCGGCAAGGGGCTGGAGGCCGCGGTCCTGACGGGGAAGATCCGCAACATCCTGCAGGCTCTGCTGCCGATGGCCGAGGACCACCAACGAGTGATCGATCTCCTCAACAGCGCACTCCTCAATTCCCGGACGACGCGCTTCGCCACATTGGCCATGGCATCGGTCGTACGGGAAGGGCGCTGCGTGCGGCTGAGGGTGACCAGCGCCGGCCACGAGCCGGCCCTGATCGTGAGGAGCGACGGCACCGTCGAGGAAGGAACCTCACGCGGCACTCTCGTCGGCGCCCTTCCCCGGGCCCAGGCGACGACTACGCAGGAGACGCTTCAGCCCGGGGACTTCTGCGTGCTGTTCACAGACGGGTTCACCGAAGCCAAGGGCGGCTCGCTGGGCGGTGAACTGTACGGCGAAGCCCGCATGAAGCGCGCTCTGGCGCAATGCGCGGGGATGCCCGCCGAGGCTGTCGTGGAACACATGCTGATGCTCGCCGCCCAGTGGGTGGGCCCCGACGTCCACGATGACATGGCCATCATGATCATCTCTGCGCCGCGCTCAGACCACCTCGCGGTAGACGGTCGTGTCCGGGGCAGGTTCACCGCGTGACCCGGATACCAGCCGCTCCGCAGCCGTGGGAAGAACAGCTGTGGGAAGCGGTCAGCACAGGCGACGAAGAGGCAGCCACCCGCACCGTTTTCGGAGCTCTGGAGGACGGAGTCCCGCCCGAGACGGTGCTCCTGGACCTGGTGGGCGCCGTACAGCGCAGGGTCGGCGAGGAGTGGGCGGCAAACCGCATCACGGTGGCCCAAGAGCACGCGGCCACCGCCATCAACGAACGCGCCATCGCCGCCCTGTCCCACCGCTGCGCCCCGCACGCGGCAGCCTTCCGAGGCCGGGCGACCGTGACGTGCGTGGACGGCGAATGGCACAGCCTGCCTGCCCGCCTGGTCGCCGAAGTGCTCAAGCTGCGCGGCTGGAAGGTGGAATATCTCGGAGCCCAGGTCCCCACCCGCCACCTGATCAGCCACATCCACCAGACCGGCCCCGAGTTCGTCGCGCTCTCCAGCTCGATCCCCGTCCGCCTGCCAGCCGCACACGCCGCGATCACCGCAGTCCAGGCCACCGGCACCCCCGTCCTGGTCGGCGGCGCAGCCTTCGGCCGGCACGGCCGGCACGCCCGACGCCTGGGCGCTGACGCCTGGGCCCCCGACGCCCGGGCCGCCGCCGACCGGCTCGAGCAGGGACCGCTGCCCCGCCCCGCAGCCGCGCACCAGCCCATCGACGACCTGCCGCACCTGGCCGACCAGGAGTACACCATGGTCGCCCGCGCCCGTACCCGCCTGGTACGCGCGGTGATGGCCACGATGGAAGAACGCTTTCTCGCAATGCGGGACTACACCGATGTCCAGCGCGAGCGCACCGCCGAGGACATCGCGCACATCGTGGACTTCCTGGCCACGGCCCTCTACACCGACGACGTCGACCTGTTCACCGACTTCATCCTCTGGACGGGCGGCATCCTCGGCTCCCGTGGTGTCCCCGCTCATTCCCTCATCCCGGCCCTGGACATCCTCGGCGAGCAGCTCAAGGACTTCCCCCGGGCCGCATCCACGCTCCACCAGGCCGCCGACCGCCTCCGCCGGGCCGGATCAGTGATCGCCTCCGACTCCAGGACAACCGTATGACGCGCCTCGCCGGCTTCGATCTCGACCACCTGCGCCTGACCGCCGCCGAAGCCGACGACGCAGTGCACGTGAGGCTGGACGGATTCCTCGACTACGACAGCGCCGACTACTTCCTGGCCGCCGCCACCCGACCCCTTGCCGCAACCCCGGGCCTGCGCCACCTGCATCTGGAATGCGGCGCTCTGAGCGGTATCGACTCCATGGGGCTCGCCATGCTGCTCATGCTGCACCGCCGAACGACTGCCGTCGGCGTCAGCCTTCACCTGGACAACCGGACACCGGCTCTGGACAGGCTGCTGGACATCACCGGCACCCTGGACCTCCTGGTTCCCGACCGCACAGGACAAGAGAAGCCGCGAAACGAGGCGGACGCCGCGGGCCCGCTCAGTGATCTCCTCGACGGCCGGCGCATGGCATATCGTCATACGTCCAAGGGCGGCAGCCCTGCCGGCTTCGGGGGAGCTGGGCCGGACGCCAGCTCTGATATTCGAACACGCGCACGCCCGGCGTGAGTGGGGCCCAACCTCTCGGAGGAAACCGCATGACCGAGCGCACCCGCCTGACCTCCGAGTCCGTCCGCGCAGCGACCCGTCAGGTCCAGAACATCGTCGAACTCCTCGACATCCTCTGGGAGCAGGCCCGCAGCCAGACTCCGCCCCCCTACATTCCAGCCTCACAACTGCGCGTCATGTGCATCGTCGACCGTGAAGACGGCATCCGCATGCGCGACCTCACCCAGCTCCTGGGCGCCGCACCCCCCTCGGTCAGCCGCCTGATCGACCGCCTGCAGGCCATGGGGTTCGTGAAACGCGGCGCCTGTCCCGACAGCCGCCGCGAAGTACTGCTCTCCATCACCCCCGCCGGCCATGACCAACTGGCCCGGATCCGTGAACTGCGCGACCAGCTCCTGCACCAGGCGCTCGCAGACATGCCCTTCCGCCAGCGCGCCGCACTGACCGAAGGGCTCGCCGGCCTGCAGCACGCCCTGCTCAGCCAGCCTGCCCTCCACCTGGCCCAGGAGGGCACGGCGCCCCCGGGCAGACATCGGGGCACGGCAGCGTATTCCGCCTGAGCGCGTGTTGAGTTCTCTGGTCAGGTCGTCTGTGCGGCTGGACCATGGGGTTTGTGGCGTCCGGCGGATCGACCCGCTCGTGAACTGGCCCGACGACTTCCTGAAGATGCCGCTGAAGACCGTCTCCCGACCTGCGGTGTGAAGGGATTCGTCGTTCTGCCCCGACGCCGGAATTCGCGCACCCTCGGATGGATCATGGAATCCCAGGAGCCGCGCCCGTCAGCCAGCCCTTGACCCGTCCTGGACGAGGCGCCCCGTCACCAGCCCATCGCCTTCGCCGCACCGTCACATGAACGCTCGACCCCGCCGAAGGCGGAGCCCGAGCCGCAAAGCGCGAGAACAGCGGATCCACAGCTCAGGCATCCGCGATGGCAGTCGTCACCCCGGCCGCCTCGCGGACGAGCCGATAGGACGCCCCGGTCGGCCCATGCACCCGGCACCACCCCAGCCGCGCCAAGGCGTCAGCCCGCTTGCCAGAGAACCCTGACACCGACCGTCACTGCGCGTCGACCGGCCGACAGCGCGGCAGCCCACTTCGATCTCCCCGCCTACTCCCTCATACGCGCCGAAAGGCTACGATTACCCTCTGAAAGCAGACCAGGCCCTCACGCAGAAAGCTGCCGATCACCACCCGCCTTCAGAGGCCAGCAGCAATACGGCCCAGCACTTCTAGGATCGCAACCTGTCCATGCAAAGAGGAAGCGGACACGCGTGCGCCGTTGACACCCGGCACCCGTCACTCCGCGGCCCTGGCACCACCGCGCACCACGCGCCGGACGCCGAGCACTGCTGGAAAGGCCGGTTCACCCTCTCCCAGGCACCGAGGCGACGGCCGGAGTACGAGGCGAGCGGGCCGGCCGGAGACGGATTGCCCCACCGACACGTACACCTCCACCACGTTGTCACGAGCCGAAGACCTCCCACGGCAGACCAAGATCGGCGTACTCCACTATGAACAGATTTGTGGCTGCGGAGCGCGCCCTGCGGACAGCGGCCCCCCACCAGTTGCTCGATGCAGTCCGCCGCGTCCTCGTCGAGCAGTACGAAGCAGACACCGTCGAGCTGTTCATGGCCGACTACGGCACGACCGTGCTGCAGCCGGTCTCCAAGCTGCCTCACACCCTGGAGCCGCTCTCGGTCCACAACAGCCCGGCAGGACGGGCCTTCGGAGCCCAGGAACCCTTCATCGAAGGCCTGTCGCACGGCCTGGTGTGCGTCCACCTGCCCGTCACCGTCCGAGGGGACCGACTCGGCATCCTCTCGGTGAGCCTCCCCGGCGGGGAACACGCACGCAGCTGCCTGAAGGAACTGACCGAACTCGCCGATGTGCTCGGACACGAGGTCGTCGTGGCCGAACGGGACACGGACCTCTACCTCCAAGCACGCCGCAAGGACCGGCTGACCCTGGCTGCCGAGATGCAGTGGCAGCTGCTGCCCGGCCGCTCTTACGCCTGCCCCGAATACGACCTCGGAGCACAGCTGGAGCCCGCCTACGCCATCTTCGGCGACAACTTCGACTGGTCCGTGACCGCCGACCGGCTCCTCCTCTACGTCTCCAACGGGATGGGCGAGGGGATGGAGGCCTCCCTGCTCACCAATCTGGCCGTCAACGCTCTGCGCAACGCCCGACGGGCCGGCATCGGCCTCGCCGACCAGGCCGCCCTCGCCGACCAAGCGGTCTACGCCCACTACCGGGGCCGCTGCTACCTGTCCTCCCTCATGTTCGACTTCGACCTTGTCAGCGGCCAGGTCCAGGTCGTGGACGCGGGCTCCCCCCAGGTGCTGCGCCTGCGCAACGGCACGGTCGAGCGCGTCACCTTCAACGCCCAGCAGCCGCTGGGAATGTTCGAGGAGACCGACTACGCGGCCCAGGACTTTCAGGTCGAGCCAGGTGACCGTCTCGTCTTGGTCAGCGACGGCGTCTACGAGACCTTCTCGCGCGACGGAGAACCCTACGGTGATGCCGCACTGACCCGGGCCATCATGTCCACCCGGCTCCTGCCCCCCGCGGACGTCCCCCGGGCCGTCCTGCGGGAACTGACGGGCCACCGCGGCCAAGCCGTGCCGACCGATGACGCCCTGGTCCTCTGCCTGGACTGGCGCGGAAGGCCCTCGTGATTCGGCGCCGCGTGGCCAAAAGCGTGTCAGCGGTGGTGTGCCGCTTCCCCCGGGGCGAGGAGGAAGCCGCACACCACCGCTGACGATGCTGAGGGGGGTCAGTCGGTGGTGAGCATGCCCTCACGGAGTTTGGCGAGGGTGCGGTTGAGGAGGCGGGAGACGTGCATCTGGGAGACGCCGAGGTGTTCGCCGATCTGGGCCTGGGTGAGTTCCTCGACGAACCGCATGTGGATGATGCGGCGTTCGCGGTCGTCGAGTTCGGCGATCATCGGGGCGAGGGCGTGGAAGTCCTCGACGAGTTCGAGGGCGGAGTCGTCCACGCCGATGAAGTCGGCGAGCGCGGCTTCGCCGTCCTCGCTGGAAGTGATGGCGGTGTCGAGGGAGGCCGAGGTGTAGCCGTTCGCGGCCTTCCGTGCCTCGATGACTTCACTCTCCGACAGGGACATCAGCTCGGACAGTTCCTGCGTGGTCGGCATGCGGCCCAGCCGGCTGCGGAGCTCCTCGGTCGCCTTGGCGAGCTGGACGCGGGCTTCCTGGAGGCGGCGGGGGACGTGGACGGCCCACGTGGTGTCGCGGAAGAAGCGCTTGATCTCGCCGACGATGTAGGGGACGGCGAAGGAGGTGAACTCGACCTCGCGGGACAGTTCGAACCGGTCGATGGCCTTGATCAGCCCGATCGTGCCGACCTGGACGATGTCCTCCATCTCGTCCTGACCGCGGCTGCGGAAGCGCGAGGCCGCGTACTGGACGAGGGTGAGGTTCATTTCGATGAGGGTGTTGCGCGCGTACTGGTACTCGGGAGTGCCCTCTTCGAGGACGGCGAGCTGGTCGAAGAACAGTTTGGACAGCTCGCGGGCATCCTTAGGCGCGATCTGTGAGGGGTCGGCGATCTCCGGCAGTACCGTGGTGTGCGCCTTCGCTGCCTTCGTCACTGTCATCTCAGGCCCCTCCTCAGCGAGTTTGTGGTCAGCCGCCGCCGTCGGGGGCCGAACAACACGCCGGTTACCCGGCTTCGATGCATGCATGCCAAGCAGTTTCCCGACCTGTCCCCTCCCCGTTGCGGGAGGTGACGCGGACAGCTTCTGTCTATCCGTCAGGCGAGGCGAGGCGACAGCAGCGCCAGGACGAAGCGGGCGACCCGGTCGGCCTCCGCCGTGGTCGCGTACTGGCCGCGTTCCTGGACGGTGACCAGGAACGCCTCTCTGCGCATCAACATCGCGAAACACCTCCAGTTGGTCCAGTGCCTGTTTCCGGACCTTTTGGCTCCGGTGGAGAACCGGCAACAACGCAGAGCGGGCCGGGAAGCGCTGAGACTTCCCGGCCCGCTGATGGCTCGGTAGTGGTGCTGGTCAGGTGTTGGCTGCTGCGGCGAACCGGGTGTTGACGTCGTCCCAGTCGACCAGGTCCCAGAGCTTGGTGACGTAGTCGGGTCGGACGTTCTTGTACTGCAGGTAGTAGGCGTGTTCCCAGGCGTCGAAGACCAGCAGCGGGGTGGCGCCCTGGCCGACGTTGCCGTGGTGGTCGTAGACCTGCTCGACGATCAGGCGCTTGCCGAGGGGTTCCCAAGCGAGCACGCCCCAGCCGGATCCCTGGACGGACGCGGTTGCGACGGTGAGCTGCTTCTTGAACTGCTCGAAGCCGCCGAGGTGTTCGTCGATGGCGTCGCCGAGGGCGCCGTCGGGGCGGTCTCCGCCGTCCGGGGAGAGGTTCTGCCAGAAGATCGAGTGCAGGACGTGTCCGGAGAGGTTGAAGGCGAAGGTCTTCTCCAGTCCGACCAGTGAGGTGGGCGTGATCTGGTCCTTGTCGCGGACCTCGGCGATCTGTTCGAGGGCGTCGTTGGCGCCCTTGACGTAGGCGGCGTGGTGCTTGGCGTGGTGGAGTTCCAGGATCTGCCCGGTGATGGCCGGCTCCAGCGCGGCGTAGTCGTAGGGCATGTCGGGAAGCTCGTAGGTGCCCATCAGGCACGTCCCCTTTCCGGGTGAGTGATCGGCAGGGGGACAGCCTATGCCTCTATTGCGAATAACTTGCAACAACAATAGATGTGCATCAAGATGACCTGTGGCGGGGTCGGCCCGTCAGTCTTCGGTATCTGAGCGCCTTCCGTCCGTCGGCGTGTCCTTCCCGCAGAGTGATCGTCTTCTCACCCGGCACCCGCCGGTCCCGGCCGGCCCCGCTGTCGCAGGTCCGGTCCGCCGCGTGTGCTGAATCGGAGGCCAGGGACGTGCCGCTGCGAAGCCTGGCCCGCTGGACGACGTCGTGGGAGAGTGA
The DNA here is from genome assembly GCF_042889485.1 of Streptomyces sp. NPDC002580. NCBI lineage: Bacteria > Bacillati > Actinomycetota > Actinomycetes > Kitasatosporales > Streptomycetaceae > Streptomyces > Streptomyces sp. NPDC002580. The sequence goes on along the minus strand of NZ_JBIAQZ010000002.1, from coordinate 684,309 downwards.
AAACGCCGGGAACACGGCCAGAGGCATGCCCATCGAGGCGGCCCGCCGGATCGTCATCCTCGAAGACCAGCCAGGGGAAGCCCGGCGCATCAACGCCGACCACCACCGCCGCGCCGCCGGGTCGAAGAATCCCCAGCGTCCGTGTCCAGCCGGAAGAGGCCGGGCGGGCTCACAGCGATTCCTTCGCCTTCCGGGCTGAAACGGGACCTCGCCGGACGCTCCCATGGGCCGCCGGGCGTTCGCCGGCCTCGAATCCTCGCCACGAGCTGACCCACCGGGTCGGGGACGCCCCGGTACTGAACCGTCCACGCACCTGTCATCTGATTCACCGATCGTCATCGCACCCCCTTGGTGGCCGTCCCCGCCCGCAGGGCGCCTGGCCGGAGGCCGTGTCGTCGCGAGCACGTGGCAGATGCTCACGGGCCGGGGGCGGGCGGTGTGCCCAGGTGCCGAGGGCACCGACGAACGGTAGAACGTAAGGGTGAGGGAAGAAGACAGCCCTGATGAGGATGCGCGGCCGCATCGTGTGGCGAGGCCGGGCATCGACTACCAGGCGCTGTTCGCGGTCGCCCCGAACTCCTACATGGTGCTGGGCCCGGACCTGGTGCTCGCCGACGTCAACGAGAGGGCCTGCCGGGTGACCGGCCGCACCCGGGAGGATCTGCTCGGGCGGTACCTCTTCGACGCCTTCCCCGACAATCCGGTGGACCCGGATGCTGACGGGGTGCGGAATCTGCACGCCTCCCTGCACCGGGTCCTGCGTTCGAAGGAACCGGACACGATGGCGCCGATGAAGTACGACATTCCCGTGGCCGACCGGCCCGGCGTGTTCGAGGAGCGGTGGTGGTCCGCGATCAACACCCCGGTGCTCGGGCCGGACGGGCAGGTGGAGTGGATCATCCACCGCGGGGAGGACGTGACCTCGTTCATCCTCTCCCACCCCCGCCCGCGAGAAGGCGGGGCGCTCAGCGACGCGGAGGCGATGGAGGTCGAACTGTACGCGCGGGCGCGCGAGCTCAAACGGCTGAACGAGGAACTGCGCCAGGCCCACGCCCGGGAACGTCAGGTCGCCCTCACCCTGCAGGAGGCCATGCTCCACTCACCCCACCTGGCCCGGCACCGGGACACCGCGGTGCGCTACCTGCCCGCTGCCGGGTCGCTGAACGTGTGCGGCGACTGGTACGAGGTGGTCGACCTGCCCGAGGACAGATTCGCCGTCGCGGTCGGCGACGTCGTCGGCCACGGCCTGGAGGCCGCCGCCGTCATGGGCATGCTCCGCAGCGCGCTGTCCGCCTCGGTCCGGGCCGTCGAAGGGCCCGCGAGGGCCCTGGACGTCCTGGGCCTGTATGCGCGTTACGTGGAGGGTGCGCTGGCCACCACCGTCTTCCAAGCCGTCATCGACCTTCACGCTCGCCGCATCATGTACAGCAGCGCCGGCCACCCGCCCCCCGTCCTGCTCCACCCGGACGGCACCTGCGACCTTCTCGACCAGGCCACCGACCCGCCGCTGGGAGCCCGCCCCAAGCACATCCCACGCCCCCAGGCCGAGCTGCCCTACACCCCTGGCGACACCTTCGTGCTCTACACCGACGGTCTCATCGAACGCCGCGGCGAGGACATCGACGTCGGCCTGCGGCGCCTCACCGACGCGCTCGCCCGCCATGCCCGCCACAGCCCCGAACGTCTCGCCGACGCCTTGCTCGCGCACCTCGGCGTCAGCAGCGGCGCCCGCGACGACATCGCTCTGATCGTCATCCGCCTGTGACCCGCCGTCGGCTGTCACGCGTTCTGTCGCGCGCCGCGAGCTGCGCGAGGAAGCGGGAGGTGCTGCCGGGCGGAGCCGCAGCTGCGGCCGGCGCCGAAGGTGCGCTGCGGCCGGTTGACGAGTGCCGAACGAGAAGCGGCTCCGCCCTCCGGTGAGGAGGGGGAGCCACCTGCTGGGATGCCGCTGCCGGGTCAGGCGTGGCGGCGGTTTCCGGTGAGGACCCGGTACAGGGCGAGGAGGATGAGCGAGCCGACGATGGCGGCGATCCAGGTGGAGAGGTCGAAGAAGCCGTCGATGGAGTCGACGCCGAAGATGACCTTGCCGAGCCAGCCGCCGAGGAGACCTCCGGCGATGCCGATGAGCATCGTGATGATGATGCCGCCCGGGTCCCTGCCGGGCATGAGCGCCTTGGCGATGATGCCCGCGAGCAGACCGATCAGTATCCACGCGATGATGCCCATGTGTATCTCCTGCCTGGTCGTATAAAGACTGCGTCAAGAGACCGTCTGATCCCTGCCGGCGATTTCAAACCCGGGGCGCGGGTCGGCGGACACCGGGCGAGGGGCTCGCGGCACCCGCAGGCCTACCGCGGCCTTTGGCTCGGGGCCGTGCTCCGCCTTGGAGGCACGGTGCCGAGCGACGTCACGCGAGCGGCAGGGTGCGGGGCGCCGGAGGGGGAGGGGCCCGGGCCGCAGGGCACCCCCATCTGCTGGAGGCCTTCCTCGCTGTCGCTGTCCCTGTCAGCTTTGTCAGCGTCTCGTGGGGCCGCCTCGTCCGCCTCGTCCGACGAATCCGTCGTGGGGGTGTCATCGTCGTCGCGCTGTTGGTCAGGCATGTCCCTGGGTACAGGGGCGCCTGCCTCGCGTTGCCCCGTCATGGCCCCTGCCTCCGTGTGTCGCTTGCGAGCGGAGCTCCGAGGCCCTTCATGATCGCGCCTGCGCCCCGCCAGTGCCGCCGACGGCGGTTCCTGTGACACGAGTGCCCTCTCTCCTGGTCCCTACCGCTCTTCGGAGAAGCACCCGGGAGTCCATGCGGCGGGAAGACCTACGGCGGTACCGACTGGGCGGGAAGGAGGTGTAGCGCCGATCTTCAACCGCATAGTCGGCCCCCTCGCCGGGAGGTGTCGGCCGACGCCGGAACCGTCGCCGTTGTCGCCGGTCCTTCGCGCGCCACGGAGACGGCCCGGCGACGTCGGCTGCCCCGGCTGCCTCCCGGGGCCTTGGGCGGCGAGCAGATAAGCCCGCGGCTTGCCTGCGACGACGGCCGCCGCCGGGCCGCCCCGGCACATGGGCGGCGGCCGGTACGCGGCGCGCTCGCCGTGGGGGGCGTGCCCAGGGCGGCGCGGGGGCCGGGGTACCTGGGCCGAAGATCGTGCGGTACGCGGCAGAGCGACAACGCGAGGGGACACGACCCCCGTACGGGGTACGCGAGCGTCACGACGCGGGGCGAACCGACGCGCTGCTTGAGGGAAAGCCGACGAATGAAATTCGATGACGACGCCGCCCTGGACACGTCCGAGGTTCAGGACAATCGCGGTGGCGGGCTGGGCGGCATCCCGGGGGGCGGGAAGACCGTCGGCGGGGGAGTGGCCGGGCTTTTGGTGCTGGTCGTATCGGTGCTCTTCGGCGTGGATCCTGGCCTGTTCGGCTCGGACGGCACCACCACCTCGTCGGGCACGTCCGCCGCCGACCTGAAGGCCGACTGTAAAACCGGAGCCGACGCCAACCGCAAGGAGGAGTGCCGGATCGTCGCCGTGGTCGACAGCGTCCAGGCGTTCTGGAAGCAGACGGAGACGACCGCCGGCAAGCCTTACGAGCAGGCCCCGACGTTCCTTTTCACCGACAGCGTGAACACCGGCTGCGGGAGCGCCAGTTCCGACGCCGGCCCCTTCTACTGCTCGGCCGATGACAAGGTCTACCTCGACCTCGGCTTCTTCAACGACTTGAGCAGCAAGTTCGGCGCCAAGGGCGGTCCCTTCGCCGAGGCCTACGTCATCGCGCACGAATACGGGCACCACTTCCAGGACCTCGCCGGCACGATCTCCAGGGGCAGCGGCCAAGGCCAGAACAGCGGCTCGGTGAAACTAGAGCTGCAGGCGGACTGCTACGCCGGAGTCTGGGCCCACCACGCCACGACCACCCCTGACCCAAAAAGCGGAAAACCGCTGATCGCCGAGCTGACCCAAGACGACATCAACCGCGGACTGGACGCGGCCGCCGCCGTCGGCGACGACCGCATACAACAGCGGTACCAGGGCAAGGTCACACCCGACACCTGGACCCACGGCTCCGCGAGCCAGCGCCAACAGTGGTTCTCCACCGGCTACGGCTCCGGCAGCATCGCCCGCTGCAACACCTTCGGCTGAGACCGCCGGCGAAGGGGGGGGAGAGGTCCGAGCGACGAGAAAACCACGCTCCTTCTCCCCCCTGCACGTCCTGAACTGCGGTAGGCGCCCTCCGCTCCGGCGGTCGATTCATCCCGATGTTCCATCCCTGGACACGGCCTTGGCACGCTGGTGTCGGGTCACGCCAGGAGACGGTGTCCTCGCCGGTGAGACGGCAGGTCGTGAGGCCGGTCATGGCGAGGCGGATCACGGCTTCGGAGCGGTGAGGGCGGGTTTCGCAGCCGCGGGCCAGACAGCGGTGGAGCACGAGCCGGTCTGAATCCGATCGACCATCCAGCGTTCCGGGTGCGAATCCGCAGGCGCCGAAACCGCGTTGGACGACTTCGAGGACGATGTCGAGGGCGGCGGCGTGCTCGACGGAGCGCTCGCGGCAGCCGCCGTCGCTCCAGACCTTGCGCAGACAGAGAGCGAACCGAGTGCGCTGAATGGTGCGCATGAGGGGTACACGAGCCGGCATGGCATCCAAGACCGAACGCATCATGTCCCTGCGGGCCTTGCGGCAGCTGCGACGGGTTCGCGCCTTCTACGCTGTGGGCGCTGCCCTGTGGGTGGTGTCGAGCGCCTGGACGGGCTGGCAGTCTCCCGGCGGACGGCAGATGTGGATATCCGTCCTCCTGTCGGCCATCTTCACCGGCCTCCTCCTCGCCGCTTCCCTGTGGCTGCAGCGCCTCCGGGCGGTGACGGCGGACTTGCCCGGCCCCGCCCACCACGCAGCTTCAGCGTCACAGCGGACGACCGGGCCCCGCCACGCACACGCCTGACTCCTCGTCAGCGGTGGGCAGCGGAAACCGCAGGCCACCGCCGGTAGGCTGCGGTGGTGCGTACGATCGAGGTCTTGCTGGATGAGGCGGCGGACCTGGTGGTCCGGGAGGCCTGGCGGCGGTTGGCAGATGCGGGGCTGCCCAGTCAGGCGCGCCACCGCTCACCGACCAACAGTCCGCACCTGACCCTGGCTGCCTGCCCGGAGCTGACCGCCCCGATCCGCTGGGAGCTTGCCGAGGTGGCCGCCGCTCTGCCGCTGCCGGTGCGGTTCACCGGCGTGGTCCGCTTCGAGCGGCCGGGCTCGGTGCTGGCCTGGGCGCTGGATCTCGACTCCGCACTGGCCCGATTGCACGGCCGGGTGTGGGAGGCGGTGGCCTCGGACACCGCGCCCGGGACCCTCAACCCCTTCCATGAGCCTGGGCGCTGGAGCCCGCACATCACCCTCGGCCGTACCCGGCGCGCCGGTGCCTTCGCCGGCCGGCGGGTCCCCGAACTGTTGCCGGCCCCGCCGCTGTCGGTCCAGCTCACCACCCTGCGCAGCTACGACACCCAGACCGGCGCTCTGGAAGTGCTGGGGCCCCGCTCCTGAGCGACCCCGCCCCGACCGGTCAGCCGCAGCCCTCGGCCTGGGCACGGTGCGCCGGCTCGTCGGTCCACCGGTCGTCCACGGCCCTCACCCGCCCAGCCTTCCAGCAAAGGACGGCGCCACTTGCAGCCCACCGCACCCGCGTCCTCATGCCGAAGGCCGCGCCTTGGCCTCCGCGCGCCCGGCTGAGTCTCCCACCGGTCGTGCCGCGGACGACGGGTGCGCGGGCCCACGTTCGCACCCGGCAGCGCCAGAGTGCGTGGAGACCGGAGCTCCTGGAGCCGGCCGACCCCTGCTTCCGCCCGCGGCGGCATGAACATCTGGCACCCCGGCCCGGCCCGCTCTTGCTCCTGCTCCTGCTCCTGCTCCTGCTCCTCAGGATGTCGTTGATCGTTGTGAACGAGCTGGAACCCAAGGGTCCCGGCCGACCGACTCCCTGGACGGGTGACCTTCCCTCCACTCACCTGGCGACTTTGGCATGAAGGTCTCCGCAGGACCGGCAGAGCAGAAATCGCGTGGTCACACGCTCAGGGGGTACCCGACCTGCCAGGAGATCCCGGAAGGGCCGTCGGATGGAAGGACTGCCACGTGGAACCCGCCGACTGGTTGCTCACCCCCGCTCAGCGGGGGAATCCCGCGTCGCGGGTGGACCGCCGTCATGCCGACGGTGCGGCGTGGTCCACGGGCAACGACGTCCGCCCCCTGGTACACGGGGCGGTGTACTTCGCCGAGCTGCTCGCGGCCGTGCGGGCGCAGCGGGCCCGCGACATGTTGATGTTCACGGACTGGCGGGGTGACCCTGATGAGCTGCTGGCCGGTCCGGAGAGCGCCGTCGGCGACGTGTTGTGCGACGCCGCACGCCGCGGTGTGGTCGTCAAGGGGCTGGTGTGGCGCTCGCACCTGGACCGGTTCCAGTTCAGCGAACAGGAGAACTACCACCTGGGGGAAGAGATCGAGGAGGCGGGGGGCGAGTGCCTGCTCGACATGCGGGTGCGGCCGGGCGGCTCGCACCATCAAAAATTCGTGGTGCTGCGCCACCCGGGTCGGCCCGAGCGGGACGTCGCCTTCGTCGGCGGGATCGATCTGTGTCACAGCCGTCGGGACGACGCCGCTCATCAGGGTGACCCGCTGGCGCAACCCATCGCCGACGCCTATGGTTCCCGTCCGCCCTGGCACGACATCCAGTTGGCGGTGCGCGGGCCCGCCGTCGGTGATGTCGAGGCCACGTTCCGTGAGCGGTGGACCGACCCGGCTCCGCTCAGCCGCAGCCCGCGCAGCCGGCTGAGGGCGGCACTTCGGGGCGAGGACACGCGGGCGGATCCGCTCCCGGTACAGCAACCAGACCCGGGCCCGCGCGGTTCCCACACGGTCCAGATCCTGCGCACCTACCCGAACCGCATCAAGGGCTATCCGTTCGCTCCCGACGGTGAACGCAGCGTCGCCCGCGCCTACACGAAGTCCCTGCGGCGGGCACGTCGGCTGATCTACCTAGAGGACCAGTACCTGTGGTCGGACAGTGCCGTCCAGCCGTTCGCCCAGGCTCTCGCGGATCATCCGGGCCTGCGGATGATCGCCGTCCTGCCGCCGCTTCCGGACCAGGAAGGGCGGATCAGCACACCGATGAATCTGCTGGGCCGGATCCGCGCCCTGGAAGTCCTGCGTCGGGCCGGCGGTGACCGGGTGGCCGTCTACAGCCTGGAGAATCACGCCGGGACGCCCGTGTACGTCCATGCCAAGGTCTGTGTCATCGACGATGTCTGGGCTTCGGTCGGTTCCGACAACGTCAACCGGCGCTCCTGGACGCACGATTCGGAACTCAGCTGCGCTGTCCTCGACGAGACCCGTGACTCCCGTGAACCGATGGACCCCGGCGGCCTGGGTGACGGCGCCCGCGTCTTCGCGCGCGAGCTGCGGTTGTCGTTGAATCTCGAACACCTTGACCGCGAGGGGGACGGGGAAGCGGCTGCACTGTGCGAACCGGGCCGCGCCTTTGCGGCCTATGCCGACGCGGCCGCGGCTCTGGACGCGTGGCACGACGGCGGCCGCCACGGTCCGCGACCGCCGGGACGGCTGCGCACCTATCACCCGCCGCGCCTGTCCCGTATGACGCGGGCCCTGACCGACCCGCTCTACCGGGTCGTCGCCGATCCCGACGGCCGTCCGCGCTCCCTGCGCCGGCAGGGCGCCTACTGAGGGTGTGTCGATTCCCTCGAATCGTGGAGACCCTCCAGCTGACCCGTTGCTGGGATCGGCCCAGTAGTCCTGTTCGTAGTCGATCGGGCTCTTGAAGCCGCACGCGCTGTGTAGCCGACGGCGGTCGTTGAAGTCGGTGATCCAGGTCGCGGATCGCGCGGGCGGGCAACCCGGACGGTACGACGGCGATGTGGGTGAGAGACCGCCTCGACGGGTTGGGGGGCGACGAGGACTTCGCCGACTGGTATCCGCGCGACGGACGCCCGGTCCTTCGGCCGCCCCACGGGCCACCGTCTGTGTGCTGCAGTTCCTGTCGGTCGACTTCAAATACGCGCTGGCCATGGGGCTGGATGATCCCGGCTTTCACCACGGCGTGTCGGCCTGGTGGGGCTCTTTGAAAATGGCTCTGTCCGCAGTTCCGTGAATCCCCAGGTCGGCGGAGCGAGCGAGGGATCGTTTCGGCAGAGTATGTCCCGGCATGGCGAGCAAGACGGTCGAGGCTGTGCTGTTTCCCGGGATCGATGTGCGAGTGGAGCGCGTCAGTGACTCCTCCGACGTCCTCGTGGTGGAGGCGGTGTCCACCGCTCGGCCGGGCTGGTGCCCGGACTGTGGGACGCAGGCGAGGCGTAGACACAGCACGTACCAACGTGCCCTGGATGAGAGGCCGTTGGGCTCTCGCCGGGTCATGGTCCGGCTGCGGGTCCGCCGGTACTTCTGTGACCGGAAAAGCTGTTCCCGTAAGACGTTCGTCGAGCAGGTGCCAGGGCTGTCCGAGCGGCACCGCCGCTCCAGCACCGGGCTGACAGGCTGGCTGCGGTCGATCGCGATCGAGCTCGGCGGCCGTCCGGCCGCACGGCTGTGCCGCCGCCTGCGGATGGCTGCGGGCCGGACCCGGCTGCTCAGGCTGCTGGTAGCGCCGTCGGTTCCGGACCGTGCGCCGCGGGTGCTGGGGGTGGACGAGTTCGCCTTCCGCAAGGGCTGCACCTACGGCACCGTGCTGGTCGACGTCGAAGCCGGCCGGGTCGTGGACGTGCTGCCCGACCGCACCTCCGAAACCTTCGCGGTCTGGCTCCGAAGCCATCCCGGCGCCGAGATCATCTGCCGGGACCGGGCCACCGCCTACACCAAGGCGGTCAAGGAAGCCGCCCCTCATGCCCTCGAAGTCGCCGACCGGTGGCACCTGTTGCAGAACCTGTTCGCCGCAGTGGAGAAGACCTGCCACCAGCACCGCGACTGCCTGCGCAAACGTGCCGAGGAGGAGACGGTGACCGAGGTGCCCCCGATGCTGTTACCGCCCGCGGAACTGCCCCGCAGCCAGATTATCGAACGCACTCGCCATCGCTACGAGGACATCCACTGCCTGCTGGATAAACGCTGGACGATCAGCGCCATCGCCCGCCGTCTGAACCTCGACCGCAAGACCGTGCGCCGCTTCCGCGACGCCGACCTCGACGAGTTGCTGGCCTCCGCCCGCGAGCGCCGCCCCAACGGCGTCCTGGAGCCGTTCAAGGCATACCTCAACACCCGCTTTACCGAAGTACAAGGCCAGGTCAGCGGCACCCGGCTGTTTCTGGAGATCCAGGCTCGCGGCTACCGCGGCAGCCGCCAGGTCGTTCGCAAACACCTCGCTGCCCTTCGCGTGGGCACCGCCGCCCCGGTCCGGGTCGACATTCCTAGCCCCCGCAAGATCACCTCGTGGATCATGCGGCCCCGGGAGGCGCTCACCGAAAGCCAGGACGAGCGACTCCTCCAAGTCCGGCTCGCCTGCCCGGACATCACCCGGGCCTGCGATCTCGCTCGGGCGTTCGCCGACCTGGTCCGTCACCAGCGCGGCTACCTGTTGCTGGAGTGGATCCGGCAGGCCGAGCAAGACGCGCCGAAGCCCATGAAGGGCTTCGCGGGCTTTCTCCGCCAGGACCTCGACGCGGTGACCGCCGGTCTGACCTTGCCATGGAGCTCCGGGGTCGTCGAGGGGCACGTAAACCGGGTGAAAACACTCAAGCGAGCCATGTACGGCCGAGCCTCGTTCGAACTCCTCCGGGTCCGGATCCTCACGCAGTCCGTGAGCGGCCTGACGGCGATCAGCGATCAGGTACAAGGACAGGAAGGCGCAGGCCCTTTGGTCGACCCGCCGTAGGCACTTCATGTGCTCGCATGTGCCGGTCAGTCCTGGGCGCTTCGTGCTCTACCAAGCATTCCAGAGCCCGCCGTGACGGTGGCGGACCGGAGGGATATCTGCGTCGTCAAGGTCGTGGCCGGCGTGGTGCAGTCCGCGGATCCGCTGGGCTTCGAGTCGACCCTGGAGCCGGGCCCGGCTTTCAGCCGTAGCGATCTCGGCAGAGAACGAGCCCTTTCTGCAATAGAGCACCATCCACTGCCAGGAGGTGATCCGGTGCAGCATCTTCGTAGGGGCAGGGCGACGGCCTTCGCGGGCGGCCTGGGCCAGTTCAGCGTGCATGTAGCGCAGGTCGTACAGGGACATCGCCTCCGAAGCGACGTCTCGGACGCGGAGTTGCCTGGGAGTTGTGCGGACGGTTCGGGACATCGAGAGCCTCCGTAGGGCCCTCTGGGCTTTCCAGAGGTACCTACGGAGGGTGCGTAGTGGTCAGCACGACTCAGCCCCCTCGTCGGTCGGACGATCTACCAGCAGGACAGTAGTCGCGCGGAGGCGTGGAGGCCGGGATTTTTTCCTCGCTCCGTTGCCAGGTCATGCCACTCCAAGATCATTCACGGAACTGCGGCCAGAGCCTTGAAAATCCCCACCCCCTGCTCGGGGGTGACCCCAGACCTGCTCGATGGATCTCCCCACGTCGCTCGCAGCCGGCCGGTTCCAGGGGCGGTGTGTGGCCGACTCGGCCACACACCGCCTGCCGAGGGCGGCTTGCGCCAGAGCCCGCCACGTGTGGGAGCTCGTGCCTGGGAGACAGCCTTTCATCGGGGTGTGCGCGCTCCCGGCGGTACATCCGGACGTAACGGTCAGCGGGAGAAACTCGACAGGTCTCAGACACGGGGCCAGTCCTGGCCGGCTGTCACCTCGCGTGCGACGTGACGCCACTGGTCCTCTCCGCCAGGCAGGGGCCAGGCCCAGGTCGGTTGTTCCGCGGTGTTCAGGTCATGGAGGAGGCGGACGAGCTGTGGACCGGCGGTGGCGGCGCCGTCTGGGACGGTGGGGCCGTGGACGGCTCGGAGTTCGGCAAAGCGTGCCAGTTCGTCTTCGTAGAAGCCCACGGCCTGATCGATGCGTTCGGCCAGGTCACCGCTCGGCACCGTGCGGTGCAACTGCAGCAGCGGCGGCTCGACGGATTCGGCGATCGCCGCGGCAAGGCGCGCGTGCCCGTCCAGGATCAGATGGCAGTCCAGGCCGCTGACCCACCACAACAAGACGGGCGGGAGCGTCCCTTCACGGGCCTGCTTGCGGTACGCCTTGACCCGGCTGTCGTCGGCATCGGGCATGGGCCGCAGCGGAAGGACCTCCCACGAATGGGAATGGAAGAGCCAGTCGATGTATCCGTCCGGATGGCCGTCGACGAGCATCGAGCCCCAGTACTCGGCGTGCGAGGTGTCAGCGTGACGCCAGCGCCGGAGTGGACTCTCGCAGGAGAGCAGCCACCGGCCCTCGTGCAACGGGCTGTCCGGCGAATCAATGAGGTACTGCGCAAAGCGGTGAGCCCACCGTTCCGGGCTGCCCGCCAGGGCTCGCGCCACATCGGCACGCAACGGCGGGACGAAGGAGCGGTACGCGTCGGTGCGCCAGAAGTCCACGCCCTGGAGCTGCTCGTCGACCACAGCGAGCAGCACGGGCCGCGACAGCTGGGAGACCAGCAGTTGCGGGCCGGCACTGAACACGCACAGCCCCGGCTGGTGGCGGCCCTTCACGTCCAGGGAAAGGCCCACCCACGCGCCGTCGTCCCTCGTGACATCGCTGCGCTGCATGCCGAGAGCCTAGATGCCGCTGCGGTTGACCCCGATGGCCCCCTTGGCCGTCCGACACGACCCTCCCCACTCCACGAGCCGGTGGCCTCGGCCGGAATCACGCGCGGGTGCTCGTTGAAGCTCCTCACTCCGTTGAACTCCGCACCGAATGAGGCGACGAGCGACCCTGGCTGATTTCGGAGATCCCCATCAGGTCGACTTCCGCGAGCGCATTGCCCACGGCTCGCCCGACGCCACAATCTGCTCGAGGTGCCGCTGGCGGACCCGGCCATCACTGCGCCGGGAGTACAGGCAGTGCAAAATCACCTGCTGAGTTCCGGCCAGGGGCGGCCGCTCCGAGTCGGAGCTCGGCTCCTCGTCGTAGATGCGCGACGGGATGGCGACGGTCTCGCCCTGCACCTCGACCTTGAAGGGCGTCGTCGGCGCGAGCCTGGCCTCCGGCACGACCGCCAGGACACTCCGCACGTCACCGGCAAGACGGGTCGGAAACGCTGCCACCAGGGCATGGGCGACGTTCGACGGATCCCGAGGCGGCTGCACGGCAGGAGGACGAGCGGCGAACCTCTCGGTCTCTCAACCGCCCGCCTCAACGTCGCAGGACAGTCCTTGGCCATCGGAGCGGCAGGGCCGGTTGCTCAACCCGCGCAGTCCTCGCCGTGGCTTTGTTCACGAGAACGGACAGCAAATGTTCACGACTTCGGGAGGCGCTGTCGTTCGATTCCTCGGGCGGCCCTGACCGATACGGCCTGGTCCGCGCTGCCCACAACGCGGGGCACAGCTGCTGTCCAAACGGGTCTCGCCCCGGACGTCCGAGCCGGTGGATCACGCCGGTTCGACCGGAAGCCACAATTCGCAGGTCGCCGTACTGAAGTCGTCCGCGCGCTCCAGGATGGCGACGATCGAGGGGCCGGGCCGCAGCTGCCACGGGTTGGAGGGGAACCACTCGGTGGCGGTGGCGGCCCAGGTCGTCTGCAGGGCCTGGGGGTGCGGTCCGCTGGTGCGGAAGACGGCCCACTGCCCGGCCGGCACCTCGATGACGTCGAGGTCGTCGGGGGCGGAGGTCTCCTTGGTGAGGGCGATTCCGTGCAGGTAGATGAGTTCGCTGCCCTCGGTGGCGTCGGGATCGAGGCCGTCGCTGACCTGCAGCATGCCAGAGGGCTCGGTGTTGCTGAGGGCTTTCAGGCGCAGGTGTTCCTGGGGTGGCAGTGCGGCGATGTGCTTCTGGATGTGCGGGTTGATGCCCTGGTGGATGAGCGGAACGCGAGCGGCGTACCCGACCAGTCGGAATGCGGGGCGGTCGACGAGGTGAGTGTCCATGGGGTTGCTCCCTTCGACGGTCAGACGGAATCTGACCTGCGGTTGTATGCGCAAGGGGCCTCCGTCACGGCGCACATCGCTGGGGCTCGCGCCGTGGACCGCTCGGAACGCGCGTCCGAACGCCTCACTGGAGCCGTAGCTGTAGCGGACGGCGATGCCCAGCAGATCCGCCTCGCCGCGCACGACGTCGCCGGCCGCGACGGTCATGCGCCGACGCCGCACGTACTCCGACAGCGGCATACCGGCCAGCGAGGAGAACATGCGGCGCAGGTGGTACTCGGTCATACCGAGCCCTCCCGCGAGCTTGTCCACGTCGAGTTCCTCGCCGAGGTGTTCTTCGACGAGATCGACCAGCTGATTCAGTGCCGAGATCATGAGGCCTCCCTTTCGCCTTCAACCCTGGCAGTGAGCGCCCGAGCGGCGCCCGATCGCGACGGTCCGGTTTGATCAACCATGTTTCGAGTCAAGCCCACTACTACTCACACCCTGACCATGATCAATCTCAGCGCCAATCGCTGTACCGATGTTCCCCGAGGCCGAAGAGGAGTGAGCGCTGGAACCCCACGCCCAGATCAAGCCACGACCAACAGCACGCTGGCCATCTGCAGCTGTTCGATTGAACGCCTCCCGAAGTCGTGAACATTTGCTGTCCGTTCTCGTGAACAGAGCCACTCGCCGGGCGGTATGTGAATTTAGCTCCTATTTTGGCAGCGTCACCGATTCTCCCAGGCAAGGAGCAGGACATGGCTGGCAAGCGCGACAAGATGAAGGGCAAAGCGAAGGAAGCGATGGGCAAAGCCACCGCCAACGACCGGCTGAAGGCCGAGGGCAAGATGGATCAGGCGGAGGGCAAGGCGAAGGACGCCATGGACGACGCCAAGCAGGCCATGCACGGCAAGCGCGACAAGCACTGAAGTCCGCACGGTGGAAGGTCCCGCCTCCGAGGAGGCGGGACCTTCCACCGTGCGGGAGAACGGGGGCTTGGTCCGCGAGGGCGGAGTCGGCGCCCAATGGTCGGGCTGTAGCGAGCCGGGCCGATACAGGGCCCTCCGGCAGCGTGCTCGATCGGCGGCGTCCCTCGTGGTCTCGGCGGTCGGCAGTGCATAGGGGGAGGGGGTGGTTCGGTGGGGGTGGGGCGCGGGCTCGTGTGGGGGTCGACGAGTGCGGTGGGCGGGCATGTGCCGGCCGCGCTGGTCGCCACCCTGAACTGGGAACTGGGTGCAAACCGGCGATCCCCACGACGCTGGCGCCTGCTGGACAAGGAAGCCGGGGCGCAGCGGGGCGGGTGGGCTCTGCCCAGATGAGTGCCATCCCAGACATGGGTGAGGTGCCCGGAGTCGGAGGCCGGGCCCCTCGGCACGCGCGCCTCGACCGGTGCGCGGTTGCCCGTTCGGGTGAGGTATCGAAGCCGGCCACAGGTCGGAGGCGTGCACCATTCCCCTCCGGTGGACCTGCGTGCGGGAGATGGCAGGATGCCGTCGTGGTCACCCCTCTGGGGCTTGGCGCGGTCGCTTCGCTCTCTAATCGAAGCGACCGCCCGCACCTCCCCGCGGGCGAGACCTGCCCCGTGCTGCTGCTCGCGCGGAACTGAGCACCTGCGAGGAGAACCTCCTTGCGGAGGCCGGACTCCCGGCTCCCGACGGGCAGCCGGTCAGCGCCCTGTGCTCGCCCGAAGTCCCGGTGCGCCTGGGCCACCCCCGTCCCGGCCCCCCCCAAAGCCACGTCCCGCCGACAAAGCAGACGGAGACCTGACTCCGGCCGGGCGTTTTCTTGCGGGGAGAGGCGCCTCCGGTCCGTCTTCATGACGGAAAGGTGAGTTCAGGTGTTTTCCGCGCATGTTCGCGCACCGCGATCCGGGCCAGCTTCGTCAGCATCATGCCGTTGCGGATCGCGACGAGGTAGTCCACGGGGAGTCCGTGCATTCTGGTGCCGGGGCCCCGGAGGGGGTGCCAGTCGAGGGTGAAGAAGGTGTGCTCGCCCCAGGGGATCAACGTCATGGCGATGCGCGCCGCGCCGAAGGGATCCGCCTTCGCTTCCAGTTCCAGCCGGTGTCGGGGCTCGCAGATGCGGACCACGCAGGTGTCGTCGAGGGTCACAGGGCCGGCGCCGACGCGAACCTTCAGCCGGGCGCCCACCTCAGGCCAGTGGGGGTCGGCGGCGAGGACCTGCCGAGTTCCTGTCACCCACTCCCCGTATCGGTGGCCGTCGGAAAGCAGGCGCCAGATCTCGGACGGCGAGCTCAGGATCAGACGGCGGTTCCTGGCCATGATCACGCTCCTGGAGGGCGGGCGGCACGGGAACGCCGTCGGCCGGTGGCGTCCCTGGGGGCGAGGACCCGGCCGCAGCGGGCTTCGCGGCTTGCGAAGCCCGGCGCGAGAGCGCGGTTCCTCCTCGGGCGAGGGGGCATGCGGCTTGCAGCGGGGCTCCCGCTGCAAGCCGCATGGTTGGGCTTCCAGCGTCAGGTCGACGCGGCACGTGCACCGTGCGAGGAAGGCCAGACGGGTGATGCGACTCCCGGGGACGGCGGCCGCGGCGACCTCCAGTGCCGTGGAGTTCCGGCCGCGGCCCTGAGCTGCGGGCGGCCGACCGGGCCACTTCACCGACGGCCTGTCCGCTTACCCGGCCTATCGAAAGAGTCCGATGGGGCGCGAGGCCGTCCCGCCGGCCGTTCTGGCCCTCGTGTGCCCGGGGCCGGGCGGACAGTGCGGACCGCCGGCCGCGTCGCCCGGACCGCCGGCGAGGATCAGCCGGTCGGCTCGTCGGTCAGGGTGAGGTTCGCCCCGGAGGACGGGTCGAAGACGTGCATCTTGACGGTGTCCACCCACAGTTCGGCCCGGCCGCCCTCCCGTACCTGCGTGGAGGCGTCGAGACGGGTGACGATCTGGTGCGCGCCCGCCCCGGTGTCGGTGGTCCCCGAGTCGGCCGCGAGCTCGGCGAGTTCGGAGGTGGCGGTGGGCTGCCACTCGTCCTCGGTGAAGTAGGCGTACACATCGGAACCCAGCGATTCGACCACGTCGATGTCCACGCTGAAGGTCGTGCCCGATCCGGCCCTGTCCGGGTCCACGAGGGCGGCGTCCTCGAAGGCCTCCGGACGCAGCCCCACGATCAGGTCCCTGGGGGCGCCGTGCCGCTCCAGGACGCGGCGCAGCCGGTCGTTGAGGTCGAGGTCGCCCACCGACGTGTGCAGCCGGCCGCCTTCGACGGTGGCGTGCAGGAAGTTCATGGCGGGGGAGCCGATGAACCCGGCGACGAAGAGGTTCTTCGGCTGCTCGTAGAGGTGTTGCGGGGTTCCGATCTGCTGCACGAGTCCGCCGCGCATCACCACCACCCGGTCGCCCAGGGTCATGGCTTCGGTCTGGTCGTGGGTGACGTAGACCGTGGTGCTGCCCAGGCGTTGTTGGAGGCGGGAGATCTGGGTGCGCATCTGGACACGGAGCTTGGCGTCCAGGTTGGAGAGCGGCTCGTCCATCAAGAACGCCTTCGGGTCGCGCACGATGGCCCGCCCCATGGCCACGCGCTGGCGCTGGCCTCCGGAGAGGTTGGCGGGTTTGCGCTCCAGGTGGTCCGTCAGGTCCAGGATGCGGGCGGCCTCTTCGACCTTCTGGCGGATGGTCGCCTTGTCCACCTTGGCCAGCCGGAGCGCGAAACCCATGTTGTCGCGCACGCTCATGTGCGGGTAGAGGGCGTAGCTCTGGAAGACCATGGCGATGTCACGGTCCTTCGGGGTCCTGTCGTTGACGACCTCTCCGTCGATCAGCAGGGTTCCCTCGGTGATGTCCTCCAGTCCCGCGATCATGTTGAGAGTGGTGGACTTACCGCAGCCGGAGGGACCGACGAGGATGACGAACTCGCCGTCCGCGACACGGAGGTCGACGTCCTTCACCGCCACCGCACCATCGGGGTAGCGCTTGGTGATGCCTTCGAGAACGATCTCTGCCACGGTCGGTCCTTCTTGTCCTGACGAACGGCTGCCGCCGGTCAGCCCTTGACGGCTCCGGAGGTGAGCCCGGCCACGATGCGCCGCTGGAAGAGCAGCACGAAGACGATGATGGGGATGGTGATCACCACGGCGGCGGCGGCGATCGAACCGGTGGGCTGGGCGAACTGACTGCTCCCGGTGAAGAACGCGATGGCCGCCGGCACGGTCCGGGCCGCCGAGGTCGAGGTCAGCGAGATCGCGAAGAGGAAGTCGTTCCAGCAGAAGATGAACACCAGGATCGCGGTGGTGAACACCCCCGGCGCCGCGAGCGGAGCGATCACCAGCCGGAACGCCTGCGCCGGGGTGGCCCCGTCCACCTTGGCCGCCTTCTCCAGGTCCCAGGGGATCTCCCGGAAGAAGGCCGACAGGGTGTAGATGGCGAGCGGCAGGGAGAAGGTCATGTACGGGATGATCAGCCCCGTCCACGTGTCGAAGATGCCGATGATCCGCTCGATGTTGAACAACGGCGAGACCAGCGAGATGGGCGGGAACATCGCGATCAGCAGCGACATCCCGATCAGCAGGCTCTTGCCGGGGAACCGGAGCCGGGCGACGGCGTAGGCCGCCATGGTGCCCAGCACGACCGCGATCACCGTGGAGATGAGGGCGATGCCGATGGAATTGATCAGCGCGCGGGTGAACTCGGAGGTCTGGAAGATCCCGCGGTAGTTCTCCCAGGTCCACTCGGTCGGGATGAAGCTGCCGTCGGTGAGGGTGCTGGGGGCCTTGAAGGACAGAGAGATGATCCAGCAGACCGGGAACAGGGCGTAGACGATCACGATGATGTTGACCAGGGCCCACCCCGTCATCCGTCGTCGTCCGGCGGCGGACATCAGCGTCCCCCTTCCTGAGAGCCGGGCGCGGCTGCCCCGAACAGTTTGATGAAGGCGAAGGCGATCAACGCCACGCACAGGAAGATGAGGACGGAGATGGCCGACCCGATGCCGAGGTTGAGCGCGGTGAACAGGTTGTCGTAGCCCAGGATGGACACCGAGCCGGTGTTGTGCGCGCCGGACGTGAGGATGTAGATGTTGTCGAAGATCCGGAAGGCGTCCAGGGTCCGGAAGAGCAGGGCGACCAGGATGGCCGGCTTCATCAGGGGGACGGTCACCAGGAAGAAGCGCTGCCAGGCTCCGGCGCCGTCCACCTGGGCCGCGCGCAGCGTCTCCTCCGGCACCAGGGCGAGGCCGGCGAGCAGCAGCAGGGCCATGAACGGGGTGGTCTTCCACACCTCGGCCAGGATGATCAGGCCGATGGCGGGCCACTGCTCGGTGAGGGGAGCGTCACCGGAGGGCAGGAGATCGGCCAGGTAGCCGGTTTCCGGGGTCCAGGCGTACTGCCAGGAGTAGGCGGCGACCACGGTGACGATGCCGTACGGGATCAGGATGGCGGTGCGAACCGTCCCGCGGCCGAAGATGGTGCGGTGCATGACCAGTGCCAGGGCGAACCCGAGGACGAGTTCCACGGCCACGGAGACCACGGTGATGAACACCGTCACCCACAGAGCCTGCCACCAGAACTCCGAGGACAGCACGGCGCCGTAGTTGCTGAAGCCGACGAAGTGCGCCTGCTGCGGGAAGCGCAGGTCGTAGCGCTGGAGCGAGAGGTAGATCGCGTAGAAGATGGGGTACGCGGTGACGGCGAGCATGACGATCACGGCCGGTGCGCACAGCAGCCAGCCCAACCGGCGCTCCTGCCGGGCCCCTTCGGACAGGGCACGGCCGTCCTTGGCTCCCGTCGCGTTCTCGGGGGCGGTCGGAGCCGACGGGGTCACGGGATCAGCCCCTTCGAGTTGAGGGCGTCCTCGATCTGGCCGCTGATCTTCTGCACGTCCGGTCTCGGCTCGATTCCGTTCGGCGGCGACAGGGTGTGCGAGATCGCGATGGACACGTTCTGGTAGGCGGGGGTCTTGGGCCGGATGCTGGCGTTCTCCAGGGCCGTCAGAACGGTGGAGGCGAAGGGGTAGTTCTTGACGAGAGCGGGATCCGAGTAGAGCGGGCGGAGCGTGGGCGGCAGGCCGCCCTCGAGCGCCGCGGTCAACTGGTTCTTCCGGTTGCGCAGGCACAGCGCCGCGTCGAAGGCGAACTCGGAGTGGCGGGTGTAGGCGCCGATGGCCAGGTCGATGCCACCGATGGTCGGTCTGGCGGGCCTGCCCTTGTCGACCGCGGGGTAGGGCGCCCAGCGGAACTGCTTGAACAGCTTGGGGTTGTTGGCCTTCATCGAGGGATACACGAAGGGGTAGTTGATCTCGAAGGCCGCGCTGCCGGACTCCATGGCCAGCCGGTTCTGGTCCTCCATCTGATTGGACAGCGACGGGTCGGCCGCAGCCGAGGTGGCCAGGGTCTTCATGATGGAGGCCGCGCGCACGGCGGGCGGGCCCAGCCTGGGAGCCGTGGCGGTCGCGTTGAGGATGGAGCCGCCGGCGCTCTCCACCAGCGAGTTGAACCAGACCGTGAGTCCCTCGTACTGCGCGCCCTGGATCTCCACGTAGTGGGGCTTGCCCTGCTTCGCCAGGCGGCCGGCCATCAGGAGCATCTCGGCCCAGGTCTCGGGCGGCGTGGGGACCAGATCCTTGCGGTACCAGAGCAGTTGGGTGTTCGTGTTGTACGGGACGGCGTACAGCCGGCCCTTCCAGGTTGCCGTCCGCAACGGGACCTCCAGGGTGTCCCGGGTGGCCGCGGCGCGGTTGCTCCCGGTCCACGGCAGGATCCACTTGGCTTCCGCGAACTCGGCGGGCCAGGTGACGTCCAGCCCGATGATGTCGACCGTGTCGTCCTTGGCGGCCAGCCGGCGCACCAACTGCTGGCGCTGCCCGTCCGCCGTGCGGGGCAGTTTGTTGTAACTGATCCGGTAGCGCCCACCGGACTGCTTGGAACAGGCGCTCGCCGCACTGGCCAGCGCACCGGAGTCGTCCGGGAAGTTGTACCAGTTGAGCGTCACCGTCCCGCCTCCGCCTCCGCCTCCGCAGCCGGCGAGCAGAGCTGCCGACAGCCACAGAGCGAGCAGAACCCGCAGCAGGCCGCGGATGCCGGACGAAGACGCCACCCCAACACTCCTTCCGGACCGGTGCGAGAAATGCCCGGACACGGCGAAAGAAGTCCGGACGGGCCACAGGCTAGGCCCGCCCCCGCCCCCGCTCCGCACGCCGCACCGGCCGGTCATCCGATCGGCCGCAGTCCGTCGGCTGAGCACGGGTGCGGGCACCGGGACCCGCCCCTGCAGCCCGGAAGGCTCGGATCCTCCGGCGCAAGGTACGCACTGACCTGTGCCGAAGCGGCGTCAAAACCGGGGAAACCCCACACCGCCTCCGCCGGTTACTTGTGACACGAGCGGCGGAAGTCGATGTCAACGTGCAGACCGGCAGCTTGTGCGAAGGGCTCCAGCGCGTGTGATGCGCCGGAGCCCTTCATGGGCAGCACGAGTCAGGTCAGTAGGCGATCGATCCCCGGGTGCTCCAGGCGAATTGCACTATGAATGCGGTGCCGTCCTTGACGTCGGTGGCTGCCAGACCCCAGGTACCGACCGTGATGTCGCGGTATGCGTTGCAGTAGGAGGCGCCGGTCGTGGGGTAGAAGCAGGTGCGCACGGGCACATAGTTGAACCCGCCGCCAGCTGCGATGCTCGGCTTGACGTTGATGTCGTTGCAGTTGGACGTGGCGTGGGCGAATCCGGATGCGGGCCACACGTACTCGTTCCCGTTGTCGACGGGACTGTAGCTCCTGGCGGTACCCAGGCAGGTTGCTGCGCTGGCTGGCGTGCTGGTCATGGCAATGAGCCCACCAGCCGCCAGAGCCGCGGCCGCCAGGGTTGCAATGATCCGACGTGCTGACATGCGCGTTCCCCTCTCGATTCGTCTCCGGCGCTCCCGTTCCCCGCCGACACTTCGCAGATCAGGCGGCATTATGTCGTGGACACGATCGATTGAGAAGAAATCCAGAGTCAGTCGCTGTCGACAGGTCGACTTTCGGAAGTCGGCGCGAGCGGGGGGCCTGGGGCTGGGCTCTGTCGCGAGTTCCGTGATCACTCTTCGTGTTGATCTTCACCGGTGGAGGAGGATGCGCTTGCGGAGGAGGTCGGGCTTGGCCCGGCCATACATCTGTCGTTTCAACATCTTGATGAGATTGACGTGACCTTCGACGGGGCCGGAGTTCCGGGTGGAGCCGGCCCCGGACGCCGGCTCTTGACCGGATCAGGAACCCGCGGTGGGCCGTCGACCTCGATACACCACGGTCTCAAGGACGCCTTCCAAGGCCGTGCCGGCGTCGTCCGTGATCACGACTCCAGGGGCGTCGAGCGCGATCCCGGCTGCACCCAACGCCTCTGCTCCGCCGTCCCACGTCCCGAGCGCCTTTCCGTGGGGGTATGCCTCGGTGAGCAGGAGCGGTACGCGCGCGTCGATGCCCATGGCCGCCACGATGTCGTCGTCCGGCAGGCGTTGCTGTCGGGGACCGGGACCGGCGACGGGCGGCCGGTCAGCGCTCCAGCAGCATCCGCTGAAGCTCCCTCGCCGCCCGCGGCGGGGCCACGTCGCTGCGGTGGGCCAGCGCGATCGTCCGGTGCAGACCGGGCCGGGCCAGCGGGGTGACGCGCAGTCCGCGCCCGGACCGGGCGGCGACCATACGGGGGACGACGGCCACCCCGAGACCCGCCCGGACGAAGCCCAGCACGGCGTCCATCTCGCCGCCCTCGACCGCGAAGTCGGGTTCGAAGCCCTCGGAGCGACAGGCGGCGACGGTCAGCTCGCGCAGGTCGTACCCGTGCCGGAACATCACCAGACGCTCGCTCTCCAGATCGGCGACGCGCACCGTGCGCCGGCCGCCGCCCCCGCCGGGCGCCGGGGCCTCCGGCGACGACACCACGACCAGGTCCTCCCGCAGCAGCTCCACCGTGGTCAGGGCGGGGGAGGGCGTGGGGAGCGGGAGGACGACCAGCGCGAGGTCGAGAGCGCCGCGTGCGAGTTGCCGTACGAGGTCGTGCGAGCCGCCCTCCTCGATCAGCAGGCGGATGCCCGGGTAGCGGTCGTGGAAGGCGCGCAGCACGTCGGGCAGCAGGCCGGTGCACACGCTCGGGGTCGCGCCGAGCCGCACCCGGCCGCTGCGCAGCTGGGCCAGCTCCTGGACCTCGTGCCGGGCCGTGTCCGCGTCGGCCAGAATGCGCCGGGCCAGCGGCAGCAACGCCTCGCCCGCGTCGGTCAGTGTGATGTTCCCGCGCGCCCGCAGGAACAGATCGGCCCCCAACTCCCGCTCCAGCGACTTGATCTGCTGCGACAGCGAGGGCTGCGCGACATGCACCAGGTCGGCGGCCCGGGTGAAATGACGGGTCTCCGCGACGGCGACGAAGTACTGGAGCTGCTGGAACTGCATCTCCCCACGATAGCCTGGGCCTATGGAATCAAGCCGGAGCATGTCTTGGACCGATCGGTTCCCCCGCGTCTAGCGTTCTGTCCCATGGCTCTGGCAACGCGGACGGACCGACGGTCGTCCATGGCGCGCACCGTGTGGGACAGCTCCGTCGGCAAGAAGACCGTGATGGCCGTCAGCGGCCTGATCATGCTGCTCTACCTGGTCGCCCACATGATCGGGAATCTCAAGATCTACTTCGGCGCGGGGGAGTTCGACCACTACGCCCACTGGCTGCGCACCGTCGGCGAACCCCTCATGCACTACGAGTGGACGCTGTGGCTCATCCGGGTCGTACTCGTCGTCGCCGTGGTCGCCCACGCCGTCTCCGCGTACCAGTTGAGCCGCCGCGACATCAGGGCGCGCCCCAGCAAGTACGTCCACCGCAAGCGGCGCCCGAGCTACGCCACCCGCACCATGCGCTGGGGCGGGATCATCCTCGGCCTGTTCATCGTCTGGCACCTCCTCGACCTGACCACCGGCACCGTCCACCCCGGCGGCTTCCAGGAGGGCCACCCGTACCAGAACGTCGTGGACACCTTCTCAACCTGGTACGGCAACGTCGTCTACATCGTCGCCATGCTCGCGCTCGGCCTGCACGTCCGGCACGGCTTCTGGAGCGCGGCCCAGACCCTCGGGGCCGGCAGCCGCACCCGCGACCGCGCCCTCAAGACCGTCGCCGACGTCCTCGCGCTGGCGCTCACGGCGGGATTCGTCTCCGTACCCGTCGGCGTCATGACCGGAGTAGTGAGCTGACATGACCGCATACACCGCCTACCGGACCGGCGAACCCGTCGTCGACGCCAAGGCTCCCGCCGGCCCCATCGCCGAACGCTGGGACACCCGCCGCTTCGAGGCCGGACTGGTCAACCCCGCCAACCGGCGCAAGCACACCGTGATCGTCGTCGGGACGGGTCTCGCGGGCGGCTCCGCCGGCGCCACGCTCGCCGAACAGGGCTACCGCGTCGTCCAGTTCTGCTTCCAGGACTCCCCGCGCCGCGCCCACTCGATCGCCGCGCAGGGCGGAATCAACGCCGCGAAGAACTACCGCAACGACGGCGACTCCGTCCACCGGCTGTTCTACGACACCGTCAAGGGCGGCGACTTCAGGGCGCGCGAGTCCAACGTCCGCCGCCTCGCGCAGATCTCGGTCGAGATCATCGACCAGTGCGTCGCCCAGGGCGTGCCCTTCGCGCGCGAGTACGGCGGTCTCCTCGACACCCGCTCCTTCGGCGGGGTCCAGGTGTCCCGCACCTTCTACGCCCGCGGCCAGACCGGTCAGCAACTCCTGCTCGGCGCCTACCAGGCACTGTCCCGGCAGGTCGCGGCCGGCAACATCGAGATGCACCCGCGCACCGAGATGCTCGACCTGATCGTCGTCGACGGCCGGGCCCGCGGCATCGTGGCCCGCGACCTGGTCACCGGCAGGATCGACACGTACTACGCGGACGCCGTCGTCCTCGCCAGCGGCGGGTACGGCAACGTCTTCTACCTCTCGACGAACGCCATGAACTCCAACGCCACCGCGATCTGGCGGGCCCACCGGCGCGGCGCGTACTTCGCCAACCCCTGCTTCACCCAGATCCACCCCACCTGCATCCCGCGCACCGGCGACCACCAGTCGAAGCTGACGCTGATGAGCGAGTCGCTGCGCAACGACGGCCGTATCTGGGTGCCGAAGGCGATCGGCGACACCCGCCCGCCCCACGAGATCCCCGAGGACGAGCGGGACTACTACCTGGAACGGATCTATCCGGCCTTCGGCAACCTCGTTCCCCGTGACATCGCCTCCCGCGCCGCCAAGAACGTCTGCGACGAGGGCAGGGGAGTGGGCCCCGGCGGCCAGGGCGTCTACCTGGACTTCGCCGACGCGGTCCGGCGCACCGGCAGGGCCGCGGTCGAGGAGAAGTACGGCAACCTCTTCGACATGTACGCCCGGATCACCGCCGAGGACCCGTACACCGCGCCCATGCGGATCTACCCGGCCGTGCACTACACGATGGGCGGACTGTGGGTCGACTACGACCTCCAGACCACCGTCCCCGGCCTGTTCGCCATCGGCGAGGCCAACTTCTCCGACCACGGCGCGAACCGGCTCGGCGCCTCCGCCCTCATGCAGGGACTCGCCGACGGCTACTTCGTGCTGCCGTCCACGATCAACGACTACCTCGCCCGCAACCCGCACCACGGCGAGATCACCGACGAACACCCCGCGGTGCGGGAGGTGCTGGCGGACACCGAGGACCGGCTGCGGCTGCTCCTCGCCGTCGACGGCGACCGCACCCCCGACTCCTTCCACCGCGAACTCGGCGAACTCATGTGGGAGTTCTGCGGAATGGCCCGCACCGAGAGCGGACTGCGCAAGGCCCTGGAACGCATCCCGCAGATCCGCGAGGAGTTCTGGCGGCGCATCAAGGTGCCCGGCGGCGGCGAGGAGTTCAACCAGTCGCTGGAGAAGGCCAACCGGATCGTCGACTACCTCGAACTCGCCGAGCTGATGTGCCTCGACGCGCTGCACCGAGCCGAGTCCTGCGGCGGCCACTTCCGCGAGGAGTCCCAGACCCCCGACGGCGAGGCGGCCCGCAGGGACGAGGAGTTCGCGTACGCGGCCGCCTGGGAGTTCACCGACACCGGTGCCGCGCCCGTCCTGCACAAGGAAGACCTCGTCTTCGAGTACGTCCACCCCACCCAGCGGAGCTACGCATGAGGCTCACCCTGCGCGTCTGGCGGCAGAAGAACGCCGCCGCCGACGGAGCGATGTCCACGTACGAGGTGGACGGCATCTCGGCCGACATGTCCTTCCTGGAGATGCTCGACACCCTCAACGAGGACCTCATCCTCCAGGGCGACGACCCCGTCGCCTTCGACCACGACTGCCGCGAGGGCATCTGCGGCGCGTGCAGCCTGGTCATCAACGGTGACGCGCACGGCCCCGAGCGCACCACCACCTGCCAGCTCCACATGCGCTCCTTCCGCGACGGCGACACCATCGACGTCGAGCCCTGGCGGGCCTCCGCCTTCCCGGTCGTGAAGGACCTCGTGGTCGACCGCTCCGCCTTCGACCGGATCATCCAGGCCGGCGGTTACATCACCGCCCCGACCGGGGCCGCGCCCGACGCGCACGCCACCCCCGTGCCCAAGCCCGACGCCGACCTCGCCTTCGAGCACGCGGAGTGCATCGGCTGCGGTGCCTGCGTGGCGGCCTGCCCGAACGGCGCCGCGATGCTGTTCACCTCGGCCAAGATCAACCACCTGAACGTCCTGCCGCAGGGCGCGCCCGAGCGGGAGACCCGGGTGCTCGACATGGTGGCCCAGATGGACGACGAGGGCTTCGGCGGCTGCACCCTCGCCGGGGAGTGCGCCACCGCCTGCCCGAAGGGCATCCCGCTCTTCTCCATCACGGGCATGAACAAGGAATGGCTGCGAGCCACCCGCAGGGCGGGCGGACGTTAGCCACGAAGTCGTTCGCCGTACGGTGCGAACGGGCGGGACCGGGTGTGGTGCTCTCACCCCGGTCCCGTCTCGCTCTCCGGGCCCGCCCCTGTCATTCAGCATCCTCACATCCGCCCTCCTGGCACTGGTCACGCGCACGCCAACCGGCGTCGGAAGAACAGGAGCGCGCAGACCGAACGGATCCGGCCTGCCTCCCCCGAGCTCTCGACTCCGTACGAGCGAGGGGGTGCCCCTCCGCCGAACCGGCCCGTGACCAGGAGAGTGCCATGACCGGCGTTTCCACCCTCGACAGCCCGACCCGGCCTGTCGCCCCCACCCGCTACACCGTCACCCTGGCTCGCGACGAGGCCGATGTCCGGGCCGCCCAGCGGCTGCGCCACGACGTCTTCGCCGGGGAGACGGGCGCCCTCCTGAACACCCCGGAGCCCGGCCTCGACATCGACGCCTTCGACGCGTACTGCGACCACCTGCTGGTCCGCGACACGGAGACCGGCCAGGTCGTCGGCACCTACCGGCTGCTGCCGCCCCAGCGCGCCGCGATCGCCGGACGGCTCTACTCGGAGAGCGAGTTCGACCTCGGGCCGCTGGCCGCGATCCGCCCCGGACTGGTCGAGGTCGGCCGCTCCTGCGTCCACCCCGATCACCGCGACGGCGCGGTCATCGGCCTGATCTGGGCCGGGATAGCCCGCTACATGGTCGACGGCTGCCACGAATGGCTCGCCGGCTGCTGCTCCATACCCCTCGCCGACGGCGGCACCCTCGCGGCGGGCACCTGGGACCGGGTGCGGGACAGGCACCTGGCCCCGGAGGAGTTCCGCGTCCGCCCGCTGCTGCCCTGGAGCGCGGAGGGCGTCGCCCGCCCCGAGCGCACCGAGCTGCCCCCGCTGCTGCGCGGCTACCTGCGTCTGGGCGCGTGGGTGTGCGGCGAGCCGGCGCACGACGGCGACTTCGGTGTCGCCGACATGTACGTGCTGCTGTCGATGAGCCGGGTCAACCCGCGCTACCTCCGGCACTTCCTCTCGCTCGTTCCCGCCCGATGAGCGCGCCCCGCACCGGAGCGCCGCGCCTCCCGGCCGTCCGCCGCCCCCGGCTCGGCGGAGGGCCGGGAGCGGCGGTGCTCCCCGGAGCCGTCCCCGCTCCGCGGCGTCCCGTCGCCGACCGCCCCGCCCCGCGGACCAGCGCCTGGCTGCCCACCGCGCCCTGCTCCCCGCGCGGCTGCGTCGACTCGGCGCGGCCCTGGACGGGCGTGCCGCGCGCCGTCCTGCGGCTGACCGCACTGCTGCTGGTGGTCCTCCTCGGGATCCTCCTGATCCCGTCGGTCCGGCGGCTGCGGGCGCCGTCGCGGGACCGGTGGATCCGCCGCTGGTGCCTGGCCGTCCTGCACGTCGCCGGGGTCCGCACCAAGATCACCGGAGCCGCCCGGCCGACCGGCGGGCTGCTGATCGTGGCCAACCACATCTCGTGGCTGGACATCCCGCTGCTCGCCGCCGTCCGTCCGGCTCGGATGGTCGCCAAGACGGAGGTGCGGGGCTGGCCCGTGGTGGGCGGGCTCGCGGCCCGCGGCGGCACCCTCTTCATCGACCGCGACCGGCTGCGGGCCCTGCCGGGCACCGTGGACCGGATCGCCGAGACCCTGCGCGGCGGCTCGGCGGTCGCCGCCTTCCCCGAGGGCAGTACGTGGTGCGGCCGCGCGCGCGGACACCACCGCCGGGCCGTCTTCCAGGCCGCCCTGGACGCCGGTGTGCCGGTCCAGCCGGTGCGGATCCGCTACCGGGGCGCGGACGGGGCGGCGAGCACCGCGCCCGCCTTCGTCGGCGACGACTCGTTGCCCGCCTCGCTGTGGCGGGTGGTGTCGGCCCGCGGGCTGGTCGCCGAGGTCGTCCTGCGCCCCGTCCTCGCACCCGACGGCCACCGGGACCGACGCGCCCTGGCGGCCGCGGCCCAGGGAGGGGAACACCACGCCGGTCCATGCTTCCCGGCGCATCCCTGAGGACGGGCCGGCCCGAACGTTCGCCCTACGGGTGAGCC
Organism: Streptomyces sp. NPDC002580; assembly: GCF_042889485.1. Taxonomy (NCBI): domain Bacteria; kingdom Bacillati; phylum Actinomycetota; class Actinomycetes; order Kitasatosporales; family Streptomycetaceae; genus Streptomyces; species Streptomyces sp. NPDC002580. The sequence goes on along the minus strand of NZ_JBIAQZ010000002.1, from coordinate 656,490 downwards.
TGCCGGCGGTGCCGGGCCGGCGGCCGTTGCCCATAGGGGGTCCCGGTACCGGACCGGGTCCGTCGCCCGGCGGGTTCCGGGAGCGGATCAGGACCCGTCACCCGCGCGGGTGACGGTGCCCGGCATGGGCGAGTTCGCGGGCGAGGTAGGGCGCCGTCCGGCCGGCCGACGCCGCCACCCGCGCGGGTGGACCGGCGGCCACGATCCGGCCGCCCTCCTCGCCGCCACCGGGCCCCAGGTCGATCACCCAGTCGGCGCCCGCCACGACCGTCATGTCGTGCTCCACCACCACGACGGTGTGACCGGCGTCCACGAGCCCGTGCAACTGCCGCATCAGCACCTCGACATCGGCCGGATGGAGCCCCGTCGTCGGCTCGTCGAGCAGATAGAAGGTGTGCCCCCGCCGCATCCGCTGCAACTCGCTCGCCAGCTTGATGCGCTGGGCCTCCCCGCCCGACAACTCCGTCGCGGGCTGGCCGAGTCGGAGATAGCCGAGGCCCACGTCGAGCAAGGTGCCGAGGCTGCGCTCGACCGCCGGGGTGTCCGACGCGGAGAAGAACCCTGCCGCCGCCTCGACCGTCAGGTCCAGGACCTGCGCGATGTTCCTTCCCCGGTACGTGACTTCGAGGGTCTCGCGGTTGTAGCGCGCGCCCGCGCAGTCCGGGCAGGGGGCGTAGGTGCTGGGCAGGAACAGCAGCTCCACACTGACGAAGCCCTCGCCCTGGCAGGTCTCGCAGCGCCCTCCGGCGACATTGAAGGAGAAGCGCCCCACGCCGTAGCCGCGCGCCCCGGCCTCCTCCGTCGAGGCGAACACCTTGCGCACGACGTCGAACAGCCCGATGTACGTGGCGAGGTTGGAGCGGGGCGTGCGGCCGATCGGTCGCTGGTCGACACTGATCAGCCGGCCGACGCCCGCCGACTGCTCCGTCAACTCGCCGATCAGCGTGGACTTCCCCGACCCGGAGACCCCGGTCACCGCGGTGAACACCCCGAGCGGGAACTCGGCGGTGACCCCGCGCAGATTGTGCCGGTGCACCGGGCCGACCCGCACCTGGCCACGGGGCGTGCGCGCCGGGCGCCGGGGGGCGGGGGAGCGGTCGAAGAGGAAGCGCGCCGTCGCGGACTCCGGCACGCCCTCCAGGGCCGCGACCGGGCCGCTGTGCAGCACGCGCCCGCCGTGCTCCCCGCCGTGCGGGCCCACGTCGACCAGCCAGTCCGCGCCGCGTACGACATCGAAGTGGTGCTCCACGACGAACACCGAGTTGCCCGCCGCCTTCAGCCGCTCCAGCACGGTGAGCAGCGCCTCGGTGTCCGCCGGGTGCAGTCCGGCGGACGGCTCGTCGAGGACGTACACCACACCGAAGAGCCCGGAGCGCAACTGCGTGGCCAGTCGCAGCCGTTGGAGTTCACCGGCCGAGAGGGTGGGGGTGGACCGGTCGAGACTCAGATAGCCGAGCCCGAGTTCGACGATGGGCGCGATACGGCCGGTGAGGTCCTCGGTCAGGACACGGGCGGTCTCGGAACCGCCCGTGAGGGACTTCGCGAGGCCGGCCAGGGGCAGCGCGGCCAGTTCGGCGATGGTGCGCCCCGCGAACGTGACCGCCAGCGCCTCGGGCCGCAGCCTGCTGCCGCCGCACGCCGGGCAGGGAGCGGCGGCGAGGAACCGCTCGGCCTTGGCCCGCAGCGTGGCGCTCTTCGTGTCCGAGAACGTCTTCAGGACATAACGCCGCGCGCTCATGTACGTCCCCTGGTAAGGGCGCTGGATGCGCTCGGCCTCGCGCACCGGATGCACCGTGACCACCGGCTGCTCGTCCGTGAACAGGATCCACTCCCGTTCCTTCGCGGGCAGCTCGCGCCAGGGCAGGTCCACGTCGTGCCCGAGCGTGTCGAGGATGTCCCGCAGGTTCTTGCCCTGCCAGGCCCCGGGCCAGGCGGCGATCGCGCCCTCACGGATCGACAGCGCCGGATCGGGGACGAGCAACTCCTCGGTCGTACGGTGCACTTGACCGAGGCCGTGGCACTCGGGGCACGCCCCGGCCGCCGTGTTCGGCGAGAACGCGTCCGAGTCGAGCCGCTCGGCTCCCGCCGGATACTCGCCCGCGCGGGAGAACAGCATCCGCAGCGAGTTGGACAGATGGGTGACCGTACCCACCGACGAGCGCGAGGTGGGCGCCGACCTCCGCTGCCGGAGCGACACGGCCGGTGGCAGCCCGGTGATCTCCCCGACCTTCGGCGCCCCCACCTGATGGATCAGCCGTCGCGCGTAAGGGGCGACCGACTCGAAGTACCGGCGCTGCGCCTCGGCGTAGATCGTCCCGAAGGCCAGCGAGGACTTCCCGGACCCCGACACCCCCGTGAACACCACGAGCACGTCCCGGGGGATGTCGACGTCCACACCCCGCAGATTGTGCTCCCGGGCCCCGCGGACGCGGATGTACGGGTCGTGGGGGCGGTCGTCGGGACCGGGCATCGGCGGGACTCCTGTGGGCGGCCCGGAGCCGCGGCACGGCGGCCGGGGACCGGGGCGTCGGCGGGACGCTGGGCAAACCCCACGATTCTAGGTCGGCGCCGGCTCCGCGACCGGGAGAGGCGCCGCTGCCGGGCCGGGCCGGGACGGCCGGGACGGTCCGAAGTCCGTCCCGGCCGTCGCGCCGGCGACCGGCGCCCGGGCGGGTTCGCGCCGGTCAGGAGGGCACGTCCTCCAGGTCCAGCAGCTGCCGCTTGCGCTCCAGCCCCCCGGAGTAGCCGGTGAGCGCGCCGCTCGCGCCGATCACCCGGTGGCAGGGGCGGACGATCAGCAGCGGGTTCGCCCCGATCGCCGTCCCGACGGCACGGACCGCGGCCCGGGACGCGCCGATCCGCGCGGCGACCTCCCCGTAGCTCAGGGTGGTGCCGTACGGGATGTCCTCCAGGGCCTTCCAGACGCGCCGCTGGAAGTCGCTCCCGCTCGTCACGTACTCGATGTCGAAGGCCGTCAGCCGGCCGTCGAAGTACGAGCGCAGCTGCGCGACGATCTCCCCGAAGGCCTCCGGGTCCTGTCGCCAGCCGTCCTGGACGACCGCGCCGTACTTCTGGCCTGGCACGGACAGTGCGGCGAGCGCGGTGCCGCCCTTGGCGGTGGCGGACTCCTCACCCACCAGCAGCAAGCGGCCCAGCGGGCTGTCCATCGTCGTGTAGACCGTCATCGGGCCGGTTCCTCTCCAAGGTCGCACAGCGTGTTCACCCTCAACAGTGCGCCCCGCGCGGTGATCCGTCCGGCGGGATTCGGACATCGCACTGTGCCGGAAGTCCGCGGATTCCGCGCCCGCCCGGACCGCGGGCGCCGGGCGCGTCACCCGTGCCAGGCCGTTGAGGTCGCGCCCGGGCCGCGGCGGGCCCACGATCGAAGGCGACCACTCCGCACGGCCCAGGAGTCCCCATGGTCTGGATCCCGCAGATCCCCGACCTCGTCGACCGGCTCGGCGGCGCCGATCTCGCCCACGCGCTGCGCGACCCGCTGTCCGCCACGGTGCCCGTCGCCCTCGACGACCCGGAGGCGGGCCGGATCAGCGGTGTCGGTGTCCTGGCCGCCTGGCTGGCCGTACAGGACACCTGGCGGGCGGAACACAAGGTGGAGATCGAGGAGGTCGTGACCACGTTCGGTGAGCGGCGCGCCGTCGGTGAATGGGTCGTACACCTGGAGGGTCCTGAGGGTGCGCGCGTCGGGCTGCCGGTCGCCGCGGTGGTGGACCCGGCCGCCCCGCTGCCGGTGCGGATCCACCACTCCCGGCGGCCGCTGCTCGGCCGGCACGTCGTCCGCCGCCCCGTGCTGCGGCCGGACCCGGGGCTGCGGCTCTCCGGAGCGGCGGGCGCCTACAAGGCCGCCGTCGACGCGGGCGTCACCGAGGCCGTCGTCGCCCTCTTCGCGCCGGACGGCACCTTCCGCGGACCGACGGGCGACGGGCGACGGAGCGTCGGCGCGAAGGAGCTGACCGAGCTGTACGACTCGCTCTTCGCCGCGGGCGGCGGTATCCCGCTCAAACTGTGCACCGTGACCGAGGACGGCACCCGCAGCGCGTTCGAGTACGTCTGCGACCGCTGGGGCGGTGTCGAGCTGCCGCCGCAGCCCGGGCTCGCGGTGTGTACCCGCGGCGGCGATGGCCTGATCACGTCGGTGCGGGTCTACGACGACGTCCAAGCCCCCGCGCGGTAGGGCTGCGAGGCGCTCCGGGCGGGCAGGGATCCGTCCTCGGATCTCCCACCCCACCGGCAGCGAGAGCAGGAGTGAGCATGCGGTACGTGAAACTGGGTTCGACGGGTCTGGACGTCTCCCGGATCTGCCTCGGCTGCATGAGTTTCGGTCTCCCCGACCGGGGCGTCCACGAATGGACCCTGGACGAGGAGGCATCCCGCCCCTTGATCCGCCAGGCGCTGGAGGCCGGGATCACCTTCTTCGACACCGCGAACGTGTACTCCGACGGCACCAGCGAGGAGATCGTCGGCCGGGCGCTCGCCGAGTTCGCGCGCCGCGACGAGATCGTCATCGCCGGCAAGGTCAACGGCGCGATGCACGAGGGGCCCAACGGGCGCGGCCTGTCCCGCAAAGCGATCATGACGGAGATCGACAACAGCCTCCGCCGCCTCGGCACCGACTACGTGGACCTCTACCAGATCCACCGTTTCGACCCGGCCACCCCGGTCGAGGAGACCATGGAGGCCCTGCACGACGTGGTGAAGGCGGGCAAGGCCCGTTACATCGGGGCCAGTTCGATGTACGCCTGGCAGTTCTCCAAGGCCCAGTACACGGCCACGCTGCACGGCTGGACCAGGTTCGTCTCCATGCAGAACCACTACAACCTCCTCTACCGCGAGGAGGAGCGCGAGATGCTGCCCCTCTGCGCCGACCAGGGGGTCGGTGTCCTGCCGTGGAGCCCGCTCGCCCGCGGCCGGCTCACCCGCGACTGGGACACGGCCACCGCTCGCAGCCGACGCGACGACTTCGGCCGGAACCTGTACCGGGACGGCGACCGCGAGATCGTCGACGCGGTCGCGCGCGTCGCCGCCGACCGAGGAGTGCCGCGCGCCCGGATCGCGCTCGCCTGGCTGCTGCGGCGCGGCACCGTGACCGCGCCCGTCGTCGGCGCGACGAAGGCGCCGCACATCGAGGACGCGGTGGCCGCGCTCGACGTGGACCTCACGGAGAAGGAGATGGAGCGGCTCGAACAGCCCTACACACCCAGGGCGATCAGCGGCCACTGAGGCCTGGCCGCGAGTCCCCGGCGGTCCCGGTGGTCCCCGGCGGTCCTTGGCCGTCCTGACCCGCCGTCCCCATGCCCGCCTCGTCGTGCCCGCGGCCTTGCTCCCCCGGCCGCCGTCGCCGGAGCGCCCGCCGTCCGTGCCGCCGGGCCCGGTCGGCTCACGACGGTCGGCAAGCCCGCCCCGACGGCCGTGTGGCGTCCGGAAGGTGGCGCACCGGGGCTAGCGCGGAGCCGGGAACGGAGACGGGAACGCAGACCGGTGCGCGGCCTAGGGAAATACTGTGCGGAAAGGTGCTCGGATGAGCGCGTGAGAGCGCTCCCATTGTGGAGAGTTCGGGACGGACCGCAGTACCGTCGGGTTTCCGAATTCCTTTTAGCGCGGCCTTGACTGACATTCGGTCAATATCCCGGGCCGCGTCGCATTGGGGGAAAATCGGGGATCGCTTGTTCCGGCTCGCCGCCCTGTGAAATGGTGGGCGTTGTCGGCGTGCAGACAATAGTGGCTTTCTTCTGCGCACGTACGGCGCGCCCGTTCCCACCTCGCCCCGAAGGGCCGTCAGGGGTGGTCGTTCGCGGCGCGACCCCCCTGGGTGGATCTCGTGGCCCCGCCGGGTGGTCGACATACCCATTGGTATGGACTTTTCGCCGCGCTACCTTTGGGAGGAAAGCGGACGTGGATGACGGAACGCTGTCTCATTCGTCTGACCCCGACCGCTTGTTCGAGGTGCCGGATGCGCGTCTCGCGGCCGAGTTGAAGAAGAGCCCGGGAGGCACTCCGGCGAACTATCCGGTCGGGGAACTCCTGGACCGCCACTGGGAAGCGGTGTTCTCCTACGCCCGGTTGTGCACCGACGGAGTGCGCCCCGCCGGAATGCTCACCACCGCCTCATTCACGCGTCTGTTCGGGGATTCGCTGCACCAGAGCGGGCCGAGCGCCGCGTGGCGGCCCCAGTTGCTCGTCACCGTCCGTCGCATAGCCGCCGAGTGGCTCAACGACCAGCGGCGCGCGCTGCTGGATCCCGAACTCCTCGCCGAGGCCGACCGGGAGGACCGGGCGGCGGCGCGTCTGCTTCCCGTCGAGGGCAGACGCCTGCTGTCCCGGGCCTTCGCGCGCCTGCCGGAGCAAGCCCGTTGCCTGCTCTGGCACGTGACGATCGAGGCCGAGCGACTGGACGTGCCCGCAGCGCTGTTGGGCCTGCCCCACGAGGACGCGGTCATCGAACTGGAGCGGGCCGGGGAACGGCTGCGCGAGGCCTGTCTGGAGATCCACCGCGAACTCGCCCCCGGGGACGAGTGCCGCCGCTACCACCGCATGCTCGACGTCTCCTTCAGGCGCGGCGGCAATGACCTCGACCCCGACCTGCGGCGCCACATGGACCGATGCGGCCACTGCCGCGACGCGGCCGACCAGTTGAACCAGTTCAACGGCGACCTCGCCGTCCCGCTCGCCGAGGCCGTCCTCGGCTGGGGAGCGCACGCCTATGTGGCCTCCCGCCGGGCACGGGCCGCCACGCGCGCGGGGACGGACACGGAGCCGGGGAGCCGCGCGAGCACCGACGGCGAGGCCTTCGCGAGCGCCGCGGCGACCGCCGATTCCGACCCGTTCGTCGAGTACCGGCCCGAGGACGGCGACGCTCGCCCACCCGGCCTTCCTCGGAGCACGCCGCCGACCGCTCCCGCGGACACCGAGGCCGCGCCCGCGGCCCACGACCCGGCCGCGTCGCCACCGGCCGCCCCGGCTCCCCGGGGAACAGCCGTGTCCGGCACGGGCGAACGCCCCTCCCGTCGACGCGCGCCGTCCTCCGGCACGGGCCGTCGGGCGTCCCGCAGGGGCGTGCCGCACAAGGCGCCCCGGCGCGCCGCGTACCGCCGCAACGTCGCGCTCGCCGTGCTGACCGTCGGCGCGCTGATCGTGGTTCCGCTGGTCCTGTGGGCGGCCGATATGGGCTCCGGCGGTGACGGCGCGACCGACGCCGGCTCCTCGGTGAAGCCGAGTCACGGTACGAACCCGTCCTGGGTCGGAACCGACAAGCAGGCGGACGGCAGCGTCCGCGGCCGGCTGCGCAACGCCGCGTCCGGACTGTGCGTCGGCACCGCCGGGGACAAGCCCGCGAAGGGTGTCGAGGCCCGGCTCACCGCCTGCGCCTCGGAGTCGGCGCTGCAATGGTCGTACGCGGCGGACGGCCTGTTGCGCGACGCGGCCCACCCCGACCTGTGTCTCGACTCGCGCCTGGGCTACTCGGTCCAACTGGCCTCCTGCCCGGGCACGTCGCAGCCGGACGCCAAGTACGTCCGCTACGACTTCACCCTCCAGGGCATGCTGGTGCCGCGCTGGAACCAGGAGTTGGCCCTCACCCCCGCCGCGGCCAAGGGGGAGTCGGCGCTCGTCCTCAAGGTCCGCAAGGACCAGCCGACGCAGCACTGGACGCTCGACACCACCTCGCCCTCCCTCCAACTGGAGGTCGTCAACTGGGGCTCCTCGGGCGGCGACACGACGGCCGAGGCCTCCCCGGAGCCGCCCGGGTCCTCTACGGAACCGGCGTCCGGCACTCCCGGGACGTCCGCCACGACCCCGGCCGCTCCGGTACGGACGACGGCGCCCGCCGCTCCGACCGACGGCTCCTGCTCCTACGACTACTCCTGTCAGAGGGGCGGACGGGACGGCTCTTACGGGGACGGCTGGTACGGCTTCGGGGCCGACGGCTCGGGATCGGTCGGCGGCGGAGGCCGAGGAGGCCGTCGGTGACGCCGTGGTCCCCGTCGGCCCGACTGCTCGGGGCGAGAGGAAACCGGACGCCGGGCACGGGTGCAGCTGACGGGGAGGGCGGCCGCCGGGCGTACGGTCAGGTGCCGCTTCCCGCGCGGACGACCGTCAGGGACACCGAAGACGCGTTGCCGGACACCGGCACCTCGCCCCACGTCCACCGCACCGTGAGCGGGTCCCGCTCGTCGGGCGGGGTGACGACGAGCGAGGCGGGCGTCGCCGTACGGGCCCCGCTGATCTCGGGGTTGGAGAAGGTCAGCCCCGACCACGCGCTTCGTCCGGGTGCCAGCACGATCGTCGTCGGCGTGCCCGGGGACCGCCGGGGGTCGGGGCCGAGCTGCTTGCCGGACGCGTCGACGAACGCCGCCCCCGGGTAGCCGCGCACGGTGCAGGTCCGCCCGGAACGGTTGGTCAGGACGACGGGGAAGTTCTCCTGCCCCGCTCCCGGGTCCTCGGTGCCGACCGAGGCGCGCAGCTCGGAGGTGTGACAGCGGCCGCCGCCGGGGCCGGTGTCCCCGGAGGGGGCCGCGGCGGTGCCCGAGTCCGTTCCCGTTCCGGATTCCTTCCCGGACGGGCCGGACGGGTCGGCGGAATCGGTGTCCGTGCTCGTGTTCCGGGACGCGGGGTCCGTCGCGCCGGGCGATTCCGCCGACGCAGCGCCCGGGGTGTCGGTGCCGCAGGCGGTCAGCAGGCCGAGCAGCGCGACGCCCGCGAGCAGCGTGGCCCGCCGGGTCGTGCGCGGTGCGCGGTGCGCGGTGGACGAAGGCCGGTGTGTGGCGGGTGAAGCGCCGGGCGGGGCGGGCCAGGGCCGGTCCTCGCGCCGGGACACCTGGTCGGGTCGGTCCGTGTCCGCCGTCGCGCGGAGGAAGGTCGACATGTCACCACTCCTTGGGTGTCCGCGCACGGGCTTCGCGCGCGTGCGCACGGCGCGTTGTTCCCCGTGACCACCCACCGATGCGCCCCCGGCCGAGAAATTCACGGGATCGGCCGACGAACGACGCCGGGTCCACCCGCCCGGGTTCGCGATCCGACCGGTCGGAAGCCGTCGACGCCGGGCGGGCGCGACCGTGTGCCGCACTCACGGCCGAGCCCGGTGGCGCGGTCGAATGACCCCGCAGACAAGCGGGTTGGATGGGGGAACCGGTTCCCCGCCGGCGCCGGACGGGGACCGGTTCGACGCTGTCCGGTCAGCGCAGGGTGTAGACGACGCCGATCTTGTCCACCTCGTCGCCCGCACGGCCGTGGAAGCCGGCGATCTGCCGCCCGGCCGGGGCGGTGCGGGTCACGCAGTCCGATGTCGTCGTGCCCCCGGCCAGGGCGCGGCCGAGGTTCGTGGTGAATCGCGCGGAGAAGATCCGGGTGCGGCCGTCCTTCACGCCCGCGCAGAACTGGGCGGAGGTGACGTACTCGCCGCCGCCCAGGGTCAGCGAGGCGCTGGTGCCGCCCGTCCCGCCGTGGGCGAGCGTCGTGCCGTCGCTCAGTGTCAGTCCCATCCGGTCGACCCGTGCGCCGCTGCTCAGGGAGACGGTGGTCGCGCGGGCACCGGCCGGCACCGCGGCGAGGTCGTTGAAGTGGTCGCCGTGCGGCCCGCCGAACTGGTCGCTGAGCTGGAAGTCCGGATTGCGCGACCAGGTGAACGACGCGGTGACGGGGTCGTGGTCGGAGAGCATCAGGGCGTCGGAGGTCAGGAACCGCGCGTGCTCGTTGCCGTAGCCGGTGGCGGTGAGCGTGACGAGCTTGCTGCCGCGGTAGAGGATCTTGTCGACGACCTCGCAGGTGTTCGGCACGGTGGTGCCGCTCTGGTCGCAGACGAGCGCGTCGCTGCCCTTGGCCGGCGGGGTACCGCCGCGGACGAGCCGGACCCAGGCGTCCGTCAGCCCGTTGGCACCGGCGAACTCCGCGATCGTGTCGCCGGAACGGGTGTAGCGGGTGTTCGTGTCGCCCATGACGACGACGGCGTTCCCCGCCGAACGCGTGCTGATGAACGCGGTCAGCTGGTCGAGGTTGTCGGCGCGTGCGGCGAGGTCGCCGGCGCTGGTGCCCGCGTTGGTGTGCACGTTGTAGAAGTCGACGTAGACGCCCTCGGCGAGGCGTTCCCTCATGAAGGTGAAGCCCTTGGGGGTCAGGCAGTCGCCGGAGTCGATCTGGCAGGAGTTCCAGCCGACCCGCTCGAAGTCGTCGGTGTCGTACGAGATCTTCGAGAGGGTGTTGAGACCGCTGCCGATGCCGGCGCCGCCGCTGGTGGCGGTGCGGAAGGGGTGTGCGGTGTCGGCCGCGTACAGGTACGCGTGGTAGTTGAAGTCCTCCTGCACATGGACGATGTCGTAGGGGGCGATGCGCCCGCCGATCGCCGTGGTGCTGGACTGACGGGGTGTGGGAGCGCTGGAGATGCCCTCGGGCAGCCCGGCGACGTTGTAGGTGAGCACGCTGAAGGTGCCCGAGTCGGCGGCGGTGGCGGGGGAGGCGGTCGCGGTGAGTCCGCCGAGTGCGACGGCCGCGGCCGCCGCACCGGTGAGAAGTCTGCGGAGCGGGGACATGGGGGTGTCTCCTGGGGGACGAAGGGGCGTCAGAAGCCGACCGAGAAGGTCGCGTCGGCCTTGCCGGTGGAGGTGGAGACCGGATCGATGCGCAGCACGTAGTCCGCGTGCCTGAGGTACCGGTCCGGGTTGTTGTAGGAACGGAAGGACGACCACGACGTGTCGGCCAGGCCCGCCGTCCGGTAGAACGTGGCGTCCTGCGCGAACGTCGTCGTCCCGTCGTCGGCGGCGAGCACCATCTGGTAGTTGCTGTGCCGCAGGTAGCGGGTCGGGTAGTTGACCGAACGGAACGAGACGCCCGCCGTGTCGGCGAGTCCCGGTGCCAGCGTCCACTGGGAGTCCGCGTACGGGTCGAACGGGTACGCGTCGATCCGGCCGGCGTAGTTGGAGTGCCGGACGTAACGCGCCGGATAGTTGTAGGACTTGAGCCGGTTCCAGGCGGGAGCGCCCCACTTCGCGAGGAGGTCGGCGTACTCCGTGGTGGTGATCGGCTGGATGCCCCCGTGCTTGGAGTTGAGCGGCTGGGTGTAGAGCCGCTGGTCGACGGCCGTCCAGGTGCCGCTCGCCAGATCGGTGGACTGCCAGGCGTAGAAGACGCCGTTGGGCGTGTAGGTGTCTCCCCAGAGGAACCATTTTCCCGTCGACTGGGACTTGACCAGGATCGGTGCCTCGGTGCCGCCGTGCGCGACCGGCGTGCTGAACACGGTGAAGCTGCCCGGGTCCAGGGAGGACGACCGGGCGCCGACCAGGGTCTGGTCCTTCTTGAAATACAGGTAGTTGACGCCGCCCACGCCCACGGCCAGATCGCCGTCGATCACGTCGTAGCCGGGGTCGAAGAACACCTGTGCCGCCGACGCCGTCACGAAGTCGGTCGTGTGGTTCACCATGATGACGTTGTGGCCACTGGAGTTGACCGCGGAGTAGATGATCCCGTACTGGCTCCGGCCCGCGTCCCAGTACGCCTCGGGCGCCCAGCTGTGGGTGGCCATGTCGTGCAGCTTCAGCCGGCGGTAGTTGGCGAAGGACCGCAGATCGGCCGAGTCCCAGACGTGGATGTACTGGCTCTGCAGACTCCAGTCGGTGCCCTTGAGGTCGGTGGCGATCACCACGAACGTGCCGTCCTGTTTGCGCAGGAAGAAGGGATCGCGCAGACCGCCGGTGCCGCCCGTCGGCGTCACCAGCGGCTTGTTCTGGTTCAGCGGCGTCCACTGGAGGGAGTCGGTGCTGACGGCCAGATGAAGGCTGTAGTCCGCGCCGTCGCCGCTCGGGGACTCGGTGAAGTAGACCATCGCGTAGGCGCTCGCGGCCGCGGCACGCGCGGCGGCCGGGGTGCCGAGGGCGAAGGCGGCGGTCAGGCCGGCCATCGCGCCAAGGGCGGAACGCCGGGACGGCTGAGGGGGACGGTCGTTCATGGGGGTCTCCTCGATGCTCAGGGGGGTCAGGCCCAGGCCGTGACGGGGACGAAGGAGCTGTCCTGCCGGAAGAGCGCGGTGCCGTCGGCCACGTCCAGGCGGAGCCGGTAGTCGTAGTGCCTCAGGTAGTGACCCGGGTAGTTGTACGACTCGAAGCGCAGCGAGCCGCTCGCCGTGCCCGTCCGGACGATGAACGTGGCGTCCTTGGCGAACGTCGCCGTCCCGTCGTTCGCGTCGAAACGGCCGCGGTGGTCGTAGTGCCGCAGGTAGTTGCCGGCCGCGTCCTTGAAGGAGTAGCCGTTCGCGTCGGCGAGACCGGCCACGACCGTGAAGGTGGACGCCTGTTTCTCGGCGGTGCCGCTGGAGGCGCTCACCACGGGGAGGTTGAGCAGCGCGGACTGCTCCTGCCAGTAGCGCGTCGCGTAGTTGCCCGAACGGAAGGACCGGGTGACGCCGTTGGACAGGCCGGTCCCGCCGGAGACCGTCTCCTTGACCACGGAGAAGTGCCGCGCGGTGCCGGAGATCCCCGGCAGCTTCTTCGGCGCGCTCCAGGTGGTGAAGGAGTCGTAGCTGTCGCTGTAGTAGTAACTGCCGTCGCCGTAGCCGTCGAAGAAGATCCGCCAGCCGTCGTTGTCGAGCCGGACCAGCGCGGGCCCCTCACGCGTGCCGCCCCAGCCCGCCCAGTCGCCGGTCCGCCGGATCGTGTACGGGCCGGTGAGGGCGGCGGCGGTCGCGTACTCGATGTACTTGGTCGTCTCGTTCTTGGTGAACGCGTGGTACGTCGACCCGGTTCGTACGACGAAGGTGTCGATGTGGTTCGGGCCGATGCCCGTGAGCGCCGTCGGTGAACTCCACTTGGTGAGTGCCGAGTCGGTCGCCCTCAGCAGATAGGGCGTGAAGATCCACTCGTCGCTGGTGAGCGAGCAGGACACGATGACCGAGACGCTCCCGTCGCCGTCGACGAACCACTCGGGCGCCCAGGCCCGGGACAGCCCGGTGATCGGGACCGTGTAGTCGTACAGGAAGCTCCAGTCGACCCGGTCGGAGCTGCGGGCGAAGCCGATGGTGGTGCTGACGTCCTGCCAGGTGTGCGTGGTGTAGGTGACGTAGTAGTAGCCGTCGGTGTGCCTGAACACGCTCGCGTCGCGGATCCGGTTGGCCGGCGGCGTGTACGCGGACGCCTTCAGCAGCCGGAAGTCGGTCGCGTCGTCCGACTCGTAGACGTTGACGGTGCCGTCGTCGCTGTTGAGGAACGGCACGATCGTGTAGCGCGTGGAGGAGCCGCGGGCGGGCACCGCGGCCGTGGCGATGCCGAGCGGTCCGGGCAGCTCACCCAGGACGAAAGCGGTTGCGGGCAGAACCGTCAGCGCACGGAGCAGACTCCGGCGGGACGGCCGCGGGAAAGGTGACGCCGTGTCGGATGTCGTCATGTGCGGCTCTCCTCGGATGGGTCACGGGGCCGGCGAAAGGGGGTTCACCACAGGGGGAGGGGGTTCACCTGGACCTCCGCATGCCGAAGAGCGGGGCGGTGGTGTCCCTCCGCCACCCCTCTCTCGTTCGAAATACCGAATGCTGTACGACATGCTGTGCGCGGCATTACGGTAAGGGCTTGCCGGGTGGTGTGAACAGGGCCTGGAAAGAAGGAAGTTGGGCGTGATCCGGGAGTGATCCTCATGGGGCTGGGCTTCGTGCCGGCCCGGCGCCCGTGCCGCTGTCCCCGGGTCGGTTCGTCCCTGACGCGACATCGGTCGACCTCGACCGGAGGGGCGTCCTGGGGTCACTCGAGGGCCGCGGGACGCGATCGCCCTCCGCGGCGTGAAATCGGCGGTCCTCTTCATGGCGGACGTGCCGGAGCCGGACGGTGGAACCGGGCGGCGGCCGCGAACCGTCCGCCCTCGAGTGAAACGCCGGTTCTCGAGGGAGCGGTCGGAGCCCGAGGACCGGCGCCGCGCGGGGAGGGCCGATCAAAGGTGTCGCTCGATCTCCCGTCCTCCTGCCGGCACCCGGGTCTTGCGACGTCCGCTGTCGCCGGGGTGGCGGGACCGCACAGGGTGGCGGCATCGGCGAGGGCGGCCGGACCGGCCCCCTCGGCCGGTCACCACAGGGAGATGTACGGCGACATCGCCGGATTCCATTCGAGGTCTATCAAGGGCAGCGCGCAGAGGCGCGCCACCGTCAGCGACCAGCCGAGCCTTCGCGCCCAGGTGTGCTCGCGCGACAGCAGAGCCAGGCTGAGCACGACGGAAGCCGCCAACCCGACGCTGAGCCACGGCAGCCGGGGCATGTCGGCCATGGGCACGTAGGTGTCGTCGCGCCAGGTCCACAGGCTCCTGGCCACGAGCCAGGCCAGGACCGCCTCCGCGGTGACGAACCAGAACCCACGGGCGGAGAGCTTGAACGTTCCGCGCAACGTTGCTGTTGATGACATCGGTACCCATCCGGACTGTGAGAGTCGACCTGTGTGTTTTTGGTCGGTGCAGCACACTCCGGCGCTCCTTCGCGCGCGTCCGCTGGAGGAGTACCCGGACGGAACGCGGCACCGACAGGTGATCTTGGCGGAACATGCTCCGGCTTTTCCGCGGCCGGACCGTACCGACACAAGATCGTGTCAGTACGGGGACGAGTGACGGTCCGGGCGTGGTCGGAACGGCTGTTGTGCGCGGGGGCCGGGCGCCGTGGCCCGCCCGGTGTCGGTGCCGCTGTCTAGGCTGGTCCGCGTGAAGCAGAAGACCAGCAGGCCACTCGCCGTGTTCGACCTGGACGGCACCCTCGCGGACTCCGCGCACCGGCAGCGGTTCCTGGAGCGGTCACCACGGGACTGGGACGCGTTCTTCGCGGCGGCGCCCGAGGACCCGCCGCTCGCGGAAGGCGTGGCGCTGGCGCTGGACAGCGCGAGGGAGTGCGAGGTGGTCTATCTGACCGGCCGCCCCGAGCGCTGCCGGCGGGCCACGGTGGAGTGGCTGGCCGCACAGGGCCTGCCCGAGGGGCGCATGTGGATGCGGCGCGACGACGACCGCAGGCCCGCCCGCCGCACCAAACTGGAGATCCTTCGCCGGCTGGCCCGTGACCGGGAGATCCGGGCCCTCGTCGACGACGACGAACTCGTCTGCGGGGACGCGGAACGGGCCGGCTTCACGGTCGTAAGGGCACGGTGGGCGGCCGCGTCGGCGGCGCTGAAGGACGCGCAGGGGCGGGAGGGGCGGACCTGAGGCGGTTCTGGGCGGGCGGCCGACCCGCGGGAAGGGGCAGGGTCAGTCGGCGTCCTCGAGCCGGAAGCCGAGCTTCAGGCCGACCTGGTAGTGCTCGATCCTGCCGTTCTCGATCTGGCCCCTGACCTGTGTGACCTCGAACCAGTCGAGGTTGCGCAGAGTCTGCGAGGCCCGGGTGATCCCGTTGCGAATGGCCTGGTCGACGCCCTCGTGCGAGGTTCCGACGATCTCGGTGACCCGGTAGGTGTGGTCGGACATGCGGGTGCTCCTCTCCGCCGTGGCGGGAGTGCCAGGCATCATCCACGGTGCCTCACGGCGTGGCGGTCCGCGAGACGGCGGGGTTTCCCGGGTGACGGCGGGCCCTTGACGGCGTGATTGGTCCATACCAAACTCCAGGACACCCGTGCGAGCGAGCAGCTCGTCCCCCACGTCGGGCCCCTCGCCCCTGTCCGCAAGACAGAACAGGACCGCTCGTGAAACGTCGCCTCCTCGCCGCCGTCTGCGTGACGGCTTCCCTGGTCACCGCCTGCGGAGCCCTGCCGGGCACCGGGGGCGCGCACCGGCGGACCGTCACGGTGTGGCTCATGAAGGACAGCGCCTCCAAGGAATTCCTCGAGCGGTTCACCGAGGACTTCGAGGACAAGCACGACGACCTCCGGCTCGACGTCCGCGTCCAGCAGTGGACCGGGATCGTCGAGAAGGTCCAGAAGGCGCTGCGGAGCGCGGACCCGTCCGCCCCCGACGTCATCGAGGTCGGGAACACCCAGGTCGCGCAGTACGTCGACGGCGGTGGTCTGAGCGACCTGACCCTGGAGTCGATACGCGACTGGGGCATGGACCGGTGGCTGCCCGGCCTCGCCGAACCCGGGCGGATCGGAAGCCGCCAGTTAGGCATCCCCTGGTACGCGGCCAACCGCGTCGTCATCTACCGCAAGGACCTGTTCGCGGCAGCGGGGATCAAGCACCCGCCGAAGACCCGCGAACAGTGGCTCACCGACACCGAACGGCTCAACACCGCCGGAAACCAAGGCATTTACCTGGCCGGACAGGACTGGTACACCCTCTCCGGATTCATCTGGGACGAGGGCGGCGACCTCGCCGACGACACGGGCTCCGGGAACTGGGAGGGCGCGCTGGAGACACCGGCCGCCCTGCGCGGCATGGACTTCTACCGCCGGCTCCAGGCACTCGGCGCGGGGCCCGTGGACGCCGACGAGGAACACCCGCCGCAGTCGGGGGTGTTCGCCAAGGGCCGGGTCGCGCAGATCGTGGCTGTGCCCGGGCTCGTCCAGGCCGTCGAACGGGCGAACCCGGACCTCAAGGGCAAGCTGGGCTTCTTCCCGGTCCCCGGCCGGACGGCCGCGGCACCCGGCGCGGTCTTCACCGGCGGCTCCGACCTCGTGGTGCCCGAGAACACCGACGACCGCGCCGGCGCCACCGAGGTCGTCGCCGCCCTCGCCGGGGCCAAGTGGCAGACCGAACTGGCCCGCACGATGAAGTACGTGCCCAACAAGACCACGCTCGCCCGAGCCGTGACGGGCGACGCGGGGGTCGCCGCCATGGCGGCGGGCGCCGCGCACGGCCGGGCCACCCCGGCCTCCCCCCGGTGGGCCGCCGTCGAGGCGGACAATCCGATCAAGGACTGCATGACGAAGATCCTCGATGGAGCCGACCCGGCGACGGAGGCCCGGCGCGCCTCCGACCGCATCACCGAGATCCTCTCGGCCGACGGCGGGTGAGGGGCACCGTCGGCCCGGGCCGGGAAACCTGCCCGGCCCGGGCCGACGGTGCCGCCGGACCGTCCCGGTGGCCCGACCGTCCTGGTGGTTCCCGTGGCCTAGGCGGCCCAGTCGGTCCCGGTGGCGGCGCCGCGTGCGCGACCGCCGTCGGTCTCCGCCGCGACCGCCGGGACGCCGAGCTACGCGGCGGTGCTCAAGGACAGGGCGAAGCGGCCCTGGGCGTCTGTCCACCAGTGGGTCAGGCCGAAGCCCGCCGCGGCCAGTTCGGCGCGGACGCCGTCCTCACGGAACTTCGCCGAGATCTCGGTCCGAAGCTCCTCGCCCTCCGCGAAGTGGACGGCCAGGTCCAGTGCCGGGATCTTCACCGTCTGCTCCGCCCGCGAGCGCAACCGCATCTCGATCCACTCGTGTTCGGCGTCCCAGAACGCCACGTGCTCGAACGCGTCGAGATCGAAGTCGGCGCCGAGCTCACGGTCGACGACGCTCAGCACGTTCTTGTTGAACTCCGCCGTCACACCGGCCGCGTCGTCATAGGCGGTCACGAGGACCCACGCGTCCTTGACCAGGTCCGTACCCAGCAGCAGGGCGTCGCCGGGTGCCAGCAGCGACCGTACGGACGCCAGGAACGCCGCCCGTTCGGCGGGCAGCAGATTGCCGATGGTGCCGCCGAGGAAGGCCACGAGCCGGGGCCCGGGAGTGTCCGGGAGCGCGAGACCGCCGGTGAAGTCGGCGATCAGCGCGTGCACGTTCAGGCCAGGACGCTCGGCGACGAGCGCCTGACCGGCCTGGGTGAGCGCGCTCTCGCTGACGTCCACGGGCACGTAGGTGTGCAGGTCCGTCAGCGCGTCCAGCAGATGGCGGGTCTTGTCGGAGGAGCCCGAACCGAGCTCGACGAGCGTGCGCGCACCGCTCGCTGCGGCGATCTCGCCCGCCCGGGAGAGCAGGATCTCGCGTTCGGCGCGCGTCGGGTAGTACTCGGGCAACTCGGTGATCTTCTCGAAGAGCTCGCTGCCGTGGGCGTCGTAGAACCACTTGGGCGGCAGCGTCTTGGGCGTCCGGCCGAGGCCGTGCAGGACGTCGGCGCGCAGGGCCGCGTCCGTGGCGTCCTCGGGAAGGGTGCGGGTCAGCAGGAACGGACTCACGTACGGGGCTCCTTGCGCTGTGCGGATGCCATGTCCTCGCTCATGTCCTTGAGCGGGGTGAGGAGTACTTCGGTGCGGCTCGCGGTGAGGAGGGTGCGGTCGGGGACCTCCCGCCAGCGTGGGTCGTCGTCGTGCGGTTCGGAGGCCACGAGGGTGCGAACGCCCGGCTCGACGCGGTACCAGAGGGTGTCGCCCCAGGCGGTCGCGGTGATCGTCTCGCCGTTGGTGAGCAACAGGTTGAGCCGGGACCCGGGGGCCGCCTCGGCGACCTCCAGGACCGTGTCGGCCAGCGCCTGGCCCTCCTCGTCACCGGCGCGCAGCCGGTGCAGGACCAGCGCCCACACGAACGCCGAGTCGCACCGGGCCTCCAGCGCCAGCAACTCGGCCGCGGGCAGGCCCGGCAGAAGCGGCGCGAGCGCGTCCGGCCAGCCGAGGACGGCGCCGTTGTGGCTGAACAGCCAGGGGCCCGCGGCGAACGGCGCCGCCGCGGCCTCCCCGTCAGCGCCCGCCACCGTCGCGTCCCGCACCGCGGCGAGCAGCGCCCTCGTCCCGACCACCCGGGCCAGGTCCGCGAACGACTGGTCGCCCCAGATGGGCCCGTCGCGCCGGTACCGGGCCGGCACTGGATCACCCTCGGCGTACCAGCCCACCCCGAAACCGTCGGCGTTGACCGTCCCGTGCCGCTGTCGCCGGGGTGCCCACGACTGCCGGTACAGACTGTGCTCCGGCTCCACGAGGACGGCTCCGAGCCTCTCCTCGCCTCCCAGGAACGCCAGATGACGGCACAT
Source organism: Streptomyces sp. NPDC002580 (assembly GCF_042889485.1). Classification (NCBI taxonomy): domain Bacteria; kingdom Bacillati; phylum Actinomycetota; class Actinomycetes; order Kitasatosporales; family Streptomycetaceae; genus Streptomyces; species Streptomyces sp. NPDC002580. The sequence continues at coordinate 637,662 of NZ_JBIAQZ010000002.1, read as the reverse complement.
CAGGAATCCCCGTCGCGGGCCGTGCGGAACCCGGAGAAGATCTGCCTCCGGACGGGGTGGTCCCAGTTGCGGAACGTGCCCCGGCAGGCCACCGGGTCCACCGCGAACGAACCGCCGCGCAGCACCTTGTACTCGGGGCCGAAGAACACCTCCGAGTACTCCCGGTAGGGGAACGCGACGAAGCCGGGGTAGGGCTCCAGATCGCTCGACGTCCACTCCCACACGTCGCCGATCAACTGCCGCACCCCGAGGGGTGAGGCGCCCTTCGGATAGCTTCCCGCCGGAGCCGGTCGCAGATGCCGCTGACCCAGGTTGGCGTGATCCGGACCGGGGTCGGCGTCTCCCCACGGATAGCGCGTGGAACGGCCCGACACCGGGTCGTGGCGGGCCGCCTTCTCCCACTCGGCCTCGGTGGGCAGCCGCCGCCCCGCCCAGCGCGCGTACGCGTCGGCCTCGTACCAGCACACGTGCAGCACCGGCTCGTCGGGCGGCACGACCTCGGTGACGCCGAAGCGCCGTCGCAGCCACTGTCCGCCCTCGCGCCGCCAGAACTGCGGAGCGTCGATGCCGTGCTTCTGGATGTGGTCCCAGCCCTCGGGGGTCCACCAGCGCGGATCGCCGTAGCCGCCCGCCTCCATGAAGGCCTGGTACGAGGCGTTCGTGACAGGTGTCGTGTCGATGAAGAAGGACGGGACCGTACGCCGGTGCGCCGGACGCTCGTTGTCCAGCGCCCACGGTTCCGTGGAGGTGCCCATCACGAACGGGCCGCCGGGAACGAGCACTTCGGCGGGTCCGGTGAACGGCGGCGCGGGCGCCGGGTCCGGCGCCGTGAGGGCCGCGGGACCCCGGCGGAGCTGATGGGTGATCAGCATGGTCTCGTCGTGCTGCTGTTCGTGCTGGGCGATCATGCCGAACGCGAACCCCGCCTCGGTCAGCCGGGTGCCCTGGAACGCCGCGCCCTCCAGGACGTCCAGAGCCCGGCCGCGGACCTCGGCGGCGTACGTACGGGCCTCGGCCGGGGCCAGCAGCGGCAGCGACGGCCGCTCGGAGCGCGGGTGCTCGAACGCGTCGTAGAGCCGGTCGATCTCGGGCCGCATCGCCTCACGCCCCGCGACCGTCCGCAGCAGCCACAGCTCCTCCTGGTTGCCGATGTGCGCGAGGTCCCACACCAGCGGGGACATCAACGGCGAGTGCTGAGCGGTCAGTTCGGGGTCCTCCACGCAGGAGGTGAGCAACGCGGTGCGGTCACGGGCGGTGACGAGAGCGTCCAGCGCGCGCTGCCTGAGCGACTCCGGATCCTTAAGCGGATCGGGGGCGGTCGTGCCGGTCATGTACTGATGTCCTTCCCGTCGAACCGACCGTCGGAGCGGCCGTCGGAGCCGCCGTCGAACCGAGCGTCGGAGCGGTCGGCGAAGCGGCTGTCTGAGCGGCTGTCGGACCGGAGCCCGGACGGACCGTCGGGCCGGGACCGGGCCGCGCCGGCCAGGTCGTCGGCGGGGCAGCGGCCCCGTGCCACGTAGCGGTCCGTGAACTCCGCCACCGCGTCGAGGACCTCCCGGGTGGCACCGAGCCGGGGCAGCGCCTCGGCCGCGGCCTCGAAGCAGACCGTCGCGGCCTCGCGCAGCTCCGGATCGGCCAGGCCGAAGCGCGCGGCGTCCCGCCAGAGCGGATTGCGCGGGGCGGGCGAGGGGCCGGCCCGCTCCGAGAGCGGCTTGACGGTCCGGTAGGCGATCTCGGCCGCCTCCGGATCGTCGAACAGGGCCGCCGTCACCGCGAGCGGCACGATCCAGCCGTCCTCGCCCGGCTGGGCGTCGATCATCCGGAGTTCCAGATGACCGCGCGGCCGTACGGGTGGGAACAGCGTCGTCAGGTGGTAGGCGAGATCCTCCCGGTCCGGCGGCTCGTCGGACCGGGTCCAGTCCCGGAAGGTCAGGTGCTCCGGGACGTCCCAGGGCCCGTCGGGCGCCCGTACGCACATCACCGGCGCGTCCAGCACGTGCCGGGCCCAGGCGGTGCGCGGGTCGCCGTTCAGAGGGGGCGCGTCGGTGCGGCCGGGGTCCATCGACGCCCACAGCGACTGCCGCGTCGAGCGCCAGCCGGTGTGCCGTCCCCGGGCCATCGGGGAGTGGGCGAACGCGGCCACCAGGACCGCGCCGAGCTGGTGGGCCAGCCACCAGCGGCGCCCGTGCCCGAGCGGGCCCGGCTCCTCGTAGCCGGCGTCCAGGCACACCTGGACGGAGGCCGACGTGCACATCATGGCGCGCCCCTCGGGTCCCGCGCGGTCGAGGTACCGCTCCATGGCGTCGTACCGGGGCTCATGGAGATAGCGGCTCGGGGGGTTCCAGGGGTCCTGGCCGTAACCACTGAGGCCGAGACCCGCCTCGCGCAAGCCCGCGCGTACGGCGTCGAGGTCGGCCGAGACGGACCCCACGCACTCCATCAGGGAGGCGGCGGGAGCGGAGCTCAGCTCCAGCTGTCCACCGGGTTCGACGGTGAGCGCCGAACGCAGGGGCAGGGTCCGCAGTGCGGCGTACGCCGCTTCCAGTCGTTCAGGTGGTACGGGGAGCCGCGGTTCACGCAGCTCGTGGACGAGCCATTCGACCTCGACACCGAGGAGGCGGGGCGGACCGGTCTTGAAGCAGATGCCATGGACCAGTGCCTCCACCTCGGCCTCGGTGACGGCGGAGCGTCGCTCCGTACAGTCACTCACCGAATCGGACATGTGGGGATCCTCCTGAGATTCCACCATGCCGCCGGCCCGGGGTCTGGTGGGCCGGCCAGGCAATCACCCATCCACCCAAGACCCTCTCGGCGGTTCGCACAAGGGTGCAGATCGTCGCTTTCAGGACCGGGAAACACTGTTCGCGGGGCCGCGAAACTCTGTTGCGCCGCACGACCAGCATCGCTCACGATGCGTTCATGGGCACGACGGGGGAGCACACGCGGGCCGCGCTCGTGGCGCGTACGGGGGTCGCACCATGAGCGCGCGCCTGCGGGCGATCGCCCGCGAGACCGAGGAGATCGTGGCGGCGGGCGGCTATCACGGACCCGCCGGTGCGGTGTCCGTCGCGGCGGCGGTCCGGGCCGCGCGGGCCGGTACGCGCCTGCACGGACCGGAGCCGCTGGAGACACCCTCGGTGACCCCGGTCCGCACGACGGTCGAGGTGACGGGGGAGAGCAGTCTGGAGGCGGCCCGTCGGCTGACCGCCCGGGGCGGGGATCCGGTCGCCGTACTGAACTTCTCCTCGGCGCGCAATCCCGGCGGCGGCTATCTGAACGGCGCCCAGGCCCAGGAGGAGGCCCTGTGCCGCGCCTCCGCGCTGTACACCTGTCTGCTGGAGGCCCGGGAGTTCTACGACCATCACCGCGCCCACCGTGACGCCTTCTACACGGACCGTGTCGTCCACTCGCCCGGCGTACCCGTTTTCCGCGACGACCGCGGGCGGCTGCTCGACGAGCCGTTCCCGGTCGGATTCCTCACCGCGGCGGCACCCAACGCGGGAGTCGTCCTGCGCACCGCCCCGCGGCGCGCGGGGGACCTGCCGGGCGCGCTCGCGATCCGCGCCGAACGGGTCCTGGAGACGGCCGCCGTCCACGGCTACCGCCGCCTGGTCCTCGGGGCCTGGGGCTGCGGCGTGTTCCGGAACGACCCCGCGCAGGTGGCGGGGGCCTTCCGGGGGCTGCTGGTCGGGGGTCGTTTCGAGGGGTACTTCGAGCACGTGGTGTTCGGCATCCTGGACCGCACCGAGGCCCGTACGACACGGCAGGCATTCGAGCGGACGTTCGCATACGAACTCCGGGGAGCGTGAGCCGCCTGCCGCGGCGGGCCCACGCCCGCTCGGCGCTGCTCCGCGGGCCCGCGATGCTCTGCGGTTCCGCGGCGCGGGCCATCGGCGGGCGTGTCCCGTGGCGGGCCCGCACCCTCGCGGCGCAGCACTCACCGGCGGACGAACGGCCACCGGCCCCCACGTCCTCCGGCCCGCGCCTGCCGGCCACGAGGTGACCGGCCCGCGCCCGCCGCCCCGCACCGGCAGGTCACGCGGGCACCGGCCCGCGCCCGCCGCGCCGCACCGGCAGGTCACGCGCAACGGCGGTCCGCGCCTGCCGGTCCGTGGCCGCCGTCCCTCGCCTCAGGGCGCTCAGCGCCAGCCGTACCGCTCCCGCAGGCGGTGCACCACGGAGTTGAACCGCATCCGGTCCATGGCGCACGCCTCGCGGCGCATCCCCTCCTCGTGCAGCCTCAGGACGCGGTCGACGTTCACCCAGGAGTCCCGCCCGGTCCGGTCCCAGGGGCCGCTCCCGATCGCCACCCACTCGCGGTCGCCGTCGTGCCGCTTGCTGGAGAGCTGGACGGCGAGCAGGGTGCCGCCCGGCTCCCGGGCCACGACCAGCACCGGGCGGTCCTTGCCCCGGCCGTCGTTCTCCTCGAAGGGCACCCACGTCCAGACGATCTCACCGGGGTCGGGGTCGCCGTCGTGCGCGGGGGAGTACTCGGTCTTCACACGGCCGACCTCGCGGGGCTCGGCCTCGGAGGTCGCGGTGGGGCCGTAGCGGCCGGGGATGTCTTCTTCGGTAGAGGCAGTCACGCGGGCCACGGTAGAGCCTGTGCGCGACGCCGCGGCGGGCGGGTCCGCGGTCGTACGGCGCCGGGCGTACGGCTGCCGTCGCCCAACTCCCGCACCGCGCCGACCGCACGGACTCGGGCGTACGGGAGCCGTCCTCCGACTCCCGTACGCCCGAACCTCATTGCCCGGAGCTCATGGTGCGTGCCCGCTTCGGCGTGTATCCCGCACCCGAACCCGCGCTCGCAGCCGCAGCCTCACTTCTTCTCGTTCACCCGTTGTCCTTCTCCACGGACACCTTCTCGGAGACCGGCGGTGCGAACCCGTTGAGTTCCGTCGCCGGGCTCTTGGCCGGGTTCCCCTCCGGGTTCATCGACGCGAGGAGCTGGCGTGCCAGGCCGAGGCCCGTCCCGCCCATGGTGAGCGCCTTGGCGAACAGGTCCGACATGCCGTCGGCCCCGTTGAGCAGCACCATGTGGTCCACGTTGCCGAACGCGCTCGCGCCCGCCTGGACGATCTCCGGCCAGTGCTCGGCGAGCTGCTGCGCGACCACGGCCTCCTGGTTCTCGGCGAGCGCGGCGGCCCGGGCCTGGATGGCCTCCGCCTCCGCGAGACCCTGCGCCCGGGTCGCCTCGGCTGCCGCGAGGCCCTTGGCCTGGGCGGCGGCGGCCTCGGCCTCACCGGTGGCGCGGGTCGCCATCGCGGCGGCCGCACCCCGCGCCTTGGTGGCCTCGGCCTCGGCGTTGGCGGCCGTCTTGACCCGGGTCGCCTCCGCGGCGGCCGCGAGTTCGGTCTCCTTGGCCTTGGCCTGGGCCGCCGAGATCCGCGCGTCACGTTCGGCCTCGGCCTTGGCGCGGATCTCGTACGCCCTGGCGTCGGCCGGTTTCCGGACGTCCGCCTGGAGCTGCTGCTCGCGGCGGTGCGCCTCCAGTTCGGCGACCCGGGTCTCCTGGACGACGACGTCCTGCTGGGCCGCCGCCGCCGAGAGCGGGCCGGCCATCTGGGCCGTGGCCGAGGCCTTGTCCCGCTCGGCCTGGTATCCGGCCTGCTGGATCTCGCTGTCCCGGGTGGCCTCCGACATCCTTGCCGCGGCCCGCTGTTCGGCCTCGGTGGCGAGCCGGTTCGCCTCCGCCTGCGCGATGCGGGCGTCCCGCTGGACGGCCGCGGCGTGCGGCATCGCGAGGTTCTTGATGTACCCGGTCGGGTCCTCGATCTCGTGGATCTGCAGCGAGTCGACGATCAGCCCGAGCTTCTCCATCTCCGTACCGCACGCGGCCCGGGTCTGACCGGTCAGCTTCTCGCGGTCACGGATCATGTCCTCGACGGTCAACCCGCCGACGATGGACCGCAGATGACCCGCGAACACGTTGTGCACCCGTTCGGCCATCATCTTCTGCTGGTCGAGGAAACGACGCCCCGCGTTGGCGATCGACACGAAGTCGTCGCCCACCTTGAAGATGACCACGCCCCGCACCTTCAGCGGAATGCCCTGGGTGGTCACGCAGTCCACGTGCAGCTCGGTCTCGTTGAGGTCGAGCGAGATCTTCCGCACCGCCTGCACGCCCGGCAGGACCAGCGTGCCGCGCCCCGTCACGATGCGGAAACCCATGCCTTCCTCGAGGCCTTCGGTCCGATGCTTCGAACCGGAGATGATCAGTGCTTCGTTGGGCTCCGCGACACGCCACATGAGCTTGAAGACCACAACGATGAAGATGAGCGCGAGGACAACCGCCCCCGCCACGACGCCGACAACCATCGGCATTCGCCCCCTTTGGATGGTGCCCTGTCGGCACCGAACGAACGGAGTGTGCGCCTCGCCGCCACGGGGGTAAAGATCTCTGCGATTCCTTGTTGCGTTCTTGACGCATACGGTTCTCACCTGGGACGAGTGCGGCTCAACTGTTGTGTGTAGAAGTCGAGTTCATGGTGTGGAACGCCCGTCGGAGCCGCGCCCGCCGGCGCGCCGGGTCGACTTCGACCGGGCGGGTCCGGGCGCGGGGCGAGGCTGAGGCGAGGCATGGAGAAAGTCGCGCGCGAAGGCCCGGGGGCCCCGGAGACGGCCGGGAGCGGTGGCAGGGTCCGCCGTCCGCCGTCCGCCGTCGCGTCAGGCGTCGTAGGCGGCGGAGACGTACACGGTGCGCGGAGCCAGGTACTCCACCACCATCACCACGGTGCCCCGCTCGATGCGCTCCTGCGTCACGGCCGGGTACGCGAGGAACGCCTCCGCGCCGCCGCGCACCCGGACGATCACCTCGCCGACGAGCCCGGGCCCGATCGTGCCGGTGACCCGCCCCATCAAACCGACCATCGACGCGTCGTCCATGGTCACAGGGTACGGGCGGAACTCGCCTGTGCGGCCGGGGAGTCGGCGACGGTCTCGAAGGACGGCCACTGTTCGTGCCAGCGCAGGTCGGCCTCCAACTGCGCGGCCAGTGACACGAGCAGCGGCTCGCTGTCGGCGGGGCCGAGCAACTGCGCGCCGACCGGGAGCCCTTCTCCGACGAAACCCGCGGGGACGTTGACGCCGGGCCAGCCGAGGATGTTCCACGGCCATGCGTACGGACAGGCGGCGATCATGGCCCGGTCGGTGCCGAAGCCGCTCAGGCCGAGCATCGAGCCGATCCGCGGCGGAGGAGCGGCGGTCGTCGGCGCGAGCAGCACGTCGTACGTGTCGAAGAGCGCGCCGACGCGTCGCTGCAGCGTCGCCTCCGCGCGGCGGGCGGCCCGCAGCGGCGCTCCGCCGAGCAGTCGGCCGAGGCGCGCGGTGTCGACCGTCCGGCGGTCGAGGAGTTCGGGGAACGGCACTTCGCGCACGTGCTCCGCGATGCCCGCCGTGGCGCGCGGGAGGAAGGTGAGGCCGATGCGTCCGTAGCTCGGTTCGGCCTCCTCCACGGTGTGCCCGAGCCCGGCGAGCCGTTCCGCGAGCGCGACGACCTTCGCCCGGACCGCAGGGTCGAGCCGGGCGGGCAACGCGGTGAAGGGCGGTTTCAGCGACAGCGCGATGCGCAGCCGGCCGGGATCCCGGTCCACGGCGTCGCTGACGCTCAGCGGGGCGGGCCGGTGCAGATCGCCGTCGTGGTTGCCGCTCGCCGCGTCCAGCAGCAGGGCCGCGTCGGCGACGGTGCGGGCGAGCGTGCCGTTGACCGTGATGCCCTGGAAGGACTCCGGGCGCGGCCAGGTGGAGATGCGGCCGCGCTGCGGCTTGATGCCTATCAGGTGGGTCCAGGCGGCCGGGATGCGCACGGAGCCCGCGCCGTCCGAGCCCAGCGCGGCGGGGACCAGGCCCGCGGCCACGGCCGCGGCGGAGCCGCCCGACGAGCCGCCCGGGGTGTGCCCGTGGTGCCAGGGATTGCGGGTCGCGCCGAAGGCCGGGCCCTCGGTGAAGGGCCACTGGCCCAGCTCGCAGGTGTTGGTCTTGCCGATCACGACGGCACCGGCGGCCCGCAGCCGCCGTACCGCCTCGCCGTCCGCCGTCACCGGGGGGAATTCGCCCGGGCAGCCGAACGCGGTCGGCTCGCCCGCCACGTCCATGTCGTCCTTCACCGCCAGGGGCACCCCGAGCAGCGGCCGCCGTCCGCCCGCCGCCAGCTCCGCGTCCGCCGCGTCGGCCTCGGCGAGGGCCGCCTCGGCGCGCACCCGGCGGAAGGCGTTCACCGTCGGCCGGGCCGCCTCGACGCGGGCGAGCGCCCGCTCGACGAGTTCGCGCGAGGTCACCTCGCCTGCGGTCAGCGCGCGCACGCTCTCGGCCAGGCCCGCGGAACGGTCGGGAGCCATCCGGTCACCTCCGAAGGACGGTGTCAAAGGACGATGTGGACGACGTCTACCGAACGGTAACCTGTCGACGGGTCCAGCGGTGGCGGATGCTCAACCCACTTTGTGGAAGCGGTAGTTCCGAATAGTGGGGCATCCTCCGGACGCCCCCGGGGCCAAGGGGCGCGACGGGGCTCTGCAAGGATGCGGTACGTCATGGTGCAGATACCGAAGCAGTCCGCCCAGCCGTCGCCCGCACAACGACCCGTGCCGACGAGTGCCGACGTGGCACGCCTCGCGGGTGTCTCGCGCGCGACTGTCTCGTACGTCCTGAACAACGCGAGTGCCGTCCGCATCAGTGAACCCACCCGGCGCCGGGTCCGCGAGGCGGCCGAGGAGCTCGGGTACGTCCCGCACGCGGCCGCCCGCAGTCTGCGCGCCGGCCACAGCCGCATGGTCCTGATGCCCGCGCCGACCATTCCCGTCGGCCCCCTCTACAGCCGGTTCTTCACCGAACTCCAGGCGGCGCTCGGCCGGCTCGACTACACCGTCGTGCAGTACGGCAGCGTCGGCCTGCGCGGTGACGAGGCGGCCCGGGCCTGGGCCGAGCTGCGGCCCGTCGCCGTCCTCGTCCCCGGCGGCGGACTCGGTCCGCAGGGCGTGGCGGTCCTGAAGCGGGCCGGCGCCCGCGCCGTGGTCACGCTGGGCCCCGAACGGGTCGACGGCGCCCACGCGCTGCTCATGGACCACGACCGGGTCGGCCACTGCGCGGGCGTCCACCTGCTGTCCGTGGGCCGCCGCGGCGTCGGTGTGGTGATGCCCGAGGAGGCCGGCCTGGAGATCTTCTCCAGGCCCCGCCTCGACGGCGTACGGCGGGCCCTGGCGGGTACCGGCGCGACGGTGACCGAGCTGCCCCTGGCGTACGAGGAGGAGGCCGCGGCCCGGCTCGCGGCGCGCTGGCGTCGGCTCGGCCTCGACGCCGTGTTCGCGTACAACGACGAGTACGCGATGCTCCTCATGCGGGCGCTTCAGGACGAGGGGATCGCCGTCCCGGACGAGACCGCCGTGGTGGGTGCCGACGACCTCATGCTCGGCCGGCTGCTGCGGCCCCGGCTGAGCACCGTGCACCTCGAGCTGCCCTCCGGGCGGGACCTGGCCGAACTGGTCGACCGAGTGGTCCGTGAACCGGGTGCCGAGCCCGAGACGCACGAAGTCCTGGGGGCGCGGGTCGTGCACCGCGCGTCGAGCTGAGAGAGGCTGGGCCTGTTCACCCGGCCCGGGCAGGGCCGGGCTGGTCCCCTCGCCGGAGCCGTGCCCCGGCGGCACCGGACACCGGAGGAGCGTCATGCGGACGACGGTCGGCATCATCGGCGGCGGCCCGGCAGGGCTTCTGCTGGCCCGGCTGCTGTACCTCGAGGGGATCGACTGCGTCGTCCTGGAGAGCAGGACGCGCGCGTACGTGGAGCGGCGCCAGCGGGCCGGAATGCTGGAGCAGGGCACGGTCGACGCGCTGCGCGCGTGCGGGGCGGGCGAGCGGCTGGACGCCGAGGGCCTGGTCCACCACGGCATCGAGCTGCGCTTCGACCGCGAGCGCCACCGCATCGACTTCCCCGCGCTCACGGGCGGCCGCACCGTCACGATCTACGCCCAGACGGAGATCGTGAAGGATCTCGTCGGCCTCCATCTCGAAGCGGGACCACCGCTGCTGTTCGGGGCGCGGGCCCTGGCGGTGGAGAAGCCCGAGAGCGACTCACCCGTCGTACGGTTCGCCCACGAAGGGCGCGAGCGGGTGCTGACCTGCGACTACGTGGTGGGCTGCGACGGCTCCCACGGCATCGCGAGCGCCGCGTTCCCGGCCGGGACGAGCCGCTCGTACACGCACGACTACCCCTACTCCTGGCTCGGGATCCTCGCCGACGTGCCGCCCTCCTGCGAGGAGTTGATCTACGCCCGGAGCGCCACCGGGTTCGCCCTGCACAGCATGCGGTCCCCGTCGGTGTCCCGTCTCTACCTTCAGGTCCCGAACGGCACCGACGCCGCCGACTGGCCCGACGAGCGCGTCTGGGACGAACTGGCCGCCCGCTTCGCGGTCGACGGGGACTGGCGGCTGGAGCGCGGTCCCGTCACCGCCAAGTCGGTGACCCCGATGCGCAGTTCCGTCCACGAACCGATGCGCCACGGGCGGCTGTTCCTCGCCGGGGACGCCGCCCACATCGTGCCGCCGACCGGCGCCAAGGGGCTCAACCTCGCGGTGTCCGACGTACGGCTCCTGGCGCGTGGCTTCACCGAACTGCGGAACACCGGGTCGGGTGAACTGCTCGACCACTACTCGGAGTTGGCGCTCGAGCGGGTGTGGCAGGCGACCCGCTTCTCGTACGACATGACTAAGATGTTGCACGCTCAACCAGATGGGGACGCCTTCGAGGAGCGGACGCAGCTCGCCCGGCTGCGCCGGATCACGGCGTCCCGTCCCGCCGCCGCCGAACTGGCCGCGAACTACACGGGACTTCCGCTCGCCGTGTGAGTGCGAGTCCCGCTGGTGATCAGTGAACGATCGGAGAGCCGACATGCCACTGCTCGACCCCACGACCTGGCAGTCCCGCCCGCTCTCGGGCGGTGAGTACGCCGTCACCGAGCCCGCCACCGGTGAGACCCTCGGCGCCGTCACGCTCGCCGCCGCCGAGGACGTCGCCACCGCCGCCCGGACCGCCCGCGCCGCACAGGCCGAGTGGGCCAGGGCCCCGCACTTCGCGCGCGCCGCCGTGCTGCGCAGGGCGGGGGACCTGTTCACCGCGCACGCCGCCGAGCTGCGCGACTGGATCGTCCGGGAGTCCGGATCCATCCCGGGCAAGGCGGACTTCGAACTGCACGTCGCCGCCCAGGAATGCTACGAGGCGGCCGCCCTCGCCTCGCGCCCCACGGGCCAGGTCCTGCCCTCGGAGGCGCCGCGCCTGTCGTACACGCGCCGCGTCCCGGTCGGTGTCGTGGGCGTGATCGCGCCGTTCAACGCGCCACTGATCCTCTCGATCCGCTCGGTCGCCCCGGCCCTCGCGCTCGGCAACGCCGTCGTGCTGAAGCCGGACCCGCGCACCGCCGTGTGCGGTGGACTCGCGCTCGCCGCCGTCTTCGCCGAGGCAGGGCTTCCGGACGGGCTGCTGCACGTCCTTCCCGGCGGTCCGGAAACGGGTCGCGCACTGGTCGCCGACCCGCTCGTGCCGGTCATCTCGTTCACGGGCTCGACCGCCGCGGGACGCGCGGTCGGTGAGGCGGCGGGCCGTCATCTCAAGCGCGCGCACCTGGAACTGGGTGGAAACTCCGCCCTGGTCGTCCTCGCGGACGCCGATCTCGACGCGGTCGTCTCCACGGCGGCCTGGGGCTCGTTCTTCCACCAGGGCCAGATCTGCATGACGACCGGCCGACACCTGGTCCACGCCTCGCTGTACGAGGAGTACGTCGAGCGGCTCGCCGCCAAGGCCGACTCACTGGCCGTGGGAGACCCGTACCGCGAACAGGTCCACCTCGGACCCATCATCGACGACGCCCAACTCGCCAAGATCCGGGGGCTGGTGGAGTCCAGCACGGCGCAGGGCGCGAAGCTGGCGGCGGGCGGCACGCACGACCGGCTCTTCTACCGGCCGACCGTGCTCGCCGGGGTCGACGACGTGACCCCGGCCTATGCCGAGGAGGTGTTCGGACCGGTCGCCCCGGTCCGTTCCTTCAGCACTCCCGACGAGGCCGCGGCCCTCGCCTCGGACGGGCCGTACGGCCTGTCCCTGGGCATCGTCACGCGGGACACCGCGCGCGGCCTCGACCTCGCCGAACGCATCCCGACCGGTATCGTCCACATCAACGACCAGACCGTCAACGACGAGGCCGTCGCGCCCTTCGGCGGTACGGCCGCCTCCGGCACCGGCGCCCGCTTCGGCGGCGAGGCCAATCTGGAGGCCTTCACCGACCTGCGGTGGACGACCGTACGCGGCGACGTGGCCCCGTACCCCTTCTAGACGACCGGGACGACCGGGACGACCGGGACGACCGGGACGACCGGGACGACCGGGACGACCGGGCTCCCCGGGAACCGGACCTGTCGGGCTCGGGGCGGGCGCCCCGGACCTTCAGGGCCGGTCTCCGGGAGGGGCGACAGCGGCCGTGACACCGCGGTGTCAGGCGTCGTGCGTCAGGCGGACGGTCCCGGGGCCATGGGCGGACCGTACCGGGCTACGGACGGTCCGTCCCGGCGCTACTCGCCGTCCTTCGCCCGCTGGGCCGCGACCGACCTGCGGACCTCGTCCATGTCCATGTCCCGGGCCTGCTTGATCTCGTGGTCCAGGGCGGCGGCGGGCAGCGCACCGGGCTGGGCGAACACCGCGACCTGATCGCGGACGATCATCAGGGTCGGAATCGACCGGATGCCGAAGGCGGCGGCCAGCTCCGGCTGCGCCTCCGTGTCGACCTTGGCGAAGACCAGGTCGGGGTTGGCCGCGGCGGCCTTCTCGTAGACCGGGGCGAACTGACGGCACGGCCCGCACCACTCCGCCCAGAAGTCGATCAGGACGAACTCGTTGTCCGTGACCGTCTGGTCGAAGTTCTCCTTGGTGAGCTCCACGGTGCTGCTCATGCGCTTCCTCTTCCTCACGTCCGGGTCATGCAGGTTTCCACAACGCCGCCCGCCGGGGGCGTATTCCGGGCCCGTACCCGTGTGGCCACGGAGCACACCAGAGACCAGACTGGCTCCATGACGGAAACGGATCCCATCGCCTACGACGTCGTGGTGCTCGGTGCCGGGCCCGTGGGGGAGAACGTCGCCGACCGCGCCCGCGCCGCCGGCCTCTCCACCGCGGTCGTGGAGAGCGAGCTGGTCGGCGGCGAGTGCTCGTACTGGGCGTGCATGCCCAGCAAGGCGCTCCTCCGCCCGGCCATCGCCCGCGCCGACGCCCGCCGCGTACCCGGCCTCGCCGAAGCCGTGCGCGGCCCCCTCGACGCCCCGGCGGTACTCGCCCACCGCGACTACTTCACCTCGAACTGGAAGGACGACGGCCAGCTCGACTGGCTGGACGGCATCGGCGCCGCCTTCCACCGCGGCCACGGCCGCCTCGCCGGACCGCGCACCGTGACGGTCGACGGTCCGGACGGCGGACGCCAGGTGCTCACCGCCCGGCACGCGGTCGCCGTCTGCACCGGCACCCGCGCCGTGCTCCCCGATCTGCCGGGGCTGGCCCAGGTCAAGCCGTGGACGAGCCGCGAGGCCACCAGCGCGCACGCCGTTCCCGGGCGGCTGATCGTGGTCGGCGGTGGTGTGGTCGCCGCCGAGATGGCCACGGCCTGGCAGGCCCTCGGTTCCCGGGTCACCCTGCTGGTCCGCGGCAAGGGGCTGCTGCCCCGCATGGAACCCTTCGCCGGGGAACTCGTCGCCGAGGCGCTGACCGAGGCGGGCGCGGACGTGCGCACGGGCGTCTCGGTGACCGCCGTCTCGCGCGAGGGCTCGACCGTGGTCGCCCTCACCGACACCGGCGACCGCATCGAGGCCGACGAGATCCTGTTCGCCACCGGCCGGGCGCCCCGCACCGACGACATCGGTCTCGAGACGATCGGCCTGGACGCGGGCGGCTGGCTCGACGTCGACGACAGCCTCAGGGTCGTCGGCAGCGAGTGGCTGTACGCGGTCGGCGATGTCAACCACCGCGCCCTGCTCACCCACCAGGGGAAGTACCAGGCCCGGATCGCGGGTGCCGCCATCGCCGCCCGTGCCGCGGGGGTACCGCTGCTGGAGACGAATCCCTGGGGCGCGCACGCCGCCACCGCCGACCACGCCGCGGTCCCGCAGTGCGTGTTCACCGACCCGGAGGCGGCGGCCGTCGGCCTCTCCCTCGCGGAGGCGGAGCGGGCCGGGCACCGGGTCCGGGCCGTGGACGTCGACATGGCGTCGGTGGCCGGCGCGGGCCTGTACGCGGACGGCTACCGCGGCAAGGCCCGGATGGTCGTCGACGTCAACCGCGAGATCGTCCTCGGCCTCACCCTGGTCGGCCCCGGCGTCGGCGAACTGATCCACTCCGCGACCGTCGCCGTCGTCGGACAGGTGCCGATCAACCGCCTGTGGCACGCGGTCCCGTCGTACCCGACCGTCAGCGAGGTGTGGCTGCGACTCCTGGAGGCGTACCGGGACGCGTGACGCGGCGGCACCCCGGGCGGGGCGCCGTTTCCCGGGGCGGGAGCCCGACGTACCGGGACGCAGCCGCGGTACCCCCGGGTGAGGCCTCCAGGCGTGAGCCATGAGTGGTACCCCGGGAACACCGTGTTCCGCGGGGCATTCTGGACGCCGCGTGCCCCGGGCCGCTCGGGGCGCCGCCGCGTCCCGCGGGGCGCCCGGGGGTGCCCCGGTGCGGGCGGCACCCCGGGCGCCTCGCCGCACGCCGCCCGGAGCACCCCGTGCACGGGCGTCAGACCGGTGACACCAGCTCCCGGTACTCCTCGCTCCACAGGTCGTCGGCCGCGTCCGGGAGCAGCAGCACCCGGTCGGGGCGCAGGGCGTCGACGGCCCCCACGTCGTGGGTGACCATGACGATCGCGCCCGCACAGGTGTCCACCGCGGCCAGGACCTCGGCCCTGGAGGCCGGGTCGAGGTTGTTCGTGGGCTCGTCCAGGAGGAGCACGTTCGCTCCCGAGTGGACGAGACCCGCCAGTGCGAGCCTGGTCTTCTCGCCCCCGGAGAGGACGGAGACACGCTTGTCGGCGTCGTCGCCGGTGAACAGGAACGAGCCGAGGACCCGCCGCACCTCACCGTCGGTGAGGTGCGGCGCGGCAGCGGCCAGATGGTCGCGGACCGTGCCGGCCGGGTCCAGCGTGTCGTGCTCCTGCGCGAAGTAGCCGAGGCGCAGCCCGTGACCGCGCACCACCCGCCCGCTGTCCGGGTGTTCGTGACCGGCGAGCAGCCGCAACAGCGTGGTCTTGCCCGAGCCGTTCGGACCGAGGACCACCAGTCGGCTGCCCCGGTCGACCGCCAGGTCCACCCCGTCGAGGACGCGCAGATCGCCGTACGACTTCGTCAGGGAGACCGCGCCGAGCGGCATCCGCCCGCACGGCGCGGGTTCCGGCAGCCGGATCCGGGCTACCTTCTCCGCCCGCCGGACCGGTTCCAGCCCGGCCAGCAGGCGGTCGGCGCGGCGGTCCATGTTCTTCGCCGCCACGGCCGTCGACACGTGCGTACGCATCTTGTCGGCCTGGGAGCGCAGTGCCGCCGCCTTCCGCTCCGCGTTCGCCCGCTCCCGGGCCCGGCGGCGCTCGTCGGCGGCGCGCTGGGCGAGATGGGCCGCCCAGCCGGTGTTGTGGACGTCGACGGTGGCGCGGCGCGGGTCCAGGTGGAAGACGCGGTTGACCACGTCGGCCAGCAGGGAGGTGTCGTGGCTGATCAGGACGAGCCCCGACCGATGACCGGCCAGAAAGCCGCGCAGCCAGGCGACCGAGTCGGCGTCCAGATGGTTCGTCGGCTCGTCCAGGAGCAGCGTGCCGCCGTCCGCGAAGAGGATCCGGGCCAGTTCCGCCCGCCGTCGCTGCCCGCCGGACAGGGTGCCCATCGGCTGGTCCATCACGCGGGCCGGCAGCCCGAGACCGGCGGCGACCCGGGCCGCCTCGGCCTCGGCCGCGTACCCGCCGCGCGCCTGGAACGCGGCCTCGGCGCGCACGTAGGCGTCCATCGCGCGCTCGGATCCGTCGGCCATCGCGGCCTCGGCGGCCCGCAGCGCCCGTACGGCACGGTCGAGGCCCCGGGCGGACAGGATCCGGTCGGTGACGGTGACCGCGGGGTCGGCCGTGCGGGGGTCCTGGGGCAGGTGGCCGACGGCGCCGGTACGGGAGACGGACCCGGCGGCGGGCCGATGCCGCCCGGCGAGGATGCCGAGGAGCGTGCTCTTGCCCGAGCCGTTGCGGCCGACGAGGCCGATGCGGTCGCCCGGGGAGACGTGGAAGGAGAGGTCGGACAGCAGCAGACGGGCGCCGACGCGCACGTCGACACCGCGAACGGTGATCATGGGAAAGGCTCCAGGAATCAATCGGCACAAGGACACACGGGTGGCGTGGAGGCGGGTCCTTGAGCTAAGAGATTCGAGGTGTCGACATGCCGTCAGGCTACCGAGAGGGACGGCGCGAACGCCTCCGATTAATCGACGGCCGGGCTCGACCGCCGGGCTCGACCGCCGGGCTCGACCGTCCGGCTCGTCCGCCCACCCCGGCTGCCTGGCGTTCCCTTCTCGGGTCGGCCCACTCGCGTGTCAGTCCGGCAGGGTGAAACCCAGGGCCTCGGCCGCCCGTTCCGGCGTCGGCTGGGCCCAGAGTTCCGATGTCGCCCGGTTCGAGGACAGCGAGCGCAGCTCCGCGCGGTCCAGGTAGAGCGTGCCGTCCAGGTGGTCCGTCTCGTGCTGGACGATCCGCGCCGGCCAGCCGCTGAACACCTCGTCGACGGGCCGCCCGTGCTCGTCGAGTGCCGTCAGCCGCACCTCGGCGTGCCGGGCCACGACCGCCTGCCAGCCCGGAACGCTCAGACAGCCCTCGAAGAACGCCGCCCGCCCCGGTCCGATCCCCTCGTACGCCGGATTGACCAGCACCCGGAACGGCTGCGGCACCCGTCCGCGCGCGAGACGCACCTCCTCCGGTACCGGCGCCGGGTCCTCGACGACGGCGAGGCGCAGCGGCACCCCGACCTGCGGCGCGGCGAGACCGACACCCGGCGCCGCGTGCATCGTGGCGCGCAGAGCCGCCACGAAGCGGGCCAGCAGCGCGGGACCCAACTGCCCGTCGTACGGTTCGGCGCTCCGCCGGAGCACGGGGTCACCGGCCGCGGCGATCGGCAACGGACCCTCGTGGCCGAGGAGTTCCTCGACCAGGTCGCTCAGGGGAGTGGGGGAGGCGCTGAGGTCACGTTCGGATGCCATCGCGCCAGGATGCCAAGCCGGATCGGGCCGATCGAGGCGGCGCAGGGCGAGTCCCACGACTCTCTGTGTGACGCAGGCCACACATCGGCCCGGGAACTCGCCGCTCCCGCGCCCCGACTACTGGACCGCCACCGGCACCAGGGAGCCAGACTCCCGCGCCCACGGCTCCTTCCGTCCCCTGCCCGACCGGAGAACACCGCCGATGCCCACCGCTCCCGCCCCGACGACGGACGCGCCCCCGCCGTCCGCCGTCCCCGTTCCGGCCCGAGGTCTCCGATCCGTCCTGCGCCCGCTGGTGCTGCGCCTGCACTTCTACGCGGGCGTGCTCGTCGCCCCGTTCCTGCTGGTGGCCGCCACGACCGGCCTCTTGTACGCCGCCTCGTTCCAGGCCGAGAAGATCGTGTACGCGCACGAACTGACCGTTCCCGCCGGTGAGCGCCGACTGCCGCTGTCCGAGCAGGTCGCGGCGGCCCGCGAGGCCCACCCCGAGGGCACGGTCGCGGCCGTCCGCCCCTCCCCGGAGGCGGACGCCACGACACGGGTCCTGCTCTCCGGCGTCCCGGGTGTCGGCCCGGACCGCACCCTCGCGGTGTTCGTCGACCCGTACACCGCCCAGGTGCGCGGCTCGCTGGAGCAGTACGGATCCACCGGGGCGCTGCCGCTGCGCACCTGGCTCGACGGGCTGCACGGCAATCTTCATCTGGGCGAGAGCGGCCGCCTGTACAGCGAACTCGCCGCGAGCTGGCTGTGGGTGATCGCGGTCGGCGGCCTCGCGCTGTGGTTCGGCCGACGCCGGGACCGGCGCAGGGTGCGCGGGGCCACCGGGCGCCGCCGCACCCTGGGCCTGCACGGCACGGTCGGTGTCTGGGCGGCGGTCGGCTTCGTCTTCCTCTCCGCCACGGGCCTGACCTGGTCGACGTACGCCGGGGCCAACATCGACACCCTGCGGACGGCGCTGCACCAGGCCACCCCCTCGATCTCGGCGGCGACCGGCGGTGACCACGGGAGCCACGACGGTCCGGGAGCGGGAACCGGAGCACCCGCCGACCCCCGGGGACTCGACACGATCCTCGCGGCCGCCCGGGCCCAGGGGCTGGGCGACCCCGTCGAGATCGTCCCGCCCGCCGACGCGTCCTCGGCGTACGTGGTGAAGCAGATCCAGCGCAGTTGGCCCGAGAAGCAGGACGCGGTGGCCGTGGACCCGGCGAGCGGCGAGGTGATCGACGAACTCCGCTTCGCCGACTACCCGTTGCTCGCCAAACTGACCCGCTGGGGCATCGACGCCCACACCGGGACCCTCTTCGGCCTGGCCAACCAGGTCGTTCTGATGGCGCTCGCGCTCTCGCTGATCCTGCTCATCGTGTGGGGCTACCGCATGTGGTGGCTGCGCGGCAAGGCGACCGCGTTCGGCCGGCCGATCCCGCGCGGAGCCTGGCAGCAGGTGCCGCCGCAGATCCTGGTCCCCGCGCTCGCGGCCGTCGCCGTCCTCGGCTACTTCGTCCCGCTGCTCGGCATCCCGCTCGCCGCGTTCATCGCCGTCGACGTCCTCCTCGGCGAGATCGCGCACCGCAAGAGCGCGCGCACCGTCACCGACCGGACTCCGTGACCCGAGCCGCGACCGCCCCACCGCCGCTCCCGGACGATTTTCCTGACGCCTGACGCCTGACGCCTGACGCCTGACGCCTGACTGATGGCCGGGCCGCCGGGCCGCCGGGCCGCCAAACAGGCTGGCAGGCGGGCCTCTGGCCCGGCGGCCCGGAGGCGGACCGGACCGGTCGCTGGACCGGTTGGTGGGCCGCGGCGCACGTGGGAAGGCCGGTCACCTCGGTGACCGGCCTTCCCACGTGCGCTCTGAACTCGTGTTCCCCGGGCCGGAGTCGCCGACGACTCCCGCTCGGATCAGACCTGCTCGAAGTCACCCACGAACGCGGACGCGATCCGCAGATGCGATGCCGCCTCGTCGTGTCGGCCCTGGCGTTGCAGCGTGCGTCCCAGCATCAGCCGGGCGTAGTGCTCGACGGGGTCGAGCTCCACGACGGCACGCAACTCGGCCTCAGCGCGCCGAAGTTGGGCCGAGTGGTAGTAGGAACGCGCCAGCAGCAGCCGGGGTCCGACCTGATCCGGCGCCTCCTCGACCAGCCCGCCCAGGACCCGCGCGGCCGCCGCGTAGTCCTTGGCCTCGAAGAACAGTCGCGCCCGCTCCCAGCGCTCCGCGGGCGTTCCGTGGTCGTAGTACGTCATGTCCACCGCAGACCTCCTTCGACGGGACACAACCGCGGTGGTTCGTTGAAAATTCCACGACCTGCCACTCCGGTCGTGAGAGCCGTGGAGTTACGGCCGACCCGCCCCCGAGTCGGCCAGTTCCGCGTCGGCCCGCTCGGTGACAAGGGTCAGTACGCGCCCGGCGGTCGCGAGGTCCTTGGCCGGGATGTCCGCGTACAGCCGGGCCGCGATCTCGTTTCCGGCGGTGCGGATCGACTCGAACAGCTCCCGGCCGCCCTCCGTGAGGGACACCTGCCCGGAGGGGGTTTCCTCCAGCAGCTTCAGGGCCGTCATCTCGTCCACGGTCCGCCGGGCGGCCGCCTCCTCGATCTTCAGTGCGCCGGTGAGCCGGCCCTCGAGCCGCGCGCGCTCGACGGTCCCGCCGTTGTCGGAGACGGCCCGCAGGGCGACGGACCGGTTGAAGGTGGTGCCGCTGCGGGCGAGCACCCGCTCCAGGGCGGCGCGGCTCGCGTAGTGGGCCAGGCCGATGACCTGGCCGTTGACAGGGGGAACGGGAGTTGTCATGACTGCTCCTTCGGTGCGACCTCGTCGGAATGCGGTTCGGATCCGGTGTGCGGATCGAGTTCCACGTCGAGCAGGGCGGCCAGTTCGCGGCTGAGCGCGCGGGTGCGCTCGCCGCCGAGGCCGCCCAGTGGTTCGAGGAGTTGTTCCAGCAGGCACTGGACGACGTTGATCGCGCGGCGGGTGACCTCGCGCCCGTCCTCGGTGAGGGACAGCCGCATGGCCCGGGGGTCGGCCGGATCCCGGACGCGGTCGATGAGTCGCGCCGCTTCCAGGGAGCGGGCCAGCTTCGACACGTAGAGCGGTTCGAGGCCGGTGTGGTCGGCGAGCTGACGCTGGCTTGGGCGCACGCCGGCCCGGTGCATCCCGTACAGCGACGCCACGAGCGAGTACTGCGCGTGCGTCAGCCCCAACGGGCCCACCGCCCGGTCGACGGCGACCCGCCACTTCATGGACAGCCGCCACACGAGGAAACCGGGCGTCGCGTTCTCGGATACCGACTCCACTGAGCTCATGAGAATTAGCGTACATGGCTACTATGTACATGGCTACTATTTGTGTCGGGTCGGTACCCCGCCCCACCGGATCCACGGCCCCACGTTTCCTGCCAGTCCCTCGAACGGGTGCCTCGAAAGGTCCCCGGGATCCACCCGCGCTTCCGCGAAGCCCGCCCGCACGGGTTCGTGTCCCGGTCCACGGCCGGAACCGGGTCCTCCGAGGCCGCGCCGCTTCTGAGCCATGTGCCCCGCGATGGGCGGATCGACGACCTGACGAGAGGACCCCGACGGGGCTAGGTTGTGCGCCATGAGCAATCTTGATCGGGAGGCGGCTCCCGCCCTCTGCGGTGGCCGTGGATTCGTGGTGGCCGAGCCGGTGCGCGAACTCCTCAGTCCCCGCCGGGTCAAGCTCGGCGAGTCCACCGAGGTCCGCCGCCTGCTGCCCAATCTGGGGAGGCGGATGGTCGGTGCGTGGTGCTTCGTCGATCACTACGGGCCGGACGACATCGCCGACGAGCCGGGCATGCAGATTCCGCCCCATCCGCACATGGGCCTGCAGACCGTGAGCTGGCTGCACGAGGGGGAAGTGCTGCACCGCGACTCCACGGGCAGCCTCCAGACGATCCGACCGCGTGAACTCGGCCTCATGACCTCGGGCCGCGCCATCAGCCACTCCGAGGAGAGCCCCCGCTCGCACGCCCGCCTCCTGCACGGCGCGCAACTCTGGGTCGCCCTGCCGGACAGCCACCGGCACACCGACCCGCACTTCGAGCACCACGCCGACCTGCCCGTCGTCACCGCCCCCGGACTGCGGGCCACCCTGGTGCTGGGCACGGTCGACGGCGCGTCCTCACCCGGCACGACGTACACACCGATCGTCGGAGCCGATCTGGCCCTCACGAGCGGCGCGGACGTACGGCTGCCGCTGGACCCCGACTTCGAGTACGCCGTCCTCTCCATGTCCGGCGAGGCCCATGTCGACGGCGTGCCGATGCTCCCCGGCTCCATGCTCTACCTCGGCTGCGGACGCGCCGAACTCCCGTTGCGCGCCACCTCGGACGCCGGCCTCATGCTCCTGGGCGGTGAGCCGTTCGAGGAGGAGTTGGTCATGTGGTGGAACTTCATCGGACGCTCCAACGACGACATCGCGCAGGCGCGTTCGGACTGGATGACCGGGCCGAGATTCGGCGAGGTCAAGGGATACGACGGCGATCCCCTGTCCGCTCCCGAACTGCCGCCGGGCCCGCTGAAACCCCGAGGGCGAGTGCGCTGACCTGCGTGGACGGCGGGAGAGCGCGGCCGCTGGCCGGCCGGCCTCTCGCCTGCTCCCCCTTCGCCCATCGACACCCCTGGGCATTGCGCCGATGTTGGGATGAAGGCTGCCGGTCACCCCTGGATGTTCGGGGCCGTGCCATGATCCGGTTTCATGGGTGACCGCTCACTTTCACGCGCCTGGCCGGCTTCGTGGACAGGCGGAGTCTCCGGGGCTCTCGCGGCAACGGCAGGCGAGTTCGAGCATCGGCACGACTTTCCCGCCGGCGCCAACGAGGCCCGCCCGGCCGGCCGCGCTGATCAAAGTGCGGCCGGCGCGCTTGCCCAAGCGGGCCTCATCTCGGCTGACCTGGTCACTTTCCGGGTCGAGGCCGACCAGAGGAGAAGACTTCGCGTGCCGTCTGCGGAGAGGTGCGTCGGCATGCCGTCGTCGTCCCGGACGAACCAGGCCGCTCTGCTCTGGTGGACGTCTCTGAAGAAGACTGCCGCCTGTGAACCGCTCTGACTCATGTTGCCGAGCCCGGCGAGCCCCGCCACTCGTTCCGTCAGGGGGTCTCGGACACAACTCGCCGGTTGATTCTTGGTCGGTACGAATTGCATGGTGGGCATCCCGGCGGCATCGAAATCGGCGGTATCCGGACCGATCGGAGTCATGTAGCCGGCGAGCCTCTGGCCGCCTTGTGAGGGCGGCTTCCCCTTGACCTGTCCCGCACCGGGGAACACGGTGTCCAGGACCCACCAACCGTCTGGACTCCGGCACCCAGGGGTTCGGCATCGGTCTCGCCAACTGCGTCCGCATCGCGGTGGCGCACCGCGGCACGCTGTCCATCGAGGACGGCATCGACGGGGGACGAGCGTCACGTGCCACATTCCGTATCCGCCTGGCATCGGGTGACCGCGTCCTCCCCGGCGTTCACGAGCGCGAGCGGGACAGCACCGCCTCGACCCGGCTGCCCACCTCGCGCGGGCTGAACGGCTTGGCGATGTAGTCGTCCGCTCCCGCCTGGAACCCGGCCTCGACGTCGTTCTCCTCCGTCTGGGCGGTGAGCAGGATGACCGGGAGCCGCGCCGTCGTGGGCTCGCGCCGCAACCGGCGGCACACCTCCACGCCGGTCAGGCCCGGCATCCTGACGTCCAGAATGGCCAGGTTCAGTTCCCGCTCGAGTGCGATGCCCAGGGCCTCGGAACCATCCTGCGCCAGCACCACGGTGTGGCCGACGGTGCCCAGTTTGAACGCCACCACGTCGCGGATGTCGGCGTCGTCGTCCGCCACCAGAATGATCCCCACGGCATGCTCCTTCCGCCGGACACCGTCCTTTCGGCGAAATCGCGCAGCGGTCAGGGGGACGGGCCCGACGCGCACGCCGTCATGCAGTCAGTATCACCCAGAGATCGGACAGCCGCCCCGGAGCGGCAGCGTCATGGGCCCCGCCGGCAGGACTTCGTGAGGCGTGTCCGGGTCCTGGTCCCGGTGCGACCTGCTTGAGACGTCAGCGAGACGTGAGCAGGACGTAAGCGGCTCCTGTGACCGTGGTGAGGCATACAAGCTGGTGTGCCCGGCCTGTTCCCGAGTGACCGGAACGGGTGCTCCGTACGCCGATTTGAGGAGTCACCACATGACCACCCCCCATCATGACGCCGTCCCCACCGGTCTCTCCCGTAGGTCCGTGCTGGCCGCGGCCGGACTGACGGCCGCGGGCGTCGCGTTTCAAGGGTCCCTCGGCGCTTCGAGCGCCGCCGCGGCGGCAGCGCCCGCGATCTTCTACTCGCCGCACCAGGACGACGAGGCGATCGGGATGGCCGGCTCCATCCTGGAGCACAAGGCCGCGGGGCGACCCGTGTACCTGGTTCTCGTGTCCAAGGGTGAGAACGGCGGCATCGCGCAGCACCTCAACGAGAATCCGTGCTTCCTGGGCGACAAGTGCTCGGCCCCCGGTCACCACCAGTTGGGATGGCAGGAGACATGGCCGACGCCGGAGGTGGTCTCGGCCCGCACATCCGAGTTCACCCAGTCGGCCAAGGCCATCGGCGTCGACAAGGTCATCAACTTCAAGCTCTCCGACAACGCTTACGGCACCGACAGCGAGTACGACACTTTCGTCAAGCAGATCATGGGCAAAGTCCGTACGCTCGCCCAGCAGTACCCCGGCGCTTCCCACAAGTTCACCGCGGGATGGCTCGACACGACCGACCCGACCCAGCCCGTGAACGCCACGCACAAGGCATGCAGCGATGCCGCGTACTGGCTGGTGAAGAACGGTGAGTTGACGGACGTCCGCTTCAACCACATCTACACGTATGAGGCGTTCAGCCGCGACCAGCGCAACCGCGGCGCGGACCACGTGCTCAACATCCCCTCCTCGCACATGGCGAAGAAGCGGGCTGCGATCCTCGCGTACAACACCTGGGACCCGAGCCGGAATCTCTACACCACCGGGTACCACAGCGTGCCCAGGATGCTGGAGGAGGCGTACAGCGACCCCAGGGAGTTCGTGTTCGTTCTGCCGTCCAACTACCGTGCTGGCCGCGGGCACTGAGTCTCCGCCCCACCGTTCGCGGGTAGCACGCGGGGGCGCAGCGGAGCCTGGCGAACACAGCGCCGAAGCGAGGAACGGTTCAGACGCGGCCCGCCGATCGTCAGGTCGGCGGGCGCAGGTGACGTCGGTTCGCGACTCCGGGCAGGGTGCGGAAACAGCGTGGCCGCCGCCTTTGCGTGCCGGTGGCGTCCGGTCTCCCGACCCGCCGTACCGGTGGCGGCCCACGTCCGAAGAGAGCGATGCGGACGACCGGCCGGCAGGCGACGACGACCCTGTGGCGCCCCGCGGGCCCCAAGAGCTGCAGCTGGTAAGGGAGTTGAACTGGCGCGCCCGGCCGCCCCGGCTGTCCGAGCAGCCGATCTTCTACCCGGTCCTCAGGAGGCCGCGCCGAATGTCTGCGGCGTAGGTACGGAGATGCTGCCGGGGTATGGCCGGACGCCTGACTGGCCAATCGGTTATGTGGTGAACGTGGGAACCATCTGCGGCTCCGCTCTGCTCCGGGCATCCAGCTCGGATGGCGGGAAGGTCCGGTGCCGACTGACGGCCGCAGTGTGGGACGGGAGCCCTGTAGTAGTCCGAGCGTGCGAGAGGCGCGTACATGGCGAAGGGGGCCAGTAAAGCGCCGTTCCGCCCGCCCGTCCGGACGGTTCGTCAGATCATGGCGAGCCGGTCCACCAACAACTCCACCCTCTGCTCGGCGTCCTCGGGCAGCAGCCGTCCCGCCCGGGTCAGGGTGGCGAGCCCGTGCAGGGACGCCCAGAACACCTCGGTGAACAGCCCCGGATGGACGCCGTCCCCCGCCATGTCGGCGAGGCACTCGAGTAGGGCGGCGAAGGCGTCCTTCAGCGGCTCGGGGGTGTCCTCCTGCGCGTACGCCAGACCGCCGTCGAGTTGGAACAAGGCGTCGTAGACTGCCGGGTTGCGTGCGGCGAAGTCGAGGTAGACGCGGGCCAGGGCGGTGACCCTGCCGCGCGGGTCGTCCTCGGCGGAGGTCGCGGCCCGTACCGCCGCGGCCATCTCGGTGGCGCCCTGAAGGGCGACCGCGCCGATGATCTCGCGCTTGCCGCGGAAGTGGCTGTAGAGGACGGGCTGGCTGTACTCGATGCGCTCGGCGAGCCGGCGGGTGGTGACCGCGTCCCAGCCCTGCTGCTCGGCGAGTTCGCGGGCCGTCGCCACGATGAGGCGCTCGCGCTCCGCCCGTTCGCGCTGCTTGCGTTCTTGTACCGACATACATCGATCCTAGCAGTGCTAGACAATCGAGCGTCAGTAGTACTAGCGTTGCCTCATCGGCTAGCAACGCTAGATTTCAGGAGGGGTCGTCATGCTCAACGCACTCGAGGTCTTCACCACGGTGATCGTCGGCGTGATGGTGGGGGTGGAGTTCTCCGTCGCCTTCATCATGAGCCGGATCCTGAACGCGCTCCCCGAGGACAGCCGCCAGCTCGGTCACGCCCACGGCGGCCGAATGCTCGGCGCCCTGATGCCGTTCTGGTACATGGGCTCGCTCGTCCTCAGCGCGATCTGGGCTGTCGCCGGATGGCACCACCGCGGCGCCGGACTCGTCGTCACCGCCGCCGGCCTGCTGATCGTCAGCGTGGTCATGTCGATCCTGCTGCTCGTCCCGATCAACAACCGGAACAAGACCTGGACCCCCGACAACCGGCCCGCCGACTGGAAGCAGCAGCTGAGCCGTTGGGACCGCTACCACTACGTCCGCGTCGCCGTCATCATCGCAGCCTTCACCCTGCTGGCCGCCGCCCTCGCCTGAACCCGCAGGCGAAGACCGCACCGGTAACACCACCGCGCGGTCGCCGCCCGGTGGCCACCGCTCCAGACAGACACCCTGGGCGAAGCCGGCGGCCACACCGCTCTCCGACGCCGGTCTCCGGATCGTTCTCGGCGCGCCCCTCGATCAGGGCCGGGAGGAGTTCCAGGGCCAGCACGGTCTTGCCGGCCCCGGCACACCCGTGACGACCAGCCGTAAAGGACGGGTGGCGCGGTGGCAGGTGACGATGTCGGGCACACCCGCCGAGCCCGTAGCGGCGGCCTGCAGACGTCCTGCCGGCAGGGCCACCGCTGGCCGGAGCACGGCCGGGTGCGGGGCGTAGGTGAGGTCGACGCGTCGGATGTCGGCGCCCAGCGGCTGCCGTCCTACAGCGCTCTCCCCGGCCTCGACCCGCCTGGCCAGGGTCGTGGACCGGACGCGGGCGAGTTCAGAGTCGTTGCCCTCCACCGGCTTGCGCAGCGCCGCCGATGCGGCCGCGAGCCCGGCCACGCCCAACGGAAGACCCAGCACACCGGGGGTGTCGGACGATCCCGGACCGCCATGAGAGATCTGCCGAACCGCGTGCAAGGCGCTCGCGATGATCATCCGCGCGAACAGGGCGCCGATCGACTGCCAGTTGCGCCGCTTCGTTCTCTGAACCCGTCAACCGGGCCTGCGACTGCTCACCGGCATCGGGGCATCCAGCAGTCAAGGCTGGGACCGGCTCAGCGGCCGGTCCCAGGAGAATCACCAGGTCCTGCTCCGCGTAGTCGTACAGGATCGGCCACGACACGTGGCCATCGGCCGCCTCGGCGTGCGTGGCGGACACCAGTCGGGACAAGCGCGCCCGTCCCGACGGCGCGTGCACGCTGTCCAGCCGCTTGAAGAGCATGCCCTCCGTCCCGGCCGACGCCCAGGTCGGCCGCTCGCGCACGGTGTACGGAGCGGCGGTCGACGGGAACAACATCCACGGCGCGGACAGCCGCTGGGCGGCGAACGCTGACTCGAGCGCTGCCGGGCGCCACCGATACGGTCGGTCGGTGGCGCCCGTGCCGGACAGCCGCAGGGGCTGTGTGCTGAGCTCCTGGCGCGCCTCCATGCAGCGCGGCCCGGACACCGGGCTGCCCCGGATCCAGTGGCGTACGGTCTGATGTCACGGTCGTGCACCGTCCGCAACGGATCTCACCGAACCCGGCGGTGCTGCCGGTACGGCCGAGAGATCGGCCCCAGTACCGGGAATCAGGCCGCGACGAGCTCCTGCTCGCGGTCCGGCGTCCTGACCTTGGGCTTCTTGTTCGGCAGTGAGAGCCGGAAGACCTTGTGCCACGCCGAGAACACCTGCTTGGGCAGCGGCCCGGTGACGTACTCCAGCTCGTACTTCTCGAACAGCGCGCGCACCTTCACCGCGACCTCGGCGTACCGGTTGCTCGGCAGGTCCGGGAACAGGTGGTGCTCGATCTGGTGCGACAGGTTGCCGGTCATGAAGTGCATGGCCCTGCTGCCGCTGATGTTCGCCGACCCCATCATCTGGCGCAGGTACCACTGGCCGCGCGTCTCGCCCCTGATCGACCGGCGCTCGAAGACCTGCACGCCCTCGGGGAAGTGCCCGCACATGATCACCGAGTGGGTCCAGACGTTGCGGACCAGGTTCGCGGTGAACGTGGCGGCGAGCGTGGTGAGGAACGACGGGCCCGACAGCAGCGGGTGGATCACGTAGTCCTTGAGCACCTGCTTGCGGATCTTGCGGCCCACGGCCCTGGCCCGCGCGCGGAACTCCGGGTTCTTGCGGCGGCGCTTGCCGAGGTTCTTGCCGAGCTCCAGGTCGTACGCCGCGATGCCGTACTCGAAGAAACAGGCGTTGATGAAGTTCCACAGCGGCTGGCCGAGGTGGAACGGGTGCCACCTCTGGTCCTCGTCGACGCGCATGATGCCGTAGCCGAGGTCGTTGTCCTTGCCGATCACGTTGGTGTACGTGTGGTGCAGCTCGTTGTGCGAGTGCTTCCACTGGTCGGCCGGCGAGACGTGATCCCAGTCCCAGGTGGTGGAGTGGATCTTCGGGTCCCGCATCCAGTCCCACTGGCCGTGCAGGATGTTGTGGCCGATCTCCATGTTGTCCATGATCTTCGCCACGGACAGGCCTGCGGTGCCGATCAGCCACGCGGGCGGGAAGAACGAGAACAGCAGCACGCCCCTGCTGGCCAGCTCGAGCTTGCGCTGCGCCGAGATGACCTTGCGGATGTAGGCGGCGTCTTTCTCACCACGGCCGGCGATCACCTCGTCGCGGATCGCGTCCAGCTCGCGGCCGAGCTCCTCGATCTGCTCCGCGGTCAGGTGGGCGGTGGGGTCGATGGCGGTCAAGGTGCTCCTACCGTTCGATGTCGCAGGGGCCCGCCGCGGCGGACACGCAGGTCTGGATGAGGACGCCCGGCTCGGCCTCGGTGATCTCGCCGGTGCGCAGGTCGCGGACGGCGCCCGACTTGAGCGGCGTGACGCAGCCGAAGCAGATGCCCATGCGGCACCCGGAGGGCATGAGCACGCCGGCCTCCTCGCCGATGTCCAGCAGCGGCGTGGCGCCGTCCGCTTCGACGGTCCTGCCGGTGGTGCTGAACGTGACCTCGCCGCCGTCGCCGGTGACGACGATGCCGGCGCGGAAGCGTTCGGTGTGCAGGCGCTCCTGTACGCCGTGCTCGCTCCAGTGCTCTTCGGCGGCGTCGAGCAGGCCCGCGGGCCCGCAGGCCCAGGTCTCGCGCTCGGCCCAGTCGGGCACGAGTTCGTCGAGACGGGCGATGTCGAGCATGCCGTCCGTGTCGGTGTGCACCTCGGTGAGCCGCAGCTTCTTGTCCGCGACCAGGCCGTGCAGTTCGCTGCGGAAGATCACGTCTTGCGGCTGTGGCGCGCAGTGGACCATGACGACGTCGTCGAGCTCGGTGTCGCGCAGCATGCCCATCACGGGCGTGATGCCGCTGCCGGCCGTCAGGTAGAGCACCTTGGCGGGCTTGGCCGGCGGCAGCACGAAGTCACCGGTCGCCTGGTCGAGCTGGATCAGCGTGCCCGGTCTCGCCCTGCGGACCAGGTGGTTGCTGACCTTGCCGTCCGGGATCGCCTTCACGGTGATCGTGACGCGGCCGTCCTTGCGGCTTGTCGGCGAGGTGAGGGAGTAGGCACGCCACAGGCGCACCCCGTCGACGTCGACCCCGATCCGTACGTACTGACCGGCCGTATGGCCGCGCCAGCCCCGTCCCGGCCTGATCACGACGGTCGCGGCGTCACCCGTCTCGGGGTGCACGGCCTCGATGCGCCCACGCAGGTCAGCGCCGGCGCGCAGCGGGCTGACCAGGTCGAGGTAGTCCGACGGCAGCAGCGGCGTCGTGACCATCTCCAGCATTTTCCACGCCCTGCTGCGGAGGGCTGTGCTCGTCATGACTCCAGCTTGCTGCGCTTCAAGGCGTAAAGTCCTGACCGTAGGACGTGAATCTGGTCGGCTGAATTGTTCGCAGGGAACAAAAACGTGAACCACGCAATCCGGAGGGCCAGCGAACTGGCCCTGGACGAGACGACGGCCACCGCACTCCGGGCCGTGCTGAAGACCACCGCCGACGAGGTCGTCCGGGCGATCATCGACGAGGTCCCTTCCTACGCCAACGCCCTTTCGGGCAGCATGGGCGGCACCATCCGCCGAGCCGTCCGCACCGCCCTGGGACACTACCTGGACCTCGCGAGCGGGAACGCCACAGGCGGTGACGGCGGTGACGCGGCCTACGAGCTGGGCCGCGGCGAGGTGCGCGACGGCCGTTCGATGGACGCCCTGCTCAGCGCCTACCGCGTCGGCGCCCGCGTGGCCTGGCGATGCCTGGCGGCGGGTGCCGTACCCGCGGGTCTGCCCGCCGCCGAGGTCGCCAAGTTCGCCGAGCTGACCTTCGCCTACATCGACGAGCTCTCCGCCGCGAGCGCCGCGGGCCACGCCGACGAACTGGCCGCCCGGGGCAGGGCCCACGAGCGCCACCTGGAACACCTGGCCCGCGACCTCCTCGCCGGCGCGAGCCCGGACGTGCTGCTGGCCTCCGTTCAACGGGCCGGGTGGCAGCCGCCGGTTTCCCTGACCGCGGTCCTGCTGCCCGCCGCCCAGGCCCGGCCCGCCTACCGCACGCTCGACCCGAGCACCCTGATCCTCGACGATCTGCCGGACGCCACCGGTGTGCTGCTCGTCCCCGATGCCGACCGGGCACATCTCTTGCGACAGCTGACCGACCGCACCGCCGTGGTCGGCCCGGCCCGGCCGTGGACCCGTGCTTTCGCCTCGTACGCACGAGCCGTACGCGCGCGCTCCCTCTCCTCCGATATCCGCGACACCGAGGACCACCTGCCCGAGCTGGTGCTGAGCGCCGACGCGGACGCGTTCGCGGACCTGCGTGCCCGGGCCCTCGCACCGTTGCGGACCTTGCCCGTCACGACCGCACGGCGGCTGGAGGAGACGTTGCGGGCGTGGCTGCTGCACCAGGGCAGGCGGGACGAGGTGGCGGCGGCGTTGTTCGTCCATCCCCAGACGGTCCGGTACCGGATGTCGCAGCTGCGGGAGCTGTTCCCGGATCTCGGATCGCCACACCGGGTCCTCGAACTGACGCTGGCGGTCGGTCTTCGGGCCGACTGACGCGCACGTCGACCCTCCACGACCGCGTCCGCGAGCCGCCCAGGGATCGTGCCTCCTTCTCGGTGCCGTCAACCGGCTCATGCGGCCTGCGGGGAGGAGCCGTATGAGCCGGTTGGGACCAGGGGCCGACGTGCCGGCCGGGCAAGGCCTCGGGAAGCCCGTCGGGGGCGCTGTCCCGGAGAAGCGCGGTGGCGGATACGGCTCGACCGGATCCGATGGGCGATGCGCGCCGGCCCGCTCGTCGACGCGCTCATCGAGCAGCTCCTCTTGCCCGTGCCCTTCACGACACCGCGGCGTCCCGGAAGTGCCCCAGGTACCGGAAGGCGCCGTCGACGGCCTGGAACTCGAACATCGCGTCGTGGTTGTAGCCGTAGCCCGACTCGTACTTGACCGTGCGGGTGATGCCCGCATACGTGATCTCCGGCATCCGGCGGGCGATCGCGCCCCGTTCCCTCAGCGTCGTGCCGTCCTTGTCGCAGGCCCGGGCCAGGAACATCACGGCGTCGTGGGCCTCCGCCGCGTACCAGCCGGGATCGGCGCCGAAACGGGCGCGGTAGGCCGTCGTGAACGCGCGGGCGGAGGCGCGGGCCGTCGGGTCGGTGAACGGGGTGACGAACACCCAGTCCGTCGCGGCGGCGCCGGCCGACGCGAGGAACCGTGGGTCGAAGGCGCGTTCCGTCGCCATCCGGGCGCCGGTGAACCGGGCCGCGGCCAGCGCCGACGCGAATCCGGCGGCCCGGGTCGGGCCGCCGGTGAAGACGACGGCGTCGGCGCGGGCGGACTTCACCTCGGCGGCGAGCGACGCGTAGTCGATCTTCCCGGCGGCCACGTGGGTCACGGTGACGGCCCGGCCGTTGCGCCGCAGCGACTGTTCGGTCTGGTCGCAGACGGTCCAGGCGAAGTCGTCCTGCGCCCGGTCGTCCACGAGGAGCACGCGACGGGAGCCGACGTGGTTGCTGAGGTAGCGGACGCAGGGGGAGGCGAGGAGCCCGTACGTGACGCGCAGCGCCGCATGGCAGTGGAACACGTTGGTGCCGAACGTCGAACTCTGTGTGCCGACGCCCACCGAGACGGACACGACGGGCATCACCGCCTCGGTGT
This sequence comes from Streptomyces sp. NPDC002580, assembly GCF_042889485.1. Classification (NCBI taxonomy): domain Bacteria; kingdom Bacillati; phylum Actinomycetota; class Actinomycetes; order Kitasatosporales; family Streptomycetaceae; genus Streptomyces; species Streptomyces sp. NPDC002580. The sequence continues at coordinate 605,822 of NZ_JBIAQZ010000002.1, read as the reverse complement.
ACGTCCGCTCGGTGGTGCGGAAGCAGGCGTCGGTGGTGGGGCCCAGTACGGCCAGCACGTCGGTGTCCTTCGCCAGCCGGGCGGCCAGTTCCTCGGCCCGTCCCGGGTCGCCACCGTCGTCGTACGTGCGCAGCTTCAGCCGGAAAGGGCGGCCGCTCCGCGCGTTGAGCTGTTCGACGGCCAGCCGGGCGCCGCCCAGCTGGGCGTTTCCGAGTTCCTTGTGGGCGCCGGTCAGATCGCCGTGGAACGCCACGACCAGTTCCCTGCGCGGAGGTCCGGTCCCGGAGGGCGTGGACGTTCCGGGCTTCGGCCGGGTGCTCCACCACCAGGCGGCCCCGCCACCGCCCGCCGCGAGGAGTCCCGCCGTCGAGCCGAGGCGCAGGAAGCCGCGGCGGCCGACCGCGCGCGGGGCGGGGCGGGTGGCGGAGACGGACGTCAGCGTCGCGGCCTCCGGTGACGCCGTACTCGCCGTACTCGCCGTACTCGCCGTGTTCGCCGTGTTCGCCGGTGTGGACGCGGACACCTGGGTCGACTCGATCGTGCCGATGGTGAGCACGGCGGCGGACCTGTCGTTGATCAGCCGGGTGACCGGCGCGGGCAGCCAGTCGGACGGTTCGACGGAGTCGGCGGGCGTCTCCTCCCCGAGCGACGCACGGAGTCGCGCGAGGCTCGGGCGCTCGGCCGGATCCTTGTGCAGGCAGGCACTCAGCAGGGGTGTCAGACCGTCCGGGAGCGCCGCCGGGTCGGGCTCCTCGTAGATCGTGCGCAGCAGCACCCCCGCCGCCGCGCCGCCGCCGAACGGCCGCACCCCGGTCGCGGCGAACGCCAGCACGCACCCCAGCGAGAACACGTCGCTGGGCGGCCCGATCTCGCCGCCCCGCGCCCGCGCCTGCTCGGGTGACAGGAAGCCGGGCGAGCCGACGATCACGCCGCTGGAAGTGAGCGCGGTGGCCTCCGGCGCCCGGGCGATGCCGAAGTCGATGAGCCGTGGCCCGTCCGGGGCCAGCAGGACGTTCCCCGGCTTCACGTCGCGGTGCACGAGACCGGCCCCGTGCACCGCCTCGAGCGCTTCGGCGAGCCGCGCGCCCAGCACCCGCACGGAAGCGGGTGACAACGGCCCGAACGCGTGCACCGCCTCGGCGAGCGAGGGCCCCGGCACGTAGGAGGTCGCCAGCCACGGTGTCTCCGCGTCGGCGTCCGCGTCCAGCAGCGGGACCACCCAGGGGCTGCTGACCCGCCGGGCGGCCTCGACCTCACGGCGGAAACGGGACCGGAACCCGCTCTCGTCGGCGTACGAGGACCGGACCGTCTTCACCGCGGCGATCGCCCCGCCCGGCGCACGGGCCAGGAAGACCACGCCCATGCCGCCGGCGCCCAGCCGGCGCAGCGGACGATAGCGGCCGATCCGGGACGGGTCGGCGGCCCGCAGGGGTTCCATCAGACGGTCAGCGGCGCGGGGCCGTCGTACACGAAGGCACCGCGGTCCACCCGCCAGAGGAAGCCGCCGGTGCCGTCGATGACCATCATGCCGTTCTTCTCGAAGGCGAACGTCTTGGTGATGCCCTTGTACTTCCCGTTCCGTACGGCCGTGAGCAGGTTCTGCCGGGTGCGGCCCTTCGACGGCAGCCCGGCCAGGGCCTTGAGCAGCATCCCGGTCACGTCGTAGGCCTCCGCCGCGTACCGGGGCGGCGCCTCCTCGAAGCGCTCGCGGTAGGCGGCGGCGAACTCGCGCGCCTCGGGTTTGCGGGTCGCGTCGATGACCGGAGCGACCATCACCCAGCCGTCGGCGCCTTCCTGAGCCCGCGTCAGGAATTGTTCGTCCAGCAGCGCCGGGCCGGACACCCGCGCACCCCGGAAGGAGCGCTCCCGCAGCGTCGCGGCGATCAGGGCTCCCCGGTCGGGCAGACCGGCGAAGAACACGGAGTCGGCCCCGGCGGAGAGCACCGCGTCCACCGCGCTGCCGAAGTCGCGGCGCATCGCGCTGACCACTTCCGGCACGGACGGGTACGGAATGCTGCCGAGCGCGTTGCTGAGGGAACTGCCCAGGTTCGTCCCGTAGTTGCCGGCCGGGCGGTCGATGACGATGCCGACCTTGCGCGATCGCCCCGCGCCGCGCAGGTAGTTGCTCACGTAGATGGGCAGCACCGCGTCGGGCAACCGTGCGTGCAGGAACGAGCGGAACCCCTGGATGGACAGGGAGGTCGCGCCGGGGGACACGGCGACGACCGGCAGCAGTCCGGCGTCGTACTTCGCGAGGGCGGCCTGCCCGGTGTCGTCGGTGGTCGGGCCGACCACGGCGAGGACGGCCGGATCGTCGGTGAGCTCCGCGGCGAGCCGGGCCGAGGCCACCGGATCACCCCCGTCGTCGACGGCTCTGACCTTCACGGTGAACGGGGCGTCGGCGCGCGCGTTGAACTCCGCGACCGCGAGCCGCAGTCCGCGCTCCTGGGCCCGGCCCGTCTCCCGCTGCGGTCCGCTGAGGTCACCGTGCAGCGCGAGGGTGTGCACCCGCCGGCGCGAGGACGCGGCGGCCGGGCTCTCGTCCCCCGGGCCGCGGTCGTGGGCGACCGCCCACCAGGCCCCGCCGGCCGCCAGCGCCACGGCTCCGCCGGCGAGCAGCAGGAAACGACGCCGGCCGCCCGGGAGTGAGTCCCGCGGCTCCGCCGGCTCGGACATGTCACGCGTGTCGGGCTCCGCCGGGTCGGCGGCGGCCGGTCTGTCGGACGGTGCCAGGGTGTGCTCGATGTCCGGCAGCGCGAGCGCGGCGGCCGAGCGCTCGGCGATCAGCCGGGCGACCGGCTCGGGCAGCCACCCGGACGCCTCTCGGTCCCGTGGTGCGGCCCCGGAGCTCCCTTCGTCCTGGGCGGCACCGTCGGCCGCCAGCTCCCGCACCAGCTCACCGGCGTCCGGCCGTCGGGCAGGATCCTTCTCCAGACAGCGGTCCAGCACCGGGAGCAGCCACGCCGGCACCCCGTCGAGGTCCGCCGGGTCGTGGACGGCCCGGAACAGCAGGGCGTCGACCGCTCCGCCGCCGAACGGCGCCCGGCCGGTCGCCGCGAAGGCCAGGACACAGCCGAGGGAGAACACGTCGCTCGCCGGGCCGATGCCCTCCCCGCCCCTGCCCTCGGCCTGCTCGGGAGACAGGAAACCGGGTGTGCCGACCACCATCCCGGTCGTCGTGAGCGTCCGGTCCTCCGGCGCGCGGGCGATGCCGAAGTCGATGAGGCGGGGCCCGTCATGGGCGGTCAGCACATTGCCCGGCTTCAGGTCCCGGTGGACCAGCCCGGCCCGGTGCACCTCGCCCAGCGCCTCGGCCAGCCGGGCGCCGAGCAGCCGCAGACCGCGCTCGGACAGCGGCCCGTACGCGGACACGGCCTCGGCCAGCGACGGGCCGGGCACGAACGCCGTCGCCAGCCACGCCGCCTCGGCGTCCGGGTCGGCGTCCACCAGCGGCACCACCCAGGGGCTGTCGACCCGCCGGGCCACCTCGACCTCGCGGCGGAACCGCTCCTTGAAGCCCGGTTCCTCGGCGTACTCGGCGAGCAGCACCTTCAGCGCCACCAGCGCGCCGCCCGGCGTGCGCGCCAGGTAGACCACGCCCATGCCTCCGGCGCCGAGCCGCCCGAGCAGGCGATGATCCGCGATACGCGCGGGATCCGACGAACGCAGCGGCTCCATCAGCTGTCTCCTCCGAGCTCGGACTCCACGCGGGTGAGCATCGCGACGTTGGCGCGCGACGCGTACGTTCCCAACTCGTTGTCCGAGTAGCCCTTGGCGCCCTTCATCGACACCGCGAGGGTCACCGTGCCCAGCCGGGTGACGTACCAGTAGTAGGTCTGCGCGCCGCTTCCGGTGAGGTACTTGCCCATCTCCACGACCTGGTCGTCGGAGTAGGTGTTGCTGCCCTGGCCGTAGGGAGTGGCGGTCGAGATGAGGTCGGCGATCCGCTCGTCGGTACGGACCTGCTGCTGCCGGCAGCGCAACGGCTCCTCCAGCGTGGTCGCCAGGTGCTCGTCGGCCTCGCGCACGGTGGTGTGCACGGTGACCGCCGCGCTCACCCTGAGCTCGCCCTTGCCGTCGGCGGCGGGAATCCCGCTGTAGCGGGACAGGGAGGCCAGGACGCCCTTGGGCAGCGCCCGCCGCACCCACCGGCACCGCTCGTCCAGCACGGCGGCCGTGCCCGGGGTGCTCTCGGCCGGCCGCTGCTCCCGGAAATCGGCGCCCCACGCCTGCGGTTTCAGCGCGACGGCCGCTGCCAGCGCCTCGGCCCGGCTCCTCGTCCTGGGCACCTTGGCGGGGTCCGCCTGGAACGGCGTCAGCGACGACGCGGCCCCCGAGGAGGCCGCGGCAGCCGAGGGCGAGCCGGACGTGGCTCCGGCGGCGGATCCCGAAGGCGCCGAAGGGCTCGGCCCGGCCGCCTTTCCGTCGTCCCCGGAACCGCAGCCGCTGATGAGCACCACAGCCGCCGTGGCGACCGAAGCGGCTGACCGCCATGGCCAAGTACGCCTGCGCACAACGATGTTGCCGCCGTTCATCCCCGCCCCCTCGCTCACGAGCCCCCCGCTCGCGTGCCGTGATCGTACCGGCGGATACGGGGAGTAGGCAGGCGGTTACATGAACAAGTGGCGGTCGAGCAGGCGTGTTTCGGTCGTGCGGATGAGAGGCCCTTCCGGAACTTCGCGCCTCGGTGGCGTACGGTCGCGGTCGCCCGATCCGGGCTTCCTGGCCCTGGGTGAAGGTGCCGTGACGGCCGTCGGCACGGTGGAGACCGGTGGCGGGGCGCCGCGCGTCTCCGGAGTCCGGCAAGGCGTGGGCGCCTCCGGTGGAGACGCGAGCCGTGTTCCGCGGTACGGGCGCACCTCGGAGCAGGGGTGTTGCCGATAGCGTGATCGCCTGCCGCATGGAAGGTCCATGTGTCCGGTCGGCCCGTGCGAGGGATTCCCGGTGGCGAGCGATGGGACCGTGATGAGCGAACCGACGAAGCCCGAGATCGAGGTCCCGCAGGGTGATGCGCCCACCGAGCTGACGATCCGGGACCTCGTGGTCGGGGACGGACCCGAGGCCCTGCCGGGCAGGGTCGTCCAGGTCCACTACGTAGGGGTCACGTTCGCGTCCGGCAAGGAGTTCGACTCCTCGTGGGAAGAGAACCGGCCGTTCAAGTTCGCCGTGGGCGGCGGCAGAGCCATCAAGGGCTGGGACCGGGGAGTGAGGGGAATGAGAGTCGGCGGCCGCCGGGAGATCATCGTTCCCCCACGTCTCGGCTACGGCAAGCAGTCACCCTCGGCGCTGATCCCGGCAGGCTCGACACTGATCTTCGTCGTGGACCTGCTCACGGTCGTGGGCGGACCCGCCGGATCGCGCCCCGGCTCGGCCGGTTCGGCCTGAACCTTCCGCTCCTGACAGCCGTCGAGAGCGCGCCCGGCTCCGGATTCCGGCGCTCGGAGGCGGAGACCGGAAGACGGGCTTGCGGCCGGCCTGGCCGAGTCGCTCGGGCCCCATACGCCCGGCCTGGATGACGGGCCGCAGGCGGAAGCGGAACCGAGTGCGGCCGAGCCCCGGTCGGACCGGGACGGTGCTGGAGCGCCGGGTGATCGCGCGGGCGGACGCGACGGTTCCGGTCTGCGCGCCAGGGCCTCGTGTCCGTACCCTGGCCACATGCGCATGCGCCCCACTTTGAGCTGGATCCCCACCGGGGAGGCGCCGCCGGGCACCACGGATCTGGAGCCGGTCTTCTCCGCGCTGAGCACCGGGGGCGTCCTCGTGCTCAGCGGGGCGGGCATCTCCACGGAATCGGGGATCCCCGACTACCGGGGCGAGGGCGGCAGTCTGCGTCGGCACACCCCGATGACGTACCAGGACTTCACCGCGAGCGTTCAGGCCCGGCGGCGGTACTGGGCGCGCAGTCATCTCGGCTGGCGGACCTTCGGCCGCGCCCGTCCCAATGACGGGCACCGTGCCGTGGCCGCGTTCGGGCGGCACGGCCTGCTCTCGGGGGTGATCACCCAGAACGTCGACGGTCTGCACCAGGCCGTCGGCAGTGACGGTGTCGTGGAGCTGCACGGGAGCCTGGCGCGGGTCGTCTGTCTCTCCTGCGGCACCTGCCTGCCGCGGCGCGAACTCGCCGGCCGGCTGGAGGAGGCCAACCCGGGCTTCGAGCCGGTGGCCGCCGCGGTCAATCCGGACGGTGACGCCGACCTCACCGACGAACAGGTCGGGGACTTCCACGTGGTCGACTGCGGTGTCTGCGGCGGCGTCCTCAAACCGGACGTGGTGTTCTTCGGCGAGTCCGTTCCGCCGGCCCGGGTCGAGCGGTGCCGGGCGCTGGTCCGGGAGGCGACGTCGCTGCTGGTCCTGGGCTCCTCCCTCACGGTGATGTCCGGGCTGCGTTTCGTCCGCCAGGCGGCCGACGCGGGGCAGCCGGTGCTGATCGTCAACCGTGACCCGACCCGGGGCGACCGGCACGCCCTCACACGCGTCGCGCTCCCCCTGGGCCCCGCCCTCACCGCCGTGGCCGACCGCCTCGGCATCCCCCTCGACGAAGCCGCGCCCTGAAGCCGGCCCCGAGCCGGCCCCGAGCCGGCCCCGAGCCGGCCCCGAGCCGGCCCCGAGACGGCCCCGAGACGGCCTCGACCGTACGGGCCAGGACCTCTGGCCCGTACGGTCGGATCGTCGTCGGCGGGTGCCGACTGCCCCTTCCGGGTGGCCCGAGTCCTACGGCGCGATCTCGAACGTGGGCGGCCTGAGGCCCGCGAGGCAGCCCGTGTCCGGTGCCGTCGGACGGTCGAAGAAGGATTCGGTGATGGCCTGCGCGCACGGCGACTCGGCGAACGCGACGTGGGCGACGTACGGCACCGTGACGACCGTGGACCGGCTCAGCGTACGGGCCACGTACGCGCCGTTGCTCGCCCCGGTCTGGGCGTCGAACCCGGCGGACATGACGAGGGTCGGGACGTCGCTCCGCGTCACGTCCCGGACCGAGCGCGGTGCCGCCGGGACGTCCCAGGCACGGCAGTCGTCGTGGAGGAAGGGGAGCTGAGGAGCGTTGGCGAGCACCGAGCGGGGGAACGACGGGAACGCGCGCCGGCCTCCCCGGATCACGTCCGCCTCGCTCTCGTACGGTGTCCACTCCCGGCAGAAGACGCCGTACGCGAGCCCGTGGGAGACCCTCCCGATGGCCTGCGGGCTCGTCTTGCCGCCCGCCCACTGCTCGGCGATGCGCCGCGGGTTGCCGTGGGCCAGCTCGTCGATGGAGCGGGGCACGCCGGCCGCCAGGTGGGTGGCAGAGGTCAGCCAGTTCACCAGGACCCCACCGTCCAGGACGACCTTCACCGGCGTCGCTCGGCCCGGGACGGTGACGTGGGTGGTGAGCGGCCGGGCTTCGAGCCGGCGGACCAGGCGTTCGAAGGTGTCCGACAGGTTCGGATAGCGGCGGTCGCAGGCGGCCTGCTCGGCGCACGCCTTGAACAGACCGTCGAAACCCTGCCGTGCCGCGCTCCAGGTCACGGCCCCACCCGCCAGGGACGGCGGCAGGACGCCGTCGATGCCGACGGACCGGATGCCCTTGGGGTGGTCGCGCAGATAGATGAGGGCCAGGTCGGTGCCGTACGAGATGCCGAACACGTTCCACTGCTTGATGCCGAGCGCTACGCGCAGGTCGGCGTAGTCGGTGGCGCTCTCGGTACTGTCGTAGGCGCTCAGGTCGCCGCGCCTCGCCGACCGCTCGCGGCAGGTCCGTGTCGCCCTGACGTGTTCGCGCCCGGTGGACGGCGCACCGTAGACGAGGCCCACGGCGCGGGCGTTGAACTCGTCGACGTCGGGACAGGTGAGTGCCGGGTCGGCGGAGTAGGTTCCACGCTGCGACATGAAGATGACGTCCCGGTCGCGGTTCAGGCCGCCGTCGATCGCCAACTGGGCCTCGGAGACCGCGTCGTCGCCCGGTCCGCCGGCGAACCACACGATCGGGTCGCGTGCCGGTCTCCTCGTGGCCGCCGGCACGATCGCGACGCCGAGGGTGATCTTCCGTCCTTTGTGGCGCGAACGGTTCTCGGGCACGGTGAGGGTTCCGCAGCGGGCCCCCTCGAGAGCGGGGATCGGGTCCGCCGTCCTCGGACAGGGACCGGGAACGAAACGGGCGTCGCCCGCCGTCCGGGCGACCGTGCCGAGCGGTGCCGGGGTGCCGCCCTCGGCCCGGGCGGGCGTCACGGCGAGGCCGGCGACGAGGATCCCGGCCGTGGCTCCGGCCAGAGCGGCGGGGAGCCGGCGCGGGGGGCGCGGCGTGTGCCGGTGGTGCGTCGGGCGGATGGACATCATGAGTTCTCCGGGGCGGGGGTGATGGTGAACGGTTTGGGTGCGAGTCCCGCCACGCACGCGGTGTCGGGCGAGAGCGGACGGGTGAGGAAGGACGTCAGGACGCTCGCCGCGCACGGCGACTGGGGGACCACCCAGTGGCCGATGCCGGGAATCCGCACGGCGGTCGAGCGCGACAGCGTCCGGCCCGTGTACGGCCCCCAGCGCGCTCCGGTCTTCGCGTCGAAGGATCCGGAGAGGATGAGCGTCGGCACCTCGCTGACGGTCGCGATCCGCTGGACGGCGGTGCGGTCGGGGACGTTCCAGACACGGCAGACGTCGTGTTCGAAGGGAAGCTGCGGTGCCTGGGCCAGCACCGTGTCCGGCCACCCGGGGAACGCCCTGCGCCCCGCGTCGAGCAGGTCGGACTTTGTACGGCCCGGCACCCACTCGCCGCAGGCCACCGACTGGGTCAGACCGTGGGCGAACTCGCCGATGACGGGACGCGCGCCGGCGGCGCGGGCCCGGGCGAAGCGCTCGGGGTTTCCGTGGGCGAGTTCGTCGAGGGCCGCGGGGACGTCGACGGCCGGGACGGCGTTGGCGACCAGCAGGTTCACCAGCGACCCTCCGTCGAGGACCACCTTCACCGGGTCTCCACCGCCGGGCGGCCGGGCGGTGACCGTGAGGGGGTGTGCCTCCAGCCGCCCGACCTGCCGGGTCAGCGTGCCCGGGAGGTCCGGGTAGCGGCTGTGGCAGCGGGGCTGGGCCGCGCACGCCGCGAAGACGGCGCCGATCCCCTCCCTGGCGCTGTCCCAGGTCCAGGGCAGGCTCACGATCTGCGGGGGCACGACGGAGTCGACGGCCACCGAGCGGACGCCCTGCGGGTGCCGGCGCAGGAAGGTGAGCGCCAGGTCGGTGCCGTACGAGTACCCGTAGACGTTCCAGCGCCGGAGGCCCAGCGCCTTGCGCAGGTCGGCGAAGTCGGCCGCGTTCTCGGTGGTGTTGTAGGCGCTCAGCTCGACCCCGTCGGCCGTCAGACGGGTGCGGCACTCCTTCGCCGCGCGCACCAGGCGACGTCCGGTCGACGGTGCGTCGTAGCGCAGCCCCACGGCGTCCGCGTAGAACCGGTCGATCTCGGGACAGGCCAGGTTCGGCTGAGAATGGAGCGTTCCGCGCTGCGCCATGACGATGAGATCGCGATCCCGGTTCACGCCTGCGTCGATCAGGAACGGGATGTCGTCGATCGCGTCGGCTCCCGGGCCACCGGTCATGAACACCACCGGGTCCCTCGCGGGCCGCGTCGACGCGGCCGGGATGGTCGCGACCGTCAGCCGGACGGTCCGCCCGCCCCGGTGGGCGCGGTTCTCGGGCACCTCCAGGACCCCGCATCGTCCGGGGACCGGCTCTGACGTCCGAGGGCAGGGACCGGGGACGAACCGGCTCGCGGGTCCGGACGGGGGCTCGCCGGCAGGCGGCGAGGCGGCGCTGCTCGGCGATGTGCCGGCCGCCCCCAGAAGGGCCAGGGAGGCCGCCACGAGTGCCATCGACGCGCGTACGCGCCGGGGTCGCCGCCGCGCGTACCGGTGCGGGGTCCTTCTTCTTACGGTCCTGCCGTTCCCGTCCACGGGCGGCAGGCAATCAGGGGTGATGCCCTCTTCCGTCATGTGGTCCCGTCTCTCCGTCGTCCCCGGTGGCTCGGACCGGGACGACGCCGCGTGACTTCGCCCGCCGCCGCACGGCCGGGCGGGCATTGCGTACGCCAGCCTGGGTCGGCGAGGAGACGTCCACCACCGGTGGGCTCCACTTGGGGTGTCGGCGCCACCCCGACGCCGCTCTCCCCGCCGTACGGCGCGGTCGTCCGGCACCGGGCCCGTCACGATCCGTCACGCCGGGGCGCGCGAGCGAGGTTTCGAGGCCCGGGCGCATCCGGGACCCACGTACGGGGGATGCCTTTCCGGCCGTCCCCGGCCACCGCGAAGCGGTCGGGTGGGCCCGTGGCCGGCCGGCCATCGGTTGCGGTCGCCGTGCGCTTCTGCGTACGGGTGCGCCGCGGCCGGGACGGCGGTTCCCACGGGTGTCCCGCTCGCGTGCTGGGCAGGCCGGCCGAGGGCGCCGTGCGCGGCGATCGGCTCAGCGACACCACCCGGGCGGGCGATGGTGCGGCACGTGTGGGTGAGCGCTTCCTACGATCACCACCGAACTCCACGGACATGACGCGAAGGGACGACCTGTGATCCGCACCGTTGCCAAGGCCGCCGTACTGCTCGGCGCCGCCCTCCTCTCCGTACCCGGCACCGCTGTTGCCGCCGACAGAGACGGTGACGCCCCGCTCGTGGTCATCAACAACGTGCACCAGTACGCGGGCGGTGACATCTTCGAAGTCGGCCGTGACAACTTCGTGGGCTCTGGCAACGGGAACGGCGCCGCCCAGCCGTCCGGAGTCGGCACTCCGGGTGCGACTACGGCGGTGGTGCGCATCGTCACGGGATACTCCGTGCCGAACTCCGGAGTCCCGCTCGTGTCCCATGAGGGCAGCGGGGACTACCCCCGTGCTCTCTACCCCGCCTACAACGTCCAGGTTCCCATCGACGGTTCCTCCTCGGCCGTGTACCGGACCGAGGACTCGGCCGGGACGGTCGCGGTCAACGCCACGGTGGGAGCGGACGGCAGGGTGAACCCGGGCTGCACCGCCGAGGGCACCCTGGTGTGCCGAGTCGACTACGACGGGCAGGGCAACCCGTTCCTGAAGGTCGACGGCCGCTGACGCGGCGCCGGCGGTGGCGGGGTCCCCGGTGACGAGGCGGCGCCGCCACCCCGGCTCGCCCCGGGACCGCCGGCCGCCCCGGCCGGTCGTTCCCGGTCGGGGCGGCCGGGCCGACCGCCCCCGGCGCGTGGCCCGCGACGACCGTCAGCCGTCCTCGCGCAGGCCCCACGGCGAGCCGTACTCGGTGAGCAGGTCGAGGAAGGGCCGGGGCGGCAGGGCCTCCGGGCCGAGGACGCCGCCGGCCGACCAGACCCCGCCCGCGACGAGTTCGAGGGCGATGACCGGATTGACGGCGGTCTGCCACACCACCGCCTGGGAGCCGTACTCGCGCATCGACCACTCGTTGTCGACCACGTGGTACAGGTAGACCTCGCGCGCCGAGCCGTCCTTGGTGCCCTTCACCCAGGTGCCCGCGCAGGTCTTGCCCGTCATGCGGTCGCCCAGCGTGGCCGGGTCGGGCAGGCAGGCGGCGACCACGTCACGCGGGGAGACCGCCACGGGGCCGTTCTCCGAAGGGACGGTGACCTTCCTGGTGGCGTCCAGACCCAGCTCGTGGAGTGTCTTGAGCTTGGCGATGAAGTCGTCACCGAGGCCGTACTTGAACGTCACCCGGCGGGCGTCGACCCAGCGGGGGATGAGCAGGACCTCCTCGTGCTCCACGTTGACGCACTCCACCGGGCCGATGCCCTCGGGGAACTCGAACACCTCCGGTTCGCTGAAGGGTTCGGTGGTGAACCAGCCGCGGTCCTTCTCGTAGACCACCGGCGGATTGAGGCACTCCTCGATGGTCGTCCAGATACTGAAGGACGGGGCGAAGTCGTATCCCTCGACCGTCAGGTTCGCGCCGTCCCGGACGCCGATCTCCTCGATCTCGTCGAACAGTTCGTCGGCGGCGTAGCGCGCGAAGACGTCCGACAGGCCCGGCTCCACCCCCATCCCGACCAGGGCCAGTCGCCCGGACCGCTCCCACGCCCCGGCCCGCTCGAACTGCGCGTCGCCGAGCTTCACACCGCATCGCTCGTACGGGTGGGTGGCATGCGGGGTGGACAGGGACATCGCCATGTCGAGATAGTGCGTGCCCGCCGCGCCCGCCGCGTCGAACAGCGGCATCACGAACCGCGGATCGGTCGCGTTGAGCAAGGCGTCGCACCTCTCCTCGACGAGCGCCCGCCGAACCGCCTGCTCGTCGGAGGCGTCCAGACGCCTCGCGCTGAACCGGCCCCCGTGGTCCCCGAGCGCCGCGACGGCCGCCTCGGCGCGAGCGAGGTCGTAGTCCGCGACGACCATGTGGGTCAGGAAGTCACGACGGGCCGCGATACGGGTGACGGCGGTGCCCACGCCGCCCGCACCCACGAGAAGTACTCGCATGTCACACACCTTTCGTCGCCGGAGACGCGTGCCCCCGGGGCTGGACAGATGCAACGCGACGCCCTCGGTTAAGGTCAACCATGTTGGCATAAGGTCCGACGGCGCGCGGTGATCAGGGAGGGCTGGGCATGGCGAAGCAGGTGGTGCCGGAGGGGGAGCGGCGCAGGCGCCGGCCGACCAGGCAGGGCACGGTGCTGTCCGAGAAGCTGATCGTGCGCACGGCGTTGCGGATGCTGCGCGAGCACGGGAGCACCGGTCTGACCGCACGCAGGCTGGGTGCGGTCCTCGGCGCCGACCCCAGCACCCTGTACCGCTACTTCGCCGGACTCGACGACCTGACCCGGGCCATCGGCGAGGAGCTGATGGGGCGGGCGCTGGACACCTGGACGGCGACCGGAGACTGGCGCTCCGACCTGCGGGCTCTCGGCCAGGCCATTCACGCCTCCTACCTCGACCACCCGCAGGCCGCCGTGCTGACGGCCAGCCGGGTCACCGGCCGGCCGCGGGAGATCGCGGTGGACGAGACGATCCTCGGGATCCTGCGCGACGCGGGCTTCCCGGACGCGGACGCGGTCGTCGCGTACCACGCGTTCATCGACCTCACGCTGGCCTTCGCGGCCCTGGACGCCGGGTCGCTGGCCCTGACGGACGAGGCCCGCGCCGCGGACGAGGAGATGTGGCGGTCCACCTACGCCGAACTGCCCGCCGACACCCACCCGCACATCGCGGCCACCGCGCGGCTCCTGGCCGGGCGGATGACACACAGCGCCTACCCCGTCGTCCTCGACACCCTGCTCAACAGTGCGGCGGAACAACTCGCCTGGGCGCAGGCCCGGCGATACCCCGACGCGGCACGCGCCCCGCAGCCCTGAACCGGAGGCTTATGCCAACGGTGTGGTGCTCGGGATCCACCCGCCTGCTCGGGCCCGCCCGCCACCTGCGTGTTCCCCTCGTCAGGTCGGCGAGGGTGTCTCGGCGGACTTTGGACGGTGGGGTGCGTCGACGATGGTCTGGAGTTCGGCGGCGGCCTCGGCCTGACGCGGGCTGTGGTGTCCGGTGAGGGCGAGCACGGCGGCGGCGACGGTGGCGTGCGCTTCGAGAGGGCGGTCGAGGTGGCGCAGGACCCGTCCCGGTTCGAGTCGGGCCGGTCCGCTCCGGGTGGGCATGTCGAGGTTCGTGAAGGCGGCCAGGGCCCCCGCAGGGGTGTCTCCGCCTCGTGCCAGCGGCCGAGGGCCGCGTAGTCGCTGCCGAGGTGGCCCCCGGCGGAGGGACGACGCTCCCTTTCCGCCGGGGCCGACGAGCGTGGAGCGGTGTGTTCAGGCGCCGCCCCGCTCGCGGGGGATCTTCTGGCCGGCCTCGACGGCCACCGGGAGTCGGTTCTCCGCCGGTGGCAACGGGCAGGTCGCCAGGTCCGTGTAGGCGCACGGGAGGTTCGCCGCGCGGTTGAAGTCCAGGACTACCGTGCCGTCGGCGGCCGGCGCGGCCACGTCGAGGGCACGGTTGGCTGCGTAGGTGGTGACTCCCGAGGTCGCGTCGGTGAAGAGCACCGTCAGCCGGCCCGGCCCATGACCGGGGAACGCCGTCAGGGACAGCGGCCGGCCGTCCAGCTCGAACTCCACGCGGCCCGGAGCCACGTACACGTGCTCCAGGCCCTCGACCGCGGCACCCACCGTGGTGGGCCGCGGCTCCTCGAAGGCGACGTAGCGTCCCCGCACGGCCCAGCGCGGGTCCGGTGCGTAGGCGGGCGTGCCGGTGAAACCGGTGCGCAGTGGCGCGTCCGGGTGCCGGGGACGCACGATGTCGTTCCCGCCGCGTCTGGCCACCTCGATCACGGCGTCTCCCCAGACGGCGTCGACGCCACCGCGTTCGGGCAGTACCCCGAAGCGGTGCTCACCGCGCACCGGCGTCCCTGCCACGACCAGCTCCTCGCCGTCGTCCAGGACCACGACGACGCCGTCGGCGCCGGTCCGCCAGGAGCCCGGGGCGTCGGGGAAGCGCTGCGGCCGGTCGTCGAGCCAGTGCAGGCCGGTGATCGCGAGGAACCCGTGCGGATCGGCGAGCCGTTCCTCGTGCGCGCGGTACCACTCCAGCCACTCCTCGGTGAAGGCGTGGAGGTCAGGCGTCGTGATCTCGGTGCTCATGAGTGCCCCTTCGTCCCGCGAGGTCCGGCCTCGCGTCGGTGTGTGGATCTTCCGCCGGTCCGGTCCGTGCGCCGCCGGTGGTCGCTCATCCGGCCAGCTCGCCGAGCAGGTCCCAGGTGCGCCGCCGGTCCGCCTCTCCGGCGAGGTCGGTGCCGGAGAACACCACCTCGGTGGCTCCGGCGTCCCGGTAGCGCCGTACCTCGGCCGCGACCGTCCTCTCGTCGCCGATCACGGTCACGTCGGACGCCCGTCGGCCGCCGGAGAGTTCGATGACCCGTGCGTAGGACGGGATCTGCTCGTAGAACGCCAGCTGCTCGGTCGCCTTCGCGCGTACGGCGTCGACGTCGTCCGTGACCACGCCGGACACCAGCGCCACGATCCGGGGCGCGGGCCGGCCGGCGGCCTTCGCCGCGGCGGTGAGCGCGGGCACGATGTGCTCCTCCAGGGCGCGCGGACCCGCCAGATAGGGCAGGATCCCGTCCGCGAGCTCACCGCTGACACGCAGGGCCTGTGGCCCCATCGCGGCGACGAGCAGGGGTACTCCGCCTTCGGCGCCGGGGACCCGCGCGGAGATCGGTGGCGCGGCGGTCAGCAGCTCGCCGTGGAAGTCGGCCGTGCCCGTCTGCGTCAACTGCCGCAGGGCGGTGAGGAATTCACGCAGGCGGGCGATGGGCCGTACGAAGGGCAGGCCGAAGCCGCTCTCGGTGAGGAGCTTGGTGCCCAGGGCGAGCCCGAGATGGTAGCGGCCGTGCGTGGCCGCCTGGGCGGTCTGGGCCTGGCTGGACACGAGCAGGGGATGCCGGCCGAAGACGGGAATCGCGGAGGTGCCCACGTGGAGCCGGGGCACCTCGCGTCCGACGATCGCCGCGAGCTGCGGTGAGTCCGCGCCGAAGGTCTGCCCGAACCAGACCGAGCGCAGGCCGGCCGCCGCGGCTTCGCGGGCCAGTCCCACAGAGGCGTCGACCTGGTTCTCCGCGCCGGTTGCGTTGAGTGCTACTCCTACGGTCATGTCAGTCAGAACCGCCCGCGTCCGATCCCGCATTCCGGTCGGCGTGTGACAGCTTCTTGTCAGTCGTGTGTACGGGGACAGGGGGCGGCTCGCTCGCCGGGCCGCGGGTGCGCCGGCCGGGACACGCGGCGCCGTAGGGAAGGTGATGGTCACTCAGGCCGTGTTCCTTGGTGGGCCCGACGCGTTCGATGCCTGGTGTGCCAGGGAGTGGAGCGGCCCCGGGCGCCGTGCCCGCCGTTGCCGCCGCGACCTGGGAGGTAGATCGACTCGGCCTGAATGGGGTCGAGTCGAGCGGTGACCGGTACGAGTCCTTCTCCGCCCCGGGCGCACCCGGGGCGGAGAAGGACTACTTGGAGACGTGCTCGAAGGGGGCGGTCCGTGTCACCGTCCTGGTGCCCCCGGCGGCCTCGGTGGGTTCAGCGGTCGTGCCGGCCAAGGGGTGTTGCCCTTGGAGGGGCCGACCGGTCCGGTTGTCGCTACTTCGTGCCGAGACCGGCGGCGTCGACCTTGTCCTTGCTCCGGGCCTCGAGGACCTTGTTGAGCGGCGCGAGGTCGTAGATGCCCTTCAGGTCGGGCTCTTCCAGCAGGCCGGCCTTGACCGCGTGCTCCGCCTCGGTGCTCAGAGTGGAGGCCAGCGGGTCGTCGAGGAAGGAGATGGACTTCCAGGCCGGGTCGATCACCTCGGCGGGCAGCGCCTTGCCCGAGAGCTTCTCCAGCGCCGCGTTCGCGGCCGTCTTGGCCTTCTCCGGGTTGGCGTTGATCCATTCGTTGGTCGTCACGGAACCGCGCAGTACGGCCTCGACGACGTCCGGGTGCTCCTTGAGGAACTTCTGCGACACGATGATGTTCGTGATCACGAACTTCTTGTCGGGCCACAGGTCGGACTCGTCGAGAATCACCTTTCCGCCCTCGGCGACGAGCTTGGAGGCGGTCGGCTCAGGCACCCAGGCGCCGTCGATGGAGCCGGACTTGTAGGCGTCCGGGGTGATCTTGTTGTCGGTGCGGACCACCGACACATCGCCCTTGCCGCTCTGCGCGTCGACCTTCCAGCCCTGCTCCGCGGCCCAGTTGAGGAACGCGACGTCCTGCGTGTTGCCGAACTGCGGGGTGGCGATCTTCTTGCCCTTGACGTCCTTCAGGGACTTGATCTTCTTCGGGTTGACGACCAGTTTCACGCCGCCGGAGGCCGAACCGCTGATGATGCGCAGGCTCTTGCCCTTGGACTTGGTGTAGCCGTTGATGGAGGGGGAGGGGCCGATCCAGCCGATGTCGATGGAGCCGGCGTTCAGCGCCTCGATCTCGGAGGGGCCCGCGTTGAAGGTCGAGGCCTTGATCGTGGTGCCGCCGAGTTCCTTCTGGAGCAGGCCTTCCTGGACGCCCACCAGGGCGGTGGCGTGCGTGAGGTTGGGGAAGTAGCCGATCTTCACCTCGTCGGCGGAGAGCTTCTTGGCGCCGGCCGCGACCGCGGTCTGCTTGCCGTCGTCGTCGGAGTCGGAACCGTAACCGCAGGCGGTGAGCAGGAGGGGGAGCGCGGCTGAGACGGCGATGATGCGCAGCGTGGTGAGCGGTCTTGCGGCAGACACGGAGGCGTCCTCTCGGGAGACGGGTGATCGGTGACGTACGAGATCGCGCGGCGACGAGGCGTCGGCGCGCACCGGCGGTCCGTCTCCCGGCCTCCGGTGGCAGGCGTGCCGTCGAAGGACGAGAGAGGGAACGCGGAGGAGGTGGCCCGCCGGCCGAACGCTCGGTTCAGCCGAACGGCGGCGTGGTGGGCGGGGAAGCGGCCCCGGTCCGACCTGTCCGGACACTCACGGTGATGGGTGCCCGGCGGGCACGTTCACCGTCGGCGTCGACCGGACGGGTTCCGGGGAGGGGGCGGGTTCCGCGGCCTCAGAGGGGCTGACAGATGGCGCTGGACGTGCGGCCGAGGTCGATGTGACGACGGGAGGTCAGCAGGGGCAGCGTTCGGCCCGAGCGGTCGAGCGTACCCATGGCCGTCCCCCCATTCCCCAGTATTCCTATCTGGCTGATAGGGATCGTGGCAGAAGGCGGCGCCCATCCCAAGGGGGTGTTCGGATGGTGGACACGGCCGTCTCGTCCAATGGGACAGGCATTGGGTGACGCCGTGTCAGGGGTTGGTCCAGGCGCCCGGATCGTTGGTCAGCGCGGATACGTCGGCGGGCAGTTGGGAGGACGCCACATCGGCGAGCGACACGCCCTCGAGGATCTCGCGCACGTTCGAGCGCAGCGCGATCCACAAGGGGAGCAGTGACTCGGCGGGGCCCGTGTAGGACAGCTCCGGGGGGCGGACGCCGCGCACCGAGACCAGCGGTCCGTCCACGGCGCGTA
This sequence comes from Streptomyces sp. NPDC002580, assembly GCF_042889485.1. Taxonomy (NCBI): domain Bacteria; kingdom Bacillati; phylum Actinomycetota; class Actinomycetes; order Kitasatosporales; family Streptomycetaceae; genus Streptomyces; species Streptomyces sp. NPDC002580. Next base: position 587,905 of record NZ_JBIAQZ010000002.1, on the reverse strand, counting down.
TGACGTCGGCGATGCTGATGGACCCGGCGGGCCTGGCCAGTCGGTAGCCGCCGTTGCCGCCCCGCCGGCTGACGACGAGACCGCCCCGGCGCATGTCGTTCAGGATGCCTTCGAGGAACTTGTGCGGGATGTCCTGTGAGTCGGCGATGGACTCGGCCTTCAGAGGCACGTCGTCCCGTGACGCGGCGAGCTGCAGTGCTGCACGCACCGCGTAGTCCGCCCTGGCTGAGATCCGCATGTGCGTAGTATCCCGCACCGCTTCGGTCCGGTTTCCCGCCCGGGGGCCGACGGCCGTCGGCCCCCGGGCGGGACCGTGGACGAGGGCGGAGAGGGTGCCGCCGGCCGCGCCCGTGCTTCGGAATCCCCCGGTCAGCCGGGAAGGGTGAACGGAGGGTGCGCTCCGTTCAGGAAGTGGTCGCCGATGTCGCGGAGCCGGTGGGAGGCGGGCTCGTACAGGGTGTGGGTCCGCGCGTTGCGCCAGAAGCGGTCGAAACCCAGCCTTGAGGACGCGGCACGGGATCCGACGATGTCCAGGGCGCGGGTGGTGGACTCCAGGGCGGCCCTGGACGCGGCGGCTTCGGCCACGGCCACCTGGACCGAGATCTCCGCGCACTCGTCGTAGGTGAGGTCGTCGCCGCGCGTCAGCCCGCCCTGCACGGCCTCGAGCGCCTGTGCGTTGAGCGCGGAGGCGGAGCGGGCGAGGACGACCAGCTCTCCGTAGGAGGCCAGCGCGTGCGGGTCCCGGGGGGAGTCCGCGGGCCGGGCGGGATGCCAGGGTGCGTGACCCGCCCTGCTGTACTCGCGGGCTTCCGCGAGCACGCCCTCGGCCATGCCGAGGAGGAGTTGGGCGGACAGGAGACGTCCCACCGGCGAGGTGAGAGCGGTGGCGGGGGACAGGATGTCGTCGTCGGCGGACAGGGAGCCGAGCACGTCGTGGGCGGCGACCGGCACGGCGTCGAACTCCACGCTGCCGCCGGCCGCGAGCCGCTGGCCGAAGGTCTCGGAGTCGCCGTCGAAGCGCACGCCGGGCAGGGCGGGATCGACGACGACGGCGAGGGGTTCACCGGTGTCGGTCCGGACGGCCCGCACGGCGAGGCGGTCCGCGACCAGGAGGCCGGTGGAGTAGCTCTGGTGGCCGTCGAGCACGTATCCCCGGCCCTTCCTGACCAGGCTCAGGGGCAGCTCCTGACGGGCCAGACCGCCACCCCAGCACCAGCCCTCCGCCGCGGACCGCCGCTCGATCCGGGCGGCGCGCGCCGGCTCGGTGAAGAACCGGGCGCTCCAGGACAGGAAGTAGTGACAGCCGAGCAGTTGGCCGATCGCGCCGTCGGCGGCGGCGATCTCCCGGACCACGGCGTAGGCCGTGTGCCAGTCCCCGCCGCCCCCGGACGCGGCCGGTACGAGCAGCGTCAGCAGCCCGGCCTCACGCAGCCTGGACACCTCGTCGAACGGGACCTTGCCCGCCTGTTCCCTGGCTGCCGCGTCCGTGGCGAGGTCGTCGGCCGCCTCGCGGGCCACGCGCAGCCAGTGCGCGCGGCCGGGCCCGATCCGGTCGGCTGTCAGGGCGGGTTCGGACGGCGCGATGGCAACGCCCATGGCGGTGGTCTCCTCGAGGTCGGTGGCACGGTGTGGTCGTGGGGCTCTCCTGCGGGTCGCACACGTACGGGTGATCCACGTACCGGACGATGACGATCCGGTGCCGGTGGGTCCTGCCCGGCGGGTGGCGCCGCCGTGCGGGGACATCCATGGCGCGGCTGTCGCCGGTGTGGTCGTGGCCCTGGATGTCGGCCGTCGACCGCTCCGGCGCGTGCGCGCGGTGGGGGTGCGGGACCGGACGGGCCGACGGCCCGAGTTCCGGGTGGGTGGGGGGTCGGAGCGGCCCGCGCGGAGAGTGGGTGTGCCCTAATCGCGACAGCAGGCGGCGCCGGCGACGTGACCGAAGTCGATATGCCGACGACGAACGAGTCGCTGCTGCGTGTGGGGCATGTACATCATCCTGCGCACCCGCCGGGCGGGCCGTCAACACTTTCCTAGTAAATCAATAGGAAATATGAGTGCGGGTTCGACGGGTTGCCGTCGGTCAACCGGAGCGTCAGGCCGGCGTGTACCGTTCTTCAGCCAACTCCCCGCATCCGTAAGCCAGTCGTAGCTCTCGGCGAAGGCTTCCCGCTACGCGGTTCGAGCCGCACGGACGGTTCCCCCGAGGCGGACTCACCGGCCCGCTCCCCGGAGTTGCGCGACCTGGGGCCGCCAGCCCAGCTCGGGTGCGATCAAGTGCCGGACATCGTGCAGGATCTGCTCGTAGTCGGCCCGGTGGAACTCGTACGGCAACTCCAGGCGCAGTTCCGACACGGTCGCGAGGACGGGATCCGCGGCCAGCTGCTCCAGGATCTGCTCCGCCGTTCCGACCAGGTCCGGGGCGAACAGGGCCCGCTTCGGTCCCTGCGGCGCCAGCGTGCGCTCGTACCGGCCGGCCGCGTAGTCCCGGTAGCGGGCGCGGGTGGACGCGTCGGCGCTGTCGAACGGCACGATCACCCGCCCCAGCGCCAGCCGGGCCGGCCGGTCACTCCTGAACGCGCGCCGGTACGCGGAGAGCAGGGCGAGCTGAGCCGTCGTGAAGTCGTCGGTGCCCTCGCCGAGGACGATGTTGCCGCTCAGCAGGTTCAGGCCGTTCTCGGCGGCCCACAGGGTCGAGCGCAGGCGGCTGCCCCCGTACCAGATCCGGTTCACCAAGTCGGGGTTGTGCGGTTGCAGCCGCGGCCGCTGGGTGTTGCCCGGCGACTGGATCACCGTATCGGGTCCGCCCAGGTAGTCGCCGCGCAAGTTGTCGATGACGCGCGCGATCCTGCCGTACGACAGGTCGAAGCCGCGCCAGTCCCCGTCGAAGACGAGGTCCCCGAGCAGTTCGGCGTGCGGCATGCCGGTGCTGAAGCCGACCTGGAGGCGCCCGCCGGAGAGGACGTCCGCCAACGCCAGGTCCTCGGCCAGCCGGAACGGGCTCTCGTAGCCGATCGGGATGACCGCGGTCCCCAGCTCCACCCGCTCGGTGCGCTGACCGGCCGCGGCGAGGAACACCGCGGCGGAGCCGACACCGTGTTCGAGATGCCGTTGCCGGATCCAGGCGCCGTCGAAGCCCAGCCGCTCGCCGTACACGAACAGCTGGAGGGTCTCCTCCAGGCCCGTGCGGGGATCGTCGTCGGAGAAGTTGCCGGGGGTGAGAAAGGCCAGCGAGGTGATCGTGGGGTCGGTCATGGGTGTCCGTCCTCAGGTCGTGGTGTGCCCGGCGGCGGCCGCCGGGACGTGACGGCCGCCGGGGATCGCGGCGAGCAGCTCACGGGTGTAGTCGTGGCGGGGGCGGGTGAACAGGTCCTCGGTGGCCCCCGTCTCGACGACTCGGCCGCCGCGCATCACGGCCACCTCGTGGGCGATCTGGCGTACGACGGCCAGGTCGTGCGAGATGAACAGGTACGCCACCCCGGTGTCGGCCTGGAGCCCGGCCAGGAGATCGAGGACCTGGGCCTGGACGGAGACGTCGAGCGCGGACACCGGTTCGTCGCACACCACCAGGTCGGGCGAGAGGGCGAGCGCGCGGGCGATCGCGACCCGCTGCCGTTGTCCGCCGGACAGCTCCGCCGGGCGGCGGCCCAGCAGGGAGGCGGGCAGCGCCACCCGTTCGAGCAGGTCACGGGCGCGGGCCTGCCGGGAGGCGCGGTCGCCGACCTTGAACACGCGCAGCGGCTCGGTGATCACCTCGCCGACGGTGAACCTCGGGTCCAGCGAGGCGTACGGGTTCTGGTAGACGAGCTGGGCCCGTCGCCGCAGCCGCCTGACCTGTTCCCCGCGAGCGGTGGTGACATCGACCCCGTCGAACAGGACGTGCCCGGAGGTCGGTTCGGTCAGGCGGAGCACCATCCGGGCAGTGGTGGACTTGCCCGAGCCGGATTCGCCGACCAGGGCCAACGTCCGGCCGCGATGGAGGGTGAGGTCGACGCCGTCGACAGCGCGCAGGGTGCGGGCGCGGGCGGCGGTGCCGGCAAGCCGGAACTCCTTGACCAAGTCGCGGACTTCGACCAGGGGAACCGTTCCGGGGACGGGCGGTGCGGGGACCGTGGCCCGGGGGCGCGCGGCCCGTCGGCCGGGGACGCGGGCCAGCAGGTGCCGGGTGTACTCGTGACGCGGGTCGTCGAGGACGGCGCGGGTCGGACCGGTCTCCACGATCCGGCCCCGCGACATGACCACGATCCGCTGGGCCCGGTCGGCGGCGACGCCGAGGTCGTGGGTCACCAGCAGCACGGCGGTCCCCGACTCCTCCGCGAGGTACTGGAGTTGGTCGAGGATCACGCGCTGCACGGTGACGTCCAGCGCGCTGGTCGGTTCGTCGGCGATGATCAGCCTCGGCTCCGCGGCGATGGCGATGGCGATCAGCGCGCGTTGCCGCATGCCGCCGGACAGTTCGTGCGGGTACTGCCGGGCGCGGACGCCCGCGTCGGGCAGCCCGGCCCGCTCCAGGACGGCGATCGCGGCCGTCGGCGCGGTGCGGCGGGTCGCCAGTCCGTGGATGCGCAGCACCTCGGCGACCTGCTCCCCGACGCGCTTGACCGGATTGAGCGACACCGCCGGGTCCTGGGGGACCAGGCCGATCCGCGCGCCCCGTACGCCGCGCAGTTCCCGCTCGGACAGCGAGGTCAGGTCGTCCCGGCCGAAGCGGACCGTGCCGGAGTCGATACGGCCGTTCGCCGCCAGGAGCCGGGTGACGGCGTGCGCGGTCGTGCTCTTGCCGGACCCCGACTCGCCCACCACGGCGACCACTTCACCCGGCCACACGTCGAGGTCCACGCCCCGCACCGCCTCGACACGGCCACCACGGGTCCGGTACGACACCGACAGGCCCCGCACCTCCAGCAGGGCCCCGTCGCCCGTGCGCGCGACCCCCGGCCCGCCGGGGCCGGTGGCGGCTGCGTCCGTCAAGTCCTCACCTCTTCCAGATCCGTTCGTCGTCGGTCCGTTCGTCGTGGGTCCGGTCATCGCCGCCGGGACCATTCGCCGTCCAGGGCCCGCGCTACGCGGTTGGCGGCCAGCACGGTCGAGGCGATCACCAGCCCGGGCAGCGCGGTGAGCCACCAGGCGTTGGCCAGGTAGTTGCGGCCCTCGGAGATCAACGTGCCCCACTCCGGAGCCGGCGGCGGTGCCCCGTAGCCGAGGAAGCTCAGCGCCGACACGGACAGGATGGAGGTGCCGAGTTCGAGTGTGGCCAGGACGATCACCGGGCCGGCGGCGTTGGGCAGCACGTGCCGGCCGAGCACCGAGTACCAGCGGGCCCCGGACGCGCGCGAGGCCTCGACGAAGACCGCCTGCCGCACCCGCAGCACCTCCGCCCGCGTCACCCGCGCGAAGCCGGCGACGCTGGCGACACCGACCGCCACCGCCACCTTCACCGTGCCGTAGCCCAACGCGGTGACCAGCGCGAGGGAGAGGAACAGCGCGGGGATCGACAGCAGCACGTCGACGAAGCGCATCAGCACGCCGTCCACCCAACGGCCCACGTACCCGGCGACCAGGCCGAGCAGGCCGCCCACCACGAACGCGACGGCCACCGCTATCAGGGTCGCCTTCAGGGACAGCTGCGCTCCGTGCACCACGCGGGAGAACAGGTCGCGCCCCAACTCATCGGTGCCGAACCAGTGTTCACCGCTCGGGCTCCGGAAGTTCCGCGACGGCACCCCGTGCAGGGGGTCCTGTGAGGTGAACAACCCCGGCCGGAATGCCGCCAGCACCGCCGACACCACGACGAGAACCGACGCGACGAGGCCGGGTCGGCGCCCGAGGAACCGCAGGACGCGCCGCAGGGGGAAGGCCCGCCGCGTATCCGGGCCGGGGACGGGTTCGACGGGCCGGTCCGGGCCGAGCCCGCTGCCGGTCGCCACCTCGTCGACGAGCGGCTGGGTCATGTGAGACTCCCCCTCCTGTTCGGGGCCACCACGATCCGCGGGTCCAGCAGCGGACAGACCAGATCGACGATCAGGTTGGCCAGCACGAAGACCAGCGCCCCGAACACCACCACCCCCTGCACCAGCGGGATGTCCTGGGCCGCGACCGCCCCGGCCGTCAGCCGGCCCACCCCGTCACGGGAGAACACCGTCTCGACGACCACGGAACCCGCGATCAGCTGCCCGGCCAGCAGCCCCACCACCGTCAGCGCCGGCAGCGACGCGTTGCGCAGCGCATGCCGCAGGTGGATGCGCAGCGGGCTCGCTCCCTTGGCCCGGGCGGTCTCCGCATAGGGCTGTTCCAGGGCCGTGAGCAGGCTCTTGGCCAGGACCTGCGCGACGAGGGCGCCGGTCGGCACGGCCAGCGTCACCGCGGGCAGTACCAGGCCCCGCGGCCCGTCGTCACCGAACGCCGGGAACCATCGCAGTCTGAAGGAGAACAGCTCGACGAGGACCAGCCCGACCCAGAACGTCGGCACCGACACCCCCAGCGGCGGCACCGACAGCGCCAACTGACGCAGCCACCGCTGACGGGTACCGGTCGCCAGCACCGCCAGACCGCCGCCGAGGACCACCGCCAACAGCAGCGCCAGCCCCGTGAGTGCCAGGGTCGGCGGCAGCGCGTCCCCCAGGGTCGACGTCACCGACCGGCCGGTCGAGATCGAGTCGCCCAGGTCCCCGCGCACCGCCCTGCCGAGGTGGTCCGCGTACTGGAGCGGCACCGGTTCGTCGAAGCCGTACTGGTGCTTGAGCTCGGCGATGCGCACCGGATCGATCTGGCCCGAGTCCATCCCGCCCGCGGCCATCGCCGAGACCGGATCGCCCGGCAGATAGTCCAGCACCAGGAACGACACCGTGTACGCCGCCCAGAGCACGCCGACCGCCTGCGCGAGACGTCCGGCCACGTAACGCCGCATGCGCTAGCCGATCCAGGTGTCGTGCAGCTGGATGCGGCTGGAGGCTTCGAAGCCGAGGTCGTGCACCTTCTTCGCCACGCCCAACTGGGTCTGCAGTTCCACCACCGGGACGACGTAGGCGTTCTCGACGATCAACTCCTGGGCCCGGCCGACCAGTCGCTCGCGCTCGGCCGTGTCCGTGGTGGCCGCCTGGCGGGTCAGCGTCGTGTCCAGGGGGCTCGCCGGCAGGTGGTAGAAGTTGGCCAGCCCGGTGGAGTACTGGGACCGCAGGATGTCCGGGTCGGCGCGGGTCAGGTTGCCCCATGCCGCGTCGAAGTCACCGGACTGCAGCACCTGGGCGAACCGGGCGATCTGCTGCTCCTTGAGTACCACGTCCACACCGACCGCCTTGAGCTGCTGCTGGATCAGCTCCAGCGCCGGCTGGTTGGTGGCCGCGTTGGCGAACCACGTGACGTCCAGGCTCAGTCTCTTGCCGCCCTTCGTCCGGATGCCGTCGCTGCCGGTCCTCCAACCGGCCGCCTCCAGAAGTGACTTCGCTTTCGCGGCGTCGTGGGTCAGGGCCGGGCCGAGGTTCTCGTAGTCCGGTGTGGTGTGCGCCAGGATGCTGGTCGCCGGACGGGTGCCGGTCGGGAACACCGTCTCGGCGATCTGCCGCCGGTCCACGGCGAACAGCAGCGCCTGCCGGATCCGCGCGTCCTTCAGCAGCGGCCGGGAGTTGTTCAGACCGAGGTTGAACACGGCGCCGGGGTTGGCCCGCCGGCGCAGGGTCACACCGCCGCCCTGGAGCGCCGCCTCGTCGGCCCGGCCGACGCTGCTGATCGCGTCCACCTGCCCCGACCGCAGGCTGCCGACGCGGACACCGGCCTCGGGAACCACCTTGAACACCAGCTTGTCGAGATAGGCCTCGCCCTTCTTGTCCCACAGCGAGGAACCCCAGGCGTATCCACCGCGCTTGGCCAAGGTGGTCGATCCGTTCGGCACGTACTGCTTCAGCACGAACGGCCCGGAACCGGCCACGCCCTTGGCGCACTTCTCCTGTGGGGTCCTGCGCACGCTCGCCGACGATTCGATCCCCAACGAGAACGTCGAAGTGGCCTGTAGGAACTGCGCGTTGGGCCGCGCGAACTTCACCCGGACGGTGAGCGGGTCGACCACGGCGGTGCTCTTCACGCCGTTCAGGTAGCCCTGGGCCAGTTGCCCGAGGGCGCCGAGCTTCGGCACCGCGTCGAAGTTGTCCTTGACCACCCGCGCGGTCAGCTTCGACCCGTCACTGAAGGTGACACCGGATCTCAGGTGGAAGGTGAAGGTCGTCGAGTCCTCGCTGACGTCCCAGTCCTTCGCCAGCCACGGAACGACCTCGCCGGTGTTCGGGTCCTGGTCGGTCAGCGAGTCCACGACCTGGCGCAGAGAGTAGATGCTGTCGTTGCTGCCGACCTGTTGCGGGTCCACGCAGCCGGCGTCGGAGCCCACCGCGAAGGTCAGCGTGCCACCGGAGCCGGGCTGGCCGCCACCGCTGTTGTCGGGATCGCCGCCGCCCGGACCGCAGGCGGTCAGCAGGAGGCCGGTGGTGGTCAAGAGGGCGGCGGCTGCCGCCCATCGGGTGGATCGGAAATCCGCGAGCATTGTCACGGTGGCGTTCTCCTCCTCGTGTCGTCGCACACACCTGGGCGGAACACGGCTGTGTGCGGGGGTCTTGGACCCGGCGGGGCGGCGCCGGCCGGACGGGGACGACGGGACCGGCGGCGCCGGCCGTCACGGCGAACCGCTCACCGGGGCGCACCCGCCGTCGGTGCGGCCCGGTGCCGGGTGCTCCGTCTCGGTGCCGGTCGCCGTGCCGGGACCCAAGCCGTCGGTGCGGGCTCGGCCCGCGAGCACCGCGCCGGCCTTGCCCACCGGCCCGACGCGGTGGGCCGCCGCCTCCTCGCCGGGACGGCGGCGGCCGTGCTCGCCGGGGTCAGGAGGCGGGGCGGAGCGGCTCCACGCCGATGACCTTGCGGTACACGCGCGGGCCGTCGCCGTAGTCGTCGACGGCGTAGTGCCAGGTCGCCTGGTTGTCCCAGAGCACGAAGTCGCCGGGCCGCCAGCCGAAGCGGATGGTGTAGTCGGGTGAGGAGGCGTGCCGGAGCAGGTGGTCGAGCAGGACCTTGCCCTCCTGCGGTGAGACGCCGGTGAGGCGCAGGGCGGAGGAGCTGATGAACAGGCCCTTGCGTCCGGTGAGGGGGTGTTCCAGGACGACCGGGTGCTCGACGGTCTCTCCGAGGGCTGTCCTCCCGCTGCCCTGCGCGTAGTTCTCCGCGTTGCCGTCGTACACGGCGTTCACGGAGGCCAGCAGCGCCTTGAAGGGTTCCGACAGGTCGTCGTACGCCGCCTGCAGATCGGCCCACAGGGTGTGTCCGCCGAGTTCGGGCACCTCTTCGTAGACGAGGGACTCGATGGCGAACACCGGGCTCCGCCACAACCCGCCGATGTGCCAGGTGGCGGCCTTGCCGGTGTGCCGCACGTTGTACGGGTAGACCAGGGGGTTGGCGGGATCCTTGACGGCGGTGGGGTGGTCGAACGGTGTGGCGAAGAGCCTTACGGCCGCCACGTGTTGATCAGGTGTCAGATTCTGTCCGCGGAACACCAGCACCTTGTGTTCCGCGAACGCGCGGCGCAGGTCGTCCGCGGTGGCGTCGTCGACGGGCCGTGCGAGGTCGACGCCGCTCACCTCGGCGCCGAAGCGGGGACCGGCCCGCCGGATCTCTGGACGTGCGACAGTGGTCATGCCGAACTCCTTGTGTCGTCGTGCGGGACAACGCGCCGTGCGCGGCGGAAGGCAGGGAACGGGGCGGCCGGGCACACGGCGCCGACGGACGTCAGGCGTGCCGACACCGGGACGCGTTCACGCGCGCCGGACCCAGGTGCAGCCTGCGGAAGAGGACCGGAACGGTCACGTTTCAACGGTACGCAGACCACCGGCCCGAGACCAGGCCGCACCATTGCAACCGCGTGAACATGGTCGGCGTGGACCGCGTGGACCGCACGGCCGGCACCGCTTCGGGTGTCCGGCGGGCGGTGTCCGCGCCGCAGGTCGCACGGGTCGGGAGCGCCCCGGGCCGGGAACACCCGTGGCAGGGCCCGACGGTGGCCGCCCGGACGGCGGGCCCGCTCGGTGAAAAGGGGTTCGGAGGATCGCTCCGGTGCCCTTACGGTGGCGCGGTGATGACTGAGGTGATCGTTCTCAACGGTGGTTCCAGCTCGGGGAAGTCCGGGATCGTCCGGTGCCTGCAGGCGGTCCTGCCGGACCCGTGGCTGGCGCTCGGGACGGACACGCTGGTCGACGCCCTGCCCGCGGTGATGCGGGCGTCGGACGCGGGGATCGAGTTCGCCCCGGACGGTGAGGTGACCGTCGGGCCGGAGTTCCGGACGCTGGAAGCGGCATGGATCGAGGGGATCGCCGCGATGGCCCGCGCGGGTGCCCGGGTCGTCGTCGACGAGGTCTTCCTCGGTGGCGCGGACTCGCAACGGCGATGGCAACAGGCCCTGCGCGGCGTGGAGGTGCTGTGGGTCGGCGTCCGGTGCGACAGCGCGGTGGCCGCAGGCCGTGAGGTCGCCCGGGGCGATCGGGCCATCGGGATGGCGGCGTCCCAGGCGGAGTCGGTCCACCGGGGCGTGGTCTACGACCTGGAGGTGGACACCACCCGCACCGAGGCGATGGAGTGCGCACGCGCCATCGCCGCACGTGTCGGGTGACCGACGGCCCGGCCGGCTGCCGTCGTGACCGCGCCGACCGGGCCGCCGGGGAGCCAGGGGCCGCTCTTCCCGGCGGATGCCCTTCCCGTCGCGGAAGGAGCCGCCCGGGCCCCCGGCCGCCGGTCACCTGCGCTGCCACTCCTTCGCCAGCAGCTCGTACGAGCGCACCCGGTCCGCGTGGTCGTGGGTGATCGTGGTGATGAGCAACTCGGCTGCCCCCGTGGCCTCCTGGAGCTGCTCCAGCTGGTCGGCGACCCTGCCGGGGGAGCCCACGAACTGGGTGTCCAGGCGGTCCTGGACCAGCTCGCGGTCCTCCTCGGTCCACGGGTGGGCACGGGCCTCCTCGGGCGTCGGGAACGGGATGGCGCCCTCCGCCGTGCGGATGCTGCGCACCCATGGGCCGTATCCGGCCGCCAGCTCCCGGGCCCGTTCGTCGTCCTCGGCGACGACGACATCGGCGGAGACGCTGACGTACGGCTTGTCGAGGACGTCGGAGGGCTGGAAGAAGGACCGGTAGCCGTCCACCGCCTCCAGGACCGTGGCCGGGCTCACGTGGTAGTTGGCGGCGAAACGCAGCCCCCTGGCACCCGCGACCTCGGCGCTCTCGCCGCCGCTGCTGCCGAGGATCCATATCTCGACGTCGGCCCCTTCGCCGGGGACGACGTGGGCCTCGACGCCCTCCGGTGAGCGGTAGGTGCCGGCCAGCAGGGCGAGGACGTCGTCGATCTGCTCGGTGTAGTCCTGGGATTCGGCTCCCGGCAGCAGGAGCAGCTTGCGCTGGAGCGCGACGCGCGGCGAGCCGAGCAGACGCTCGAAGGAGAAGGCGGGCGGGATGAGCAGGCCGCCCGGGGCGCGGCCGTCGACGACCTGGGTCGCCGTCGGTGACGGGGCCGCCTTCGGGCCGGGCGGACGGCCGCCCGAACGGCCCAGACCCAGGTCGAGGCGGCCCGGGTGCACGGTGTCGAGCAGGCCGAACTCCTCGACCGTGGACAGCGCGGTGCGATGTCCGAGCTGCACGGCGCCGGAGCCGAGCCTGATCGTGGAGGTGGCCGCGGCGGTGAGCGCGAGCACGACGGCCGGGGAGGTTCCGGCCACGCCGGGGTTCAGGTGGTGCTCGGCGAACCAGTAGCGGCTGTAGCCGAGGCGTTCGGCCCGCCGGGCCAGGTCGATCGAGTTGCGCAGGGCCTCCCCGGCCGTGGAACCCGAGGAGATCGGGACCAGGTCGAGGACGCCGAGGGGTATGTCGGAGGACATGCGGAGGACTCACTCTCAGGGGTCGGCGGTGACGGGTTCGGGGTCTGGTCCCGGTACCCGTGCGGGCGGGGCGTCGCCGAGGGGCGCGCGGGAGCGGTCCCTCGGCGGCTTACGTGATGCCGTCGGCCGGGTCCGGCCGGTGGGCGGTCGAGCGGATCGCCGGCGGCTTCAGGAAGCCACCCGCTCGTCGGCCGGTCCGTCCGGGTGGGCGAGGCCCAGGTGGTCGCGCAGGGTCACGCCCTCGTAGTCGGTACGGAACACGCCCTGTTCCTGCAGCAGCGGGACGACCTTGTCGGCGAAGGCGTCGAGGCCGGTCGGGGTGATGTGCGGGGCGAGGATGAAGCCGTCGGAGGCGTCGGCCTGCACGAAGTCGTTGATGGTCGCGGCGACGGTGGCGGGGGAGCCGATGAAGTTCTGACGGTTGCCGGTGTTGATGACGAGGTCGCGGATGGACCAGTTGTTGGCGGCGGCGAGTCCGCGCCACTCGCGGGCGGTGGCCAGCGGGTCGCGGTACATGCGGACCTGGGCGCGGCCCTTGGAGATGTGGTCGTCGCCGATGTCCGGGTCGACGTCGGGCAGCGGGCCGTCCGGGTCGTACCCGGAGAGGTCCCGGTTCCAGACGAACTCCAGGTGCTTGATGGCGGTGGCCCCGCTGACCTGCTGCCGGCGCACCTCCCGGGCCAGTTCCTCGGCCTCCTCGTCGGTGTCGGCGAGGACGAAGGTCGCGGCGGGCAGGATCAGCAGGTCGTCGTGGCGGCGGCCGTACCTGGCGAGGCGGTTCTTGACGTCCGTGTAGAACGCCTGGCCCTCCTTGAGGGTGGCGTACCGGCTGAAGATGGCGTCGGCACCGGCGGCGGCGAACTCGCGGCCCTCGTCGGAGTCACCGGCCTGGAAGATCACCGGGCGGCCCTGCGGGGAGCGCGGGACGTTGAACTGGCCGTGGATGTCGAAGTGCCGGCCGGAGTGGACGAAGGAGCCCGCCTTCGGGTCCCGCAGGAAGGTCCCCGTGGCCTGGTCGGCGACGATCTCGTCACCCTGCCAGGAGTCGAACAGTTCGTTGGCGGTGGCGAGGAACTCCTTCGCCCGGGAGTAGCGCTCGTCCTGCGGCAGGAAGCCGCCCCGGCGGAAGTTCTCGCCGGTGAAGGCGTCCCAGGAGGTCACCACGTTCCAGGCGGCCCGGCCGTCGGAGAGGTGGTCGAGGGCGGCGAACTGGCGGGCCACCTCGTAGGGTTCGTTGAAGGTGGAGTTGATGGTGCCGGTGAGGCCGAGGCGTTCGGTGACGGCGGCGAGCGCGGCCAGGACGGTGAAGGTGTCGGGCCGTCCGACGACGTCCAAGTCGTAGATCTGTCCGCCCTGTTCGCGCAGGCGCAGCCCCTCGGCGAGGAACAGGAAGTCGAACTTGGCGCGCTCCGCGGTCCGCGCGAAGTGCGCGAAGGAACTGAACTCGATGTGGCTGCCAGCCTCGGGGTCGCTCCACACCGTGGTGTTGTTGACGCCCGGGAAGTGCGCGGCCAGATGGATCTGCTTCAGCGGCTTGCTCATGTCGGTCGAGGTCCTTCCGGCTCAGACGGCGGCGTAGCGGTTGGCGGGGCGGGCCAGACCCAGCAGGCCGCGCAGGGTGTCGGCCTCGTAGGCGGTGCGGAAGGCACCTCGGCGCTGCAGCTCGGGGACCAGGCCCCGGGTGATCGCCGGCAGGTCGTGTCCGGCGACGGCGGGGCGCAGCCGGAAGCCGCTCAGCCCCTGTTCCGCCAACTCCTGCAACAGGTCGGCGAGTCGGCTCGGCGTGCCGGCGAATATCAGTGCGTCGCCGACGTACGGCTCGCCCGCGAGGGCGTCCAGGCGCGCGCGCCGGTCCTCCGCCACCACCTGGTGCTCGTCGAGGAAGACCACGAGATCGCCGAAGACGTGGACGGGTTCGTCGGCGCGTCCGGCGGCTTCCTGCTCGCTGCGGATCTCGGCGACGATCGCCCGGGCCCCCTCGGCGTCGTGCGGGGTGACGTACCCCACGTCGGCCTGGCGGGCGACGAGCCGGTAGGGGACGGTCTGATGGGCGAGAGAGGTGACCAGCGGCTGCCCCTGCGGCGGGCGGGGCGTGATCGAGGGGCCCTTGACGCTGAAGTGCCGGCCCTCGAAGTCGATGTAGTGGAGCTTGTCCCGGTCGACGAAGCGGCCGGTGGCGGCGTCCCGGATCTCCGCGTCGTCCTCCCAGCTGTCCCAGAGCCGGCGCACGACCTCGATGTGGTCGGCGGCCTCGTCGAAGTGTTCGGTGATCCGTTCCTGTCCGGCCGGGCTCTGGAGTTCCTCCAGGGTCAGCGGCGGCAGGCTGCGGCGGCCGAAGTGGTCGGCCTCGTGCGGGCGGGCGCTGATCTGCGCGCGCAGGCCCGCACGGCCGTTGCTCACATAGTCGAGGGTGGCGATGGCCTTGGAGATGTGGAACGGCTCCGTGTGGGTGGTGATCACGGTCGGCACCAGGCCGATGTGCCGGGTGAGGGGCGCGATGCGGGACGCGGTCAGTACGGCGTCCAGGCGGCCGCGGACCTGGTCGGTACGGCCGTCCAGCTCGCCGTAGTGCGACGACTGCAGGCCCAGGCCGTCCTCGAAGGTGACGAAGTCGAGCAGACCGCGCTCGGCCTCGATGACCAGGTCGGCCCAGTAACCGGCGGTGAACAGGTCCCGGGGGCGGGCGACTTGCTCCCGCCAGGAGGCGGGGTGCCAGCCGGTTCCGTCGAGAGCCACGGCAAGGTGCAGGGGAGAAGCGGGAGTCGATGACACAGGAGTGCCCTTCCTGGAGGTCCACGGGAGAGTGCCGACGGGCCCGGACACGGGCACGCGGCGGCTGGAGCAACAGGTCAGGAACGACAGAGCGCACCGGCGACGCGCAGGAGATCGATGTGGGGCCGGGAGTGCAGGTGCGTGCGGCGGCGCGGGTCGAGCACGCGGGGGATGGCCACACGCGTCACGTCCGTCACCCCCACCCCTTGGGCTCGGCGGACCGCCGAGCGGATCTCGTCCGCCGTTCCAACACCCCGGCCGCGCCGGATGTTCCCGGGCCGCGGACCCGAGCCATCGTCGACCGGCGCCGCGGGGTGAGGCCGGTCCGGGCCGACCCGCGTGCGCGGGTCGGCCCGGCCGGACTGGTCCGCCGGGTCCGCTGGGTCCTTCAGGACGGCGGAGGCGTGGACGTCCGCCTGGTGGCGGACCGCTCGTCCGACGCGCTCGGCGAGGTGGGCGTGCGGACCGCCGAGGGCGGCCCGCACGGGGTCGCCCAGGACGGGTGAGCCGAGCGGGGGAGGGGCTCCGCCTGCGCGGACGGTGGTCAGGTGCGCCACGGAGACGGAGCTCCTCTCGTTCGTGTCCGCCAGATCGACCTGGCTGCTGCGGATGGGAAATGACGACGGATCAGGAATTGCTGAGCGGCAACCCGGGCGGGTTGATCTCGGACTTGTCGACCGCCTCGTCGGTGAGGTTGTAGGCGGCCAGCCACTTGGCGTACTGCCCGTTCTCGATCAGGTGGTTGATCGCGTCGGCGAGCGGCTCGGCGAGGCCGCTGTCCTTCTTGGCGGTGGCCGCGATCAGGCCCTGGAGGCTCGCGCCGGCGCCGGAGAACTCGCCCGCGGTGCGCGTCGCCCGGGGCGTGTTCGCCACCTGCCGGTTGTGGTAGGCGATGCCGGGGTTGGGGCCGAAGTACGCCTCGATCCTGCCACTGGACAGGGCCAGATAGACGCTGTTCTTGTCCTGGTAGTGCTTGACGGTGAGTTGCTTGCCTTCCTTGGTCAGCTTGGCCTTCCACTCCAGGAGGATCTTCTCCTGGTTGGTTCCGGAGTCGACGGAGACGGTCTTGCCCGCGAGGTTCTTGTAGTCCCCGTCGAAGTTCCAGGTGCTCTTCTTCGGCACGGTGAAGGCCAGGTTGTCCTGCCGGTAGGAGGCGAACTCGTACTTCTTCTTGCGCTCCTCGGTGTCGGTGACGTTGGAGAAGGCCACGTCGACCTTGCCGCTGTCGAGGCCGACGAAGAGGTTCTCCCAAGTGGATTTCCGCTCCACGGGCTTCAGACCGAGGACCGCGGCGACCAGTCGGCCGAGGTCGGGCTCGGAGCCGGTGAGCGTCTTCTGGTCGCTGCCCACGTAGTCGAGCGGCGGGAATCCGGCGGGGAGCACACCGTGGCCGATGACCAGCTCGCCGCGCTCGCGGATGGCCGCCGGCAGTTCGGCGCTGATCGACTTCACCTCGGACACCTTGATGACGGTTTCCTTGGCGGCTCCGTTGGAGACCCGGCCCACGGTGACGGAACCGGACCCGGCGCCGTCGGTGGTGGTGGCCGCCTCGCTGTCGCCCCCACAGGCGGTGAGTCCGGTGGCGAGGGAGGCGACGGCGGTGGCGGCGGTGAGTCCGCGGACGAGTCTGCTGCGAAGGCCGGGAGTGGACATGATTCTTCCTTGGTTCGGTGTTCGGGGCGATGGGGTGAGGGGGCGCGGTTCAGAGGACCTTGCTGAGGAAGTCCCTGGTCCGCTCGTGCCGGGGCTTGTCGAGGACCTCGTGGGGTGGCCCCTGTTCGACGATCTTTCCGCTGTCGATGAAGACGACCCGGTCGGCGACCTCGCGGGCGAAGCCGATCTCATGGGTGACGATGACGAGGGTGGTGCCGCTGGTCGCCAGGTCCTTGATGACGGTGAGGACCTCACCGACGAGTTCCGGATCGAGGGCGGACGTGGGTTCGTCGAAGAGGATGACTCCGGGGCGCAGGGCGAGGGCACGGGCGATGGCCACGCGCTGCTGCTGGCCGCCGGACAGCTGCCGGGGATAGGCACCGGTCTTGTCCGCCAGGCCCACCCGGCCGAGCAGTTCACGGGCGAGTTCCCGTGCCTCGGGCTTCTTGAGCCTGCCCGTCGCGACGGGGGCCGCTGCCACGTTGTCCAGGACGGTCAGGTGCGGGAACAGGTTGAAGTTCTGGAAGACGAACCCGATCCGGCTGCGCTGGGTGAGGATGACGCGCTCGCTCAGCTCCTTCAGCCGCTCGCCGTGCTGGCGGACGCCGATCGGCTCCCCGTTGACGCTGACGTAGCCGATCTCCGGCTTCTCCAGGTGGTTGATGACCCGCAGCAGGGTCGACTTGCCCGATCCGGAGGGGCCGAGGATCACGGTGACCTCGCCCGGCCGCACGGTCAGGTCGACGCCGTCCAGGACCCGGTGGGAGCCGTACCACTTGTGCACGTCGTGCACCTCCACGGCGGCCGGGACGATCTCCGCGGCGTCGAGGGGCGCGGTGGTCTCGGTGCTCATACGGCGGCCTCCCGGCGGACACGGGCCCGCAGGTCGGTGAGACCGGCCCGGAGCTTCTGCAACGGCGTCGGCGGCAGGGTGCGCGTGGCTCCCCGGGCGTAGTGCCGCTCGACGTAGAACTGCACGACGGACACGACGCTGGTGAGGATCAGGTACCAGACGGTCACGACCAGGAGCAGCGGGACGATGTCGCCGGGATAGGTCGCGCCCATGGTCTGCGCGGAGCCGAACAGGTCGAGCAGGGAGACGTAGAAGACCAGCGAGGTGCTCTTGATCAGGCCGATGAGCTGGTTGACGTAGTTCGGGGTGATGGAGCGCAGCGCCTGCGGAAGGACGATCTTCCGGAACCGGTAGAAGCTCGGCAGGCCGAGGGCCGAGGCGGCCTCGTGCTGGCCCTGGTCGACGGAGAGGATGCCGCCGCGCACGACCTCGGCCGCGTACGCCGCCTCGTTGAGGCCGAGTCCGATGACGGCGACGGTCATGTCGGTGGCGAGTCGCGACTCGTCGAAGGTGAAGAAGGCGGGGCCGAAGGGGACGCCGATGCTGAGCGTCGCGTAGAGGGCGCTGAAGTTGTAGAGGAAGATCAGCACCACGATGAGCGGGATCGAGCGCAGTGCCCACACGTAGGTCCAGCTCACCGCGCGCAGCACGGGGCTCCTCGACAGCCGGGCCAGCGCGAGCACCACACCGCCCAACAGCCCCAACACCGCGCTGAGCGCGGCCACTTCGAGGGTGATGAGGAGACCGTCGAGGATGGTGGGGCGCAGGAACCAGTAGCCGAAGCGGTCCCACTGGTAGAAGGGATTCGTCGCCAGGCCGTGCACGAACTGGGCGACCACGACGAGCACGACCGCGGTGAGGATCCAGCGGCCGGGACGGACCGGCGCCAGCACCCGCTGAGCGGCGAACGACCGCCCGGCGGTCTCGTCCGCCCGGGCCTCGGCCGACTTGCCCGCATCGACTACGGCTTCGGCAGGAAAATCTGACGGACTGTGGGATATCGCCGCGGTCTCGAAGGACACGGCGGTGCCTGGGGGTTCACTCATGGCGGGCTCCAGCGGAATGGGAAACCCCGGGGCCGCGACGGCCGCGAGCGGTCACGCCGGAACGGCAGGGCGGAGATCGCTCTACGGGACCGGACGGCGCTCGGTGGACGCGCGGGAGAGGGGGCTGGGCGGACAACGGCACACCGCGACGGCGGGGTTCGTCAGAAACGCGGGACCTGCGGGACCTCGGGGAAGGATTCAGCCCCGACAGCGGGCACGGCCCGACGCGGCGGTACACAGTGCGCTGTTGACACGGAGCAGGTCGGTGGCGCGGTCGGCGACCAGCGGATGCCCGGGCGGCGGAACGCAGCCCTGGGGACGGCGGGGTGCCGTCCTGGGAACTGCGTACATGTCCGTCATCCATCCGTGCCGTGGGCCCGTGGGCCTCGCGCCTGCCGAAACGTCATCCGGTCCGGTCGTCACCTGGGCACCCCACCGCGATGAGAGGGCTGCCGGTCAGAAGGTCAGGGCCTGTCGCCACGCTCAAGACCGTTCTGGTCGGTCAGTAAGGCAGTTGCCCGTTCGAATGTCAACGCCGGTCCGCCCGATGGGACGACTCGGGGCCCGTCCACCCGTGTCCACCCACTCGCACCCGGGGCGCGTCTGGCGGCGCGCGCGGAGAGCCGTCCTCGTCCAGGAGCCGTCCGAACCGACCACCCAACGAGGCTTGTATGTAAGGGAGTTGATGTGAGGCTGTCGATCCGGCTCCAGTTTTTCGTGGGTGCCCCTCGGCGGGTCTCGCCCACGAGCGGACCCGTCCCCCCCCCATCCGCCCCGCGTCGTGGACGGTCTCGGTGTCGGTCCGCGTCCCCGGAGTTCCCCTTCCCCCTCACCACCGTCATCGTCATCGTCGACGAGTTCGCCACGAACCCCCTCCGGCGCCCGGCCACCCGGAACGCCCGGCGGCGGATGCGCCGTCGGCCGCGAACCGGGTGACCCACCGGTCGACTCAGCTGCGGAACAGACGCAACCGCTCCTCGCCCACCAGGGCCCGGGCCTGCGGGTCGGTGACCCCGAGATCGGGATCCGGCGCCAGGCACAGCACCCCGACCTTGCCGATGTGCTGGTTGGTCTGCACACTCCTGGCCGCCGCCCCGACCTCCTCCAGCCGGTACGTCTTCGACAGAGCCGGAACCACATGACCCAGCGCGACAAGGCGGTTGACCTCGCACTGCTCGTGGAGGTTCGCGCCGTGACTGCCGATGATCCGCTTCAGCCGCATCCACAGATACCGGTTGTCATAGGTGTGCGCGTATCCCGTGCTCGATCCGCAGGTGATGACGGTCCCGCCACGTCGGGCCAGGAAGACGGACGCCGGGAAGGTCTTGGCGCCGACGTGCTCGAACACGATGTGCGGGTCCTCACCGACCAGCGCGCGGATCGCCCGCCCCATCTTCTTCCACCCCTCGGACCGTTGCAGGAGCGTGTCGTCCCCGCCGAGGACCTCGTCGCGGTTGATGACGGCGTCGCATCCCAATGACCTCAGCAGGTTCGCCTTCTCCTCCGAATTCACCACACCGACCGGAATGCCGCCGCCGTTGCGCACCAACTGGACGGCGTAGGAGCCCAGGCCGCCGGTCGCGCCCCAGACCAGCACGATGTCCCCCTGCTTCATCCGCGCACCACGCTCGCTGACCAGCATCCGGTAGGCCGTACTGGCACACAGCGGGTTGACCGCGGCCTCCTCCCACGTCAGAGCGGGCGGTTTCGGCATCAGCTGGCTCGCCCGGACCACCGCGTAATGAGCCAGACCGCCGAAGTTCGTCTCGAATCCCCACGCCTTCTGCCCGTGCCCCAGCATTCCGTCGCGATGCGTATCGGGATCCTGCTCGTCGACATAGGCCGGCGAGATGGAGACATGGTCGCCGACTTTCCACCTGCGTACGGACGAGCCCGTACGGACGATGACGCCCGAGGCATCGGAACCGACGATGTGGTAAGGCAGATCGTGCCGCGCCTCCCACCCTCCGGCTTTCCCCATCTCCTTGAGGAACTGAAAGGTG
This sequence comes from Streptomyces sp. NPDC002580, assembly GCF_042889485.1. Taxonomy (NCBI): domain Bacteria; kingdom Bacillati; phylum Actinomycetota; class Actinomycetes; order Kitasatosporales; family Streptomycetaceae; genus Streptomyces; species Streptomyces sp. NPDC002580. Next base: position 567,688 of record NZ_JBIAQZ010000002.1, on the reverse strand, counting down.
GGCAGCGGTTCGAACATCGCCGTCCAGACCGTGTTGTAGTTGATGGCACTGGCCATCACCGCGATCAAAGCCTCGTCCGGAGCGAGTTCGGGCATCGGTACGTTCTCGACGAACAGGGACTTGGACACGTCCTTGTCCTCGATGCCCCGGAACATGTCGACATCACTGGCTCTCACCGCGGCCGCCGGGAAGTAGTCCGGCAGGGGGAGCGACGCGAGTTCCGTCGCGTCCGCGCCCGCGATGACTGCTTCGGACAGGGGCGAATTCATGGTGACTCCGTTCTCGTGCACACTGGCGACTGTTCCAAGAGAAGCGCTGATCCGCTGCCACGCAACCGCACGTCACCAGGCAGCCCACGTCGGGAAACACCGTTGGCCCATCGGTCGCCCCCCGCCCGGAGCGGACCCGTCGCCCTCCGTCCGCGCCACCGCGCCGACTGACCACGAAGTCAGCAACCGAATATGCCAAGGCCATACGAATCGGGCCCGTCGGTGATCGCCCTCGGCGCCGGCGCCCCGAGGGGGCGGTGCGCACCCAGCCTCTGAATCCTCGTGCGTGCTCCGCCACCCGGGCGATCTTCCGACTCGGCCCCGTCCGCCGCATTGCATGTTCGGAGCGTCCGTGAAAATGGAAGGCCCCGAACGAGTGAAAGCGTGAATTCCTCTCGCCGCCGATACCGGCGTTCCGGCCCGGCCGGAGGAGGGAAATCCGTCATGGCCGAAGGAGAACCATCCGCCATGACGGCGTCCGCGCCCACCCGCCCCTCGCCACGCGCCCGAGACGCGTTTTCTTCAGACGTCCACGTGCGCGCTCGAAAATATGTCGAGGCGTCCGCGCATTCCGGATCCTGACGGTGTGTCCTCTGGCGTTCAACGGACCGATTGGTCATGGTGGCTTCCGTATGGATCTTGTCACTTGGGGTGCGCGGGAACACGGTCAGGACTTTCCTGCCCGACCCGTCAGGGACCGAGATCGAGGCCCGTCCCCCTCCGGGACGTCAGTGCGCCACGCCTGCTGCCGGCGTCCTCCACTTCGGGCTATCCCCTTCATCAAGGAGCGCATCAGTCCATGTGGTCTGTCCTCGAACCCTCCGCGGGCCGTGCCCGGTCCGCGGGTCGATTCCCGCTCGTGTGCCTCGCACTCGTGACCGCTCTCCTCTCGACCCAGACGGCCGCGGCAGCGGAGGGACCCGGTGACGGACCCGGAACCCCCGGGGCGGTCGATCGCATCACCGCTGTCAAGAAGGTCGACGCCCGGATCCAGGACCTGACGGTCCTCTCGTCGGCCATGGGTGCCTCGATCCCGGTTCGCGTGATTCTCCCCAAGGGCTGGGACAAGGCGTCCGGAGTCACCTATCCGGTTCTCTACATGCTGCACGGCGGGGAGGACGACTACACGTCCTGGACGCGCGAGACGGACGTCGAGGAACTGGCGAAGGACGCCAACGTCATCGTGGTGATGCCCGACGGCGGAAAGGCCGGCTACTACAGCGACTGGTACGCCGGAACACCGCGCTGGGAAACCTTTCACACCACCGAACTGGTGCGCCTCATGGAGCAGGAGTACCACGCCGGACCCGCCCGGGCGATCGTGGGACTCTCCATGGGGGGCTTCGGCGCGCTCAACTACGCGGGACGCCATCCGGGCATGTTCCGATACGCGGCGGCGATGAGTTCGTACGTCGACCTCAACGACCCGGTCGTCCGCCTGACGCTGGCGCTGGGAACCGGCCTCGCCGGCATCGACGTCAAGCAGGTCTGGGGCGACCCGGTCGCCAACGCCGCCGTCTGGCAGGCCCACAACCCCGCCGCCATGCCGGGCGCCTTCCGCGGCACGCGGGTCCATCTGTCCGCGGGCAACGGCCTGCCCGGTCCGTTGGACCAGGGCCGGCCGCTCGACGTCCTGCTGGTCGGCGCGGTGGCCGAGTCCGCGCTTCCGGAATCCATCCGGAAATTCAGCACGGCGCTCCGCTCACGGGGAGTCGCGGTCACTACGCACCTCTACGGACCCGGCACGCACTCGTGGCCCTACTGGCAGCGGGAGCTGCACAGCATCTGGCCCACGATCATGACGTCACTCAGGTAGCGCCGACCGATACGGCCGGGCCATGAAGCGCCCGTCCACGGGTCGGTGCGTCACCGTCGGTGGCAACAGGACGCGATGTGAGAGGTGACGGGCATGGGCCGAACAGTGGTGATCTTCGCCGCGGGATCCCGCGGTGACGTTCAGCCCTGCCTGGCGCTGGGAAGAGCGCTGACCGGGCAGGGCGACACGGTGCGGATTCTCGCCAGTGTCCGCTACGAGCGCCTCATCACCGAGGCGGGGCTGAACCTCCACCCCCTCTCGGCCGATCCGACGGAGATCATCGAATCCGCCGAGGGCCAGGAACTGCTCGCCGGCAGACGCAACCCGGTGGCCTTCGTCCGCGGCTTCGGCCGCGTCCTGCGGCCCCGTATCGCCTCGGTCCTGGCGGAGACCCAGGCCGGTGCGAAAGGCGCCGACCTGGTCCTGGCGCCCACCCTCGGCTTCCTCGGCGTCCACCTGAGCCAGCACCTCGACGTTCCGCACGCGCTCGTCCACTTCCAACCGAGCCAGCCCACAAGGACGTTCCCCCACCCGCTGGCACCGGCCGCCCGGCTGCTGGGTCCGCCGGGCAACCGGCTCAGCTTCGACGCGGTCGACCTGGCGTCCTGGATCATGTGCCGCCCGTTCATCAACCCCTGGCGCCGGGAGCAGCTCGGCCTGTCGGCCCTGTCCCCGACGGCACCCTTCCGGCACGTCCGCCGCGCCACCGTCCTGTGCGCCTTCAGCCCCGCCGTCGTGCCCAGGCCGCCCGACTGGGGTCCGAACGTCCACCTGACCGGCTACTGGCACGACCCGCAGCCGACGTGGGAACCGCCGCGGCAACTGGTCGACTTCCTGGCCGACGGCCCCCCGCCCGTCTACGTCGGATTCGGCAGCATGAAGTCCGGCGACCCGGAGAAGACCGACGGCGTCGTCAGAGCGGCGCTGCGCCGTGCGGGACTGCGCGGTGTGCTGGCCGGAGATCCCGCCACCGGCGAAGAGGACATGCTCGTGGTGGGCGACACCTCCCACGCGTGGCTGTTCCCCAGGATGGCCGCGGTCGTCCACCACGGCGGGGCGGGCACCACGGCCGCGGCCCTGCGCGCGGGAAGGCCGTCGCTGGTCTGCCCGTTCTTCGGCGACCAGGGCTACTGGGGCTCACGGGTACACGACCTCGGCGCGGGACCCGAACCCCTGCCGGTCCGTGATCTCACCGTCGCCGCGCTCGCCCGACGGCTGCGCGCCCTGACCCGGAACACCGTTCACGCCGAGGCCGCGCGCGGGCTCGGCGCAGCCTTGCGGGCCGAGGACGGCACGGCCCGGGCCTGCGAGATCCTCAACCGGTGCATGGCGTAGAGCGTTCCGGCTCGTCGACTCCCTCGATACCCGCCCCGCCGCAGCCGGACCCCCGCCGACCCTGGCCGATCAGCGGGCATGAGCCCTCCTCACCCGCGCGGGTGAGGAGGGCTCATGCCCGGGCCCGGACGCCCGGGTGGGGTTCATGGTGCGGGCGGAGCGGTGGCGCCGGTCACGTGCTGAGCGATGGTCCGGACGTGGGGCGGGTCGATGACGGAGAGGTGGTCGCCCTCGACGGGGACGATCTCCAGGGACCGGCACAGCGGCGCCCAGCCCAGGTCCGCCTCGTCACGGAGATAGCGCGGGTCCAGGGCGGTGGTGAGCCGTTGCGACTGCTGCGCCCGGTACAGGACGACGTGTCCGTCGTAGGGGCGGGGGAGGTACCGCTCGCCGACACGGGCGTCGACGTAGGAGGTCCGTTGGTGCTCCATGATCCCCGGGCTCATGTCCAGTCCGGCCTCGGCGACGAGGCGCATGATCACGTCGATCTGCCGGTCCTCCGGGGTGGCCGACAATTCCTCGTACGGCAGGTCCAGCCGGTGGCCGTACGTCGTCTCGACGTACTCGGCGAAACGTCCGAAGCGCTCGAGCAGGAGTTGGGGCGAGTCCTGTTCCGGCAGGGCGGCGGGCAGGATGGTGTCGATCAGCCCCAGGAACCCGATGTCCTGCCCCGCCTCGGTCAGTTGGCGCGCCAGTTCGTACGCGAGGCATCCGCCGAAGGACCAGCCCAGCAGGTGGTACGGCCCCTCCGGCTGGATGTCGCGGATGAGCCCGAGGTAGTGGGCCGCCTTGTCCTCGACGGTGCTCAGCTCGTCGACCCGCTCCAACCCGTACACGGCCTGCTCGGCCGGGAGCAGTTGGGTCAGCGGCCGGTAGACCGACGTCGGGCCGCCGGCGGGATGGAACGTGAAGAGCGGGGGGCGCCGTGTCCCGGCGGGTGCAGGGCGCAGGGTCGTGACCGGCGACCGGCCGGTGCGGTTGACCACGGGGCGGATCAGTTCGGCGATGGCCGCGACCGTGCGGTGGGCGAGGACGGCCTCGGCCGTCAGGTTCAGCTGGTCGTCGTCGTCCAGACGCCGGCGGATGACGTCCGTCATGGCCTCGGCGGCGGGCAGGTCGCCGCCGGCGGCGGCGAAGTCCGCGTGGACGTCCCCGGGCCCGTGGTGCAGGACCTCCGCCCAGGCCCCCGCGACCAGGCGCTCGGCGGCGTCCCGGGGGGTGAGGGAGGTCGGCAGCGCCGGTGTGGAGGGCCGCGCCGGCCGGGTGCCGTCCGGCGTCACCGGTGCGGAGGCGGTGTCCGGTGCCAAGGCGTCGAGGCCCAGCTCCTCCAGTACCGCGTCGCCGAGTTCGCGCAGACTGGCACCGCGCAGCAGGCGAGGGGCCGGCAGCTCGATGCCGAAGTCGTGGAGAGCGGCGTTGGCGATCCGCACAGTCATCAGGGAGTCCAGCCCGAGATCCGTCAGCGCGGTCGTCTCGCTGAGTTCGCGGGCGCTGAATCCCATGATGGCCGCCGTGGTCTTCACCAGGCGCGCGTACACCTGCTCGCCGGCGGAGTCTCCGAGGGCCGCGATGCCGGCCGGGCCCACCCAGTCGTCGGCTCCGAGCGCGCCGTCCTGGAGGACGTCGGCGAAGAACGGGACGGCGGACAGGCCGGGGAAGCCCATCAGCACGTGGTCGGTGTCCAGATGGACGACACCGATGTGGGGCCGGTCCAGGGAGACCAGCGACTGAAGGGCGTCCATGCCCTCGGTCAGCCGGACGGGCTCCAGGGCCAGAGCCGGATTCCCGGCGATTCCGCCGACGTTCTCCCAGGGGCCCCAGGCGATGGCGGTCGCCGGGAGACCGGACGCCCTGCGCCGGTGAGCCATGGAGTCGAGCCACGCGTTGGCGGCCGCGTAGGCGGACTGTCCCGGTGAGCCGAGCAGCGCCGCGGCGGAGCTGTAGGTGACCCACCAGTCCAGGTCGTGGCCGGTCAGCGCGGCTTCCAGGTTCCGGGCCCCGACGACCTTCGGCCGCAGCACGGTGTCGATGTCCGTCGGGTCCAGGTCCGCGATCATTCGGTCGTGCAGGACCCCGGCGCAGTGGGCGATCCCCCGCAGGGTGTGGCCCTCGGCGAGGGCCGCGCGCACCAGGTCCGGGGCGGTGTCGGGCTCCGCGATGTCTCCTCGGACCACGGCGACGGAGGTTCCCCGGGCCCGCAGCTCGTCCAGGACGGCCTCGGTCTCCGGGTCCGGGGCCCGACGGCCGTTGAGGACGATGCGGCCGGCGCCCTGCTCGGCGAGCCGGCGTGCGGTGGCCAGGCCCAGTCCGGTCAGGCCACCGGTGACGACGTACGCGCCGTCGGGACGGGTGAACGCCACCTGCCGGCTGTGCAGGGAGGTGAGGTCGGCGCGCGAGAGACGGGCGGCGAGGCGGGTACCGGCCCGCCACGCGATCTCGTCGTCGTCGCCATGGGCCAGGAGTTCCTGGACGAGGTCGTCGACCGCGCCGGGCTGGTTGTCGATGTCCACCGACGAGGCCCGCAGACGGGGGTGTTCGAGCCCCAGGACGCGGACCAGCCCCCGAAGGCAGGCGAGCTGCGGTGTCCCGGGTTCTCCGGGTGCCGTCGCCCGTGCCAGCACGGTCGTCAACCACAGGCGTGGCGAGGGCTGGTCCGTGTTCCGCGCGAGGAGGCGGGCCAGTCGTGCCGCCGTGCGCAGGGGCCCCACGTCGTCATGGCGTTCCTGCTGGGGCAGGAGCAGGACGACGGCACCGGGGCCCTCCGCCGGGGTCCGCAGCCAGGTGTCGACCAGCGTGTCGAGGGCCTCGTCCCCGGCGGCGGCCACGGTGACGTCGACATGCCGGGACTCCAGGGCCGACGCGAGCGAGGCCGTGATGCCGGACGCGGCGTTCGCCTCGTCGCTGACGAGCAGGGCGCGGCGGAGGTCCAGCGGCAGGGGAGCGGTGGACTTCTCCCACTGGATCTCGTACGTGAACGTCTCGAGCGGCCGGGGCACCTCGTGCGGCGCGACGGAACGCAGCTGGACGTACCGGGCGGTGACCTCGGTCGTCTCCCCCCGGGCGACGACGTGCCATTGGTCGACGGCGGCGTCGATGTCGGCGTCGCTCGTGGCCGGGACGGTGCGCCCGGCGGGCGCGCAGGAGATGTCGTATCCGCTGTCGAGGATGCCCGGGGCCGAGACGCGCAAGGACCGTACGCCCACCGGGACGGTCCGCGCGGTGGTCCGTACGGCGCCGTCGTCGGCCGGAGCGGTGTCCGCCGCGGCGGGGGCCTCCAGCACGGCGGTCAGCAGGTGCGCGTAGGCCGGAGGGTGTGGTTGTCGCGGGCCTTCGGGGACGAAGTGCTGGACGAAGGCCGGTGTCCGACTCGCGTCGGTGCGCTCCTCGTCCGGGGCTCCGGGATCGCGGGTGACACGGGCCGAGGCGTGGCACCGCCAGGCGCCGTCGGTGCCGCGGGCGTGGAGGGTGACGGTGCCCTGGGTGTCGGAGGCCGGCTCCCACACCGTGGTCAGGGGGGTGCTGCTGGCGATGGCGAGCCATTGATGGATCGTCAGGTCATCGATGCCGAGATGGGTGATGCCCGTGGCGGACCAGAGTTCCAGTCCGGCTTCGATCATCAGCTCGGCGGCGGACGCGAGAGTGAGCGCCGCTCTGTCGTGGAGCGTGCGCCCGGGCCCGTGCCGACGGGTGCCGATGTCCCCCTGCCACAGCACGGTGCCGGTCCTCGGGTCGTCGGCCCGCGCACCCAGCAGGGGGTGTCCACCGACCGAGCCGGCGGTCGTGTCGCGGGCGAACCAGAACCGTTCGTGACGCCAGGCGGGGGTCGGCAGCGCGGTGCGCCTGCCCGCGGGCCACAGCCGCTCGGTGTCCGTCGTGACCCCCGCGAAGTGCAGCCGCGTCAGCGCGACGCGGACGTCGACGGGTTCGTCGGCCTTCTTGTGCAGGGTCGGGACGACCAGGGCCTCCCCGCCCACCGGGACCGCTTCGAGCGTCTCGGCCACCGGGACCACGGCGGTGGGGTGCGGCGAGATCTCCAGGAAGAGGGTGTGCCCGTCCTCGGCCGCAGCGGCCACCGCCTGTTGCAGACGCACGGGGCGGCGCACGTTGGCGCACCAGTAGTCGGCGTCGGCCGCCGGACGCTCGCGGGGGTCGTCCGTGACGGTGCTGTACCAGGGCGTCGAGGAGGCGCGGGGCTCCAGCGGCGCGAGGTCCTCGCGCAGCGGGGCGAGGACCGGGTCCACGGCGGCCGAGTGCCCGGCGCCGCCCACGTCGAGCAGGCGGGCCAGTTGCCCCCGCTCGGTCAGGTCGTCCACCAGGTCGCGCACCGCCCCGGCGGGGCCGGCCACGGTGCACCGTTTCGGCGAGGAGTGGACGGCGACCTCGACTCCGGGGAAGCGGGCGAGGAGTTCGTCCCGGCCGTCCGTCGGCAGATGCACCGCGGCCATGGCGCCGGCCTGTTCGGAGTCGACGCCGGCGAGGCGGGCCGATCTGCGGCTGATGACACGCAGTCCGCCGCGCGCGTCCAGGGCGCCGACGACGACGGCCGCGGCGACCTCGCCCATCGAGTGACCGATGACGGCGGCGGGTTCCACGCCGTGCGCCCGGATCGTCCTCGCCAGGGCCAGCTGGATGCCGAAGAGCAGCGGCTGGATCCGGTCCACCGAACGGTCGGTGTCGGTCCGCGTGATCATGTCGGTCAGGGAGGAGCCGGTCTCGGCGAGAAAGACGGGATCGAGTTCGCAGACCCGCGCGGCGAAGAGCGGATCGTCGGTCAGCAGGCGCCGGCCCATGCCGTTCCACTGCGAGCCGTAGCCGGAGAAGACGAATACCGGCCGGCGGTCGGTGCCGGGCTGCGCCGCGGCCTCGGTGCAGGGGGGCACCAGGCCGGGGACCGTCTCGTCGCGGGCCAGCGCGGCGAGCCTGGTGGCCGCGTCGCGGTGGTTCCGCGCGACGACGGCCGCGCAGAACGGCCCACGGCGGTGCCGGGCCAGGGTGTGGGCGAGGTCGGCGAGTGCCGGGGCCTTGTCGGTGACGTGTCGCGACAGGCTCGCGGCGGTGTCGGCGAGCCTGTCGGCGGACCGCGCGGACACCACCAGGACGTGCGGGCGGTCGCCCTCACCGTCGGCGGCGGAGAGGGACTCGGGAGACGGCACGGCCGGTGGTGCCTGCTCCAGGACGGCGTGGGCGTTGGTCCCGCCGAATCCGAAGGCGGACACGCCGGCGCGGCCGGGGCGCTCGGCGGACGTGGGCCAGGCGGTCGGCTCGGTGACCACCCGCAGGCCCAGCCCGGCGAAGTCGATGTGGGGATTGGGGGTGTGGAAGTGCAGGCTGGCCGGGATGCGGTCGTGGTGCAGGGCCAGGGTGGTCTTGATCAGGCCGACGACGCCGGCGGCGCCCTCCAGATGGCCCAGGTTGCTCTTGACCGACCCGATCAGCAGGGGCTGATCGGGCCGCCGGCCGGAACCGAGCACCGACCCCAGGGCCGTCGCCTCGATGGGGTCCCCCAGCAGGGTCCCGGTTCCGTGCGCCTCGACGTAGTCGACGTCGCCGGCTTCGAGCCGCGCGTCGCGCAGGGCGTCGCGCAGGAGTGCTTCCTGGGCCGCCGGGTTGGGCGCCATGAGGCCCGCCGACCGGCCGTCCTGGTTGACGGCGGTGCCCCTGACGACGGCCAGGACCCGGTCCCCGTCGCGCTGGGCGTCCGCGAGGCGCTTGAGTACGACGACCCCGCAGCCCTCGCCACGGGTGATGCCGTCCGCCGCCGCGTCGAAGGGCTTGCACCTGCCGTCCGCGGCCAGCGCTCCGGCCTGTTCGAACGAGGCCGTGACCGACGGGGACAGGAGGACGTTGACCCCGGCCGCCAGCGCGGTGTCGCACTCGCGCGCGCGGAGGCTGCGGCAGGCCAGGTGGACGGCCACGAGGGAAGACGAGCAGGCCGAGTCGGTGGTGACGCTGGGGCCGCGAAGGTCGAACAGGTAGGACATCCGGTTGGCCGCGATGCTCCCGGCCGCCCCGGTGCTGGTCCACGGGGTGAGGCGCGTCGGGTCCGAGGTGGTCAGATGGCCGTACTCGAGAGCGCTCAGACCGACGAAGACGCCGGTGGCGGTGCCTTGAAGGGTCTGGACCGGTACTCCCGCGTGGTCCAGCGCCTCGCAGCCGACCTCGAGCAGCAGCCGCTGCTGGGGATCCATGACCTCGGCCTCACGTGGCGTGATGCCGAAGTGCTCCGCGTCGAATCCCTGGACGTCGCCGAGGAAGGCGCCCCACTTGGTGGTGGACGCCATCAGGGCGGTGACGTCGGGGGCCGTGCCGGAGAAGTCGCGCCAGCGGCCCTCGGGCACCTGGCCGACCGTGTCCGTCCCGGTCAGGAGCTGGTCCCAGAACGCGTCCGGTCCGTGCACGTCGCCGGGCAGGCGGCAGCCGACCCCGATGACGGCGACGGCGTCCTGACCGGTGTCCCCGGTGACCGCCGGGTCACCGGGCGGCTCCGGCCGTCGTTCCGTCTCGACGGCGGTCAGCGCGTCGACCAGTTGCGTGATCGTCGGGTGTTCCCACAGCAGGGTGGTGGACAGCGAGCGGCCCAGCAGCTGCTCCAACTGGCCGCTCAGCCCGACGGCGTCGCGCGAGGTGAGGCCGTACTCCGCCAGGGGCCGGGAATCGTCGAGTTCCTCCACGGGGGTGCCGCTGAGGTCACAGACGAGCCGCCGCAGCACTTCGCGCAGTTCGGCGGCGTCCGGTCCGCTCCGGCCGGCCGCGTCGGGGATGGGGGCCCGGGCGTCGTCGCCCGGCTCCTGGTGTCCGCCTGTGTGCGTCATACGGTGCCGGTCTCCTTACGCGTCACGCCGCTCCAGGTGCCCTCGAGGTACTGCGCGCGGCACGCGCCGCGGGCGACCTTGCCGCTGGTGGTGTGGGGGACGGCGTCGGGCCGGGCCAGCACGAAATCGTGGACGGAGATGGCGTGGACGTCGGCGACCGCGGCTCTGATGGCACGTGTCACCTCGTCCAGGACGGCGCTCGGTTCGGTGAGGTCACGGGCGTGTTCGGCGACGATCACCAGGCGTTCTCCGCCGTCGTGGGCCACCGCGAAGGCCGCGGTGCGATGGCGGCGGATGGCCGGGTGGGCGTTCTCGACGGTCTGCTCGATGTCCTGCGGGTAGTGATTGGTGCCGTCGACGATCACGAGGTCCTTGATGCGGCCGGTGACGTAGAGCTGCTTGTCGTGCCAGAGGCCGAGGTCTCCGGTGCGCAGCCAGTGGTGCGTACGGTCCTGGGGGTCGTCGCCGTGGAGGGTCGCCCGGAACGTGGCTTCGCTCTGCTCGGGGCGTCCCCAGTAGCCGCGGCCGACGTTGGGTCCGCGGAGCCAGATCTCGCCGACGCTGCCGCCCTCCAGGCGAACCCGCGTCGTCGGGTCGACGATGGCGATCTCCTGGTCGACGGGCCGCCCGCACGCGACCAGGCGGGTCACGGCTCCGCCGTCGGTGGGCTCGACCACCCGGGCGGTTCCGTCCGCGAGCGCGTCCCGGTCGAAGCAGGTGACGGTCGGTTCCTCACCGGCCGGGGAGGCGGCGACGAACACGGTCGCCTCGGCCAGTCCGTAGGACGGGCGCATGATCGTCCGGACCATGCCGGTCTCCGCGAAGGCGTCCTGGAACCGTCGCAGGGTCTGCTCCGCGATGGGCTCGCTGCCGTTGATCATGGCGACGACCGAGCCCAGGGACAGCTCGCCGCGCTCCTCGGCGGTGACCCGGCGAGCCGCGTAGTCGAACGCGAAGTTGGGGGCGGCGGTGATCGCTCCCGGATTCCGGCTGAGCAGGCGCAGCCACCTGACGGGTTGCTGCACGAAGGCCAGGGGTTCCATGAGCACGGAGTGCACGCGGCCGACGACGGGCGCCGCGATCGCGAGGAGCAGGCCCATGTCGTGGTACAGCGGCAGCCAGCCGACGGTGCAGTTGCGCCCGGTGCGGATGTCGTACGCGTCCAGTCCCTGGCGGGCGTTGGCGCAGACGTTGGCGTGCGTGATCTCCACGCCGGACGGCACGCGGGTGGAACCCGAGGTGTACTGCAGGTAGGCGCAGTCGTCGGGTCGCGGGTGGAAGGGCTCACCGTTCGCCGCCGCCGTGACCGCATCCGGTCCGACCTCCGCGAGCAGCCCCTGTTCGGTGACCACACGCAGCCGGGCGCCGGCCCGGTCGGCGCAGAACCGCTCCACGGACTCCAGGATCCCGGGGCTGGTGAGGGCGAGCACCGGGTCGGCGTCGGTGAGCGAGGCGGCGAGCTTCTCCGCGTGACCGGGCAGGGCGGGCGGGAACAGCGGCACGGCGATCGCTCCGGCGCACGCGGCGGCGAGGAAACCGACCACGTAGTCCAGGTTCTGCGGTGCCACGATCGCCACCCGCTCACCGGCCGCGCCGACGTGACGCAGCGCCGCGGCGGTGGAGCGGACCCGGTCGTCCAGTTGGCGCCAGGTCAGGGTGGCGGGGATTCCGTCGGCGTCGGTGCTGAAATCCACGAAGGTGAACGCTCTCTCGTCCGGCGTCTGCGTCGCAGCGCGGGCGAGATGGTGGCTGATGGTGTCCTTCATGGTTGACAGCACTGAGTCACCGAACCTTCGTTCCGCCGGGCAGGAAAGGACTCTTCGGCCGATAGGCCATCAGGCGGCCGGCCGACAGCCATGCCGCCCATCTCCGCTTTTCCGCGCGAAAGCGCTGGTTGCGGGCACCCAGTCAAACACGCATCCGTGTGGGGCCTCCGGTGACACGCCGAATGGCTACGGCGGGCGGATCGCGGGTGGCGCCCGCTGCGCACCGCGTGCAGGATATTCGGCATGGGGCGGCCCGACATCAATCCTCAGCGAATTCCCCGTTGCCCGAAACAGGTCCGATGAGTCGACTGCGTGCCCTCGCCATTCTCATGGCCGTTCTGTTGCCGTCATTCATGACGGCGCTGGACAACACCATCGTCAATGTCGCACTGCCCCAGATCCGCGCGGAACTCGGACTCGACGAAACGGGCTTGAAATGGGTGGCGGCCGTCTATCCGCTCACACTCGCCAGCACGCTGCTGCTGGGCGGTCACCTGGCCGACACCGTGGGGCGGCGCGTCACCCTGCTGCTGGGCGTGGCGCTCTTCACCGCCGCCTCGGGCGGGTGCGGCGCGTCGACGTCGGGAGAGATGCTGATCGCCTTCCGGGGGCTGCAGGGAGCCGGCGCGGCACTGATCCTGCCGGCCTCGCTGGCGGTCCTCTCGCACGATCTCCCGCCCCGGGCACGCAACGCGGGCTTCAGCGCCACCACGGCCGCCCTGGCCCTGGCGCTGGCGTGCGGGCCGGTCGTCTCCGGTGTCATGACCCAGCATCTGGGCTGGCAGTGGCTCTTCGTGATGAACGCGCCGCTGGGATGCGCGAGCCTCCTCGTCGGCTTCGTCTCCGTTCCCCGACGCGATTCGCGAGCCGCGTCCGCGCCACTGGCCACCATCCCGCTCCGCGTCGTCGCGTTGGCCTGTCTGTCGCTGGCGACGCTCGCCTACTTCCTCATCGAGGGGCCCGCGCGGGGGTTCGGCGGTCTCCCCGTGGCGGCCTCGGGGATCCTCGCCGTGCTGTCGCTCGTCGCCCTGATGTGTGAACTGACCCTGCGCCGAAGTGCTGCCCTGCGATTACTCTTTCAAAAACGCCCCTTTGTCGGTGGAGTCATCAGCCAACTGCTCTGGGGCCTGGGTGTGAGCGGGGTCTTCTTCTTCACCTCGCAATTCCTGCAGAACAGTCTCGGACTCACTCCGACCGCGGCCGGACTGACCTTTACACCCGTCGCCCTGTCCCTGCTCGCCACGGCGCCGTTCATCGCCCGGTTGGCACGCCGTTGGGGGGACGGGCTCATCTCGGCCGTCGGTCTTCTCATGGTCGCCCTCGGCCTGTTGATGGTCGCGCTGGGAAGTTCCGGAGGGAGTCTCGTCCATATTCTCCCCGGCCTTTCGGCCATCGGTTCCGGATCCGCGCTGGCCGTTCCCCTGACCACTCGTTCCATGGAATCGTCGCCCGATCATCTCTCCGGTATTGCCGCGGGGCTCTTCAGTGCCGTCCGTGAGGCGTCCGGAGTCTTCGGAATCGCCTTCGTGGGGGCGGTCGTCACTTTTGTCGAGCACGCCGCGATCTCCACCGGAGCCTCCGACCCGGACGCCTTTCTCTCCGGCTACCAGGCCGGCCTGTGCCTGGCGTCCCTGCTCGTCGGTACGGGTGCCCCCGTCGCGTTGTGGGCGCTGCGCCGTCGGGCCGGCACCGAGGACGGCGACAGCGTGCCCGGTGTCCACGTCGGCGAGGAGTCGTGAAGGGCGCTTCGCGCACCGGCCCGAACCTGTCCGGTGCCGGGCACACCGGAACCGGCGGGGCTCTCGACCGGCCGGCGGACGACCCGAACTCCGCCGTGACGTACGCCTGGGGGCCGGACGCCGATGACCGCCGAGGCACTGTTCGGCGGTGACCGGGCTCAGGGCGTGTCGCTCACCAGTACCACTTCCAGGGTGCGCGGGCCGTGCACCCCCTCGACCCGGTCCAGTTCGATGTCACTGGTCGCCGAGGGCCCGGAGATCCAGGTCGACGGGCGGGTGGGGTCCAGGCGTTCGAGGGCCTGGGGGACGGAGGAGACGACCTGGTCCGGGACACGGACGACACAGATGTGCTGGTCCGGGACGAGCGTGATGCGGCGGCGGCCCTGGTCGGGGGAGCCGTCCAGCACGATGGTGCCGGTCTCGGCGATCGCCAGCGCGCAGCCCGTGACCACGCTCTCCACCGCGTCCAACTCGTGCGGGGTGCTCACGGCGCGGTCGTGGACCCGGGTGGGATCGGCGGCCGACATCCACTCGGGTGGCAGACCCGGCGGAACGAGGACGTACCGGGGGCCCCGCTCGGCGAGCAACCGCATGATCAGGTGGGGTAGTTCCCCGCTGTCGGCGCGGTGCACGATCGCCCGGTAGTCCGCCAGGTTCGCCGCGAGCAGATCCACCGTCTCCGCGACCCCGCGGGCACCGTGCTCGCGCAGGTAGCTCCGGTCGACGGCCCGCTCGTACGGGAGGTCCCTCCCGGGCCGGCCGGGCTCCGGGGGTGTGTCGTCCCGGGGCACGTCCGCGAGGGCCCGCCGCACCCGGCCGAGGATCAGATCCCTGCTGCTCACTTCGCCGTGTCCTTTCCGCCGCGCGTACGCTGCCACCAGTCGCGGAACGACTCCGCGGGAACTGCGGGCAGATCACGGCTCGCACTCCACGCCCTGCCGGGGCCCGGCAGGGTCCGCGGGTGGAAGCGGCGGGTCCGGGACGCGATCCGCTGCCCGGTGCGCAGGGCGCCGGGGTGGCCGAACGCCCAGCGCGCCGCGCGCATCGCCGCCCGCTCGGCGGCGTGCCCCTTGGCCGGCTTGAGCACGACGGTGTTCCCGTCCCTGGTCGCCCGGCCGCCCTGCGCGATCCGCTCCCGCAGATGGACGAGGACCTCCGGGATGTCGATCGCGACCGGACAGACCTCGTAACAGGCTCCGCACAGCGAGGAGGCGTACGGGAGGGACGCGTCGATCTCGCTCGCGGTGCCCCGCAGCTGGGGGCTGAGGATGGCGCCGATCGGCCCCGGGTAGACCGAACCGTAGGCGTGGCCGCCGGCCCGCTCGTACACCGGGCAGACGTTGAGGCAGGCCGAGCAGCGGATGCACCGCAGCGCCTGGCGCCCGACCTCGTCGGCGAGCGTGTCGGTGCGGCCGTTGTCCAGCAGGACCAGGTGGAACGTCCGCGGGCCGTCGCCCTCCCCGGCGTGACCGTTGCCGGTGCCCGTCCACATCGAGGTGTACGGGTTCATGCGTTCGGCCGTCGAGGAGCGCGGCAGGGTCTGCAGGAACACCTCCAGGTCCCGCCAGGTCGGCACGATCTTCTCGATGCCGACGACCGAGATCAGGGTCTCGGGGAGCGTCAGGCACATGCGCCCGTTGCCCTCGGACTCCACGACGACGAGGGTGCCGGTCTCGGCGACCATGAAGTTGGCCCCGGAGATGCCGACCTTGGCGCGCAGGAACTTCTCGCGCAGATGCACGCGCGCCGCCTCGGCCAGTTCGGCGGGCGTGTCGGAGAGTCCCTCGGGCGCCGGACGGCCCCACCCGCCCATCTCGCGGACGAAGATGTCGCGGATCTCGCCGCGGTTGCGGTGGATCGCCGGAACGAGGATGTGCGACGGCCGGTCCTTGCCCAACTGCACGATGAGCTCGGCGAGATCGGTCTCGTACGCGTGGATGCCCGCGGCCTCCAGCGCCTCGTTGAGCCCGATCTCCTGGGTGGCCATCGACTTGACCTTGACGACCTCGCTCTCGCCGGTCGCCTTCACCAGGTCCGTGACGATCCGGTTGGCCTCCTCGGCGTCGGCGGCCCAGTGCACGACGCCACCGGCCGCGGTCACCGACTCCTCCAACCGCACCAGATAGCGGTCGAGATGACGGAGCGTGTGCTCCTTGATCTGCTTGCCCGCCTCGCGGAGCTCCGCCCAGTCGGAGAGCTCGGCGACGGCCTTGGCCCGCTTGGCGCGGATGGTGTGCGTGGCGTGGCGCAGATTGCCGCGCAGGGTGGCGTCGTGGACGGCCTCCCGCGCGGCCTTCGGGAAGGCGGGCATTCCGACGAACGTTCCGCTCATGCGCTCGGCTCCTCTTCCGTGCTCGCCAGGATCTCCGCGATGTGCACGGGCCGCATGCCCGTGCTCAGGCGGCCCATCGTGCCCCCGATGTGCATCAGGCACGAGTTGTCGGCGGCGCACAGGACCTCGGCGCCCGTCGACTCGGCGTTGCGCACCTTGTCGGCGCCCATCGCCGCGGAGACGTCGGGGTTCTTCACGGCGAACGTCCCGCCGAAGCCGCAGCACTCGTCGGCTCCGGGCAGCTCGCGCAGCTCAAGTCCCTTGACGGCCCTGAGCAGTCGGTTCGGCCGGTCGCCGAGTCCCAGGCCGCGCAGGCCGTGACAGGTGGGGTGGTACGTGACCGTGTGCGGGTAGTACGCGCCGACGTCCGTCACCCCGAGGACGTCGACGAGGAACTCGGTGAGCTCGTACGTCTTCGGCACGACCGGGGCCAGCGTCCTGGCCAGGGTGTCGCCGCGGCCCTCGGCGCGGGCCCGTTCACCCATCCGCGGATACAGCTCCCGCACCATCGCCCCGCACGATCCGGACGGCGTCACGATCGCCTCGTAGTCCCCGAACACCTCGGAGAAGCGCCGGGCGAGCGGCTCGGCGTCATGGCGGTACCCGGTGTTGTAGTGCGCCTGCCCGCAACAGGTCTGCCCCGCGGGGAAGTCGACGTCGACACCCAGCCTGGTCAGCAGTCTCACCACGGCGCGGCCGGTGTCCGGGTACAGCGTGTCGTTGACACAGGTCAGGAACAGGGCGACACGCATCGCGGCTCCTCTGTCTCGGTCAGGGATCGGGTGCAGGGTACGGGGCGGGTACGGGCCCGGGGAGGCAGCGCGCGCCCGCCGCGTCGGAGGCGGTCCCGCGCGGCCCGCTCCACAGGGCGTTCCGCGGCGCTTCTCACGGCGTGCCGAGCCTCGCCTCGGCCGCGCGCCACGCCGCCGCTCCGCCGCTCGGCTCGTAGCGGCGGAGCGGCTGGGTGCGCGCCACCAGGTCGCGCATCCCGGCCCGGCCGCCGGACGGCCGGTGCGCCCGCGCCTGGACGAGGACGTTGCCCAGCGCGGCCGCCTCCGCCGGGCCCGCCACGACCGGCAGACCGCAGGCGTCGGCGGTGAGCCGGCACAACAGCTCGTTGCGGGCGCCGCCGCCCACGATGTGGACGACGTCGACCGGATGGTCCGCGAGGGACTGTGCCTCCCGGATCGCCCGGCGGTGGGCGAGCGCGAGGGAGTCGAGGATGCACCGGGTGATCTCGGCACGGGACTCGGGCACCGGCTGCCCCGAGTCCCGGCAGGCGTCCGCGATCCGGGACGGCATCCGGCCCGGCGCCAGGAACGCCGGGTCGCCCGCGTCGACGACGGAGCGCAACGGTGTCACCTCGGCCGCCGCCACGAGGAGTCCACCGAGATCGGGGTCGTCCCACGCACGGACGCACTCCTGGAGCAGCCACAGGCCCATGATGTTCCGCAGATAGCGGACCGTGCCGTCCAGCCCCAGCTCATTGGTGAAGTTGGCGGCCCGGCTCGCCTCGGTCAGCACCGGCGCGTCCAGCTCCAGGCCGGCCAGCGACCAGGTGCCGGTGCAGATGTACGCGAACCGTTCCCCGGTGGCGGGGACGGCGGCGACCGCCGAGGCGGTGTCGTGCGAACCGACCGTCGTCACCGGCACCGGGCCGCTCGTCCCCGTCTCCTCCAGCACGTGCGGCAGCAGGGTTCCGGCCGGGTCGCCGGGACGGCGCAACGGGGCGAACAGCGCGAGGTCGATGCCGAGCCGTTCCGCGAGACCGTACGACCAGTCGCGGGTCACCGGATCGATCAGCTGGGTGGTGGAGGCGTTGGTGAGCTCGGTGCCCATCTCGCCCGTGAGCCAGTACGCCAGCAGATCCGGGATGAGCAACAGGCTTTCCGCCGAGGCGAGTTGACCGGAGGAGCGGGCGGCCGTCAACTGGTAGAGGGTGTTGAAGGGCGCGTACTGCAACCCGGTCGCCGCGTACAGCTCGGCGGCGGGCACGCTCGCCCACACCTTCTCCGCGACGCCCTCCGTGCGGGCGTCGCGGTAGTGCACCGGATTGCCGAGCAGCGCTCCGTCCGCGTCCAGCAGGCCGTAGTCCACCGCCCAGCTGTCGATGCCGACGGAGTCGACCCGCCCGGCCGCGCGCAGTCCGTCGAGGACCCCCGCGTACAGCGCGAGGATGTCCCAGCGCAGCCCCTCGGGGACCCGGACCGGCCGGTTGGGGAACCGGTGCGCCTCCGTCAGCTCCAGCGTGTCCGGCCCGACACGGCCGACCATGACCCGCCCGCTGGACGCGCCGAGGTCGACCGCGGCGTACCTGCGCACGGCGCTCGTCCGGGTCATCGCAGGAACGCGGCGGCGACGCCGGCGTCGACCGGGACGTGCAGTCCCGTGGTGTGCGTCAGGTCCCCGCCCGTCAGCGCGAAGACGGCGTTCGCGACGTGCTCGGGCAGCACCTCCCGCTTGAGGATGGTCCGCTGGGCGTAGAACTCGCCGAGCTTCTCCTCCTCGATGCCGTACGTCGCCGCGCGCCGCGCCCCCCAGCCGGCCGCGAAGATGCCCGAGCCGCGGACCACCCCGTCCGGGTTGACACCGTTGACCCGAATGCCGTGCTCGCCCAACTCGGCTGCCAGCAGCCGTACTTGATGAGCCTGGTCGGCCTTGGTCGCGGAGTAGGCGATGTTGTTGGGCCCCGCGAAGACCGCGTTCTTGGACGCGATGTAGACGATGTCGCCGCCCAGGCGCTGGGCGATCATCACCCGGGCCGCCTCGCGCGAGACGAGGAAGGAGCCGCGGGCCATGATGTCGTGCTGGAGGTCCCAGTCCTTCGCGGTGGTCTCCAGGAGCGGCTTGGAGATGGAGATGCCCGCGTTGTTGACCACCAGGTCGACCCCGCCGAAGGCCAGCGCCGCCGCCGCGAAGGCCTCGGCGATCTGTTCCTCGGAGGTGACGTCCACGGTGACGGCGACGGCCTTGTCGGGACCGCCGAGCTCGGCGGCCACCCGGTCGGCGGCCTCGGTGTTGAGGTCCGCGACCACGACGCACGCGCCCTCGGCCACCAGCCGCTCCGCGATCGCCCTGCCGATCCCGCTGCCCGCGCCCGTCACGAGCGCCACCCGGGTGGCGAGCGGCTTGGGCTTCGGCATCCGCCGGAGCTTCGCCTCCTCCAGGGCCCAGTACTCGATGCGGAACTTCTCCGACTCCTCGATCGGCGCGTACGTCGACACCGCCTCGGCGCCCCGCATGACGTTGATGGCGTTGACGTAGAACTCGCCCGCCACCCGGGCCGTCTGCTTGTCCTTGCCGAAGGAGAACATGCCGACGCCGGGGACCAGCACGATCGCCGGGTCCGCGCCGCGCATCGCGGGGGAGTCGGGCAGCGCGTGCCGGTCGTAGTAGGCCGCGTACCGGACGCGGTACTCGGCGTGGAGTTCGCCCAGCCGGGCGATGGCCTCGTCCAGGGCGCCGGTGGGCGGCAGGTCGAGGACGAGGGGCCTGACCTTGGTGCGCAGGAAGTGGTCCGGGCACGAGGTGCCGAGCGCCGCGAGCCTGCCGTGCTCGGCGCGGGCGAGGAAGTCGAGCACCTCCTCGGAGTCGGTGAAGTGGCCGACCTGCGGGCGGTCCTGGGAGGCGAGGGCCCGGACGTGCGGTGCGAGCGCGGCGGCCCGCGCACGGCGGTCCGCCGGAGTGAGTGCCCCGTACCCTTCGACGAGGGGCCCGAACGGCTCCGCCTCGCCACGCGCGGCGAGGAAGGCCTCGGCGGTGCGGATGATGTGCAGGGAGTTGCGCTCGCACTCCTCGGCGGTGGCCCCCCAGGCGGTGATGCCGTGGCCGCCCAGGACGCAGCCGATCGCTTCCGGGCTGGCCTCCTTGACCGCCGCGATGTCGAGCCCGAGCTGGAAACCGGGCCGGCGCCACGGCACCCACACCACGCTGTCGCCGAAGCACTCGGCGGTCAGCTTCTCCCCGTCGGCCGCGCAGGCGAGCGCGATCCCCGAGTCGGGGTGCAGATGGTCGACGTGCGGGGCGTCGACGAGCCCGTGCATCGCCGTGTCGATGGACGGCGCGGCACCGCCCTTGCCGTGCAGGCAGTAGTCGAACGCGGCGACCATCTCGTCCTCGCGCTCGACCCCCGGGTAGACCTCGGTCATCGCCCGCAGCCGGTCGAGGCGCAGCACCGCGAGTCCGTCCTCGGTCAGGGTGCCGAGGTCGCCGCCCGACCCCTTCACCCACATCAGCTCCACGTCCCCGCCGGTCACGGGGTCGGTGTCGGTGCCCTTGGCGGAGGTGTTGCCGCCCGCGTAGTTGGTGTTGCGAGGATCGGCGCCGAGCCGGCGCGACCGGGCCAGCAGAGCGGCGGCTTCGGGATGGGGTGCCATGATCCGGGTCCTTTGGAAGAGAAGGGGAGGAGGAGCGCCCCGTCAGGGGCGCGACGACCCGCGCGGCCGACCGCGAGGGTCACGGGGAACGAACCCGAGGAGAAGCGCCCCTCGGGGGCGCGGGGAACTGCGCGACCAGCCGCAACGGCACCCGCGGCCCGCGGCCCGCGGCGTGGGGCAGACGCACCACGGAGGGCCCGGCCCCGGGCCGAACCAGCCGCCCCGGCCGAGGAGACCCGGCCGAGGCGCGGCGCCGGCAAGAGCTAGGCGCCCCAACCGGCCTGGGTCCCGCCGACCCGCTCGGAGGCGATCCGCTCCGCCCACCCGGAGCGCCGGTACGCGGCCATCGGATCGGGATCGAGCCCCAGCTCACCCCGCACCTCCGCGAGCAACGGCCGTACGTCCGTGTTGTACGCGTCCATGATCACCGCGTTGGCGGCGAGCACGTCCCCGCTCCGCTGCGCCTCGGCGAGGGCGGCGCCGTCGACGAGGAGGGCCTTCGCCGTGGCCTCCTGCACGTTCATCACCGACCGGATGATCGCCGGGATCTTGGCCTCGATGTTATGGCACTGGTCGAGCATGAACGCGACGTCGGGGGAGAAGCCGCCGCCGCGGATCACCTCGTACATGATCCGGAACAGCTGGAAGGGGTCGGCCGCGCCCACCATCAGGTCGTCGTCGGCGTAGAAGCGGGAGTTGAAGTCGAAGGCGCCGAGCCTGTCCTCGCGCAGCAGCGTGGCGACGATGAACTCGATGTTGGTGCCGGGGGCGTGGTGCCCGGTGTCGACCACGACCTGCGCCTTCGGGCCGAGCTTGAGGCAGTGCGCGTAGGCCGTGCCCCAGTCGGGGACGTCCGTCGCGTAGAAGGCCGGCTCGAAGAACTTGTACTCCAGCAGCATCCGCTGGTCCTCGCCGAGCCGGGCGTATACCTGGGCCAGGGCCTCGGCGAGCCGGTCCTGGCGCTCGCGCAGGTCGTCCTGACCGGGGTAGTTCGTGCCGTCGGCGAACCACAGCTTCAGGTCCTTCGAACCCGTCGCGTCCATGATGTCGACGCATTCGAGCAGGTGGTCGACGGCCTTGCGGCGCACCGCGGCGTCCGGGTGGCAGACGGAGCCGAGCCGGTAGTCGTCGTCCTGGAAGGTGTTGGAGTTGATCGCGCCCAGCCTCAGGCCGCGCTCCTCGGCGTGCTTCGCGAGCGCCGTGTAGTCGTCGACCTTGTCCCACGGGATGTGCAGCGCGACGGTAGGGGCGGCGCCGGTGAACTCGTGCACCTTGGCGGCGTCGTCCAGCTTCTCCTGCGGAGTCCTGGACACACCCGGCTGCGCGAACACCTTGAATCTGGTTCCCGAGTTCCCGTACGCCCACGACGGCGTCTCGACGGCCTGGGTCTTGAGCGCGGCCTTCACCGCGGCGAACTCGGTCACTTCGGGACTCCTACGACTTCGAATGGGAACGGCTTGTTCGGACTGCTTCCTGAACCGCTGCGCGAAGGCTGTCCGGGGTGCTTGCCGAAGGGCTTCCCGCAGGGCTCCCCGCGGCGCCGCCCGGTGGCTTCCTGAACACGGCATCTGAAACGATTCAGAAGCTGAAGCTATGAGCCCTTCGAGGGAGTGTCAACCCCTCTGGCGGGGACCGTTCGCCGTGACTCCGTTGTGACACAAGACCGTCGAAGAATTTCGACCCGAACCCATTGACGTGACCTGGATGACCTGTCTAACGTCCCGGCAATCCAATTGAAACCTTTCACGACGCAGTGGGGGCCGTCCCGCAGACGTCGTCGAGGAGCCCCTCATGACCCACCCGTCCGACACGGGACCGACCCCGGTGCTGGCGCTGAAGGACCTTTCGAAGTCCTTCGGCGCCGTGCGCGCCCTGCGGGACGTGTCCCTGGAACTGTTCCCCGGAGAGGTGCACGCGCTCGCCGGAGAGAACGGCGCGGGCAAGTCGACCCTCATCAAGACGCTCGCCGGCGTGCACCGACCGGACGCCGGCCAGGTCCTGCTGGACGGCGAACCCACCGTCTTCCACGGCCCCGCCGACGCCCGCGACGCGGGCATCGCGGTGATCTACCAGGAGCCCACGCTCTTCCCCGACCTCTCGATCGCCGAGAACATCTTCATGGGGCGTCAGCCCCGGCGGGCGCTCGGCCGCATCGACCACAAGGCCACCCGGGCGGCGACCGCCGCCCTCATGGAACGCCTCGGTGTCGAACTCGACCCCGAGCGGCCGGCGCGCGGACTGTCCATCGCCGACCAGCAGATCGTCGAGATCGCCAAGGCGCTCTCCTTCGACGCCCGCGTCCTGATCATGGACGAGCCGACCGCCGCCCTCACCGGCAGCGAGGTGGCCCGCCTGTTCGGCGTGGTCCGCGCCCTGCGCGAGCAGGGCGCGGCGGTGCTGTTCATCTCGCACCGGCTGGAGGAGATCTTCCGGATCTGCGGACGGGTCACGACCCTGCGCGACGGCGCCCTGATCGCCAGCGAGCCGCTCGAAGGCATGACGGAGGACGACCTGGTACGCCGGATGGTCGGCCGCGACCTCGACGAGCTCTACCCCAAGCAGGACGTCGAGGCCGGGGAAATCGCCCTGAGCGTGCGCCGGTTGACCCGGGAGGGCGTGTTCACCGACGTCTCCTTCGACGTCCGGCGCGGTGAGATCGTCGGACTCGCCGGGCTCGTCGGCGCCGGCCGCACCGAGGTCGCGCGCTCGGTGTTCGGCGTGGACCGCTGGGACGCCGGGGAGGTGGAGGTCGACGGCCGCGCGCTGACGAACGGCGCCCCCTCCGCCGCCATGGCCGCGGGGCTCGCGCTCGTCCCCGAGGACCGCCGCGCCCAGGGCCTGGTGATGGACATGTCGATCGAGCGCAACATCGGTCTGACCGGGCTGAGTTCGACGGTCAGGGCGGGCCTGATGGACCGCGGTGCCGAGCGCAGCCGCTCCCTCGACTGGGCGGTCAAGCTCCAGGTGAAGTACGCCCGGATCGCCGACACCGTCAACACCCTGTCCGGCGGCAACCAGCAGAAGGTCGTCCTCGCCAAGTGGCTGGCCACCGGTCCCAAGGTGCTCATCGTCGACGAGCCGACGCGTGGCATCGACGTCGGCACCAAGGCCGAAGTGCACCGGCTGCTCAGCGAGTTGGCCGCCGACGGCGTGGCCGTCCTGATGATCTCCTCCGACCTGCCCGAGATCCTCGGCATGGCCGACCGCGTGCTCGTGATGCACGAGGGGCGCCTCACCGCCGAGATCCCCCGTTCCGAAGCCACCGAGGAATCCGTGATGGCCGCCGCCACCGGGAGGGCCGCCGCATGACAGCCATCGAGAGGGCTGCCCGAATGACCCCGATCATCCCCCGGAGGGCCGCCGCATGACGGTGACCGCTCCCACCCCCGCCCCCGCCACCGAGGTGCCCAGGTCCAGCGGCACCCGACTGGTGGACCGCGTCTTCAAGATGCGCGAACTCGCCATCCTGGCCGTCTTCCTGGTGATGATCGCCATCACCCAGGCGGGCAACAGCGAGTTCCTGTCCGAGCAGGGCGTCAAGGACCTGCTGCTGAACGCGACCATCCTCGTCCTGGTCGCCACCGGCCAGTCCCTCGTCGTCATCACCCGCAACGTGGACCTGTCGGTCGGCTCGACGCTCGGCATCAGCGCCTTCGCCGCCGGCACCTACCTCCAGGGCGGCGGCGACCCCGTCGTCGCCGTGTTCCTCGCGGTCCTCCTCGGCATCGGCTGCGGACTGGTCAACGGCGCCCTCGTCAGTCTCGGCCAGGTACCCGCGCTCGTCGTCACCCTGGGCACGCTCTACATCATCCGCGGCGTCGACTCCATCTGGGTCGGCTCCCGCCAGATCACCGCGGCGGACCTCCCCGGCGGATTCGTCGACTTCGGCTCCGGAGGCCTCTCGGCCGTCCCCTATCTCGCCCTCATCGCCCTGGCCGTCCTGGTGGTCACCGCGTACTACCTCAAGCACTTCGGCAGCGGCCGCGAGCTGTACGCGCTCGGCTCCAACCCCGAAGCCGCGCGGCTGGCCGGTATCCCCGTCCGCAAGCGCATCCTGACCGCGTACGTCGTCTGCGGCGGCCTCTCCGGCCTCGCCGGCGCCCTGTACCTCGCCCGGTTCGGCAACGTCGACTCCGGCACCGGCACCGGATACGAACTGACCGTCGTCAGCGCGGTCGTGGTCGGCGGTGTCGTCTTCACCGGCGGCTCCGGCAGCGTCTACGGGGCCGCCCTCGGAGCCCTGCTGCTCACCTCCATCAACAGCGTCCTGCCCGCCCTCGGCGTCAGCTCCGTCTGGGTGCTCGCCATCAACGGCGTCCTGCTCATTCTCGCCATCGCGGTCGACCGGATCGTCGCCCTGCGCGTGGCCGCCGCACTGAAGAAGAGGAACGCCCGCCATGGCTGACTCCGCTCTCGCGCGCGCCGTCCGCTGGGACACGGTCGTCGGCGCCCTCCTCATCGTCCTGCTGCTCTTCTCCTTCACCTTCGTTGACGGCTTCGGCAACGCGCTCAACCTGTCGTTCCTGATCGGCAACACCCTGCCGATCGCGCTGGTCGCCCTGCCCATGACCCTGCTCGTGGTGGCCGGCGAGATCGACCTGTCCGTCGCCTCCACGGCCGGGCTCTCCGGCTCGGTCATGGGCGCCCTGTGGAACCAGGGCATGGCGATCGAGACGATCATCCCGCTCTGTCTGCTGCTCGGCGTGGTGTGCGGGCTGGTCAACGGCCTGCTGGTGACCAGGCTCGGGCTGCCGTCCCTGGCCGTCACCATCGGCACGCTCGCCGCCTACCGGGGCATCGCGCAGATCGTGCTCGGCTCCGACGCGGTCACCGACTTCCCCACCCAGTACCAGGAGTTCGCCGCCGGGCGCATCGGTGACACCTTCGTCCCGCAGGCACTTCCGGTCTTCCTCGTCCTCCTCGCCGTGGCCGTCGTCGTGCTGCACGCCACCCCCTTCGGGCGGTCGGCGTTCGCGATCGGCGCCAACGAGGAGGCCGCGCGATTCGCCGGCATCCGGGTCAAGCGGCAGAAGCTGCTGCTGTTCGTCGCGACCGGCCTCATGGCCTCCCTGACCGGTGTCTTCTGGGCCCTGCACTACTCCAGCGCCCGCTACGACAACGCCACCGGACTCGAACTCTCGGTGGTGGCCGCCGTCCTGCTCGGCGGCATCGACTTCGACGGCGGCAAGGGCACCCTCGGCGGCGCGATCGCGGGAGTCTTCCTGCTCGGCGCCCTGCAGAACGTGATGAGCCTCGTCAACGTCTCCGCGCAGTCGCAGATCGTCGTCACCGGCGTTCTGCTGGTCGTCTCCGTGCTCGGCCCCCGGGTCGGGCGCCAGATCTCCGTAGCGAGGGCGGGCCGCAGAGCCGCCTCGACTCCGATTTCGTAACCCCGCTCCGCTCACCCTCGTAAAGGAACCCTCACCCATGCGCAAGTCATCGATCCGTCGCACCTGCGCGGCGCTCGCCGCCGTCACCTCCCTCGCCCTGGCCGTCACCGCGTGCGGCGGCACCACCAAGAACGACGCCAAGGACTCGGGCGGTTCGGCCGCCGTGACCGGCGGCAAGGCCGACCCGAACGCGGCCACGAAGAAGGGACTCACCGTCGGCTTCCTGCCCAAGGCGGTCAACAACCCGTACTTCACCTCCGCGGACAAGGGCGGCGAGAAGGCGCTGACCGAACTGGGCTCCAAGTACAAGGAGGTCGGCACCAACAGCGCCACCGACACCAGCGGCCAGGTGAGTTACGTCAACACGCTCACCCAGCAGCAGGTCGACGCGATGGCGGTCTCCGCGCAGGACCCGGGCGCCCTGTGCACCGCGCTCAAGCAGGCCATGACGAACAAGATCAAGGTCGTCACCTACGACTCGGACACCAAGACCGACTGCCGCAACGCCTTCGTCTCGCAGGCGAGCGCCGAGGACCTCGGCCGCACCGAGGTGCAGCTGCTCGCCGAACAGATCGGCTACAAGGGCGAGATCGCGATCCTGTCCGCCGGGCAGACCGCGACGAACCAGAACACCTGGATCGACTTCATGAAGGACGAGCTGAAGGACCCCAAGTACAAGGACATGAAGCTCGTCAAGGTCGCGTACGGCAACGACGAGGCCCAGCTCTCCTTCCAGCAGACCCAGGGACTGCTCCAGGAGCACCCCAAGCTCGCCGGGATCATCTCGCCGACCACCGTCGGCATCAAGGCGGCCGCCCAGTACCTGTCCGGCTCCAAGTACAAGGGCAAGGTCAAGCTGACCGGCCTCGGCACCCCCAACGACATGCGCAAGTACGTCAAGAACGGCACCGTCGAGGGCTTCGAGCTGTGGGACCCGGCGAAGCTCGGCGAGCTGGCCGCCCGCACCGCGGTGGCGCTGTCCTCGGGACAGATCACCGGCAAGGAGGGCGAGACCTTCAAGGCCGGCGACATGGGCTCCTTCACCATCGGCAAGGACGGCGTGATCAGCCTGGGCAAGCCGACCGTGTTCGACGCCAAGAACATCGACCAGTTCAACTTCTGAGGCACCGAGGCACCGAGGCACCGAGGCCGTGAGGCCGTGAGGTCCTGAGGCCTCGGTCCTGAGCTCCTGAGTTCACCCGAGGTTCGACGCGACGAAGCCGGACGTCCGGACGCTCCGGCGTCCGGACGCCGCGGCGCCCGGGCGGTCCGGCCGGCCCGACTCCCAGACCCCGGAGGGTCATCGATGCGACGTGTGTGCTTCCTGTTGAAGGTCCGTGCGGACCGCCTCGACGAGTACCGCGAGCGGCACGCCGCCGTGTGGCCCGAGATGCTCGACGCCCTCTCGGCCACCGGCTGGCACAACTACTCGCTCTTCCTGCGCGAGGACGGCCTGCTGGTCGGCTATCTGGAGACCGAGGACTTCGCGGCCGCCCGGGCCGCCATGGAGGCCACCGACGTCAACGCCCGCTGGCAGGCGGAGATGGCGCCGTTCTTCACGTCCCTGGACGGCGCCCGGCCCGACGAGGCCATGAAGCCCCTCACCGAAGTGTTCCACCTCGCCTGACCACCCGCCCGCAGCCCGATCGAGGAGCCCGTACATGAGACGACGCACCGTGCTGACGACGGCCCTGCTGGGCGCCGTGGCAGGCCCCGCCCTCACCGCGGGGACGGCCCGAGCGGCCGCCCCCGGCCCCTCCGTCACCCAGTCCGGAACCACCCGACTCGACACCCAGGCGCTCTACTTCGTCTCCTACGACGGGCTGGTCAACAACAACTCGTTCCAGAAGAACGGCCTGTTGACCTACCGGGGCCATCAGTACGCCGCCTGGTACACCGCGGACCGTAGCGCGGTCGTCGCCCGCCGCACGCTAGGCGCCACCACCTGGTCCAAGATCACGATCGGCCACAAGCTCAAGAGCAGCGACTCCCACAACGTCATCTCCATGGGCGTCTCCAGGACCGACGGCCGACTGCACCTGAACATGGACTCGCACAGCGACGGCTTCTTCTACGTCAAGTCGGTGGCGGGGCTCCTCGACAACGCCGCGTCGACCGCCTGGACCTCCGCCGTCCTCGGTGCCGTCCAGACCTCCCTGGACGGGCTCGCCCTCACCACGCAGTTCACCTACCCGCAGTTCGTCGCGACCCCGGAGGGCCGGCTCCAGCTCAGCTACCGCGTCGGCGTCTCCGGGAACGGCCGCAACGCCCTGGCCGAGTACGACGGTTCGGCCTGGTCCGCGCTCGGCGAATGGTCCGCGTCGACGGGGACGTACACGAGCTCCCACGGGTCGAGCACGGCCCGCAACATGTATCTGCACGGCATCGACTACGACGTGAACGGCCGGCTGCACTCCTTCTTCACCTGGCGCGAGCAGAACGCCGCCGTGATGTGCAGCTCCGGCGGCATCACCAATCACGACACCGGCTACGTCTACTCCACCGACCGGGGCCGCAACTGGCGCAACGACGCCGGGACCCTCGTCGGCACCACCGGAACCTCCGGCACCGTCGCGGTCACCGACGCGGGACTCGTCGTCGATCCCCTCGACCCCGACCACTCCCTGATGAACCAGGAGAGCCAGGCCACCGACTCGGCGGGCCTGCCGCACGCGATCATCAGCTACGTGCCCGGACGCTTCGGGCAGTGCACCACCGACTACGTGACGGACCGCACGGCCAACGGCCGGGCCTTCCACCTGCGCAAGAACGCGTCCGGCGGCTGGACCAAGACCGAGATCCCGATCGCCCTGAACTCCAGCCAGCGCACCAGGCTGGTCCTGGACCGCTACGACAACGCCTACGCGATCATGCCGTACGGGCGGATAGCCGGTGCCTCGAAGTCCTCCGGACACACCGACTGGAAGCTGCTGTTCGACGGCGCCGGCCTCGACGCGTTCGGCGAGGTCGTGATCGACGAGACGCGCGTCCCACAGGACGGAACCCTGTCCGTGATGTACCAGCAGAAGTCCGCCGGGACCACGCCCTCCGCCCTGCACGTCATCGATTTCCGGCTGCCCTCATGACCGATGGTTCCGGCCCGCCCGCGGGTAATGTGATGGCCTGCCCGCCGCTTCTCGCTCTTCTGGAGGTTCCCGTCTGATGGCCCAGTCGGTGGGTATCAAGGACGTCGCCCGTGCCGCCGGAGTCTCCGTCGGCACGGTCTCGAACGTGATCAACCGCCCCGACTCGGTGGCCTCCGAGACGAGGGCACGCGTCCTGTCCGCCATCGACCGGCTCGGCTACGTACGCAGCGAGTCGGCGCGCCAACTACGGGCCGGACGCAGCCGGATCATGGGACTCCTCGTCCTCGACATGGGCAACCCGTTCTTCGTCGACGTCGCCCGCGGCGCCGAGCGTGCCGCACGCGAGGCGGGACTCGGCGTGATGGTCTGCAACAGCGCCCAGAGCCCGAGCGAGGAGGCCGACTACCTGTCCCTCTTCGCCGAGCAGCGGGTGCGCGGGGTGCTGCTCACCCCCAGCGACGCCAGCGGGCGCAACATCGAGGCGTTCCGGCGCAACGGCATCCCGTTCGTGCTCGTCGACCGGGTCGCCGAGGGCACCACCGAGTGCTCGGTCTCGGTCGACGACGTGGCGGGCGGCGCCCTCGCCGTCCGGCACCTGGTCGACGCGGGACACCGGTCCATCGCGTACGTCAGCGGACCGGCCGGCCTCAGCCAGGTGAGGGACCGCCGCACCGGCGCGCTGAGCGCCCTCTCCGAGGCGGGCCTCGGCCCGGAGAACCTGCGCGAGCTGCCGACCGAACGCCTCGACGTCGCCGCCGGACGCGACGCCGGCGCCCGGCTCCTCGGCCTGGCCGACCGGCCCACCGCCGTCTTCTGCGCCAACGACCTGCTCGCGCTCGGCGTCCTGCAGGCCATGTTCGCGGCAGGCGTCTCCGTGCCCGGCGACCTCGCGATCGTGGGGTACGACGACATCGAGTTCGCGGCCGCCGCGGCCGTCCCGCTCACCTCCGTGCGCCAGCCCGCCGTGACCATGGGGGCCCTCGCCGCGGAGCTGCTCCTGGAGGAGATCGACGCGCAGGGCGCGGTCGTGCCGCACGAACACCGGCGGGTCGTGCTCCAGCCGGAGCTGGTGGTCCGCCACTCCAGCCTGGCGGCGCGCTGATCGGCGGTTCAGTCTCCCGCCACCCGGCTGCTGAGCGGCTGTTCAGTCGATTTTCTTGATCCCCGGGCCTCGGCGCCCGGGGAGGATGTGCTCAACTGGGACGCAGCCTGGAATCCGTACGTCTCGGGAGACCTGTTGACCGTCAGCTACCGTCAGCCCGGTGTCGTCCTCACCGACCACCGCTTCACCGTGCCGCTCGACCACGACCACCCGGCCGGGGAGAGCATCGAACTGTTCGCGCGCGAGGTCGTCGCGAGCGACAAGGCGCACCAGGACCTGCCCTGGCTGGTCTACCTCCAGGGTGGCCCCGGATTCGGGGCGAATCGTTTCGTCGGCTGTCAGGCCTGGCTCGAACGGGCCCTGAAGGACTTCCGCGTCCTGCTGCTCGACCAGCGCGGCACGGGGCACTCGACACCCGCCAACCGGCAGACGCTGCCGCTGCGCGGCGGCCCCCGCGAGCAGGCCGACTACCTCGCGCTGTTCCGCGCCGACTCCATCGTCCGGGACTGCGAGACCATCCGCCCCGGGCTCACCGGCGGAGCGCCCTGGACGGTCCTCGGACAGAGCTTCGGCGGCTTCTGCAGCGTGCACTACCTGTCCAGCGCCCCCGAGGGGCTGAGCGCGGCCGTCATCACCGGCGGCCTGCCCACCCTCGCCGGACACGCGGACGACGTCTACCGCGCCGCCTACCCGCGCATCGAGCGCAAGGTGGCCGCGCACTACGCCCGCTATCCGCAGGACGTCGAGCGCGCGCGCCGGATCGCGGAGCACCTGCTCCAGCACGAGCCGGTCCTGAATGGCGGCTACCGCCTGACCGTCGAGGCCTTCCAGTCGCTGGGCATCCTCCTCGGCGGCAGCGACGGCAGCCACCGC
This sequence comes from Streptomyces sp. NPDC002580, assembly GCF_042889485.1. NCBI lineage: Bacteria > Bacillati > Actinomycetota > Actinomycetes > Kitasatosporales > Streptomycetaceae > Streptomyces > Streptomyces sp. NPDC002580. The sequence continues at coordinate 536,792 of NZ_JBIAQZ010000002.1, read as the reverse complement.
CTGCACTACCTGCTGGAGGACGCCTTCGTCCGCACCCCGCAGGGCCCGGCGCTCTCCGACGCCTTCCAGGAAGAGGTCCAGGGCCTGCTCTCGTACGCCGGCCACCCCCTCTACGCGCTGGTCCACGAGGCCTGCTACGCCCAGGGAGGCCGCCCCACCGCCTGGTCCGCCGAACGCGTGCGTGCCGAGTTCCCGCAGTTCGACGCGGCCAAGACCCTCGCGGACGACGGACCGCTGCTGTTCACCGGCGAGTCCGTGCACCCCTGGACCTTCGAGACCGACCCGGCACTGCGTCCGCTGCGGGACACCGCCGAGGAACTGGCCGCCCGTACCGACTGGGCGCCGCTGTACGACCCGGCCCGGCTCGCCGCGAACGAGGTGCCGGTCGCGGCGGCGGTCTACCACGACGACATGTACGTCGACGCCGACCACTCCCTGCGCACCGCGCGTGCCGTCCGGGGCCTGCGCACCTGGGTGACCGACGAGTTCGAGCACGACGGTGTGCGGGCCGGCGGCCCCCGCGTACTGGACCGCCTGCTCGCGCTCACCCGGGACGAGGTCTGAGGGTCCCGCTCGGATCCGAGCGGATCCGCGTCCTGGGGTCCCTCGGGACGGCGGCGGATCCGGCGTCGGCGGTGTCCACCCGTGGACACCGCCGACGCGCCGGACCGGGTCCTGTTCACACGATCGGCAGGCCGTACTCGTCGCTGTACCGGCGCAGTCGGAAGGACCGTACGGCCGGCAGTCCGGTCAGGGTGCACTCGAAGGCGCCGTGGTGGGGCCTCAGCGGGCACCAGGGTCTCGGCGGGAGCGGGTAGTCGTCGCGCAGGACCCCCTTTGGCAGCACCCCGCTCGCGGGCATCGGCGAGGTCTCGCCCGGACGGGCCAGGTACGCCCAGACCCCGCTGTCCAGCGGCACCACGGCCCCCGCGTCGCCGGGCGGGCGCCAGGGCGCGCCCGTGCGGGGGTGCCGGGGGACGAGGAGAACGTCGGGCCGGGGCCGGGGCGGGTGCGTTCCGGGGCCGGCCAGTCGCACGGACCGGGCCCCGGGACCCGCGGGGAGGTACCGGCCGACGGCGTGGCCGAGCAGCTCGGCGACCGGGCCGGCCGGGAGGGTCACCGGGCCGCCCTCGGTGGCCACCACGAGGTGGGCCAGCGCGACTCCGACCGCCGCCTCCCAGCGCCGGCTCCACGATCCGTCGGGTTCGACGGGCGGGACGCGGTGCTCGGCCCGCTCCAGATCGTCCCAGCCGCGCGGCGGACCGGCCGGGAGCCCCGAGGAGCGGCGGACGACCGCGTCGGGCTCCAGCCAGACCGTCTGCCACATTCCGCAGTCGTCCATGCGCGTCGCCACGGCCCGCCCGCACCCCTCGCACGCCAGGTTGGGGCCGGCCCGGCCGTCCACGCCCCGGCAGTACCCCTCGCACTTCTCGATGATCAGGGCCATGGACCGGGAGTCGCCCGGGGCGATGACGACCTTCTCCCGTGAGCCGAAGGACACCGCGTACACCGGTCTGTACACGCCCTGCCGGGCGGCCAGCTCCTCGCCGACCTCCGCCCACACCCGCCAGGGCGGTCCGGTGGGCCGTGGGTCGACGGCGTACGTCGAGGGTTCCATCAGCGGAGGGTGGAGTTCCTCCCAAGCCCCGTGGTGGGTGTGGACGGGAAGGGCGACCCGGGACACCGGCGCCGTCAGCTCCCTGCCGCACCCGGCACACGCGAACACGTCCAAACAAGCTGCCCCTCACCTCGGTTACCCGGGGATTGTGGCTCGCCCGCGGCGAGGGAGCCACCGGATTTCGGCACGGCTCCGGGGCCTCTCCTCCGGAATCGCCCGGGCGGCGGCGATCCGCGAGGAGCGGCCCGGCCCCTCCGTCGACCTCGGACTCCGACCAACGACCTCCGGCCAACGTCGGGCGGCCGTTTTCCTCGACGCCCTCTCGTCCCTGTTCCTTCCTTTCCCCACAGGTATTCTGACGGTCTGTCAGAAATGTTGGGAGGGGGGCGGATGATCGACACCACGAGCACGGACATCCCCGAGGGGGAGGAGCGGCTGCGCCTCGACGTCGAGGACGGGATCGGCGTACTCACCCTGTGCCGTCCGGCGAAACTCAACGCCTGGAGCTGGGAGTCCACCCGCCAACTCGGTCTGTTCGCCGACCGGATCCGCTTCGACCCGTCGATCCGGGTGGTCCTGCTGCGGGCCGAGGGGCGTGCCTTCTGCGCGGGGATCGACGTGAGCGCCCCGGGCGGCGCGATCACCGGCCGGTCCGGCGCCGAGCGCGCCCGCGGGTACTACGAGGGCATCCGCTGGGCCCACGAACGCTTCGCGGCCTTCGCGCGACTGCCGCAGCCCGTCGTCGCGGCCGTGCGGGGCTACTGTCTCGGCTTCGGGTTCGAACTGGCGCTGATGGCGGACATCAGGATCGCCTCCCGTGACGCCGTGTTCGCCCTGCCCGAGGCCCGGTTGGGTCTCGCCGTCGACGCCGGCGGGGATCTGCGGATCGCGCGCGAGGCGGGCGCGGGATGGGCGAAGTTCCTCGCGCTGACCGGCCGGAGGATCGACGCCACGACCGCCGAGCGCCTGCGTCTCGTCCAGGTCCTCGCCGAGGAGGGCGAGTTGGATGGTACGGCCCGCGCCGTCGCCGCCGAGATCGCGGCGAACGGGCCGCTCGCCGTGCAGGGCGTCAAGCACGACATCGACGCGTACGCCGACGCCGGTCTGGCCGCGGCCCTCGACCGGACCGCCCTGTCGGCCGCGCTCACCCTGACCTCCGAGGACGCGGGGGAGGGATACGCGGCCAAGGGCGCCCGCCGCGCGCCTCGCTTCGAGGGAAAGTGACCGTCGTGCTTTGATCGGTCACTGTTCCGTACGTACGAGACAGGGGGACCGATGGACGGCGGCGAACTCCTGGCGGACCGCTTCGAAGCGCACCGCGGACATCTCCGAGCCGTGGCCTACCGCATGCTCGGCTCCCTCGGCGAGGCGGACGACGCGGTCCAGGAGGCCTGGCTGAAGCTCGGCCGCTCCGACCCGGAGGAGATCAGGAACCTGGGCGGCTGGCTGACCACCGTCGTCGGCCGGGTGTGCCTGGACATGCTGCGTTCCCGCGCCGCGAGGACCCCATGGATCCCTCGGGCACCTTCGTCCCCGACCCCGTCGTCACTCCGCTGGACCGGGTCGACCCCGAGCGGGAGGTGCTGCTGGCCGACTCGGTCGGGCTCGCCCTCCTCGTGGTCCTGGAGGCGCTGGAGCCCGCCGAGCGGCTCGCCTTCGTGCTGCACGACCTGTTCGCGGTGCCCTTCGACGACATCGCGCCGATCGTGGGCCGGTCCCCGGCCGCCACCCGGCAGCTCGCCGGCCGGGCCCGCCGCCGCGTCAAGGGCGCCGCCCCGGAGCCGGAGCGGGACGTCGTCCGGCAGCGGGAGGTCCTCGACGCCTTCCTCGCGGCCTCGCGCGGCGGGGACTTCGAGGCCCTCGTCGCCGTCCTCGACCCCGAGGTCGTGCTGCGCGCCGACGCGGGTCCGACGGCCGGCGGCGTGGCGGTGTCCAGGCTGGTCCGCGGCGCCGGGACGGTGGCCCGGCAGGCCCTCGCCTTCGCGCGGTTCGCGGCGGAGTCCCGGCGCGTCCTGGTCAACGGGGAGGCGGGAGTGGTCGCGCTCGTCGACGGCCGGCCGCAGTCGGTCATGGGCCTCACCGTCGTCGGGGGCCGGATCGTCGCGCTGTACATCCTCGCCGACCCCGAACGGATCGCCCGGCTCGATCTCGCGGGGGCGGGACCGGGGAAGTGAGGCTCAGCAGGTGAAGGGGCCACGCCCCAACTGGTCCCGCACCGGTGTCACCGGCGGGCTGACGAGGTCCCTGCGCTGCCAGTTCGCGCCGTCCACCACCAGGGTGTGGCCGGTGATGAAGCGGGCGTAGGGGGACGCCAGGAAGGTCGCGGCCCAGCCGAGTTCGCGGGGCGCGCCGACGCGCAGGGCCGGCTGCCGCGGGTCGTGCGCGCCGCGCCCCGCCCCGTCGCCCTCGCCGCCGTCGTCCCCACCGCGCCTCGCGTCGGCGGGTCCGCCGTCGTCGTCCCCGTCGGGGTTCCCGCTGTCCGGCCGGTCTCCACCGCTCCGGCGGTCCGTGCTCCCGGCGGGGCCGGTGCCGACGTCACCGGCCCCGCCGGCCGTCGCCCGGCCCAGATTGCCGCGGATGTCGTCCGTCATGTCCTCGTGCGGCATCAGCCCGGGCACCAGGCCGTTGACCTGGATGCCGTACGGTCCCCACTCCACCGCCAGTGTCCGCACCAGGCTCTCCACGCCCGCTTTCGCGGCGGCGCTGTGCGCGAAACCGGGGCCGCCGGTCCACGCGTAGGACGCGCCGACGTCGATGACCGAACCCGGTGTACCCGCGGCGAGATGACGCCGTCCGAACTCACGGGTCATCAGGAACGTTCCGGTGAGGGTGATGTCGACGACGGCCTGCCAGGCGTTCGGCGACATGTCCTCGGTCGGCACAGGGAAGTTGGCGGCCGCGTTGTTGACCAGCACGTCGGGCAGCGCGGACCCGTCGAACACCTCGGAGATGCGCTTCGGGTCCCGGATGTCGCAGACGGCGGACGTCACCCGGGTGCCCAGCTTCGCCAACTCGGTTCGGGCGGAAGCGAGATGCCGCTCGCGGCGGCTGACGATCAGCAGATCAGCGCCCAGCCGGGCGAACTCCGTCGCGATCGCCCTCCCGAGTCCGGTGCCGCCACCGGTCACCAGGACCAGCGTGCCTGCGTACGTACCGTCCGGCAGGGCGCTCGCGCCCAGCGGAGGAGGGGCGGGGAGACCGGGGAGGGCGGTGGAGTCCATGGCGGACTCGATACCCGGTGCGCCGGTAAACGTCCAGAGGACGACCGCGCGGATCACCCCGCGAAGGCGCGGCCGCCCTGCGGACGCGGTTCGGGCGGCGCGTTCTGGATCAGTAGGCTGGAGACCATGCGAGAACAAGGCACCACAAACCCGGACCCGCGCCTCGAACTGCGAGCCGACTGCGGGCAGTGTTTCGGACTGTGCTGTGTCGCCCTGCCCTTCGCCCGCTCGGCCGACTTCGCGATCGACAAGGACGCGGGCAGACCCTGCCCCAATCTGCGGAGCGACTCCCGGTGCGGCATCCACACCCGGCTCCGTGAGACGGGGTTCACGGGCTGCACGGTCTACGACTGCTTCGGCGCCGGGCAGCGGGTCTCCCAGGTGACCTTCGGCGGCGTCGACTGGCGCTCGGGACCTCCGGAGCGCGCCCGGCAGATGTTCGACGTGTTTCCCGTCGTACGGGCGCTCCACGAACTGCTCCTGTACCTGAACGAGGCACTGGTCCTCCCCGCGGCGCGCCCGGTGCACGCCGACGTCCGGCGTCTGCTCACCGTCACGGAGGACCTCGCGCGGCAGACCCCGCAGGAACTGGCCGGGTTGGACGTGGACGCGCACCGGCGGCGGGTCAACGAAGTGCTGTTGCGGGTCAGCGACCTCCAGCGGGCGGGGCTCGGCGGCGGCCGGCGGAAGGACCGCCGCGGGGCCGACCTGATGGGCGCCCGCCTCAAGGGTGCCGACCTGCGGGGCGCGAGTCTGCGCGGTGCCTGCCTCATCGCCGCCGATCTGACCGGGGCCGATCTGCGCGGCGCCGACCTGATCGGGGCCGACCTCAGGGACACCGACCTCACCGACGCCGATCTGACCGGGGCCTTCTTCCTCACCCAGCCGCAGGTGAACGCGGCCCGCGGCAACGCCGGCACCAGGCTCCCCGGATCGGTGGAGAGGCCCGGCCACTGGACCCCTGAGGGCTGAGGACACGCCCGCGCCCCGGACTGGCACCCGCCGACCGGGCACCCGGCGGTCGGGCACCCGCTCGGCCGCGGCGCGCGAGACCAGGAGCTGGATCGGGAGCGGGTCTCACTCGGCCGCGCGGACCAGCGGCACGTCCCGTCCCGGCGTTCCGGGCGTACGCCGCTGGAGCCGCAGGCGCAGGCCCTCCGGCATCAGGGTCAGCCGCTCGGCCACCCGCAGCCGGTAGTCCGGCTCGGGCCTCAAGTCGTAGCGGCGCAGCAGCAGTCCGAGGACCAGAGTCGCCTCGTGCAGGGCGAACTGGCGGCCGATGCAGGCGCGCGCCCCGGTGCCGAACGGCTTGAAGGTGTGGGCGGGCCGGGCCCGTACGGCCTTCGCGTCGAAGCGGTCCGGGTCGAACTCCTCCGCGTCGGCGCCCCACACCCGCGGGTCCCTGTGCAGCATCGCGGTGAGGACCAGCGCCCAGGCCCCCTGCCGCATCGGATGGACGCCACCGAGCACGGTGTCCTGCCGGGCCTCGCGGGCGAAGGCCGGCGCCGTCGGCCACAGGCGCAGCGACTCGTCGAGCACCCGGCGTACGTAGCGGAGTTTGGCGACCTGGTCGTAGTCGGGCCGGTCCGTGTCGCCCCAGACGCGGTCGACCTCCTCGCGCGCGCGGGCGGCGACGTCCGGGTGCCGGGAGAGGTAGTGCAGGGCGAACGAGAGGGCGCCCGAGGTGGTCTCGTGTCCGGCGATCAGGAAGGTGATCACCTGGCGGCGGATGTTCTCGGGGGTCAGGCGCTCCCCGGTCTCCGGGTGCGCCGTCTCCAGCATGCGGTCGAGCAGGTCCCCCTCGCCGCCCGCCCTCCGGCGGGAGGCCACCACCGCGTCGACCGTGCGGTTGAGGTGGGCCATGTCCGCCGCGTTGCGCCGGGACGCGCTCCGCAGCAGGAACGGGGCCAGGGGCACCGGGACGACGTTGAGGCGTTGCGCGTAGGTGAGCGTGCCCACCATCGCGTTCACGAAGGGGTGTGGCCGGGACCGTTCGAAGGAGGCGAAGTCGTGGCCGAAGCCGGTCCTGGCGATCGTCTCCAGCGTCAGCTTGGTCATGTCGCCGGGCACGTCCACCGTGTGCCCCGCCGCCTGGGCGCGGTCCCAGCGGTCCGTCAGCCGCTCGGTCACGGCCAGCATCATGGGGTGGTAGCCCGCCATGGCCTCGCGGCTGAATCCGGGGGCGAGGACGTCGTGGGCCAACTGCCAGTTGGGCTCGTGGTTGTAGGCGGTGAACAGTCCGTCCCCGGCCACCGGGCGGAGGTTGGCGACCCCGAGGCCCACGTGCTTCGCGAACCGCGACTCGTCGGCCAGTTCGGCGGCGAGTTCCGCGCCCCAGACGAAGACGATCTCGTTGCGGAAGGCCTTGCGGCGGAAGATCGGTCCGAGTCGACGCCCGAACTCCATGGAGTCCTGCAACGGGGAACGGATGTGGGCGCCGAGCACGTCGCCGACCAGGGGGACGCGGCGCGGCGGGTGCGGGATGCGGCGCAGCTCCGGCCAGCCCAGTTCGGCGCTGCGGAACCCCTTGGGCAGCGTGGCTCCCGTCGTCTCCGCCATGACGCCGTCTCCTTTGTGTGGCACGCAGGTCGAGTCAGTTGTACGCGAGTTCAACAATGGTGTTCAGTCTGGTCCCCCTGTTGAACCGACGTCAAGTAAAGTGCGGGCATGACCGGGAAGCAGGGGGAGCGCGCGCGTCGTCGGCTCAGCACCGGGGAGCGCCGGGAACAACTGCTCTCGGTCGGCGCCCGACTGTTCTCGGAGAGCCCGTACGACGACGTGTGGATCGAGCAGGTCGCCGAGATCGCGGGAGTCTCGCGCGGGCTGCTGTACCACTACTTCCCGACGAAGCGGGACTTCTTCGCGGCCGTGGTCGAGCGGGAGAGCGGGCGGATGCTGCGGCTCACCGAGGCGGTGCCCGGCGTCCCGGTGCGCGAGCAGCTCGGGGCGGGCCTCGACACCTTCCTCGGGTACGTGGAGGAGCACGCGCACGGATTCCGTGCCTTCCATCGCGCCGACGCCGCCGGGGACCAGGCCGTCCGCAAGGTCTACCAGCAGGCGCTGGCCAGCCAGGAACGTCAGATCCTCCAGGCGCTGGCCGCGGACCCCGAGCTCGGCCGGTCCTTCGAGGACCGTCCCGAACTCCGGATCGCCGTCCGCGGCTGGCTGGCCTTCACCACGGCCGTCTGCCTGGAGTGGCTACGGGGCGCGGACCTCACCCGCGACCAGGTGCGCGACCTCTGCGCGCGGGCGCTGTTCGGGGCGATCACGCCCTGACGTTCTGACGGCCTGACGACTGGCGCGGGGGCGCCGTGCGGCCCGCGCCCGCCGGTCATGTCCTGGGACGCGGCCCGCGCGGGGCGGTCCCGTCGTGGCCGGCGGCCTGCTCCGGGGGCGAGATCCCGCCGGAGGTTCAGCCGTTTCGGTGAGCGTGGTTGGCGTATGCCTCGATCTTCGATAACTTAGGCAAGCCTTACCTAAGGAGGAAGTCGATGGGTGACCGTCACACCTGGACGGCCGCGCCCGCCGCGGCCGAGCACGCCCGCTCGGTGCTCGCCGCGGCCTGGTCCTGCGCGGTGACCGCGGAGGGCTGCCGGGAGGAGTTCGTCGGGGCGCACACCGTCGCCGAGGACGGCCGGGTGCTCCTGCGGGTGCCGGAGGACAGCGCGCTCCTCGCCGCCGCCATCTGCTCGCCGCGCGGAGAGCCGTCCGCCGTCCTGGAATTCGCCGACGTGGCGCCGGTGCCGGTACGCAACCGGATCCGCGCCCGCCTCTGGCTCGCCGGCCGGTTCCTCCCCGAGGACGGACACCTGGCGTTCCGCACGACCCGCGCCGTGCTGCGCCGCCCGGGCGGGACCGTCGTGGTCGACCTGGACGAACTGGCCCTCGCCGAGCCCGACCCGCTCGCCCTCGCCGAGGCGCAGCTGCTCACACATCTCGCCGACTCCCACCCGGACGCCGTCGACCGGCTCACCCGCCTGGTGGAACCGGAGAGCCTGCACGGAGCGGTGCTCGTCCAGCCGCTCGCCGTCGACCGCCATGGGCTCACCCTGCGCATCGAGCGCGCGAGCGGCAACGGTGACGTACGCCTGCCGTTCCACGCGCCCGCCGACGACGTCTCCCAGCTCACGGAGCGCATGCACGTCCTGCTCACGCAGGCGAGTGCCGCCTCCCGCCCCCGTGCTCTACAGCGGCAGCGCGCAGACCGCGACCGGTGAGGCGAACGGCTCGCCCGTACGCCGCAGTTCACCGCCGCGGTCGTCGACGTGGAAGACGCTGACGGTGCCCGACCGCTGGTTCGCCGCGAACAACAGCCGCCCGTCCGGGGAGAACGCGATGTGACGCGGGAAGTCGCCGCCGACCGGCACCGTGTCCAACAACCGCAGCCTGGCGCCGTCCGCCTCGATCGCGTACCGGGTCAGGCTGTTGTGGCCCCGGTTGGCGAGATAGGCATACGCGCCGTTCGAGGTCACCAGGATCTGCGCCGGGTGACTCGTGCCGCCTCCCGTGCCCGTGGACTGCGGTTCGCCCACCGTGAGACGGCCGGTGCCCCGGTCGTAGCCGCAGACCGTCACCGTGTCGTCGACCTCGTTGGCGAGATAGGCGTACCGGCCACCGGGGTGGAAGGTGAGATGACGCGGGCCCGCCCCCGGCCTCGTCGCCGCCCGGGACACCTCGGTGAGCGTGCCCGCGGACGTGTCCAGGCGGTAGCTGTAGACGGTGTCGGTGCCCAGGTTCACGGCGAGCAGGTGGCCGCCGTCCGGGCTGGTGATGAACTGGTGCGCGTGCGGTCCCTGTTGGCCGGGGCCGGGCGCCGGGGTGGAGTGGGTGACCAGATCGGTGCGTTCGCCGATCGCGCCGGACGCGTCGAGGGGGTGCACCGAGACGCTTCCCGAGCCGTAGTTCGCGCTCAAGAGCCAGCGACCGCTCGGATGGACGGACAGATGGCAGGGCCCCGCGCCACCGGTGGCCCGCGTGCCGAGCACCTCGTGGCCCGGGAGGCTGACGGCCGTCACCGTGCCCGCGGTCCGCTCGTCGACGGCGTACAGCGCCCGGCCGTCCGGATGCACCGCCAGAAAGGACGGGTCGTCGACGCCCGTCACGACACCGCCGCCGGTGACCTCCCCGGTCACCGCGTCGTACGTGGCGAGGCCGATCCCCTTCCCGCCGCCGTCGGCCGAGGTGTACGTGCCGAGGAACAGCGGCCGGGGACCGGAGCGCGGGGCCGGCGAGGGGGACCCGGAGGGTGACGCGGAGGGCGAAGAGGACGCTGACGGGGGCACTGACGGGGCTGGACCGGCCGGCGGTCCCGTCAGGTCCGGCGCCCGCGCGTCCCCGTCCGCCCGTGGGGCGGCCGGTGCGGGGAGCGCCGTGATCGCGGCGGCTCCGGCCAGCGCGCCGACGAGACGGCGTCTGGTCCAGCCGCCGCCCGCGCCTCGCGAGTGCTCCGCTCCACTGCTCATGCCTGTACCTCGGGGGCTCGGTTGCCTCGGCTGGGACAGCCACCTTGGCGTGCGGCACCCCGGAAGCGCAAAAAACGGCGGTGCGCGTCGCGTCATCCGCAACGCGCGCCCACCACCCACCGGTCGCCGGCCCTGTGCCGACCGGCCGCACCGCGCCCGCGCCCACCACGTCGGGCGGGACCGGACCGGCGGTGTCCTCCCGGTTCCCCGGACGCGAGCCGTCACCTGGAGCGACCGGCGGTGGTTCCACGTTTCCGTTGGCGGCGAAGCCGGGCCGGAAGACGCAGCCGGCGCCGCAGTCGTGCCAGGCGTGGCCGGCGCTCGTGCTCCCGGCGGATACAGCTGTCCAGCTCCTCCATGAGCCGACGGGTCCGGTGCTCGGTGTCGAGTTCGTCGATCATGCGGGTGACCTCGGTCAGGACGGATCCGTGCAACTGCCACTGGCTCGCGTCGCGCTGGACCTCGTCGAGGAACAGCCGGGCCAGTTTGTCGCGGGTGGCGCCGGCCGTGCCGAGTTCCTCGCTGAGCCGCGCCTCGGCGGACTCGGCGCTCCGGCTGACGTCGGTGGTGACCAGCACCGCGAAGCTGACGACCGCGTCGCCGATCTCGGACAGCAGTTCCTCCAGGACGGCGCCCGCCTGCGGATCGAACAGGGGGTGGGGCTCGCGCTCCTTGGCCAGGTCGGTGAGGCTGCGCGCGAGGACCCGCAGGACGACGGTGCAGATCTCCAGGGTGTCCAGGCCCGTGCGCAGCACGACCCGGTGCAGCAGTCCCTCCTGCACGCGCGGGTTGAGCCGCAGGCTGTCCTCGGCCTGCCGCAGGGCCGCGTCCACCCCGGCGATGTCGTGGTCGAGGCGGCGGGCCTCGTGCAGTCGCTCGGCCGCCACCTCGTAGGGCGTGCGCCCGGCCGCCTGCTCGCCGACCCGCAGCATCAACTGCCGCATCCGGCGTGCCAGATCCTCGATCGACTCACCGGCGACGCCCACCCACACGGGTGGCGCCAGTACGAGGTTGCAGGCCAGCCCCACGACCGCCCCGATCAGGGTCTCCAGCACGCGGGCCCACGCGGTGTCACCCACCCGGGTGACGCCGAGGACCAGCATGGCGCTGATCGCCACCTCGGGCACGAACTCGCTGACCCGGACCAGATGACCCACGGCCAGCGAGGCGAGGATGATCAGGCCCAGACTCCACCAGGTCAGCCCCACCAGACTGCTGAACCCGATGGCGATGACGACGCCCGCCACCACGGAGTTCACCCGTCGGACGGCGGTCGTGATCGTGGAGTACAGCGTGACCTGTACGACCAGCAGCGCGGTCAGGGGCGCGGTCAGCGGCGCGGGCTCGGGACTCAGATGGATGGCCACGACGTACGCGAGCGTCGCGGCGGCCGTCGAACGCAGTGTCTGGACGACCACGGGCTCCCGGCGCCGCTCCACGATCTTCGCGACGGATGCCGTCCACTCACCACGTGCCTCTTGCATGGTGGGGGCCTTCCCGTTTCCCACGGGTAACGAACGTCCCGATCGCGGACCGTGGCTGTCCGCAAGGGGGCCTAGATTGATGGCATCGGCTCGGTCGGACGGTATCGGGAGGAACCAGGGTGAACGGCATCGAGGGCGTCGAACTGCTGACGCGGGCGCACGCGCGACTGCGTGACGTCGTCGCGGGTGTGCCGGAGGGCGCGTGGGGTGCGCCGACTCCGTGCGACGCATGGACGGTGCGCCAGGTGCTCAACCACGCTCGACTCGACCAGCAGGCGTACGGCGCCGCCGTCACCGGCACCGGATGGCCCGACTCGGACGCCTTCCACCCCGTGGACGCCCTGGACCCGGACGCGGCCGCGGCGCTCGACAAGGTCCTCGCCGACGTCGCCGCCGTCTACGCGGGGCTGCCCGTCGACGCCGAGGAGGTCGCGACGCCGCTGGGCCCGCTGCCGCTGCCGGTGGCGGCCGCCGCGGGGGCCATGGACGCGGCCGTGCACGCCTGGGACATCGCGGTCGCGACCGGCCAGGAGTCTCCCCTCGACGACGAGCTGGCCGAGGGCATCCGGCTGGCGGCGGACCGGCTGGCCGACCACCTCCGTGAGTCGTTCGGGGTGTTCGCCGCCGCCCGCGAGGTGCCGGAGGGTGCCGGCCGGGCCGAGGCGCTGCTCGCCTTCCTGGGCCGGGACCCGCACTGGAAGCCCGCTGAGTCCTGACCGGTCCGCTTCTGCGGCGCCCGGCACGGGGCCCGGCCCGGAGTGTCCGGGCCGGGCGGCCCGCCCAGGACACGGCACCGGAGCGGCCGCCGGTCGGCCGGGCCCCGCGTCCGGGAGCGGCTGGACTTCCCGGCCCGTGAAATCAGCCGTTCAGCTTCGCCAGGAAGGCCGAGAGGTTGCCGACCGTCCGGGCGATCTGCTCCTCCGTGGTGAGGGTCTCCTCGAAGCGGCTGCCCGACTCCAGTGCCTTCTTGCCCCGGACGTAGAGGGAGCACGCGAGGTCGGCGCAGATGTAGACGCCGACCGAGTTGCCCTCGCGTCCCGCCGCCCCCGCCTTGCGGGCCGTCATCAGCGAGACCCCGCTGCCCGGATGCGTCGTCAGGCACAGCGAACACAGGCTGCGGTGCAGGAGCCCGCGCCGTGCGGAGGGGAGCCGCAGGGTGACCCCGACGAGGCCCTGCGCCCCCTCGGAGACGAGATACGCGCGGTCGGGCGCGCCGGGATCCCGCCAGCCCAGGAAGTCCAGGTCGTCCCATGGGCGTTCGCCGAGATCGCGGGGCGTCGCGAGCCGTTTGGCCTCACCCCGGGAGCAGTTGACGAACGAGCCGCGGATGTCCTGCTCGGTGAGCGATCTCATGGGAGTCCTCCTGGGTGCCTATGACCAAAACCTAGGAGTCCTAGGTTTTGGCCGAGGGTACCTAGTTCCATGAGGGGGAACCAATGGATTTCGGGCACCGCCGTTCCGGCTGCCCGGAAGGGCACTGGGCCGCGCCCGCTCCTGCATCCGGACAGCGCGGCCGAACCGTCCGGCTCCCGCGTCGCCGCCGGGATGTCTCCGTCGAGACCACGGCCCGCCGTCTGCCTTGCCCAACGGCCTGGCATCCCGGATACCGGCTCCGCATCGCGGAGTCGCGCCTGCACGCCGACGACCGAGGCCGCGAGTACGGGGAACCGGCGCACGCATCGCCGAGGGCGGCCGCCTCGACCCAGGGGGCATCGGGGACGCCGCCCGCACGGGCCGCCACGACCTCCAGGACCTGGAGAAGGTCTGGCACCGCCCACCGCCCACCGCCCACCGCCCACCGCCCACCGCCCACCGCCGGACACGGGCGGCGGGCGCGCCGATCCCGGCGGCCGGGCCGGGCGATCTCAGCGGTGCCGGCCCACGAGGTGGACGGTGTCATGGGGATCGACGGAAGGTGCCCGACCCGCGGCGAGTACGAGACCCACCGCCAGGACCCCCGCGACGCACCCCGCTACGGCCGGAACCCGTGCGGCGCGTCGCGGCGGTGCCGGCGGCCGGCGTTCGCCCGAGGCTCCAGCGGCGCCGTTCTCCGTACCCATGGCGGTGATCCTGACCAGGCTGTTCACCTTTCAGCCAGAGTCCAGAACCGCCCAGGATGGGCGAGGCGGTGATCCCCGGCCGGCCTCGACGGGATCGGCCGGGGACGCTGATGTCCCCGGCCGACTCGGGTGCTCGGGTGCCCTCGAGCGGCCGGGTGATCACCGGCGGCCGCGCGTTCCGCCGGTCCGGCGGTGGCCCGCCCCCGGAGATCCGGATCCCGGGTGTCCGGCGATCGCCGCCCGGCCCCCGGTGTTCCCTCAAGCCGCGCTGCGCCCCCGCGCGCGGTGCTCGCGGACGATCTGCGCGTACCGGTGGCCGCTGCCCTTGATCGTCCGTCGCTGTGTCTTGTAGTCGACGTGCACCAGGCCGAACCGCTTGTCGTAGCCGTACGCCCACTCGAAGTTGTCCAGCAGCGACCAGGCGAAGTAGCCGGCCAGCGGAACCCCCTTGCGGGCCGCCGAGGCGCAGGCCGCCAGGTGCTGTTCGAGGTACGCGGTGCGCTCCGGGTCGTCGACGGTGCCGTCGGGGAGCACGACGTCGGGGTAGGCCGAGCCGTTCTCCGTGACGTACAGCTTGCGGGCGCCGTACTCGTTCGTCAGGCGCAGCAGCAGCCGCTCGATGCCGGCGGCCTCGACCTCCCAGTCCATGCCCGTGACGGGCACGCCGGGGCGGCGGATCTGGCGGGCGTGCGGGGCCGGACCGGTCGGGTCGTCGACCACGCTGGACGGGAAGTAGTAGTTCAGCCCCAGCCAGTCCAGCGGTGCGGCCATCGTCTCCAAGTCCCCCGCGACCTCGGGGAGTTCGACCCCGTAGACCTCGACCATGTCGGCGGGGAAGCCGCGGCCGTGCACCGGGTCGAGCCACCAGCGGTTGGTGTGCCCGTCCTGACGCTTCGCCGCCGCGATGTCCTCCGGGCGATCGGTGGCGGCCTCGATGCTGCCCAGGTTGTTGACGATGCCGATCTGCGCGCCGGGCGCGGCCGCGCGGATCGCCTGGGTGGCGAGACCGTGGCCGAGCAGGAGGTGGTAGGAGGCGCGGACCGCGGCGGTGAGGTCGGTGAAGCCCGGGGCCATCCGCCCCTCGAGGTGACCGATCCAGGCCGAGCACAGCGGCTCGTTGAGGGTGGTCCAGTGCTGGACGCGGTCACCGAGCCGCTCCGCCACGACCGACGCGTAGGCGGCGAGGTGGTGCGCCGTGTCGCGGGCCGGCCAGCCGCCCCGGTCCTGGAGCACCTGCGGCAGGTCCCAGTGGTAGAGGGTGACCGAGGGCGTGATCCCGGCGTCCAGCAGGCCGTCGATCAACGCGTCGTAGAAGTCGAGCCCCTTGGCGTTGACCCGGCCGTCGCCGTCCGGCATCACCCGGGGCCACGCGACGGACAACCGGTAGGCGTTCGCGCCGAGCTGCCGCATGATCCCGATGTCCTCGGGCCAGTGATGGTAGTGATCGCAGGCGACGTCCCCGTCGTCGCCGTTGTCGATCTTGCCGGGGGTGTGCGAGAAGGTGTCCCAGATGGAGGGGGAGCGACCGTCCTCCGTGACGGCGCCCTCGATCTGGTAGGCCGACGTGGCCGTGCCCCACAGGAAGTCCTCGGGGAGGGCGGCAAGGTCGATGGTCACTGAAGTCCCTTCGTCATCGGTGGGGTTGGTCGTGGCGTCGGTCACTTGACGGCTCCCGCCGTGAGGCCGGCGACGAGATAGCGCTGGAGCAGCAGGAAGCCGGCCACCACGGGGACGCTGACGACCAGCGAGGCGGCCATGATCTGGTTCCAGTACACGTTGTTGAGCGTGGAGTAGCCCTGGAGCCCGACGGCGAGCGTGCGGGTCTCGTCGTTGGTCATCACCGACGCGAACAGCACTTCGCCCCAGGCGGTCATGAAGGCGTAGACGGCGACCGCGACGATGCCGGGGATCGCGGCCGGCACGACCACCCGGAAGAGCGCGCCGAGCGGTCCGCAGCCGTCCACCAGCGCCGCCTCGTCGAGATCGCGCGGCACCGAGTCGAAGTACCCGATCAGCATCCAGATCGAGAACGGCAGCGAGAAGGTGAGATAGGTGAGGATCAGACCCCCGCGCGAGCCGAACAGCGCGATCCCGGTGGCGTTGCCGATGTTGACGTAGATCAGGAACAGCGGCAGCAGGAAGAGGATGCCGGGGAACATCTGGGTCGACAGCACGGTGACCGTGAAGACGCGCTTGCCGCGGAAGTTGTAGCGGCTGACGGCGTAGGCGGAGAAGACCGCGATCACGACGGAACAGGCCGTGGCCGCGCCCGCCACGATCAGCGAGTTCACGAAGTACCGGGCGAGCGGCACGGTCGACCAGATGTCGACGTACGGCCGCAGGGTCAGCCCGCTCGGCACCCAGCGGAACTTCCCCGACACGTCGGCGAGCGGCTTCAGCGAACTGGAGACCATGACGTAGACGGGCACCAGGACGAAGCCGGTGAGCAGGGTGAGGAAGATCCGCCGGGACCACAGGAAGGACCGCGGCGGCGCCATGGGCGAGCGGTGGGTCGTGGAGGTGCTAGACATCGGCCGTCTTCCTTCCCCGGGAGGTCAGCAGCAGGTAGACGCCCGTCACGACGAGCAGGAAGAGCAGCAGCAGGACGGACATCGCCGACCCGGTGCCGAAGTTCCAGGTGACGAAGGACGCCTGGTAGATGTGGACCGAGATGAGGTCCGCCGCCTCCGGGGCGGTCCTGCCGAACAGGACGAACGGCGTGTTGAAGTCGTTGAACGTCCACAGGAACAGCACCAGGACCAGGACCTGGTTGACCGGCCTGAGCGACGGCAGGGTGATGCGGCGCAGTTGCTGCCACACTCCGGCGCCGTCGAGGGCCGCCGCCTCGTAGAGCTCGCCCGGGATGTTCTGCAGGCCCGCCATCACGATCAGGAAGGCGAACGGCCAGCCCTTCCACACGGACACGGTCAGCAGGGCGTAGAAGCTGTTGTCACCGATCAGCCAGAAGGACGGTTTGTCGGTGAGGTGCAGCTGGTCGTGCAGGACGTGGTTCACCAGGCCGTTGTCGTGCTGGAACATGAACACCCAGGTGATGACGGCCGCGTACACCGGCAGCGCGTACGGCACCAGGAACAGGGCCCGCAGCACACCGCGTCCGCGGAAGTTGTCCTGCATGCAGACCGCGGCCGCCGTGCCGATCAGCCAGCACAGGCCGACCGAGAGCAGGGTGAAGGCGATGGTGACGAAGAAGGAGTGCAGCAGCGCCTTGCCGATGGGCGCGTCGAAGTCCACCGACACCGAGTAGTTGTCGAGGCCGGCCCAGGGCGCGGCGCCCCAGTCGCGGATGTAGAGCTGGGTGAGTTCCTTGAAGCTCATCACGATGCCGATCACCATCGGCACCAGGTGGACCAGCAGTTCGAGGAACAGGGCGGGCAGGAGCAGCAGGTAGGGCAGTCCGATGCGCTTGATCCGCCCGGTGCGGCGCGGGCCGCGCGCCGCACCGGGGGAGCTCTTGCGCACCGTCCGCTCGCCGGTTTCGGCGGAGGCGGCGGTCGTGGTGGTCATGGTGGTGTCCGCACTCACTTCTTCGGCATCTGCTGCTGGGCCTTGTCGAGCGCCGCCTTCACCGAGGCCGTGGTCACCGCGCGCCCGCCCGCGGCGTCGGCGAACAGACCCTTGATGGCGGTGCCGACCGCGGTCTCGAACTGGGACTCGTCGGCGACCTGCGGCAGCGCGGCCGCGCTCTTGGCCAGGGTGTCCTTGAGAACCGCGTTCGAGGGGGAGTTGAACGCGGTGTCCGTCTGGGCGGCCTTGACCGGCGGGATCGAGCTGTAGGCGCCGTTGAGGATCTTCTGCTCGGCGTCACTGGTCATGAACTTCACGAACTTCGCGGCGCCGTCGAGGTTCTTGGTGTTCTTGAACACCGCGAGGTTGATGCCCGCGACCATCGAGTTGACGTTCGTGCCCGTCCCCGGGGTGCCGGACTGCACGGGCACGGGGGCGATCCCGTACGCGTCCTCGCTCATGCCCTGCGACTTGAGGTTCGCGGACGCGGACTGCCACAGCAGCATCGCGTTCTTGCCCTTGGCGAAGTCGCTCACGGACTGGTTCTGCGCGTACTCGGCGTTGCCCGGGGCGATGATCTTGTTCTTCGCCATCAGGTCGACGTACTGCTTGACCGCGGAGACGACCCCGTCGTTGGTGAAGTCGGCGGCGCCGTCGGCGGTGAAGAAGTCGGCGCCGTGCTGCTTGGCGAAGACGAAGGCGTGGTGGATGTTCTCCGAGGCGTTCGAACCCTCCGCGCCCAGGCCCCACTTGCCGCCCTTGGAGAGCTTCTTGCCGTCGGCGACCAGCTCGGCCCAGGTGGCCGGCGGACCCGAGATGCCGGCGTCGGCGAACATCTTCTTGTTGTAGTAGAGCGCGTACGCCATCGAGTACAGCGGCACCGCGGCGGGGTCCTTGCCCTCGGCTCCCGTCGAGCCGAGCGCGGAGTCGACGAAGCGGTCCTTGCCGCCGATCTTGGCGAAGTTCTTCGCGTCCCAGGGCAGCAGCGCACCGGTCGCCTGCAGGGAAGCGCTCCAGGTGTTGCCTATGTTGAGGACGTCCGGGCCCTGGCCCGACGTGGTCGCGGTGAGGATGCGGTTCAGCAGGTCGGACCAGGGGACGACCTCCAGCTTCACCTTGATGCCGGTGTCCTTCTCGAACTTGGCCAGTTCGGGCGCGAGGACCTTCTTGTCGACCTCGATGCTGGCGCCCTGGTTGGACGCCCAGTACGTGAGCGTCTTCGGCGAGTCGTTGGACCCGCCGTTCGACGAGCCACCGCCACAGGCGGTCGCGGCGGTCAGCAGAGAGATGGTGACCGCACCGGCGGCCGCGGCTCGGATTCTGCGCATGGCTGCTTCTGTCCCTTTCCCGGAGGGAGCCATGAGGAGCGCCCGCGTTCACTTCCCGAACGATCCTCATGGCTTAATTTAGGACGTGAGTTAAGACCCGGAAGAAAGTCGCGTCAAGGGATCGCGCAGGGGTATCTTGCAGGTCGGGCAGGCCGGAAGGGAAAACACATGGCGGCGCGGAACGGGCGGACAGTGCGTGACCTGCGGCGGGGCAATCGCACCGCCGTACTACAACGGTTGTATTTCGACGGGCCCATGAGCCGCTACGAGCTCGGCCCCGCCACCGGGCTGAGTTCCGGATCCATCAGCAACGTGGTCGCCGAACTCGTCGCCGACGGCCTCGTCGAGGAGGCCGGCAGCGTCGACTCCGACGGCGGCCGCCCCCGCACCCTGCTGCGTGTCGTGCCCGGCAGCGGCCACATGATCGGCGTCGACGTCGGCGAAACCCGCGTCCGCATCGAGCTGTTCGACCTGACCCTCACCGAACTGGCCCGCTCCGAGCGGCCGTTGGAGCGCCAGGGTTACGAGGCCGACCGGCCGCTCAGGGGCCGGGAGTACGACGTCGACGTCATCGTCGGCCACATCCGCGACGGTATCGCCGAGGTCCTCGCCGAGGCCGACATCGCCCCCGAACGGCTCCTGGGCGTCGGCATAGGGGTGCCCGGCATCGTCGACCACACCCCCGAGCGCGGCGCGGTCGTGCACGGCCAGACCATCGGCTGGGACGCCGTACCGCTCGAGTCCCTCCTCCGCTCCGCCTGCGAACTCCCCGACACCGTCCCGTACTTCGCGGACAACGGCGCCCGTACCCTCGGCCAGGCCGAGATGTGGTTCGGTGCCGGAAGGGGTGCCCGCAACGCGGTGGTCGTCCTCTTCGGCTCCGGCGTCGGCGCCTGCCTCGTCACCGAGGAGGTGGAGAACGGCCGGTCCGTCGAATGGGGCCACCTGACCGTCCGGGTCAGGGGACGCCGCTGCCGCTGCGGCGCCCTGGGCTGTCTGGAGGCGTACGCGGGAGCGGAGGCGCTCCTGGACCGCTGGCGCGAGGAGGGCGGGCGGCCCCCGGAGGGCACCGACGAGGAGACCGCGCTCACCGCGATGCTCGCCGCCGCCTACCCGCCCGAGGGCACCGAGCCCGACCGCATCGCGCTCTCCGTCCTGGAGGAGACCGCCGAGTACCTGGGCGCCGGCCTCTCCGACCTGATCAACCTCTTCCAGCCCGAGCGCATCCTCATCGGCGGCTGGGCCGGCCTCCAGCTCGGCTCGCGGTTCCTGCCCGCCGTACGCCGCTACGCCTCCTCGTACGCCCTGCGCTATCCCGCCCAGCGGGTCACCGTGGACCTCGGCCGCCTGGGTCCGGACGCCGTCACGGTCGGTGCCGCGATCCTGCCGCTGGCCGACTTCTTCGCGCGCGGCGGCCGACGGGAGGAACCCGCGCCGACCGGCCCGTCGCCGGCCTGGCGCACGGCCCTGCAGGAGCGGGCGCCGCACTGACCGCCGACGGACAGCGGGCCACGGCGGTTCCGGCGGGCACCGGGCGCCCGGCGCGCCGCCGTGACGGGCCGGACGTACGAGCGGTCGCGCCGGTCTCCCGGACCGTGGGCGCGGCCGACCGGCGCGGTTCACGCGAAGGCGTTCACCCCGGTGAGTTCCGCCGACAGGTCCCACAGCCGGGCCGCCTCCGCGGGATCGGTCGCGTAGGCGCGTACGCCGGTCCGGGCGCCGTCCGCCGGAGCGGGCTCGGCGATGTCGCAGTCCTCGCAGTACACGCCGCCCAGGCCCGCCAGCTGTGGCGAGGTGGCGGCCCACACCTGGGTGGCCGCTCCCTGTTCGGGCGTCTTGAAGCCCTCGGGGTTCAGCGGCTTCCCGTTCTCGTCGATCCAGCCGCGCTCGACCATCTCCTCCTTGGGCAGGTGCCGCTGGAGGGGCGTGAGGATGCCGCCGGGGTGCAACGAGAAGGCCCGTACGCCCGCATCGCGGCCGCGCCGGTCCAGCTCCACCGCGAACAGCACGTTCGCGGTCTTCGCCTGCCCGTACGCCCCCCACTTGTCGTAGCCCTCGCGCCAGTGCACGTCGTCCCAGCGGATCCCGGAGTAGTGGTGCCCGGCGGAGGACACGGACACCACCCGCGCGCCGCCCGGCTCGATGGCCGGCCAGAGCCGGTTGACCAGGGCGAAGTGACCGAGGTGGTTGGTCGCGAACTGGGCCTCCCAGCCGGGGCCGACCCGGGTCTCAGGGCAGGCCATGACACCGGCGCTGTCGATGACGATGTCGATGGTGCGGCCCGAGGCGAGGAACCGCTCGGCGAAGGCGCGCACGCTGTCCAGGTCGGCCAGGTCCAGCTCGTCGGTCTCCGCGCCGTCGATGCCCGCCAGCGCCTCGCGGGCGGTCGCCGGGCGCCGCGCCGGGACCACCACGCGGGCGCCCGCCGAGGCCAGCGCCCTGGTCGTCTCCAGCCCGAGACCCGAGTAGCCGCCCGTGACGACCGCGAGTTTGCCGGAGAGGTCGATTCCGCGGAGGACGTCGTCGGCGGTGCTCCGGGCGCCGAAACCCGAGCCGATCTTGTGCTGTGCAGTGCTCATGACGGGCACGCTACGAATTCGAGTGGACTCGAAGTCAAGCGGACACGAAGGCGGGGCGCCACGAGGTCGAGCGGGCGCGGGGGTCCGGCGGGACGCCGGCCGGGGAACCGGATCGCGCGCGGCGACGCGTACGGAATCAAGCACGGAATCGGGCGGGAAGCACGTACGGAATCGGGCAAGGGGAAGGCCCCGACCGGACGGGGGAATCTCGGTCGGGGCCGGCTCTGGGTGGGCACCGATGGCGGTCGCCTCACGGCGAGACGCTCCACAGGGCTTCAGCCGAACGATCGTCCCTGTGGGCAAAGGTGGAGCCCGGGGACACTGTCCCATCCGCACCCACGGTTTGTTCAACGGGTAACTACCTGCCGGTGTTCCCTGGATCGACGCCATCGCCGGTGACGTGCGTCACGATCGCCTGCGGGCCGTGCCTTGGCCGTCGCGTGTCGCGCTTCGCCGTCTCAGCGGCTGCTCGCACGGGCGGGCGCCGCTCGCGTTCCGGCCCAGGTGAGCAGCTCCTCCAGGGTCCACGTGGTGATGACGCGCTCCGCGGGCACTCCGCATTCCTCGGCCCGCGCGCAGCCGTAGATCTGCCAGTCCAGCTGCCCGGGGGCGTGCGCGTCGGTGTCCACGGAGAACAGGGCGCCCGCGCCGACCGCCTGGCGCAGCAGCCTGCGCGGTGGGTCGAGGCGCTCCGGGCGGCTGTTGATCTCGACGGCCGTTCCGGTCTCCGCGCAGGCCGCGAACACCGCCTCCGCGTCGAACTCGGACTCGGGCCGCCCCCGCTCACCGATCAGCCGTCCGGTGCAGTGGCCGAGTACGTCCGAGTGCGGATTGCGTACGGCGGCGAGCATGCGGCGGGTCATCGGTCTCGCGTCCATCCGCAGCTTGGAGTGCACGGACACGACCACCACGTCCAACCGCTCCAGCAACTCGGGCTCCTGGTCCAGCGAACCGTCGTCGAGGATGTCGCACTCGATACCGGTGAGCAGCCGGAAGGGCGCCCACCGTTCGTTGAGTTCGGCGACGACCGCCAGTTGCTCGCGCAGCCGCTCCGGCGACAGACCGCTCGCCACCGTCAGCCGCGGCGAGTGGTCGGTGAGCACCGCCCACTCGTGACCGAGCCGCGCCGCCGTACGCCCCATCTCCTCGATCGGGCTGCCGCCGTCCGACCAGTCCGAGTGCAGATGACAGTCACCGCGCAGCAGCTCCCGCAGGCCCTGACCGCCCTCGGTGAGCGGCCCGGCGGCCTCGCGTTCCACCTTCTCCAGGTAGCCCGGCACCTCACCGGCCAGCGCCTCCCGCACCACCTGGCCGGTCTTCGGGCCGATGCCCTTGAGCGACTCCAGCGTCCCGTTCTCCTCGCGCTCGCGCACCTCGTCGGCGGGCATCGCGGCGAGCAGGGTCCGCGCGGTGCGGAAGGCCCGTACGCGATAGGTGGGGGCCAGACTCCGTTCCAGCAGGAACGCGATCCGGTCCAGGGCCTCGACGGGATCCATCGGCACTCCTCCCTGCGGTCGCGTCGGTCGCCTAGGCTCCCCCCCCCAGCGTTGCCGAGCCGTCGCCGGTCCGCACGGCGGGTGTTCGCCGTGGCGGCGCTGCCGAATCCCGGGCGGCGGGGTGCGCACCTCACCCACCTGGGCGAACCTCTGGATCTCCGCTGTTCCGCGGCATGCCGGGCCGCGTGGGCGGGAGACCCGCTCGCACCGCCGCTGACCCGCGCGAACCGTCTTACGCTCGTGCCATGACCGAAAGCGCGAGCCCTCACATCTCCCACCCGCGGATCATGGTGCTCGGGGTGCAGCCGGGCACGCCGCCGTTCCGGATCATGGAGATCGACGGCGAGATGGTCGGTGAGGCGAAGGCGATCACGGACGTCCTGCAGTACGCGGCGGCGTACGGCATCACCGTCCACGATCTCGACGACCCCGACGTGGTCCGCTGGGTCGGCGGAGACAAACTCACCTGGGAGCCGCGCTGACGCGACCCCGGCCGGAGAGAGCCCGGCCGCGGTGACGGGGCCGCCTCCAGGCCGTGCGCCGATCCCGCCCGGCCCCGGGACGCGTCGCCCCGGCCGCCCGCTCCGGCTGCTCCATCCGCTCCCTGCACTCCGTTCGGCGGCTCGGGGCGGGGTGCGGAGTGGTCCGAGGGCCGGAGCCGTTCCAGGGCGGCGTCCGGGACGATGAGCGGCCGACGAACCTTCAAGCCTCGGCCCGACCCGGACCCATCCCCGACCCGGCCCCATCCCCGGCCTCGGGCCCGGACCCGGCCTCGGACCCGGTTCATCCCTCTCGGTTCTCTTGCGTCGCGTGAGTCCCCTGACCATCGCCGCGAACGCTCCGCACCGCATCGCGCCTGCCCGGCCGTAGCATGCGGAGGAGTCCTGGGCGGTGACGACGACGGGGGCACGGTGTCAACAATGGTGCGGAGAACGTCCGTTGCGGTGGTCGGATGCCTTGTGCTCACGAGCTGCACGCCCGCCGCTTCCCCCTCGGTCGGCTGACCGGGCTCAGCAACTGCCTCCACCTGCACGACAATCAGCTGTCTCGGCTCCCCGACTCCCCGGGAAACTGACCCGTCCGCGTTACCTCGACGTCAGCGAGAACCACCTCACCACCCTGCCGGATGCCATCGGCCGGCTCCGCTGTCTGCGTGAGCTGTGGCTCAGAGGAGACGCGATCGAGTACTCGCCGTCGTCAGTCGCCGAGCCGCATGAACTGCGTCACCTGGACCTACGCGAGAACTCCCCGACCGAGGTGCCGGATTCACTCGCCGGTCTCCCGCGACTACGTCAGATCGGCCTGCGGAGCAACAACCTCGGCCGGCTGCCCGGCCGGCTCGCCCTGATGCCATCGCTGGAGAAGCTGGATCTTCGTTGGACGATGTCGATCTCTCCCTGCCGCTCCTGAGCAAGCTGGAGCGACCGGGGTGCGTCGTCCTGGCCTGACAGCGACGCACCCTCGCGCCGCGGTGCTGCTGTTCCTCGTGGACAAGCACGAGCGGGCCGATCACCGAACGCTGCTGAAACCCATCGACAAACGCTGTTGCGGAGAAGAACAGATCCATCCACCGGACTATCGGATGGCATACCCGTCCCAGAGCGGGCCGCCGGCCATGTCCAGCACCTCCGTCACGACTGCGGCGAAGGCCTGCGCATCCCCTGCGACCGCCTGCGCGGCAGCTTCGGACAACGCGCGGTGCACCCCGGGGTCGGCTTCCGCCAGCCGTCGCGACAGCCACTTGCCTTCACCGAGCCAGTGACCGCCGACCAGGAGGACCAGCTCCGATGCGCGCTGCAGCATGTGCGAGACCAAGTACACCCGCTCCGCGGGGTCCGCGCAGCCACGCAGGTCATCGAGCAAGTCGGTCAGGAGGTACCGCTGGTAGTCATGCTCAGGCTCCGAGAGCGGCGGCGGGCCCGCGGCGCAACGCCTTCGTGCCTCGTCCTGTAGCGAAGCACCCAGTCCGTCTCTGTCCACCAGGAGCATGCCGTCAGCGCACATGGCGAGCAGTGGCGACCTCCGCTTCGCGGTCTCCTGGTCGGCGAAGCCGTGCCAGGCGGCCTCCGTTTGCACGAACAGCTCCACCGGCCACCCGCGATACACCAGGCTCTCCCGGTTGGGGGCGGGCGGCCCATCCAAAAGGACCACGATGTCCAGATCGGATGTGGGCGTCCGGCGGTCGGTCAGCACGCTGCCGGCGAGAAAGGCCGCCCGGGCGGCGGGAAATCGGTCCCGCAGCAATGCGCGGGCGGTGAGCACGGGGTCACTCATGATCGCAGTGTACGTGCCGACGCCGGCTCCTCAGAGGCGCGGGAGCACCGCACCACGGCGGGTGCTCCCGCTTCTCATCGACCTCTCTGCCCTCTACGAACACCGAGCGACACCGAGTGATGCCGAAACCCGCCAACAAGCGCTCGGGGGACAGGGAATCGGAGCAGAGTGCTCCCAACTGCCTTCTCAGGCTGCCGCGTTGAACGCGGAGGTGGCGTTCTTCTCGTAGCGTGCGAGGAGGATTCCTCGGCGCGGGCGGTCGGAGGAGCCTGCCCCCCCCACGTCTCCCCGATGCCGGGAGACACCGTCGGAATGGGATGATGACCGGCGACAGGGCGACGGCGGTCCGAGGAAGCCGGTGTGAATCCGGCGCGGTCCCGCCACTGTGATCGGTGAGCGAGTTCCCGCAGGCCACTGCTCCGACAAGGGGCGGGAAGGCGGAACGAGCGACGACCCGAGAGCCAGGAGACTCACGCGGTCGCCTCCTTCACGGACACCGGGGCGGATCTCCCCGGGAGGGGAGCGGTGCGCCATGCCCGAGTGGGCGACGGAAGAACGGTCCGCCGGTGAAACGGCTGTCGGGGCGAGCGTGGAGCGAGCGGGTCCGGCGCCGTGCCGGGTCGTCGTGTGCCGGGACTGTTGCTGCGGCAGCGCCAAGGTGCCCGGGGTCGATCACGCGGCTCAGACCGCCCGGCTCCGGGAGGAGGTTCCCGTGCGCGTCTCCGGCTGCCTCGATGTCTGCGACCAGGCCAACGTCATGGTCGTACAGCCCTCCGCCGCGGGCCGGCGTGCGGGCGGCCGACCGGTCTGGCTCGGGCTGGTCAACGACCCCGACGCGGTCGAGGACGTCGTCGCCTGGGCACGTGCCGGCGGCCCGGGTGTGGCACCCCCGCCGGAGATCCTCGACCTGTACACCTTCACGCCGCCACGGCGCGGCGCGGACTCCTGAGCCGCTCCCCGTCCCCGGGGTCGACGCGACAGTCCGTGGCGCGGGACGGTGGGTGTCCGGGAGGGAGCCTCGGGTCCGCCCCGGATCAGTGACCCGGGAGCGAGATCCCCGGTGCTCCGTCGGCCAGGGCCGACGGAGCACCGGGGATGCCGGTGCCGCTTTGCGTGGGTCCGCGGGGCGGAACCGCGTCGTCTCAGCCCACCGTCCACTTCTGGTTGGCTCCGCCGGAACACGTCCAGATCTGCAGGCGCGTGCCGTTGGCCGAGTTGTTGCCGGTGACGTCGAGACACTTGTCGGCCTGCGGGCTCACGATGTCGTGAGCCGCGGTGACCGTCCACCGCTGGGCGGTGGTCCCGTTGCAGTCCCACAGCTGGACCGGCGTGCCGTCCGCCGTGGCGTTGCCGGTGACGTCCAGGCACTTGCCGAGCGCGCGGATCGTGCCGTCGGAGGAGACCGTCCACTGCTGGGCGTTGGTCCCGTTGCAGTCGTAGAGCTGTACGGGCGTTCCGTTGGCGGAGTTGGCGGCGGCCACGTCCACGCACTTGCCCGCGAGGCCCTTGATCGGCCCGGCGGTGCCGGTCGAACCGTCGCTCGTCGTCACCTTCACCTCGTCGACGACGAGTTGTTGCGGGAAGGAGGTGGAGCCGTCGGGGTCGCCGGGCCAGTACCCGCCGACCGCGAGGTTCAGGATCAGGAAGAAGGGCTTGTTGAACACCCAGGTGTTGCCGCCCAGATCGGCGGGCGTACGCCGCTGGTAGACCGTGCCGTCCACCGACCAGGTGATCGAGTTCGGCGCCCAGTCGACCGCGAAGGTGTGGAACGCGTCCGCGAAGACCTGGCCGTTCGGCAGCGTGTACCCGGCGCCGATCCCGGCGGCGCCGGAGTATCCCGGACCGTGGATCGTGCCGTGGACGGCGGACGGTTCGAAGCCGACGTTCTCCATGACGTCGATCTCGCCGGAGTTGGGCCAGCCGACCTGGCCGATGTCGCCGCCGAGCATCCAGAACGCCGGCCACATGCCCTGTCCGCGCGGGATCTTCATCCGGGCCTCGACATGGCCGTACGTCGTCGTGAACTTTCCGGAGGTGTTCAGCCGGGCCGACGTGTACTGGCAGGTGCCGTACCAGCACTGATAGTTGGCCGGATTCTCCTTGCGGGCCGTGATGACCAGGTGGCCCTGGCCGTCCAGCGCGGCGTTCTTGTTCCCCGACGTGTAGTACTGCCGTTCGTGGTTGTTGACGTTGTCGCCGGTCTCTGTCTGCCACTTGGAGGAGTCGACGGCCGAACCGGCGGGGCCGTCGAAGGTGTCCTGGAACGTCACGGCCGCCGCGGCCGCCGCCGGAGCCGCGTGGGCTGGGGCGACGACGGCGGAGGCGGAGGCGACGAGCACGGCGGACAGTGCGGCGAAGAGGCATTTCCGGAGCAGGCGTGGGGAGTCCATGACTCTCATTTCCGTACGGCGGCCCGTGGGGGCGGGCGTGCCGACTGAGGTGGGGGGTGCATGCTTCGCCTCTTGATTTAAGAAGTGAGGTAACGGGGTGTCAATACTCTGGTCCGGACCAATAGTTGAGGCGGAGCCTCAGGCGCGAAGCCGCTTCCTCGGGTGCACCACCCTGCCGAACCGGCGCCCCAGGAGCAGGTAACCCACCAGCGCCCCGGTCGTGTTGAGGATGACGTCGTCGATGTCGAAGGAACGCCCGGTGATGAGGGCTCCCTGGACCAGCTCGACCAGGAGCATGACCACCGCGGTGAGCGCGAGCACCCGCAGGATTCCGCGGATCTTCGGGGCCACCACGGGCAGCAGCACGCCGAACGGCACGCCGAGCAGGAGGTTGCCGCCGATCTGCTTGACGGCGTCGCGCAGTTCCGGCTGGTCGAGATAGGCCCGCAGGGAGCGTCCGGGGTGAAGATTGTCGTGGATCAGCGCCGCCGACGCCGGTGAGGGCTCCAGCGTCAGCCTGGCCAGCGCGACCGCGAAGGCCACCATGGCGGCGAAGGCGAACAGCATGGCCAGAAGCCGTAGCGGCAGGGCCGGCGTGCGGGTCTCCGGCGTTGGTGTCCGGCGGCCGAGGAGCCACCGTGACTTCTCCCCCTTCCCCCGGTCGGACGCCGTGGCCGCCTTGCCCCGGTCCGACTTCGACGCCGGCTTCCCGCTGTCCGGTCCTGACTTCGGTGCCGGTTTCCGGCGTCCTGCCTTCGCGGCACGCGTGCGCGGAGCGGTGCGGACCATGAGACCCTCCCCTTTTCAACTGCTCTCTGGTGGAGCCCCCATACCCCCGATGGGGCCGAGGATGCCCGGGGGAGGGTGAACGGGAGGGCTTTACGGCCACGGATGTGCCGAGCGCACCCGAGCGGGCCCACCGTGCGGCAACGCGCGGCACCCACCGCGCGACCACACCGTGCGGCACCCACCGCGCTTACGTCCCGCGCGCGCCCACCGCGCTTACATCCGGTGCGGCACCCACCGGACCTACGCCCCGCGCCGGCGCACCGTTCCTCCGCACCCCGGCCGAGTCCGCGTCCGGCGAGGGTGTCGGTGCTCGCGCCGGGTGGCCGCGTACGGGTCCGGACGCGTCGTGCGGGTTCCCTAGGCGCCGTCGCCGCCCGCCTTGGCGTAGTCGGTGGCCATGCCTCCCGCGAAGTCGTACACGATCACCTGTTCGTCGCCCACGACCCAGGCGTCGTGTCCGGGCGGGCAGACGAAGACGTCGCCGGGGCCCACCTCGCCCTCGCCGCCGTCGTCCATGGCGAGGTGCATGCGTCCCTGGACGACATAGCCGTTGTGGTGGACCTCGCAGCTCTTCGTTCCGGCGATCGGACCCACGGACTCGGACCAGCGCCAGCCCGGTTCGAAGGTGCCCACGGCGAAGTCGAGCCCGCTGAGGTGGAGCGCTTCGAGGTGGCCGCGCGGGAAGTCGCGTCGCTCGTCGGGCTTGTCCACCGTCTTGATCTCCAGCATGACGGCTCCTTTCGTTGCCCCCTCCCATGGTCTGCCCGCCGGGAGGCCCCTGCCATCCGGTGCCGGTCCCGTGAGGGCGGCCGGCACCGGGTGTGACCGGGTCACCGCCTCCGGTGCCGTCACGTCGTCCGGGATCAGGTGTCGTAGGTGACCGTCACCTCCTTGAAGCCGAGTGACCGCAGCAGGCCCTGGAGCATGCCGGTGGTGTTCTCCTCGGCCCGCGAGGTGAGCTCGCTGTCCTTCGCCGCGTCGCCGATGTGCCTGGCCGCCAGTCGCTGCACCGCTCGTTCGTCGTTCGGGTTGCCCGAGAAGATGTCGCCGATGCGGTCGAGCAGACCGCGCTGCTTGGAGACGGCGTACGAGTGGTCGGGGTCGAGGGCCGGTTTGCCCAGTGCCGCGTGCGGCAGGTGGAGCGTGGCCGACGTACGGTCGTCGTTGACCGTGACGTCCTTCTGGTCGAGGTGCCCGAGATCGACATAGGCGTCGACCGTGCCGGCTCCCACGTACAGCGTGCGAGTGCCGCGGATGGCGTCGGGCAGGTACTTCGCGTCCTTCTCCAGATCCACGACCACCTGGAAGTTGCCCGTCGCGGCGTCGTAACGGCTCATGTCCTGGATCGACTTGAGGAGCGTGGGGCCGGACCTGTCGTGCGTCTCGGTGCCGAACACATCGCGCAGCCCCGGCAGAACGGCCAGCCGCAGCCCGGCGAAGAGCACCACGAGCACCAGCACGAAGGCGCAGACCACCTTCGCCCAACCGGGCATGCGCTTGATGGACGTCGTCATGTCGACGGTCCTCCTTTCAACCGTCCGGATACCCGCCAACTCGCCCTACAGGCTTGCCGGTCGAACGGCCGTGCCCGGCGGTGCCTGCCGAAGCCCGGCCCGAAGCCGGCTCGCGGTCCCGTCCCCGGGTGACCGTGCGTGTTCGACGACACCGCTGGGTCGCCCGAGCGCCACCGCAGGCGCGGCGAAAGCCGGCCGGGGACTTCTTTGTCCACCCGTACCGGTTCGGCCGAACGCCCCGGGGCGGGCTCGCCGGGGTTCCCCCGCCCGCCCCGGGGCGTTCGGCCGGGTCGGCGCGTCCCGTTCTCCAGCGCTCCAAGGGCGCCCCCCCCCGTGAGGGGACACCGGCCGTGAGGGGGCACCGTCCGGGCTGTCCTGGCGTGACGAGGGCGGGGCTCCGTGACCGGATTTCCCCCGGTCGAAGGCCTGGAGAGTGCCCAGTAGCATGAGGTACGCACTCCGGGCCGATCTTGCCATCCGGCGACGCAGCCCGGTTCGATCATGCGAGGAGCGGTCGTGCGTGACATCGCCGTGTTCAGCGGTAGTGCCCATCCCGAGCTGGCGGCCGAGCTCTGCGCCCATCTCGGCGTGCCCCTCAGCCCGACCCGGGTCAGCCGGTTCGCCAACGACTGCCTGGAGGTCCAGCTCCAGGCCAACTGCCGTGAGCGTGACGTCTTCCTGGTCCAGCCGCTGGTCACCCCGGTGCAGGAGCACCTGGTCGAGCTGCTGATGATGTGCGACGCGGCGCGCGGTGCCTCCGCCGGGCGGATCACCGTGGTCATGCCCCATTATTCGTATGCGCGTTCGGACAAAAAGGACATGCCGCGGATCTCCATGGGTGGGCGGCTCGTGGCGGACCTGCTCGTGGCGGCCGGTGCGAGCCGCGTCCTCGCGATGACGCTGCACTCCCCGCAGGTGCACGGCTTCTTCTCGGTCCCGGTCGACCATCTGCACGCGCTCCGGGAACTGGCCGTGCACTTCCGGGGCAACGACCTCTCGCGGACGACGGTCGTCTCGCCGGACCTCGGCAACGCCAAGGAGGCCGCCGCCTTCGCCCGGCTGATAGGGGCCCAGGTGGCCGCCGGTGCCAAGCAGCGGTTCGCCGACGACCGGGTGAGCATCAGCTCCGTCATCGGTGAGATCGCCGGCCGCGATGTCATCGTGCTGGACGACGAGATCGCCAAGGGCAGTACGGTCCTGGAACTCCTTGACCGACTGCGCGAGTTGGGGCCCCGGTCGATCCGGGTCGCCTGTACCCACGGGCTGTTCGCGGCGGGCGCGCTCAAGCGGCTCAGCGAGCAGAGCGACGTGCTGGAGATCGTGTGCACCAACACCGTGCCGATCCCGGCCGAGGAGCACACGGAGAAGCTGAGCGTCCTGTCCATCGCCCCGGCGCTCGCCGAGGCGGTGCGGCGCATTCACAACGGTGAGTCCGTCAGCGCACTGTTCGACGCGCCCCGGAACCAATAGACAGGAGGGAGCGGAACTTCCCTCCCGTCCGCTCCGTCCCCGGAGCGGCTGCCGTGCCCGGCCCGGGAAGCCGCGGAGCAATGCTCGGCGTCACCCAGGTGATCAGGAGGGCTCGCAGTGGCCAAGGCGAAATTCGAGCGGACCAAGCCGCATGTGAACATCGGCACCATCGGGCACATCGATCATGGCAAGACGACCCTGACGGCGGCCATCACCAAGGTGCTGCACGACCGGTTCCCCACGCTGAACCCCTACACGCCGTTCGACCAGATCGACAAGGCGCCCGAGGAGCGGCAGCGCGGCATCACGATCTCCATCGCCCATGTCGAGTACCAGACGGAACACCGGCACTACGCGCACGTGGACTGCCCGGGGCACGCGGACTACATCAAGAACATGATCACGGGCGCCGCGCAGATGGACGGCGCGGTCCTCGTGGTCGCGGCGACCGACGGTCCGATGCCGCAGAC
This sequence comes from Streptomyces sp. NPDC002580, assembly GCF_042889485.1. Classification (NCBI taxonomy): domain Bacteria; kingdom Bacillati; phylum Actinomycetota; class Actinomycetes; order Kitasatosporales; family Streptomycetaceae; genus Streptomyces; species Streptomyces sp. NPDC002580. The sequence continues at coordinate 505,112 of NZ_JBIAQZ010000002.1, read as the reverse complement.
CAAGGAGCACGTCCTGCTGGCCCGGCAGGTCGGTGTCCCGTACATCGTGGTCGCGCTCAACAAGACGGACATGGTGGACGACGAGGAGATCCTCGAACTCGTCGAGCTCGAGGTGCGCGAACTGCTCAGCGAGTACGAGTTCCCGGGCGACGACGTTCCGGTCGTGCGGGTCTCCGCGCTGAAGGCGCTGGAGGGCGACCCGGAATGGAGCGCCTCCGTCCTCGAACTCCTCGCGGCCGTCGACGCGTTCGTGCCGGAGCCGGTACGCGACGTGGACCGGCCGTTCCTGCTGCCGATCGAGGACGTCTTCACCATCACCGGGCGGGGCACGGTCGTCACCGGCCGGATCGAGCGCGGGGTGCTCAAGGTGAACAGCGAGGTCGAGATCATCGGCATCCACGAGCAGAAGACGCGGACCACCGTGACCGGCGTCGAGATGTTCCGCAAGCTCCTCGACGAGGGCCGGGCGGGGGAGAACGTCGGACTGCTGCTGCGGGGGGTGAAGCGTGAGGACGTGGAGCGGGGGCAGGTCGTCATCAAGCCGGGTTCGGTCACCCCGCACACCCGGTTCGAGGCGCGTGCCTACATCCTCTCCAAGGACGAGGGGGGCCGGCACACCCCGTTCTTCGACAACTACCGCCCGCAGTTCTACTTCCGCACGACGGACGTGACCGGGGTCGTGACCCTGCCCAGGGGGACGGAGATGGTCATGCCGGGCGACAACACCACCATGGAGGTGCAGTTGATCCAGCCGATCGCGATGGAGGAAGGGCTGAAGTTCGCCATCCGCGAGGGCGGCAGGACCGTCGGCGCCGGGCAGGTCACGAAGATCCGGGACTAGGCCCTGGCGTCACGTTCCCGCCTGCCCCGCGACGCCGGGCACGCTCCCCCGAGCTCTGCGAGCAGGGGGCACCCCCGCTTGCCGCACCGGGCGAAAGCCCGAGTGCGTCCGGTACGAGGGCTTCCGCCCGGCACGCCGGGAGCACGCACCCGACGCCGCGGGGCCGCCCTCCGGGCGACGACGGGAAGGTGACGACAGGACCTAGGACGGGAGCGGACGGGACCGGACCCGGCCCTGTCCCGGCCGGCGGGGCAGGGCCGGGGACGGCCCGGGACGGAACGCACCGCCGGCGCGAACCAGGGGGCCGGTGCGCCGTGGCCCCGAGTTCGGGTGTCTAGCGCGAGTCCGACGTGGTCCGGGGGCTGTTCAGGGCCTCCTCCAGAGAGACCGAGGGCGGCAGGACGCGGTCCAGTCCGGTCACCTGGAGCACGCGGAGCGTCAGCGGATGCGTGCAGACCAGGTGCAGTCGGCCGCCGCGGTCGAGGACGCGGCGTCTGGCCCGGTACAGCAGCCGCAGGCCCGAGCAGTCGAAGAACTCGACGGACCGCAGGTCGATGACGACCTGCGGTGCCGGGCCCGAGGTGGCCGAGTCCAGGAGCGAGGTGATCTCGACCGCCGCGAGCAGATCGATCTCCCCGCGCAACTCCAGCACCACATGACCGTGGTCATGGTGGACACGCAGATGCCTGGTGCGCGAAGCGGGGTCGCTCGCCACGCGGACATCACCTCCAACCGGCAGTCGGCCTGTTCCCGAGAGCGGGGTCAGGGCCCACCGGGCCCGGTGACGTCACGTCACATGATGATCCTGGACGCGGTCCCGTGGCACCGATGGATGCAAAAGCGCTTCTCGCTCTGCAAGTTACCCTCGGTGGAGTGAATTCCAGCATGTTCGATTGACATATGTCTTCGCTGTGCGCGGCGAGTTGGGCTCTTCGCGTGCGCGGGGAGGGCGGGCCGACCGGACCCCTGGGAAGGCCGTCAGTCGACCACGAGCACGAGCTTCCCCGTGGTCCGGCCGGTGTCGCCCAGCGCGTGCGCCTCGGCGGCGTCGGCCAGCGCGAAGGTTCCGGCGATCGTGGGGCGCAACGCGCCCTTCTCGACGAGGTCCGCCACCGCCCGCATTCCGGTCCGGTCCGCGTCCACGAGCATCCGCACCGCCCGGACCCCGAGCCGCTTCGCCTCGTCGTAGAACTCGTCGGACCCCACCGGCAGGATGGAGACGGCCACGCCACCCGGGCGCAGCACGCGCAGCGAGCGGACTCCGGTCTCGCCGCCGATCGTGTCCAGCACGACGTCGACGTCGCGCACGGTCTCGGCGAAGTCCACGGCGGTGTAGTCGATCGGCTCGTCGACACCGATGGACCGCAGGTACTCGTGCTTGCCCGCGCTCGCGGTGCCGATCACGTACGCGCCGCGCGCCTTCGCGATCTGCACGGCCACGTGGCCCACCCCGCCCGCGGCGGCGTGGATCAGCACCCGCTGGCCGGGCCGTACGTCGGCCCGTTCGGTCAGCGCCTGCCACGCGGTCAGGGAGACCAGCGGGAGCGCGGCGGCCTGGATGTGGTCGATCACCGACGGCTTGTGGGTGAAGGCCCGGGCCGGCGCGGACACGTACTCGGCGTGCGAGCCGTGGCCGAACGGGTAGGACAGCATGCCGAAGACCTCGTCGCCGGGCTCGAAGGCGGCGACACCGATCCCGGTGGCCTCGACCACGCCGGAGACGTCCCAGCCGAGGATGAAGGGCGGCTCGCCGAGGAACCCTCCGGTCGCCCGGTGCTTCCAGTCGGTCGGGTTCACCCCGGCGGCCCGTACCCGGACCAGGATCTCGTTGGGCCGCGGCGCGGGTCGTTCGAGGGTCACTTCCTCGAGGACCTCGGGTCCGCCGAGGGCGTGCTGGCTGATGGCTCGCATGGTGTTCACAGTGCTCATGGTGGACAAGCCTGCCGGGGGACGCCCTTTCGGAAAATGGCACGATTGCCAACCTTCGATAGAATCGTGCCATGCAGCATGCGGAGCGGGTCGTGGTCCTGGCGCTCGACGGCGTCTATCCCTTCGAGCTGGGCATGCCCAGCCGGATCCTCGGCGCGGCCGACGGCCGCTACGAGGTGGTGACCTGCACCGTCGACGGAGGACCGGTCCGTACGGACGCGGACTTCTCGGTCACCGTCGACCACGGTCCCGAGGCCCTGGCCACGGCGGACACGGTGGTGATCGCGGCCGTCACCCCGGCGGCCATCCCCTCCGCCGACTCCGACGAGGTAGCCGCCGCCCTCGCGTTCATCCGCCCCGGCACCCGCGTCGTCTCCATCTGCACGGGCGCCTTCGTGCTGGCCGCCGCCGGGCTGCTGGACGGGCGCCGGGCGACCACGCACTGGCACGTGGCGGACGAGTTCCGGCGCCGCTTCCCGCGGGTCGACCTGGACCCCGACGTCCTGTTCGTCGACGACGGGGACATCCTCACCTCGGCCGGCGCCGCCTCCGGCATCGACATCTGTCTGCACATCGTCCGCCGGGACCACGGCAGCGACCTCGCCAACAAGGTGGCCCGGCGCTGCGTGGTCCCGCCGCTGCGCGAGGGCGGCCAGGCCCAGTACATCGAACAGCCCGTGCCGGAACCCTCGACGGCGAGCACCGCCGCCACCCGCGACTGGGCGTTGACCCGTCTCGGTGACCCCCTGACCCTGACCGATCTCGCGGGCCACGCGGGGATGAGCCTGCGCACCTTCGCCCGCCGCTTCAACGACGAGGTGGGCCTGAGCCCCGGCCGCTGGCTCATTCAGCAGCGGGTCGCCCGGGCCCGCCATCTGCTGGAGGCCAGCGATCTCCCGGTGGACCGGATCGCGGGCGAGGTCGGCTTCGCCACCGGCGCCTCGCTGCGCCAGCATCTGCACGCGACGATCGGCGTCTCCCCGCAGGCTTACCGGCGTACGTTCCAGGCCGCGCGCTGACCCTCCGAGCCGCTCGCGGGTCACCGAACGTTCGGCCGCGTCCGTACGTCGTAGGAGCGCGAACGGGCCGGAGGGAAAGGGGCGGGGATGCGCAAGGGGATCGTGGCCGCGGTGCTGTCGATCGGGCTGGCGGTGGCGGTGACCGGGTGCGGCGGGGATCAGCGCGGCGGCCTGGTCGTGGGGGGTACGCCGCCCCCGAGGCCGTACGCCGGGCCGCTGGACCTGCCGTACGAGGAGCACGCGGACGACGGCGACGGCGACGCGGAGGACTCGGGCGCGGCCGGCCGGGCCGTGGAGTGCGACGGAGAGATCCGCGGGGGCGCCGCGGGCGACGCGTGGAGCAGGCGTGACGGCGGTTCGACCCCCGAGGAGGGCCTGGACGCGTACTTCGACATCTACCAGCCCGACCTGCCCGGGCAGGGGTACCGGATCGAGCGCCGGGAAGGGGATCGCGTCCTGTTCTCGTACGACGTCGAAGGGCGGACCAAGGTCGCCGTCGTCGTCGCCAAGGACCAGCCGCGGCGCCCGGGTTGGGGCCCGGAGACCAGTGCTTTCTGCGACCTGTCCGAGTTCCCGGCGAGCTACACCGAGGCGCGGGGGGACGAGATCTGGACGGACCGGGACGGCTCTCGTGTTCCGACCACCGAGGTGATCAGCTTCCCCGGTGCCGAGCACTGCGACTGGCAGAGCGCGCACGTCCTGTCGTTGGGCCCGAAGGGCAGGATGTACGTGCGCGATCCGCGCGGGATCTTCTCGTCCGACCTGCTCACCGCCGCGTACGACGCGGACGTCCGGATGCCCGCCGACGCGCGTGACACCGGCTACCACTACCACGACTGGAGGCTCTGGCTGACGCCGGACAGGTCCACGGCGTACGTCAGGACCTCCGCCGGGGTGGAGGCGTGGCCCGCGGCGAGGTCGTTGTTCGGGTGCAGGTGAGGCGACTTTGGCCGCACGGCCGGGCGTTCCGGCTTTCGGACGGCGCCGTGCCGGTGCGGTCTCCGGCACGGCGCTCCACGACGGGCGGTGTCGGCGGGCTCCCGGTCAGAGATGTGGGCGGCCTTCGGTGTGCGGCGTCGGGGGCCGTGCGACCCGGAGGGTCAGCGGCTCAGGTGCAGTGCGACCAGCAGTTGCCAGACCTGGTCCGCGACGGCTTCCGGGGTGCCCTCCAGCAGGCCGTGCAGCCAGTCCGCGAGGACACCGGTGAACGTGGCGGCCACGGCGGAGGCGACGAGCGGGGCGTCCGGCGCGCCGGCGAGGGTGCGCTCGGCCAGGCTGCGGGCCCGCAGGTCGCGGTGGAGCACCCGGCCCAGCGGGCCACCGCCGCCCGGGCCGAGCAGCGCGCGGTAGAGGCCGGCGTGCGGGGCCAGCTCGGTGAAGAAGGCGTGCAGCGCGGGGGGCGCGGACACCGGGTCGGGTCGTCCGCGCCAGGCGTGCAGGGCCTCCACGGCCTCCCGTACGACATCGGCGCACGCGTCGACCGCCAGTGCCTCCAGGTCGGCGTAGTGCACGTAGAAGGTGGCCCGGCCGACCCCGGCCCGCCGGACCAGCGCGGCGACGCCGATCTCCTCCAGCGGGTGCCCGGCGCACTCCTCCAGCAGCGCCTGCCGGAGTTTCGCGCGGGTCCGGGCGGCGCGCGGGTCGTCGGGCGTCATCCGGCGGCGAGGACGGCGGCCAGCGCGAGCGCGCCCGGCAGGGCCTGGGCGAAGAGGATGCGGCGGTTCGCGGTGACCGAGCCGTACACGCCCGCGATCACGACGCAGGAGAGGAAGAAGACCTGCGCGGCGTGGCCGACCGGGTCCGCCGCGATCAACCCCCAGACGAGTCCCGCGGCCAGAAAGCCGTTGTAGAGACCCTGGTTGGCGGCGAGCGGCGCGGTCGCCCGGGCCATCTCCGCGTCGAATCCGTGCAGCCCCCGCCCCGGCTTCTTCTCCCACAGGAACATCTCCAGCGCCAGGATGTACCCGTGCAGCGCGGCCACCAGGCCCACCAGCACGTTCGCGACCGTCTCCATCGTCTGCGGACTCCGTTGCGCGTCGTCGTTTCTTGGACAGGTGTCCACTATAGCTGGACGGGTGCCCAGGAAATGACGGCGAGGTGCCCTGGACCGAGGGCGGGGCGCCGTCCGGCACCCCGCCCCGGGCGGGTCAGGCGTCCGGCGCCGCGTACACGCGCTCCCCTCCGACGTAGGTGAGCGCGACCCCGGTCTCCTTGATCGCCTCCGGCGGTCCCGCGAAGGGATCGCGGTCCAGGACCACGAGATCCGCGAGGGCGCCCACCCGCACGCTCCCGGTGTCGTCGAGGTGGTTCACGTACGCCGTTCCCGCGGTGTACGCCGTCAACGCGGCCGTCAGGCCGACGCGTTCGGCGGGCAGGAAGACCGGCCCCGGCTCCTGTGGACTCACCCGGTTGACCGCGACGTGGATGCCCTGGAGCGGGTCGGGGCTGCTGACCGGCCAGTCGCTGCCCGCCGCCAGTCGCGCGCCGGAGCGCAGCAGTGATCCGAACGGGTACTGCCGGGCGGCGCGTTCGGGCCCGAGGAACGGGATGGTCAACTCGTCCATCTGTGGTTCGTGGGCGGCCCACAGCGGCTGGATGTTCGCCGTGGCGCCGAGCCGCGCGAAGCGGGGGACGTCCTCGGGATGCACGACCTGGAGATGCGCCAGATGCGGCCGGGTGTCGCTCGGCCCGTTCGCGCCGCGCGCCGCCTCGACCGCGTCCAGCGCGTGGCGCACGGCACCGTCGCCCAGCGCGTGGAAGTGGCACTGGAACCCGAGCGCGTCCAACTCGGTGACGTACGCGGGCAGACGGGCCGGATCGATGAAGCTCTTGCCCCGATTGGCCGTGGCGCAGCCGCACTTGTCGAGATAGGGGTCGAGCAGCGAGGCGGTGCCGTTCTCGGCCACCCCGTCCAGCATCAGCTTGACGCTGGTCGCCCGGAACCTGCCGTGCCGCAACTCGGCCCGCCGCTCCACGAGTTCGGGGATCTGCTCGGCGCTCCGGGCCCTGTCCCACCACAGGGCGCCGACCACCCGCGCGGTCAGTGAACCGTCCCGGGCCGCCGTCATGTACGCCTCGGAGGGGTCCTCCATTCCCAGGAAGGTGCCGACGATCGCGTCCTGCCAGGCGGTGATGCCGAGCGCGTGCAGATGCCGCTGGGCGTGCAGCAGCGCGGCGAGCCGGTCGGCGGCGGTGGCCGCCGGGGTGAGCCGGCCGACGGACTGCATGGCCCCTTCCTGGAGCATGCCGGTGGGCTCGCCGGACGCGTCCCGCTCGAACCGTCCGTCCGCCGGGTCGGGCGTGTCCCGGGTGACGCCCGCGAGGCGCAGGGCACGGCTGTTGACCCAGGCGCCGTGGTGGTCCCGGTTGGGCAGGTACACCGGCCGGTCCGGGACGACCGCGTCCAGCAGCTCCTTGGTCGGCGTACCGCCCTCGAAGGCCTCCATGGACCAGCCGCCCCCGGTGATCCACTCCCGCTCGGGGTGCGCGTCGGCGTACGCGCGCACGGCGGCCACGGTGTCCTCGGCGGTCCTCGCGCCGGTGAGATCGCACTGGCCGAGTTCCAGGCCCGCCGGGACCGGGTGGACGTGCGCGTCCTGGAACCCGGGCAGCAGGAGCCGTCCGGCCAGGTCGACGACCTCGGTGCGCGGCCCGATCAGTTCGTGGACCCCGGAGCCTCCGACGGCGGTGATCCGCTCGCCGGTGACGGCCACCGCGGTCGCGGCGCGGCCCTCGGGGGTGAACACCGGACCGCCGGTGAAGAGAAGGTCAGCGTGCATGTTCCGTTTCCTTGGTCGTGTTCTCGGTCGTGGTGTCCGGACGTGCTCAGTCGGGGACGGCCAGGAGCTGGGGCGCGTCGGCGTCGGTTCCCCGTCCCGTGGTGAAGTACGCGGATCCGCGGACCCACTTGGCGTACGCGCCGGCCGCGAAACCGGACACGATCATCAGGGTGGGCGTCAGCAGCAGGAACCAGCCGTTGTCCGCGCTCACCTCGAAGTGGTCGGTCGAGGAGCAGAAGGACCAGACGAGGTAGCCGCCGAGGCCGAGCAGCGCCACGGCGCTCAGCGCGGGGAGGACGACCGCGCGTATCCCCTCCCACCGGTTCTCGCGGAGCAGCCCGCGGAACCGGGCGGCCGCCGCGAGGGCGATGAGCGCGTACGACAGCGCCACGACGATCCCTACGGCGTTGACCGTCGCCATGATCATGTCGGCGAGCCGGGGGATCACCAGGGAGAGCGTGGCCACGACGGCGGCCATCGCGCCGATCAGCAGTGTGCCCGTCGCCGGAGTCCCGTACCGGGCGCTGACCCTGGACCACACGGGCCCGAGCGTACGGTCCCGGCTCATCGCGAACATCCCGCGCGCCGTCGGGATCACCCCGGCCTGGAGGGAGGCCACCGCCGAGAACATCAGCGCCACCAGCGGCAGCGCGGCCAACGGCCGGTCGGCGAGCCGGTTCCCGAGGAAGGCCAGCCCCTCGGCTCCGTGCCCGGCCAACTCGTCCTCGGAGAGCACGCGTTGGAAGGCGACGGAGCCGAGCAGGAAGAGCCCCAGCATGGTCACCAGGGTGATCGTCCCGGCCCGTGAGGCGTCCCGCGGATCACGGACCTCCTCGTTCACGGTGAACGCCGACTCGAAGCCCCAGTAACAGAACACCGACAGCAGCAGCCCCTGTGCCAGAGCCGTCGCCGAGGGGATCTGGAAGGGGTCGAACCAGCTCAGGCTGAAGGCGTGCGGGCCGGTGACGATGCCGTATCCGCAGAAGCCCAGCAGGACGACGTACTCGAAGACCAGCAGCCCGCTCTGGAGCCGCGCGGCGGTCCTGACCCCGGTCACCGCGGTCAGGGTGACGGCGACGAGGACCAGGACGCCCACGGCCGTGCTCTGGGCGGTCGAACCCGGATCGAGCCTCGGACCGGCCACCTCGCGCAGACCCGCCTCACCCGCCAGCTGGATCATCGCCGAACCGGTCACCGCCGTCGTGTACGCGAGGAACGCCACCGTGGCCACGATGCTCACCCAGCCGACCAGGAACCCCAGCCAGGGGCTGAGCGAACGGCCCACCCACACATAGCCGTTGCCCGCGTTCGGCTCGACCCGGTTGAGCCGGGTGAAGGCGCCCGCGATCCCGAGGATCGGCAGGAACGCGAGCAGCATGATCGCGGGCAGATGCAGCCCGACCACCCCGGCGGTGATCCCGAGACCGATGCCGATGCTGGTCGTCGCCGCCGTACTGGAGGCGGCGATGGCGACGCCGTCCATGACGCCGAGCGTCCTGCGCAAGGACGGGGGATCCACACCGTACGACTTCTGCGTCATGGCCTGCTCCGATCGCACCCGGGGCCTGAGTCCGGCCCGATGAGCGGAAATGAAACTGCCCGGGGCCTTAACAGGTCAACGCTGTTGACATAAGGTGCCCGCACCGGAGGGAGACCCATGACGTCCACGAACGACCGCGTCGTCGCGCCCGCCGCCCGGCGGCGCAGACGCCCCACCAAGACCGGCGTCGTCCTCTCCGAGGAACTGATCGTCGAGACCGCCCTGCGCCTGCTCAAGGAGCACGGCGCCGACGCGCTCACCGTCCGCCGCCTCGGCCTCGCCCTCGGCGCCGACCCCAGCGCCCTGTACCGCTACTTCCGCGACACCGACGACCTGCTGCTCGCGATCGCCGACGAGCTCATCGGCCGGACGCTGCGCACCTGGCGCCCCACCGGGGACTGGCGTGCCGACCTCAGGGACCTCGGCCTGCGCATGCACGCCGGGTCCCTCGCGCATCCGCAGGCCGCCGTGCTCAGCGCCTACCGGGTGACCGGACGGGTTCACGAGATCGAGGCGGTGGAGAAGATCATCGGCGTGCTGCGCGGCGCCGGATTCCCCGACCTCGAGGCGGTGCGGGTCTACCACGCGTTCGTCGACCAGTCGCTGGCGTTCGCGGCCCTGGACGCCGCGAGCGTCGCCCTGCCCCCGGCCGCGCGCGAGGCGGAGGCCGGCCTGTGGCGGGCGACGTACGCCCGGCTGCCCGCGGACAGCCACCCGAACATCGCGGCGACCGCCCGCCACCTCGTGGCCGACATGCGGCACAGCGCCTATCCGACGGCGCTCGACATGCTGCTGAGCGCGGCGGCGGCCCGGCTCGCGGAGATCACGGCGGGCGCGGGAGCCGACACGGCGGGCGGGGGAGGCGGCGGGAGCCCCGCCCCGCCCGGCCCGGCACACTGAGGCCCGCCCGACCGTCAACCCCGGAGCGCCCTCGAGACCGACCCGCGAGGGCGCTCTCCATATTCCGTCGACCAGGAGGCCGTCCGCAGATGAACCCGCCCGCCCGTACGCCGAAGCAGCGCAAGCAGGACACGATCGCCCGGCTGGAGACCGACGTCGACGTCTGGGTGTCCACCGCCGACAGCTCAGGCGGCGCGCCGTATCTGGTCCCGCTGTCCTACCTCTGGGACGGAACGACCCTGCTGCTGGCCACCCCCGCCGCCAGTCCCACGGGCCGGAACCTGCGGGAGACCGGTACGGTACGGCTCGGCCTCGGGCCGACCCGCGACGTGGTCCTGATCGACGGCACCGTCCGAACGCTCGAAGCCGCCGAACTGCCGGACGGAGCCGGCGACGCGTTCGCCGCCACGACCGGCTTCGATCCCCGTGAACTCGCCACCCACTACCAGTACTTCAGCGTGACACCGGAGCGCGTGCAGGCCTGGCGCGAGGCCGACGAACTCTCCGGACGCGACCTCATGCGCGGTGGCGAGTGGCTCGTGGCCGACTGAAACGCCCGGACGGGGTAACCCGGGACGGCAGGGCGGCGGCGGCCGGACGGCCGCCCCGGCGTCCCGGAAACCCCTACGGAGGAAACATGGCACTGGTCAGGGCAGCCGTCGTGGTGCTGGACTGCGCCGAGCCCGAGAAGCTCGCCGCCTTCTACAAGGAACTGCTCGGCGCCGAGGAGATCGTCGCCACCGCGAACCGGGTGGAGATCAAGGGCGTCGACGGCATGAGGATGGCGTTCCGGCGTGACATGAACGTCACGCCGCCCAGCTGGCCGCGCCCCGAGGACTCCTTCCAGGCCCACATCGACTTCCACGTGGACGATCTCGACGAGGTGGAGCTCCGGGTGATCGGCCTGGGCGGGCGCGCGCTCGACACCAGGGACGCGGCAGGACCGTACGAGGAACGCGGCTACTCCGACCCCGCCGGACACTCCTTCACCCTGCGCCGCACCCCGTCGACGGCGCCCAAACAGGGCTGACCGACGCCCCTCGCGGGCGGCCCCTCCCCGCAGGTCCGCCGTTCCCCCGCCAGGGATCCCTCGTCGGTCCGCCCGGCCGGGACCCCCGGCCGGGCACGGTCCTCAGTCGCGGCCGGATTTGTCCGGGGAGGGCCACACCCCCGTGGAACGCTCGATGACCTTCGCGCCCGAGCGGTCCACCGCACTGCGCACGACGGCGAAGATCGCTCCCTGGACAGCCGCGGCGAGAAGCACCTCGCCCCAGCCGCGTTCCTTGTCCAGGGCGTCGGGGGCGTCCTCCTCGTGACGTATCGCCATCCAGGTCTTCTGGAAGGCGATCCCCGCGAGCGAGCCGGCCGCCCAGCTCAGCACGAAACCGATCGGCTTGTAGGTCAGGGACAGTTGGCGCTTCTTCTGCTTCTTGGACACCTGGGGCTCCTTCTTCGTTCTCCGGTCAGGGCCGCGGGGCCGGCACCCGTTCTCCCGCGGGCACCGGGCGGGACGGGGCGGTCGCCGCCCCTTCCGGGCCCGGCGCTCCCCGGGCCGAAGCCGACGGTGTCATCGAACCCGGGCGTCCGGTAGAGGCCCCGGCCGTACGTCGGCCCGCTCCCGCCCGGTACGAGTGCCCGATGTGCGGCCACCGATTCCCCGGATCGGCACGGTGTGAGGTGCGAGAGCAGGGGAAACCGGTCGAGGTGAGCGGTGACGACACGAAGGAACGGCCGGACGGGAACACGGACACACGCCGGAAGGAGGACGGATCGGACGGCAGTACGCGGGTCACCGTGTGGGTGGCGCTGGGCGCCAACCTGCTGATCGCCGTGGCCAAGGCGGCGGGCGGCCTGATCACGGGATCACCCGCGCTGCTCTCGGAGGCCGCGCACTCCGTGGCGGACAGCATGAACGAGGTGTTCCTGCTGGCCGCGCTCCGGCGCAGCCGCCGCCCCGCCGACAGCAAGCATCCGTTCGGATACGGCAAGGAACGCTTCTTCTGGTCCTTGCTCGCGGCCGTCGGGATCTTCGTGATGGGCGGCTGCTTCTCCTTCTTCCAGGGCTTCGAGGCACTCCGCGGCGGCGCCGAGGAGTCCTTCGGCGGCTACCTGGCGGGGATCGCGGTGCTCGGCGTGGCCCTGCTCGCCGAAGGCGGCTCGTTGCTGCGGGCGCTGTACCAGGTGCGCCGGCAGGGCGGCGCCGACGCGATGCGGGACCCCGCCCTGCGCACCGTCGTCGCCGAGGACGGCACGGCGGTGATCGGGGTGAGCCTCGCGATCCTCGGCATGGTGCTCCACATGGTCACGGGCCAGGTCGTGTGGGAGGCCTGCGCCTCCATCGCCATCGGGTTCCTGCTCGTGTACGTCGCGTTCCGGCTCGGCCGGGACGCGCGCGACCAGCTGATCGGCCGGGCCCTCGACGAGGAGCGGAGCGGACGCATCCGCGAACTGCTGAAGGCGCAGCCCGAGATCGACAGCGTCGAGGCGCTGCTGACCATGGAGCTGGGCCTCGGCTCATCGCTGGTGGCCGCCCGGATCGACCTCGTCCCGGGACTCGACAGCGAGGAGGTCGAGGAGGTCGCCGTACGGATCAAGCGCTCCGTCGCCCACACCTTCCCCGAGGCCGACCAGGTCTTCCTCGACGTGACCGACGCCCGGACCGCCCGCGCGGCGGCCCGCCGGGGGGAGACGGCGGCGAGCGACCGGGCCGGGGACGGCGGCGCGACGACGGAAAGCCCCGCCGCGACGGGGGAGCGCGGCGGGGCCTGAGATCCGGGTGCCCGACGGCCGGCGGTTCATGCGCACCGGACTCCACGGAACCGCGGGAGCGATCGGCGCGGGCCGCCCGGGAGCGTCAGCCGGTCGGTTCCAGCACGAAGACGGGGATCTCGCGGTCGGTCTTCTTCTGGTAGTCGGCGTACGGGGGGAACGCGGCGACCGCGCGCTCCCACCACCGGGCCTTCTCCTCGCCGGTGATCTCCCGGGCCGTGAACTCCTTGCGCTCGGGCCCGTCCTGGAGCTCGACGCGGGGGTCGGAGGTGACGTTGTAGTACCAGACCGGGTGCTTCGGGGCGCCGCCCAGTGAGGCGACCACCGCGTAGCGCCCGTCGTGCTCGACCCGCATCAGCGGGGTCTTGCGGATCTTGCCGCTCTTGGCGCCGCGTGTCGTGAGGATGATGACCGGCATGCCGGTGTCCATCAGCGTCGTGCCCTTGGTCCCGCCGGAACTCTCGTACAACTCCACCTGGTCCCGCACCCACTGCGTAGGGCTGGGCTCGTACTCGCCCTCAAGTGGCATGACTTCCGTCCCATCGTCGCATCGGAATGGTCGTGTCTCGGCATGATTCAACACCAGTACCCACACGAATCATCCGTACCGCCGCCCGGCGTGGCTCTCCGCGTCCGGCCGGCGGGAACTCACAGCGGGGCCGCGAGCATGCGCACGGCCAGCAGCGTGATCACGCCGCTCGACGCGAGCCCCGTCGCCAGCCGTCCCCGGTGTCCCGTCAGCGTCCGGCCGAGCAGCGCGCCGCCCCCGGCGATCAGGAGCTGCCAGCTCGCGGACGCGGCGAACGCGGCGAGGACGAACACCCCCTGCTCCAGCGGGCGCACCGCCTCGGCCGTCCGGCTGCCGAGCACCAGGGCGGCGAAGTAGACGACCGTGGTGGGATTGAGCAGCGTGATGCCCAGCAGCGCCAGGTAGGCGCGGGCCGGGCGCGGCGGATCCTGCCCGGTCCGGGCGGCGAGCCGGCGTTCACGGTACTGGCGGACTGCGACGAGGGCGCCGCGGACCGCCAAGGCGGCGAGAACCAGCGCGGAGAGCCACCGCAACGGGACCAGCACCGGTGTCAGCCAGGCCGCGAGGGCCGTACCGCCGAGGGCGGCCACGAGGGCGTACAGACCGTCGGCCGTCGCCACGCCCAGCGCGGCGGAGGCGCCGATCCGCAGGGACGTACGAGCGGTGAGGGAGACGAGGTAGGTCGCGACCGCTCCGACGGGCATGGCGATGCCGTAGCCCGCGAGAAGCCCCGCGACGAGGGCGGCGGTCACGAGCCGGAGAGCTCGGGCCTTCGCGGTCGGCCGGGCTGCTGCTGGACCCGCACCGGACGGACGGCGGCGGAGGTCGGCGGCAGGAAGGCTTCGATCGTGGACATGGGCCGATGGTCGGGGCAGCGGAGGTGCCCGCGCAACCGGGTTTCGCGCGACACCGGTCGGTGATCCACCAGAGGCCGCGAGACCGGACCCCGCGACGACACACCCCCTGGCGCCTGTGCGCGCGGCCGTGACCGGGTCCGCGATGATGCTTGCGCATGTTCCGTTCCCTGTAACCGAGTTCGCGTTCGCGTCGCCGTCCCCGTGCCGAGGAGGAGTCCCCATGACCGCCCGCCCGCCGCTGCCGCCCTTCACCCGCGAGACAGCCCTGCGGAAGGTCCAGGCCGCCGAGGACGCCTGGAACACCCGGGACCCGCACAAGGTCTCGCTCGCCTATTCCGAGGACTCGGTCTGGCGCAACCGGGACACCTTCGTCACGGGCCGCGCCGGGATCGTCGAGCTGCTCACGGAGAAATGGGCGCGCGAGCGCGAGTACGCCCTGCGCAAGGACCTCTGGGCCTTCGACGGCAACCGCATCGCGGTCCGTTTCCAGTACGAGTCGCGGGACGCGGACGGTCAGTGGTGGCGCTCGTACGGCAACGAACTGTGGGAGTTCGACGGACAGGGTCTGATGACCCGGCGTGAGGCCTCCATCAACGACGTGCCCATCGAGGAGGGCGAGCGCCGCATCCTCGGGCCGCGCCCGGAATCCGAACGCGGGGAGACCTTCCCGCTCCGGTGAGGGGCCCGGCCCGGTCGCGGTCCCCGTCCTTTCCCCGGGCCCTGTCGTCACGTTCCCGCCTGCCCCGCGACGCCAGGCACGCTCCCCCGAGCTCTGCGAGCAGGGGGGACCCCCACTCGCCGCACCGGGCGAAGGCCCGAGCGCGTCCGGTACGAGGGGCTCCGCCCGGCACGCCGGGAGCCCGCACCCGACGCCGCGGGGCCGCCCTCCGGGCGACGACGGGAGGGTGACGACAGGACCTAGGCTGCCCACGTGAGTGAACCCACCGAGAAGCCCTTCCTCTACGTCGTCGTCTGCGCGGCGGGTATCGCCGAGGATGTCGGCACGTTGATCACCGCGGCCCAGGAGCGGAACTGGGAGGTGGGCGTCATCGCCACGCCCCAGGGACTCGGCTTCATCGACACGGCGGCGGTCGAGAAGCGGACCGGCCGCCCGATCCGCTCCGCCTGGCGGGCCCCCGGCGACCCGCGCCCGTTCCCCGCGCCGGACGCGGTTGCCCTCGCGCCGGCCACCTTCAACACCGTCAACAAGTGGGCGGCCGGCATATCCGACACCCTCGCCCTCGGAACGCTCTGCGAGGCGTACGGACTCGGTGTCCCCATCGCCGTACTGCCCTGCGTGAACGAGGCGTTGGCCGCCCACCCCGCCTATCGCGCGAGTGTCGAGCGGCTGCGCGGGATGGGCGTCCGCTTCGGGGACCCGTACGCCGGGGAGTTCCGACCGGACGGCGGGCGAAGGGACTTCGCGTGGGAGCGCGTCCTGGACCTGCTCACACCCGACCCGCGGCACCGTCCCGTGACACCCACCCGTACGTGACGGCGGGTCGGTGTCACGGGCGGCGGAAGAGCGTGATCGAGTGGCCGACCTCGTCGATCCGGCGGCTGGTGGCCAGCAGGGCCTTCAGTCGGGCGTCGGCCTTGTCGATCGAGGTGTCGGACACCACGAGCAGTCCGTGCACCTGGTCCGCGGGCACCGTGCGCGGATCGTCCGAGGCGATCCCGTAGGCGGACGGCACACCGGCGCCCTTGTACACCAGCCACACCTTCTCGTGCGGATGGTCCCGGTCCAGCCGGTCGGCGAGGCGTCCGAGGTCCTGGCCCCAGTCGACGTTCGAGTCGTGCAGACGCAGATAGGTCTTCTCGGGGCCGCCGAACGCCTCGTTCGAGTACGGCAGGTAGTACGGGTACGTCAGCAGCGAACTGACGGCCGTGAACAGGACCAGCGCCGCCGTCACGATCCCCGCCCACCGTCTCCGTACCGCGACGGCACAGCCCGCCGCGACCGCGAGGAACACCGGCATGAACAGCGCGTAGCGCACACCGAGATCGCGGGACCCGGTCATCGCCGAGGCCAGCAGCAGCGCCGGCGGGACGAGGAGGTACGGGGCGGCGGGCCGCAGCCGGCGCACGGCGAGCAGCGCCGCCGAACCGGCCGTCCACAGCGCCGCCATGCCGATCGGGGTCTTCACCAGCAGCGCCGCCGGCAGGTAGTACCAGAGGGAGCCCCGGTAGAGGTGGCCGAAGAGGAAGCCCTGCCAGGTCGCGTTCTCGAAGCCGAACTGGACCCGCATCCCGTCCCGGTACGGCTGTGGCACGGGCAGCAGGTCGATGAGCAGCGCGCGCAGTCCGTGCACGGCGGGCAGGTCCGCGGGCGCCGTCCAGCGCAGCCGCGGATCGACGGTGAGATAGGCCGCCCACACCACCGCGACCGCCACCAGGGCCGCCCCCGCCGCGGCCGCCGCGCCGCGCCCGAGCAGTCGGACTCGCGACCGGACGTCGTCCTTCGGTGCCGCGCCGGGTTCGGCGCGGCCCGCGTGCCACACGGACACGACCGTGAGGACCAGCAGCAGCGGAACGGCCGGGAGCATGCTCATCTTCGTCGCCACCGCCGCCCCGAGGGCCACACCGGCGAGCGGCACGTACGGCAGCGGTCGGCGCCTGGCCCGCCACACCAGCCACACCGACGTCAGCAGGAAACCCGACGCCGGCATGTCGAGCGTCGCCAGGGAGCCGTGCGCGATCACGTCGGGCGAGAACGCGTACAGCGCGAGCGCGACCAACGCGCCGACCCGGCCCACGAGTTCACGCGCGAACGCCAGGACGACCAGACCGGACAGGAGCGTCAGGACGATCACCGGAAGCCGGGCCCAGAACATCACCCGCCAGGGATCGTTGCCGGATTCGTACAGCACGCGCCGCCCGAGTTCCGTCTGGTCGCCCTCGAACGCGGGGTCGAGGTGGGGGCGGGCGAACAGCAGCCCGCTCCCGATGACCAGCTTGCCCAGCGGCGGATGCTCGGGGTTGTAGCGCAGGTCGTGCTGCTGGACGTAGACCGTCGCCGTTCCCACGTATACGGGCTCGTCGATCGTCGGCGTCTGCTGCACGGCAGCGGTGACCATGGCGAGGGCCATCTGGCCCAGCAGCAGGACCACGGCCACGACGAACAGCGCCCGCCGGTTCCGCCGCAGCCGTTCGAAGCGCGTCGGCGGCGCCACCGCGCCGTCCGCCGGGGCGCGGTCGTCGTGCCTGCTGGCCATGAATGTCGGCATGCCCTTTGTTACGTCCGCTCCCTGGGAGCCTGCTCACCGGCCGGCCCGGGGATTCGGGAGCGCGTCGAGGCGCCGGCCGTCATCGTCCGGCCGGCGCCCGGGCAGGGGAGTCACGAGTATGCCCGGACCTTCGCGCGACGCGACCCTCCGCACGACTCAAGGGGTCGCGCGGGGCTTCGCGTGCGGGGCGTACTCGGCCCCGACCGGGCGGGCCCCCACAGGGTGCCGAACTCGTCCCGGTCGCGGCCGTGCCCCCGTCCCGGCCTTGTCTCAGTACGGTGAGGCCGGGTCGCGCGGCCCCACCGAGACCGCTCTGCGCAGGGCGGCCCGCCAGGCGAAGGCCACGGCCAGCTCGACCAGGCCGATCAGGATCATCCACAGGCCGAGCAGCCGGGTCAGGGCGCGGGCCGACTCGGTCGGCAGCGCCAGGACGACGATTCCCGCGATGACGCCGATCGCCGCCGCGCACAGGACGAAGCCGCGGTGCGGCAGGTCCTTGCTGGCCAGGGCCGTGTACGCGGTCAGCACACCGGACACCAGCCAGACGACGCCGACGATCAGCGACAGCGCGGCGATGGTCTGCAGGGGGTTGCGCAGGCACAGGACGCCGGCCAGCACGTAGAGCACCGAGATCAGCAGCGCGGCGAACCGGTTGCCCTGCTCCCGGTGGCCGAAGACCGACACGAAACGGAACGCGCCGATCACGAGCAGGTAGAGGCCGAGGAGAACGGCCAGGACGTGCAGGGTCTCCTCCGGCCAGATCAGGATCAGGATGCCCGGGACCAGCGTGGCGAGCGCCGAGC
Organism: Streptomyces sp. NPDC002580; assembly: GCF_042889485.1. Classification (NCBI taxonomy): domain Bacteria; kingdom Bacillati; phylum Actinomycetota; class Actinomycetes; order Kitasatosporales; family Streptomycetaceae; genus Streptomyces; species Streptomyces sp. NPDC002580. Next base: position 486,919 of record NZ_JBIAQZ010000002.1, on the reverse strand, counting down.
CGAGAAGCCAGGTCCAGGAGGCACCGACCCCGGCCAGCATCGCCGTGGGGTCACCCGGGGGCGCGGAAGCCGTTCCGTCGGGCCGTGTGCCCGATCCGGTGTACGGATCCGAACCGTGGGATTCGGTCATGGCTCCTCCTCACGCGGTCGAACGGTCCCTTGCCGGACCGCCGACGGGGCGGTGGGTGGATTCCCTCGGTCCAGGGTTCCGTGCGCGGGCCTCCCGCGGGTCACCCCGCACGGGTGATCCTCGGACCGGCGAATGATCCTCGGACCTCGGGTTCACTCCGGCAGCTGGCGCATCTCCACCACGCGCAGCCCCAGCGACCGGCAGCGGGCCAGCAGCCCGTACAGATGCGCCTCGTCGACGACGGGGCCGAACAGGATGGTCTGTCCGGAGATCAGCACGTGGTCCATCTCCGGGAACGCCTCGGACAGCGTTTCCGACAGATGTCCCTCGACGCGGATCTCGTACTGCATGCGGGCTCCCCACGGCAGGCGGCCTGGGGCAGGCGGACGGCCCTTCCCCACGATCATCCGGCGCACCGCCTCACACGCCCTCACCCGCAAAAGGTGAACCTGGGCCCGAGGCGCCGCCTCGCGCGTTCACGCCTGCCCGGCGGAGTCGGCCGGGGGGCCAGTGCCGGGAGACTCCGTCCGGCCGCCGGCCCGCCCGGTCGGCAGATGTGTCGTGACCAGGAAACTGGCCAGCGTGATGCCGCCGGCCGCGAGGATCGCCGCCTTCAGGCCGTTCAGCTGCGCGGTCGCGTAGGAGTCCGTGACGGCGTCCACTTCGGACGGCGGCAGCCCGGCCTGTTCGGCGGCCGTGTGCACCTGGTCGGTGGAGACGAAACTGATGCCCGCCTCCAGAGCGACACCCGTCTTTTGGCGTGCCTCCTCCGACAGGTCCGGATTCTTCGCCACCTGGGTGGTGAAGGCCTGGGCCAGGGCGCCGATGAGGATCGATCCGATGAGCGCGGTCCCGAGCGCGGAGCCCAGGTTCTGGGAGGTGAACTGCAGACCGCCGACCTCGCTGCGCTCCTCCTCGCCGACGGTGGACTGCACCACGTTGCCCAGCTGTGAGGCGAGCAGCCCCATGCCGACGCCCAGCAGGGCCATGGCTCCGGCGAACTGGGCGTCGTCGATGACCGGGTCGATGGTGGCCAGCAGCCACACGATGGCTCCGAGCAGGGTCACCAGGGCCAGCCTGACCACCCGGCGCGGCCCCATCACCCGCCCCAGCCGGGACGCCAGCACGGAGGCCACCAGCATGGTGACGGACACCGGGAGCAGCCGCAGTCCCGTCTGGAACGCGTCGAAGCCCTGCACCACCTGGAGATAGAGCGGGATGGCGAAGAACAGCCCCAGCAGGATGAGGTTCTGGCTGACCAGCGTCAGCAGACCGGAGCGCAGTGGCAGTTTGTGCAGCAGGGACAGATGGATCAGCGGGTCGGCGCCGTGCTCCTCCCTCCGGCGCTCCCACTTGGCGAAGGCGGCCAGGACCAGCACCCCGGCCGCGACGACGAACAGCGTCGGAGCGAACCCCAAGACGGTGAAGGGAGGGTTCCGGGGCTGTACCCATCCCCAGGAACTGCTCTGGAGCACACCGAGCACGCCCAGCCCCAGTCCGGCCGCCGACAGGGCGGCGCCCACGCCGTCCAGCCGGGGGCGGGGCTCGGGACGGGGCGATTCGGCGATCACCTTGCGGAAGAGGAGCATCGCGACGACGACCACGACCTCACCCGCGAAGACCAGACGCCAGGTGAGGTACGTCGTCACCCAGCCGCCCAGCAGCGGTCCGACGGCGATGCCCGCGCCGGCGAGCCCGCCGATGACGCCGTAGGCGACGGCCCGGTCCCGTCCGGTGTAGGCCTCCGCCACGAGGGCCGCCATGGCCGGCAGCACCATGGCGGCACCGAGCCCCTCGATGACCGACCAGCCGAGCGTGAGCACCCACAGGGTGGGAGCCACGGCGGTCAGGGCCGACCCGAGGCCGTAGACCATCAGTCCGGCGATGAACATGCGCCGGCGTCCGAGGATGTCGCCGAGCCGCCCACCCGTGGACATGAAGGCCGCCATGACCAGCGCGTAGAGCGTGATGACGGCCTGGATGGCGGTGACCTCGGTGTCGAAGTCCTCGACCAGCTGGCTGATGGACACGTTCATCACGGAGGTGTCCAGGACCATCAGGAACTGGGCGGTGCCGAGCACCATCAGCGCGCTCCAGTGCTTCACCGGTAACCACCTTGTCGAGTCGGCCCGCGACGCCGATGCGCCGGACAGTGGCGTACGGCCCCTGCTCCGTTCCCATGAGACCGGAGGACGGCGCCGCGCGCCTCACCCCCGGCGGGCGACCGGAGCCTGCGTTGCGACTTTCCGCACAGGGGGTGACGATCAGTGTGCGGAGGCTGTTCCGGGGAGGAGCTGTGGACCCGGACCGCATCGGATCCGACGCGTCGCCGCAGCCGAGAGATCGCGGAGGCAGAACCCCATGGCAGGGCTCCTGACCCCAGGGGGTGACCCCCTGCTCGCCGTCCGGTTCACCGTTCCGGACCTGACGGAGACCTTCGTGCGCAGGCCCCGCCTCCTCGAACGTCTCACCGAGGGTGTGCGGGGCCCCCTGACCCTCGTCAACGGACCCGCGGGCGCGGGCAAGACCCTGCTGGTCGCCCACTGGATCTCCACGACGGAACACCCGGGCGACATCGCCTGGCTGACCGTGGAGCACGAGGACACCGGCCCCGGCATCTTCTGGACGTACGTGCTGGAATCCCTGCGGCGTCACGGGGCGGATGTTCCGGACGGCATCGGAAGCCCCTCCAGCCCCGGCGATGTGGACCATTCCCTGCTGACCCGGCTCGCGGACTGGCTGAGCGAACGCGCGGATCCGGTGGTCCTGGTGCTCGACGAATTCGACCGGGTGGGTGCCTCGGCGGAGATCGCGGACGAACTCCAGTTCGTCCTACGCCATGCGGGCGGTGGCCTGCGCCTCATGATCATCAGTCGTACGGAGCCGCAACTGCCGTTGCACCGCTATCGCGCCGCGGGAGAGGTCGCCGAGGTCCGGGGTGCCGACCTGGCGTTCGTCCCGGGAGAGACGGCCGCCCTGCTGGGCCGCCACGACATCCGGCTGTCGGACGACAGCACGCGGTCGCTGACCGAGTGGACCAGAGGATGGGCCGCCGGGCTGCGGCTGTGCATCCTCGCGGCGCAGCACGTCGACGATCCGGACACGTTCCTCAAGCACTTCGAGGCGGGCCAGAGCACGCTGGCGGACTTCCTGCTGGCCGAGGTGCTCGAGGCGCAGACGGACGAGACACAGGACCTGCTACTCCGTTCGAGTGTCCTCGAACAGATCCACCCGGATCTGGCCAACGCCCTGACGGGCCGCGACGACGCGGACCCCATCCTGGCCGGACTCCAGCACGCCAACGCGTTCGTCGAGGCCATCGGCCACTCCTGGTACCGGCTGCACCCCCTGTTCGCGGAGATCCTGCGCGTCCATCTGCGCGTCAGACTGCCGGGTCTCGAACCCGAACTGCACCGGCGGGCCGCCCGCTGGCTGAGCGACGCGGGACTGCTGGCCGAGGCCCTGCCGCACGCGGCGGGAGCGGGCGAATGGGAGCTCGCGGCGGACCGCTTCATCGACGAGCTGGCCATCGGCCGGCTGCTGACGGGCCTCGACGCCGAGCGCCTCGACGGACTCTTCGCCGCGATGGCCCCGGACGCCGCCGGGCCGGCCGCGTGCCTGGTGCGCGCCGCCCGCGAGCTGATACGCCACGACGTCGAACGCGGCCTCGACCATCTGCGCCGGGCCGGGGAGAACCTGACCGGCGAGGGAGACCACGCGGCCGCCCTGCGACTGAGCCACGCGCTGCTGCGGGTGTTCGTCGCCCGGCTGACCGGCTCGGCCGACCTGGCGGAGACGGCGGCCGAGGAGGTGTCGGCCGCGGAGCGGTCTCTGCCGGCCGAGCGTCTCGCACAGCATCCTGAGCTGTCCGCCCTGGTGCTCACCGACCTGGGATCGGCACGGTTGTGGGCGGGGCGCTTCGACGCCGCCCGGGCCGCGCTGTCCGCCGCCGCGGGGGTGGACGACGGACCCTCCACCGCGTACCCGCGGCACGAATCGCTCAGCCGGCTCGCCCTGATCGACCTCCTGTGCGGCTGGCCCGGCCGCGCGGAGTCGCACGCCCGGGCCGCGGTCGCCGAGGCGGAGCGCTCGGGACTGCCGCCCGCCGCCCGGACCGGGGTCGCTCAACTCGTCCTGGCGGCGGTCGCCGTCGACCGTGACGACCTCGCGGCCGCGCAGACCCACCTGGACCAGGCGACCGCCTCCTCCACGGCCCCGCCCGATCCCGTCGCCGCCGCGGGACTCGGTCTCCTGCGTTCCCGGATGCTGCTGGCCAAGGGGCACGCGAAGGAGGCGTTGCGCGTCCTGGAGGAGCTGAGGCGGTTCCCGCGGGGCGTGGAGCCCTCGCCGTGGGTCGGCGACCGGGTGGCTCTGGGCATGTCCACCGCCCATCTGGCCCAGGGGGATCCGCTCGCGGCCCTGGAGGTGCTCGCGGCGGCGGCGGCCGTCGGGCCCGAGGCCACGGTGGCCGCCGCCCGTGCCCGGCTGGCGACCGGCGACAAGGAGGCCGCGCTCGTCCTGCTCGACGAACTCGCCACCGAGCGGGACGAGGGACCGGGCGTCACCGTCCGGGTGCTGCTGGCCCGGGCGCAGACCGCGGACGCGCTGGGCGACGACGCCACCGCCCAGCGGCTGGTGGCGCGGGCGCTGCGGCTGGCCAGGCCGGAGCACCTGAGACGGCCGTTCGTGGAGATCGGCCCCTGGCTGCGGTCGCTCGTACGCCGTCGGCCCGTCCTGGCCCAGGGCCAGGAGTGGCTGCCGCTGATGACCGAGGTCCGGGGCACGGTGCCGGGCCCGCAGCCGGGCCCGGCACTGGTGATCGAACCGCTCAGCGAGCGGGAGCAGGAAGTGCTGGAGCGCCTGTCGCAGATGATGTCGCGGGAGGAGATCGCCGCCGACCTGCATCTTTCGGTCAACACGGTCAAGACCCACCTCAAGAGCGTCTACCGCAAGCTCGCCGCGACCCGTCGTGGTGAGGCCGTACGACGGGCCCGCGACCTGCACCTCCTGTGAGCCGCGGACCCGTGCCGTCCGCCGGTCGCGGACCGGGGGCGCCCTACTCGGTGTCGGCGTCGAGTCCTGACACGCAGAGCGCCCAGATGACGAATCCGTACAGGGCGATCAGCGTCAGCGACCAGACGGGGTAGTACGGGATGGAGAGGAAGTTGGCGATGATCAGCAGCGCCGCGATGCCCACGCCCACCACGCGCGCCCAGGTGGCGCGGGAGAACAGGCCGAGGCTGACGACGACGGCGATCGCGCCGAGTGCCAGGTGGATCCAGCCCCAGCTCGTCAGGTCGAACTTGAAGACGTAGTTGGGGCTGGTGACGAAGACGTCGTCCTCGGCGATCGCCATGACGCCCCGCAGGATGTCCAGGACGCCGGAGACGAACAGCATCACCGAGGCGAAGATGATCAATCCGCCGGCCGCCGTCAGGGCGGACTTGGAGTGGGTGTGATGCTGGGTGGTTGCCATGGCAGAACCTCCGATGCACGGGCTGCGATCGCAGCCACTCACCACGAGCGTGCGACACACGGCCCCCTCCGGCCTCACCCGCTGGGGGTGACCATGCGGGGGCGGCCGCGACGGGCCCGGGCCCGCCGCGGGGCGGGGGCATCTCTACGGGCCCCGGCCCGTGTCTGGAACGGAGGGCACCTCTTCGAGCCCCGGGCCGTTCCTGGGGCGGAGGTCGTCTCCCGGCCCTGGCTTGTATCCGGGGCGGAGGTCGTCTCCCGGTCCTGGCCCGTGCCCAGGGCCGTCTCCCGGTCCTGGCCCGTGCCCAGGGCCGTCTCCCGGTCCTGGCCGTGCCCGCTTCTTGCAACGGTGCGAGGGTCGCCCCGCCGTCGGCGCCGACGGCGGTCTACGGGGCCGCGCTGCCGGCGAGGAGCCCGGCGGCCGTCGTGCCCCGAATCACCCGACGCCGCGGGCGCCCGCGCGGCCTTCCGGTCAGCGGGTCCTGCGGACGTAGTCCTCGCTGCCGGGCGTCGAGACCAGCACGTCCCGGCGCACGATGCTCAGCCGGTCGCCGAAGGCCGAACGGGCCTTGCGCAGACCGCTGTCGGTGTACTCGACGACGACCACCCGGTCGTGGAACGCCTTCGCGTACTCCCCGCACTCGTCGTACTCGCCGCACTCCTCCGCCACCGCGAAGTCGAGCCCGGTCCGCGACCTGAGCCCGGCCAGTTCGACGGTGTTCTTCTGCCCGATCGCCAGGTTCCGGGCGTGCGCGTGCTGGGACAGCAGGGTGATGAAGGCCGTGGCGTCGTCCGGGGTCAGCAGCTTCCGGGAGCGCGTGTAGCTGTCGTAGTTGTCCGGCTCGACCGCGTCGAATCCCCGTTTCGCGCAGTCGTCGATCCACCGGTCGACGCGCGCGGCCACCCGCCGGCGTTTGGCCGGGGTGCGGATGTCGAGGAGCGCCTCGTTCCAGTCCTCGTCGACGACGACCTTGCCGTCCGCGTCGCGCAGCAGCAGGTCGGCGGGCCACCGACCGCGTTCCTCCGGCTGAGCCTGGAAGGCGTTGACGTAGCAGATGTTGTACAGGCCGGGGGCCGGGGACGACGAGCGGTCGCGGCTGACGATGCCGACGCCGGCGGCCGGCGGATAGGCGCCGCCGATCTGGTAGTCGAAACCCGCGTGGAGCGGCGGGAGTCTCACCCCGTCGTCCGTCCCGGACGGGCGGGGCGTGGTCCTCGGTGCCGGGCTCGCCGTGCGGGCGGGCGCCGAGGGGTCGAGCGTGTTCCCGGAGGGCGCCGGAGAGGCGGCCGGGGGCCTGGACGTCCGGCCTGGGCTCTTCGGTGAAGCGTCCGTGTCGTCGCCCGAGTCGCAGCCCGAGAGCGCGAGGAGACCGGCCAGGGCGGTGGCCGTCACCAGAACTCCGGCGCGGAGAACACGTTTGACGGGGGGCATGTCCGCTCCATCAAATCGCGAGCACGTCCCCGCCTCGGACGCTGCGCGCGATCCTGGCGACTTTGGCCGGACTTGAACCGAGTCCGCTACCGGCTGGGCGTACCTCTGCGTGCCGGGTCGCACCACGGCACGCAGAGGATCAAATCGCGCAGGCCCGACCTGCGTCAAGGGCCGGCCTCGGCCACGGCCGACGTCCGGCTTCGGCCACCCGGTGACCGAGAGGTGGTCGCGCGGGTCTCCGGAACCCGTCACTTCCGGGCCCGGTTCCCCACCGCGCAGGGCGACTTGCCGGCCGCCACAGGCCGTCCCGTCCCGCCCGGGGCTCAAGGACGCGGAGGGTGCGGGGGATGTGGGGGGTGCGGCGGGTGCGGGGGAGGGGGCGGCAAGGTCGTGACGTCCGGTGCCGGTTCGGGCCAGACGAGCAGGACCGGGCAGGGCGCGTGGTCGACGACGAACCGTCCGGCCGGGCCCAGGCTGTGCGGGCCGAGCCGGCTCCGGTCGCCGTCGCGGGCGAGGACGAGCAGATCGGCGCCCTCGGCCGCGGCGACCACCTCCCGCTCCACCCGGCCGACGCGGTCCAGCCGGGTCGCCGGACCGCCGAGCCGCCCGGCCGCCGCGTCGAGGAGTTCCGCGCCCGAGGTCGTACCGAGGGTTTCCAGCAGGTCGCCCGGATCGGGCTCGGAGCGTCCGCGGCCGAGGAGACCCGCGAAGGCGCCGTGCGCGAGACCGGACACCCCCGGGTCCGTGATGTGCAGCAGCACCACGTCCGTCGCACCGGGAGCGTGGGTGTGTACGGCGTCCACGCACGCGGGCCAGGTTCCCTCGACCAGCCAGACGACCACCCGCATACCCATCAGCCTCCGATGACGTGGAGCGAGACCCACAGCGCCAGTACGGCGGGGACCAGCGCCGCGGGTACGGCGATCAGGCCCAGCCGGGTGAACTCCTTGAGGTCGACGCCGTGTTCGTGCTGATGCACGATACGCCGCCAGAGCAGCGTCGCCAGGGAACCCGCGTAGGTCAGATTGGGGCCGATGTTGACGCCGAGCAGGACGGCCAGCACCGCCCCCGCGCCCGAGTCCGCGGCGAGCGGCAGCAGGACGAGGACCGCGGGCAGGTTGTTGATCAGGTTGGCCAGCACGGCGGCGAGCACGGCGATGCCCAGCAGCGCGGGGAGCGAACTGCCTTCCGGGAGGATCCGGCCGAGGGCGTCGGCCAGACCGTTGTCGACCACCGCGCGGACCACGATGCCGAGCGCGAGGACGAAGGCGAGGAAGGACGGCGCGGCGGCCCGCACCACGGTGAGCGGCGTGGCGCGGCGGCGGACGAGGGCACGGACGGCCAGGACGAGCGCCCCCGCGGTCGCGGACCAGGCGGGATCGATGCCGACCGCCGAGGCGAGCACGAACCCGGCCAGCGTGCAGCCGACGGTGATCAGCGCGAACAGCGGCAGGTCCGGTGCCTCCTCGGCCCGCCCGGGGAGCGCGCCCGCCCCGAGGTCACGGGCGAAGAAGCGCCGGAAGACCAGGTACTCGGCGCCGATCGCGACCAGCCAGGGCAGCAGCATCAGAGCGGCGAACCGGGTGAAGCTCAGTCCGCTGGCGGTGAACGCGAGCAGGTTGGTGAGGTTGGAGACCGGCAGGAGCAGCGAAGCGGTGTTCGACAGGTGCGTGCAGGCGTACACGTGCGGCTTGGGGCGGGCCCCCATCCGTGCGGCCGTCGCGAACACGACGGGCGTGAGCAGCACGATGGTGGCGTCCAGACTGAGGACCGCCGTGATCGCCGAGGCGAGGACGAAGACCGCCGTCAGCAGGCGGCCGGGCTCACCGGCGGCCCAGCGGGCCATCCACGCGCCGCAGGCGTGGAAGAGTCCCTCGTCGTCGCAGAACTTGGCCAGCACGAGGACCGCCGCCAGGAAGCCGATCACCGGCCCCAGGTGCGCGGCCTCGGCTCGGACGTGGTCCCAGGAGATGGCCCCGGTGGCCAGGACCAGCGCCGCGGCGGGCACGGCCACGACCGCCTCGGGCCAGCCGAACGGCCGCACCACCGCGCACACGAGGACGGCGGCGAGCAGGACCACGGACAGCCCCTCGGCGAGCGGACCGCCGAGAGCGGCGGCGAGCGGCGCGCCGAGACGGGTGCCGTGTCCGGCCGGGAACGCCGCGGTGAAGGGGGTGCCGGCCGTGCCGGAGATTGCTTGGACGAGCGGGCTGTTCAGGGTTCGGTCCTCCGGGCGGTGATGGCGGCGCCCTCCATCACATCAGACGCGAGGCCGGAGCCCCTCGACACCCACCCGCGTGGACCGTGAACCGCCTTGTCGTGGCCCCGTACGGGTCATGCGACGGGTCATCCGGCGGGCCACGGCACGGGCCGGGCTCCGTCCCGCTCCGCCCTCGTCCCCGGGGCCCTCACTCCTCGCCGAGGAGCGACAACTCCGCCCAGATGGTCTTGCCCTCCGGTGTGTACCGGCTGCCCCAGCGCCGGGTGAGCTGGGCGACCAGGAGCAGGCCGCGCCCGCCCTCGTCGAAGGTCTTCGCACGCCGCAGATGCGGCGCGGTGTGGCTGCTGTCCGAGACCTCGCAGATCAGGGTCTCCTCGTCGTGGATGAGCCGCAGCCGGATGGGCGGCTCGCCGTAGCGGATGGCGTTGGTGACCAGTTCGCTCACCACGAGCTCGGCCGTGAAGGTGGTCTCGGTCAGTCGCCGGCTCTCCAGCTGATCGGCGACCTGTTTGCGGATCGGCGCGACGAGAGCGGGGTCGGCGGGGATGTCCCAGGTCGCCACGTTCGCGGCGGCGAGGCCCTGGGTGCGGGCGAGCAGCAGGGCCACGTCGTCCGGCGCGCCGCCCGCCGGGAGCAGCGCTTCGAGGATCGCGTGGGCCGCCTCCTCCAGGGACCGTGACGCGTTCTCCAGCGCCCGGCACAGCAGCCGGTGGCCGGTGGCGAGGTCCCGTTCGACGCTCTCGAGCAGCCCGTCGGTGTACAGCGCGAGCACCGTGCCCTCGGGCAGGCCGAATTCGACGGACTCGAAGGGCATGCCGCCCAGGCCGAGCGCCGGGCCGGGCGGCAGGTCGATCTCCCGGGGCGGGCCGCCCGGCTCCATGACGACCGGCGACGGATGCCCCGCGCGGGCGATGGTGCAGCGCCGGGAGACCGGGTCGTACACCGCGTAGAGGCAGGTGGCGCCGACCTCTCCGGTGGTGCCCTCGGAACCGGCCTCGGTCGACAGCCGGACGACGAGGTCGTCGAGGTGGGTGAGCAGTTCGTCCGGGGCCAGGTCGATGTCGGCGAGCGTGCGGACCGCGGTGCGCAGCCGACCCATGGTCGCCGAGGCCTGGATGCCGCTGCCGATGACGTCTCCGACGACCATGGCGACCCGCATCCCGGACAGCGGGATCACGTCGAACCAGTCGCCGCCGACCCCGGCGCGCGCCGCGGGCAGATAGCGCGAGGCCGCTTCCAGGGCCGCCGTCCGGGGGAGGGACTGGGGCAGCAGGCTGCGTTGCAGGGCGAGTGCGGTCTGGCGTTCGCGGGAGTACCGGCGGGCGTTGTCGATGCAGACGGCGGCCCTGGCCGTGACCTCCTCGGCCAGCAGGACGTCGTCGGGGGTGAACGGGTCGGGCCGCCGGGACCTGCTGAGGACGGCCACCCCGAGCGTGCGGCCGCGGGCCCGGACCGGCACCGACATGGTGGCGTGGACGCCGTGCCGCCGGACGCCCTCGGCGCGGACCCCGTCCCGGCGCAGCCATTCCTCCAGCGTGCCGTCGCCGTTCGGCGCGACGAGCGGCCGGCCGGCGATCAGGGAGTCGGCCTGGGGGGAGGACGCGGGGTAGACGCCGGTGTCGCCGGGTTCCACGACCGCTTCCGGGCTGCCGGGGTTCACCGACCGGTGGGCGGCTCGGCGGAGCGTGATCGGGGCGGCCGGCGGTTCGACGCGGTACTCGCCGCCGTTCTCCGGGGGGTCCAGCAGGTCGACGCTGACGAAGTCGGCGAGGGCGGGCACACAGACCTCGGCCAGCTCCTGTGCCGTCCGCGTGACGTCGAGGGTGGTGCCGATGCGCATGCTGGCCTCGTTGACCAGCTGGAGCCGCTCGCGGGCCCGGTACTGCTCGGTGAAGTCGTGCGCCGCCAGGCACAGGCCCCGCACGCGCCCGTCGGCGTCGGTCAGCGGCGCGATGCGCGCGAGCCAGTGGCGCGCGCCGCCGCGGCGCGCACGGGTCTCCACGTCGCGCCCCTGTCCGGAGGACAGGACCTCGGCCATCGCGCGCTCCAGCTCCTCGCCGACCCGCTGGTCGCCGATCTCCGAGATCCGCAGGCCCCGGATGCGTTCCTCCGGGAGGCCGATCACCTGGGCCATCGCGTCGTTGATGCCGTACAGCCGCAGCCGGTCGTCGTAGACGGCCATCGCGCAGGGCGACTGGGCGAGGACGGCGCGGACCAGCGGGGCGTCCAGATCGAGGGGCTCGCGGACGTCCAGCGGCGTGACCAGGAGCCAGTCGCCGTTCCGCTCCAGGCGGTGGGCGAGCAGCCACACGGACAGGACACGGCCTTCGCGGTGGCGCAGGGAGAGGACTCCGTCCCGGCGGTCGCCGGTGGGCGCCGGAGGTGCGGGGGTGTCCGCGGAGGCCAGGAGCCGCGCCGCCGGGCGGCCCTCGACCTCCTCGGGCGTATAGCCCAGCAGCCGTTGGGCGCCCTGGCTCCAGTGGATCAGGGTGCCGTTCCCGTCGACGACCGCCCGTGCGGTGGCGGCCTCGTCGAGAGGGTGGACCGGGCTCATCGTCGCCACTTTCCCTTGTGCACACTCAGAGTGAACAAGCGCGTCATCCGGGCTCCAGCCTAGGCCCTGGGCGCCCCGCGCACCGCCGAACGCGGATGGCGCCGCGCGCGACCCCGGCGGGGGAGGAGCGGGCCGGTGGACCGCTCCCTTTTCCGCTCGGGCCGGGTCTGTTCCTGGTGACGTATCCGTCGTGCCGACGGGCCACACCTCCCGGGCCGACGCGAACAACGTAGAAGAGCGCGAACAACCCGAAGGCCCTGAGTACCCCGAAAACCCTGAACATCCCGAACCGCTCGGAAAATCGGAAAAGGAGACACCGTCATGAACACCCCGTCCGTGGAACTGGCCGACCAGGTCGCGCGCGCGGCGCGCTACCTCCGGCCCCACATCCAGCGGTCCGCCCTCGAGGGCAAGCGTGAACTGCCCACTCCCTGCGCCGACTTCGACGTCCACCGGCTCAGTGAGCACCTGCTCGGCTCACTGGTCGCCGGTGCTCGCGCGGCGGCGAAGGAGCCGCTGCCGGCCGACGCTCCGACGACACTGACCGAACCCCCCTGGGTGGTCTTCCCGCCGCTCCTCGACAGCCTCGCCGCCGCGTGGGCCGAGCCGGGCGCCTGGAAAGGAGAGGCGCTCTTCGCTGGAAGCGTCCGCCCCGCGTCGTTCGCCGGGACGATCACGATCATGGAGCTGACCGTGCACGGCTGGGACCTGGCCACCGCGGCCGGCCGGACGTTCACGACGGACGACGACGTGATCGCCACCGCCACGGCCGTCGCCGCACAGATCGCCGAGGGCGCCCGCGCCCGGGGGATCTTCGGCCCCGAGGCGGAGCCCGCCCCCGACGCCGCGCCCCTGGAGCGGCTGCTCGCCCTGACCGGCCGGAAGTCCCTCTGAGCCCCACGGGTGCCGTCCTCACCGTCCGGCCTGCCTCCCCGGCCGCTACGGGAAATCGGGGAGAGGATCTCGGGGCCGCCGACCGAGGGCGGTACGAACGGGGTCGGCGGCCGGTTTCGCGCGGGAGAGCCGCCGTCCCGCGCGGGGCCCCCGAGAAGGGCCGGTCCCAGTGGACTACGGGAGGCGCGTGCGGTGGGACCGTGCGAGAGCGCCCGGCGTGTGCGCACGGTTCACACGGGGCGCATGCGGCGGCGAAAGCCGGTGCGGGTCGGGAGAGTTGCCGTTGCGCTTTTGACATCTTTTCAATAACGGCCATGTCACTCGGGCGGCTTGTTGGCCGAGAGCGTGTTGTGCGAGGGTGAGCCTCCCGTGCTTGGTCAATGGCCGGGTCCGAATCGCTGTTCGCCATTCCCGGGTGTCGACGAGCTCGAAAGGCTCTCTGACCGACGGTCGCCGCACGGCCTTCGTTCCCGGCCGTTTTCCCGGCGCCCCGTCGAAAAGGTCCAGACCGATCAGGACTCCTTCACGACGGGCAAGCACTTTCTTTTGTGCCGCCTCGCACCTCGGAAGGAATCCGCTCCGTGCGCACCCCCCAGTCACCGTTTCCCGCCTGTCCGCCCAGTGGTGCACCCGGCGGATCCGACGAGGGTGTCGCCGCGCTGCTGAGAGGGCGGACGCAGGACGACACCACCGGACCGGTGGCCGTGCTGACGGCCCGCCACTGGCAGCCGGCGTACGAGTACGCGGTGATCTGTCTGGCCGCTTCGGGGGAGGCCGCCTCCATGGTCACCACGGCCTCTTTCGACCAGGTGCTCGGCCGTCTCGGGGAGGGGGAGCCGGCGCTCGCTCTGCGGCCCGAACTCCTGGTGACCGTGCGGGACACGGTCCGGGACTGGGCGGCCGACGACCGGATGTCCGGCGTCCTGCCGGATCTGCGGAAACCCGCGGGGGGCCGCGGAATGCGCGCGGCGAAGTCCATGACGGCGGAGAACCGCCGGCTCGCCGGGCGCGCTTTCCTGGCGCTCCCCGGCCTCTCCCGATGTCTGCTGTGGCACACCGAGGTGGAAGGCGAGCCCCTGTCCGTGCCGGCCGCTCTTTCGGGTATCGACACCGATCTCGCCGCGGCGGCGTGGGAACAGGCCCGTGACCAATTCCGCGAGGGCTGCGCGCGAGCCCACCGGGAACTCGCGCCGACCCGGGAATGCGGTTTCTACAACCGGCTCCTCGACGCGCCGATTCGGCGCGGCGGTGCCTTGCTTCCGGATGTCCGGCAGCATCTGGCCGCGTGCTCGTACTGCCGGCACGCGGCGGAGCAATTGAGCCATTTCGAGGGCGGGCTGGGCGTCCTGATCGCCGAGTCCGTGCTCGGCTGGGGCGCGCGGCGCTACCTCGACTCCCGCCCAGGGCACAGCGTTCGGGCGCCGCGCGCCCGAGGCGGATCCCCCTTCGCCGGCCGGCGCCGCCGAGACGGCGGACGTCCCGGCGGGAAAACGCGCTCAGAGGCGGCCGGCCCCGCCGCGGCGGACGCCTTCGGCGACGCAGGCTCCGAGGGCGCCGTGGGCGAAGCCCGCTCCGCGGCCGTCGGGCGCGCCGGCAGGAGCACGGGCTCCGCAGCGGGTGGACGCCGGGGAAGGGGCGCGCGCCCCGAAGGCGGCGCGCACTCCGCCGGCCCGGGGCACGCGGGGTCCGGTGGACGCCACCGGGTGCTGTCCCGGTTGTCCGCCGAAGGGCGCCGCGCCGCCGGGCCGGGGGACCGGCCCCAGCAGGCGCTGCTCACCGGAGCCGGGCTCTCGGCCGCCCTGCTGGCGACCGTCCTCACGGTCACTCTGTGGCCGCACGACGAGGGCGGCGCCGACCCGGCGGCCGCCACCGGCGCGAGCAGCAGCCGGACGCTGTCACCGGACCCCGACTCGGACCTGCCGCCCGCCGTGTCAGCGCCGCCCGCCGCGTCCGCGCTCCCCATGAGTGCCGAGCGGACCCGGCTGCGAAACGTGGAGGCCGACCTGTGCCTCGACCTCCGGAGCGCCAAGCCCGAGGTGGGCGCCGGGATCACGCTGGCGGTCTGCTCGTCCGACTGGACCCAGCAGTGGTCGTACGACGAGACCGGACTGCTGCGCACCGTCCTCGACCCCGGACTGTGTCTCGACCCGCACGCGGACGACGGCGTCCTCCTCCTCGGCCACTGCGAGACCGGGGACGCGAAACGGAGCGAGGACACGCGCTACGAGTTCGGCGCGCAGGGCGAGTTGCTGCCCCGCCGGGACGACGGGCTGGCCGTCGAGCCGGCGTCCACGGACCCCGGCGCCGACGTCGTGGTCAAGGTCCGTGACGGCTCCGACGCCCAGCGGTGGCGGACCGACGGCTCGGCGACCGGCTCCGTTCCGCTGTCGAGCGCGGATACGCCGGATGTCCCGTCCCGGCCCACGAGCCGGCCCCCGGCCGACGCCGCGTCGCCCTCGTCCGGCGAGTCCGCTGCTCGGTAGCGCCGGTCCGGCGGCGAGGCTACGAGACGACGTCCCGGGGCGGCCCGCCCGCCACGAAGTCCGCGGCGTTCTGGACGGCGGCCAACGCGATCCGTACCAGCGTCTCGCGGGTGACACCGGCGACGTGCGGAGAGAGCACCACGTTCGGCGCCTTGAGCAACCGCAGGGCGGGAGTGGGCGGTTCGGGGTCGAAGACGTCGATGCCCGCCCCGGCCAGAGCCCCCGCGTGCAGCGCGTCCGCGAGGGCGTCCTGGTCGATCAGGGCGCCCCGCGAGGTGTTGACGACGAACGCGGTCGGCTTCAGGAGCGCGAGCCGCTCGGCGTCCAGCAGATGCCGGGTCGCCCCGGTGAGCGGGGCGTGCAGACTGACGTAGTCCGACATGCGCAGCAACGCGTCGAGTTCGACGTGGCGCGCGCCGAGCCGGGCCTCCTTCTCGGCGGAGACGGGCTTGGGCCCGGCGTACACGATGTTCATGTCGAACGCGACGGCGCGCCGGGCGACCTCCTCGCCGATGTGACCCAGTCCGATGATGCCGAGCGTCTTGCCGGACAGCTCGGTGATGGACCGCTGGAGCCGGGGCAGCGCCCAGTCCGCCTCGGTCAACGCGGTGTGTGCGGGCACCAGTTGCTTGGCGAGGGCGAGCATGAGGGCGAAGGTCTGCTCGGCCACGTTCTGTTTCTCGGCGCCGCTGGAGCCGATGTTGCACACGGGTACGCCGCGGTCGCGGGCGGCGTCCAGGTCGACGTAGTCGAAGCCGTGGCTGGCGCACTGGATCAGCTCCAGATCCGGTGCCGCGGCGATGTGTTCGGCGGTCACCGGGCCGAGGCCCGTGACGACGACGTGGGCCTCGCGCAGCGCGACGGCGTCCTCGTCCGTCGCCTCCACGACGGTGACCCGGACCTGCCCGGGGAACAGCGTGGCGAGCGCGGCTCCCGCCGTCCGGCCGCCGACGTGCGGAGAGACGACGGCCAGCACGTTCTTCGTGTCGGTCATGCGGATTCCTCGATGAGGTCGTCGGGGCCGAGCGTTCCCGGGCGGGCGTGCCCGGACAGGGCGAGGGTGAGATCGAGTTCGGCGAGCAGACAGCGGATCACGTGCTCGACGCCCGCCTGTCCGTCGAGGCCGAGCCCGTAGGCGTACGGACGGCCGACGAGCACCGCCCGCGCGCCGAGCGCGAGCGCCTTGAAGATGTCGTCGCCGGTGCGGACACCGCTGTCGAAGAGCACGGTGAGCCGGTCGCCCACCGCCTCCACGACACGGGGCAGCGCGTCGGCGGCCGCGACCGATCCCGCGACCTGGCGGCCGCCGTGGTTGGAGACGACCACGCCGTCCATCCCGGCGTCGGCGGCGTGCCGGGCGTCGTCCGGGTGCAGGATGCCCTTGAGGACGATCGGCCCGTCCCAGTTCTCCCGCAGGAAGGCCAGATCCGGCCAGGTCTTGCCGGGGTCCGCGAACATGCCCACGAAGTGCATCACCGCGGCGTTCGGGTCCTCGTGCACCGGCTTGGCGAGGCCTGCCCGGAACGCCGGGTCGGAGAAGTAGTTGGCGGTGCCCACGCCGTGCAGGAACGGCAGGTACGCCTGGTCGAGATCGCGCGGGCGCCAGGCCAGCAGAGGCGTGTCGAGCGTGACGATCAGTGCGGTGAAACCGGCCGCCTTCGCCCGGTCCAGGAAGCTGCGGGTGACCTCGCGGTCCTTCGCCCAGTACAGCTGGAACCAGCGCTCGCCGTCCCCCATGGCCTCGGCGACCTGCTCCATGGGGGTGCTGGAGGCGGACGACAGGATGTAGGGCACGCCCTGCGCGGCGGCGGCCCGCGCCGCCGCGCACTCCGCGTCCGGGTGCATGATCGACAGCACGCCGATCGGGGCGAGCGCGAGCGGCGCGGGCAGCGGGCGCCCCAGCACCTCGACGGACAGGTCGCGCTCGTGGACGTCGCGCAGCATGCGCGGCACGATCCTGCGCCGGTCCAGGGCCTCCCGGTTGGCGCGTGCCGTGCTGCCGTCGCCCGCGCTGCCCGCCACGTAACCGACCGGACCGGGGCCGAGGCGCTGCTCGGTGATCTCCTCCAGCCGCGTCAGATCGGTGGGCAGCCGCGGAACGGCGCCCGTCATTCCGTTCAGATAGATCTCGTACTGGAAATCGGCCCAATGCTTAGCCATCCGTACGTCCCGCCTCTCGTCCCTGAGACCGCGCTGTACGCCGTCGATCCTGGCCACTGTGACAAGTCCCGTCCACCGTGGTGCGCACAACGTGCGGCTGGAATCATCACCCTGTGACAAGCAAGCCGTACGAGGCCCGGGAAAGCGTCCGGCAGGAGATGGTCGCCGATCCGCGGGTCGTGGAGGCGATCGTCGCCGCCGTCCACGAACAGGTCCCGGTGTACGCGGCGCTCGACGACAGCCGGCTGCCGGAGGTGCGGGCCATCGCGGCCTGGGGCCTCGAGCGGCTGCTGCGTCTCTGGGCCACCGACGGCACCCTGGAGCCCGGCGATCTGCGGCGGTTCAGGGGCATCGCGTCGGCCCGCGCGGCGGACGGCCGGCCGGTGCAGGCGGTGCTGCGCGCCTACCGGGTCGCGGGCACCGTCCTCACGGAGGAGGTCGCCGCCCGCGCGCCCCACCTCGCGGCCGCCGACGCCTTCGCCCTCGCCCGCATGCTGCTCGCCACCCTCGACACCCTCTCCGAGGAGATGGCGACCGCGTACGCCGCCACCAGCGAGGATCTGGCGGGCGACCGGACCCGGGCGCTGCGGCTGCTGTTCGACGACCTGATCGCCGGACGGCACGCCTCGGCGGGCGCGCTGACCGACCGCTCCGCCCGCCTGGGCGTCCAGCTCCCGGACCCCTTCTGCCTGCTGGCGGCCGGTCCGGTCGCCACGGATCGGCCCGACCTCGCGCACGAGACGGCGACGGACCTGCTCGACGCGCTGGCCGTTCCCGGGGGAGAGGTCACCCCCCTGGCGACGGTACGAGGGTCCAGGGCCGTGCTGTTGCTGCCGCTCGCGGCGTCCGAGCGGGTGACCGCGGTCCTCGGGGAGCGGTCCTGGCGCGGGTGCGTCATCACGGGGGAGAGCCTGGAGAGGGTGGCCGTGGCGCACCGCCTCGCCGCCGACGCCCTGGACACCGCGCCCGTCCACGCCCATCGGTCCGGGCGGGTGCTCACGGACGCGGACGCGCACGTCCTCGCGCTGCTCGCCGGGCGTCCGGCGGCCGCGCCGGACCACATCGCCCGGCTGGTGCTCGGACCGCTCACCGACGCCGCTCAGCGGCATCTGCTGGAGGCGCTCACGGCGTACATCGACTCGGGCTCGGCGAACGCCGCCGCGCGGTCGCTCCACCTCCATCCGCAGTCGCTGCGCTATCGCCTGCGGCGCGTCCACGAACTGACCGGCCGCGACCCGCGCGATCCCTGGCAGCGGCTCACCCTGGACATCGCCCGCACGATCCGCGACTGAGCAGAGGCGCGGCGGGCCTCGTCCGGGAGGCACGGTGGGCCCGTCCCCGCACGCGTTCGGCCTCGTCCCTGAGGCGCGGTCCGACCGGGCTTCGCCGATGTGCCCGGACGTCGGGACCCGCAGACCGCGTTCCCCGTCCGTCCCGATTCCCCGTCCGTCCCACTTGCCTTGCCGGTCCCGTCCCCGGCCGGACAGGATCGCGGCGCCCGCCGCCCGGTACCTGGCCTTCCGCCGGCCGGTGCCTGTGGGGCGAGACTCCGACACGGCGGGTCCGGGGCGGGCAGGCCGGTGGGGTCACTTCTCGTCGTCGGGGGTGTCGCCCCGCGGCCCCGCGTCCGGCCCCCGCGAACGGACCCGCCGGACCTGCTCCAGAGAGTCGCGCAGTTCGGTGAGCCAGTCGTCGGTGTGCCGCTGGACCAGCCGGACGCACCAGGCCAGGGCGTCACTGCGGCTGCGGGCCACGCCGGCCGCGATGAGCGTGTCGAGGACCTCGCGCTCGGGCTGGCGCAGCCGGGTCATGACCGGCGCCGCGACGTGGGTGAACAGGGCGCGCTCGGTGCCGCACTGCACTCCCCAGGAGACCTTCCTGCCGTAGAGGTGCTCCGCCTCGCGGGCGACCGCGACACGGTCGTCCCGGGTGCGCTCCCGGAATTCCTGGATACGAGCCCGGAGCGCCGCCTCCCGCTCGGCCTCCGAGGCGCCCTCGGCGAGCCTCGGCTCGGGGACGCGGCCGACGACCGTGATCTCCTCACGGTCGGCCGTCACCTCCGTCAGGCTCTCGTAGAGATCGTCGGGCAGCCGGCCGGCGAACCAGCCGCGCAGCTTCTCGTGCTCCTCCGTTGTCATCATGTAATGACGATTACTCCATTGCGGACGAGACGCAAGGGTTCCGGTGGAAGTCCGCCGCAAGTGGAAGGCGAGGCGCCATGCGGGCTGAAGCGGAATGTTTCAGGCCTATTGCTGAGCCGTGCCAATCCGGCCAGACAGTCGCCGACGGCGATCAACAACCGCTCAGTTCCGGGCCTCAGTCGTTCGAGTTCTGTAACTTCACGCCACTGATTCAATACTCAAAGTTACTGAAACCTGTGGGGTCGATGTGTGTTTCCGGTGAGGACTCGGCAGACTCGCGCTCGCCGAACCGGCACCCGACCGAGCCGGTATCGGATTCGATCGAGCGGAAGGATGCACACAATGCCGAACACCGCGCGCTGGGCAGCGACTCTCACTCTGACGGCCACCGCCGTCTGCGGCCCCCTGATGGGTTCCGCCCACGCAGCCGCCGGCCTGGGCCCGTCCGGGCTCTACGCCCCCTCGGCCCTGGTGCTCACCACGGGTCACGGCCAGAGCTCGGCCGTCACGACTCCGGAACGCGCCGTCACCCTCAACTGCGCCCCGACCGCCTCCGGGACCCACCCGGCCGCGGCCGACGCCTGCGCCGAACTCCGAGGTGTGAAGGGTGACTTCGACGGACTGACAGCCAGAAACGACGTCTTCTGTACCAGGCAGTACGACCCCGTGGTGGTCACGGTGGACGGCGTCTGGCAGGGCAAGCGCGTGTCGTACGAGCGCACCTTCGCCAACGAGTGCGTGAAGAGCTCCTACGGGATGACCGTCTTCGCGTTCTGAGACCGGGATCGCGTGGTCCTTGTGGACATGGACCGGAGTCCGTAGCTGGGGAGTGCGGGTTCCGTCGCGAGGTGCCATGTGATTTCGCACCGAGGGTCGGCCAGACGGAGTGGGGCCGTCGGCCGACCCTCGGCATTTTGCTGCGCGGCGCCGGAACGACCGCCGCGCCCGCCGCACCTCCTAGGGCGCCGCAGCCCTGAGCCCGCCGCACCATCGAGGAGTCGTACCCTCGCGGGCGTCGCCCGCGGGACGGCACCTCCGGGACCGCCGCCCCGGGATCGCCCCCGAGGCCGGCGGCCCCGGCCCTCCCCCTGGGGACCGTCGCCCCCGAGCCCCCGCCGCGTCCCGTGACCGCCGCGTCATCGAGGACGCCCCGTGTCCGTCCCGCTACCGCCGCGTCCCGCGGCCGGGCCGGCCGGTGCGCCGCCCGGCTCACGCGCGTCACCGTTCCGGGTCACCCGGGATGCCCGCACGGCCCCGAGGGGGTAGCCGTGGAGCATGGGTGCATTCGGCGAATGGGACCAGCGGCTGTTCACACGGGTGGCCTCGGTACGGGTGCCCGGCGCGGATCCGGCCCTGCGGCGGCTCACGCACGCGGCCGACCACGGGCGCCTGTGGATCGGTGCGGCGGCGGGGATGGGACTGGTCGGCGGGTCCACGGCCCGGCGGGCGGGGTTGCGCGGCCTCGGCTCCCTGGCACTGGCCTCCTTCACGGTCAACACGCTGGTGAAGTGGAGCGCCCGCCGGCCCCGCCCGCTGCTGGAGGGCGTCCCGGCCGTCCGGCACCTGACCCGGCAGCCCAAGACCACGTCCTTTCCCTCCGGCCACTCGGCCTCCGCGGCGGCCTTCGCCACCGGGATCGCCCTGGAGTCCACGGGCTACGGCGCCCTCGTCGCGCCCGTGGCCGCCGCCGTCGCCTTCTCCCGGGTGTACGTCGGGGTCCACTACCCGGGGGACGTGCTGGCCGGGGTGGCCATCGGCGTGGGCGCGGCCGCCCTCACCTGCCGCTGGTGGCCACCGCGCGCCGTCGCGCCGGAAGCGGAGCGGCCCGCGGCGCGGGCCCCCGCGCTGCCGCTCGGCAAGGGCCTGGTCGTCTGCGTCGACAGCCGGGCCGGCACCGGTGCGTCCGGAGAGGCGTCGCCCGTCGAACGGCTGCGGGCGCTGCTGCCCGAGGCCGAACTGATCGAACGCGGTCCCGGGTACGACTTCGCGGACCTGCTCACCGAGGCGGCCGACCGGGCCGCGGAGACCGGTGGCGCCCTGGGGGTCTGCGGCGGCGACGGCAGCGTCGGCGCGGCGGCCCGCGCGGCGGCCGAACGGGGGCTGGCGCTCGCCGTGTTCCCCGGTGGCACCCGCGACCGCTTCGCGCTGGACGTGGGCGTCCCTGAGTTCGCGGACACGTCCGCCGCGGTCGCCGCGGGCGAGGCGGTGTCGGTCGACATCGGCGTGGCCCGTTCGGGCGCCGGGACGGACACACCGTTCCTCAACACCGTCAGCATCGGGCCGTACCCCGAACTCGTCCGCCTCCGGGAGCGGTTGGAGCGGCGCTGGGGCAGGTGGCCGGCGACGGCCGTCGCGCTGGTCCGGGTGCTCGGCACCGCGAGTCCCGTCGAAGTGACCGTCAACGGCAGGCCGCGTCGCGTGTTGCTGCTCCTCGCGGGCAACGGCCACTACGTCCCCGACGGCCTCGCCCCCGACTTTCGGCCGCGCCTCGACGACGGGCTGCTCGATCTGCGCCTGGTCGACGGGGGCCACCGGCTCGCCCGTACCCGGGTGGTCGCCGCCGCGCTCCTGGGGGCCCTGGGCCACTCACGGGTCTACGGCGCCGAGCGGGTCCCGTGGGTGGAACTGGACGGGATCCTCGGGGCGAACGCGCTCGCCTACGACGGTGAGGTCCACCCGGGTGTGTCCGGTCTGCGGCTGGAGAAGGAGCGTCGGGCCCTGGTCGTGTACCGGCCCGCCCTCCGGTGGGAGGAGCCCGCCCGGGAAGCCCGGCG
This sequence comes from Streptomyces sp. NPDC002580, assembly GCF_042889485.1. NCBI lineage: Bacteria > Bacillati > Actinomycetota > Actinomycetes > Kitasatosporales > Streptomycetaceae > Streptomyces > Streptomyces sp. NPDC002580. The sequence continues at coordinate 464,655 of NZ_JBIAQZ010000002.1, read as the reverse complement.
GCTCGCCGCGAAGGGCCGGTACCGGCGACGGGTGAGGGGCCGCCGTCTCCCTGCGGACGGCGGCCCCTCGGCCCCGGTGTGACCGGCTCGGAGCGCGATCACATGTGGACGACCGGAGCGGCGTCCGGGTCCTGGCTCGGCTTTCCGGGGCGGTAGAGCGCGAGCGCGATGAGCGCTCCCGCGGCGAAGAAGCCGGCCGACCACCAGAAGGCGGTGGTGTAGCTCTCGATCGTCGACCGGGCCCGGACGAGCGGGTCCGCCGCGTCCTTGCCGACGAGGTAGCCGGCCGCGGCGCTCGCGGCGAGCGTGTTCAGCAGCGCGGTACCGATCGAACCGCCCACCTGCTGCATGGTGTTGACCGTCGCGGAGGCGACTCCGGCGTCCTCCGGGGCGATTCCGTTGGTGGCCAGCGACATGGCGGGCGGCATCACCATGCCGAGACCGGCGCCGATCAGCAGCAGCGGCGGCAGGACGTCGGTCGCGAAGGACGAGTCGACGCCGATGCCGGTCAGCCAGGCCATGCCGAGCGCCGCGATCGCGAAGCCCGCGGGGATGACCGCCTTCGGTCCGATCCGGGGCACCAGGACCGTGGTGGAGACCTGGGCCATGACCATCAGGGCCGCCATCATCGGCAGGAACGCCACACCCGTCCTGGTGGGGCTGAAGCCGAGGTTCAGCTGCAGGTAGTAGGTGAGGAAGAGGAAGACGCCGAACATGCCGGCGCCGGTGATGAGCACCGTGAGGAACGAGGCGGCCCGGTCGCGGTCGAGCAGGACGCGCATCGGCAGCAGCGGGTGCCTGGCGCGCGTCTGCCACCAGGTGAACGCGGCCAGCAGGAGACCGCCCGCGACGAGGAAGCCCCAGGTGGCGGGTGAACTCCACTCGTGCGTCTCGGCGTTGGAGAACCCGAAGACGACGGCGAACAGACCGGTGGAGACCAGCAGGGTGCCCGGCAGGTCGAGCTTGGAGTCCGCCGCGTCCCGGTGACCGCTCAGCAGGACCCAGCCCCCGGCGAAGGCGACGGCCGCGAAGACCAGGTTGACGAACAGCGTCCAGCGCCAGTCGAGCGCGTCGGTCAGGAGGCCGCCGAGCAGCAGGCCCACGGCGCCGCCGGCACCGGCGATCGCGCCATACACGCTGAACGCCTTGGCGCGTTCCTTGGCGTCGGTGAACGTCGTGTTCAGCAGGGAGAGGGCGGCCGGGGCGAGGAGCGCGCCGAACACGCCCTGCAGGGCACGGGCGGTGACCAGCATCCCGAAGCTGGTCGAGGCGCCGCCCAGGACGGAGGCGCCCGCGAATCCGGCGACGCCGACCAGGAAGGCCGGCTTGCGTCCGAAGAGGTCCGCGATGCGCCCGCCGAGCAGCAGCAGGGAGGCGAAGGCCAGGGAGTACGCGGTGACGATCCACTGCCTGTTGCCGTCGGAGAATCCGAGGTCCGCCTGGGCGGAGGGCAGGGCGATGTTCACGATGGTTGCGTCGAGGACCACCATCAACTGGGCGATGCCGATGATCGAGAGGATCCACCAGCGCCGCTTCGACTGGGGTGCGGACGTCGGGTCCGCGGCACCCGAACCGGTGCCTTTGGCCAGGGTCTGGGACATGGGAGAAGTGCTCCAGGGAGGTTGCTCAGGGCGCGCACGTAAACGAAACGGTTTCGTACACATCGACAGGGCGACTCTAGACCGGGTCGAACGAAACGGCAACGTTTCGCTGGCTGGTCCGACGTGACGTCCGTCTCGTCCGTCGACCAGGCCCCGGCCGCCGCCCGGACGAGGGACGGGACGCGGGGCGGGCGAGCCGCCGGACGACATCCAGGAGCCGTTCCCGCACGATCGAAGGCAGCCGAACGGCGAAACACCCTCACCGAAGGACTGAGCCCCATGTCCGCCGAACCCGCCGAACCCGCCGCACCGGTCGAACCCACCGGGACGTACCTCACCCTGGACGACGGCCGCCCCGCCGTCCGCCTCCGCCGCCTCTACGACCATCCCGTCGACCGGGTCTGGCGGTTCGTGACCGACCCCGGCGAACTGGCCGCCTGGTTCCCCTCCCGCGCCGAGATGGACCTGCGCCCCGGCGGCACGATCACGTTCAGCGGTGATCCGAACATGCCGGAGCTGACGGGCCGAGTCCTCGCGGTCGACCCGCCCCGGCACCTCTCCTTCGTGTGGGGCGGCGACGAACTGCGCTTCGACCTCGAAGCCCTCGACGGCGGACGCACCCGCCTCACCCTCACCGACGTGCTCGCCGAGCGGGACACCGCCGCCCGCAACGGCGCCGGCTGGGAGGTGTGCCTCACCGCCCTCGACGCCACGGCGCGCGGCGAACGCTCCGAGGGGCCGCACGCCGGAGGGAACACGCGCTGGAAGGAGATCTACGAGGCCTACGTCGAGGCGGGTGTCCCCTCCGGCGCCCCGGTCCCGGGCGTGGACTGACCCCTCAGGCCAGCTGCCGCCGCACCAGCTCGTGCAGCCGCCCGCCCGTGTCCGCCAACAGCCGCGCGGGCGGGCCCTGCTGGGCGATCCGGCCGTCCTCCATCACGATGACCCGGTCGGCGTCCAGCACGGTCGACAGCCGGTGCGCGATCACGACCCGGGTCGCGTCGAGCGCCTTGGTGCTCTCGATCACCGTGCGCTGCGTCGCGTTGTCGAGGGCGCTGGTCGCCTCGTCGAAGAAGAGGACGCGTGGCCGCCGTATCAACGCCTGGGCGATCATCAGACGTTGGCGCTGGCCGCCCGAGATCGCGCCGCCGCCCGACACGAGTGTGTGCAGGCCCATCGGCATCCGTCGGATGTCCTCGGCCAGCCCCGCCATCTCCGCCGCCGCCATCGCCTCCTCGGGCGTGTAGGGCTCGGTGCCGCAGATGCAGTCCAGGATCGACCCGGTGAACGGCTGCGCGTGCTGGAGCACCACACCGCACTGACGGCGTACGGCGGACTGGTCGAGCGCCGCCAGATCCTGGCCGTCGTAGAGCACACTGCCCGAGAGCGGTCGGTCGAAGCCGATCAACAGCCGCAGCAGGGTGGACTTGCCGCAGCCGCTCGGTCCGACGACTGCCACGAACTCGCCCGGCCGGATGGCGAACGACACGTCGTCGAGGACCAGCGGACCGTCCTCGGCGTACCGGAACGACAGCCGCCGCGCCTCGATCCCGCCGGACAGGACCCCGGGGCGGGTGCTCGCCGGCCGCACCTCGGGCGTGGCGTCGAGCACCGGCCTGATCTCCTCGAACATCGGCAGCGCGGCCGCCGCCGAGACGAACGCGCCGGTGATCTGGGTGACCGAGGTCAGCAGCATCGTCATCGACGTGTTGAAGGTCAGGAAGTCCGCGGCGGACAGCGAACCGTGCGCCGGACCCGCCAGCAGCATGAACATCAGCAGGGAGCACAGCGGCAGGTACACCGCGCCCATCACCGTCGTCAGATTCTTGATGTGCCCGACCTGCCGCTGGAGTTCACGGCTGCGGGCGAACTCGCCCGCCCAGGCCGCGTACGCGTAGTTCTCGGCCGCCGCGACCCGCAGCTTGGGCAGTCCACGCAGCGTCTGGAAGGCCTGGTTGTTGAGCTTGTTGCTCAGCACCACCAGACTGCGCTGTCGGCGCACCTGCCACAGCCCCAGACCGAGGAACACGGCCGCGACCGTCACGAGCATGCCGGTCGCGGCCAGCGCCAGGGGCACGCTGTACCAGAGCAGCAGGCCCAGGTTCATCGCGCCGAGCGTGCCCGCCTGCGCGAGCGTCGGGAGGACTCTCGCGAGCAGACGGCGGATCGCGCTGACGCCCATCGCGGCACTGGCGAGCTCCCCGGTCGAGCGGGACGCGAAGAACGCCGTCGGCAGCCGCAGCAGCCTGTCCCACACGGCGGGTTGCAGACTCGCCTCGATCCGGCCCTCCATCCGCAGCAGGGTGAGATTCTGCAGCAGTGTGAACGCCGCCGCCACGACGCTGGTGACCATGAGCGCGAGACAGACCTGCGCGATGAGACCGTTCTGCGCCCTCGGCACGTACTCGCCGAGCACCTTGCCGGTCGCGATCGGCACCGACGCGCCGATCGCGACGGTCACCAGTCCGCTGACCGCCAGGTTGCGCAGATCCCCGCCGGTGCCCCCGAGGCAGAAGCGCAGCAGCCGCAGCGGGCTGGGCCTCCGCTCGGGCAGCGGGCGGTAGAACATCACGGCGCGCGGCGCGAACTCCGCCGCATTGACCTTCTCGACCGGGGTCTCCCGTCCGGACGACGGCTGCACGGCCGTGTATCCGCCGCGCCGCCACAGCAGCGCGACCGGCGCACCGGACACCGCCCGGTGGCCGACCAGCGGCCCGACGTCGGCACGCCACCAGCGCCCGTCGAGACGCACCTCGCGGGTGCGGACGCGCGAGGCGAGCGCGATCCGCTCCACGGGGTCGAGGCGTTCGCTCTCCGTGCCGCCGCGCGCCCCCGCGTCGAGGGTGATCCCGGCGGCGCGGGCGACCAGTTCACAGGCCGCGTAGGTGGCGTCCGTCTCGGCCGCGGTCGGGCGCTCCGCCGAGGACCTGCCGATCGAGGCGAGCAGGGTCCGGTCGGCCTGGGCGCGGACCGCCTCACCGGCCTCGATGCCCGCCGCCGTACGGTCCTCGTGGCCGGCCTCCGTCTCCTCGATCCAGCGGTCGAGCGTGGCCAGCAGCCGGTACTGCTGGTCCACCATGTGCTGCCAGACACCGGAGTCCATCAGCAGATCAGCCGCCGCCGATTCCCCGTACAGGCCGCCGTACCGCACGCTCCCCGGCGGGACCGGCATCCAGAAGACGTCGTCGTCGGTGGGCGCCGCCGCGTTCTCGGCGGCCGTCGGCGCCTGGAGGAGGACGGACAGTCCGCGTCCGGCGCCGAGCGCGAGCGCGTACTCCAGCGGGCTCGAAGCCGGAGGCACGTGAAGGGGGTTGCCGTACTCGTCGTAGGACCAGGTCGTCGTGTCGGCCGGCCGGTGCAGCTCCCGCAGCCCGATCCGGCGCACCGAGCAGTCGCGCGAGGGCCGGCCGATCAGGGTGTGCCGGGGTCCCGCGACGGGGCCGAGCAGCAGGGTGCCCGCCTCCAGCCGGCCGAGGTGGTGCCAGTGCCCCTGTTCCGCCGCGTCCACCGCGAACAGGTCCATGGTGCCCGCGGCCACCAGCCACAGGACCTGCGGGCCCTCCAGGTCGAGGCGGCTCAGCCCCGCGCAGTGGACCGGCGAGCCCAGGCCGCCGAGCGCGCCGAGCACCAGGTCCCCCTCGTGCGCACCCTCGTGAACCGTCGTCAACTCATCGCTCCCTGACCAGGGCGGCGTACGGGCCGCCGGCCGCCACCAGTGCCTCGTGCCGTCCGCGCTCCACCACCGTGCCGTGTTCGAGGACGACGATCTCGTCGCTGTCCCGCACGGTGCTGAGCCGGTGGGCGATCACCACGCAGGCGCAGCCCCGCCTGCGCAGGTTGTCCATGACGGTCTGTTCCGTCTCCGCGTCCAGCGCGCTGGTCACCTCGTCGAGCACCAGGATGCTGGGCCTGCGCACCAACGCCCGCGCGATCTCCAGCCGTTGACGCTGACCGCCGGAGAAGTTCCGCCCGTCCTGCTCGACCCGGCTGTGGATCCCGCCGGGACGGCGCGCCACGACGTCGTACAGTGCCGCGTCCTGGAGGGCGGCGACCACCGCGTCGTCCGGGACCGACGGGTCCCACAGCGCCACGTTGTCACGGACCGTCCCCTCGAAGAGGAAGACGTCCTGGTCGACGAAGGACACGGACGCCGCGAGCGCGCCGCGCGGGATGTCCTCCAGCCGCCGGTCGTCGATACGGATCGCGCCCTCCCAGGGGGTGTACAGCCCCGAGATCAGCCGGGAGACCGTCGACTTGCCGCTGCCCGAGCCGCCGACCAGCGCCACCTGCTGTCCCGGGCCGACCGTCAGCGAGAACCCGGTGAGCAGGGGCTCGTCGAGCGGGCTGTAGCCGAACGTGACGTTCTCCAGCTCGACATGACCGCGCAGCCGCCGGGTGGAGCCACCGGCGCCCGAGCGGGCGTACAGCGGGTCCGCCCGGAAGTTCTCGACGTCCTTGAGGCGGGCCACGTCGGCGGCGAAGTCCTGGATCCGGCCCGCGACACCGTTGAGCCGGGTGATCGGCGCGGTGAAGCGCGTCACCAGGGCCTGGAAGGCGACCAGCAGGCCCACCGAGACGTGCCCCTCGACCGCCCGCAGACCGCCGATCCACAGGATCAGCGCGCTGTTGAGCATCGCGAGCGTCGGCGCGACCACCCCCAGCCAGGCGCTCGGCACCCCGAGACGCTGCTGCTCCTCCATCGTGGTCGCGTGCTGGCCGGCCCACTTGCGGAAGTAGCCGTCCTCGCCACCGGTCGCCTTCATCGTCTCGATCAACTGGAGCCCGGTATAGGCGGTGTTGGTCAACCGGGCTGTGTCCGCCCGGAGTTTGGCGGTGCGCGTGGCGCGCAGCCGGATCACGACCCGCATGGCCACCACGTTGAGCAGGGCCACCCCGATCCCGACGGCCGTGAGTTGCGGGTCGTACGTGTAGAGCAGCACCGCGTACAGGACGACGACGACCGCGTCCACGCCCGCGGCGGTGAGGTCACGGGCCAGGGTCTCGGCCACCGCGTCGTTCGACTGGAGCCGCTGCACCAGGTCGGCGGGGCTGCGCTGGGAGAAGAACGTGACCGGCAGCCGCAGCAGATGACGCAGGAACCGGGCGCTGGAGAGCGTCGAGGAGATGACGCGACCGCGCAGCAGGTTCGCCTGCTGCGACCAGGTCAGCACCACCGTCAGCACGACGGCGGCACCCATCGACGCGAACAGCACTCCGAGCAGCGAACTTCGACCGCCGATCAGATACTGGTCGATGAAGGTCCGGCTGAGCGCGGGCACCGCCGCGCCGACCGCCACCAGGAGCAGACTCGCCAATACGGCGGCGGGCATGGTGCCCGAAGTGCCGCGCAGCCGGGCCGGCATGGCGCCCAGCACCCCCGGCCTGCGGCCGCCCCTGCGGAAGCCCGGGCCGGGCTCCATGACCAGGACGACTCCGGTGAAGGCGGTGTCGAAGTCCTCCAGCGGCACGAAACGACGGCCCTTGCCGGGGTCGTTGATGCGTACGCCCCGGCGGCCGAGGCGGCGTCCCATGCCCTCGTACACGACGTAGTGGTTGAACTCCCAGAACAGGATCGCGGGCGCCCGTACCTCGGCGAGCGCGGCCGTGTCCATCTGCATGCCCTTCGCGGTCAGGCCGTAACTCCTGGCCGCCTTCAGCACGTTGCTCGCGCGCGAACCGTCCCGTGAGACACCGCAGGCGATGCGCAGCTCCTCGAGCGGGATGTGCCGGCCGTGGTGGGCGAGCACCATGGCGAGGGAGGCCGCACCGCACTCCACGGCCTCCATCTGGAGGACGGTGGGGGTGCGGACACTCCTGGACCGGCCCTTGGGGGCGGCGCGCCGGGGCGGGGCGGAGCGCCGCCCGCGCCGGGTGTCCGGTGCGGTGGTCACGGCAGGAGCCAATCGACGGGGCGCTGATCGGCCAGCCGGATCGACGCCGTGGCCAGGGTCATGGAGGTGAGCGCGTACGGGGGCCCGTCGGCCGACGACCACTTCAGGCCGCTCTCGGTGGCGGACGAGCGGTCGAGCCGGACCAGGACGGCGACCGGCCTGCCGTTCGCGGTGAACTGCTCGCCGAGTTGGTCGTCGCCCAGATAGGAGGCGATCTGCCGACGGCTCCGCACGCTCCGGCCCACCGTTCTCACCTGGCCGCGCAGCACCCCGTACCGCTGGGCCGGGGCCGACTGGACGGTGAGGTCGACGCGGGCGCCGGCGGGAATCGTGGCGGCGCTCCCCGCGGGGACGTACACCGTCGCGTAGAGCGGGTCGTCGGCGTGGGCGACCTTCTCCACGGCGGCCACGTTCGCACCGATCGCGATGATCGCGCCGATGCCGGCGGCGAGCGTGGTGACGCGGCCCGCGGCCACGGTGCGGACCACGGCGGTCTCGCCTCGCTCGGTACGGACCTTCAGCACGGGGGTGTTCGCGGGGAGCCGGTCGCCCTCCTCGGCGAGGACCGCGGTGACCTGCCCGGCGACGGGGCTCTGCAGGATGTAGCTGCCCTGTCCGTGGGTGAGGACGGCGGGCGCGCCGACGGTGGAGGTGACGGTGCCGGTCACGGCCCACAGGGACGCGGCGGCCATCGCGAGGACCGTCACGGACAGGACGAGCCGGCCCTGGGGGCGGGCGAACCGCACCGGAAGGTCGAGTTCTTCGGGGGACCGCAGCTTGGCGAGGGCCTGTTGGCGGAACTGCACGGGACTTCCCTCACGTGTTCGAGAGGTGTGCGGCACCCGAGAGCCCCGGAACCGTGGGGGAGGTTCCGGGACTCAGCGGCGTGAGGAGCGGTCAGAGACCGGCGACCAGGCCGGTGACCGGGGCGGTGTTCAGGCCGGTCACACCCTCGACGGTGCCGACGGCCGTACCCACGATGCCGGAGACCGGGGCGACGCTGTCCACCAGGCCGGTGACGGTGCCGACGGCGTTCAGCGCGAGGCCGCCGGAGACGTTGTCGAGGTCGGCGTCCGAGATCTCGGCGGTCTCGACACGGGGGGTGGAGTTCATGGGGGAACTTCCCTTCATATGGATATTCACAAGGGGGGAACGGCCCCTCTGGGGGACAGAGGACGGCCGCCGCCGCAGGAGTGCGGAACCCCCGTTCCCGGGAGCCTCGCCGCGACCTCCGCGGTGCCACGGATCAAAGCACGGGCGCGCGGCGCGCTTCCAATCAACGAGGGCTCTCACCTGCGCAATTGCGTTCCCCCGGTGGTGAACCGTGCAGGTGTCCACACGCCCCTGCGGCGACTTCTTCACACGTCGCGAGGCATGGATCCGCGCGAACCCCCGCCCCTCCCGGACCGAATGGGACAGTCCCGGCCCAATGACGCGTAGGGGGGCGTGCGACTGTGCAGATCCCCCGCAGGCGGTGCCCCGCTTGAGCACGGGCTGTGCAGATTTCCTGAACCCGGGATTCCCATCCGTGTCGTCGACGCAGGGTCGCGGGACGGTCGCACTCCGTATGGCGGCGGGGGCGGCGTGCCGGACTCCGCCCGCCGGCCCTCCCGGTTCCCGCCCGCCGTCTCCGCTCCCCTGTGGGTGCGCGGCGCCGCGCCGATCCGCGAGACCCGCACCGTCACGCGCGGCCGAAAGGCCCGATTGTCGCCGCAATCAATGGCTTTGGTCTCGCCAACTGACGTTATTTGCATTGGCAGTTGAACACCCCGGGCGACCCGTGCGTATCAACAGGCAACCAGGCGCCCCCCAGTCAGCTGCCGGACGGCGGCATCGACCCCGTCCCCAGGAGGTCAAGAGTTGAGTCACAAACGGATACCCAAGCGCAAGGCCGCCATCGCCGTGGGCGGCGTGGCAGCGCTCGGAGCAGCGGCTCTGCTGCTGCCCAACGCGATGGCGTCGCAGTCGGACGGGGGCGACACGACCGCCAGAACGTTCAAGGCGGGCGACGTCTCGGACGTCGCCTCCCAGCTCGCCTCCCAGCTGGGCGATGCCTTCGCCGGGTCGTACTACGACGCGGCGAACAAGCAGATCATCGTCAACGTCGTCGGTAACAACAGCAACGTCGTCAACCAGATCGAGAAGGCCGGAGCCGTGGCGCACCAGGTGCGGAACAGCACCGCGACGCTGCAGGCCGCCGCCAAGACGCTGAAGGCCGACGCGACGGTCCCGGGCACGGCGTGGTCCGTCGATCCGAAGACCAACGAGATCCGCGTCACCGCCGACTCCACGGTCACGGGCGCCAAGTGGGACACGGTGGAGTCGACCGTCAAGGGCCTCGGTTCGGACGTCGCGACCCTCAAGAAGTCCCAGGGCACCTTCAAGACGTTCGTCGACGGCGGAGACGCCATCTTCGGCGGCGGAGCGCGCTGTTCACTCGGCTTCAACGTCACCGCGGGCGACGGCAGCCCCGCCTTCCTCACCGCGGGACACTGCGGTGTGGCGGCCGCCCAGTGGTCGGACGCCCAGGACGGCGCGCCGATCGCCACCGTCGACCAGGCCACCTTCCCCGGCGCCGGCGACTTCTCCCTCGTCAAGTACGACGACCCGAACACCCAGGCCAACAGCGTGGTCAACGTCGGCGACGGGCAGACCGTCCAGATCAACCAGGCCGCCGACGCCGCCGTGGGCCAGCAGGTCTTCCGGATGGGCAGCACCACCGGTCTCAACGACGGCAACGTCACCGGCCTCGACGCCACCGTGAACTACCCGGAGGGCACGGTCACCGGCCTCATCCAGACCGACGTCTGCGCCGAGCCGGGCGACAGCGGCGGTTCGCTGTTCACCCAGGACGGCAACGCGATCGGCCTGACCTCGGGCGGCAGCGGTGACTGCACCGTCGGCGGCGAGACCTTCTTCCAGCCGGTCACCACGGCGCTGGAGGCGGTCGGCGCGACGCTGGGCGGCGGAGACGCCAGTGTCGGCGGAGCGGCGGACCCGAGCGCGGGTGCCGGTGACCAGGCGGGCGGCGCGGACGACCAGGCCGGGGCCGGAGCCGACGACCAGGCAGGGGCCGGGGCCGACGACCAGGCCGGAGCCGGAGCCGGCGCGGACGATCAGGCCGGGGCCGGTGCGGACGACCAGGCCGGGGCCGGTGCGGACGACCAGGGTGGCGCGTCCCATGACGGGTCCGGCGCGGGTATGGACGACGGCTCGGGCATGGTGAGCGCTCCCTGAAGCCGGTGACTCCGGCGATCCAGAACCACTGACTCGGCCAACGGAACAGGGAATTCCGGTCGGCAGTGGACAGGTCCGACCCTCCGGCGGGAGGGTCGGACCGCTCCTTTTCCCGGCCGCTTCCCGGGCGCGTCAGCCGGGCGGCCGTACCCGCAGGAGGAGCAGCGCGACATCGTCGGGCCGCTCCTGACCGCCCTTCGTGCCCCGCTGGAGCAGGAGGTCGGCCAGTTCGTCCAGGGGCCGGTCCCCGGTCGCGGCGAACCGTCGCCCGAGATCGGCGATGGCGTCCTCGATGTCGACGCCGGGAGACTCGATCAGACCGTCGGTGTAGAGGGCGAGGACGGAGCCGGGGGCGAGCGGCACCTTTGTCGTCGGATAGGTGGCGCGGGCGTCGATCCCGAGCAGGGGACCACCGGCCAGGTCGAGCACCTTCACCTGGCCGTCCGGACGGCGCAGCAGCGGCGGCGGATGCCCCGCGCGGGCCATCACGGCCACCCCGCGCGCCGGATCCAGCCGCAGGTACAGACAACTGGCGAACAGGTCGGTGCCGAGGTCGATGAGCAGCCGGTTGGTGCTCCCCATCACCTCCTCCGGCGGCTGGCCGACCGCCGTGTACGCGCGGACGGCGGTGCGGATCTGCCCCATCAGGCCCGCGGCCGTCACGTTGTGCCCCTGTACGTCCCCGATCACCGCCGCCGCCCGGCCGTGCGAGGACACCAGGTCGTAGAAGTCCCCGCCGATCTCCATGCCCTGGGTGGCCGGCAGATAGCGCGCTGCCGCCTCGATCGATTCCAGTGACGGAAGCGAGCTCGGCAGCAGCGCGGCCTGCAGCCCCTGCGCCATCTGGAGATTGGCGTCGTAGAGCAGGGCGCGCTCCAGCGCCTGCGCGATCAGCCCGCTCAGACTGGTCAGCACCGCCCGCTCGTCGGCCGCGAAATGGTGCGACCGCGTGTACGCGAGGACGCAGGTGCCCACCGGGCGGCCGGAGGCGATCAGCGGCAGGTACGCCCACGCGCTCATGCCGTCGGGCACCGTCTCCCGCCACGAGTAGAGGCGCTCCAACTGCTCGCGGGAGTCGAAGAACGCGGGCACTCCGGTGGTCAGCGCCTGGGTGCCCGGGGTCTGTTCGCTCAGCGGCATCCCGTCGAAGCGGTCCACGACCTCCGCGTCCGGATAGCCGCGGTGGCCGAGCACGCGCAGCCGGCCGGCCCGGCTGGCGAAGACGACCAGGCCCTGACTGCCGACGGCGGGCGAGATCTCGTCCGCGACGAGCTGCACCACGTCCTGCACGCCCGCCGCCTCGGTCAGCGCGCTCGCCAGGCTCAGCACGTGGGAGATCGTCACCAGCCGCCGGCTGCCGTCTGCCGGCTGCGGCCCCGCCCGGGTCATGGCGGACACCGGCCGCGCCCGCGAGATGCGCACGCTCAGCCCGTTCGTACTGGGATACAGGCGGAACGACAGCCAGTCGCCCGGCGGGCGCAGCGCGACGAACGAGGTCACGTGCTGGCTGATCAGCGCCGCCCGGTAGCGGTCCTCGTAGACCGGATCGTTCAGCCAGGGCACCGCCGCCCACAGCTGGGTGCCCAGCAACCGGCTGACGGGTACGCCGAGCAGTTCGGCCGTCGCCGCGTTGGCGAAGGAGACCCGCCCGTGCAGGTCCAGCGAGCACAGTCCGTACGGCAGTCGCGCCACCATCCGCGTGGCCTCCACCGTGCCGAGCGTGCCGGTCTGCGCGGTCGCGGACGGGGTGAGGAGGTCCGGCTCGGGGCGCGTCGGGCGCTTCTCCCCGGCGGCGCGCTCCAGGCGCAGTGCGAGCCGGTCGCAGGCCGCGACGAGGTGGTCCCGTTCCCGGTCCGAGAGGTCCGGCGGATGCGAGCCGGGCCACGTCACGAAGACGGCGCCGTGCACGGTGGTCGCCGTCGCCACCGGAACCGCCGCGAGCGCGAAGGGGTAGGGGAGGACCACGGCGATCCTGGGATACCGGCGGGCCATCTCGTGCTCGCCCCCGACCCAGATCAGCCGCCGCTCGCGCACCGCCTCGGCGACCGGGATGGGCGCGCTGAGGCCCACGCGCTCCCACGGCGCGGCGAAGGCCCTCGGAAGCCCGGCCGTGACCGCCATCTCCAGCACCGGCTCGTGGGGCGCCAGCAGGTACAGGGCTCCCGAGTGGGCGTGCACGTCGTCCAGCATCGCGGACAGCGTCAGCGACAGCAGCGGTCGTCCCACCGGGGCCGGCCGGCTCGCCGGCGCCTGTGCGGCACCCTGCCCGTCGGACACGCCGACCACCTCCTCGCGGGACCGTGCCGGCCTCCGTACTTCCAGGGGTCAAGGCTCCCCCCTGCACAGCCATCGCGCACGGCGAGCGGACCGGGCGGGCGCCCGCCCGGCCGTCCCCCGGCCCGGGCCGTGCTCCCGGGTCGCGGCGGGCGGGGCAGCGGGGGCCTCCGCCGCGCGCGCCGGGACGATCGCCGCCGTCCTGTCCGTCCACCGCGGCTTCCCCCCCCGTCGACCGGGGCGTAACTCGTCCGGCCGGGCCGGTCGGATGTGTTCGGGTTGTGTTCGATCGGCCCGCCCCGCAAGGGCTCCCACGCAGGCCCGACGGGCCGGAACGGTCGCAGGGGCTGCGCCGGAGCCCGGGAAGCGCTGTAATTGCGGACGTGGTCAGTGAGGGTGCAGCGGAACGCGAAAAGAGAACGTCGCGCGCCGAACTCGCCCTGAAGACGCTCACCGCGGATCTCGACCCACGCGAACGGCTGCACCGCCTGCTCGAACAAGCGCTCGTCTTCACCGGTGCGACCGTCGCCGCCGTCTACTCACCGAACGTGAGCGGCGACGAACTGCATCTGGCCGAGTCCGCGGGGGTGCCCAGGACGTTGTACGGGCTCCGCGACAGCTACCCCCTGTCCGGCGGCTCCCCGGCCGCGGAGGCCCTGCGCACGGGGCTGCCGTGCTGGCTCGGACCGGCCGAACTCGCCCGGTGCGCCGACGCCCGCCGGATCGACTTCCAGGACTACTCGCTCGCCGTGCTGCCGCTGCGGGACAACGGCTGCATGGTCGCCGTCAGCGAGCACCCCGGCGGCTTCGGCCCCGAGGACCGGGACTGCCTCGGGATGCTCGCCGACGCCGTCGTCTGCCCGCCGCCCCCGCTGCCGGACGACGCGGCCGACCTGCCCGCCAGTTCGTTCAGTCTCTCCATGGACACCGGGCACGTGGAGGTCGACGGCGAGGTCCTCGACCTGTTCGGGCTGACCTCCAGTGCCTTCGACGGCAAGGTCGAGACCCTCCTGTCGATGACCGTGCCGGAGGACCTCCCCTCACTGATGTCCGCGGTGGAACCGGACCACATGTCCCTCGGCGAACGTGAGCTGGAGTTCCGCATCCTCCAGCCGTCCGGGGGACACAAGTGGCTGCGGCTGCGCGCCCGCCTGCTGCCCTCCGCGGAGGGCAGCCCCGCACTTCTCGTGGGCACCGTCTCCGATGCCTCCAAACTGCGCTCGGGCCTGAACGACGTGGGCCGTGTCCAGCGTCTCGCCGCCGCCCTCGCCACCGCCGGTACGGTCCGTGACGTCGGCCAGGCCGTCGTCACCGCCCTGCGCGAACCCCTTCAGGCCGACCGGATCGCCCTGGCCGAGATCGAGGGCGACCGGCTCGTCGTCACGCTCCTGGACCCGCCCGCGCAGGAATCCTGGCCCGAGCTGTGGCGCAGCGAATGGCGCTCGGAGTGGCCCGACGCCCCCGTCCGAGCCATGCCCACCCTCGCGGCGGCCCTCAACGAGGGGCGCCCCGCGATCTGGCCCGCCGGCGCCGACCTGGAACCCGCGCTCGCCGAGGTCGGCCCCGGCGGCCTCGCCGTCCTGCCGCTGCCGGCGGGCGGACGCATGGCCGGCGCCTGCCTGATCGGCTGGGACGCCCCGCACGAGTTCGGACCCGACGAGCGCGCCCTGCTCACCGCCTCCGCCGGCCTCGCCGGACAGGCCCTGGTCCGCGCCCACGCCTTCGACGCCGAGCACGAACTGATCGGCATGCTCCAGCGGACCCTGCTCCCGCGCAGGCTGCCCCGGCTGCCCGGCGCGGTCGCCGTGGCACGCTATCTGCCGACCACCTCCGGCCTGGACGTCGGCGGCGACTGGTACGACGTGATCCCGCTGCCCGACAACCACGTCGCGCTCGTCATCGGCGACGTCCAGGGACACAACGCCTCCGCCGCGACCCTCATGGGACAGATGCGCACCGCCCTGCGCGCGTACGCCGTCGAGGGCCACCCCCCGGACGTGGTGGTCTCGCACGCCAACAGACTCCTGCTCGACCTGGAGACCGACCTCTTCGCCACCTGCTGCTATGTCGACGTCGACATGGAGGAGGGGTCTGCCTGGTACGTGCGCGCCGGACACCTTCCACCCGTGCTGCGTCACCCGAACGGCGGTACCGAAGTCCCCGAATCGGAGCCCGGGCCACCCCTCGGAGTCATCCGGCAGACGGACTTCCCCATGAGTCCGCTCCGGCTGACGCCCGGCACCATCGTGGCGCTGACCACGGACGGACTGGTCGAGTCCGTCGAGCTCGACATCGAGGACGGCCTGAACCAGCTCGCCGCGGGCCTCGCCGGCGCCGACCCCTCCCACCTCGGTCTCGTCGCCGACGGACTGCTCACGGGCGCCAACCGCAGCGACGACGTGGCCCTCCTGCTGATGCGCTTCGACGGCATGGCGGTGCTCCCGCTCCGCGAGAGCTGGACGGTCTGGAGGGTTCCCGAGGCCGTCCGGCACGCCCGCCGGTACACCCGGCGCGCCCTGCGCACCTGGGGTGTCGGCGGCCACACGGACGCCGCCCTGCTCATCGTCTCGGAACTCGTCACGAACGCGCTGGTGCACACCGACGGACGGGTCAGGCTCGACCTGACCCTCATCAACCACCGGCTGCGCATCTCGGTGGCCGACAACTCGCCCCGTACGCCGATCAAGCCCACCAGCATCGGCTGGGAGGCCACCGGGGGCCGCGGCATCCTCCTCGTCGAGGCGATGTCGGCGACGTGGGGCACGGTCCCGGTCAGCGGGGGCAAGCAGGTCTGGAGCGAGATCGCCCTCGACTGACGCGCGACCGTGCCGGGCCCCCTCGGACCGCGCCGCCACCGCGGCCGGACCACTCCCGACCGCGGTCGGGATGACACCCTGGAGCCGTGCGCCTCCTGCTGCTGTCCGACACCCACCTCCCGAAGCGGGCCAGAGAACTTCCGGCCCCGCTGCTCGACGAACTGCCGCTCGCCGACGCGGTGATCCACGCGGGGGACTGGGCGGACGCCGCCACCCTCGACCTGCTGGAGGCCCGTTCCCGGCGGGTCATCGGCGTGTACGGCAACAACGACGGCCCCGACCTGCGGGCCCGCCTGCCCGAGACCGCCCGTGCCGAGCTGGGCGGCCTGCGCTTCGGAGTCGTCCACGAGACCGGTGCCGCGGTGGGCCGCGAGCGGCGGTGCGCGCGACGCTTCCCCGATCTCGACGTCCTGGTCTTCGGCCACAGCCACATTCCCTGGAACACCACCGCGCCGACCGGTCTGCGCCTGCTCAACCCCGGATCGCCGACCGACCGCCGCCGCCAGCCGTACGGCACGTACATGACGGCGACGGTGACCGACGGCGGCGCGCTCGCCGACGTGACCCTCCACCGGCTGCCCCCGCGCACCGGCTGACTCCGCGGCCAGGTCCTGTCGTCACCTTCCCGTCGTCGCCCGGAGGGCGGTCCCGCGGCGAGTGGGGGTGCCCCCTGCTCGCAGAGCTCGGGGGAGCGTGCATGGCGCGTGGGCGGGCGGGAAAGTGACGACAGGGCCTAGCGGGGATGGATGGCGCCGCTCGTCGCCGTCAGCGGCACTCCGCTGCCGCCCCAGCGCAGGGCGACGATCTCCGCGGCGACGGACACGGCCACCTCCTCCGGAGTACGCGCCCCGAGGTCGAGGCCGACGGGGGAGCGCAGCCGGGACAGCTCGCGCCGCGGCACGCCGGACGCGAGCAGCCGCTCGACGCGGTCGGCGTGGGTCCGGCGGCTGCCCATCGCCCCGATGTACGCGGCCGGGCGGCGCAGCGCCTCCTCCAGCAGGGGCACGTCGAACTTGGGGTCGTGCGTCAGGACGCAGATCACCGTCCGCGCGTCGGTCGCCGTACCGCGCAGATAGCGGTGCGGCCAGTCCACGACGACCTCCACGGCCGCCGGGAACCGCCTCGGCGTCGCGAAGACCGGACGGGCGTCGCACACGGTGACCCGGTAGCCGAGGAAGTCGCCGACGCGGGCCACCGCGGCCGCGTAGTCGATCGCGCCGAAGACCAGCATGCGCGGCGGCGGCGCGAAGGAGTGCAGGAAGACGGTGACGGCGTCCTCGCGCCGTTCGCCGTGCGGGCCGTAGTGCCGCCGTCCCGTGGCGCCCTGCGCCAGCTCACCGCGCGCGTCGGCGGCGACGGCGGCGTCCAGCCCCACCGACCCGAGCGACCCCCGCACCCCGCCGGACACCCCGATCCAGGCCCCATCGGCTGACCGGCTGGCCGCTCCTCGGGGCTCCTCCTCGTGCTCGTCCTCAGGCACCTCCGCTGACACCCCGTCCGGCACGCCGTCGGGTGTCCGGTCGGCCGCCGTTTCGGGTTCCTCGCCGTCCGGCCCGGGGGACCTCGCCCCGGATGTCGTGGTGGGCGGCGGGTGAGGCTGTTCCTCGGGCCACACGGCGAGGGCGGCTCCGCGAGGGGCGGGACCGTCCAGCACCGTCGCCACCGTCACCGGTCGGCCCGCGGCCACCGACTCGGCGACCGCGGCGAAGGCCGGATCGTCGGCGGGCGAGACCCGCCGGACCAGCAGGGTGACCGTGCCGCCGCAGGTGAGTCCGACGGCGAAGGCGTCCTCGTCGCTGTAGCCGAACGTCTCCAGGCGCGCCTCGCCCGAGGTGATCACCTCCTGGGCGAGTTCGAACACCGCGCCCTCGACGCAGCCGCCGGACACGCTGCCCACCACCTCGCCGCCGGGGCCCACGGCCATGGCCGCCCCCGGTTCGCGGGGCGCGCTGCGGTCGACCCGCACCACCGTGGCCAGCCCGAAGGGGGACCCGGCGGTGTACCACGCGTACAGCGCCGGGAGGATCTCCCGCATCGTCCGCTCCTCTCGCCGGAAGTGCGCGCCTGCCTCAAGGATCCTGCGGTCCCCGGGGTCGCGCTCCGCGGCGGACTCCCGCCCTGGTCGCCGAGGTCTCCGGACCGGGCACGCGCGAGGCTCGGCCCGCCGTCGACGCGCCACCTCCGAGCGGAACCGCCGGTCACGCCGGCTCCGCTCGCTCGCGGTACCGCGCGGTGGGCCCGGCGGCGCGAGCGAGCGGCGGCGCCGGAACAAGAAACTTACTCAGGAGTCAGAGGTGTTGACGCCTCCTGGTACCGGCGGGACTGTTGTGGACATGTCGAAGTTACGCGCGCGTCTGCTCGGCGTCCTCGTACTCCTCACCGGCTTCCTCACGGCGACGGGCACCCGGCCCGCCGCCGCGGACGGACTCCCCGACTCCCTCTGGTTCGACGAACCGGCCGCCGCCACCCTCACCGTCGCGAACGGCCGCTTCACCGACGGCCTCGGCCGCGAGGTCGTGCTGCGCGGCTACAACGTCTCCGGCGAGACCAAGCTGGAGGAGAACGCCGGCCTGCCCTTCGCCTCCGTCGCCGACGCGCGCAGGTCCGCGACGGCACTGCGTGCCCTCGGCGGCGGCAACTCCGTGCGCTTCCTGCTCTCCTGGGCGCACGCCGAACCCGCCCGGGGTCAGGTCGACGACGGCTATCTCGCCGCCGTCACCGACCAGATGCGCGCGTTCCTCGACGCGGGCATCCGTGTCCTCCCCGACTTCCACCAGGACCTCCACTCCCGCCACCTCTTCAACCCGGGCAGCTGGTACTCCGGCGACGGCGCCCCCAAGTGGGCCGTGACCGCGGGCGGTTACCCGCAGGAGTCCTGCGGCATCTGCCTCTTCTGGGGTCAGAACATCACCCAGAACAACGCCGTCAAAGCGGCGCAGTACGACTTCTGGCACAACTCCCACGGGCTCCAGGACGCCTTCCTCGCCACGGCCCAGGCCGCCATGACGTACGTCCGACAGCACCTCACCACCGCCGAGTTCGCGGGCGTCGCCGGTTTCGACCCGTACAACGAGCCTTTTGCGGGCAGTTACGACTCGGGGCAGACCAGCCGTACCTGGGAACGCGACCTGCTCTGGCCGTTCTACGGGAAGTTCCGGGCCCGTATGGACGCGGCCGGCTGGCAGGACAAGCCCGCCTTCGTGGAACCGAACCTCTTCTGGAACTCCAACATCAGCTCCCAGAAACAGGAGGGCGGGCTGCTGGACGCGGGCACCCTCGGCCCGCGTTACGTGTTCAACACCCACTTCTACGACCAGAAGGCCATCTCCGGCATCCTCATGTGGGGCAAGGCGGCGGACGGCCAGTACGCCACCGACTTCGGCACGGTCCGGGACCGCGCCCGGGCCGCCGGTACGGCCGCGATCGTCGGCGAGTTCGGCCACCCGCTCTCGGGAACCGTCTCGGACAAGGCCCCGACCGTCGACAAGGCGATGTACCAGGCCCTCGACTCCCGTCTGCGGGGCGCCGGTTGGTGGACCGGCGCGGCCTCCTCGGGACCGGTCCTGTCGGGCACCCAGTGGCAGTGGGACATCTACAGCGGCCGTCATCACGAGCTGATGAACGACAACCCGGCCAAGGTGCTCACCGCGGGCGACGCCTGGAACGACGAGGACCTCTCCGCCGTACGCCTCGACGACTCGGGCACGGCGGTGCTGCGCCAGGACGCCCGGCTCCTCGACCGTCTCTACCCCGGCGCCACCGCGGGCTCCACCCTCGCCTTCACCTACGAGGACCGTTCCCGCGACGGCTCCACCACGCTGACCTGGAACCCGGTTCCCTCGACGCTGCCGCAGGTCTCCCAGCTGGTGGGATCGGGGCAGTACGGGCTGCTGGTCTGGCGCTCCGACGGGGGCGCCGCGCCGACGGAACTCCATCTGCCCGCCTCCTTCCCGGCCTCGGCCACGACGGTGGTGTCCGACCTCGGAGCGACGTTCTCCCCGCCCGCCTACACCTCGGCCACACCGGTCGCCGTCGCTCCCGAGCCGGGCGGCACCGGAAGCCGGCGCCTCCTGCTCACCGCGCCCGGATCGGGAAGCGTGCACTACGCGCTGGTCACGAACGGGGCGAACGCCCCGTCCGCCGCCCTGCTGGCCGGGGCCCGCACCGAACTCGCCGCCTGGGCCGCGGCGCGCTTCGGCTGAAAGACGCCCGCGCGCGGAGGGGCCACGAGCCGGTGCGGAGCACGCCCGCGTCAGCCGCCGAGCCGCTCGAGCGCCTCCGCGACCGGGGCCACCCCGTCCTCGGCGCGGAGGCGCTCCGCCAGGTCCCGCGCGCGCCGTCGGTACGAGGGGTCGGTGGTCGCCCGCAGCAGGGCCGGCGCCAGCCGCTCGGCGCGCAGCCCCCGCGGCGACAGGGCGCCGGGCGAGACGCCGAGGGCAACGAGCCGCCGGGCCCAGAACCCCTCGTCGAACTGGACCGGCACGGGCACGGCGGGGACTCCCGCGCGCAGCCCCGCCGCCGTCGTGCCCGCCCCCGCGTGATGCACCACCGCGGCCATGCGGGGGAAGAGCACGGAGTGCGGCACCTCGCCGACCGTGAACATGTCGTCCCCGGTGGCCCGCAGTTCACCCCACCCGCGCTGGATCACCCCGCGCAGCCCGGCCGCCCGCAGGGCCCGTACCACCTCGGCGCTCAGCCGCTCGGGATCGGGGACCGTGGCGCTGCCGAGGCCGACGAAGACCGGAGCGGGACCGGCGTCCAGGAAATCCCACAGCGAGGAGGGGAGCCGGGCGTCCTCGCCGTCGTAGGGCCACCAGTACCCGGACACCTCGAGCCCGCGCCGCCAGTCCCGCGGCCGGCGCACGACCAGCGGGCTGAACCCGTGGTGCACCGGCCAGGCGCGCCGCTCGCGGGCGCGGTGCGCCGCCAAAGGACCGAGGGGCGGCAGGCCGAGCCGGTTCCGCAGGGCCCGCACGGTCTCGGCGAAGACCCGCTCGGCGGCCAGGTTCACCGCCTGGCCGGCCGCCCGGTTCACGGTGGGCCCCCAGGAGCGGACACCGCCCACCGGTGGAGCGAACTCCCGCGTCGGGTGCAGCGGTTGGAGGTGCACACCCATGCTGGGCAGGCCGAGTCCCTCCGCGACGACGTACCCGAGCGGCCCCACCGAGCCGGAGAGCAGGAGCACGTCGCTGGAGCGGGCCGCCGCGATCATGCCCTCGGTCAGCCGCCCGACGAGCGCCCGGGTCAGCCCGACGAGCCGGATGATCTTTCCGGCTCCCGTGGTGCTGCGGTGCAGCCGCTGCCCCCGCGGAGACTCCAGCTCGGCCCGCGGATCGACCGGCAGCGCGTGGAATCCCACACCCGAACCCGACACCAGATCCGCGAAGCACCCGTGCGTCACGAGGGTGACCTCGTGACCGGCCCGCACCAGGCCGTGTCCGAGTCCGGTGAAGGGCGCCACGTCACCCCGTGAACCCGCGCTCATGATCGCAACTCGCACGACCGCCAGTATGCCGGGGTTCACGGCCGACGGCCCCGGCCGCACGGAGCCCGCTCCTGGAGGGCGACGCCCGCGCCGCGTGGCACACGGGAACCCCCGGACCGCGGCGTCGTTCCCCGCTGCCCGCTGCCCGCTGCCCGCTGCCCGCTGCCCGCTGCCCGCTGCCCGCTGCCCGCTGCCCGCTGCCCGCTGCCCGCTGCCCGCTCGCCAGCCCTCGTCTGCCACTCCGGCACCTCGCGCCCCGCCCTCCTCACCTGGCGCTCTGCCGAGCGCTCCCGCCCGGCCGCGTCGCCCGGCCGTGGCCGGGACGAGGGCTTCGAAAGAAATCGGCCGTGGCGCAAAATAGCTCTAGCTCCTCACGACGGGCGAATGATCGAATCGGTGCTCGATTGTCGGGGTGGTAGGGGGTGGGCTCCGTGCGGGCCAAGTCGTACATGGATCTGCATCGCGAGGTCTCCGCGGACATCGACGCGGAGCGGGATGCCGCACTCGACCTGCTGGGGCCGTCGGCCGCGTCCGTCCGCGCGGCGGTGGCCGAACTCCTCGGACACCGGACGTTCGCCTACCCCCTGTCCGTGCTGCCGCTGATCGTCCACGGCGCGGAGACGGGCGCCCCCGGGCCCGCCGTTCCGCTGGCCGTGGTCCACGAACTGTGGTGGACCTCCGCGTGCTACCTGGACGACCTCGCGGACGGCCAGGCCCTCTTCGCCGCCGGCGGCCTCGACGAGAGCCAGGCCCTGCTCGCCACGGTCATCAGCGGAACTCCGCTTCCCCTGCTCGTCGTTCAGTCGCCGCGGATCCCCGAGGCCGCGCGCGGCCCGTTGTCGGCCGAGATCGTGAAGTGCTGGATCCTCGCCACCGAGGGCCAGTTGAGGGACCTTCGCGCGGACCTGGGTGCCGCCACCCGCGAGGCGGTCGTCACGGCGTACCTCGGGAAGTCCGGCGCGCCGTTCAGCATGGTCACCGCCATGGCCGCGCGACTGGCCGGAAGCCCGCACGAAAGAGTGGAACTCTGGCGGGAGTTCGGCAACGTCTTCGGCATCCTGTGGCAGTTGTTCAACGATCAGCACGACATCCTGACCGGCCGCGACGAGGACCTCGTCAACGGCACGGTGACCTATCTGCTGGCATGCGTCCTGGAGGACGTGACCCCCGGTTCCACGGACCGCCTCCTCGAACTGCACGCCGCCGCACGCACGTCGCCCGAAGCCCGCACCGCGATGACCGACGTCCTTCTCGCGCCGGACGTGCTGCGTACGTACGAGCGGGACATCGACACGTTCCGTGACAGGGCCCTGCGTCTCCTGGACGAACTCGGCGGCGACGAGGCCCATCTGGCGCTCCTGCGCGACCTCGTGGACCGGGCCTCCCCGATGCTCCTGAGGGCACGCGACACCACCGCCCGCGCGGTCCCGGCCTCCTAGCCTACGCGACCCGAGGTCCTCGCGCCTCGACACCGCGGCCGCTCACCGGGGCCGGATGTGAAGCCTCCGGACGGCGTGTGGCCGCGGCGGGCGGGGCTGGGGGCGCGCCGCTCGCCGCAGCGAGTCGAGCAGGGAGGCGGACACGCGCAGGCCCGCCGCGGAGACGGGCCGGAGTCGCCGGTACCGGTTCGGGCGGGACCTCCCCCGGGTCGTACCGGCCGAGAAGGTCCAGGTCAGACGTGAGGTGATCCGGACCTTCGGCCAGTTCCTCCCTACTCGTCCCATGCCTGGACCAGCGTCTGCTCGACGATCTTCCCGTCGCGCAACGTCATCATCGACGTGCTCAGCACCCGCACACCGTCCGGGTACTCGCAGGACTCGGTGTAGGCGACGTGGTCGCCCTGGACGACGCACTGGTCCATCTTGTGCGTCATGTCCCGGCTGTAGACGTCCTCGAGCATCTCGCTGATCTCGGCGCGACCGTGTTTGACCATCGGGTGACTGGGCTGGGTGTTGCGGTCCACGACGCGCAGTTGCGCGTCCTCCGCGTAGAGCGACGTCAGAGCCGCCGCGCTGTGTCCCTCGATACCCCGGCGCAGTGCCTCGGTGTCGAAGGTGGGGAATGCCGCTGTGCCCATGAGTGACCTCCTCGGAAAGGCCGCGGACGGCGAGGAGCCGGCCGCGAGGGGCCTGCCTATGTGAAGACTCCTCCGCCCCGGAGCCCACGGCAAACGCAGCGGTCCGACGCGCCTCTCGGGTGAGGCGGGGGACCGGGCCGTGTCCGGCCGGGGGCCGTGCCCGTTGCCGGAAGCATGATCTCAACACGACGTATCACAGCCGCCGTTGGTCTCGCCGTCGGCGTCACGGGGCTCGCCGCGCCGATGGCTGCGGCCTCGGGCCCCGCGGGTGCCGAGGCCGCGAAGCCGAACCTCGTCACCGCGCTCGACCCGCTCGCCGTGAGTGACGTCCCCGTGGAGCGGCAGGCCGGGCTCCCGCGGCCCTCCGCCCGGCTCGCGGGCCTCGACCGGCTCTCCGAGCTGAACCGGTTGCGCCGGCTCACCGATGTGGCCGCACCCGCCACCGGACTGCTCGGGGGCATCCAGAGCTAGAGGTGCCGGAGCTGGAGGTGCCGGGCGCGGTGGTGGCGGGCCCCGGCGGAACGGCGACGTTCCGCCGGGGCCCTTCGTGCGTGCCGTACCTGGTGCGCGGGCCGGACGACGGCCGGCCGCTCACGTCGGGGCCGGTCGCTCACCTGGCGGGGCCGCTCGCCTGCCGGCCTGCCGGTCACCGGTCGGACGGACGTACGCTCCGCCGGGTGAAGTCGTCCTCGCGTCGTGGTGCCGGGACGCCCCCGCCCCGGTGGCGCACCGTCGTGCGGAACGCGATGGGGGCCTGCCCGGCGCGCTGGTGGAAGTACTTGGCGAAGTTGGTGGCACTGGAGAAGCCCAGCTGGGCGGCGATGTGGGCGGCGGCCAGTTCCGTGTGGGCGAGCAGCCGCTTGGCCTCCAGTACGACCCGGCGGTCGATGAACTCCTTGGCGCCGACCCCGGCCGAGTCGAGGGCGGCACGCGACAGTGTGCGGGCGGAGTAGCCGAGGGCGAGGGCGTAGTCGTCCACCCGGCGGGTGTGCGCGAAGTCCCGCTCGACGGTCTCGCGGAACCGAAGAAAGGTTTCGCTTGGTCCCGGGACCGGGCTCGCGGGACCGTCCAGATGGGCCAGGCGCAGAATCAGCACGTCCAGCAGATGACGCAGAACGGCCAGGTGCGCGTCGTCCGGCAGCCGGCCGGGCGCGAGGAACTCGTGCTCCAGATGCGCGGCGGCCACCCGCAGGGACGCGGAGTCCTCGGGCCTCGGAACGCGCAGCACGCGCGCGTGCGGATCGTCCAGGCGGGCCGCGTCGGCCGTGGCCGGGTCCGGGAAGTCCGCCGCGAAGGCGATCAGGACGCCTTCGGCCCCGGTGACGTCTTCCCATTGGAGGACCTGTCCGGGACGCGTCCAGAGCCAGCCGCCCGGCTCGACCTCGTGGGTCGTGAAGTCCACGGTCCGACGCAGCGTGCCGGAGGTGACGGTGAGCAGTTGGTGGACGGTCGGGCGCTGCGGGGCGCCGGGATCGATTCCGCGGGTGCGGCACCGGGCGCGCAGCGCGGCCAGCGGGATCACTTCCAGACCGGCGGGTGGGCCGACGGGTGCCGGGAAGGTGATCTCGGGGGCGGCCTGCCAGGCCGGGGCGGGGTTTTTGACCATCATCAGTCGCCTGTGTATCCGGGTGGGACGTGCCTTCGCGCCCGCCGGGGCGGCCGTCGGGCCGACGGCCGCCCCCGCGAGGCGGAAAGAGGGCATCACCATAGAGGAGAGCCGGTCCTCGGCCAAGGAATTCCGGGACATCGCCGACGCACCGGGAAGTTCGGCGCATCCTCGGACGGGCGATGACGCGGAAGGTGACGCCACGTCACCATGGGTGAGGATCGAGGGCGCGGCGCGTGCCGGCGGCGGCGCGGTGTGTGACGAGGGCCGGGGCCGGAGGGGCGGACGGCGGTCCGGGCGCCGCCCGGCCGGTGGGCGGACCGCCGGGCGGCGGTCGGAGGGTGGGCGAAGGTGAGGCTGCGGCTGAGGGCCGGGCCGCCCGGCGACGCGACCCGGGACCCCGTCGCGGATTCCTTCCCGGCACCGGGTGGGGAGGTCATCCGGCGGTCGCGAGGAACTGGGTGGCGGCCAACTCGGCATAGAGCGAGTCCGCGGCCACGAGTTCACGGTGGGTGCCCACGGCCCGGACGCGGCCCGCGTCCATCACGACGATGCGGTCGGCCGTCGTGACGGTGGACAGCCGGTGCGCGACCACGAGCACCGTGGTTGTACGGGCCACATCGGCGACCGTGTCGCGCAGCGCGGCCTCGTTGACGGCGTCGAGCTGTGACGTGGCCTCGTCCAGGAGCAGCAGCCGGGGGCGGCGCAGCAGGGCCCGGGCGATGGCGACGCGCTGGCGTTCGCCGCCCGACAGCTTGGTGCCGCGATGTCCGACCAGGGTGTCCAGACCGCGGGGCAGCCGGGCGACCAGGCCGTCCAGGCGGGTCGTCCGCAGCACCCGGGTGACCTCGCCGTCCTCGGCCTCCGGATTGCCGAGCAGGAGGTTGTCGCGCAGGGAGCCGGACAGGACCGGCGCGTCCTGCTCCACGTAGCCGATGGCGGAACGGAGCCGGGGCAGGTCCCACTGCTCCAGCGCCCGGCCGTCGACGGTGATGAGGCCCGCCTCGGGATCGTAGAACCGCTCGATGAGCGAGAAGACGGTGGTCTTGCCCGCTCCGGAAGGCCCGACGAACGCGGTCAGTCCGCGGGCCGGGACGGAGAACGTCACGCCGTGGTGGACGTAGGGCAGATCGTCGGCGTACCGGAAGCGGACGTTGTCGAAGGTGAGCGCGGCGGGTCCGGCGCCCGGCGTCGGCAACGGCGCGGGAGGGGCGGCGGGTTCCGCGGGCAGCCGCAGGGACTCCTGGATACGGGCGAGCGCCCCGGCGCCGGTCTGGTACTGCGTGACCGCGCCGACCACCTGCTGGATCGGCGACATCAGGTAGAACACGTAGAGCAGGAAGGCGACCAGGGTGCCCACGCCGATGGCGCCGGTCGCGACCCGGGCGCCACCCACCGCCAGGACCGTGATGAAGGCGACCTGCATGGCCAGACCGGCCGTGTTGCCCGCGGCGGCCGACCACTTGGCGGCCCGCACGCTCTGTCGCCAGGACTCCTCGGCGGCCGCGTGGACGGCCCGCTCCTCGCGGTGCTCGGCACCGGACGCCTTGATCGTGCGCAGGGCACCGAGGGTCCGCTCCAGCAGGGCCCCCATCGCGCCGACGGCGTCCTGGGCCTGCCTGCTGGCCCGGTTGATGCGCGGCACGATCAGGCCGAGCACGGTCCCCGCGCACAGGACCACGCCCAGCGTGACGCCGAGCAGCACCACGTCGACCAGGCCCATCATCACCACCGTGGCGACGAGGGTGAGGCCGCCGGTGCCGAGGCCGACCAGGGAGTCGGTGGTGACCTCGCGCAGCAGGGTCGTGTCGGAGGTGATGCGGGCCATCAGGTCGCCGGGCTCGCTGCGGTCCACGGCGGGTATGCGCAGCCGCAGCAGATACGACGAGAGGGCGCGGCGCGCGCCGAGCACGACCGACTCGGCGGTGCGCCGCAGCACGTACGAACCCGTCGCCCCCACCGCCGCGTTGGTGACCACGAGTGCCGCCATGCAGAGCAGGGCCCGCCCGATCGGCCGGTCGTGCGAGAGGTCGTCGATGAGCCCGCGCGCCACCAACGGCAGCAGCAGACCGGTGGCCCCGGTGGTGAGCGCCAGCAGCGCCCCGGCCAGCAACGCCCGTCGGTGCGGACGTACATACCCGAGCAACAGGCGCCACGCGGGCACCTCGGGCTCGGCCTCGGTCGGGCTCACGGGGCTCCTCGCGGGAGTTGAGGACGGGACCCTCAGGCTACGTCGGCCTCGCGGCCGGTCCGGTCCGGGCCGCCCCGCGTCCGAGCGGACTCGGGACACGCGGCGCCCGAGTGCCGCCGGAGCGGCATCGAGGTCCGCCGGACGCGGGCGGTTGTGCGGGAGCCGGGCGAGCAGCGCGGCCATGCCGCAGGTGTTCGTGAGGGCCGGGAGGACCAGGCCGCCCGCCACCCCGGCGGAGAGCAACTGCCAGGCGGGGTGCAGGAGTCCGAGTCCGAGCCCCGGCAGGACGATGGCGCCGGCGGTGAACCGGACCCGGCGCTCCATGGACCAGCCGGCCCGCGGGGCGGCCGACGGGCGGTGCAGTCCGTGTCCGAGCTCCGCCCGGGCGCCGGTACCGCCGGTGAGCGTGGCCGCCGCGACACCGTGCCCGGCGAGCAGGGCGCACGCGTTCGCCGAGCGGTTGCCGGAGGCGCAGACCATGAGCAGTTCGGGGCGCGCGTCGCCGAGCACGGGCAGCATCCGGTGGAGGCGGTCCAGGGGGATGGTGAGGGCGCCCGGCAGATGGCCGGAGGCGTACTCGCCGGGGGTACGGACGTCGATGACGGTCAGCTCGGTGAGCCGGGCGTGGGCCTGTGCGGCGTCGAGGGACGCGGGGTGCTCCTGGGGAGTGTCATCCTTGTTCGTCGGGGGTGCCCCACAGGGCGGAGTATCATACCCCTAGGGGTATAGGTGAAGGAGTGTTCGTGGAACTGGAACTCGCGGGTGCCGAGCTGAAGTCGGTGCTGAACCGGCTGCGCCGGGCGCAGGGACAGATCGCCGGAGTGATCCGGATGATCGAGGAGGGGCGCGACTGCGAGGACGTGGTCACCCAGCTTGCCGCGGCCTCCCGCGCGCTGGACCGGGCCGGCTTCGCGATCATCGCCACCGGGCTCCAGCAGTGTCTGACCGACGCCGAGAACGGCGCGAAGAACGGTGAGACCAGTGAGCAGATGCGGGCCCGGCTGGAGAAGCTCTTCCTGTCGCTGGCCTGAGCCTCACAGTACGACGTCCAGAAGCATCAGCGCGGTCACGGCCGGCAGGGCCCAGGCGAAGATCCGCCGAAGCGTGCCCCCGGACACCCGGGCCGCAAGGCGCCTCCCGTCCCACGCCCCGAGGACGGCCGCTCCGGTGAACGGTGCCACGACCGTCCGGTCGAGGTCCTGTGCCGTTCCCGCGCGGGCGAGCAGCGCGGCCGGCGAGTTCGCCGTGATCACCAGCAGACCGGTGCCGACGGCGGCCCGCATGCGCAGTCCCACGCCGTTCACCGGAGCGGGTACGGCGAGGAAGCCGCCGCCCACGCCCAGCACCCCGGTCATCGCGCCGAGGCCCGCGCCCGCCCCGGTGATCCGGCCGGGCCGCGCGGGTGCGGGACCCCGCCCGTCGGCCGTCGGCCGGAGCATGCGGAACGCGGCGAGGCCCGCGATCAGCGAGAACGCGCCGGTGAGCACGGCGGAGGGCAGCTGTCCCGAGGCCGCCCCGCCCAGCCGCGGGGGATCAGTCCCGCCGCGGCGAACAGCGACCCGGCCCGCCGGCGGACGGTGCCCTCCCGGGCGTGCGCCGACAGCGCGGTGGCCGAGGTGACGGTGACGAGGCTCGCGGTGGCGGCCGCCGCGGTCCACCTGGCCTTCTACCGGCCGGTCACGCCGTAGGGTCGGTTGACGGAACGTCGACTCAGGGAAGGGCTCACTCACATGGCGCAGGAAGTACGCGGCGTGATCGCACCGGGCAAGAACGAGCCGGTGCGCGTCGAGACCATCGTCGTACCCGATCCGGGGCCGGGCGAGGCCGTCGTGAAGATCCAGGCCTGCGGGGTCTGCCACACGGACCTGCACTACAAGCAGGGCGGGATCAACGACGACTTCCCTTTCCTGCTCGGCCACGAGGCGGCCGGGATCGTCGAGTCGGTCGGCGAGGGCGTCACGGAGGTGGCACCCGGCGACTTCGTCGTCCTCAACTGGCGCGCGGTGTGCGGGCAGTGCCGCGCCTGTCTGCGCGGGCGCCCCTGGTACTGCTTCGACACCCACAACGCGAAGCAGAGGATGACCCTGACCGACGGCACCGAGCTGTCGCCGGCGCTCGGTATCGGTGCCTTCGCCGAGAAGACGCTGGTCGCGGCCGGGCAGTGCACCAAGGTCGACCCGTCGGTCTCCCCGGCCGTGGCCGGTCTCCTCGGCTGCGGAGTGATGGCCGGGATCGGGGCCGCCATCAACACGGGGAACGTCGGACGCGGCGACACGGTCGCGGTGATCGGCTGCGGCGGCGTCGGCGACGCGGCGATCGCCGGCTCCCGGCTCGCGGGCGCGGCGAGGATCATCGCCGTCGACATCGACGACCGCAAGCTCACGACCGCCCAGAAGCTCGGCGCGACGCACACCGTCAACTCCCGTGAGACCGACGCCGTCGAGGCGATCCGCGAACTCACCGGCGGCTTCGGCGCCGATGTCGTCATCGAGGCCGTGGGCCGCCCGGAGACGTACAAGCAGGCCTTCTACGCCCGCGACCTGGCCGGCACGGTCGTCCTGGTCGGCGTGCCCACCCCGGAGATGAAGCTCGAACTCCCCCTGATCGACGTCTTCGGGCGCGGCGGCGCCCTCAAGTCGTCCTGGTACGGCGACTGCCTGCCCTCCCGCGACTTCCCGATGCTGATCGACCTGCACCTCCAAGGACGCCTGGACCTGGGCGCGTTCGTGAGCGAGACGATCGCCCTGGACGACATCGAGGCGGCCTTCGAGCGGATGCACCACGGCGACGTGCTGCGTTCGGTGGTGATGCTGTGATGGGCGCGCGCATCGAACACCTCGTCACCTCGGGCACGTTCGAGCTCGACGGCGGCACCTGGGACGTCGACAACAACGTGTGGATCGTGGGTGACGATCACGAGGCGATCGTCATCGACGCCGCCCACGACGCCGACGCGATCGCCGAGGCGGTGGGAGAGCGGCGGCTGACGGCCATCGTGTGCACCCACGCCCACAATGATCACATCGACGCCGCCCCCGCCCTGGCGGAGCGCACCGGCGCCACCATCTGGCTCCACCCCGACGACCTGCCGCTGTGGAAACTGACCCACCCGGACCGCCTGCCCGACGCCTGGCTCCAGGACGGCCAGGTGATCGAGGCGGCGGGCACGGACCTGACCGTGCTGCACACCCCGGGCCACGCCCCGGGAGCGGTCTGCCTCTACGACCCGGGCCTCGCCACCCTCTTCTCCGGCGACACCCTCTTCCAGGGCGGCCCCGGGGCGACAGGACGGTCGTACTCCCACTTCCCGACGATCATCGAGTCGGTCCGTGACCGGCTGCTCACCCTGCCGGGCGACACGGTCGTCCGTACGGGACACGGCGACTCGACCACCATCCGGGCGGAGGCGCCGCACCTGGAGGAGTGGATCGCCCGTGGTCACTGACCCGGCCGCCCCGCAGCCCCGCCCGCGCGACACGGCGTAAACACGACGGAATACCTGACAGAAGATGTCCGACTTCCGGGAGACGCTCGCAGGGACGCACGGGCGACACCGGCCCGTGGGCGCCGAGGGCAGGGAGGTCGGACATGTCAGGGCCGTTGGAAGGCACGCTCGTGGACAAGGTCGCGCTGGTGGCGGGCGCGACCCGGGGGGCGGGCCGCGGAATCGCCGTGGAACTGGGCGCGGCCGGTGCCACCGTCTACGTGACCGGGCGCAGCACCCGTGAACGGCGCTCGGAGTACGACCGCCCCGAGACCATCGAGGACACCGCCGACCTGGTCACCGCGGCGGGCGGGCGGGGCATCGCGGTCCCCACGGACCACCTCGTGCCGGCCGAGGTGGCGGCGCTCGTCGCCCGCATCGCCGAGGAGCAGGGCCGCCTCGACGTCCTGGTCAACGACATCTGGGGTTCCGAGAAGCTCTTCGAGTGGGAAGCCCCCGTCTGGGAGCACGACCTCGACAACGGCCTCCGGATGCTCCGGCTGGCCGTCGAGACCCACGCGATCACCAGCCACCACGCGCTGCCCCTGCTGCTGCGCGGTCCCGGCGGACTGGTCGTGGAGATGACGGACGGCACGGCGGAGTACAACCGGGACACCTACCGGATCTCCTTCTTCTACGACCTGGCCAAGTCGGCCGTGCTGCGCATGGCGTTCGCCCTCGGACACGAACTCGGCCCGCGCGGCGCGACCGCCGTGGCCCTCACCCCCGGCTGGCTGCGCTCGGAGATGATGCTCGAGACCTTCGGGGTGACCGAGGAGAACTGGCGCGACGCCGAGGAACGCGTCCCGCACTTCGGGATCTCCGAGACGCCTTTCTACGTGGGACGCGCCGTCGCGGCGCTGGCCGCCGACCAGGAGGTCGCGCGCTGGAACGGGCAGTCCCTCTCCAGCGGGCAGCTCGCCCAGGTGTACGGCTTCACCGACCGCGACGGCAGCCGTCCCGACGCCTGGCGCTACATGGTCGAGGTGCAGGACAAGGGGATGCCGGCGGACGCGACGGGATACCGCTGAGCGACGGAGGCCGGGGAAGGCGAGGGGCCGGGCAAGGGACGTGGAAGGCGGGGGCCTCGGCCGCCTCGCGACGGCGGCGGGACCGGGTCAGGTGTTCGCGTGGAGCGGGGGGACCTGCCAGGAGGCCGGGCGTTCCGTCGTCAGTGAGAGGTCCGCGCGCACCGCCGCGTAGTACCCCTCGCGCCCGGTGCGCTGGCGTTCGAGCAGCACCTGCCACGCCTCGGGGTCGCGGGTGTCCTCGTACAGGAAGCGCTCCATCTCCATCACCACGACGACCCAGGCCCGCGACTTCTCCACCACCTCCGGAGTGCCCAGGAGCAGCAGCGCCTCACCGGCCGGGTCCCCGGCCTCCGCGGCCTCGGCGAGCAGCGGAGCCGCCTCCTGGGGCGACAGCGGATGCGGGTGCGGGTCGTTGCCGAGATGGGCGGCGACCCGGTAGGTCAGCGTGATCGTCCGCTTCAGGCACCGCGCGTAGTCGGCGTACACCGCGAGCCGTCGTTCCTCCCAACGCGCCGCCTGCTCGCGGCCGAAGCGGGCCCGGTCACCCCGCACGATCGCCAGGTACGAACCGAGGGCGCCGATGACCACACCGATCAGTGCCGGGAGCTGCTGTATGAAGGCGGACATGTGGGCACGCTATCTGTCGGCGCGACGATCATGACGGTAACTTGCCTGCCATGACTGCGATGAGGCGCTTCGAGGGGTACGGAGTTCTGATCACGGGTGCGGCTCGCGGCATCGGCGCGGCCACCGCCCGCCGCCTCGCCGAGGAGGGCGCCCAGGTCCTGGTCACCGACATTGACTCGGCCCAGGCCGGGGAGACGGCCGCCGGGCTGCGCGAACTCGGCGCGCGGGCCGAGTCGTTCACCTGCGACGTGGGGGATCGGGTCCAGGTGGAGGCCGCCGTGGCGTACGCCGTGGACGCGTTCGGTTCGCTCGACGTCCTGGTGAACAACGCCTTTCGGTGCAGCCCCGACGCCCGGCTCTTCGAGGACGAGAGCGACGAGGTGTGGGCCCGGGACCTGGACATCACCCTCACCGGCGCCTATCGCTGCGCCCGCGCGGCCCTCCCGCACCTGGTCGCCTCCGGCCGCGGCGCGATCGTCACCATCGGTTCCGTCAACGGGATCCAGGACTTCGGCAACCACGCCTACAGCGCGGCGAAGGCGGGACTCATGTCGCTCACCCGCACCCTGGCCGGCCACGCCGCCGCGCGGGGGGTCCGGGTCAACCTGGTGGCCCCCGGAACCGTCCGTACCGCGGCCTGGGAGGGCCGTGACGACGACCTCGCCCGCGCCGCCGAGCTGTATCCGCTGGGCCGGGTCGGCGAGCCCGAGGACATCGCGGCCGCCGTCGCCTTCCTCGCCTCCCGCGACGCGTCCTGGATCACCGGCACGACCCTGTGCGTCGACGGCGGCCTGCTGGGCGTCAACACCGGCTTCCGGCAGGCGGTCAAGAGGTACGGCCGGGACGCCGACGACGGGGGCGGGGGCGAGGGAGGCGGGGACCTCCCCTAGCTGCGAGGCTCGGCGCAGAGGCGCTCGACGGCTTCGAACACCCGGTCCGTGTCGGCCTCGGACGTACGCCAGTTGCTGAACGCGGCGCGCAGCCCGTGCGTCCCGTCGTAGAACGTCGGCGTCACGAAGGCCTCGCCCGAGGCGGCCACGGCGTCGGCCAGTTCGTGGACACGGCGTTCGGACGGGTCGTCGGCGAGGGTGAAGCAGACGACGTTCAGCCGGACCGGCGCGAGGAGACGGAGTCCGGGCACTCCGGCGATCCGTTCGCCCAGCCGCCGGGCGAGCGCGGCGTTGCGCTCGACGATCTCGCGATGCCCCGCGGAGCCGTACGCCGCCAGGGAGAACCAGGCCGGCAGGGCGCGCAGCCGACGCGAGTTCTCCGGTGTCAGGTGCAGGAAGTCCGGATCCTGGGTGGGCGGTCCGAGGTAGGGCGAGGCGTTGTGGAAGACCCGGACCTGGAGGTCCTGGCGGCGGGTGAACTGGACGGCCGCGTCGTAGGGGACGTTGAGCCACTTGTGCAGGTCGACGCAGATCGAGTCCGCCGCGTCCAGGCCCGCCACCAGCGAGGCGTACGCGGGCGACAGCGCCGCGAAGCCGCCGAACGCGGCATCGACGTGCAGCCAGAAGTCGTGACGTTCCCTGAGCGCGGCGATGGCCCGCAGATCGTCGAAGTCGACGGTGTTCACGGTCCCGGCGTTCGCCACGACGACCGCCGGGCGCCCGTCGA
The DNA here is from genome assembly GCF_042889485.1 of Streptomyces sp. NPDC002580. Classification (NCBI taxonomy): domain Bacteria; kingdom Bacillati; phylum Actinomycetota; class Actinomycetes; order Kitasatosporales; family Streptomycetaceae; genus Streptomyces; species Streptomyces sp. NPDC002580. Next base: position 430,718 of record NZ_JBIAQZ010000002.1, on the reverse strand, counting down.
GCGCGGTGAGCGCCGCGTCGAGGCGCTCGACGTCCACGGCCTCGCGGTTGCCGGGCAGCACCGGCACCGGACGCAGACTGTCCCGGCCGAGGCCGAGCACCGACAGGGCCTTGGTCACGCTGGAGTGCGGGCTGCCCGACAGGACGTCCACCGGACCGAGCGCGGCGACCCCCTCCCGCGCGACCGACACGCCCCGGCGCTCGCCGAGCCACTCGCGCGCGATGGCGAGCCCGACCGTGTTGGAGACCGTCGCCCCGCTGACGAACGCCCCGTGGTGTTCCTCCCCGAGTCCGAACAGCTCCCGCAGCCAGCCCAGGGTCTCATGCTCCAGGGCGCCCGCGAGGGACCCGGCGCCTCCGGAGACGTTCTGGTCGTAGGCGCCGGTCAGCCAGTCCCCGGCGAGCGCGGCGGGCGTCGTTCCGCCGGTGACGAAGCCGAGGTAGCGCGGCCCGGCCGAGCCCGAGAACCCCGGCGCCCAGTGTTCGGCGAACCGGGCCAGGGCGCCCTCGGTCCCCGCGCCACCGGCCGGAAGCGGCGCGGGGAGGGGCGCCTTGCCCAGATGGGCGACGGGACGGTGGTCGAGGTCGCGCACCTCTCCGACGGCGAAGTCACGCGCGGCCTGCAGGAGTTCGGGGAGGCGTTCGAGATCCTCGGCGAGAGTGGGGTCCATGGCGGCAGCGTAGGGCGGGGCCCCGTCGAAACCCCGGTCCACCCGGGAACAACTGGACCGAAATCGCGCGCGGGTCCGGATCCCTCCGGGGGCGGGGCGCCGGCCTCGGCGTCCGTGCCGCGAGGAATGTCACCGTTCGGTCCCAGCCTCGGCGGCTGTACAACGCAATACCCTCATGGACGGTCTAACTGGCAGAAGACACGATGAACACGAGAGGGAAGGACCGCCATGGGGGACATACGCAGACGAGGAGCCGTCGCGCTCGGGCTCACCGGACTGGTCGCACCGCTCACCCTCGCGCTGGGCGCGGGGCCCGCGCAGGCGGCGAGCTGCACCACGTCGACCGGCCCGAACCAGAAGCAGGTGGAGAAGTTCCTCGGGCGGCCGGTCGACGGCCGTCAGTCCACCGCCGACTGCAAGGCGATCCAGGCCTTCCAGAACAAGCACGGCATCACCCCGAACATCGGGTACGCGGGACCCGTCACCTGGGGCGTGATGGACCTCATGAACAAGCAGAAGGCCGTGGGGACCACCCCCAACAGGGACGGCAGGTGCCCGGTGAACAAGGGCCGCATCGCCTGCGTCAACCTCACGCTCCAGCTGAGCTGGATCCAGGACGGCAGCCGGCTGGTCTACGGACCGGTCCCGGTCCGCACGGGCAGGAACGGCTACGAGACCCGTACCGGCCTGAAGAAGGTCTACTGGCGTGACATCGACCACGTCTCCAGCATCTACAACGTGGCCATGCCGTACAGCCAGTTCTTCGACGGCGGTCAGGCGTTCCACTCCGTGGGCGTCAGCATGTGGAACCCGCCAGGCTCCCACGGCTGCGTCAACATGACCTCGACGACGGCCAAGAAGTACTGGTCGCTGCTGAAGAACGGCGACGACGTCTACGTGTACGGCCGCAAGCCCGGAACGTGAGTGACGAGCTTCACGGTCCGTAATGTCGGCCGATGTACCTTTACTCACATTGTCTTCACGTCAAGGACCGTATGCTTCACGTCATGTCCACCACTTCCTGCACCGACACTCGGCGCTCCGCCGCCGAGGTCAACGAGGAGATCCGGGCCCTCTGGTTCCGGGCGGGCGGGACACTGAGCATCGAAGAGCGCCGCGAGTACCAGCGCCTGGTGCTGGAATGGGCCGAGGCCGCCCCGTCGACGGCCAGGGCGGCCTGACCTTCCGCGTGTCAGCCCCGGGCTCCCCCAGGTCCTGTCGGACCTGGACGGGAGCCACGGCCTCGGACCTCGGCACCGATCTCCGGCGGAGCGGCCCGACCTTGGCCGCTCCGAACCGGCTTCGGGCCGATCAGCCCCAACTCTGCGCGTACTGCCGCCGATAGGCGTTGCGGTCCTGCTCGGTTCGGATGAACCGGGTCGCCATCAGCGCGATGACGCTTCCCGCGATGACGAGCAGTCCCGGGCCGACGTTCTGCGGGTCCGTGAGCTCGGAGACGAACGTCTCGGCCGTCCCGGCGGTGTCCACCGGCTCCACCGCACCCGGTGCGGCCGAGCCCGGCGAGACCGCCGCCTCCCGTGAGGCCGCCGCGGTGGACGGCGCCGAGGGGGCGGCGGACGACTGTCCGGCGGCTCCCTGGCCCTGGCCCGCGAGCGTCACCCCCAGCGCCGTCAGCGCCTTGGTGACCGGCTGGAAGAACGTCGTACCTCCGGTCTTGCAGTCCCCGTTGCCGCCCGAGGTCACCCCCAGCGCGATGCCCTCGGAGAACAACGGGCCTCCGCTGTCGCCCGGTTCGGCACACACCGTCGTCTCGACGAGCCCGGTGACCGTCCCCTCGGGATAGTTGACCGTCGCGTTGAGCGCGGTCACCTTCCCGTCGCGCAGCCCGCTGGTGCTGCCGCTGCGGAAGACCCGCTGGCCCACGGTGGGATCGGCGGCACCGTTGATCCGGACGCCGTTGCCGCCGCCTATGCCGACGATGTTGCTCCCGTTCTTCGGCTGCTGTCCGGCGTCGTACTGGATGAGGGAGAAGTCGCTGCCGGGGAACGCCGTGGTGATGGTGCGGCCCACCTGCTGCCGGCCGGTGTTGTCGGAGAACCAGACCGACCCGGCGGGCCCGCAGTGTCCGGCGGTGAGGATGAACTCGCCCTGCGGGCTGGTCACGTTGAAGCCGGCCGAGCAGCGCCCGCTGGTCGAGAAGATCGCCTGAGCGCCGTTCACCCGAGTGGTGAACGTGCCCTGGGTCCGCTGCATCCGCACCTCGTCGCCGATGCCGTCGGCGACCTTCGTCATGCGCGACCAGTCGGTGGCGGAGACCGTGCTGTCGGCCTGCACCACCACCTCGTTCTTCTTGTAGTCCACCGCCCAGGCCGTGCCCGGCACCCGGGGCGCCGAACTGAGCTCCTCAGTAGCGGACTTGAGGTCCTGCATGCTGTGCGACACGACCTTCGGGCGTGCGCCCGCCGACTTCACCTCGGCCGCCGCGCCCGAGTCGGTGACCGCGACCACCGGCTGCCCGTCGTCGGCGATCCAGCTGCCGGCGGTCCGCGCGGCGCCCAGCCGGGTCACCAGCCCGGCACCCGTGCCCGCCGCGGCCTGTGCCGAACTCCGCGGGGCACGCGCCGAGCCGGACGGTTCGCTCGCCATCGCGTGCGTCACCATCAGGCTCCCGAAGAGCAGTCCGCCGAGGGCCGCGAAGCGCGCCCCCCGTCGGACGATCCGTCGTCGTGCGTGCCTCATCCTTGGGCTCCCGAAGCCGAACCGAGCGGCGGCCACGCCGCCGAGGGCCCTGGTCGAGGGCCCTCCCCTCATACGTGCGCCCACGCCCATGTGTTCACCGTCGCCCGCAGGTCGTGCCGGGTGGCCGGATCGCTCCGGCGGCGGCTGCCGTGACGGGCGCGGGCGGGTGCTGATCCCGGTCCCCGACCGTGACTTCGACGTCACCGAAGTCGCCGTACCCTGGCGGCTGTTGACGCGGGCGGGCCACGACGTCGTCTTCGCCGACGAACACGCCGGGATCCACCCGGAAGCGGACCCGCGGCTCCTGACGGGCGTCCTGTTCGGACAGCTCGGAGCGGAGCGCGAACCCCCTCTTCCACGCGGAGCTGACCGGATCGGCGGAGTTCGGGCCCCCGTCTCCTGGGCCGACGTGTACGTGGCGGACTTCGACGGGCTGCTGCTTCCGGGGGGGCGACCTGATACCGCCGCCCCGCCCCGCCCCCTGCCCTCGCCTACGCGCGGGCGCGGGTCCGGGCGAGCACCTCGTCCGGCGTCAGGTACACGTCCGTGCGCTCGAAGTCCCGCAGGGTGCCCTCGCGGTCGGCGAGGAACCCGGTGCGCACGAAGTCGTCACCCGCGACGGCGTTGAGCAGCCAGTTGGCGCCCGTACGGAACCGGGCGGCACCCGTGCGCAGCGCGTACAGGTGGTATCCGCGTGCCACGAGCTGAGCGGGCGCGCCCCGGAGGTCGATGCCGAGCGGCTTGGACACGGCGTCATGGCCGCCGAGGTCCACGACCAGGCCGAGGTCCCGGTGCCGGTACGGCAGGGTGGGCTCACCGCGCAGCCTCGCCGTCAGCACCTTCGCGGCGTGCCGGCCCTGCCGGGCGGCGTGCTGCGCGGTCGGCGGGCAGGCGGATCCGTCCCCCTTGGCCAGGTCGGGCACCGCCGCCGCGTCGCCCAGCGCGAAGACCCCGTCCAGCCGCGGCACCCTGAAGTCGGGCTCGGTGACGATCCGTCCGCGTACGGTCTCCGCGCCCAGCGAGTCGACCAGCGGGCTGGCCATGACACCGGCGGTCCACACCAGTGTCCGGGAGGGCAGTACCCGTCCGTCGGTGAGGGTGATCTCGTCCTTGGTGACGGAGGCGACGGACGTGCCCAGCGAGATCCGCACACCGCGCTCGGTCAGCAGCCGCATCGCGCTCGTGCCCAGCTTGTCCCCCAGCTCGGGCAGCAGCTTCGGGGCGACGTCGACCAGGTGCCACTTGATGAGCCCGGGGTCGATGCGCGGGTGGTAGCGCTGGGCGGCGGCGGTGGTCAGACGTTGCAGGCAGGCCGCCGTCTCGGTGCCCGCGTAGCCGCCCCCGACCACCACGAACTGCAGCCGTGCCGCCCTCTCCGCCTCGTCCGACGTGGCCGCCGCCAGGTCGAGTTGGGCGATCACGTGGTCGCGCAGGTACACGGCCTGGGCGAGGGTCTTCATGCCCCGCGCCTCGTCCGCCAGACCCGGGATGTCGAAGGTGCGGGTCACACTCCCCGGAGTCAGGAGCAGGTAGTCGTAGCGCAGATCGACGAGATCGCCGGTGATCTTGCGGACGACACAGACCTTGGCCCCCGGGTCGACGCCGATCACCCCGCCGGGCACCAGCGCGGTACGGCGCAGGATCCGGCGCAGCGAGGGCGCGACGGACTGCGGCGTGACGACACCGGCGGCGACATGCGGCAGCAACGGCAGGTACAGCTGGTAGCCGGTGGGGCTGACCAGGGTGATCCGGGCGTCGCCCGGACCCAGCATCCGTTCGAGGCTCCGCGCCGCCTCGACTCCCGCGAAACCCGCGCCGACGATGACGATGTTCGGTCCTTGCATTCCGAGCAGCCTCTCTCCACTGGTGCCGGCAGCGAGCCTCAGGCTCACACGCGGCACGGACGTCTGCCACCGCACCGCGGGTACCCGGAGTCGCGCCGGTCACGATCTCTACCGATCGGTAACTACCTCTTCCCTTCCCGTACACGCGCGGCCAGGATCATGTCTGCCGCGCGGCGACGGTCCAGGCACCGTCGCCGTCGCGATGTACGCGGACTCCATCGGCAGACATGTGCAACAGCCATGTGCAGCAGACGCGAAAAGGGGACAGGCATGACAGGACGCGGTGTGGTGCGCCGGATGGGCGTGGTGTCGGCGGTCGTGGCGCTGGGGATCGGCGGGACGGTCACCGCGGCCGGGTCCGCCGGAGCGGCCCCGGCCCGGGCGGTCGCGAGCGCGACGGCGACGGCGGACGTCGACTACGCCACCTGGCAGAACGACGTCCAGGCGGTCATCGACCAGGCGGTGCCTTACGTGGGGCAGCGCACCTCCGCCGCCGGCGGCTCGAAGCTCGCGGTCGTGTTCGACATCGACAACACCACGCTGGAGACGGACTTCCACCCCTGGTACCAGCTGCCCACCCCGGCGGTGAGGGCCTCCCTGGCGCTCGCCCGCTACGCGCACGAGCGCGGTGTCGCCGTCTTCTTCGTGACCGCGCGTCCGGGCATCATCGCCTCCGAGACCAAGTGGAACCTCAAGAGCGTCGGCTACCCGGTCGACGGCCTCTACGTACGTGACCTGCCGGACCTGTTCGCCGAGGTCAGCGCCTACAAGACCGGCAAGCGCGCGCAGATCGAGTCCCTCGGCTACACGATCATCGCTAACGTCGGCAACAACACCACCGACCTGGTCGGCGGCCACGCCGAGCGGACGTTCAAGCTGCCGGACTACGACGGCCAGTTGTCCTGAAGCGGGCATCCGGGCGGTTCCGCTCCGCGCGCACCGGTCCGCTTACACTTCCGCCATGGACGAGGCCTCGCTGGACGCGCTGGGATCGGGCAAGTACCTGCTGATCACCACCTATCGCAAGAACGGTACGGGGGTGGCCACGCCGGTGTGGGTGGTGCGGGACGGTGCGGCGCTCGGCGCCTGGACGGTCGCCGACAGCTGGAAGGTCAAGCGCATCCGCAACCGGGCCGATGTGCTGGTCGGTCCGTGCGACGTGCGGGGCAGGCCGACGGGCGAGTCGGTCCCCGCCACGGCCGAGATCGTCGACGCGGCCGAGACCGCCCGCTACCGCAAGCTCCTCGCCGCCAAGTACGGGCTGACGGGCCGGCTCACCCTGTTCGGCAGCCGGCTGCGCCGGGGCGAGAGCGGCACGGTCGGCATCCGTATCACCCTGACTCCGTGAGGCCGTGAGCCCGGCGGTCGTACGGGGGTCCGTGCCCGGACCCCCGTACGACCGCCTCCGGCGTCCCCGGGCGCCGCGGACCCCTCGCGGCTCAGCGCAGCACGGCCGCCGGCAGGTCGGTGCCCTTGCACGCGTCACCGGTCCGGCCGGCGGCCGTCTTCGTGGCCGACACGGTGCTGGTGGCCACCCTCCAGGTCCCGGTCACCGTCCTGCTGTCCCGGTACTCCCGGCGGGCCGTGCTGACACCGGCCGGCGTGGTGCTCACCGTGTCCTGCCTCGGCTTCCTCGCGGCGACCTCCCTCGGAGGGGGCTGGGGTGTCCCGGCCGTCGCCGCGGTGTCCGTGGTCTGCGCCATCGGCGAGATCATCTACGCCGGCAGCGCCACCGCGCTGGTCGTCGCCCTCGCCCGGCCTCCGCCCTCGCCCGGCCTCCGCCCTCGCCCGGCCTCCGCCCTCGGACGGCTGCTCGCCCGTTTCGAGGTCTCCACGGGCTGGGCCTGGCCGTCTTCCCGGCGGTCATCACCGCTCTCGCACCCCACGGTCCGGCCGCCCTCCGGGGTGGCCCCGCCGCGGCGACGCCCCTTTGCGCGTCCGCCGTCGCCCTGGAGAAGGACCAAGGGACGCGGGCCCGCTCGGCGCCGCTCCCACCGGGCGCGAGCGGGCTCGTGCACTCGGCGGCCGACTCCGGCGAGGTTCGGCATCACGCAGGCGGGCGCCCGGCCGGGCCCCGGTCTCCGTCACCGCCACCGTCTCAGTCCGCGGGGCCACGGCCGCCGCGCCCACGGCCGGCCCGGGCGGGTGGGGTGTGGGTGGCCACGGGTTCGCGAGTTGGCCGGATGTGTTCTGCGGGAGACGTTGACTAGAAAGCGCTTACCCCATACGTTCCCGTTCAGCGGCGTGACCCATGTGTGACAGCTCGTGCACGAGGCGTCGGAGCCGCGAGCCACGCTACCTGCGCAAGTAACCTCCCCCGGCCCGCGATCGGGTCGGGCAGGCAAGACCGCGCACCGTCTTCTGTTCATAGGTGCGAGCAAAGTCTATGTACGTGACCCGCAGTCAAGTCTGAAGGGACACACCCGCATGCGTCCTCACCCCCCACCACCGCGCTTCACGCGCCGGGCCCTGGTGACGGCCGGCGCCGCCGCCCCGGTCGTCGCCACGGCACGCGTCCTGCCGCGGTCGGCCGGAGCGGCCGAGACCTCGCCGGTCGGCTTCGGCGCCGGGACCACCGGTGACGGCTGCGCGACCACCGTCACCGCCGTCGCCTCGGTGACGTCCGGCGTGAACGCCGGAAAGCTCTGACCGCCCCACCGTCACGCCTCCCCATCGGATCCCCCCACCTGGAAGAAGGCATCGGGACATGACGTCATCAGCACGACCGCGCGCCCGGCGGCGCGCACTCACCGGCACGCTCGCCGCGCTCGGCCTCTCGGCCGCCATGGTGATGGCCGACGGCGCCCTGACGCCGGCGAGCGCCGCCACCTGGCCCACCGCGAACGGCAGTCAGGCCGTCTCCTCCACCATCTCGGTCTCCGGCACCAAGGACTACGGGATGAAGCGCCTCTACGGGACCGGTGACCTGGGATCGGGCGGTCAGGACGAGGACCAGGGACCGATCCTGGAGCTCGCCGCGGGCACCGTCCTGAAGAACGTCATCATCGGCGCGCCCGCCGCCGACGGCATCCACTGCCTGGGCAGTTGCACGCTGCAGAACGTCTGGTGGGAGGACGTCGGCGAGGACGCGGCGACGTTCCTCGGCTCCTCCTCGTCGAACGTCTACTCCGTCAGCGGCGGCGGCGCGAAGGCGGCCAGCGACAAGGTGTTCCAGTTCAACGGCGCCGGAACGCTGAACGTGTCGAACTTCGCGGTCCAGACGTTCGGTACCTTCGTCCGTTCCTGCGGCAACTGCAAGACGCAGTACAAGCGCACGATCAATCTCAGCGGCATCGAGGCGACCTACAAGGGAAGCAAGCTCGTCGGCATCAACACCAACTACGGCGACAGCGCGACCCTCAGGTCGATCAGGATGGTCGGGGACAGCGGCAAGAAGATCGTCCCCTGCCAGAAGTACATCGGCAACAACACCGGGGCGGAGCCGACGACGAACGGCAGCGGTCCCGACGGCACCTACTGCAAGTACGCCACGTCCGACATCACCTACGGCTGACGATCGACGGTGTTCCCCGGCGGCCGAACGGACCGGACCCGTACGCCGGTCCGCTCGGCCGCGTACGGGACGCTCTCAGTTCCAGCCGCCGTACGAGCCGTCGACGAGCTGGAACACCGGCTGCCGGCGCACCGGGTCCTGGGCGGTGGCGAGCCGGACGCGGTCGCCGCTGTGGATGGTGGCGGGCGAGCCCATGACCCGGCCCCGGACCGTGAAACCCTCGGTCATCTCGATGAGGGAGACGTTGCGGGCGGCCGGGGTGTTGCGGTGGATCACCGTGGAGTGGCGCACGACGCCCGCGCCGACACTCGCCTCCGTCCGCAGGTCGCTGCCGGCGCACACGGGACACAGGAGACGGTTGAACATGGCGGTGGCGCACCAGCCGCACCGCTGGAAGAGCAGCGCGTCCCCGGCGTGCTCCTCGGAGCCGGAGCGAGGGCCGATGGGGGAGCCGGTGTGGAACACGTCCGGCGCGGGGCCGATGCCCGGGTGAAGGGCGATTCCTGGGTGGTACACGATGTCATCTCCCTGCGCTCGGCCGGAATCCGATGTGCGCGGAACGCCGTGCACGACCACAGGTTATGGCACTCAGTGTCACCCGTAAAGGCACTCCGTACCCTCAAAATAAATGAGGCGGGGCGGCTCGGTCCGCGCTCAGTTCTGCCCGAAGGCCGACTCGATCTCCTGGACCACACGCCACATCGGTGCCCCGCGCCGCGAGACGACGACCACCACGTCCTCCGGCCTCTCGTCCACGGGGCCGCCCGGCGAGGAGCCGAACGTGCGCTGTACGTACCCGAGCGCGTGGTCGACCGCCTTCTCGGCGTCCCCCTCGCCGCTCGAACGCAGCCAGGAGCGCAGGGCGTTGTTGTGTGCGGCGACCACGGCCGCGGCGACGACATCGGCCCGCAGCGTGTCGGCGCGCGGACCCGTGGAGCGCCCGCGCAGATAGTCGGCGAGGGCACGCTCGTAACGCCAGACGACCGACAGTTCGTAGGCGCGCAGTCCCGGAACCTTCTTGGTGAGGCGGTAGCGCTGGACGGAGAACGTGGGATTCTCGGCGTACATGCGCAGCACCAGCCGGGCGGCGTCGCAGACGCGCTGGACCGGGTCGTCCGTGCTGTCCTCCTCGCTCAGGAAGGCCGTCATGTCGCCCAGGCAGCGCTCGTGGTCGGGGAAGACCACGTCCTCTTTGGACGGGAAGTAGCGGAAGAACGAACGGCGGCCGACCCCGGCCAGCGCCACGATGTCGTCGACCGTGGTCTCCTCGTAGCCGCGCTCCAGGAAGAGCTGGAAGGCGGCTCCCACCAGGGCGTCCCGCATCGGCGGTTTGGCGGTGGTCGCTTCGGTGGACTCGCGGCGCCCTCGTGCCTCGTTCATGGTCGGAAGCTAGCACCGAAACGGACACGATGGCACTCGGTGCACTCCTGGGAGGGAACTGAGTGCCTCGGATGCCTCTGAGTCCCTGCTCCTGACCGGCCGGGGGCCCGGTCGTCGTGGTCCCCGGCGCGGACGGTCAGCGGTCGTTGCAGTTCGCCGAAGGGATGTCGTCGCCCGTGACATGGCCGGGTCCGTGGGCCTGGAGGGCCACGCTCACCAGGGTCAGCAGGAGGTCGATGTCCGAGTCGACCTCGAGATGGATGGTCACCCAGCGCGAGCCGGGCACCACGCGGATCGCCGTGGAGTTCTTCAGGTGGTCCCCGAAGCGACGGATGGCCCGGTCGGTGAGGTGCAGGTCCACGTCGTGGTCCGAGTGGAAGTGGATGATCTCGCACTGCGCCGCGCACAGTGCGCGCCCCGTGCCGCAACTCGGCAGGGACTCCGCGAGGTCCGGCCAGGTCGCGAGGCGCGTCATGGCTCTGGAGGCCAAGGTCATGGGCCCATCATGGCCAGCTCACCTCTCGGCCACCAGCAGTTGACACGGATGCAATCCGACGGTGGCTCCGTAATGTCCGGATATCGCCGTGAAATCGGCGACGCTTCGTGGTGATGGCCCGTCCGTGACAGCGGAGCGTGGCCCCGGACCCGTGGTCCGGGGCAGGCTGTACGTCGGGAACCGGCCGGAAGCCGGACCCGGTCAGGTGGGTTTTCGATAGGGAAGGACCGGCAACGCCGCTGTTCTCGGGGGGGGGCATACGGCCGACGACAGGGACGCGTCCGTCAGCGATCTCCAGGGAATTGGTCGGCCTTCCGCCGACCCGGCTTTTGATTCGGCCATGAGTCCGTCCGTGAGGAAGGGCCGCCGGCCCCGCCGGAGGTCCCTCACCGGGGCGGAGCGCGTCGGCCGGCCGCCGGGTCCGGCGCCGGGGAGCTTCTGAACGTGCGGGCCCGTGGCCCCGTATCACTGCACAGGGACGGCGGGAGCCGCGCGGACAAAGGAGAGCAGTGTGTCGACACCGCCCGGACGCGGGGAGCCCACCGGGCGCTCCGTGATCGAACCCACCCACGTCCAGCGCCGCCGTCGCTCCGAGTCCCTGGCGGAACTCCTGCGACTGGTCCGTGAGCAGGAGAGGGTGGACGCGGACGGGGGATACGAGTCGGTCGCCGTCCCCACGGCGGAGGTGACCGGGCCCGTGCCCCCGGCACGCCTCCTGCCGCCCCTGGAGGAGGACGAGACGGAGGAGCTTCCGCCGGTCCCGGAGGGCGAGGACTACACCGACGACACGGTGCCCGCGGGCGGACACACCGGGCCCGCCGCCGGGTACGGACGCGCTCACCCGGAGGGGCGCGGCAGCCGCCACGCCTCGGGCCGCGGCGCGGGCCTGCGCCGGGCCGCGATCACCGTGGCCGTCGTGGCGGCGGCCCTGATCGGCTTCGCGCTCGCCCTCCTCGTGCCACGCGCGGACCAGGACGACACGTCCCGGGCGGGAGGCGCGGCGAACTCCTCCACGGCGCCCGCCACTTCGGCCGGTGCCGCCGATCCGGACGGTGCCGGCACCTTGAGGGAGGGCGACAGCGGACCCGAGGTGACGGTGCTTCAGCGACGTCTGCTGGCCATCCCGAACGTGTACGACCACGGCGCGACCGACGGCGCCTACGACGCCGCGCTCACCGCGGCCGTCGCCCGTTTCCAGGTCTGGTACGGCATCCGGGGCGACGAGTCCGGCGTGTACGGCAACGACACGCGGGCCGACCTGGAATCCCGGACGGCGGCCCCGTAGAACGGCCGGGGCGGGTGGCGCGGTGACTGTCGTCCTCGCCCGCCCCGGCATCCTCCCGCGCCTCGGACCTTCCGCGTTCTCGTGCGGCGGCGGAACTCCCGCACCGGGCAGGGTGATTCCCTGCCCGGAGTAGGGGTCTCGGGTGAACTCCGGTGCCGGTCGTGCCGGTTCCGGAGCACCGACGGGCCGAGAGGGCGGCCCGGCTGGTGAACTCCGGCTCCGCACGAGCAGGTTGTCGCCGTCCGGTACGGACCTCCGGGCTCCTACGCCCCCACGTTCGCGGGCACAGCGGCCCGACCGGACCTCCGCACCGAGGAGTTCACCGCGTGGATCGGCGATCCGGCGGACGATGCCCACGGGGAACCGGAGGGGGAGTTCCGGCCCCGGTGACCGCCGTCCCCACGACCAGGTCGGCGCGGTCCCGTGTCGCGGCGACCAGCGCGGCGTTGCGCTGATCGGTGCCGAGCACCCACGCCACCGCCGTTTCGTGGTCCTTGCCGAACTCCTCGTGACGCGCGACGAGCCGCCGGATCCGTTCGTCCTCGTCGAGCTCGCAGAACCACACCTCGTCGAGCTGCGCGCGCGCCCGCTCCCAGGACCCGTCAGGCAGCAGCAGGTAGTTCCCCTCGGTGACGATCAGCCGTGCGGCCCGGGGCACCGGAAGGGCACCCGCCAGGGGCTGTTCGAGGACCCGCTCGAAGCCGGGCGCGTAGACGAGATCCTCCTCGTCCTCGCGGAGCCTGCGCAGCAGCGCCGCGTACCCCGCCGCGTCGAACGTGTCCGGAGCCCCCTTCCGGTCGCGGCGCCCCAGCCGGTCCAGCTCGGCGTCCGCGAGATGGAAACCGTCCATCGGCACGTGGGCGGCGTGCGGGGCCCCTCGCTCGTTCAGCCGCCGGACCAGGCGTTCGGCGAGCGTCGTCTTGCCCGCGCCGGGGCCGCCGGCGATGCCGAGGAGAGCGCGCCGGCCGGGCCGTACGAGCGAGCCGGCCCGCTCCACGAGGTCGTCGAAGGCCGTACCCGCCGTGGTCATCCGAGCGGGGGCGGGATCAGGAGGACGGTGATTTCCATGGGCCCAGTATCGGTGACCGGGACGCGGTGGACGTCCCGTGCCGGACCGGGCGGGGACACGCCGTCCCGACGCCGAACGTTGTGGCGCTCGCCACCCGCTGGAGAGGATTCCCGGGGGAAGACTGCTCCTATGACGGAACTCGGTCTGCCGAAGACGATCCTGGCCTGCCTCTTCGACCTCGACGGGGTCATCACCAAGACCGCCGTGGTCCACGCGGCCGCCTGGAAGCGGACGTTCGACGACTTCCTACGCGCCCGCGACGGCGACGGATTCCGCCCCTTCGACGACGCCGACGACTACGCCAGGTACGTGGACGGGCTGCCGCGTGCCGACGGCGTCCGCTCCTTCCTCGCCTCGCGAGGCGTCCGACTCCCCGAGGGAACCCCCGACGACCCACCGGACCTGAACACCGTCCAGGGGCTGGGCAACCGCAAGAACGAGCTGCTCCTCGACCTGATCCGCACGGACGGGGTCGAGGCCTACGACGGCACGCTGCGCTACGTCGAGGCCGTCCGCGCGCACGGCCTGCGGACCGCGGTCGTCTCCTCCAGTGCCAACTGCCGGGACATCCTCCGCTCGGTGGGGGCGGAGTCCCTCTTCGACGTACGCGTCGACGGTGTCGTCGCCACCGAGCGGAGGCTGCCGGGCAAACCGCGCCCCGACACCTTCCTGGCCGCGGCGAAGGACCTCGGCGTCCAACCGTCCGCGGCGGCCGTCTTCGAGGACGCGCTGGCCGGCATGGACGCGGGCCGCTCGGGCCACTTCGGGTACGTCGTCGGAGTGGACCGCGTCGGCCACGGCGCCGAACTGCTCGCCCACGGCGCCGACATCGTCGTACGGGACCTGTCCGAACTGGAGGACCGCGCGTGATCACCCACTCGTCGTACGGGGTCGACCCCTGGACACTGCGCGAGAGCGAACTGCACCTCGGTCTGCTGCCGCAGAGCGAGTCCGTGTTCGCCCTCGCCAACGGCCATGTCGGCTGGCGCGGCAACCTCGACGAGGGCGAACCCCACGGCCTGCCCGGCTCCTATCTGGGCGGCGTCCACGAAACACATCCGCTGCCGTACGCGGAGGCGGGCTACGGCTACCCGGAGTCCGGGCAGACGGTCATCAACGTCACCAACGGCAAGATCGTCCGACTGCTGGTGGACGACGAGCCGTTCGACCTGCGCTACGGACGACTGCGTTTCCACGAGCGCGTCCTCGACCTGCGCACCGGACTGCTGACCCGCACGTGCGAGTGGACCTCACCGGCCGGTTCCACGGTCCGGGTGCGCTCCACCCGGCTCGTCTCCTTCACCCAGCGGGCCATCGCCGCCATCGCCTACGAGGTGGAGCCCGTCGACCGCCGCACCCGCGTGGTCCTCCAGTCGGAACTGGTGGCCAACGAGCAACTGCCCGGCCGCAGCGGCGATCCGCGAGCGGCGGTCGCCCTCCAGTCGCCGTTGGAGGCGGAGGACGACTTCGCGGCGGGCCGTCGGCTGCGGCTCGTGCACCGCACCCGGCGCAGCGGGCTGCGGGTCGCCGCGGCCGCCGACCACGTGGTCACGGGACCCGAGCGCACCACCCTGACCGGTGAGTCCAGCGCCGACCTCGCCCGGCTGACGGTGACCTCCGTGCTGGAGCCGGGCCAGACGCTGCGACTGGAGAAGACCGTCGCGTACGGCTGGTCGGGCACCCGGTCCCTGCCCGCCCTGCGCGACCAGGTCGACGCGGCCCTCGCCGCCGCCGGGCACGGCGGCTGGCGGCAGCTCGTCGACGAACAGCGGACCTGCCTGGACGACTTCTGGGACCGCGCCGACGTCGAGGTCGGAGGCGACGAGCAGATCCAACAGGCCGTCCGCTTCTCCCTGTTCCACGTCCTTCAGGCCGGTGCCCGCGCGGAACAGCGGGCGATTCCCGCGAAGGGCCTGACCGGCTCCGGCTACGACGGCCACGCCTTCTGGGACACCGAGACGTTCGTCCTGCCGCTGCTCACCTACACCTCGCCCGGTGCCGTCGCCGAGGCACTGCGCTGGCGCCAGAGCACCCTGCCCGCCGCACGCGAACGGGCGGTCCAACTCGGCCTGCGAGGAGCCGCGTTCCCCTGGCGGACCATAGCGGGCTCGGAGGGTTCGGCGTACTGGCCGGCCGGCACCGCCGCGTTCCACGTGAACGCGGACATCGCCGACGCCGTCATCCGCTACACCGCCGCCACCGGTGACACGCGCTTCGAACGGGACACCGGGGTCGAGCTGTTGACCGAGACGGCACGGCTGTGGCGCTCGCTCGGGCACCACGACCACCGGGGGAGGTTCCACATCGACGGGGTGACCGGACCCGACGAGTACAGCGCGGTCGCCGACGACAACACGTACACCAACCTGATGGCCCGGGCGAACCTCCTGGGTGCCGCGGACGCCGTCGAACGGCATCCCGGCCGGGCCGCGGAACTCGGTGTCGACGAGGAGGAGAGCGCGGCCTGGCGCGACGCCGCCGACGCCATGCACATCCCCTACAACCACGAACTGGGCGTCCACGAACAGCACGCCGGATTCACCCGCTACCAGCGCTGGGACTTCACCGCCACCCGCCCCGACCAGTACCCGCTCATGCTCCACTTCCCCTACTTCGACATCTACCGCAAGCAGGTCGTCAAACAGGCCGACCTGGTGCTCGCCATGTACAAGTGCAGTTCCTTCTTCGACGACGAGCACAAGGCGCGCAACTTCGCCTACTACGAGCCCCTCACCGTCCGCGACTCCTCCCTGTCCGCCTGCTGCCAGGCCGTGATCGCCGCCGAGACCGGTCATCACGGCCTCGCCTACGACTACTTGGTGGAGGCCGCGCTGATGGATCTGGAGGACCTGGAGCACAACACCCGCGACGGACTGCACATCGCCTCCCTCGCCGGTACCTGGACGGCCCTGGTCGCCGGGTTCGGCGGGCTGCGGCACCACGGCGACACCCTGGAGTTCGCGCCCCGGCTGCCGGAACGGTTCAACCGGCTCGCGTTCTCCCTGGAGGTGCTGGGCCGCCGGCTGCGCGTGGAGATCGGGCGGGACGCCGCCACGTACACCCTCGCGACCGGCGACTCCCTGGAGATCCACCACTACCGCGAACCCTTCACCGTCGACGCGGACAAGCCGCGCCGGCTCTCCATCCCGGCGCCCCGGTCGCGCCCCGCCCCGGACCAGCCGCCGCACCGGCGGCCGAATCCTCAGGGGTGAGACGGGGCGCGGGGCCCGTCCGGGCGTCAGTCGCGGACGACGCCGGGCGCGATGTCCTCGTACAGCTCGGGGGACGTCGCGCCCGGCGTGACCTCCCGGGTCGCGGCCTCGGCCACCGGCTTGCCGCAGAACGCGGGCTCCAGGGTGCGGTACATGGTGTTGAGCACCGTGGTGTTGTTGGAGGTGTTGGCCAGCGCGGTCAGGCTGCGCCTGCCGTCCTTCGTGGTGAAGGCGTACGAGTAGTAGCCCTGCACGGTTCCCGTGTGCCCGTACACGGAGATCCCGCAGGACAGGTCACGGCGGCGCAGCCCGAGGCCGTACGACGTGGTGCTGTTGACCCGCGTCCACTTCTTCATCTGGGTGAGCCGCTCCGGGGACATGAGCTCGCCGCGCAGCAGCGCGGAGAGGAAGACGTCCAGGTCGTGGGGGGTGGAGATGACGGCGCCCGCGCTCTGGGCCCAGGAAGCGGTCTGCTTGGTGGAGTCCAGCAGGCCTCCCGCCGAGCCCGTCCTGAGGTAGCCGTTGACGTGCCGGCCCGGGATGGCGGTGGCCGGGTGGACGTAGAAGGTGCCGGTGAGGTTCAGGGGGGTGAAGAGGCGCTTCTGGTACTCCGTGGCCACGCTGTGCCCGGTCAGCTTCTCGATCAGCAGGCCGGCGACCACGAAGTTGGTGTTCGAGTACGAGTAGGCGGCCCCCGGCGCGTTCGTGCGGGGCTTGCGCAGCGACAGCGCGACCAGGTCCCGGTAGCCGAACACCTTGTTGCGGACGGCCTCGAAGCCGGGGACGGTCCGGGAGAACAGGTCGTTGGTGTAGTCGTACAGACCACTGCGGTGGCTCAGCAGGTGCCGCACGGTGATCCTGCTGTCGGGGAGCAGACCCGGCAGATAGGTGTTGACCGACTTGTCGAGATTCAGCCTGCCCTCGTCGACCAGCTGGAGCAGCACCACGGCGGAGAAGGTCTTGGTGATGCTGCCGACGCGGAACCGGTCGTTCGTGCTGATGGTCCGTCCGGTGGCCCGGTCGGCGACACCCTCGACCAGCCGGTGCACCGTGCCGGCGTCGTCGATTCTCGCCATCGCGCCGGGTGCGCCCTGTGCGCGGGCCTTGCGAAGGACGGCGCGCAGCCCCGCCTCGTCGGGCGCCGCGAGGGCCGCCGCCGCGACCCGTTCGGGGCCGGCGCCGACGCTCCCCACCGGCGCCGCGGCCTGCGCCGGGGCTGCCAGCAGGGACACCACGAGCGCGCCCAGCGCCGTGCCCGTACCCACCGTTGCTGAGACCATGTGACTCTTCTCCCGAGTGCTCGGTGCCGGTTCGCCTGACGAGCTCGAACCCCGCCGCGGATGCGGACGTCGGCACCATCTCTACGCGCTGGAAGGGTCTCCGGGTCGCATTGCCCGGGGAAGAAGCGCAAAGGGTGAAGCGGAATCGGTGAATTGGCGGAAAGGCGTCGCGGTGGCGCACGGGGGAGGGCGGGCGTGGCGACAGCGCGCGGGGAGCGGAGGCGCGATGCGCGCCCGCGCGGGGTGGCGACGGCGGGGTGCCGACGCCGGGTCAGCCGCCGAAGAGCTGGGTCCAGTACGTCCCCGCCCGGCCGCCGCCGGCGAGGCCGATGCCGATGTGGGTGAAGTCGCGCTTGAGGATGTTGGCGCGGTGGCCCGGGCTGTTCATCCAGCCGCGGACCACCTCGGCGGGGGAACGCTGCCCGCAGGCGATGTTCTCGCCGATGGTGCGGCGGGTGCAGCCCGCGGCGGCGGCCCGGTCCCAGGGCTGGCGCCCCTCGGGGGAGGTGTGCGCGTAGAAGTCGCGGGCCACCATGTCGGCGCTGTGGGCCTGGGCCGCGGCGGTGAGCGGGAGGTCGGGCCCGAGCGGCGGCAGGCCGGCCGCGGCCCGCTCGGCGTTCGTCAGCGCGACGACCTCACGCGCCGTCCGTTCCAGGCCCGAGAGGCTGAACGGCCGGGCCCACAGGGCCGTCCAGTACAGGTCGCCCGAGCGGCTGTCGGGAACCGACGCCAGCCCCGCGTGCTCGGACCCGGGATCGCACAGCGTGCTCCGGGACGGCTCGGCCGACAGGCAGTGGTCGACGAACTCGCGCGGGGTGCGCGGGCCGGAGACCAGATGCTCGCCGATGGTCAGATAGGCGTAACCCGCCGAGGTGACGCGGTGGTAGACGGAGACGCCGTCCGGGCTCTCCGCGCCGAGCAGGCCGCGGGCGGCCATGGCGCGGGCATGCTCCCGAGCCGCGGCCGTCAGCCGGGCGTCGAGACGGACCGGCGGGGAACCGGCGGCGGCGCGGGCGGAGTTCACGGGGCCCAGGAATCCGTCGGGGTCCGCTCCGCCGGCCGACGCGCCCACCGGTCCGTCCCCCACGGAAACGACCGGCCCGCCGCTCCGCCCGGAACCAGGTGCCGTCCCGGGCCGGCCACCGGACGGAGCTCCTCGGACCGTGCCCGGTGCCGTGCTCGCCGTCACGCGCGGGGGAGCGGCGTCCTCGGTGACCTCGACCCCGAAATCCCGCGCGACGCCCGCCAGCCCGTCCGCGTACCCCTGGCCGAGGGCGCGGAGCTTCCAGGCGGGGCCGCGCCGGTACAGCTCGGCGAGGAGCAGCACGGTCTCCCGCTCGGGCCGGGGCGGGGTGAACCGGGCGAGGTCGCGGCCGTCCGGGGCGGTGACCCGCACCGTGGGGGAGGGCAGCCGGCCCAGGGGCGTCGACGGGTCGGCGGGGCTGACGACGACGGTGACGCGGGCCGCTCCGGGCCGCAGCCGCGCCGGATCGATGGTGAGACGGTCGCCGTCGAGGCGGGCGCCGGGCGCGGACGGCTGGTTGTAGAACACGAAGTCGCCGTCGCCGCGCACCTTGCCGCTCTCGTCGGTGATCAGCGCGGACACGTCGAAGGGACCCGGCACCCTGAGGGTCAGGACACCGTCCGGCAGGGGCGTGTTGCCCCCGGGAACCAGCTCGTGCATGCCGCCGCCCGTCGATGGGGTGATCCGTGCCTGCCGCGCGACGGCGCCCGGAGCACGGGCCGTCGACCGCTCAACGGACCACCCGCGTCCTAGGGTTCCCGCGTCTTGCGTGAAGCCCGTCGCGGGCCGTCGGCCACGGGGAGGTCACCGGCGGCGGGCGACCGGCGCGGCGACAAGGAGGGCGCGGCGGAACGCAGTGAGCGCAGAGCGAGCAGCATGACGCCGATGTCGTCCAGGTAGACGGGGTCGGGCAGGAGGTCGGTCGGCAGCACCAGATAGGCGACGGCGCCCCAGAACACCCAGCGGGGGCCGGTCGGCAGTCCGGCCCGCCGCAGGTCACGGCGGGTGCGGACGAGGCGGCCGAGGATCACCAGCGCCACCGCGAGCGCGACGGCTCCCAGGACCGCGACGACGATGACCACGTTCCATGAGATCGAATCCATGCGTCCGTCCAGGGTTCTCGTCGGGGTGTGACTCCCTTTCCGTCTGCCCGCTCGCGCTCCGGCTACCGCCCCTGTGCGGGGCCGTCCGCGCGCGTGCCGGGGACGGGGGAGGTGGTGCCGGGGTGCTCCGGGCGGGGCTGCCGTTTCTGTTCGTCCGGTGTGTCGAGGCGGCAGATGACGAAGTCGTCGAAGACGTACCGTCCGGGCCCCGGACCGGCGGTCCCGGTCGCCCGGCGGATGTCCAGCAGCTGATCCGTCGTCATCTGGAGAGGCGGCTCGTCGGGCTGGTAGGTGGTGCGCACCGGGTAGTCCCGCCCCGGTTCCCTGGTCATCTCGATATGGCAGCCGAGCACATGGGTGACGGGGCGCCGCCCGCAGAAGTCGATCAGGCGGTCGACGGTACGGGTGAAGGCCGGCCAGTCCTCGACGTACAGCCGCCCGGGATAGACGGTGTCGCCGGTGAGCAGGAGCCCGGTCCACGGGTCGAAGTACGTCACGGCGGCCGCGTGGTGCCCCGGGGTGGCCAGGCACTCCAGCACGCGGCCGCCGAGATCGACCCGGGCGACGGCCTCGGGATCGTCATGGAATCCGAAGAAGTCCCAGGCGGTGTCGAGGTCCGCGGCCACGACCTCGGTGCCGGGGCGGCCGGTGAACTGTCCGTCCGCCGCGATGTGGTCGCCGTGCGGATGGGTGTGCAGCACCAGCAGCCCGTAGCCCTCCCGGGGGTGTCCGGTCAGCCACGACTCCATCGCCTCGTCCACGACCCGCCGCAGCGGGAAGTGGTCGGCCGAGGCCGTGGCGCCCGTGTCGATGAGGACGGCCCGTTCCGCGCCGAACAGCAGGAACATGAACGGCGCCTCGTAGTCGACAGCCATGTTCTGGCGGAGGATCACCGTGTGCTCGTCGTAGGCGTGGACCTGGATGTCGGGGTCCGTGTTGTGCTTCGCCGAGGGCGAGCCGTGGATCCACCGCACGTCGAGCGGTGCGGCCGCCGCGGAATCGCCGCCGCGGGCACCGCCGGTCTGCTGGTTCGGAGCGGTCACGCCGTCCCCCTCGGGCTCGGTCCGTCCGGACCACGCCCGGCCCGGGCCCTCAGTTTCGCGGATGCGCGTGGTCCACCAACGCCTGCGACACCGTGCGGATACTCCGGGCGATGTGCTGGAGCTGCATGAGCTCGGCGGCGTACAGCTTGATGGTGTGTTCGATGACCCCCTCGTGCAGCCCGAGGCCGGGCAGCTCGGAGCGGGCAGTCTGCAGGGCCGTGCGGGCCACCCGTATCTCCTGCTGCACCTGGAGGTGCGCGTGGCGGGCGAGCAGCACCGGGTGCTTGTGCAGGACGGGGTAGCTCGCGTAGCGGCTCGGCACCAGCTCGCGCAGCCATTTCACCGCCGATCGCTCCCAGTCGAAGCTGCCGGGGGTCTTGACCTGGCACGGCCAGTCCGAGGTGATCGGTGAATACGTCAGGGCCATGTTCATCGCTTCCGGGTTACGTCGGCGGGGGACTCTGGGGCGGCCCCGGCATAGGGGATGACCGAGGCCGCCACCACGGATCTCGCAGGCGAGACCCGCTCGAACACCAGGGACCCGATGCGGGTAGGAGCGGACGGCCCCGGGTGGTCATGGGTCATGACCTGGAGACCTCCACGTCGCGATCCGCGAGAAGTATTTATATATACCGCCAGATGCGCAAGGACATGAAAACATTCATGCGTGCTTTGATGTGAATGATCCCGTGATGCCGTGGTGACAGCCGGTACGGGAAACGGGCGAAGAGGCCGTCGGGCAGGCTCGTGCCCTCTCGGTCCCGCCCCCCGCGCGAGGGCCGGTTCAGTCCCTCAGGAAGAACTGGTGCTGCTCGGCGACCTGCTCGTACTCCTCCAGGCGCGCCTGAGTGCGCTCCGGATCGGCGTCGGTCATGGCCTGGAGCAGCGCCGCCGACAGCACCACGGGCGCCGCGTAGGAGTCGAAGACGAGGCGGGAGCCGGTGCCGGTGGCGAACGTGACGTCGGCCTCGTCGGCCAGCGGGCCGAGCCCGAGGTCGGTGATCAGGGCCACCTGGAGGCCCGCGCTGCGCGCGACCCGGATGGCCGTGAGGGTCTCCTGGGCGTGCCGGGGCATCCCGAAGGCCAGGACCCACGTGCCGCCCGCCTCGCGGGACTGGAGCAGCGCGTCGTAGGAGACCGAGCCGCCGTGCGTCACCAGCCTGACGTCCGGGTGGATACGTCGCGCGGCGTACGCGAAGTACTCGGCCAGGGAGACGGAGATACGCAGTCCGAGCACCGTCAGCGGCGCCGACTTCGACAGCGCCCGGCCGACGCGGATGATCGCGTCCGGATCGGCGAAGTCCCGCCGCAGGTTCTCCAGGTTCTCGATCTCGGCGTCCACCGCGGCCTGCAGCTCGTTGCTCGTGACCTCGACCGGGGTCCCGGGAGCGCTGCCCAGGGTGCTGAGCGCGATGGCCTGGAGCCGCTCGCGCAGCGCGGGGTAGCCGCTGAACCCCACCGCCGCCGCGAAACGGGTCACCGAGGGCTGGCTCACCCCCACCCGCTCGGCGAGGTCGGTGATCGACAGGAACGCCGCCTCGGTGATGTGCTCGATCAGGTACTGGGCGATGCGCCGCTGACCCGGCGAGAGCCGGGGGCCGTCGAACAGTTCCCTGAGCTGGGACGGCGGTGCCACGCCTGCCTCGGGGGCCGTTTTTCCCGAGGTGATCGCGGATGCCTGTGCGCGTGCCTGTTGCGGCGATGGCAACGGTGCGTCTCCTTGATGTCCCACGAGAACTCAACATAGCTCACCGACCTGTTTGACCTGGGCGGGTATCGGCGCTGTCCGGCGGACCTCGAGGGGCGGCGGCGGGAGCGTGGAAGCGGGATGAGGCCGT
This sequence comes from Streptomyces sp. NPDC002580, assembly GCF_042889485.1. NCBI lineage: Bacteria > Bacillati > Actinomycetota > Actinomycetes > Kitasatosporales > Streptomycetaceae > Streptomyces > Streptomyces sp. NPDC002580. Next base: position 408,260 of record NZ_JBIAQZ010000002.1, on the reverse strand, counting down.
GGGACGTGACGCCGTGCCTGCCGCGGGACTTTCGGGGCAACCGGTGGTGGAGGCGCGGAGCGGTCCGCTCGCGACGCAGCGACCGCGGGAGCCCTCGATGACGTCCTCGCCGTGCACGAGGGGCGCGGACGCCGGCGACCAGGAGGTTCGGATGAGACTGCGGCAGGATACGGCTACGGCGCACGAGAGGTGGTCCCGATGAACGCCCCGGCGACGGCCCGCGACGCGGAGGCCGGCGCCCGCCGCGCGGCGACCGGCTCGGCGCGCGAGGGCGCGGCCCGGGCGGGGCTCGTGGCACGAGGGGTGATCTACGCCCTGGTCGGCGTACTGGCCCTGCGCGTCGCCTTCGGTGACAGCGGGCGGGAGGCGGACCGGGGCGGCGCCCTGCAGGAGATCTCCTCGAAACCGTTCGGCGCCGTCCTCCTGTGGGCTCTCGGCGCCGGGCTCGTCGGCATGGCGCTGTGGCGGCTGTCCGAGGCCGTCTTCGGCGGCGCCGGGCAGGACGGCGGCAAGGCGGGCAAGCGCCTCATGGCGGGCGCGCGTTGTGTGTTCTACGGGTTCGTCGCCTACTCCGTGCTCTCCTTCGCCGCCGGTTCGCGCGGCAGCGGGTCGAGCGACCGGCAGTCCCGCGACGTCACGGCCAAGGCACTCGGCGTGCCCGGCGGCCAGTGGATCGTCGGCGCCGCCGGAGTCGGACTGGCCGTGGCGGGCATCTGGATCGCCGTACGGGCCGTCATGCGGAAGTATCACAAGCACCTGAAGCTCGGCGAGATGTCGCGACGGGTCCGCCGGGCCGTCGACACGGCGGGTGTGGGCGGCGGGGCCGCGCGCGGCGCGGTGTTCGCCGCGGCGGGGGCCTTCGCGGTGCGGGCCGCCGTGGACTACGAACCCGACAAGGCCAAGGGCATGGACGACACGCTACGGTCCTTCGCCACCACCCCGATGGGGCCGTGGCTGCTCGTCTGCGTCGCCGTGGGACTGGTCCTGTTCGGGCTGTTCTCCTTCGCGATGGCGCGGTGGCGCCGGGTGTGACGCCCGACGGCACGGAGGTGCCCCGCCGCGCGCACGCGAGCGGGGCACCTCCGTGAACCGGCCGGTCAGGGCCGCGCGGTGAGGGTGAAACTCTGCGCGGACGAGCCGCCGCAGGCCCGCTGGGTGAGTCGGACGCTGTGCGTGGCGGCGCTCGCGGCGGTCGGACACCTGCCGCTGTGCCGCGCGGTGAAGCGGTGACGCCCTGCGCTCTCCTCGGCGGGCAGCCACCGCTGGTTCCGCCCGCCGCCGTAACTCCACGGCTGGAGAGGCGCGTTGTCGGCCGTCGAGACGCCGGTGACGTCGATGACCTGCCCCGGGTCGCCGCGGATGCCGACCTGCCGGTAGCCGCCGTCGGTCGGGCGGAACCGGAACCGCTGCGCCCGCGTGCCGTTGCAGGCTTACCGCCGGATCGCGGCCCCGTTCACCGTGGCGGCCGAACGGGCTTCCACACAGGTGCCGTTGACGGCGTTCGTCAGCGAGTACCAGGCGGTCTCGGACATCAGGTCCGCCGGCGGGGTCGTGCCGTCGGGCCCGGCGAGCCACTTCAGCCCGTCCAGCAGGAACCGGTTCTGGGTCTCACCGGCGAACGTCGACGGCAAGCGGGTGTCGGTCGTGCGGTTCCTTACGGGGTGGTGACATGGCGGCGAACCACACCTGCCTCCTCCGTGTCTTCGGGCACTCTGGTTCCGGGTCGGTGACTCCTGTGGTGGAGCCACGGGAACACCTCACCGGCCACCGCGCCGACCGGCACCGCCGGTTCGTGTCCCGCGGCAAGGGAAGCGGCTGCCGCGGAACAGCGCCCCGGAGTCTCTCCGGGGCGCCGTGCGTGTTCCCCTCCCGAGTGCCGAGTGCCGAGTGCCGAGTGCCGAGTGCCGCCTCGGGCTAGTCCGTGGTCGTGCCCCGGCGTCCGGACTCGAACCGGGCAAGGGCGGTCTCCACCCGGTCCAAGATCGTGTCGGCGTCGGCCGTCGCGTCGACGGTCAGCCCCGGTTCGTCGTCGAGCAGCGGCTGGAGGGCGTCGTACTGGGACTCCAGAAGCCGCTCGGGCATGAAGTGGCCGGTGCGGTGCGCGATGCGCTCCCGGGCGGTCTCGCGATCCAGGTCCAGGTGGACGAACCACACGCCCGGCCCGGCCGCGCGGAGCAGCTCCCGGTAGGCGAGTTTGAGGGCCGAGCAGGAGATGACCGCGCCCCGCCGGGACCGGGTGGTGTCGCGGATCCAGTTCGCGAGGGTGTGCAGCCACGGTTCCCGGTCGGTGTCGTCGAGCGCAAGGCCCGCGCTCATCCGGGCGATGTTCCTCGCCGCGTGGAAGTCGTCGCCCTCCACGAAGGGCACGTTGAGCCGTTGGGCCAGCCTCTTCCCGATCGTGCTCTTGCCGGACGCCGAGACGCCCATGACGACCACGATCGTCGGTGCGGTCCCGGGTGATGACATGCGGCTCCTCCTGGGTCGGTCCGGCAGGACGTCGGTGGCCCTCGCCGGAATCCTGCGCGGAGGGCCGGTACGGCGGGCCCGCGCGCAGGTGCGGTCCGGCCGAATGCACCCGGATGGGCGCGCCCCGACGGGCCCGGCGTCGGGTCACGCGGTGACGTCAGCCATTGTCGTGTCTCGCGGTGGCGTCGACCCCCGGTCGTCCCGCGCGGGCTCCTCGGACTTCGTCGCACCTCGCGGCCGTGCCGGGCGGCCGTCGCCCCGACGTCGTTCGTCGCGGCCATGCGCGGCGCTCGTCCTCCGCACGGTCCGCCGTACCGTGCGGTTGCTCCACCGGGGGGACCCGGTTGCTTCCAACGGCCGAGCGGGGCGGCTCCGCCCTCGCCGGTCCCCGACGGGAGTGATTGCCTCGGTGCGGGTCCCGCCGACCCGGGAGCCGACGTGGCCACCGCGAACGGAACCTGTCCGGGGACCGAGGACACCGGGGCCGGGCCCGGCGGCCAGGCGCGGGGTGCGCCGACGACCGCCTGCACGTCCGCTCCCCGCGCACGGCGCACCGACGAACGGGAGACGGCAGTGACCTCAGGCATGGAAACCGGTGCGCGACTCGCGGCGTTGCCGCCGCCGCGGGGCCAGAAGTGACGGGACGGCCGACCCGGGCCCGCGCCGACCGGCAGGGACAGCCGTGACGGACAACCAGATCCTGCAGGGACTCGGACTGATCGTCGTCCTGTCCGTCGGCTCCCAGCTGGTGGCGAGCCGGCTGCGGATCCCCCCGCTGATCATCCTGCTGCCGGTCGGATTCACCGCGGGTGCGCTGACCGACATCGTCGACCCGGACAAGCTGCTCGGGGACGCGTTCTCCCCGATGGTGTCGCTCGCCGTGGCGGTGATCCTCTACGAGGCCGGACTGGGCCTCGACGTGCGCAGGCTGCGCGGACACATGCGACGCGTCGTGGCGCGACTCATCTGGTGCGGGGCCCTGATCACCTGGGCGGCCGCCGCCACCCTCGCGGTGCCGCTGCTGGGCATGTCGAAGAGCGCGGCGGTCATGCTCGGCGTGATCCTCGTCGTCTCGGGGCCGACCGTCGTCGGTCCGCTGCTCAACTTCGTGCGTCCGACCGAACGGCTGCAGCACATCCTGATCTGGGAGGGATCGTTGATCGACCCGGTCGGCGGCATCCTCGGGGCGCTCGCCTTCCACGCCGTCGTCGCGAGCGACGACCGAGGGGTGGCCGGCAAGCTCGGTCAGTTCGCGGCGAGTTCGGCGGTGGGTCTCATCGGGGGTGGTGTGGGGGCCGCCGTGCTGTGGTTCCTCCTCCGCCGCCTGCGCCTGGGCGATGTGCTGGGCACGACCGTCCAGCTCGCCGCCGCGGTGGGCGTCGCGGCCGCCTGCGACGCGATCCGCGACGACACCGGCCTCATCGCCGCGGTCGTCATGGGGATGGCCCTGGCCAACCTGCCGGGGGTCGCCCTCCCGGCACGCCGTCCCTTCCTCGAGACACTGGTGTCGCTGATCATCGGGCTGCTGTTCGTCTCCATCTCGGCCACGGTGACCCCGGCGTCCCTGCGGCACGTCGTCCTGCCCACGCTCGTTCTCGTGGCCGCACTGGTCCTGGTGATCAGGCCGCTGATCTCGTTCCTGTCCACGGTGGGGACGGACGTGCCCCGCGGCGAGCGGGCGTTCATCGGATGGATGGCGCCCCGCGGGATCGTCGCCGCGGCCACCGCGTCGACTTTCTCCGCCACCCTGGTCGCGAACGGCATCGGCGGCGCCGAGAAGATCCTGCCCGCCACCTTCCTGGTGATCGTCACCACGGTGACGCTGTACGGGCTGAGCGCGCACTCCGTCGCCCGGCGGCTGAAGGTACTCCGTCCGGCGCGCGCCCGCCCGTTGCTGGTGGGCGGCGACCTCTGGGCGATCGACCTGGGACGAGCCCTCAGCTCCGCGGGCCTCGACGTGCTGATGTGGGCGGGGCGGGACCCGCAACGCGATCTGATCCGGGCCGCCGGACTGCGCCTGGCCCCGGGCGAACTGCTCGCCGCGGCCACCGGCGAGGGAGCCGAACTCGAGGGGATCACCGGCGTTCTGCTGCTCACCGAGGAGGACGACTTCAACGCGCTGGCGTCGGCGACCCTGCGGGGCGGCGTCGACGGGTTCGTCCACCGGCTGGGACCGCCCGGCAGGAGCCATGGCGTGGTCGCCCCCTACACGGCTGGTGACACCTTGTTCGAGGCCGGGCTGAACGGACCGGAGCTGGTCCGCCGCTACGAGGACGGCGCCCGGATCGTCTCGCGCCCCGCCCGGGAAGGCGTTCCGGCCGGGTACGCGCTGCTGTTCCTCGTCCGTCCCGACGGGCGCCTGGACCCGGTCACCGGGAGCCACAGCCCGCGGCCGGGGGCCGACGACACCGCGATCCTGCTCGGCCCGCCCGGGAGCCCGCGGCCTTCCCCGGTCCCCGGGCGGACGGAGTGACCACGCGCGGTGGGAAGCCGCGCGCTCGCACCAGGGCCCCGGCGTGCGCGACCACCGGCCAGGCCGAGGCCCGGCCGGGATGCCTGCGCGCGGGTCCACGAGCCCGCCCGGCGCTCCGGTCACCCCCGCGTGTGTCCGTCGTCCGTCCGGTCACCCGCCGTTCGCGGTCACCCGTGCGAACTCCAACGGGTCAGTACGGATGGCGGTCCGCCGGGCGGTTGGATCTCATGGTTCTCATGCAGCGACAAGTCTCTGAGACAGACGATCTCGTGCCGCCCATGGAGCGTTCGCACTGGGTGGCCTTCGCCGGAATCCTGTTGATGGTCAGCGCTCTGTTCAACCTGCTCAACGGGTTCGTGGCGATCTTCAACCACGGCTACTACTCGACCGTGTACTCCCAGGGCAACCGGCTCCTCATCCTCAACTACACGGCCTGGGGCTGGATCTGGGTCGTCGTCGGCATCGTGATGGCCCTGGCGGCCATCGGTGTGTTCGTGGGCTCCAGGGCGGCGCGGCTGACGGGCATCTGCCTGGCCGCGTTCTGTCTGGTCGGCCAGATGATCTTCCTTCCCGTGTACCCGTTCTGGTCGCTGTTCACGATGCTCGTGTCCCTGCTGGTCATCTACGGCCTGCTGGTCGAACCGAAGCACGTGCACGGGGCACGCGTGTAGCGGGACTCCGGGGCGACGGCCTCGGGACGCGCCGAGCGGCACACCGGGGCCTGGGCACCGCCGGGTGTGCCGCCCGGCGTCTCAGCCGCGCTGCCGGTCGAGCGCCTCGTCGAGCGTGGTGGCCGCCATGATCAGCGACAGATGTGTGAACGCCTGCGGGAAGTTGCCCAGTTGTTCACCGCTGGGGCCCACCTCCTCCGCGAAGAGGCCCACGTGGTTGGCGTACGTGTGCATCTTCTCGAACGTGTACCGGGCCTCGCTCAGCCGGCCGGAGCGGGCCAGCGCGTCGACGTACAGGAAGGTGCACAGGCTGAAGGTGCCCTCCGAGCCGCGCAGGCCGTCCGGGGACGCGGCGGGGTCGTAGCGGTGGACGAGGCTGTCGGAGACCAGCGTCCGGCTCATCGCGTCGAGGGTCGACAGCCAGGTCGGGTCCTTGGCGCCGAGGAAGCCGACCCTGGGGGCGAGCAGCAGCGAGGCGTCCAGCACGTCGCCGCCGTAGTACTGGACGTACGCCTTCTCCTTCTCGCTCCAGCCGCGTGTCATGACCTGCTCCAGGACGGCGTCGCGCGCCCGGGTCCAGCGGGCGGTGTCCGCGGGACGGCGGAAGTCGTGGGCCAGGCGCAGGCCGCGGTCGAAGGCGGACCAGCACATCACCCGGCTGTAGGTGAAGTCCTTGCGCCCGCCGCGGGTCTCCCAGATCCCCTCGTCGGGCCGGTCCCAGTTGTCGGCGAGCCAGTCCAGCGTGCGGGCCACGGCCTTCCACCCGGCGTAGTCCGCCTGGATGCCGACCTCCCGGCCCTCCGACAGCCCGTAGAGGGCCTCACCGTAGATGTCGAGCTGGAGCTGGTCCGCGGCGGCGTTGCCGACCCGTACGGGGGAGGAACCGCGGTAGCCCTCGCAGTGTCCGAGGATCTCCTCGCCCGTCAGCGGTGTCCCGTCCACCCGGTACATGATCTGGAGCGCTTCCCCCTCGTGGTCCAGGTGTTCCATCAGACGTTCGCGCAGCCAGTGGGTGAACGCCGTCGCCTCCTCGGCGAACCCGAGGTCGAGCAGGGCCCGCAGCGACAGGGATCCGTCCCGCACCCAGGTGTAGCGGTAGTCCCAGTTGCGCTCGCCCCCGACCTGCTCCGGCAGGCCCGTCGTGGCCGCCGCGACCGGGGCGCCGGTCGGCGCGTAGGTCAGGAGCTTCAGGGTGATGGCGGAGCGGTGCACCATGTCGGGCCAGCGGCCCCGGTACCGAGAGGTCCGCAGCCAGTCCTGCCAGTACTCGATGGTCCCCGTCATGTTCTCGGCCACCCCGTCCACGGTGGGCGGCGCCGGCGCCGCGGCGTCCGGACCGTCCACCGTGAACACGGCCGCCGCCGTCTCGCCCGCGCCCAGGGTGACGGTGCCGCGGACGTCCTGTCCGTCCCGTTCCAGGGGGAAGGTGCTCTGCAGGAACGCGGTGATCCCCGGGCCGCGGAAGACGGCACCGTCGGGTCCGAGACCGAGTTCGTGGCCCGCCCGCCCGTAGTCGAAGCGCGGGCGGCACTCCAGGGCGAACCGCATGGTGCCCCGCACCGTCCGCACGGCCCGGAAGAGCCGGTGCCGGGCGGACGGGGTGAGGGAACGGTCGGGCGGCATCCAGTCGAGGACCTCGCCCACCCCGTCGGGTGACATGAACCGCGTGACCAGGACCGCCGTGTCCGGATAGTAGAGCTGCTTCCAGGTCCCCCGCGGGTGGGCGGGCGCCAGCCGGAAATAGCCTCCGCCGCCGTGGTCGAGCAGCGCGGCGAAGATGCTGGGGGAGTCGAAGCGCGGGGCGGCGAACCAGTCCACGACGCCCTTGGAGGAGACCAGGGCGGAGGACTGGAGATCGCCCACCAGACCATGGTCGGCGATGGGCGGATAGCGGTCCATGGCGATCCAATCTCGAGGATCCGGGCACCCTCACTATCCGACATCACGGCCGGGTCCGCTTGTTCGCCCGGGGTGGGCGCGCGGGGCGGGCGCGTGCCGTCCGGCCTGCGGGAAGTGTCAGACTGGCGCCATGGACGAGCGCGTATTCGACAGGTCGGGTCAGCAGGCTTCGGTCATCGGTCTCGGCACCTGGCAGCTGGGTGCCGACTGGGGTGAGGTGAGCGAGAAGGACGCCTTGGCGGTGCTGGAGACGGCGGCGGAGTCGGGGGTGACGTTCTTCGACACCGCCGATGTGTACGGCGACGGGCGGAGCGAGGAGATCATCGCCACCTTCCTGCGCGGGAGGCCGGACCTGCACGTCATGGTCGCCACCAAGATGGGCCGCCGCGTCGACCAGGTTCCCGAGAACTACGTCCTCGACAACTTCCGCGCCTGGAACGACCGTTCCCGCCGCAACCTCGGCGTCGACCGCCTCGACCTGGTGCAGCTGCACTGCCCGCCGACCTCGGTGTACTCCTCCGACGCGGTGTACGACGCCCTCGACACGCTGGTCGAGGAGGAGCGGATCGCGGCGTACGGCGTGAGCGTCGAGACGTGCGACGAGGCGCTGACCGCGATCGCCCGCCCGAACGTGGCGAGCGTCCAGATCATCCTCAACCCCTTCCGCATGAAGCCGCTCGGCGCGGTCCTGCCCGCGGCCCACGAGGCCGGCGTCGGCGTCATCGCGCGGGTCCCGCTGGCCTCCGGGCTGCTCTCCGGCAAGTACACCAAGGACACCGTCTTCGGCGCGGACGACCACCGGACGTACAACCGCCACGGCGAGTCCTTCGACCAGGGCGAGACCTTCTCCGGGGTGGACTTCGCGACGGGCGTGGAAGCGGCGGCCGAGTTCTCCGCCCTCGCCCCCGAGGGGTACACGCCGGCCCAGCTCGCGCTGCGGTGGATCATCGGGCAGCCGGGGGTCACGACGGTGATCCCGGGAGCCCGTTCACCCGAACAGGCCCGTGCCAACGCGGCGGCCGCGAAGCTGCCCGAGCTGTCGCGCGCCACGTTGGACGCCGTCGGGGAACTGTACGAGCGCCGGATCAAGGACCAGGTGGAGAGCCGCTGGTAGGACCGCCGGGAACCCCGGCGGCACGACCGGCGACTCCTCGCGGTCCGCGCCGCCGGGGACGGCCCGGCTGTTCGGGTGCCCGCGCTGCCCGCGCTGCCACGACACGCCGTCCTCGTGGGACGGAGCCGTCACGACACGCCGTCCTGGAACGGCTCTCCGCCTCCGTCGGGCGGGGATCAGTGCTCGGCGGTCCGCGGCGCCGGGAGCGCGTCGAGCTGCCGGTCGTGCGCGCGGCTCAGCAGCAGCACGGAGAGGCTCGCGCCGATCAGGGCGCAGAACATGTCCCACTGGGTGTCCCACACGTCCCCCTGGGTCGCCAGGAAGTCGTCGGCGGCGTGGCCGCCGATCACGGCGGCGGCCCACTCGAACATCTCGAAGACGGAGCTGAAGGCGAGGCACGCGCACACGGTCAGCGGCGCCAGCCACCGGCTGCCGCGCAGCGGCGACGTCCTGACGAGCAACTCCCGCACCAGGACAGCCGGTACGAGGCCCTGCATGAGGTGTCCGAAACGGTCGTACGGGTTGCGGTCGAGCCCGAGAGCGTCGCGCACCCAGTCGCCCAACGGCACCTGCGCGTACGTGTAGTGGCCGCCCGCCGCGAGCACCAGCGCGTGGGCCGCGAGCAGGCAGTACAACAGGTTCGTCAGGGGGAACCGCCGTCGGCTCAGCACCACCAGCGGCAGTCCGACGAGCACCCAGACGACCTCCAGCAGCCAGGTCGTCCGGTCGTGGGGATGCCAGGCGGAGAGCGCCAGGCCCGCGAGGACCACCGCGACGAGCACGGCCGGGAGCGCCCCGCGCGGGGCGCCCTCCGGGGAAGCCGGGTGCCGGGCATCGGGGGCCAGGGCTGATCCGTGCATGGCGGGCTCCTTCGTCGCTTCTCGTCCAGGTGGCCCCATGGTGTTGGAGCACGGGGCGGGCGGCATGAGTACGGGTACTCACTCCGCGGCCGTGCACGCACCCGGCCGCCCCACCGGGTGGGGGCACCGACACCGTCCAGGAGGAACCGCGGCGGTGTCCGCCCCGCCGTGCGGGAACGTCCGTTCCCGCACGGCAGGGCGGACCGCTCACTCCCGGCCGGCCGATCCGCGCAGCGCCGCGATGGCGGTGCCGATCGCCTGCTGGAGCTCCTCCAGGCGCTGCACCATGTCGTCCTCGTAGATGTCGGCGGCGTCGTCGAAGGTCAGCTCCTCGAAGACCTTCGTCGCCTTCTGCAGGCTGCTGTAGACCTTCGTCCGCCGTTCCTGGACGCGCAGTTCGGGATCGGCCTCGACCGTCTCGACCACCAGGTTCTTCATGGCGTCGTACGCCTCCGTGGCCCACTCGCCCGCGTCCTCGTCCTCGTCGAGCTCGTCGAGGAGCGACAGATGGCGCTCGGCCTCGGAGCGCAGCTCGGCCGGAGCGTCGAGGGTCTGCCCGGCCGGCGTCCTGATCTGCCCCTTCTCCGCGATCTGGCGTACGTAGCCGATGCGGTCGGCCGCCCTGTTCTCGGTGGCGACCGCCTTCTTCAGCTCGTCCGTGCGGGCGATGTCGCGGGCCAACTCGGTCTGGAGCGCCGGGTCCTCCTTCACCCGGTCCAGCAGCGCGGACCGGGCCGCCTTGGCCGTGGAGGGGTCGGCGAGGATCGCGGCCCGCAGCGCGGTCGGGTTCTCGGCCACCTCCAGTGCCTTCGTGGGACGGATGCCCGCCGCCTCCGCTGCCTCGGAGATGGCCGCGCCGCGCTCCGAGGCGGCGCTGGAGCGGGAGGTGTAGTAGGTGGACCAGGCGTCCGCGCCCGGGAGTTCGATGTCCTCGCCGGGGACCAGGGTCTCGAACTGGGGGACCATGCCGTCGTCGGCGGCCCGGTCCCAGGCCTTGTAGTAGCGCATGACGCGCTCGGGTGAGCATCCGGCCAGTTCCGCGAACTCCTTCGCGGACACCTTGGAGGTGTCGTCGGCGGACTGCCCGCCGGGACGGACGCTGCGCGCCACCTTGAGGGCGAAGGCCCAGCCTCCGGTCCGCGCGTAGGCCCCGAAGTCATGGGCGTCGCGCTCGACGGGGTTCGGCGCGTCGGCGCGTGCGGCGGATTCCTCGGGCGATGCGATGGCTGCGGTCAACGGGAACTCTCCTGGGATGGCGGGGCGTTGATGTCACGGAGGATGAAGCATTGGCCTAAGGTCTGCGTGGAATCAAGCAGCCACGCTTGGGCCGAAGCCAAGCGGATACCCAAGTAAATCCGAAATGAGCAATCCAGAAACGACGCGATGTGACGACCTTCACCCTGATGTGGCAGAAAGTGATGAATTCCTTACGGCCGCGTCACGTACGGGTGGGTATCGACCATCGTGCGACCGCGGGAGGAAGTTTCGTGCGACCGTTCACTCTCAACTACGCCCAGCCCTCAGGGCAGTCGGCCGCAATACCCCCGTACCACTTCGACGTGTCCCTGCAACTGAACGTGCTGCCCGACGGTCGTCCGGCCGTCAGTGATCGCGCGCTGCTGATGGCGACCGGCACCACGACGTCCACGGCCGGTTCCCAGACGCACTTCGACGACTGACGAAAGCCCGCGCGCATGACGGTTCTCATACTCACGGCCGAGCAGGACGTCACCGCCGACATGGTGGTGGCCAAACTGCACGAGCGGGGCGTCCCCATGGTGCGCCTCGATCCTGCCGACCTGCCCGGCAAGGCGGTGCTCTCCGCCGACTACGCCCACGGTGACTTCGACGGCTACCTGTCGGTCAACGGCCATGTGCTCAGCATGGGGGGCCTGCGCTCCGTGTGGGTGCGCAGGCCGGGCGAGCCGGCGGCACACGCCGCCGAACCCTCCGCATGGCTCACCGCCGAGACCAGGCAGGCACTGTTCGGCATGCTCTACTCGGCCTCGACCCGCTGGATGAACCACCCGCGCCGCGCCGAACAGGCCCGGCACAAGCCCTGGCAGCTGCGGGTGGCCCACAGCAGTGGATTCGCGGTGCCGCCCACCGTCATCACGACCGCTCCCCGGGTGGCCCAGCAGTTCGTCCAGGAACACCGGGAGGTGGTGGTGAAGTCCGCCTCGGGGCCGCCGCCCGGCGAACCCCCGGCGGCCCTGCCGACCACACTCGTCGGACCCGACACGGACTTCTCCGGTGTCGCGGCCGGCCCCGCCCTGCTCCAGCGCTACATTCCCAAGCGGGCCGACATCCGGCTCACCGCGATCGGCACCCGGATGTTCGCCGCGCGCAAGGCCGCCGAACCCGGCCAGGTCGACGGACGTTTCGGCGAGACGGGGAACGGCTGGGAGCCCGCGCGGGTGCCCGATCGCATCGCCCGTGCGGTCCACGACTACCTGGCCTTCACCGGACTCGCCTACGCCGCCTTCGACTTCGCCGAGGACGCGGAGGGCATCTGGTGGTTCCTGGAGTGCAACCAGGGAGGCCAGTTCGGCTTCATCGAGCTGGAGACCGGGCAGCCCATCGCCGACGAGGTCGGACTGTGGCTCGCCCAGCGCAGGCCCGACTTCCGTATTCCGGAGGGACATTGACCTGACGTGACCGAGACGGTCACTCACTCCGCGCTGGGCCGGAAGGACTTGAGGAACGCGCGCAGGGCCCGGCGGTTGGCGGCGGTGTCCCAGTCGTCCGCCGGGGTCGTCCAGCGCAGCGAGAAACCCCGGTGGTCGCCGATGAGGAAACCGCGGCCGAACGTGCGCACCCGCTCCCCTCGGGACACCGAGTACCACTCCATGTCAGCGCCCTTCATGCCGCGATAGGTCACCGGCCGGATGTCGCCCACCCGTTCGTAGCCGGTGGACTCGGCGATCAGGGACGGTTCCAGGGCACTCCACACGGCGACCGGGTCCGGACCCAGCTGGGTGCTGTAGGTGACGGCCAGCGTGCGCGGATCACCGCTCGCCCCGAAGGTCACCCGATAGGCGAGGTCGTCGGAGGACTGGGTCTCCAGCGGCTTCCAGCCCCCCGGCAGCGCGACGGCGAAGCCCTGGGGCGCCCGGTAGAGGGAGAAACCGGCCGGCAGCGACGTGCCCGCGGAGGCGGAGGGGGAGACGGAGGGGGAGGGAGACCGCGTGGCGGACGCCGAGGGCTTCTGGCCGGCGGGCGCGGTGGGGGCCGTGGACGGCGCGCCGGTGGCCGCCCGTGACGGCGCCGGGCCGGAGGCGGACGTGTCGTCCCCGCCCGGCAGCCCGCCCGTCGCGGCGATCACCACGAGGGCGAGGACCGTGACGGCGAGCGCCCCGCCCAGCAGCACCGGCCGGACCGCGGGCCGTCCCCCCGGGGTGGGCCCCGCGCCCCCCTCGTCCGCGGCGCCCTCACGGAGGCCGACGGGATCGTCGTACACGGGCGGCGGCTCCGCCGGCGTGGTCTCCTCGAGGTTCTGCCGGAGGATGCGCGTCAGCGACTCGCGCACGACGGCTTCGGGCACCCGTTCCACGGGGTCCCGGCGCAGCAGGCCGGAGATGGCGGGCGCCAGCGGCCCCGCGTCGGCCGGGGGCCTGACCGGCAGCTGGTCCACCGCCCGGAGCGTGGCGTCCATCTGCCCCCGGTCCTGCACGGCGGGCCTGCCCTCGACGAGCGCGTACACCATCGCGCCCAGGGCCCAGAGGTCCGCCGCGGCCGCGCCGCCCTCACCGCGGGCCTGTTCGGGGGAGGCGTACGAGGGAGAGGTTACGCGCGTCACGTCGGCGGCCCCGGCCACTCCGAACCCGGTGAGCGTGACCGTGCCGTGCTCGTCCACCCACACCTGGCTCGGGCCGAGTTCGCCGTGCGGAACGCCCTCACGGCGGGCGGCGGCGATGACGTCGAGCACGACGAGCGCGATGTGCGCCGTCCGGACGTGATCGACGGGGTCGCGTCCGAGGAGTTCGGTCAGCGGGACGCCCGGAGGCCGCTCCGTGACGGTCCACACGGAACCGGGCTCCTCGACCACGTCGAGGACCGCGGCCACCTGGCCCGGACAGGCCGGACCGAGGATCTTCGCCGTACGCAGGATCCGGTCGGCGACGGGTTCCGGTGGTCCCTCCGGCGGGTGTTCCGCGAGCCGTGACCAGGTCAGGACGACCGGCCGTCCGAAGGCGGTGTCCTCTCCGTACCAGATGGCCCGGCCCTCTTCCCGCAGGGAGATCTCGAGCAGCCGGTATCTTCCCGCTATCAACTCGCCTGCGGAGTCCTGCGCCTTCGCCATCGTCATCCCTCGTCGCGTACCGGCCTCACCTTTCCCGGAAGTACGCGCGGAGTGACGAAGAGTGTTCAACGGGAGGCGGCTCTAGATGGGCGTCTTTGCCCGGCGGGGCCGTCGTCGCGCACCTGTACGAACAGTTCGGGCCGGATTTCACTACTGATCCACCGCACAGTTCTCCAGCCGGTGTACGGGTCCCGGAGACGGCCGGGACACTACTGGGGGGCGACCGGGACCCGACCGGGGCGTCGGCTGCGGGGCCGGGACCGCACCTGCCCCCGGGCTTGATCCGCACAACCTCGCCGGACATCAACTCCCCTCGGTGAAAGATGACTTCGGGACCGCACGGGATGCGGACGCGGAGCGCGGGGGAGTGGGGGGCGAACCGGCGGCGCGGGCGCACGAGTGCCTTGTGGCATGGACAGGGGAGCGGCGGACCGGAAAGATGCCGCATGCACCCAGTGCCCCGATCATCGTGCCCGGTCACCACCGCCCACCGCCGCTGCCGCCGTCCACGCCGTGAGCGTCGCCGCCGACCGTCGTGCATCGCCGCCCGAGCCACCCGGAGGCCACCCGTATGAACGCCCGTCCCCTGCCTGTCAGTCGACCCGCGGAGCAGGGAGTCGACGCCCGCGGCATCGCCGCGTTCCTCGACGCCGTGGAGGCCGCCCCGGACATCGAACCGCACAGCCTGATGATCCTGCGCCACGGGCACCTCGTCGCCTCCGGCTGGTGGGCGCCGTACACCCCCGAGCGCCTTCAGCTGCTCTACTCGCTCAGCAAGAGCTTCACCTCCACCGCGGCCGGATTCGCCGTGGCGGAAGGCCTGTTGGACCTGGACGACCCGGTGCTCTCGTACTTTCCCGAGTTCGAGGCCGACATCACCGATCCGCGCAGCCGCGCCATGCTCGTCCGGCACGTCGCGGCCATGGCCAGCGGCCACCTCACCGAGACCTGGGCCGACGCGGTCCGGCTCGACCGGCAGGAGAACGTACGCGGGTTCCTGCTGATCCCGCCGGACCGCGACCCCGGCACCGTGTTCGCGTACAACCAGTCCGCCACCTACACCCTCGCCTCGATCGTCCAGCGGGTGACCGGCATGCCGCTGACCGCGTATCTGCGGCCCCGACTGTTCGAACCCCTGGGCATCGGGGACACCGCCTGGACACGGAACCGGGCCGGCCGGGAGATCGGCTTCAGCGGCCTGCACGCCGCCACCGACGCGGTCGCCCGGCTCGGGCAGCTGTATCTGAGCGAAGGTGTCTGGGAGGGGCGGCGGATCCTGCCGGCCTCCTGGATCGCGGAGGCGACCCGCGCCCACGTCGCGACGACCGCCGTCGGCAGCCCCGAGGGAGACAGGCCGGACTGGCAGCAGGGCTACGGCCTCCAGTTCTGGCGGGGGCGGCACGGGTACCGCGGCGACGGCGCGTACGGGCAGTTCTGCGTCGTGCTGCCCGAGCACGACGCGGTGATCGTGACGACCGCGGCGACCGACCGGTTGCAGGACCTGCTGGAGCTGATGTGGCGGCATCTGCTGCCCGCGTTCGGTACGGCTCCGTCGTCGGCCTCCGGTGAGGCGGACGACGTGCTGCGCCGACGGCTCGCCCGGCTCGCCCTGCCGCCGGTCGAGGCGCGGTCCGAGCCCCCGGAGCCCGGGGACGCCTGGTCGGACGCGGTGTTCGCGCCCGCCGGAGGTGTCTGCGAGGACCAGCCCTCGCTCACCCACGTGCTCGTGGCCGAGGGCGACAAGGGCCCGCGCGTCACCCTGGTGGAGGGCGACCAGCGGTTCGAACTGCGGCTCGGCGGAACGGGCTGGACCGCCGATCCCGGCCCGACGCCCGCGGCGGTGAGCGGGGGCTGGACCGACGAGCGCACCTTGCGCGTCGACGTGCTGTTCCTGGAGACCCCGCACCGCCTGACCGTGACCTGCGCGCTCCCCGAGCGCACGTTCACGGCGCGCTGGCACACGACCCCGCTCCAGGGCCGCTCCCTGCGGTCCCTCCAGGCGCCGCCGCGGGGGTGAACCGGGCGTGGTTCGGCACCCCTCGCGGACCTGCCGCGGCCGGGTGTCCGGACCCACGGACGGGCGGACGTGAACGAGACCCGGGCCGTGTCGCCGAGACCGTCGGAACGCGGCGGCCCGGTCCGGACCTGGAGCCGGACACCGACGGAACCCCGCTGCCGGGACGGCGCGGGCGAGCGAGGAGAGCGCGATGAACAGCGAACGACGGTCGCCCGACCGGATTCTGGTCGTGGGCGCCGGTGTGGTGGGAGCCTCGGTCGCCTACCACCTGACCCGGCTGGGGCACGAGGACGTCGTGGTGCTCGATGCCCGGGACCGCGCCGGACTTCCCGGATCGACCGGACTGGCTCCGGGATTCGTGGGCCAGCTCAGCACCAGCCCGGAACTGACCGCGCTGGCCCGGGACAGCGTCACCACCTACAACGCCCTGTCCGGCGACGGGAACGAGCGGCTCTTCTGGCCGGTCGGCTGCCTGGAGGTCGCCACCACCCCCGAACGCCTGGAACGGGCTCACCAGGACGTCGAGCACGGCGGACGCCTCGGAGTCGAGGCGCGGGTGCTCGGTCCCGCCGAGGCCGTCGCGCTGGCACCGGCGCTCGTCGACGCGGACCGGGTGCGCGGTGCGCTGTACATTCCCTCCGACGGCGCCGTCGACCCCGCCCTGCTCACCCATCGGCTGGTGGCCGAGGCGGAGCGGGCCGGAGCCCGCTTCGTCTTCGGCACCCCCGTCACCGAACTGGAGCGGGAGGGCCGCCGGGTGACGGGCGTACGCACCGGAGCGGAGTCCGAACTCCTGCGGGCCGGGCGCGTCGTGCTGGCCACGGGCATCTGGGGGCCCGTTCTCGCGGCGCGGGCCGGTGTCCGGCTGCCCATGACGGCGGTGCAGCACCCGTACCTCTACACGGGTGAACTGCCGGACCTCGACGACACGTTCATCGACGCGCCGATCACCCGCTACCCCGAGCACTCCGTCTACACCCGCCGCCACGGCCGCCGCTACGGGCTGGGGAGCTACGCGCACGCACCCGTGCCGATGACGGCCTCCGCGGGTCTCGGATCAGCGGAACTCCCCTTCCGCGAGGAGGACTTCGGTTCCGCCCTGACACGGGCCGCCTCGCTGGTGCCGGCCTTCCGGAAGGCTCCCGTGGGACGCCGGCTCAACGGCGCGTTCGCCATGACCCCCGACGAGCTTCCCCTGGTCGGCCCCGCCGAGGACGTGGGCGGCCTGTGGTTCGCCGAGGCGTCCTGGGTCACCCACGCCGGTGGTGTGGGCCGCCAGCTCGCGCACGCCCTCCTGGAGACCGGCGCACCCCTCGTGGACCCCGGGAGGCTGGCGCCCGGCCGCTTCGCGGAATGGAGCGACCGACGGATCCGTACGACCGCGCTGGCGCACTACCAGGGCATCTACGAAACGCACTGAACCCCGTGTCCCCAGTTCCGGGTCACCCGCCCCGGCGATCGCCGGGGCGGTGGGCCCCAGGAGCGTGAGCGCCTTCGCCGGTGCCCGCTCCGGCGGTTCCCTCGGCTAGCCGGCCCCGTAGAAGTGCGCCTGACCTCCGCGCCACTTCACCCACGCCGGATCGTCCAGCAGATCCTCCGCGTCCGGCAGGCCGGCCCGGCCGAGGAACTCCAAAAGATCCTCGTCCGAGAACGCCACGCCGAGGCTCTCGCCCCGCGCGGTCACCTGGCGGCCACTGGTATCCAGGGCCGGATGCACGACCAAAGGAGCCCGTCCGGACATGTCTCCAGGATCGTCCTTTCCGACGCTCGGCGCATCCCGACGGGCGGCCGAGGGCGCCCGCGGGCGGACGTCGGCCGGGATCCGTCCCGGCTCCGGCGTTCGCGCACCGGGCGGAAAGGGGAAGGCGGCCGGTACGAGGTGGTTGTATGCGTATTGGACACGTCGCCACCGAGGACGTCGGACGTCAGCGCCGGCGCACCGGGTGGGCCGCCACTTCTCTGGTGAGGAGCTTGTGATGGGTGCGATGGACCTGAGCGCGATCGAGGCGGAGCGCCGACGGATCAGGGAGGAACATCTGGCGGGGGAGCGGCCGGCCAGCACGGCCCGTGGTGTGCACCACGTCGCCCTGCTCTCCTCCGACGTGGAGCGGACCGTACGGTTCTACCAGAACGTCCTGGGGTTCCCCCTGACCGAGATGATCGAGAACCGGGACTACAAGGGCTCGACCCACTTCTTCTTCGACGTCGGCAACGGCAACCTGCTCGCCTTCTTCGACTTCCCCGGACTCGACCTCGGCCCCTACGCGGAGGTCCTCGGCGGACTGCACCACCTCGCCATCTCGGTCGACCCCGAGACCTGGCGCGGCCTGCGCGAGCGACTCGACGCCGCCGGGGTCGCGTACACGGAGGAAAGCGGTGTCTCCCTCTACTTCCGCGACCCCGACGGCGCCCGCGTCGAACTGCTCGCCGACCCGCTCGGCGAGATGTACGGCAACGCGGTGCTCTGAGCCCGGCCCGCGGGCGGCGGTACCGGTGCGGGGCGCCGGGGTCCCGCCGCCCGCGGGCGCGGCGCCCGTACGGCCTCAGCGCAAGGTCTCGGCCCAGTTCGCCGGGACGCGCCCCGCGGGGCCGGGCGCGGGCTGGTCGAGCGGATGGCTCCTCGGGGGAGCGAGGTCGGGACCCGACTCGTACAGCTCCGAGGTGTCGTAGTCCCAGAACCAGTTCTCGCCCGGTTCGAAACTCTGGATGACCGGGTGCCCGGTACTCCGCGCGTGGGAGGTGGCGTGCTTGGCCGGGGAATCGTCGCAGCAGCCGACGTGACCGCACTGCGCGCAGCGCCGCAGGTGGAACCACCATCCGCCGGCCGCGTCGCACTCGGCGCAGCCCGCGCCGCTCGGCGGCACGGAGGGGTCGATGCCGTTCGGGGTGGTCATGACGACTCCTCGGAGGTGTCGGTGACGGTCAGGGGGAGGCGGACCTGGAACCGGGTGTCTCCGGGCACGGACCGCACGTGGATGCTTCCGTGATGCTTGTTGGCGACGATCCGCCAGGAGATGTCCAGGCCCAGACCGGTGCCCTCGCCCACCGCCTTGGTGGTGAAGAACGGGTCGAAGATCCGGTCGCGGATCTCGTCGGGCACCCCGGAACCGGTGTCCCGGAACTCGACGAGCACGTTGTCGCCGTCGGCCGCGGTCCGCACCGTCAGGGTCCCCTCGCCGTCCATCGCCGCGACGGCGTTGTCGATGAGGTTCGTCCACACCTGGTTCAGCTCCCCCGGATAGGCGGGGATCCGGGGCAGTGTCCGTTCGTACTCCTTGACGACCTTGATGCCGGACCCCATCTTCCCCGAGAGCATCATCAGGGTGCTGTCGAGCAGGTCGTGGACGTCGGCGACCTGGTAGGGCGCGCGGTCGAGCTGCGAGTACTGCTTGGCCGCGTCCACGAGGTGCGAGATGCGGGTGGTGGAGTCCTCGATCTCGTTCATGAGGAGTTCGGTCTCGACCGTGTAGTTCAGCCACCGGACGGCGCCCTCGAGGGTCGGTCCGTCGACGGCCGCCGCGACCTGGTCCAGCCAGTCCGTGTCGAGACCCGCCTGCACGAAGGTCGGTGCCAGCTGCCAGCCGCCCGCGATGCCGTGGTCGTCGAGCCAGTCACCGAGCGCGTCCTCCCGGTCGGAGGCCTCCAGCGGGCTCAGCGGCGTGGCCTTGGCGACCTGCTCGGCGGTGCGTTCCTGGATCTCGACGAGCGTCTCCAGAGCGTCGCGCGCGTACGGCCCCGACGCGATCATCCCCAGCTTCTGCCGCATGTGGGCCACCCGGTCGCGCAGCGCGGACGTGGCCCGCACGGCCGCCGCCGCCGGATTGTTGAGCTCGTGCGTGAGCCCGGCCGACAGCGAGCCGAGGGCCAGCAGCCGCTCGCGCTGCCCGATGGTGCGCTGGGCGTTCTGACTGCCGAAGAACATGCCCTCCAGCAGGTGGACGGCCATCGGGAACCAGTCCCGCAGGATGGCGGCGAACGTCGCCGCGGGCAGCACGAAGAACCGCGACAGCTCGGTGACCCGCATGGAACCCTTGTACTGCGCGTCCCCCGGGTCGCTGAGATAGGCCTGCATCGCCCCCGCGTACACCCCGCGCTTCGAGGTGCGGCTGATCTCCACGTCGTCCGCGCCGACCCGGCGCGACATCACGACCGTGCCTTCGAGGAGCACGTAGAAGCAGGTGGCCGGGTCGCCCTCGGTGTAGACGGGCCCGGGGTCGAACTCCTCCGTCCGGCCCTCCCGGCACAGCCGGGCCAGCTGGTCGGCGTCCAGTTTCTCGAACAGGAAGAGCGTGCTCAGTTCCGCCGCGTCGCACGGCACCGGCCGCCCGCTCACGACTGCTCCAGATAACGGTGGACGAGCATGACGGCCATGGCTCCCTCTCCGACCGCGGACGCGACCCGCTTCGCCGACTCGGCGCGCGCGTCCCCGGCCACGAACACACCGGGCACATTGGTTTCCAGGTGGTACGGCGGCCGGTCCAGCTCCCAGCCGGAGGGCGGCTGCCCGTCGGGCGTCATGTCCGGGCCCGCCACGATGAACCCGCGGTCGTCCCGGAGCACCGTGCCCTCCAGCCAGCCGGTCAGCGGGGCCGCGCCGATGAACACGAACATCCACTGCGCGTCGACGAGTTCGGTGTGCCCGCTCTCCACGTCGCGCAGGGTCAGCTGCTCCAGGTGGCCGTCGCCGTGCGCGGACTCGACGACCGTGCCGGTGCGGACCGAGATGTTCGGCGCGTCGCCGATCTGCTCGACCAGATAGTGCGACATCGAGGCGGCCAGCGAGGAGCCGCGCACCAGGATGGTCACGGACTTGGCGCCCCGCGCCAGGTACATCGCCGCCTGCCCCGCCGAGTTCGCGCCGCCCACGATGTACACGTCGTGGCCCTGGCACGCCGCCGCCTCGGTCAGCGCCGAGCCGTAGAAGACGCCGCAGCCCGTCAGCTCGGCCAGACCGGGCGCCTCCAGCTGCCGGTACGAGACACCGGTCGCCAGGATCACCGCGTGCGCGGAGATCGCGGAGCCGTCGGAGAACCGGATGGTGCGCGAGGCTCCGGTGACCTCCAGCCCGATCACCTCCCGCGCGGTGAGCATCTCGGCGCCGAACTTGGCAGCCTGCCGACGCGCCCGGTCGGTGAGCTGCGCCCCCGAGACGCCGTCGGGGAAGCCGAGGTAGTTCTCGATCCGTGAACTCTGGCCCGCCTGTCCGCCGGTCGCGGACCGCTCCACGAGCACGGTGCGCAGTCCCTCGGACGCGCCGTAGACCGCGGCACCGAGTCCGGCCGGTCCGCCGCCGATGACGACGAGGTCGTAGAACTCCGAGGTGGGCGTCGTGGCGAGCCCGACGTGTGCCGCGATGTCGGGGTCCCCGGGTTCGACCAGCGGTGTGCCGTCCGGCGTGATCACCAGCGGCAGCCGTTCCCCGTCCTGCCCGGCGGCGCTCAGCAGACGCCGGCCCTCCGGGGTGTCGGACGAGTACCAGCGGTAGGGCACCTGGTTGCGGGCCAGGAACTCCCGTACGCCCGACGACCGCGCCGACCACCGGTGCCCGACCACCTTGCAGGCGCCCACGGCCCGGTAGTCGCTGGCCCGCCACGCGTCCAGGAGATCGTCGACGACCGGGTAGAGCTTCTCCTCCGGCGGATCCCAGGGCTTGAGCAGGTAGTGGTCGAGATCGATCACGTTGATCGCGTCGATCGCCGCGTTGGTGTCGGCGTAGGCGGTCAGCAGGACCCGGCGGGCACCCGGGTACACGTCGAGCGCCTGCTCCAGGAACTCGATGCCGTTCATCTGCGGCATCCGGTAGTCGGCGAGGATCACCGCGACCTGGTCGCCGCGCAGCTTCAGCTCGCGCAGCGCGTCGAGCGCGGCGTCCCCCGACTCGGCGCGCACGATCCGGTGCGCCTCGCCGTAGCGGCGCCGCAGGTCACGGGCTACGGCCCGCGACACACCGGGGTCGTCGTCGACGGTCAGAATGACGGTCCGCGCCGGACCGGCGGCCTGGGTCATACCTCTCCCACCCCGAGCAGGTCGGTTGCGTTCCGGCCGGGCGGACACCGCGGGGCGCCGCCGGGCAGGTACAGACCCAATCGTAGGTACGATCGGTCACCTTTGCTCAGGAACGGGGTACGCGGAGGTCGGCTCCGGCACGTCCGCGGGGCTCGGTCCCGCGGTGCCCGCGCGGTCCGGGAGGGTGTCGTGGACCTTGGGGAGGATGTTCGTGACGTAGTCCCGCACGGCCGTCTCCAGGCCGATGTCGTGCTGGGCGCGCTCGGACAGGAACCAGCGGTGTTCGAGGAGCTCGTGGTACAGCTCGGCAGGGTCCATCGAACCGCGCAGATCCGGCGGCACCGCCCGGACCGTCGGCCGGAACACGTCCCGCACCCAGCGATGGGCGAGCACCTCCGGGCGGGCGGCGTGAAGGTTCCCCGTGCCCCGGCCGGACCGGGAACCTGTGGCGGGGCCGCCGGGCGCGTAGTCGTCCTGGGTGGCCATCCAGCTCTCCAGGTCGTTCAGGAGGCGGCGGGCCTGGTTCTCCTCGGTGTCCAGGCCGGTCAGCCGCAGCAGCTGGCGCTGGTGATGGCCGGCGTCGACGACCTTGGGCACGAAGGTGACGGTGTCGCCGTTCGACGAACTCGCGATCTGCATCTCGGCGACGTCGAAACCGAGGTCGTTGAGACGGCGTATGCGGCGGTCGATGTAGTGGTACTTGCCCGCCGGGTAGACGGAGGTGCGGGTCAGTTCCTCCCACAGCCCCCGGTAGCGCGCGCAGATCTCCGCGCCGAACTCGATCGGGTCCACCGAGGGGTGCAGCGCGCCGGCCGCCTCCAGGTCCAGCAGTTCCCCGCTGATGTTCACCCGGGCCAGGTCGACGTCGTACTCCCGCTGGCCCGGGCTGAGCCGGGGATGCAGATCGCCGGTCTCGGCGTCCACGAGGTAGGCGGCGTACGCTCCCGCGTCGCGCCGGAACAGGGTGTTGGACAGCGAGCAGTCGCCCCAGGCGAAACCGGCCAGGTGCAGCCGCACCAGCAGGACGGCCAGCGCGTCCATCAGCCGGTGCATGGTGGCCGGGCGCATGGTCGTCTCGAACATCGAGCGGTACGGCAGCGAGCCGCCCAGATGCCGGGTGATCAGCACCGGCTCCAGCGGCTCGCCCGCCCGATCGGTGCGGCCGGTGACCACGGCGAGCGGGTCGACCGCCGGGATCCCGAGGCGGTCCAGGCCGAGCAGCAGCTCGTACTCGCGCACCGCCGGCCGCTCCGCGAGCTCCTTGACGGCCACCACCTCGTCGCCGGCGCGCGCGTACCGCACCACGTGCCGGGAGATGCCGCGCGGCAGCGGCACCAGAAGGTGCTCGGGCCACTCCTCCAGGGGCAGCCCCCAGGGCAGTTCGAGCAGGAGCGCGGGATGCTCCGGGTTGGTGGCGCTGATCTGCAAAGCCATGGCCGGGCCGCCCTCACCTCTCAGTCGAACGTCGCTGACGCCCCAGCATCTACGAATGATCGTCGAGGCGGAAGACGCGCCGGGCGTTGCCCGACAGGAACAACGCGGTGGCCTCCTCGTCCAGGCCCAGCTCGTCGAGGTGCTCCAGCGCCCGACTCGGCTCGATCATCGGGTAGTTGGAGCCGAAGAGGACCTTCCGCCGTCCCCTGCCGCGCAGATACGCGACCAGCTCCGGTGGATAGCGGCGGGTCGTGTAGGCGCTGGTGTCGATGTACACGTTCGCGTGCTTGTCGGCGACCGCGATCATCTCCGTGGTCCACGGGTAGCCGATGTGCCCGCAGACGATGGTCAGTTCGGGGAAGTCGAGCGCGACCTGGTCGATGTACGGGATGGGCCGGCCGGTCTCGGAGGGGCGCAGCGGTCCGGTGTGCCCGACCTGGGTGCAGAACGGGACGCCGAGTTCGACGCAGGCCGTGTACAGCGGGTAGTAGAGCCGGTCGGTCGGCGGCAGTTCCCACAGCCACGGCACGATCCGCAGCGCGACGAAGCCCAACTCCTCGACGGCCCGCCGGAGTTCCCGTACGGCGGCGACGGGGCGCCTGAGGTCGGCGCCGGCGACCCCGCGCAGCCGGCCCTCGGACCGGGCGACGAATCCGGCGACCTCGTCGTTGTCGATGAGGGCGCCCTCGGGCCCGTACCAGGCGCAGGACAGAGCGGTGTCCACGTCGGCGGCCGCCATCGCGGCCACCGTGACCCCGACCGGCAGCTCCTCCTCCAGCACCTTCATGCCGGTCCAGCGCCGCAGTGACGCGAACATCTCGTGGTTGGAGTGGCGGAGAGTGGGGTGCTGCATCCACGCGTCGACGACCGGCATGGTCCCGTGTCCTCCCTGAACCCGATGACTGAGCGTCCGCTCACCGCCGACCCTAGAGTCCCGCCGACCTCGGGGGCTACCCGCCCACGGAGTCCACGAGGAGGGTCAGGGCCGCCACGAGCCGGGCGAAACCGGGGCCCACCGCGCCTCCCGGCTCCGTCATGTACTGGTCCCGCCGGATCTCCACCATCAGCGCCGCGACTCCCGGCTCCCGCTCGTGGTACCGCAAGGGGACGTACGCGCCCGCGAACGGGCTGTCGATCCCCACACCGCCGACCCCGGCGAACGCCTTCTCCGCGAGCGCGACCAGTTCCGGCGGGGTGTGGAAGGAGTCGGTACCCAGGCAGATCGGCGGACGCGGCCCGTCACCGTGCAGTTCGTACGGCAGCCGGGCCGTCGGATACGAGTGGATGTCGATGACCACGGCCCGCCCGGTGGCGGCCAGCCGGTCGGTGACCGCTTCCGTCATCGCCCGCGCGTAGGGGTGGAAGTAGCGGTCGACCAGCTGCCGCGGATCGAAGTCCGCGGGCCGCAGCGGTGCCCGGTGCGTCGTGCGGGTGTAGACCGCGCCCATCCCGACCGCCAGCATCTCCTCCCGCTCGTCCGGGAAGCGCTCGGGATCGACGACCAGCCGGGACAGCCGGTTGACGAACCGCCACGGTTTCGACCCGGCGGCCCCGGCCACGGCCGTGGCCAGCTCCGCGGTGTGCGCGTCGGTGATGTGGTCCAGTTCGCCCTCCAGCGCCGCGTCGCCCAGCAGGATGTCCGCGCGGACCGCCGCCGGAATCTCCCTCGCGGAGTGCGGCACGTGCAGGATCACGGGCGAGTGGGCCGCGCCCGGCAGGAACGCGAAGGAGTCCGGTGCGCCGCCCGCGTCGGCGGGACCCGGGGAGTCATGGATGTCGTTCATGGACGATCACTCTGCCAGCCGGGTCCGACAACGGGAGGGCACGACCGGTGCCGTGACCTCGGCCGCGTGACCTCAGCCGCTGCCCCCGTGCCGTGCGTAGTGCTCGATGAGCGCCGCGCGGGTCGTCTCGAGCCGGTGGGCCAGGACGGCGCCGATCGTCCGCGTCACCGACAGTTCCAGCGTCGGATCCTGGTCGAACAGGACCCGCACGTCGGCGGCGTCGAACTCGTACGAGCGAACCGGACTGAACGCCTCGGCGCCGAAGTCCCAGGTGTGCGGCCGGAACAGCCACGACCAGCCGAGCAGGTCACCGGGCCCGAGCTGCGCGACGGTGATCCGCCGGTCGGCGATGACCTGCTGGTACAGGGAGACCGTTCCGGAGCGCACCACCCAGAAGCGGTCGGCGGTGCCTCCCGCTTCGAAGATCTGTTCGTCGGCGGCGAAGGAGACCTCACGCGCCACGCTCATCAGCTTTTCGCGGTGTTCACGGGAGAGAGCCTGCAGGAGCCGGAGAGCAGTGGGCATCGCGGACCTCCATCGGGTCGCCGTGGACCGCGGGGGTCGGCGGCGCCTGTCGTGCCGGTGGTATCCCGTCACCCTCCATTGGAGCCCGAACGGCGTAATCCGTCGCGTCGTGGGCCGGGCGACTTTGCCGCGGGCGGGCCGCGAGCTCCTTGTCCGTGGGGTCATACGGCGGCCCGGGCGGTCACCGTGAAGCGGGCCCCGTCGGGATCGATGAGCAGGGCCTCCGTCGATCCGATCCCCTGCTGGTGGGCGATGCCGCCGTGGGCGCGGGCCGCCCGGACACAGGCCTCCACGTCGTCGACCGCGAAATGGATCTGCCAGTGCGGCCGGAGGGTCGGGTCGGGGGCGGCTCCCACCGCGCCGGAGTAGATCCGGGCCACCACGTCGCCGCCGCTGCGCAGGACGACCTCGTTCTCCTCGTAGTCGACCTCGCAGCAGCCGGGTTCGGTGGAGGCCCAGCCCAGCACCTCCCCGTAGAAGATGGCGGCGTCGAAGGCGTCGCGGGTGTGCAGACGAACGAAGGCGGGAGCCGCGTTGCGCCAGCTTTCCCAGCCCGACACCAGCTCGCCCTCCCAGATGCCGAAGACCGCGCCGTCCCGGTCGGCCAGCAGCGCGGCCCGGCCCGGTGGCAGCGAGATCGGCCCCACCGCGGTCGTGCCGCCGCGTTCCTGGCTGCGGGAGACCGCCTCGTCGGCGGAGGCCACGGCGAAGAACGAGGTCCAGGTGACCGCCGTGCGCGCCACGAAGTCGACCTCGGAGATCCCGGCGACCGGAATCCCGGCGACCCGGGCGATCCGGTACTGGTCGCCCATCCTGGAGCCCGATTTCCATTCCCAGCCGAGCACCGCGGTGTAGAAGTCCTCCGCGGCCCGCAGGTCGCGGGTGGTCAGGCTGACCCAGCAGGGCGCGCCGAACACCGACTGGCTGGTGACGACACCGGTGTGGAGTGTTCCGTCGCTCTTCATCGCCGTCCGTCCTGACTCACTGGCCGGCAGCGGGCGCACCGTGCGCGGGGCCCTTTCCGGGGGCTCCGTACATCAGCTCAGCCGTGAGAGGCCTTCCGTGCCGGAAGGCCTCCGACGGCTTCAGTAGCACCTGCGGATCCGCTGTCCCATCAGAAACAGCATCCCCCGCCCCGGCGCCACGCGCACCACACGACCGCTAGCCGCGCGGACGCTCCAGGGTGAGCAGCAGCCCCTCCACGGCGCCGGGGCCTATGCGGCCCTTGACGTCGGCGGCGGTGATCGCCTTGAGCGCCCAGCCGTCCTCGGCGTGCTTGTTCAGGACCTTCTCCAGCTTGTCGCTGTCCAGCGCGTCGCCGATCAGCGATTCACGGAACGTGACGACCTTGTATTCGTAGGTGTAGGGGGTGCTCATGGCTGTGGAGCTCTCCTGCGTGTCGGACGGCATTGCCGTGGCCCAGCCAACCACTGTTCGCGGATGCGGCACAGGGGTGAACCGGGCGGCGGGGACATCTTTGTTGAAATTTCACGAAGCAACGGGCCGTGCCGGTGTGTCGAAGGCGGGGGAGGGGGCGGCACGGGGGTGCTGCCGGGCGGGCGCCGGTTCCCGCCGCCGCGACGGCGGGAACCACGTGCCCGCGGCCTTCGTGTCCGTGCCCGGCACGACGGCGCGGCGTCATAGCGTGGGCTCCGCGGGACGCGATCACATGACGGCGGACTCAGGGTGGCGCGATGTGCTGGAGTGCGACGGCCGATCTGGCGGCCGGGGCCGGTGTCGCCGCGGTCGGAGTGGCCTGTGTGATCCGGACGCGGAGCCGGGGGGACCTCCCGCTGGCCGCGCTGCCGCTGCTGCTCGGCGCCCACCAGATCGTCGAATCCCTGGTCTGGGACGCCGGCGGCGGTAGGGGGCCCGCCACGGTGGTCTGGGCCGTGATCGCGCTCCCGCTGCTGGCCGTGTGGGTACCGGTGGGGGTGCTGTGCGCGGCACCGCGCCGGGCCCGGCGCCGGCTGACGCTCCCGCTCGCCGTGGGCGTCGTCACCGCGGCGGCCCTCGGGTACGCCGTCGCCGTCGACCCCGTGCGGGCCGAGATCCGCGGCCACACGATGGGCTACGTCGTCGACCTGGCCCGGCCCGAACTGGTCGTCGCGGGCTACCTCTTCGCCACCGTCGGGGCGCTGCTGATGTCCGGGGACCGCGGCCTGATCCTGCTCGGCGTCCTGGTGGCGGTGGGCGCGGCGATCTGCTGGTCGCTGTGGGAGCTGGAGTTCGTCTCGACGTGGTGCGCGTTCGCGGCGGTCGGCTCGGTGGCCCTGCTGGGCTGGGTGAACTCGCGCGGGACCGCCGACCCGCTCGAACCCGTGGACCACGGATGAACCGGCGGACCGCCACCTGGCCGGCCCGGTTCCGTCGGGGAAGGTGTCGGCGTCCCACGGACGAGGGGCCGCCTGCTCCCGGGCTTCCGCGGACGGCCGGCTCCCGACCCGCAGTGGTCGGCCGGCATCCGGCCCGCAGCGGGCGGCGACGGGTCGGATGCCGGCACGCGCAGGACGCCAAGCGAACGACGGCGTCTGGGGTACGGCACGCCCATGACGGCACGCCGATCGCGGCACCCGTCGGACGGCACGCCCGTGACGGCTCCCGTAGGACGGCAGGGCCGACTCACCGGAAGACGTTGTCCGAGTCGTCCAGGATCGACGGCTCGATGAGCTTGCTCTCCCGCGGCACTCGCGACGAGGTCTGGTACATCGCCTCGATCTCGGCCGCGTACCGCTCGGCGATCGCGTCCCGGCGCAGTTTCAGCGAGGGTGTCAGCAGTCCGTTGGACAGGTCGAACGGCTCCGGGAGGACCCGGAAGACCCGGATGGACTCGGAGCGGGACACCGTGCTGTTGGCCGCCGCGACCGCCCGCCTGACCTCCTCCCGCAGTTCGTTCTCCTCGCGCGCGTCCCGCGCGGGCGTCTCGCCCTTGGCCCGGGACGCGCGCCAGTGCGTGACGAACTCCGGGTCCAGGGTGATCAGGGCGCCCACACAGGGCCGGTTGTCGCCCACGACGGCCGCCTGATGGATGAGCGGGTGGACCCGCAGGCGCTCCTCGAGAGCGGAGGGGGCCACGCTCTTCCCCCCGCTGGTGATGATGATGTCCTTCTTGCGCCCGGTGATCGTCAGATAGCCCTCGGAGTCGACCCGGCCGAGGTCTCCGGTCGCCAGCCAGCCGTTCCGGAACGAGGCCTGCGTCGCGGCGGTGTCGTTGATGTAGCCCTGGAACACGGAGGGCCCCCAGACGAGGATCTCCCCGTCGTCGGACACCTGGATCTCCGTGCCCGGCAGCGGGCATCCGACGGTGCCGAACTTCTCCCGGCCGACCGGCTGCGCGGTGATCCCGCCGCTGGTCTCGGTCAGTCCGTATCCGTCGTGCACGAAGATGCCGATCCCCGCGAAGAACAGCGCGAGTTCACGGTTCAGCGGGGAGCCGCCCGACACCGCGCCGCACACCCGTCCGCCCAGCGTGGCGCGCAGGCGCTTGTAGACCGTCTTCTCGTAGAGGGAGTGCTGAAGCCGCAGATCGAAACCCGGGGCCGGGCCCGTGCCCAGCCGACGCCCCTCCTCGGCCAGGGCGAAGTCCTGTGCCGTGCGCACGGCACGCTCGAACAGCGCGCCACGACCGGCCCGTTGGGACGCCCGCAGGAAGTTCTTGTAGATCCGCTCGAACACCGACGGCACGGCGTACAGATAGGTCGGACGGAAGGAGAGCATCGCCTCGGACAGCGCCTCCTCCGTCAGGTCCGGTTCGTGCCCCATCAGGAGGCCGCCGCGCAGACAGAGCCCCTGGATCATCAGGCCGTAGGCGTGGGAGAAGGGCAGGAAGGCGAGGACCGCGGGCTGGACGCCCGGCGGAGCCGCCGTGTGCCTCCAGCCCTCGAGGAGGGTGTCGCAGGGGCTGGCCAGGCTGCGGTGGGTCAGGGCGCAGCCCTTGGGCTGCCCCGTCGTGCCGGAGGTGTACGCGATGACCGCGGTGGAGTCGGCCAGCACGATGCGGCGCAGCGAGTCGACCGCCGTCGCCGGTATCGCACGGCCGCGCTCCACCAGTTGTGCGATCGCCCCGGCGTCCAACTGCCAGACGTGGCGCAGGAACGGGAGCGCGGCGCACGCCGAGCCGACCGTCATGATTCCCTGCTCGTCCTCGACAACGATGCCCACGCAGTGCGCGTCCTTCAGGATCCACTCGACCTGCTCGTGCGAGGACGTCGGGTAGATCGGCACGATCTCGGCGCCGACCGACCACAGGGCATGGCTGAACACCGTCCACTCGTAGCGGGTGCGCGCCATGATGGCCACCCGGTCGCCCGGCCGGATGCCGGACCTGACGAGCCCCCGGGCGACGTCGACCACCTCGCCCCACAGCTCGGCCGCCGTCACCTCGGTCCAGTCGCCCGAGTTCCCTTCGGGGCGGCGCGCGAGCTGGGGCAGGTCGGGGGTGTTGAGCGCCGTCTCGTGAAGACTGTCGGCGAGTCCCCCCTGCATGAGCGCTGCCCGTGGTGAAGGAAGGTGGGACTGGTGCATTCGCCGCTCCGGAGTTCTCCTCGACGTGGCCTCGCCCCCGGAGGCGCCGATGCCAAGGATTCTCGAATGTAGCCCACACGAGCGACGGCCGCGCCCAATTCAGGAAGCAGTTCGCCCGGCGCGGATTTTCCGTGCGCCCGCCTCTGCGGCGGCTCTCACGGGGGCGCCAACGACCATCCGTCCGGCCGCCGTTGGCGGCCGGGGTCGTTCCCGGACGTCAGGGCACGGAACGGTACGAGACGGACTGCTCCCGACTTGCCCGCCGGTGGGCTGTTCCGGCACGCGCGGCCGCGACGCGGGTACGGGGTCCGCTGCGGCCGTCCACGGCACGGGGCGGCACGCATGGCACGGCACCGGACCGGCACGGCACCGGCACCGCGGCGCGCGTCGGTCGGCTCGGCGGGCACTCAAGTGGTGGTCGTAGGACCGTCGTCGCGCTCGGCCCGGGTGCGAATGGAGGTGAGCAGACGGCGCATGGCCCTCGCGTGTCCGCCCGTTCCCACGACGAGCCGGCGGTAGGCGGCGCCGGCGAGGCCGGGAAACTCGGCCCGGCTCTCGGCCCGCAGCCGCGACCGGTCCGGGCCGATCGGCTCGACGCGGAAGACGAGGGCGTAGGACGAGAAGCGGTGGCTCCCGCGGAGGGCGAGTTCGCTCCCCGGGACGGCGGCGGTGACCCGGAAGCCCGGGAGCGTGGAGCCCTCCGCGAAGGGGCGGGGTCCCGACGCCGTCCGGTCCGCGCAGCCGACCAGTCTCGTGTAGCCGGACGCGCCCGGGCGGGCGGCGGATCGTTCGAGGACCTCGGCCAGGCCGCGCCAGAGGGCGTCGGTCCCCGCCGCGACGACGGTCGTGTGTTCGTCCAGGTACGGCAGCGCGTCGGTCCGCACGGTGACCTCCCGAGCCGGTACGGGCTTCCCGGAACCATGATGGCGCGTTCACGTGGCATCCGCCCGGAGCGTCGAGGCCCACGCCGCGGGCCGCCGCGTCGTCGCGATCCGCCGACCGGTCCCCCGTTCACCCTTTCGGGAAAAGGCCTCGGGCTGACACACTCCGCGAGTGCGCGACTTCGACATGCTTGTCATCGGATCCGGCCCGGGCGGCCAGAAGGCCGCCATCGCTGCGGCCAAGCTCGGCCGTCGGGTCGCTGTCATCGACCGCCCCGACATGGTCGGCGGGGTCTCCATCCACACCGGCACCATCCCCTCCAAGACACTGCGTGAGGCGGTCCTCTACCTCAGCGGGATCGGCCAGCGGGATCTGTACGGCCAGAACTACCGCCTGAAGGAGGACATCACCGTCGCCGACCTGACCGCGCGCACCGAGCACGTGGTCGGCCGCGAGGTCGACGTCATCCGCAACCAGTTGTCCCGCAATCATGTGTCCCTGTTCGCCGGCACCGGCCGCTTCGTGGACGACCACACCGTCGCCCTGGTCGAAGTGAACGGCAACGAGAAGCTGTTGAGCGCCGAGCACATCGTCATCGCCACGGGCACGCGTCCGGCTAGGCCCGGCAGCGTCGAGTTCGACGGGCGCACGATCATGGACTCGGACAACGTCCTGAACATGGAGCAGGTGCCGCGCTCCATGGTCATCGTCGGCGCCGGTGTCATCGGCATGGAGTACGCCTCCATGTTCGCCGCCCTCGGCTCCAAGATCACGGTTGTCGAGAAGCGTGCCGCGATGCTCGACTTCTGTGACGTCGAGGTCATCGAGTCGCTGAAGTACCACCTGCGGGACCTGGCCGTCACCTTCCGGTTCGGTGAGACCGTCGCCGCCGTCGAGCGGCACTCCAAGGGCACGCTCACCATCCTGGAGAGCGGCAAGAAGATTCCCGCCGACGCGGTCATGTACTCGGCCGGCCGACAGGGCCTCACCGGCGAACTCGACCTCGACAAGGCGGGGTTGTCCGCCGATCCGCGTGGCCGGATCACCGTCGACGAGCACTACCGCACCGAGGTGCCGCACATCTACGCCGTCGGTGACGTCATCGGTTTCCCTGCGCTCGCGGCGACTTCGATGGAGCAGGGCCGAACAGCGGCGTACCACGCCTGCGGTGAACCGGTGAACCGGATGCACGACTTGCAGCCGATCGGCATCTACACGATCCCGGAGATCAGCTTCATCGGCCGGACCGAGGATCAACTCACCGAGGACTGCGTGCCGTTCGAGGTCGGCATATCCCGCTACCGGGAACTGGCGCGAGGGCAGATCATCGGCGACTCGCACGGCATGCTCAAGCTGCTGGTCTCGCCCGACGACCGCAAACTGCTCGGCGTGCACTGCTTCGGCACCGGCGCGACCGAACTCATCCACATCGGCCAGTCCGTCATGGGCTGCGGAGGCACGGTCGACTACCTGGTCGACGCCGTCTTCAACTACCCGACGCTCGCCGAGTCCTACAAGGTCGCCGCCCTGGACGCGACCAACAAGATCCGGCAGATCGACCGCCTCAGGGACTGACTGCCGCGAGGAGAAGACCAGTTGGTGGGGCGCGGCGTTCCGGCCGCGTCCCGCCCGCAGGGGCCGAAACGCCGTACCGGACTTCGTGAAGGCACTGCGCGACACGGCTGCCGCATGGCACCTTGGTGGGAGGGTCCGGCCCGTCGCTCCCCCCGTGGTGGCGGGCCGGACCTCCGCGCCTCCCGGCGCCTCCTCGCGAGGCCGGCCGCTCCTTCGCGGACGCCCGCTTCCCGTTCCCGCGAGCACGGGCGAGGGCATGGACTCGGCGTCCGGCGAGCCCGGCGGAGAAGCCTCACTTCCCCGATCCGTCATGTCCGGCCGTGGGCGCCGTCACACGTGACAGAGTCGGTGAACAAGCGCTTAGATAGTGGCCAGACCTCGTCCGCGCGCTGGAGGCCCCGTTGCTGTTCACATCCGTCGACGACGTCTCGACACGCCTCGCCGCCACGGGCTATCTGCCCTCACCGGCCGTGGCCACGACGGTCTTCCTGGCCGACCGCCTCGGCAAACCCCTCCTCGTGGAGGGCCCGGCCGGAGTGGGCAAGACCGAACTGGCCAAGGCCGTCGCAGAGGTCGCCGGGGCCCGGCTGGTCCGCCTCCAGTGCTACGAAGGCGTCGACGAGTCACGGGCGTTGTACGAGTGGAACCACGCCAAGCAGTTGCTGCGCATCAGCGCGGGCCGCGACGAGACCTGGGACGAGACCCGCACGGACATCTTCAGCGAGGAGTTCCTGCTGCCCCGCCCGCTGCTGACGGCCATCCGCGGCGACGACCCGAAGGTCCTGCTGATCGACGAGACCGACAAGGCCGACGTCGAGGTCGAGGGACTGCTGCTCGAAGTGCTCAGCGACTTCCAGGTCACCGTCCCCGAGCTGGGCACGATCGAGGCGACCACCCGTCCCTTCGTGGTGCTCACCTCGAACGCGAGCCGCGAGCTCTCCGAGGCGCTGCGCCGCCGCTGCCTCTTCCTCCACATCGGCTTCCCGGACGAGGAGTTGGAGCGCCGTATCGTACGGCTGAAGGTGCCCGGACTCGGCGAGGCGCTCACGGAGTCCGTGGTCCGGGTCGTCGGGGCGCTGCGGGAGATGGACCTGCGGAAGGTCCCGTCGGTCGCCGAGACCATCGACTGGGCCCGCACGCTGCTCGCGCTCGGTGCCGACTCCCTCGACGAGAGCGTCGTGCACGACAGCCTCGGCGTGCTCCTCAAGCACCAGGACGACGTACTGAAGGCGGCCGCCAAGCTCGACCTGGGCGCCGGGTGAAGGCCGCCGTGCCGACGGCCGAGGTCGCCGACCGGCTGACGGGACTCGTCGCGGCGCTGCGTTCGCACGGCATGCGGATCGGCACGGGCGAGACCGTGGACGCCGGGCACGCGATGGCGGCGCTGGGCTTCGCCGACCGTGACCGGCTGCGCGAGGGCCTGGCGGCCACCCTGCTCCACAACCCGGGCCAACGACGGGTGTTCGACCCCGTCTTCGACGTCTACTTCCCCCGGGGCGTCGGAGTGCCGGACGGCCTGCCGCCCACGGACCGGGACGACCTGCGGAACCGCCTCGTGGCCGCGCTGGCCGCCGACGACCGGTCCCTCATGGGCCGGTTGGCCATGGAGGCGGTCGACGGACTCGGCGGCTACGGGGGGACGACGGCGACCGACGGCTGGTCGTCGTACCAGACGCTCGACCGGCTCCGGCCGCAGACGCTGATGGCCCGCGCGCGGGACACGGTCCGTGCCCAGGGCGGCGGTTCGGGGTTCACCGACCGGCTGCTCGAGGACGAGATCCGGCGCCGCATCGAGGCGTTCCGCCGGCAGGTCGCGGCGGAGGCGCGTCGCCGGATCGCCGAGCGCCGCGACCGTGACGAGATCGCCCGGCGAGCGGTCGCCCCGACCGCCGACCGCGTCGACTTCCTGTTCGCCGGACGGGACCGGCTCGCCGAACTGCGCAGGGCCGTACAGCCGCTCGCCCGCAAACTGGCCACCCGCCTCGCCGCGCGCCGCCGACGCGCCAGTCGCGGCAGCATCGATCTGCGGCGCACCCTGCGCGGCTCGCTGTCCACGGGCGGTGTGCCCATGCGCCCCGTGCTGCGCAGACGCCGCCCGGTCCGGCCCGAACTGGTCCTGCTGTGCGATGTGTCGGGGTCGGTCTCGGGCTTCTCGGACTTCACGATGCTGCTGGTGCAGGCGCTGCACGACCAGTTCAGCAAGGTACGGGTGTTCGCCTTCGTCAACCGGGTGGACGAGGTGACCGGGCTGCTCGTGCACGGCGCCGCCGACCCCGAGGGGCTGAGCGCCCGGATCCGCTCGGAGGCGACGCTGACCGGCTGGCACGGCAGCAGTGACTACGGCGTCGCGTTCGGCGAGTTCGCCGAGCGGTACACCGGCGCGGTCGGCTCACGCACCACCGTGTTCGTGCTCGGTGACGCCCGCACGAACATGAGCGACCCGAACCTGCCGGCCGTCCGGCGGCTCACCGGGCAGGCCCGTCGCGCCTACTGGCTGAACCCCGAAGCGCGCTCGCAGTGGGGTACGGGCGACTCCGCGGCCCTCGCCTACGCGGAGCTCGTGGACATGCACGAATGCCGCAACGTCCAGCAGCTCAGCGCCCTGATCGGCCGCCTCCTGCCCGTCTGAACGGCGGGGGAGCGGGCCGCGTGCGCGCCGGCACCGGGCGAGGAGCCCGCGTGCCGTCACGGAACGAGGAGCCTGCGCAGCCATGTGAGGCGGGCGGCGCGGGCGGTCCGGGCCAGCGCGGTGTGCGGGGCGAAGGAGTCGAAGCCGTGGAAGCCGCCCGGCCACACGTGCAGTTCGGCCACGCCGCCGGCCTGCCAGATCCGCGAGGCGTAGTCGACGACCTCGTCCCGGAAGGTCTCCGCGGAGCCGACGTCGACGAAGGCCGGCGGCAGTCCGGACAGGTCGGTGGCCCGGGCCGGCGCGGCGTAGGCGGGCACGTCCGGGCCACCGCGCCGGTCACCGAGCACCGCTGTCCAGGCGGTCTCGTTGGCGTCACGGTCCCAGGCGCCGACGCCCGCCATCTGGCGCGCGGACGGTGTGTCGTTGCGGTCGTCGAGCATCGGATACATCAGCACCTGCCCGACCGGCCGCGGCCCACCACGGTCCCGGGCGAGCAGGGCGAGCGCCGCCGTCAGACCGCCCCCCGCGCTGGCGCCCGCGACGACGATCCGCTCCGGGTCGCCGCCGAACTCCGCGGCGTGCCGCGCCGTCCACAGCAGGCCCGCGTAGACGTCCTCCACCCCGGCCGGGTAAGGGTGTTCGGGCGCCAGCCGGTACTCCACGGACACCACGACCGCGTCCAGTTCCTCGGCCCACTCCAGAACCACCTCGACGCCGGCCCGGTTGGTGCCGAGGACCATGCCGCCGCCGTGCGAGTGGTAGATCACCGGCCGGGGTCCGTCCTTCGGGGCCGTGAGGGGCCTGACCACGAACAGCGAGATGTCCGGGGCGCCGTCCGGACCCGGAACGGTCAGGTCCTCGGTCGCGAAGGTGCCGCCGCGGGTCAGGTCGTACGCGGGCACCGCCAGCTCGGGTCCCGCGCGCAGGGCGGCGATGTCCTCCAGACTGGGCCCGGACGGGTTCGAGGGGCCGACCGCCGCGAGGGCCACGCCGAGTTCGGGGTCGAACGGGGGCGGTACCAACGGCATGACGTCTCCTCGTGCTCGGCGCGGTGGCTCGTACCACCATGATCGGCGCCGTGTTCCCGGACCGGGAGCCGCCGTGTGGCGGAACCTGCCCCGGACGGGGCGGGTCATGCGTGCGGCGGGTGTCACCGGAGGGGTGGGTGACGGTGGGCCGGAGGCACGGAGTGCGCGGAGAAGGGCCCGGAGCCTGCCCTCCGGCAGGTCTGCGGCGGGCGGATCCGGGACCGTTCCCGGCGCGTCGGGCCGACCGGTGGCCGCGCGGGGTGTCAGGAGCCTCGGATCATCTTCTCGACCTCGGGAGGAATCCCGGTGCCGGAGCGGACGGCGACGAAGCGGGCGTCACCGGGGTCGTCTCCCACCGCGATGCCGATGGCGGGGTCGAGCCCCTCGACCGCGTAGGCGGTCGTCGGTGTGGACGCCGTGTCGCCGTCACCGTTGTCGTTCGGCGTGTCGTTGCAGGACGGAAGGCTGGCGGGACCGAGCCTGCCCCCGACCTCGAAGTCGACGTTGGCGAGGTCCTGGTACTCCTGGTTGCGGTAGTGGACCAGGAACACGCAGGACGCGGACGCGTCACCCCCGTCCGCCGACGACGTGCAGGCGACCGGCATCGCGAGGACGACCGCGGTCAGCAGCATCCCCACGGGTCCTCTGCGGGTCATGAGTACGGCTTTGATCACGATCGGCCTCCCTGAACACGACGATCCATCTCCCGACTACGACGCCGCGGAGACCATATGCGTTCGACGGAGGGGCCTTCACCTGCCCGCGGGGCGCGGGAGGGGCACGAGAGGGGTGCAGGTGTCCGGCTGCGGCGGCCCCGCCGGCCGTCGGCCACGGGGCCGTGACGCACCCGCCCGCCGCGGTGGGCCCGAGGGCGTCACCGCGGCGGGCCGGTGGTAGGTCAGCCGATGATGCGGTGGGTCGTCCAGAACGACGTCAGGTCCGTGGTCGTGGCGGCCTGGGCGGCCGCCTTGAACTCGGCCGTGGTGGAGACGCCGTACCAGTGCGAGGCGGCGTAGTCCTTGAGGAGCTTGGCCATCACGGTGTCGCCGAGCAGCCGTCGCAGGTCGTGCAGGGCGCACTTGCCGTAGCCGTAGACGACGGTGGAGTAGCGGGAGGAGTGGGTGTCCCAATAGGCCATCGAGTTGGTGATGTTCTCCGCGCTGGAGGCCCAGGAGACGTTGTTCCAGCAGCCGGTGCCGCTGAGGCCCTGCGCGAGGTCGGTGGCGTAGTCCGTGAACGACTCGTCGAGCCAGGGGCTGTTGTACTCGTCGTCGCCGACGATCCCGTAGAACCACTGGTGGGCGATCTCGTGGGTGAGCGCCGTGGTGCTGACCAGGTCGAGGACGAAGCCGGGGTACTCCATGCCGCCGAACCAGTAGTTGTTGTCGATCACCGCGTCCAGCTCGCCGTACGGGTAGGCCCCGAAGCGCGCGGCGTGGGCGTCCACGGCGGACTTGGCGGTGCTGAGCATGGACTGCGCGCTGGAGGAGCTGATGCCCGTGACGGAGTAGACGTTGATCGCGGTGCCGGCGGTGGAGGTGCCGGAGATCTTGGTGAACGGCCCGGCGGCCCAGGCGAATTCACGGACCTTGGAGGCGGTGGCCGTGGTGATGGTGCGACCGCTGGAGCCGGCGGTGTCGACCGAGGTGCCGGTGGCGGGCACGAGCACGCTCGTCGGGTGGTCGAGGGTCACCTTGAAGTCGGAGGCCAGGGCGTAGAAGGACTCGCCGTTGTTGGTGTACGGGTCGAGGTGCCAGCCGGAGCCGTCCTTGACCGCGAGCACGGGCAGGGCGTTGCCGATCATGCTGAAGGCGCCGTCGTGGCCGAACCGGTCGGCGCCGGCGGGCACGGTGATCCCCAGGTCGAAGCCGATGGACGTGCTCTGGCCCTGTGCCAGCGGTGTCGTCAGGGTGATCTTGAGGGCCGTGCAACTGACGGAGAGGGCACCCGCGGTGCCGCCGCTGACGTTGCTGACGACGATGGGCATCGCGGAGCAGGTGCCGTGGTAGTTGTCCCACAGCCTCAGGTAGACCTCGCTGAGCGCGGTGGAGGAGGCGTTGGTGAAGGTCGCGCTCTCGTGACCGGTCCAGACGGTGCCGCTCGTGTTGCTGGTCAGACTGACCGTGTACGCGGGGGCGGCGGGGGTGCGGGTGGAGTCGGCCGGCGGGGCCGTGTCACCGGAGGTGTTGAGGGCCACGTCGTCGAGGACGAAGCTGGTCTGGAGGCTGGAGTCCTCGGTGCCGGTGAAGGCCAGGGTGACGGTCTGGCCGGCGAACGCCGACACGTCGAACGTCTTCTGGGCGTACCCGGTGGCCTTGTTGAGGTTCGAGTACGTCGCGAGCGTCGTGCTGCCGATCTTCGCCGTGAGCTTGTCGTAGGCCGTCGACGAGGTCGTCTCCGCCGTGTCGATGTGCAGCCAGAACGTGAGGCTGGCGCTGCTGCATCCGGACGGGATCGTGACGCTCTGGGAGAGCGTGTCGGTGTGGGTG
The DNA here is from genome assembly GCF_042889485.1 of Streptomyces sp. NPDC002580. NCBI lineage: Bacteria > Bacillati > Actinomycetota > Actinomycetes > Kitasatosporales > Streptomycetaceae > Streptomyces > Streptomyces sp. NPDC002580. The sequence continues at coordinate 369,581 of NZ_JBIAQZ010000002.1, read as the reverse complement.
CCGCCGACGCCGTCGAGCCAGGCGAAGCTGGTGCCGCCGTGGGCGCTCTGGCCCGAGCGGTTGGTGATCACGGTGGTCGAGGACTGGGTCCAGGGCGAAGTGCCGCTCTCGAAGCCGCCGTTGGTGACCACCTGGGCCGGGGTGCAGGCGGCTGCCGCCGCCGTGGGCGCCGTGCGCGGCGCGGCCGCCGCGGGGGTGTTGGGGAGCGAGACTGCGGCCAGCGCGGCGACGGCCAACAGGCGCGCCGCGAGGGCCTTGCGGGGGGTCGGTCTCACACGAATCTCCTTTGAGGCGGCCGGGATTCCGGCCTGCTCGGTGGCCGCCCGGACGACTGGGGTGCGCCGCTGGGCCGGCCGCGGGCCGCGCGCGGGTGCGCGTGGTCGCTTGGTGAGATTTCCGTGCCGTCGCCCTGGGGTCAGGACGACGGCATTCGGAAGCCTGACAGATTTGACCGAGGCATGCCATAAAGGTGAGGGAAAGGAGATCCGTGGACGTGAGCCGCTCAGGCCTCCGGTTCGCTCAGCGCGGGCGTCAACCGCGCCCATGGATTGGGGAGTTCACCCGTCACCGGCCCGGCCACCGCCGCACCGCGCTCACGCGCGGTGCGGACGGCGAGCGGTACGAGCGCCTCGGGGACGCCGTAGACCAGATGACAGAACCGCTCGGGCGGATGCCGCGCGGTCCACTCGGGTCTGCTGAACGCCGCCACGTACGTGGACCAGTGACCCTCGAACGTCACGAGCAGATCCGCGAAGCGGGCGTACCCCGGCGCGGGATGGACCCCCGTGTTCAGCACGACCGGATCCGCGCCGAGCCGGCGCACGCTCTGCACCAGCCGCTTGCAGGCCGGCAGCGCCTCCGCGGTCGGCGCCACCTGGTCGAGGAAGCAGCCCTGCGTCCCGTACCAGTCCCGGTGCCGCAGGACCTCGTCCGCGATGTCGTCCGGATCGCGCGCGCCGTAGTCGGTGTCGACGTAGCCGAGGAGCCGGGCGCCCGCCGACCGCAGAGCCTCGGCCGCCGCGGTGAACGCCGGATCGGGGTCCGAACCCGGTCCGTCGGCCGGGTTGATGACGACACCGTACGTACGGTCCGCCGACGTGATCAGGCGGTGCCAGGCACCCGGGTCCTCCCCCGGGTGCACGTACAACGGGATCAGCAGACTCATGGCGTCCGGTCGCCTTCGGACGGCCGGGCGCGGGCCGTGGTCGTGACGGACGTCCAGAGCGCGGTGAGCGAGTCGTCGAGGGTCAGGGACGGCCGCCAGCCGAGGGCCTCTCCGGCGGCGGTGATGTCGGAGCACTGCCACGACACGTCACCCGAGCGGGCGGAGCCGCCGCCGTTCTCCTCGATCCGCCCCCGGAACCCGGCGACGCGCGCCAGCCCGTCCACCAGGTCCCGCACCGGAACGGCCTTTCCGCCGCCGATGTTGAGAACCTTCGGCAGTGGCCCGGGCGTCGTCGCCGCGGACACCGCCGCCCGCGCCACATCCCGTGCGTCGACGAAGTCGCGGTACGCCGACAGATCGCCCAGCCGGATCACCGCGTCCGGGTCGGGGCCCGCCTGGCGGAGCAGTCCCGCGATGCGGCCCGGCAGTCCGGCGGCCGGAGCCCCGGGCCCCACCGGGTTGCCCACCCGCAGCACCACCGCGTCGAGCCCGGACGTCGTGACGGCGACCGTCCCGGCGAGTTTGGTGGCCCCGTACGGGGCCACGGGACAGGTGGCCGCCGACTCCGTCACGAAGGCGTCCCGTATGCCGGGACCGTATTCCGCGGCCGAGCCCAGATGGACCAGCCGGGCCGCCGGGGCCGCCTCACGCAGCGCCGCGCACAACGCGGCGGGGCCACGGGAGTTGACCTCGGCGAGGGTCACGGCGTCGCCGCCGGTCGCGCCGGCGCAGTTGATCACGGCGTCGGGCGCGGCCGCCGCCAGGATGGGAACCAGCCGCTCCTTGGGAGCGGTGGCCAGGTCGATGCCGAACTCCGCGGCGGGCGAGCGGCCGCCGCCGAGCACCCGCACGCCGCTGACGGCGTGCAACTGCTCGACGACATGGCCGCCCAGGTAGCCGGTGAAGCCCAGGACGAGAATGCGCATGCGGTGGTCAGGCTCCCTTGAGCAGCATCGACTTGCGGGTGGTGAACTCGGCGTTGGCCCGGTCGTAGTCGTCCGGCCGGCCGATGTCGAGCCAGTACCCGTCGAAGTCGTAGGCGTGCGGTTCGTTGTGGCTCCGCAACAGGTCCAGGACCAACTCGTCGAAGCCCAGAGGCAGCCCCGGCGTGTAGCCCTCCAGCGTGGACCGCGACAGACCGTACACGCCCATCGAGACGCGGTAGTCCATGCTCGGCTTCTCCGTGAAGGCGACCACCTTGCTGTCGGAGGTGGTCAGCACACCGAAGTCGATGTGCACCTTGCGGGCGTACGTCGCGATGGTCAGCGGCGCTCCCGAACTCCGGTGCCGCACGAGGACGTCGGCGTAGTCGAGGTCGGTGAGCACGTCGCCGTTCATCACGAGGAACGACTCGGGCAGCCGGTCGCGCAGGGTGAGCAGGGGACCCATGGTGCCGAGCGGGCTCTCCTCGGTGGCGTAGTCGACGGCCATGCCCCACTGGGCGCCGTCCCCGACATAGGCGCGGATGATCTCGCCCAGGTGGCCTATGGCGATGGTGCAGCTGGTGAACCCGGCCGTGGCGAGCTGGCGCAGCACGATCTCCAGGATGGCGTGCTGATCACCGATGGGCACGAGCGGCTTGGGCAGCGCGGTGGTGTAGGGCCGCAGCCGGACGCCCTTGCCTCCCGCCAGAATCACTGCGTGCATGGGACTCCTCCTTCGTGGGACGTGCCGGACAGGGTCAGATGTTGTAGATGCCGGTCTTGTAGCGGGCCAGGTTCGCCGGTTCGCGGAAGAACTCCACGGTCTGCGCGAGTCCTTGCTCCAGATCGTGGGCGGGGCTCCAGCCGGTCGCCCCGGCCAGCCGGGTCGCGTCGGCCACCAGCCGCATCACCTCGGAGTTGGCCGGCCTGATGCGCCCCGCGTCCTCCTGGACGTCCAGGGCCGTATCCATCACCTTGCCGATCAGCGCCACCAGGTCGCCGACGGAGATCTCGCCGCCCGTACCGGCGTTGAACGTCCGGCCCACGACCCGCTCCGCGGGCGCCGTGCCCACGGCGAGGAACGCCTGCGCGGTGTCCTTGACGAACGTGAAGTCGCGGGTGGGCCGCAGATCGCCGAGCGTGATGACGCGTTCGCCCGCGGCCACCTGGCCGATGACGGTCGGGATGACCGCGCGCATCGACTGGCGCGGGCCGAAGGTGTTGAACGGCCGGAGCGTCACCACCGGGGTGTCGAAACTCGCGTGGTAGCTGTCGGCCAGCCGGTCGCCGCCCGCCTTCGAAGCGGCGTACGGGGACTGGGTGTTGATGGGGTGGTCCTCGGTGATCGGCACGGTCTGCGCGGTTCCGTAGGTCTCGCTGGTGGAGGTGTGCACGAGCCGGGGCGTGCCGAGGGCCCGCACCGCCTCCAGCACGTTGAGGGTGCCGGTGACGTTGGTGTCCACGTAACTGTGCGGCGCCCGGTAGGAGTACGGGATCGCGATGAGCGCGGCCAGGTGGTACACGCAGTCGGCGTCTTCGACCAGACCGCGGACCGAACCCGGGTCCCGGACGTCGCCGAGGACGATGTCCACCTGGTCCAGGACGTCGGGGTGCAGGGTCTCCAGCCAGCCGTACGAGGAGAAGGAGTTGTACTGCGCCATGGCCCTCACCCGGTACCCGGACGCGACCAGCGCCTCGGTGAGGTGGGAGCCGATGAAACCCTCGGCTCCGGTGACGGCGGCGAGCGGTTCGGTGGTCAACTCGTGTGTCCTTCCGGTCGGTTGCTCATATGTCGGACAGAAAACGCGCGCAGGACGCGCGAGGTGGATCGGTGCGTGGGGCCGCCCGCCGGACACGGCCGTCGGGCGGCCCCGGACGGCGGACGGCGGTTCAGGCGTGTGGCGCCGGCCGCCCCAGCAGCCGTAGGGCACACGCCGCGAGACACAGGGTGGCCGCGCCGCAGAACAGCGACAGCACGACAGCGTCCGCCGGGGGGCGGAGCACGGCGACGGCGACCGCCCCGCCGGCCGCCGCCAGACAGACCGCGGCCGGCGGCCAGGCCACCCCGAAGGCCTGGAGCAGCAGCGCGGTCCACAGGGTGGCCGCGAGCAGCAGCAGCGGCGCCGGTTCCGCGCCCGTCAGCAGCGCCGCCGGCAGCAGCGGGAGGACGTAGGCGAGCAGACAGAGACCGAGGACGCCCGTCGAGCGCAGCAGGAAGGCGGCCGGAGTCGCGGTCGCCCGCAGGGCCGCCACCGACATCCCGCGATACCGGTACAGCAGCCACTCCGCCGGTCCCATGCTCACGGTCAGCACGATCACGGCGTACGGATGCTGCCGCCCCTCGAGCATCACCAGCACCCCGGCGGACAGCCCGAACAGGCCGTACGGCAGTGACCGCAGCAGCGACGGGCGGGCTCCCTCCGCCACCGCGGGGGCGGCGAACGTGGCCCGCAGCGCCCAGCCGGACGCGGCGACCGCACCGAGCACGGACGCCAGCGCCAGGCCGACGCGCAGCACCGCCCCCGGCTCCCACCAGGGCAGCGACGCCGCTCCCGCGATCAGCGGGGTGAGCGCGGCCAGCAACAGCCATTCCCCGCCCAGGACCAGCAGCGCCCCGGCCGCGGCGAGGTACACCGACTGGGCCGCGGCGATCCCGATCGCGGTGCCGGACCCGGCGATCAGCGCCCCGGACGCCGTGGCGGCCAGCGCACCGAGCGGTGCCCCCTTCAGCAGGGTCCGGGCCGCCTCGCGGCGGCCCGTGGCCATGCGGAGGTAGGCCCGGTGCCCGAGCGCCTGACCCCAGGCCCAGGACACGAGCCCGGCCACCACCAGGACGTCGAGGTCCCGGCCCGCGTGCCACAGCCGCCCGGCCAGCACGTACGCGAGGCCCGGCAGGGCGAACAGCGCCCCGCGCAACAGGCACCGCACATGGTCCGGACGCCAGGGGTTGGCGGGCAGGGCCGGCTCCGGGAAGGTGCGCGGGACCCGCTCGTACAGCGCGGAGGCGAGCGAGAACAGGTTCGGGTGCCCGTACCGCTCCTGGATGACCTCGGCGGTCAGCCCCTCCGATTCCAGCAGCGCGGCCACCTCGTAGGGGTGGACGGCCGGCCCTATGCCGTCCGCCAGTTCGGCGGCGAGCCCGTCGACCGCGTCCTGGCGCACGCTCCTGCCGAGCACGGGCAGGGAGAGAGCGCGGTCGCCGGCGAGCCGCAGGGCCAGGGTGTCGCCCCCCGTGCCGCCGGGTTCCAGGGCCATGGGTCCGCTCATAGGGCCAGGCTCCTCGGCATCGGCTCGGCCACCGGGCGGCCCGGTGCCGCGAGCGCGGCGTCGGCGCTCTCGAGAACACCCGGGACGATCCGGCCGAGCGCCGACAGCTCCAGGTAGACGGACCGGAACGTGTCGACGGTCTGGCGCAGCGTGAACTGCTCGATGACCCGGAGCCGGGCCGCCTCGCCCATCGAACGCCGGAGCCCCGGATCCCGCAGCAGTCGCAGCGCGGCGGCCGCCATGGCGCCCGGATCGCGCGGCGGTACGACCAGACCGCTGTCGCCGACGGCCTCGCGCACCCCGCCCACGTCCGTGGACACGGTCGCCCGCCCGCACGACATGGCCTCGATCAGGGTGAACGGGAAACCCTCGCTGATGCTGGAGAGCATCACGACGTTGCCCGCCGCGTAGGCGTCCTTGATGTCGTCCACGCGGCCCTCGAAGGTGACCGAGTCCGCGTGCCCCAGTTCGGCGGCCAGCGCCTCGCACCGTTCCCGGTAGGCCTCGCCGCCACGCGGTGTGCCCCCGAACAACCGGAGCCTGGCGTCCGGGAGTTCGGCCCGGACGAGGGCGAACGCCCGGATCAGGGTCTCCAGGTCCTTGATCGGGTCGACGCGCCCGGCCCAGCTGAGGGTCGGCCGCTCGGGCTCCGGTCCCGCGGGCGGGAAGGCGGCGGGGTCCACGCCGTTGTAGACGGTGCGGATCGCCTCGGGCGCCGCGCCGCCCTGTTCCTCCCACAGCCTGTTGTAGCGGTTGCCGGGGGTGATCAGGGCGGCCCGCCGGTAGGTCTCCTCCGCGAGCAGCCGGAAGAAGCCCAGCACGACGGCCTTCACCGGCCAGCGGTACGGGCCCGTGCGGTAGCCGAGGTAGCGCTCGCGCAGATAGACGCCGTGCTCGGTCAGCAGCAGCGGTACACCGTGCCGTTCGAGCGCCGCCAGCCCCGGCAGCACGGCGACCCCGCCGCTGACCGCGTGCGCCACCCCGGACTCGGGCAGCGGAGCGGTCAGCGGACGCAGCGCGTGTTCCAGGAGGGCGGTCGCGGTGATGGCGTCGTGCAGGGTCGGCCGGGCCTCGCGGACGGCCAGTCCCGGACGGTTCCACACGCCGGTCAGGATGCGGATCGCGTGGTCGCCGCGCAGGAAGGGACTGAGCATCCCGTCGGCGGCGGCGTGCGCCATCGCGTGCAGGGCGTCGGCGAACCGGTCCTCGGCGCACGGGTCGAGCAGCGCGGTGAGGAACTGCTCGTAGGCGGCGGCGAGTTGGTTGCGGCGGCGCCCGCGGGGCGGGCGGCCGTCCGGAGCCGGCCCCCACATGGGGACCGCGACGACGTCCGTGACGTGTGCGGGGACGTCCCACACGATCGGTTCGCGTCCGGTGCCGGTCACGGCGATGACGTCGAAGTCGATGTCGGGCATGCCGTCGACGAGTTGGTCGCACCAGACGCTGACGCCGCCATGGCTGTGCGGATAGGTGCCTTCGGTGAGCAGGGTGACGCGCGTTGAGTTGGGACGGCGCGCGCCGCGGGAAACGTACATCGATGTGCTCCACGGCCGAGAGATGGGGTGGTCGTGCCCGTCCCGGCCGCCGATCGGCGGCCGGGATCTTCGGTCGGTGCCCTGCTCAGTTGTCCGGGGCGTACGGGACCTGTTCGGTGACGCCCGCCGGCACCCGGGTGTCCGGCGCGGCACTGGTCGCGGGCTGCCGGGTGGCGTCCACGGTCTCGGACAGCCCGTCGGCGGACGACGGCAGGCCGAGCGTGAGCGCGGAGCCCGTCGAGACGGCCCAGCCGGACACTCCGCCGGCGTACGCGTCGCCGAAGCCCGCGCCGCCGTTCGTGGTGCCCGTGGGCATGGTCGCGGTGACCGCGACACCGCTCGGAGCCTGGACGGTGACGGTGTCGCCGACGCGGTAGGCGGTCACCTGGCCGGCGGCGAGCGCGGCCTTCCAGGCGGCACGGCGCCGCAGTTCGACCCCGATGTCCTTCATCCGCAGGTTCACCACCGGGGTGTCGTCCGCGAACAGGTCCGCGTAGCCGTCGAGGACGCCGTCGAGCACCGGGTAGGCGATGCGCTCCTCGGCGAGGTTCGACTGGTGGATGAAGTGCGGCTTCGGGTCGTTCGAGAGCACGTGCCCGAGGCCGATGCGGGTCTCCAGCGGCACGATGTAGTCGGCGTAGCCGGTGCTGGTGCTCAGGGGCGCCGGCAGGCAGGTCGACGTGTCCGGGTGGTCCTCGCAGATGCCGCTGCCGCCCTGCGCGCGGCCGGTGTAGATCCAGTTGTACTCGTCGACCTGCTCGGCCGCCTTGCCCGCGTTGTAGAACACGTTCATCGGGTAGCGGGGAACGGTCGTGGCCGGACCCACCTGACGCTGGTCGGGCTCACGGGAGTTGTCGGAGCCGGCCCAGGTCACTCCGGTGTCGGCGAACGCGAGCGCCAGGTTGGGGTTGTCGACCGGCTGCTGCGGCGAGACCTTCAGGCCGGAGTGCTCACCGGTGATCAACTCATGGTTGTCCAGGGGGAGTCCGTTGGTCTGGCCCCAGACCCGGTTGTTCGCGATCTCATCGGCGATCGTCGTGCGGCTGACCCACTTGGTGCTGCCGTTCGCGTTGGTGGCGCACTTCCACGGCACCACGCTGGTGTTCTGCTCGCAGCCCAGGAACGCGTGCGTGTAGGTGTGGTTGATCCAGCGGAACCGGTCCCGCTCGGCGATCAGTCTGTCGGCGAGGGGGTCGGCTCCGTCGTTGTCCTCGCGCTGGTCGACGCTTCCGGCGCCGTTGTAGGCGAGGTCGAGGGTGAAGTTCCGCCCGGTCTGCCAGGCGGTCGCGTGGTCGACGTCGGCCGGGGTCATCCGGATCGGGTTCGTGGCGGCCGTGCCCTGCGGGCAGTCGACGTCACCGGGCGTGCAGTTGAGCGTGGTGTCCCAGCGGTCGTCACCGGCGAGGACATCGTCGACGTGCACGGCGAAGTAGTTGCGCGAGGCGCCGAGGTGCACGCCACCCGTCATCCAGTCCACGATTCCGCGCGCCAGCAGCCGGAACTGCTGCTGGTACTGGTTGTACACGAACGTGACGACGAGCTCGCGCCGTCCGTCGTGCCGGTACTCGCCCACCAGCGACCCCCGTGTCGACCCCCCGGGGACCGGGGCGTCGACGTACGGGGTGAAGTCGGCACCTGCGGCGGGCGTCGCCAGGTAGGCGTAACTCTCACCTACGGAGGGCGAGTTGTCCTCGAACGGCACCGACCCGTCCAGGTATCCGAACGGCCCGGCCCTGCCCGCCGACGTGACCTGCGCCTGAACGCCGTCGAGGCTGCCGGAGTAGCCGCCGTAAACCGGGTACTGGAGCCCGGCTTCGGGACGCGCATAGGTGTAGGCGTCGACCTGCGGGATCGCGTAGGTCTGTTCGTAGGCCGCGAGGGCCGCCATCTCGGCGGAGTTCGCCGCGAACGGGTTGTCGTTGGGCAGCACGACGGCCTGGAACTTCGCGCGCGGGGTGCCGTCCACGGTGTCCGCGAGGAATCCGGCGTCGATCACCGGCCGTCCGGACTGCTGCAGGTCCACCTCGGTGTACGGCGTGCCGGCGGCGGCGAGTTCGGCCGCGATGGCGTCGGTCGCCGGACCCCCGTCACTCACGATCAGGACCCGCAGGTCGATGCGAGGCGTCACGGTGTCCGCGTGTGCCGCTCCGGCAGGTAAGCCGAACGAGGCGATGAGCGCGCCGACGGTGAGCGCGGTCGTGCGAATGGTCCGCTTCATGCGGTGAAGTCCCCTCCCCGGGCAGGGGTGAGTACTGCTCCCATGGAGCGACCACCCCCTGACGCGACGCCACACCCCCCTCAGACGTGGTCGTCACGCGTTCGTCGCGTCACATAGTGATGGCTCTGTGTAGCTTTCGTGCGCCTGTTGCGAAACATGACGGAAAAGAGCGGGTATCGAACGGGCGTCGCAGGTGGCGGCGACGGAAGTGCGGAAGTCGCTCCGGGGTGGGAGTCGACCGCCCCGCGAGGTGCCGCTGTGCTGGACGTGGCCCGGGGCGGACCGGATGTGGAACATCGAGGTCCGCCCCGGTGAGGTGTCAGTGGTCCAGACCGCCGACTGTTCTGGGCGAATGATCGGTTTTAGGTCACGCTGACCCGGATCCGTGACGCGTCCGTTTATCGGCGGGATGACCGGTCTGCTCGACGCACGTCCACCGGTCGCCCCACCTGCGACGCGTCGGGATCCCGATGGTCGTACGGCGTGGGTGGTGGGCGTGCGCCGGATGTCACGGGTGGTGCGTTCGTGGCGGGTGCCGGGGAGGTGGGCCGATCCGCTCCCCGACGGGGATGCCGGTGGTGGTCAGGCGCAGAGCACGCGGGTCTCGGGGGCGTACACCGGACCGCCGCTGGTGTTCGCGCTGTCGCTGAACTCAGCGTAGTAGTACGAGTAGAAGCCGATGTTGCCGTTGCATCCGGAATCGGCGGCGACCTGAAGGGTGAGGGTCACGGTTCGGCTCTGGCCGGGCGGGACGGTGGACCCGTAGTTCGGGCCGAGGTTGTTGGGTCCCGTGCCCGAACACGGAACGCTGCCGGCGGCCGTGGCCAGGTTGCAGCCGGTGAAGCTGTACTTCAGGTCGGGCCGTTGAGTGGTCAGCCAGGTCGGCTCGATCGTCTGGTAGACGAACCAGATGTCGTACGTCCGGTTGTTGGTGATCGTCATCGACAGGTTCACCGTGCCGCCGGGAAGGGTCGTGGCGCTGTCCGTGGTGAACGTCAGATCCGCCGGGGCCGGGTCGGCCGCGCTCGCGGTGGGGGCCAGGCCGAACAGGGCGACGACGAGGGCGAGGACGGAGGCGAGGCCGAGACGTCTCAGCTGTGTTGATCGCATGGCCGGAGGCTAGGCAGGCGGCGAACGCACCGTCTGCCCCCGAGCGTGCACGCAGGGTGACGTCCGGCCGGAAGTGGATGTCCGGCCCGAAGCGCGTGGTGGCGCCGTGCGGGGTGACCGGATCCCCGATTCCCCCACGGCGATGCGGAGTCGAGAGACCGGCCCGGCGGACGACGGAGGCGCCACGTGCTCGCGCGGCCCGGCCGCCGCTATTGGCGGATACCGAACGTGTCCCACGGGGCGCACCGTTCACCGGTGCACCCGGCGCGGTCGCGAAATCGGCCAAGCCGGTCTTTTCCGGCCGGGTCGGCGCCTCCCCCGGCGGGACCTCGCACCCCGTCCGAAACTCCCGCGCATGAACCGGGAGTGGGCGGGCACAAGGAGTCAGGGACCGCTCGCGGATTGCCTCCCCCCGGCAATCCCGAGCTCTCGACCCCGCCTCGTGGCCCCACCCCCCTGGACCGCGAGGCGGGGTTGTTTCCCGCACCCCTCCCGCCGATCCGGCCTCCGGGCGCCCCGGGGCGCGGTTCCGGCGGCGGAGGGACGGACTCTCAGGCGCGCTCCGTCGGCCCGGCCCGACGGAATCCGGCGTCCCGTGAAAGCCCCTCCGCGGGTCCTGCCGATCATTCGCGGCCCGCCGCGGCGGGCATCGAGGATTCTCCGGAAACCGGGTGTCAGCCGCCGATATGGGGACACCCGTCGACTCCGACGGGAAAACACGCTGAGGAATTCAGGACCGAAGCGCGCGACCGCAGACCAGTTGGAGGATTTCTTCGTGAACGAGAACCTTTGGGGTTACGCACCGACCAGTGGTCACACGCCCGACGCCGATCTCACCGGTTACAAGGTGGAGGCGACCGACGGCCACATCGGGAAGGTCGACAAGCACTCCGACGAGGTCGCTTCTCAGTACATCGTCGTCGACACCGGGGTGTGGATCTTCGGCAAGGAGGTCCTCCTGCCCGCTGGAACGATTCGATCGATCAATCACGAGGACAGGACCGTCCACGTCGACCGGACCAAGGACGAGATCAAGTCGGCACCGGAATTCGACAAGGAAAAGCACCTGGGAGATCCGCACTATCGCGACCAGCTCGGTGGTCATTACGGCTCCGGCCACTGACGGGAATCGCGACGCAGCGCAGCGAAGTGAAGCGCGGCATGGCGGAGTGAAGCGAAGCGAAGTGAATCGAAGCGCGTCGAAGTGCCGGTGCCGCCCGGAATCCGGGCGGCACCGGCGCGTTCCCCGGTCCGGGAGCACCGCTCGTCATCGGATCGGAGCGTCGGGCGGTGACGCCCGCGACTTCCGGGTCCCTCCGGCCATGGCCGAGGATGGCGGGCATGACCAGCCGAAGCAGAAGAGCCGAACTGTTCACCGGTGCCGAGCCCGATCCCCGCTTCAGCGGTCCCGCCGACGGTGACGAGCGGCGCATGCTCGTCGACTTCCTGGGAGCCCAGCGCGCGACCCTGGAGCTGAAGTGCACAGGTGTGGACACGGAGTTGTCCCGGCGGTCCGTCCCGCCGTCCACCCTCTCCCTGCTCGGGCTGGTCCGGCACCTCGCGGACATGGAGCGCCGCTGGTTCCGGCGGGTCCTGGCCGGCCAGGACGTACGGCCCCTCTTCTCCACGGAGACCGACCCCGACGGGGACTTCGACGGTGCGGTGTCCGGTCCCTCGGCGGTCGCGGCGGGGTGGGACGCCTGGCGTTCCGAGGTGGCGTTCGCCGAGCGCTTCGTCACCGAGGCACCCGGCCTCGCCGTCACGGGCCACGACGAATGGCGTGGGACGGTGTCACTGCGCTGGGTGCTCGTCCACATGGTCGAGGAGTACGCACGGCACAACGGTCACGCCGACCTGCTGCGCGAGCGGATCGACGGAGCGACGGGCCTGTGAGGCCGTGCCCGAACCGGCCGGGCTCGTGAACGAGCCGCACCACCCTCGGCAGACGATCGGGCGGGGGCCGACCACGAGGTGCCCCGGCTGGACGGGGGAGACCAGCCGGGGCCGTCCTTGCGCTGCGCGGAGTGTGGTCGCCTCTCGATGAAAGGCTCCACGAGGCATCCGGGCCGGACGAATCGTCCCCACGGACCGGGGCCGGGGCCCGGGGACACCGTCCCCTCCACGCCACACTCCTTGAACGGCCGACCGGACCGAATGGTTCCCACCCGAACTCGGCGAGAGCCTTCTCCCGCATCCGTCCGCCGGGTCCGGCGCGAATATGGGTGGGGAAGGGCGCGTGCCGGCGGCGTGACTCCGTCGGCAGGTACCCGGACCACTCCGCGCGCCACCGCCGCGCGGACGGACCGGCTGCTCGGAGGTGGATGCCGATGACCGCGGATCACAGTGCTCCCGATGTCCTGGTCGTCGGCGCGGGACTCGCGGGGCTGGCGTGCGCCGCCGACCTCGCGGCGTACGGCTTCGGAGTCCGTGTCCTGGAGGCGTCGGACCAAGTGGGCGGCCGGATGCGTTCCGACCCGCACGAAGGGTTCGTCGTCGACCGGGGCTTCCAGGTCTTCAACACGTCCTATCCGCAGGTCCGGCGCCGCCTCGCGCTGCGCGAGCTGCGACTTCGGGCCTTCACACCCGGCATCCTCGTCCACACGGAGGACGGGCCGCTGCGCTTCAGCGACCCCACCCGCGGGCCGCTGCGAGCGAACGACCTGCGCCCGGGGCGGCTCGCCGGAACCCGCGATCTGCTCGCCCTCGCCGTGCTCTCCGGCCGGGACATGCTCGCTCCCGCCCGATGGCTGAAGCGTGGAGAGGACAGGACGACGCGCACCGCGCTGGCCGCCGCCGGCTTCTCCGAGGAGTTCGTCGAGCGGTTCTTCCGGCCTTTCCTGTCCGGAGTCTTCCTGGAGGACCGGTTGGAGACCTCGGGGCGGGTGTTCCACCTCGTGTGGCGCAGCATGCTGCGCGGCACCCTGTGCCTGCCGGACGCCGGCATCGGGGCGGTGCCGCGGCTGCTGGCCGGAGCGCTGCCCCCGGACGCCCTCCGCCTGGACACCCCGGTGACCCGTCTCACGGATGACGGAGTGGAACTGGACGCCGGGGGTGAACTGGCCGCGCGGGCCGTGGTGGTGGCGACGGGTCCGGGCCCCGCCGCCCGTCTGCTGCCCGAGCTGGATCTGCCGGAGTACCGGGTGGTGACGACGTACTACCACGCCGCGGTCCGTTCCCCGTTGGCCGAGGCCACGCTGATGACGGACACGAGGAGGCGGTTCCTCAACACCTGTGTCCTGAGCGAGGTGGTTCCCGGCTGCGCCCCGCCCGGGATGTCGCTGATCGCCACCTCCGTTCTCGGGCACGACCGGGAGGGCCGGGAGACCTGGCTGCGCGACGCGCTCGCCGAGGTCTACGGCACCGACACCGCCGGTTGGGACCTGCTGACCGTCCGTACCGTGCCCGACGCCCTGCCGGCGATGCCGCCGCCGCAGCCGCTCGCCCGGACCGCCCGGGTGACGCCGGGCCGCTATGTGTGCGGCGATCACCGGGCCACCGGCTCGGTCCAGGGCGCGCTGGCGTCGGGCGCCCGCGCGGCGCGCGAGGTCGCACGTGATCTGGCCGGGGGGCGGCGTCGTGCGAGGACGCCCGAGTGAGTCGGTCCACCGCTCGCGGAGACGGGCCGTCCCACCGTGGCGGCAGCGGCTCACCCGGTCAGGGCAGCATCTGCTCCGTCCAGATCGTCTTGCCCTTCGCGGAGTAGCGGATGCCCCAGTTGTGGCTCAGCTGCGCGCAGATGAACAGGCCGCGTCCGCCTTCGTCGATCGTCCGGGCGTGGCGCAGGCGCGGAGCGGCTCCGCCGGTGTCGCTGACCTCGCAGGTGAGCGTGGAGTCCTTGATGAGGCGCAGCCGGATCGGCGGCGCTCCGTGGCGGACGGCGTTGGTCACCAGCTCACTGACGATCAACTCGGTCGCGAAGGCGGTCTCCTCGTCGATCCGCCACAGCGCGAGCCGGTCCTTGGCATGGTGCCGCGCCGTCGCGGCTGCCGCGGGCACGGGGTCCAAGGGCCAGGTGACGACCTGATCGGGCGGAAAGGCGCGGGTGCGGGCCAGCAGCAGGAGGACGTCGTGATCGCCCGAGGTGTCACGGAGCCTGTAGAGGATGTCGTCCCGTATGTCGGCGAGCGGGCGGTCCAGCCGTGTGAGTGCCTCCCGCAGCGGGTCCGGCGGCTGCCCGTCCGACCGCTCCGATGCCGGGAACGACGTGGTGCGCAGCGCCAGAACGCTGCCCTCCGGCAGCGGGACGGCGGCCGTGGCGAAGGGGGGTCCGTCCAGGCTGCCGAGAGGCGGACCCGTCGGGAGTACCGGGACGTCCACCGCCCCGCCGGGGTGGGCGACGACGGGCGCGGGATGCCCGGCGGAGGCCATGACGCAGGTCGCCCGGAGGGGGTCGTGGATCGCGTAGACACAGCCGGCCCTGAGCGGCTCGCGGCGCAGCGGATCGCTCGGCGGCAGGGCCGCCCGCTCCTGGGCGAGGCGTACGACGGCGTCGTTGAGGCGGGCGAGCAGCTCGTCGGGTTCCAGGTCGAGCGCGGCGAGCGAGTGGATGACCGTCCGCAGCTGGCCCATGGTGGTGGCGGCGTCGATCCCGCTCCCGCCGACCTCGCCGACCGCCAGGGCGGTGCGAGCCCCGGGCAGCGCGAACGCGTCGAACCAGGTGCCCGCTCCCGCGTCCGCCGGAACGTGCAACTGCGCGAATTCCACGGCCGTTTGAGAGGGTGGCTCCGGAGGCAGCAGATGGCGTTGCAGCGCCGCCGCGATCGTGTGTTCGTGGGTGTAGCGGCGGGCGTTGTCGAGGCTGAGGGCCGTATGCGTGGCCAGTTCCCGGGCGACGGCGAGATCGTTCTCGTCGAAGGCGTCGTTCGGCCGTACGCGGTAGAGGCTCAGCAGCCCGAGGACGGCACCGCGCAGCGCCAGCGGGGCGGTGAGCAGCGTGCTGGCACCGGAGGCGCGGATGGCGCGGGCCCGATCCGGATCGGAGCAGAGCCAGGGCGTGGCGTCGTCCAGGGCGACTGTTCGCGGCCGGAGATCGCTGAGCACCTGTGAGTAGGGCGTCGGCGACGGCAGGGCGCGTACGTCTCCGACCGGATGCGCCTGCGCCATGGGGTCCGGTCCGCTGTTGCGGAAGGCGGCGCGGCGCAGCGGGATGTCGCGTCCGAGCGGGCTGAGCGGGGGATCCTCACCGCGCACCACCGCGTCGACCACCTCGACCACCGCCGTGTCCGCGAAGCCGGGCACCAGAGCGTCCACCAGGTCCTGGCAGGTCGTGACGACGTCCAGGTTCCGCCCCACCCGTTCGCGCACCGAGCCGAGCGCCTCCCGGCGCCGTTCGGCCCTCATGGGCTCCGTGATCTCGGTCATGGCGACGACGACGCCGTGCGCGTCGCTCAGCGGGAAGGCCGAGAGCCTCACGAACCGGTCCGGCGACGCGTCGTCCAGCGGTCCGAGCCGGACGACGAGGTCGGTGACGGAGACCCCGTCGGCGAGGACGCTGCGCAGGACGCCCTCGAACTCCTGTGGACGGGACGGGCGGCACACCTCGGCGGCCGGTCGCCCGGAGGCCGTGTCCGCGGAGACGTCGTACAGCGCGCAGGCGGCGTCGTTGACGCTGAGAACCCGCAACGCGGAGTCCAGGACGACGAGCGCTTCGCCCGTGTTCGCGCGCAGGACGTCGTCCACCGCGGTGGAGGTGCCGACGGGGACGGCGCCGTCCGCCTCGAAGACGCCCCACGCGACCTCACCGTCGGAGAGCGGCACCACCTGGACGCGGAGGCCGACCGGGTTTCCGTCGACGTCGACGCCCGGGGGCTCCCCATCAAACTTCGTACCGGCCTTCGTACCGGCCTTCGTACCGGCCTTTGAACCGGCCTCCGCACCGGACCCCGTACCGTTCGCGGATTTCCCGGCGCCCCTCATGATCACGGCCAGGGCTTCGCGTCCCAGGGCCTCGGACTCCGAGCGCAGCCAGATCTCCCGGGCCCGGCGACTCCATCGCACGACCACGCCCGCGCCGTTCACGACCATCAGCGGAGTGGCACCAGTCACCGGGAATCACCTCTGCTGCGTCTGGCCGGGCCCTCGTGTCATGGCACGTGTCGTCGTACGTGCTCTGGGACGACCTCGACGGATGTCGACGGCTGGACCGCACCGAGGGAGGTAGGGCACCGGAACGGTCCGGGCCGCCCGGTATGCGCCTCTGATCCGTTAAGCACCGATTGTACTAATGTAGGACCTTGCTGACGGCAGGGCGCGTTGATGTCCATGTCGATGTCCGCGCCCGCTACGGGGCCGTCGCCGTCGCGGGCGGGCCGGTGTACGGGTGTCGAGCCTGGTCGTACCGCCTCTGGACCCGCCGCCCCTCTGGATGGACCCGGGCCCACCCCGCCCCGAGGGCCCGGGGTCCGACGCCGCGCGTGTCACCCGCCGGGCGGCCGGTCGCCGGCCGGGGACTCGTGAGCGGGCTCCGTGCCCGGCGGCAGGAGCGATCGCAGCGCCATGCCGGTCAGTTCGGCCTCCACGGCGGCCCGGTCGGGCATCACCGCGCTGCGCAGGGGGCGCCCGGCGAGGAGCGAGATCAGCCACCAGGCCGCGGTGTGCGGGCTGATGTCGTCGCGGATGTCGCCGGCGGTCTGGCCGCGGGCCAGCAGGCCCGCGAGCGCCTCGGCGAAGTGCTGGTGGATGTGGCGGGCCGCCTCGCCGAGGGCCGGGTCGTGGGCGAGGGCCGCCGCGTCGGCGAAGAGGAAGCCGTGCGCGCCGCGCTGGTGGAAGCGGTCCATGTGGGCGGGGTCCAGGAACGTGGCCAGCACGTCGGGAACCGGTCGCCCGGTGTCGGCGGATTCGGTCAGGAGCGCCGTCACGGCGGTGGTCACGTGGTCCAGGGTCGCCTGGTAGAGGGCCGACTTGGAGCCGAAGTTCTGGAAGACCACCGGTTCCGTGACTCCGACGCGCCGCGCGATCTCGGAGACCTTGCCCCGCTCGTAGCCGGTCTCGGAGAAGACCTCGGCGGCCGCGGCCAGGATCGAGGCGCGCCGCTCGGCGGCGGGCATCCGGGTGCGCGTACGGGTCCCGGCCCGGTGGGCGGTGGGCTTCTCGGCGTCGGTCACACCCGCCATCGTATGTCCCTTGCCCTCTTTCTTAGTCGGGACTAAGTTGTAGTCGTACTTAGTCGCGCCTAAGTCGAGGAGTGTGATCGGTATGTCCATCGGGCGTCTGATGCAAGGGAAACCGCACGCGGACACCCCGGGGGTGACCATCGGAGCCCCGCGCGCCTACGAACTGTGCGGCGCGCTCTGCTTCGCGGGCCGACGCCACCGCGCCTTCTCCCGGCTCGCCGCGCTGAGCGGGGCCGGTGCCGGAGACCGCGTGCTGGACGTGGGCTGCGGCACCGGGTACCTGACCCGGCGCATGGCCGTCGCCGTCGGACCCGAGGGAGCGGTGACGGGGGTGGACCCGTCGCCCTCGGTCCTCGCCTACGCGCGGCGCGGGAACCGGGCCCGGCGGGGCGCCGTGTGCACCTACCGCGAAGGGGTCGCGGAGGCCCTCGACCTGCCGGACGAGTCCTTCGACACCGTCGTCACCAGTCTGATGCTGCACCATCTGCCGGAGGAGATCCGGCCGTCGGCCCTGGCGGAGATGTGGCGCGTCCTGCGGCCGGGCGGGCGACTCCTGGTCGTCGAGTTCCGGCCGCCGAGGTCCGCCCTCGCCCGTCATCTGGTGCACGGGGGCCTCGGCCACGCCATGTCCCACAACCGGACCGACCTGCTCGACGGGCTCGTCACCGGCGCGGGGTTCGAGCTGGCGGGGAGGGGCGACGTCCGCCCGTGGCTGACCTACGTCCAGGGGGTACGTCCGCGGTCCACGGGGTCCGCTGACGTGCCGGGTTAGGAGCGGACCGAAGTCGCCGGCGCCACGTCGCCTGCCTGCGGAACCCCGGTCCGGGGCTCCCGTCCGGTCCGGCGCTGCGCAGGGTGTGCGCACCGCCGGGCCGGACGCGGACCGTCGCTCCCGGGCCAGGTCCGACTCGGCGGAACGCGCCGCCGGTTCCGCGCCGTCGACCAGTCCGCGCAGATGGGCGAGGTCCGTGGAGGGGCGGAGGGCGAGGCCGGGGCGTCCGGGGAGCCCGTCGGACCGCCGCACGCGGCCAGGAGGAACGCGGTCGCCGCGAGGGCCGGGGCGCGGTGTCGCGCCCGCATCAGGAGTCGGCTCCGCCCTCGTGGCTCCCGCACCCCTTCTCGACGTCCGCGAATCCTTGCGGCGGCCCTCCGGCGTCGGGACCAGCGAGCGCCGGAAGGTGGGCCGGTGGTCGAGATAGCTCTCGATCTCCGTGTGTCCGGCGGACTTGGCGTTCGCCACGCGCCGTTCGAGACGGGCGATCGAACCGTGCTCCGAAGCGTCCCCGTTCAGCCGGTCGAGGATGCGGTCGATCCGGTGGTCGATCTTCGGCGCGCGCTCGCGGAGCGCCCGCGCGCCGTCACCCGTCGGCGTACCCGTCGGCTTCGGCCCGGCGCCGTCCGCCGACGCGGCGCCCGCGGCGCCGAGCAGCGCGCCGGCCACCCCGCTGTCAGCGGCGTTTCCTTGGAAGCGCGGAGAGGTGAAGTCCTGGCCCTCGTGGGCGAGAACAGCTCCGGCAGGACCACGCCCAGCACACTCCTGTCCTCCCTCTACCTGCCCGGCTCCGGAGCGATCACGTGGGACGGCATCGACGCACGGGGGTCGGACGCGCACGCGGCACGGGAACGCGTCGCCGTCGTACCGCAGTCCTACGCGAACCGGCCCTTGTCGGCACGGGAGAACATCACCCTCGGCCAACCCATCGAGCACGGGGACGCCGCCATACTCGCCGAAGCCCACGCGGCAGGCGCCGACGAGGTCGTTGACGGTCTGCGCAACGGCCTGAACACCCTGCTGGCCAAGGAACGGCGGGGCGGACAGGAACTCTCCGGCGGCCAGTGGCAGCGCATCGCACTCGCCCGAGCGTTTCACCGCCCCGCCGGCCTCCTGGTCCTGGACGAGCCGACCGCCGTCCTCGACCCGCGGGCCGAGCACCGCATCATCACCGGCCTCCGCCGCCTCGCCGCGGACCGTGCCGTCGTCCTGGTCACCCACCGGCTCACCAACGTCGCGATCGCGGACCGCATCGTCGTCCTCAGCGAGGGACACGTCATCCAGGACGGCACCTTCGGCGAACTCCTCGCCCAGCGCGGCGGCTTGTTCCGCGAACTGTGGGACCTGCGGAACGAGCGCACAGGCCGCGTACCCATCCCGGGCAGCTCCGACGAGAACACCTCGTCGAACCAGCCCGCTTTGTTTTGAACGATTCGAAGCTATGGGGAACGCCGCGGAGACGAACGGAGACGCCACCGTTCCTTTCCACCATCCCCACCAGTCAGCAACCCGCTGGGGCACCGCATCGTCGGGCGGCGTGTCGTACGGCGCTCTGCCCGACAAGTCTCATCCCCGAGCCGCCGTCTGAAGCGAGGTGTCTGAGTAAACCAGGTGGTTCTTCGGCGTCATGTGATCGGATCCCCTTCGTCGTCAGAGGCTCCGGGTGCTCAGACGCTTGCCGTTTTCGGCGGTGACAATAAGGTTCCACGCGGTGGCGTTGTCGCCGTCGTCGCCGTCCCACCAGGCCGCGAACACGTCGGCCAATCCCTTTACGTCGGACTTGGCGCTCTTGGCGGTGTAGGTGGTGGCGAGTTCGACGTCGTAGTCCCGGTCCCCGAGACGGACGAGGACCACTTGGCCGACATGGAGCGCGGGCTGCTTCGCTCCGTTCGCACCAGCCCAGGACCGGAACCGGGCCAGAAGGTCCGGATCAGGCGCGCGGTGAGTCACCGGCCTCCCCGGCGGATGACGGTCCGTTCCTGTTCCGACGGCCTGCTCACAGCCCAGCACCCAGGCCCCGCGGTCCTTCTCCACCACGTTCCGTGGCCGGGCGGTGAGGGACCGGCGAACGCATCCTCCCCACACCACTTCGCGGACCCCCGCGCCCTTGCCGCCGTCCTTGAAGAGTTGCTTGCCTTCGCGCCATCCGGCGTCGTACGCCATCGCGTAGCCGTGTCCGGCAGTAGGACGGGACGCCGGCGACTTTGGCGTGGTGCTGCCCCCGCTGCCGCAGGACACGGTGATCAGGCCGAGCAATGCCGCCGCGAAGGCAAACCTGACGAGCCGTGTTTGTGCGGGTGCGCACATGCGCCGGTTTCCCTTCTTGATGCCTCTGGTCCTCCGGCCAGGCAGAGCCCCCCCAAGGGCTTTTGGTTGCTTCCCCTTGTTTCATTTACTGAGCTTGAACTCGTGGTGTCGCAGCGAGTTATCCGGGTCTGAGGACGAGTCCTGTTTCTGCGAGGCAGCCGTCGAGGAGGGCGGGACGGTACTGGATCTTGCGGAGGCCATGGCGGACAGTGCGGATGAGGTGATCTGGGCTGGTGAAGGCGACGTTGGTGGTGCAGCCGCGCCGCAGTAGCGACCAGACGCCTTCGACCGGGTTGAGTTCGGGTGCGTAGGCGGGCAGCTGGGCCACCGTCCGCCGACGCCGCTGCACGGCTGCTGGCCGGACGGCGCACGGAGCGCACCGACGTCAGCACGACCACGACGTGGATGGAGGCGCGCCTCGTCGGCGGCGCGGGCCGAACGCCCCGACCGGGCCTGATCAGGGCCGTGACCGGGAACACGCGGCCGGTGGTCGGCTGCCGCGAGTTCCTCTCCACGTCGAGCACCGCGCAGCGCCTGTCACTGACCCTGGGCGGCGACTGATCCGTACTCGCGCCGTCACCGTCGTGTCACAGCCCTGTGCGCGGGCGAACCCTGAGAGGCCGCTGTGCGATCTCCAGCAGCGACTGCCGGTGAGCGACCGGCGCCTGAACAGAACAATCGGGGGACCTCATGCCGTACGGGATGCACCACGGGTCGCGTGTCCGCGGAGCCGCTGTGGCGATGACGGCCGTGTCGGCGGCCGCGCTTCTGATGACCGCCTGCGGGCCGGAGGAGGACGGCGCGGGCTCCGCCGCCTCGCCGTCGGGATCGACGGCCGGGCCGACGGCCTCGTCCACCGGCACCCCGGCGCCCGCCACGCCGTCCGGTGGCACGGGGGCCTCGGCGAAGCCCGCGGGGAAGCCCGCTTCCGTGGCCCCGGGATCGTCGTCCACCACCGCTGCCCCGACGGTGAAGGCGTGCCAGGGCAAGTCCCTCAAGTCGTTCCTGTACCAGGCCGATGTCCGGCCCGAGGGCACCGGGATCGGCGCGGTGATCGCCGAGTTCACGAACATGTCCGCGGCGGCGTGTTCCGTGCAGGGACATCCGACCGTGGCGGGGGCGCCCAACGGTTCTCCCGACAAGGGGCGTCCGCTCACGGTGACCCCGACGGGCACCGCCTCCAAGGTCCTCCTCGCGCCTGGCGGGAAGGCCTGGGTCAAGGTGACCTTCGTGCAGGTCCAGGGCGAGGGCGACGGCTACTGCGTGTCCGGCGCCGATCCGGTCACCTACCCGACCCTGGTGGTGGCGCTCCCGTCCGGCGGAGCCCACCAGCTCGCCCTCGACGACGGCGCGCTGGCCGAGTGCGACGACAAGGCGACGGTCACCGCCGTCACGGCGACGAAGCCCTCCTGACCCGCTCCTGACCGGATCGGCGCCGGGCCGGGGGCGCGATCGGGCGCGTGGCCCGGGGCGCGGGGCTTCGCGGGGCGGAGGGGGCGGTGTGGTGGTCACGGTGCGCGTGGGGGAGCCGTGGCCACCCGGGAATGCGGACGCGGGGTGCGCTGTTACAGCTCACGTAACTGATTGGCATGCGCGAGTCAAGCTCGCGGATGGTGGGCGAAGGAGGAGCAATGGCACGCAGTACCGCGCGCCCCGTCGTCACGCTGAGGTCGACGGCCGGTACCGGCGTCACGTACGTGACGCGCAAGAACCGCGTGAACGACCCCGACCGGCTCGTGCTGCGGAAGTACGACGCCCTGGCGGGCCGGCACGTCGCGTTCCGGGAGGAGCGCTGACGGCACGCCGGGCACCGCGGGCAGACGGACCCGGCGTATCCACGGACGCACCTGCCGTAACCGAGGAGGGAACCACATGAGGCCCGGCATCCACCCCGAATCCCGTCCGGTCGTCTTCCGGGACCGCGCCGCGGGCGTCGCGTTCCTGACGCGGTCCACCGCGCGGTCGGACAGGACGATCGAGTGGGAGGACGGCAACGTCCACCCGCTCATCGACGTCGAGATCTCGTCGGCGAGCCACCCGTTCCACACCGGGACCTCACGGGTCCTGGACACCGCCGGCCGGGTGGAGCGCTTCGAGCGCCGCTACGGCCGGACGGCGCCGGACCGGCACTGACCGCCGGAGCGCGTCGAGTTCGGCAGGAGGAGAACAGAACCATGAAAGTACGCAATTCACTGCGCTCGCTGA
Organism: Streptomyces sp. NPDC002580; assembly: GCF_042889485.1. Lineage (NCBI taxonomy): Bacteria > Bacillati > Actinomycetota > Actinomycetes > Kitasatosporales > Streptomycetaceae > Streptomyces > Streptomyces sp. NPDC002580. Next base: position 346,967 of record NZ_JBIAQZ010000002.1, on the reverse strand, counting down.
AGTCCAAGCCCGGCGCCCAGGTGGTCCGCAGGCGCGGAGTGGTCTTCGTCGTGAACAAGAAGAACCCGCGCCTCAAGGCCCGCCAGGGCTGACGGCACATCAAGAGAGGCCCGGTCCGGCCGACACGCGTCGGCCGGACCGGGGACGTGTGCGACCCGCCGCGTGAATCTCCCGGCAGCAGATCAGCCGTGACAGCCGGGGATGGCGATCGGCCGACTCCCTCTGGACGGACCCCTGGACGTCTGGCGCACCGGGCTTTGTCGCGATGCGGGAAGGGCTGACGGACGAACGTCCTCAGGGATGAATCGGTCGGCCCGGAGGGCGAGTCGGGTCGTAGTGCTCGCGGGCGAAGGCGTCGTCCGCCCGAAGAACGGCGTCGGGGCGCGGGGGTGCCGGCCAGACGCTCAGGAAATGTTCCTCCACGGGGGTGTCGCCCTCGTGCGCGTCGCCTTCGTCGCGCCCGCGCGCCTGAACGCGGACGCGGTACCAACCGGCCCCCGCCGTCGCGAAGTTCCCGGCGGCGTCCTCGACGTCCCCGCCCCACCGGAACAGCCGCAGGTGGCCACTCGTGCTGCAGATGCTCACGTCCACCACCGTCTCCCACTCCGGTCCGGGCGGAAGGGGTTCGTCCGCGCACTGCCGGGTGGTCAGGCGGATGAAACCGGTGTGTGTGCCCGCGCGCACCGTGAGGTGTTCCGGGCCCCCGGCCGCCAGACTGTTCCCCGCGAAGATCCGCATGACCGTGTCGGTGTCGTCGTACTCGCTGAGGAACTCGTCGCCCTGCAGGTAGTACTGCCCGTAGGAGACGAACATGTGATCCGAGGTCCACGTCATGTAGCGCATGCGTCGGATCATGTCGTGACCCACTGACAGCGCTGGAGCGGACCCGGACCCGGCTTCCGCGGTCCCGCGCCCGGGGGCCGCGATCCACCCGGGCGCCCCGACCGCTGAACGCCGACTTCTACAGGGGGTTGTCCCGGAGCCAGGCCAAAACCTGCTCCGCGTGTTCGCCCGACGGGAAGATCGGATAGAAGACGTGCTCGATCACGCCGTCGCGGATGATCAGGGTCAGTCGCTTGTAGAGCGTCAGCCCGCCGGTCTCGAACGTGGGCAGGGCGAGTTCCCGCGCCAGGCTCCGCGCAGGGTCCGAGAGCATCTGGAACGGCAGGTGGAGCCGCTCGACGACCTCGCGCTGGTAGTCGGTGTCCTGGCTGGAGAGGCCGAAGACGTCGTCCGCGCCCGCGGCGAGCAGCTCCTGGTGGTGATCGCGGAATCCGCATGCTTCGGGAGTGCAGCCACGGGCTCCCGGGATCGAGTCCCAGCCGTCGGGCAGGTCGGTGCCGGGTCGTCCGGTCAGCGGATAGACGTAGATCACCGTACGGCCCGGGCCGAACGCGTCGAGGCGGACGGCCGTGCCGCCGGTGCCCCGGAGTTCCAGGTGCGGCACCTTCGTGCCGGGCAGATGGGCGCTCGCGCCGTCGTCCTCGGGGACGGGAAGTCCGGCGGGCAGGTTCGTATAGTCCGTCATCAGGTTCTCTTCCTCGTAGACCGGCGGGACGCCGCTGCCGCGGGGATGTCTCCCCAGGTCACAGCCAACCATGACGCGGACATCGGGATTCTGACGGAGCGCCACCGTAACCGCATGCCGGCGGAGTGCCGGTGGCGGATCACGCGAGAACCGGCCACGGTGAGCGGGCTCGCCGGCCGGCCGACGCACGGACGCACCGTAGATCCTCGCCGACCGGCTCGCCCGGCGTTCGGAGGGCCGCTGCGGCTGGGCGGTCCGTCGAGGCTCCGGTGGGCCGCCTGATCGGCAAGGGCGGAGCAGGGCACCCGCGAGCGCGGGTCCGCTCCGGCGGCACCCATGGTGCAGGGGCGCTGCTCGGTCGATGGTGGCCTGTCTTTGACACCGCGTCCACGGAATCGGGTGCCTGGCCGGGGGCTGTCGGCAGGTGCCCATGCAGGAGCGCGTACCGCACAAAGGCAACTGATCGCCCGTGCGGAACGGGAACGGGCACACGGTCCCACCGGGAGTCGCCGCGGCGGTCCGAGGCCCGGTCGGCATTCCGTTGCCCCTCGTCGAGGCCGATGCCGGACCCCGCTCACTGACGGCAGCCGCACGGCGCCCGTTCGCCCCGGGGCGAACGGGCCGACAGGACGCGGGACACCAGTGCTCCTATGCTGGAAACGTACGGACTTGAAGCCGGTTGTCAGGCCGGTTGCCAGGTTGGTCGCCAAGCCTGTTGTCCGAGGCGGGGCAGCGGCCCGTGACGTTTCGCGCGATGCCGCCGGACGCCGTCCACCGTAGGTGGGAGAGGGCATTCGCCCCCGTCCGGGGCGCCTCACCGCGTCGTCCGCGGACACGGGACGTCCCTTCCCGACGGTGGGATCCGTCGTCGTCCCCCGGCGGACCGCGCTCCGTCCCCGCCGCCGTCTCGCACGAACGCGGGGATCGTCCTCGTCCGCTGGGAGTCGGCCCATGAGGCATTCGTGCAGGAGATTGCGCCGGGGCGCCGTCACCGCCGTCGTGGTGGGGGCGTTCCTGGTGCCGGTCGCGGGAGGATCCGCCTTCGGCGCCCCGGTGTCCGTACCCACGACGGCCACGGCGACCGAGCCGCCCTCACCGTCCGACACCTCCAACGGGTTCACACAACTCACCCCGGACGTGCGGCAACAACTCGACGACGCCGTACGGCGGGTCATGCGGGAGGCCGATGTCCCCGGTGTGACCGTCGGGGTCTGGACGCCCCACCAGGGGAACTACGTCAGCTCGTTCGGGCTCGCGGACAAGAGCAGCGGCCGGCCCATGTCACCGGACCTGTACATGCGCATCGGCAGCGAGACCAAGACGTTCACGGTCACGGCGCTGCTGCAGCTGGTCGACGACGGCAAGGTAGGTCTCGACGACACGATCGGCCAGTACATCGACGATGTGCCCAACGGCGACAAGATCACGCTGCGTGAACTCGCCGGCATGCGCAGCGGACTCTTCAACTACTCCGAGGACCCGGACTTCTTCAAAGCGCTGACGTCCGACCCGCGTCGGCCCTTCTCGCCGCAGAAGCTGCTCGGGTACTCCTTCAAGCACCCCGTGCTGTTCCCGCCGGGCGAGAAGTTCGACTACTGCAACACCAACCTCATCCTGCTCGGCCTGGTCGTCGAGAAGGTGAGCGGCACTCCGATCAGCGAGTACATCCAGGACAACATCCTGGACCCGGCGGGCCTGAACCACACGAACTTCCCTGTGGACGCGGCCTTCCCGAGCCCGCACGCGCAGGGTTACACAAACCAGACCGCGAGCGGCGACGTGGAGGAGTCGACCGACTGGAACCCCTCCTGGGCCTGGACGGCCGGAGCGATGATCTCCGACCTGCAGGATCTGCACGCCTGGGCGCGCACCGTGGCCACAGGCGTCTTCCCCGACGGCGAGACCATGATCAGCCCCGCCACCCAGAAGCAGCGGCTCACCACGCCCCCCACCACCATCCCGGGCGCGGGCTACGGCCTCGGCATCTTCGACGTGCAGGGATGGATCGGACACAACGGCTCGCTGCCGGGCTACGAGTCGTTGACCATCTACTTCCCGCCGGCCCGGGCGACCGTCGTCGTCGTGCTGAACACGGACATCGACTACAAGGGTTCGGAGCCCAGCACGCTCTTCGGTGACGCGATCACGAAGATCGTCACACCGCAGCACGTGTTCGACCTGCCGGCCCAGCCCGCGGCTCACTGACGAGCCGGTCCGCGGGGAGTTACGATCACGATCGTGACGTGCCCTTCCCGCGGGCGACCTGATCGCCCGCGGACAGCGGTGCGGTGGATCTGACGGATCCGGTGCGTGAGCGTCGCGCCGGGCGAAATACTCCGAGGGGAGCCGTTCGTGACCACGGCCAGGGACCTGTTCATCATCACGATGGACAGGGAGCCGGACCGTCCTGTGGGGCAGGGCGACCTGTCGCTCGCCCTCGCCGGAGCCGAGGTGATCGATCTTCTGGCGGGCGAGGTCCTCGTACTGGACGGTGACCGGATCGTGCCGACGAAGCCGCCGGCGACGGAGGACCGTCTGCTGGGTGAGGCGGCGTCCGAGCTCGTGGGGGAGGCCCCGTACGAGCGGGTCGAGGACTGGTTGTGGCGCAGGGGCCGCGACCTGTCGGCGGCCTATCAGAGCGACCTCGAACAGGCGGGCCAGCTCACCCGGCAGCGTCGCGGACGGCTGCCCTTCGGGCCGGACCGCATGGAGTTGGTGGACTCACCCGCCCGCAGCCGGGCGATGCACCGCTGGGCGGCGGACGAACCCGTCCTCGTGGCCCTCGCCGCGGTGGTCGGGATCCGCGCGGAGCAGGAGGAGACCGACGACACTCCGGCCGTCGACGACGAGGCGGTGACGACGGTCCTGGTCGCCGTGCACGACGCGGTGATGGAACTCGAGGCCGTCCGCCAGCGCCGCGCCATCGAGAACTCGGCGTTCGCCAACATCTGGCGAGGCGCCTGACAGCACCCGCGCGCACGCGGGGTCCGGTCGCCCGTAGAGCCTGCGGGTCGTGAAGCCCGTGCGTGAGGTCTCGCGTGTCGTGAGGTCTCGCGCGGCGCCGGGCCGTACCCGCGTCGGCCTGTTGTACGCGCGCGGCCCGGCCCGTACGTACACCGGCGGGCCCGTGCGTACACCGAGCGGCCCGTACGCGGCCGGGCCCGGCCGCGTGAGTGGCCCCGGCCGTTCCGTCGGCCGGGGCCGTGATGCTCAGCCGGCGGACTCGCGGGCCCGCTCCTCGCTCGCTCGCGCTTCCTGGAGGGCGTCGCCGCGTGGCACGCGCCGGGACAACAGCGAGTCGGTGACGCGCTGGAGCGACTTCGTCAGGGGGTGCTTGACCCCGCCCCGCGCGGCGCGCACGGCGGACGCCGCGTCGCGGTACTCGGCCATGTCGGCGAGCGCGGCGTGGGCGAGCTCGGTCGCCTCGCGGTACAGGTCGCGCGACTTGGTCATCGCGTCGAGGGCCTCCGCGTACGAGGCCGCCATGGCGCGCGCGTGGGCGAGTTCCTCCTCCATGGTCAGCAGCCGCCACTCCTCCCGGAGCGCGGTGAGCGCCGCCACCGCGTCGTCCGGCAGCGGCCGGGGCAGTGCCGCGAACCGCAGGATGCTGTCGAGGAGTTCCGTAGGCTCGGAACCGTCCAGGAAGACACTGCGCACCCTGAAGTCCTGCTCGTCGTACCCGATGCGGGCGGGTGTGCCGGACAGGATGACGGCTCCGCCGCGCGGCACGGACGTACCGAGGTCGCCGAGCGCCCAGTTGACCGCGTGGAACTGCTCGGGCGTGGCGCGGTGTTCCACGACGCGATGGCGCAGCCCGGGCGGCAGCAGACGGGACAGCGGGAGGCGGCCCTCGTGGTCCGGCGTCATGGCCTCGTGCACGACGACGTTGATGCTCCAGCTGTGCCGCGCGATGTCCTTGAGCAGACGGCGCAGGGCGGCGTCCTCCTTCGGCAGCGGGTTGATGTCCTGGAGTCGCAGTCCGGCCGCCGCGTCACGGTCCCAGGAGAAGTCGCTCTTCTCCGGCCAGAACATGGTGGCCGGGGACGGCCAGGAGAGGTCCCAGGGCCGTTCCGCCTCGGCCACCAGGGTCCACCGCCGTTCGGTGTCCACGTGTTCGCGTCCGTCGGTGACGAGCCGCGCCCGGACGGTGATGTCGTCGTCGACGAGCCAGCGCGCCTCGAAGACGTGACCGTCCGGCGTCGAGGTGTTCTCCGTCTCCAGGAAATCCTGGATCCTTTCGCTGTTCTTGAGTTCCCGCAGGTGTTCCCGGAGCGCCGCCTGGGGGGCGGGGCCGGTATGGGTCCCGGCGGTCAGCCAGACGGTTTCCGGGGCTGTGGGGCGGTCTGTGGACGACTTCGGCATGAGTCACTTCGCTGATGGGGTGCGGTGTGTTCTCCCAGTATGGTCGCCCCGGGCCACGAGCCGGGAGGCGAGGCCCCCTGGGAGCACGGAGCTCCGCCATCGGGTGACTCCGGGAGTTTTCGTTGACGATCGGGTCAATTCCGTGTCAACGCGAAGAATCCGAGCGCGCGGTGCGCCGTGGGGAGGGTCCGGCGGACCCCGGCCGCCGACGCGCGGGTGGCGGGTGGCGGGGGCGTACGCGCCGTCGGACGATCCGCGTGGACCTGCGAGGATGCGGGACGGGACGCGCCCGGCAGGGATCTTCGGGACCGGCCGTGCCGGTAGGGTTTGCGGTCGGAGAAGGGGGTGGACTCGGATGCGGCAACGGGTGACCATGAGCGATGTGGCGCAGGCCGCGGGAGTCTCCTCCGCGACCGTCTCGTACGTGCTGAGCGGCAAGCGCCCTGTGACCGAGGAGACGCGTCAGGCGGTCGAAGAGGCCATCGAGCGTCTCGGCTTCAGTCTCAATCCCGTCGCCCGCAGTCTGCGTACCGGCAAGTCCACGCTGGTCGCCCTCGTCGTGCCGGACATCGCCAACCCCTTCTACGCGCTCCTCGCCCGGTCGATCCAGGACGAGTTGCGGGGGCGGGGCTATCACGTGCTGGTGAGCAGCACGGGGGCGAGGCGGGACGAGGAGGAGGCGTTCCTGCGCGAGGCGGTGCAACAGCGTTTCGCCGGTGTGGTGATGACGCCGTTCCGGCTGGCCACCGACGCCTTCGACGTGCTGCGCGCCGCGGGGATCCCGGCGGTGGTCAGCGCGGACGTGTCGTTCGGCGAGGTCGATCTGGTGACGCCCGACGCCGAGACGGCGGTTCGCGAGGCGCTGGCGCACGTGGCGGCGACCGGTCGCCGCCACGTCGGTGTGATCGGCGGGCCGCGGGACGCCGCGGGCGGTGATCCACGACTGGAACGCGTCCGGAAGTACGCGGCCGAGGCGGGTCTGAGCGTCGCGGAGGAGCACGTCGTCCACGGTGAGCACACGCGTGAGGCGGGGGCGGAGGGCTTCGAGCGTCTGATGAGTGCCCGGCGCCGGCCGGAAGCGGTGATGTGCGGCAACGACATCACGGCCGTCGGCGCGATGGACACGGCCGAGCGCCTCGGGCTCGACATCCCCGGCGACGTGTCCCTGGTCGGGCACGACGACATCGACTTCGCCTCGCTGGTGCGACCGCGCCTGACGACCATCCGGTATCCGGCGCGCGAGGTCGGCCGCGTCGCCGCCGAGCTCCTCCTGGAGCAGATCGACGGGCGGACGCGCCACAGGACCGTCCGCGTCACCGCGGACTTCGTGGCGCGCGCCTCGGTCTGATCCCGGTCCGGCGCCGCTGTCCGTGGTCGGCCCGGCGCCCTCGAACGGGAGCGAGGTCATCGATCCGCCCCTTCGGTCATGCCTGCTCCCGCCCCCACCTCTTTGCCGGATCGATGTCGAAGGACCGTAGCGTAATCGATTACGTTGCGCGAGACTGGGCCCCGGGCCGAGCACCTCGCCGGGGGCGGAAGCTCGGGACGCGTCGTGATCGCCACCGCCTTTGGTGGGGAACATCCCTCATGCCGCATTGGGGCGTCCGTCATCAGAATTCACCATCGGGTGTTGACTTATGGTCGTGCTCGTCGGGAAAGCCGACAGCCGGCAGGTGTCGACATGTCCTGCGCGACCTCGTCGGCGAACCGGCCGGAGTCTCCGGTGCGGTCGTCGCGACGGCCCGCCCCGATCGCCCGCCCTGGCTCGCGCGGGCCGTGCGCGTCGGCTGTCGACCGGGCGTGTCGGTCGCCCAACCTGTCGCCCTCGCACCGGACATGGCCTCTGAGCTGTGCCCCGGTGCTCCTCGACGCGACGGGTTCCCGTTCCGGGACACGGCCGCGCCCTCGGTCCGGTCGTGGTCGCCCCGTGGTGTGTCGGTCACGTTTCGGGCACGTGGGACCTGAGGCCTTGACGTCGCGACGACATCGGGCTGTCATTACGCCCACGTTGTTCGGTCGAGTTGGTTTCTGATCGATTTCCGGCCTCCCCGCCGTTCATCCTGACCGAACCCTGCCCTCAGGAGCCGTCATGCACCTTCCCCTCCCGGGTCTGTCCGCCCCGACACCCAGCCGCCGCACCCTGCTTCGAGGAATCGGCGGCGCGGCCGCGCTCGGCGCGGGCATACCCCTGCTGAGCGCCTGTGGCGGCAGCACCGGCGCCGCGGACCCCAAGACGGTCACCGTCGGCTCCAACGCGTCCGACGCCGTGCCGAAGAAGGCCTTCGCCGACATCTACGCGGCGTTCAAGAAGCAGGCCGGCCTCACGGTCGACGTGAACACGAAGGACCACAACACCTTCCAGGAGCAGATCAACTCCTACCTCCAGGGCACGCCCGACGACGTGTTCAACTGGTTCGCCGGTTACCGCATGCAGTTCTTCGCCGCCAAGAACCTCGCCACCCCGATCGACGACGTCTGGAAGTCGATCGGCGGCAACTTCCCCGACGCCATGAAGGCCCTCAGCAAGGGCGAGGACGGCAAGTACTACTTCGTGCCGCTGTACACGTACCCCTGGGCGATCTTCTACCGGAAGAGTGTCTTCCAGCAGCACGGCTACGAAGTCCCCACCACCTGGGCGCAGTTCATCGCCCTGTGCAAGCAGATGAAGAAGGACAAGCTGGTCCCGATCGCGTTCGGCGACAAGGACGCCTGGCCCGCCCTCGGCACCTTCGACCAGATCAACTTCCGTACCAACGGCTACGACTTCCACGTCGAGCTGATGGCCGGCAAGGCGTCCTGGACCGACACCAAGGTGCGCGCCGCCTTCGACAACTGGGCCGAGATCCTTCCCTACCACCAGGAAGGTGCCGTCGGCCGGACCTGGCAGGACGCGGCACAGACCCTGGCCTCGAAGAAGGCCGGCATGTATCTGCTGGGCACCTTCGTGGGCCAGCAGTTCACCAATGAGGCCGACCGCGAGGACCTCGACTTCTTCGCCTTCCCGGAGATCGACCCCGCGTACGGCCAGGACACCGTCGAGGCGCCCACCGACGGCTTCATGCTCTCCAAGGCCCCGAAGAACCACTCCGGAGCCGTCAAGCTCCTGGAGTACCTCGGCAGCCCGGCGGCCGAGGAGATCTACCTCAAGTCCGATCCGAACGTCGTCGCCGCCTCCACCAAGGCCGACACCTCCTCGTACAGCGCCCTCCAGAAGAAGGCCTACGAGATGATCGGCGGGGCCAAGCACCTCACCCAGTTCATGGACCGTGACAGCCGGCCCGACTTCACCTCGACGGTCATGCAGCCGGCGCTCCAGAAGTTCATCCGCGACCCCAAGGGCGTCGACGGCCTCCTGTCGTCCATCGAGCGCCAGAAGAAGACGATCTTCGCCTCCTCATGAGCACCGAGACGACCACCAAGAATCCGGAGGCGGCCGCCGTGCCGCCTCCGGGCACCGCATCGGTCGACCGGCGCGTGCCGCGGGGGCACCGGCGCCTGCTGACCCGGCGTGACCGGATCACGCTCGGTCTGATGGCGGGCCTGCCCACGTTCCTGCACATCGCGCTCGTCTGGGTCACCGCCCTCGCCTCGATCGCGCTGGCCTTCACCACCTGGGACGGCATCGGCTTCGACGCCATCCACTGGGTGGGGCTCCAGAACTTCCGTGAACTCCTCGACCAGAACCCGCAGTTCTGGCCCGCCGTCCAGCACAACGTCGTCTGGTTCGTCGTGCTGATCCTTCTCCCGACACCGCTCGGCCTGTTCCTGGCCGTCCAGTTGGACAAGAACATCCGCTTCAGCCGCGTCTACCAGACCGCGTTCTTCCTTCCGGTCGTGCTGTCCATGGCCGTCATCGGGTTCGTCTGGCAGCTCGTCTACAACCCCGACACCGGCCTGATCAACAGCGTCATCGGCGCCAACGAGCCCGGCCACTACATCGACTGGATCGGCGACCCGGACCTCAACCTCTGGGCGGTCCTCGTCGCCGCCTCCTGGCGCCACACGGGCTACATGATGATCCTCTACCTGGCCGGCCTGAAGGGCGTCGACCCGTCCCTGCGCGAGGCGGCGTCGCTCGACGGCGCAGGCGACTGGCAGACGTTCAAGAACGTCATCTTCCCGGTGCTGCGGCCGACCAACACGATCGTCCTGGTCGTCACGATCATCGAGTCGCTGCGCGCCTTCGACCTGGTGTACGTGTTCAACGGAGGTGCCGAGGGGACCGAGTTGCTGTCGATCCTGGTCACCGACAACATCATCGGGGAGTCGAGCCGCATCGGTTACGGATCGGCGATCGCCGTCGTCCTGCTCGTCATCTCCCTCGTCGTGATCATTCCGTACCTGGTGACCACCTTCCGGAAGGAGCGGCGATCGTGAGCGCCCCCGCCTCCGCCCGCGTCGGCGCCCCCGCCGGCGCTCGTCCCGGCCGTGCGCCCGTGCGCCCGGCCCGGCTCCTGCTCCACCTGTTCCTCGCCGGGGCGTCCCTGGCCTGGCTCGCCCCGCTGCTCTGGGCGGTCTACGCCGCTCTGCGCCCCTACGGCGAGACCAGCAGCAAGGGCTATGTGTCCTGGCCGGACAGCCTGAGCCTGGACAACTTCACCGACGCGTTCCAGCAGTCGGACATGACGCACTACTTCGGCAACACCCTGCTGGTCGCGATCCCCGCCGTCCTGGTGACGCTGTTCCTGTCCTCCTGCGTCGCCTTCTACGTCAGCCGCTTCGACTTCCGCGTCAACCTGGTGCTCCTGCTGGTCTTCACGGCGGGCAACCTGCTGCCCCAGCAGGTCATCATCACCCCCCTGTACCGCCTGTACCTCCTGGTCGACCTGCCCGGCGTCACCGCCAGCGGCAAGCTGTACGACTCCGCCCTCGGCCTGGTGCTCATCCACGTGGCGTTCCAGTCCGGCTTCTGCGCCTTCGTCCTGAGCAACTACATGCGCTCGCTGCCCCACGAACTCACCGAGGCCGCGCTCGTCGACGGCGCCTCGGCGTGGCGCCTCTACTGGCAGATCACGCTGCCGCTGTGCCGCCCGGCCATGGCCGCGCTCGCGACCCTGCTGTCCATCTGGATCTACAACGACTTCTTCTGGGCCCTGGTGCTGATCTCGACCGGGGAGAACATGCCCGTCACCTCCGCCCTGAACAACCTGTCCGGGCAGTACTTCACCGACCCCAACCTGGTGGCCGCGGGAGCCCTGCTCACCGCGATCCCGACGCTGATCGTGTACTTCGTGCTCCAGCGCCAGTTCGTCAGCGGTCTGACCCTCGGCGCCAACAAGGGCTGAGCCGACACCCCTCGCCATGCATCAGGCGGCTCCGTCTGAACTCGAACGAGTCAGGGGGCTCCACGTGAAAGAGAACGACGTGCCTCAATCCTTCACCCCCGTGGCCTCCGTGCCGGTGGACCCGCGCACCGCGCGGGTCCACGAGGAGGGCTGGCAGTCCTGGAGCCCTAGCGGCTCCTACGCCCTCGACGACACCCCGTACCGCCCGACGAACACCAACTGGGCGACCGTCTGCTACCGCCCCGGCCATGCCGTGCCCCCCGCCGCCTTCCAGGGCGAGGGACTGCTCGCGCTGGACCCGGGCGACGGCTCGCCGGTCCGGCTCTGGGCCGCCGCGGACCCGCGGCACCAGGTCCCGTCGATCCGGCTGACCGTCCGGGACGGCCGCGCCGAGATCACCGCCGACGGCCCCGTCACCGAGTCGGCCCACCCCGGACCGGACGGCGTCCAGGGCGCCCTCGCCGCCTGGGCCGACGGGCTCGGCCTCGCCGCCCCGCGTCCCGCGCCGACGGTCTGGTGCTCCTGGTACGAGTACTTCACCGCCGTCACCGAGGACGACATCCACGAGAACCTCCGCGCGATGGACACCCTCGACCTGCCCGTCGACGTCGTCCAGATCGACGACGGCTACCAGAGCGCCCTCGGCGACTGGCTCACCCTCTCCGGTCGGTTCCGCTCCCGCGCCGCCCTCGCCGACGCCATCCGCGCCCGCGGCCGAAGGGCGGGCATCTGGACGGCCCCGTTCCTGGTGGCCCCGGACAGCGAACTCGCGCGACGGCATCCCGACTGGCTGGTCCGCGACCTCGACGGCGCGCCCCTGCACGCCGGCCACAACTGGGACCACGACCTCTACACCCTCGACATCACCCACCCGGAGGCCGGTGCCTGTCTGACCGAGGTCTTCACCACCCTGCGCGCCGAGGGATACGACTACTTCAAGACCGACTTCCTCTACGCGGGAGCCCTGGACGGCGTACGGCACTCGGGAGCCGACGCCTTGACCGCCTACCGTGCCGGCGTCGACCTGATCCGCGCGGCCATCGGGGCGGACGCCTACCTCCTGGGCTGCGGCGCGCCCGTCCTCCCCTCCCTCGGCCTCTTCGACGCGATGCGGGTCAGCCCGGACACCGCGCCGCACCGACGGCCCGAGGCCGACGACTACAGCCAACCCGGCCAGGACGCCGCCGAGTTCACCGGCACCGGCCGCCAATGGCAGCACGGGCGCCTGTGGACCAACGACCCCGACTGCCTGATGGCCCGTCCCACCGTGGAGACCCGTGAACGCTGGGCCGCGCACGTGGAGTCCACCGGCGGCCTGATGGCCTCCAGCGACCGCCTGCTGTCCCTCGACACGTGGGGCGTCGCCACCACCCGCCGCCTGCTTTCCCCGGGAGCGTCCGCATGACCGGTGACCGCACGCTCTCCGTCCCCGGCATCGCCTACGGCGGCGACTACAACCCCGAGCAGTGGCCCGAGGAGACCTGGGCCGAGGACATGCGCCTCATGCGCGAGGCCGGCGTGACCATGGTCAGCGTCGGCATCTTCTCCTGGGCGCTGCTGGAGCCCTCCGAGGGGAGCTACGACTTCTCGCGCACCGACCGGCTGCTGGACCTCCTGCACGAGAACGGCATCGCCGCCGACCTGGCGACCCCGACGGCCGCGCCGCCCGCCTGGTTCTTCCGGGCGCACCCGGAGGCGCTGCCCGTGGACCGGGACGGGCGACGGCTGTCGTACGGCAGCCGGCAGACGTTCTGCCCGAGCAGCCCCGCCTACCGGGAGGCCGCCCTGCGCATCACGGGCGCCCTCGCCGAGCGGTACGCCACCCACCCCGCCGTGGTGATGTGGCACATCCACAACGAGTACGGCTGCCACAACGCGGCCTGCTACTGCGACACCAGCGCCCAGGCGTTCCGGCGCCGATTGCGCGAACGGTACGGGGACCTGGCGGCCCTCAACCACGCCTGGGGCACCACCTTCTGGGGCCAGTGGTACTACGACTGGGACGAGATCCTGCCGCCCCGCGCCACCGGCGCCGTCCCCAACCCCACCCAGCAACTGGACTGGCGCCGCTTCTGCTCCGACGAACTGCTGTCGCTGTACACGGCGGAGCGGGACGTGCTGCGCGCGGCGGCCCCCTCGACACCGGCCACCACCAACTTCATGGTGATGGAGACCTTCGACGCGCTGGACTACTGGCGATGGGCCCCGGAACTGGACATCGTCTCCAACGACCACTACCTCATGTCCGCCGATCCGGCCTCGGAGATCGACGTCGCGCTCAGCGGCGACCTGACCCGTTCGCTCGCGGGCGGGCCCTGGCTGCTCATGGAGCACTCCACCGGCGCCGTGAACTGGCAGCCGGTCAACCGGGCCAAGAAACCCGGTGAGATGCGCCGCAACGCCCTGGCCCACGTGGCACACGGCGCCGACGGCATCGCCTACTTCCAGTGGCGGGCCGCGAAGGCGGGCGCCGAGCAGTGGCACTCGGCGATGCTCCCGCACGCCGGGACGGACAGCCGTATCTGGCAGGACGTGGTGCGCCTCGGCGCCGACCTCAGGGCGCTGGCCGAGGTGCGCGGCAGCACCGGCACCGCCGAGGTCGCCATCGTCTGGGACTGGAACGCCCGTTGGGCCCTGGAACTGCCCTCGCAGCCGAGCGGCGAACTGCGGTACCTCGATCTGGTGCGGGCCTGGTACGAGCCGCTGTGGCGGTCCGGCACGGCCGTGGACTTCGTCCGCCCGGACGCCGATCTCTCCGCCTACCGACTGGTCCTGGCCCCGAGCCTGTACCTGGTCGACGACGCGGGCGCGGCGAATCTCCGCGGCCACGTCGAACGCGGCGGCACCCTCGCGGTCGGCTTCCACAGCGGCGCCGTCGACGAGAACTGCCATGTCAGGCTGGGCGGTTACCCCGGAGCGTTCCGGGAGATCCTCGGCGTCCGCGGTGACGAGCTCTTCCCGCTCCTGCCCGGTGAGTCCGCCGGGCTCAGCGGGCGGGTGCCGCCGGGAGCCACCGCCACCCTGTGGTCCGAGCGGCTGCATCTGAACGGCGCCGAGGCCGTCGCCTCGTACGCGGACGGGCCGCTCGCCGGTGTTCCCGCGGTGACGCGGAACGCCCACGGGGCGGGCACCGCCTGGTACGTGGCGACGTTCCCCGACCCGGACACGCTCGCCGCCCTGCTCGGCCGCGTCCGCGCCGAGGCCGGAGTCGCCGACGCCGGGGACGTGCCGCCGGGTGTGGAGGTCGTCCGGCGTCGCGGCCAGGAGGCCGACTACGTGTTCCTCATCGATCACGCGGGCGCGGGAGCGCGGGTACCCGTCCCGGCCGGGGCCACCGAACTCCTGACCGGCAAGACACCGTCGGGCTGGGTCACGATCGCGCCCGGAGACATCGCGGTGGTGAGGCAACCGCACACGGGAGACCGTACGGCGCCGGCCGGCGAGTAGACCCTCGACAGCGTGTCAGGGGTGTAACCGCCCGCCCGGCCCCACACCCCTGACACCGTCGGGAGGCGCGGCGCGTCGACCCCCGGTGACGGCGCCGGCAGGCCGAAGGCGTCCTGGTCATCTGAAACTGTAGGGAGGCAGTGGACCCTCGAGCCGGAAGTCGAAACCCTCGCCCATCTGATGGGCGAGGCTCAACTCCGTGGCGAGGAACAGCTCGTCCTGCTCCTCGTGCACGAGGAGGGAGACACTGAGGAAGTCCTTCCCGCCGGGCCGACCGGTGTCGACCTCCCGGGCGAACGGACGCAGCGCCTCGATCACACCCGAGGCCAGGGCCTCCTGGCGGGCCCGCACCTCGCGCGCGACCAACTCGCCGAGCCGCAGGGCCGCTTCCGGATCCGCCGTGCCGTCGCGGACCTCCTGGTCGAGCCGCCGGGCCGGCTCCGACCCGGCGAGGATCTCGCGCAGCACCATCTCCTCGTCCTGCGACGCCTTGAGGCGGTACTCGGCGCAGCCCTCCAACCGGCGCAGCCGGTCGGCGAATTCGTCCGCGCACTCCTCCAGGACGAGCCGGACCGCCTCGTCGTCCGCAGCCGTGCGGCCGAACCTCAGCGGAAGCACGGTGCCGTCCGCCGTCAGACGCTGCTGGACCTCCTGGTACGCGCCGATGTCCCGCTGTTCGGGGAGCAGGTCCTGCGGCGCGTCACTCACGACCGCGCAGAGGGTCCCGGCGGTCACCGTGCGGAGCGGGGAGGGCGCCGCGCCCAGGCCGTCGAGGCCCTCGATACGGAGGGGATGGTCCTTGAACGTGATGGAGTACATGAAGACGGCCATGGCTCACTCCTCAGCGCGGGACGCGCTTCCCTCCCGCTCGGAGGGGCGTCGGGCCCGCCGTCGCCCGGCCGGGGCGCCGGTTCCGCCGCTTCGGGCGGCGTCGTGTCCAACCTGCGGCACCACAGTCACGGTGCCTCCCTTCACCGGCTGTGATGTCTCGGCGCCGGTCGGTCCGTCCACGCGTCCGGCGACGCGCGCTCTCGTGAGCCACCGGATCACCGGCCCCGCGCGCGCCACATGGCAGGGCCCGGGCCGTAAACGGATAATTCCATCATATAGGGGCACTTGTTGTGTCAGGTAAGGACGCTTCCCCCGAGGTGGAGTGGGCGGAGTGGGCGGCCCTCTGTACTCGTCCCCGGCGGCGCTCGGCGCGTGCGGCCGGGTTTCTCCGCGTCGCTCAGGGGGACCCGGAACCGACAGCCCGGAACCTCAGGGACGCCGCTTCCCGCCGGGACCGAACGCAGAAGGAAGATGAAGAGCAGTGACCGAGGAGACCGGCACCAGGACCACCGCACGACCCGAGACAGGCTGGGTGGGCGCACGCCGTCGGCGGAGCGGCCCGCGTACCTGCGTTCCGGCCAGAGCCGACCGGACGGCACGCCAGGACCGGTCGGCCCCCGAGTGGAACATCGTCAGGGGCGAGGACTGACGGACCGTCACCGTCACCTCTGATCCGGACGGATTCCGATCAGGACGCACGCGACGTACGCGGGTCCGAGGTCACGCGTCCGGGGGAGGGGAGCGGAACTCCGGGGACGGGGCGGGGACGGGGGCCGGGGACGGCGTAGGGAACAGGACCCGTAGGGAACAGGACCCGTAGGGAACAGGACCCCTGAGACACGGACACCGTCACGGGCGTCGGGACGGACACCGCTACTGCGCGGTGTCCGTCTCGGCACGCAGCCTGCGGACCTCGTCCCGCGGAGGCCGGCGCGCGTCCTCGTCCGTCGGACGCTCGGGCACGTCGTCCGCGAACAGATGGACGGCCGCCCGCTCCGCGGAGGCCGACGTGGCCCCGTCGATGCCGAGGTTCTCGGCGAGCATGTCGTGCTCGGCGTCCAGGTGGGCGCCCTCGTCGAGGACCTCGAGCCGAGCCGTGCGAGCCGGGGCACCCGCCCCGGTGTCCGGCGTTTCGTCCCCCTCGTCGCCGTCCAGGTCGCCCTCGTCCTCGACGGGGGTCTCCATCGCCGGATCCGTCCGCTCCTCGGCCAGCTTCTCGTCCAGGCTCTCCCCTTCGCGCTGCTCACGCGCCGTGGTGCCGCGATGGTCCACGGCGAGGGGGCGCTCGGGTGGCGACCACCCTTCGTCGAAGGGATCCGAGCCCCGGTCCTCCAGAGTGTCCTCCGGGTCGAGGATGCCTTCGTCCTCGCGGACATCGGGGCCTTCCGGCTGGTAGACCTCATCACCCATGACGTCGTCCTCGCTCTGGCCGGCCGTGACCCGCGCGACCCTCGGGACGGATCGGCTGTCATCGGTCCATGTATCCAGGCTGGCCCAGCCCACACGTTCTGGCACGCCGGAGCCGCGCGGGACCACGGAGAGTCACCGTGCGGCCCGATTTCGACCGGGAATCTCCAGGTTTGGAGCGGGCTCTCGGGGTCACCCGACACCTCGACACTCGAAGTCGATCGTGATGGGGAAGTGAGACGTTGTGAGTGGAGAGCAGAAGGCCAAGGCCAAGATGGAACAGGCCAAGGGCAAGACGAAGGAAGCGGCCGGGCGCACGGTGGGCAACGAGCGGATGGCCGCCGAGGGCCGGGCGGAGAAGGCGAAGGGTGACGCGCGGCAGGCCAAGGAGAAGACGAAGGATGTCTTCAAGAGCTGACAGCTCAGGTGCCGGGGAGCCGGCGTGGCCGTCCGGCCGAACCGCGTGGGGCCCGTTCCGGGGAACGGGCCCCACGGCTGTGTGCCCATGGCCGGCCCCGGCCCCCTGCCCGGGACGATTCGCACGGTGAGGCCCGGCGCCGCTCCTTCCGGGGCGAGCCGTGCGCGAGGTCGTGTTGCCGGATGCCGGAACGGGCCGAAGATGGTGGGGAGCGGCGGAGAGGAGCCCCCGGCGTGGGACCGGACACGCAGGCGGACGGACGGGCGGACAGCCCGCCAGGGGCGGCCGAGGGAGCCGATCCACGGCGCTGGCGCGCCCTGTGGGTCACCCTGACGGCCGGATTCATGAGCCTGCTCGACGTCACGATCGTCGCGGTGGCCCTGCCCTCCATGCAGCGGGAACTGCACGCCTCCGCCCCGTCGATCCAGTGGGTCGTCTCCGGCTACGCGCTCACCTTCGCGCTGGTCCTCGTGACCGCCGGGCGGCTGGGCGACGCGATCGGACGGCGGCGGATCTTCCTGACCGCGCTGGCCGCCTTCGTCCTGTGCAGCGCCGCGGCGGGCGCCGCCCCGACCATCACGCTCCTGATCGTGGCCAGGCTGGCGCAGGGCGTGGCCGCCGGCTGCCTCGCCCCGCAGAACTCGGCCTTCATCCAGCAGATGTTCCGGGGGGCCGAGCGCGGCCGGGCCTTCGGGCTCTTCGGCGCCACGGTCGGGATCTCCAGCGCGGTGGGCCCCGTCGTCGGCGGGCTGATCCTGAGACTCGCCGACGGCCCCCAGGGCTGGCGCTGGATCTTCTACGTGAACGTGCCGGTGGGAGCCCTCGCGTTCCTGCTGGGCCTGCGCCTGCTGCCCAAGGTCGCTCCGGGCCGCCGGGAGCGACTCGATCTGCGGGGGGTCCTGCTGCTGGGCTGCGGCGTGCTCGCGCTGATGCTCCCGCTGGTCCTCGCCGAGTCGGGCGGCGTCCGGAGACTGTGGTGGCTGTTCCCGGTGGCGGCAGGGTTCCTCCTGGCGTTCGCGCGGTGGGAGGGGCGCCTGGCGGCGGCCGGTGGCCGGCCACTCCTGCATCCGGATCTGGTGACGAGCACCCGGGGCTACGCCGTCGGAGCGGCCATCGCCGCCCTCTACTTCGTGGGGTTCAGCGGGGTGTGGCTGGTGTTCGCCCTGTACTACCAGAACGGTCAGGGCTACTCCCCGCTGCACTCGGGGCTCGCGGTGACGCCCTTCGCCATCGGCTCGGCCGCGGCGGCCGTGGTGGCCGGGCGGCTGGTGGAACGGTTCGGCCGGCTGCTCACCGTCTGTGGTCTGACCGCCGTCGCCCTCGGTCTGGGCGGATCCGTGCTGATCCTGTGGCTCGCACCGGGGGACGGCGCCGTGTGGTTCGCGGCCCCGGCGCTGTTCGTCGGGGGACTGGGCAGTGGCTGTGTCATCTCGCCCAACGTCACGATGACGCTCCGGGACGTGCCGGTGCGGATGGCGGGAGCGGCCGGCGGCGCGTTGCAGACGGCCCAGCGGCTCGGCGGCACCATCGGTACGGCCGCGCTGCCGGGGCTGTTCTACGTGGTGCTCGGCACCGGCGGGCACGACTACCGGTCGGCACTGGTGATCGCCGTCGGCTCCGGGATCGTGCCCGTCGTCTGCGCCCTCGGCCTCGCCGTCCGCGACTGGCTGCGTGACCGCAAGCCCCAGCCCCCGCCGCCCTGTCCGCCGGAACTGTCCCATGGCCACACGCACGCGAGTCAGCCCTGACGAGCGGGCGGCCCGAGGCCGCGCTCCGGCGCGCGGAAGCCCGGTTCCCGGGAGGCGGCTGAGCGTCTGAGGGCCGAGCTGTGCGGTGTGGGTCGTCCGTGAGGCCGTCGCGCGGCCGAGGACCGGACCCGGCCACGTCGAGGCCGTCCGACGGGGGTGGGTGCGGGCCGACGAGGAGCGGCTCCCACCAGGCGGATCGGGACCTGCCCGGGGCGTGACCGGCACGACCGTGCCGCTCCGCGGCAGGTCCCCGAGGCGCGCACCAGGCGAGTCTCGACGGAAGTTCCGCCCACAGCTCTCTCACAGTCCCCTCACTGTCACTTCACGGCTGCCGAAGCGGTGGGGCGCCGGGGGTCGACCCGCCTCGGGCGATGGTCAGTTCAAGCCGATGTCTTGTCGCCTCCATGACAAGACGGGGGCAAAGGTGTCACTCTGCTGTCGAGCGTTCACGCTTCGTTCACCCTTTCCCTCGCGCCCCCGACCCCGCCCGCCCGTGCCCTGGGCCCTGTCGCCCTCACGATCCCCGCGCCGCCGAGTCCGCGCGCGCTTCGTGCGGCACCTCGCGCGGCGCTCCTTCCCGCTCAGCGCGCAGCGGACCGGCCGCACCCCGCCGGTCCGGTCGCCCGGCTCTCCCCCGGGTCAACCCCCCGCAGAAGGAGATGTCTTGAACCGGCAACACCGATCCGAACTCCGGCGCAGACGCGCCGCCGCCCTCGCCCTCGTCACCGCGAGCTCCCTCCTCGCCCTCGCCGTCCGGCCGGGCCTCGCGTCCGCCGCCCCCGCGAAACCCTCTCCCGTCAGGACCGTCGCCGAGCCCAGGGCGGGCGCCGCCCAGGTTCCGCTGTCGCCCGCCGAGCACACCGCCCTCATCGAGCGGGCCGGAGCGGCGGCGGGCGCCACCGCCGAGCGGCTCGGCCTCGGAACGCGCGAGAAACTCCTGGTCAAGGATGTCGTCCGGGACGCGGACGGGACGACCCACACGCGGTACGAGCGCACCTACGCGGGACTCCCGGTGCTCGGCGGTGATCTGGTCGTGCATCTGAAGAACGGCCGGAGCACCGTGTCCGAGGCCACCCGTTCCGCCGTCACGGTGGCGAGCACCAGGCCGAGGATCACGGCCGCGGACGCCACGGCGAAGGCCCTCGCGCTGAGCGGGAAGGCGGGCGTCGCACGGTCCGAGGCCGACGGGGCACCCCGGCTCGTCGTCTGGGCCGCGGGCACCCGCCCGGTCCTGGCCTGGGAGACGGTGATCGGAGGCCTCCAGCACGACGGCACGCCGAGCGAGACGCACGTCGTCACCGACGCGGCCTCCGGCAAGGTCGCCGCACGGTACGAGAACGTGCGCACCGGCACGGGCACGGGCCAGTACAGCGGAGCGGTGTCCCTCTCCACGACGCCGTCGGGCTCGTCGTACCAGCTGGTCGACGGTGATCGCGCGGGCCACCGCACCTACGACCTCAACCAGGGAACCTCCGGCACCGGGACGCTCTTCACGGACGACAACGATGTCTGGGGCGACGGCACCCAGGGCGACCGGCAGACCGCCGGCGTCGACGTCGCCTACGGCGCGGCCGCGACCTGGGACTACTACAAGGACGTCTTCGGCCGCAACGGCATCCGCAACGACGGCGTGGCCGCCTACAGCCGGGCGCACTACGGAAACAGCTACGTCAACGCCTTCTGGTCCGACAGCTGCTTCTGCATGACGTACGGCGACGGCGCGAGCAACGCCAAGCCGCTGACGGCGCTGGACGTCGCGGCCCACGAGATGAGCCACGGTGTCACCAGCGCCACCGCGAACCTGACGTACTCGGGGGAGTCGGGCGGCCTCAACGAGGCGACGTCGGACATCTTCGCCGCGGCGGTCGAGTTCCACTCCGACCTCGCGGCCGACGTCCCCGACTACCTCGTCGGCGAGAAGATCGACATCCGGGGCAACGGCACCCCCCTGCGCTACATGGACAAGCCCTCCAGGGACGGTTCCTCACGCGACTACTGGGACTCCTCGCTGGGCGGTATCGACGTCCACTACTCCTCGGGCCCGGCGAACCACTTCTTCTACCTGCTCTCCGAGGGGAGCGGCCCGAAGACCGTCAACGGGGTGTCGTACGACAGCCCGACGCGTGACGGACTGCCGGTGACGGGCATCGGCATCGAGAACGCCGCGCGGATCTGGTACCGCGCGCTGACCACGTACATGACGTCGACGACGAACTACGCCGGTGCCCGGACCGCGACCCTCCGCGCCGCCGCCGACCTCTTCGGCGCCTACAGCGGCACCTATCTCGCCGTCGCCGACGCCTGGGCGGGCGTCAACGTCGGAGACCGTGTCGCCCTGGGAGTCAACGTCGCCCCCGTCGCCGACCAGACCTCCGGGGTCGGCCAGGAGGTCTCCCTCCAGGTGAACGCGTACACCACCAACGCCGACGCGACGCTCACCTACGCGGCCACCGGCCTGCCGGACGGTCTGGCCATCAGCGACACCGGTCTGGTCTCCGGGGTCCCGACCGCGACCGGGACCAGCGACACGACGGTCACGGTGACCGACAGCACCGGCGCCGCCGTGTCCACGGCCTTCCGGTGGCGCATCGCGTACGTCTACGCCAACGGCACCCGCGTCGACATACCCGACGCCGGTGCGGCCGTCGAGTCGCCCGTCACCATCACGGGCCGCCCCGGCAACGCCTCGGCCACCACCGAGGTCTACGTCGACATCGTGCACACCTACCGGGGCGACCTGACGGTCGATCTGGTGGGCCCCGACGGCACCGCGTACTCGCTGCTGAACCGCAGCGGTGGTTCGGCGGACAACGTGGACCAGACGTTCACGGTGAACGCCTCGGCGCAGCCGGTCGACGGCACCTGGAAGCTGCGCGTGCGGGACCTCGCCTCGATCGACGTGGGATACATCCGGCAATGGCGGATCACTCCCTGATCCGGCGCCGACCCGTGCCCGTCCGGACCGCGACACGGTCCGGACGGGCACGCGTGCGTACGGGCCCGGGACCGGGCCCGTCGCGGGGGAAATGATCTGACGAAAAGTCAAAAATGCCGTACGTGGCCGATTCGCGACCCCTGCGCACGGCCCCGCGGTGCCCGGTCGTCCCGGCGCGCCCGCTCCCGTGTCTTCAAGCCTTGACGGATTCTCGTGGCGGCCGGCCCGCCGGCGACGCTCTCCGGGCAGGTCACGCGCCTGTGCCGGCCCGTCGACGCGGGCCCCGCGCACACGAGTTGAAGAAACCCGCGTCACGGTACTTGCCAGTCCGATGGTTCATTACTTAAATCAAAGCGTGAACTAAGAAGCTTGGAAGGCCAGTTCACACCCATCCCCAGGAGAGCCGATCTGTCGGCTCCGAACGCCCGATGTGTCCCCTCCGTTCGTCACCCCACCCGCATGGAGTCACGGCATGAAACTCAGAACCCTGGGTGTCGCGCTGGCCGCTATGGCCGCGCTCATCACCCTGCCCCTGCAGAGACCGGCCGCCGCGGCCGAACTGCCGCTGTCCCAGGGCAAGACGGCGACCTCGTCGTCGGACGAGAACGCCGCCGCTTCCGCCGCCCGCGCTGTCGACGGCGACACCGCCACCCGGTGGTCCTCGGCCTTCACGGACACCCAGTGGCTCCAGGTCGACCTCGGAGCCACGGCCACGGTCACCAAGGTCGTCCTCAACTGGGAGGCGGCGTACGGCAGTGACTACCGCATCCAGACCTCCCCGGACGGGAGCAGCTGGACCGACATCAAGACGGTGACCGGCGGCGACGGGGGCACCGACACCCTCGACGTCTCGGGACAGGGCCGCTTCGTACGGATGTACGGCGTCCACCGCGCCACCCCGTACGGCTACTCCCTCTGGGAGTTCCAGGTGTTCGGCACCGGCGGTACCACCCCGCCCGGGACCTGTGACACGGCCAACGCGGCGAAGGGCAAGGCGGCCACCGCCTCCTCCGTCGAGACCGCGGCCACCCCGGCCTCGGCCGCCTTCGACGGCGACACCGGAACGCGCTGGTCCAGCGCCGCGACCGACCCGCAGTGGGTCCAGGTCGACCTGGGGGCGTCCAAGGACCTCTGCGGGATCGACCTCAACTGGGAGGCGGCGTACGGCAAGGCCTTCCAGATCCAGTCCTCCGTGGACGGCCAGAGCTGGACCATCCTCAAGACCGTCACCGGCGGCACCGGGGGCACGGCCTCCTACGACCTCTCCGGCCAGGGCCGCTACGTACGGATCTACGGGACGACCCGGGGCACCGTGTACGGGTACTCCCTGTGGGAGGTCGCCGTGCACACCGGTTCGGTCGGGACCCCGCCCGTGCAGGGCGGCGGCGATCTCGGGCCCAACGTCATCGTCGTCGACCCCTCGACACCCAACCTCCAGCAGAAGTTCGACCAGGTCTTCGCCGAGCAGGAGTCGAACCAGTTCGGCGCCGCCCGCTACCAGTTCCTGATGAAGCCCGGCACGTACAACGGCATCAACGCCCAACTCGGCTTCTACACCTCGGTCTCGGGTCTCGGCATCAACCCCGACGACACCCACATCAACGGTGACATCACCGTGGACGCCGGCTGGTTCAACGGCAACGCCACCCAGAATTTCTGGCGTTCGGCGGAGAACCTGTCGATCAACCCGGTCAACGGCACGGATCGCTGGGCCGTGGCCCAGGCGGCGCCCTTCCGCCGCATCCACGTACGGGGCGGACTCAACCTCGCCCCGGCGGGCTACGGTTGGGCCTCCGGCGGCTACATCGCCGACTCGAAGGTCGACGGCACGGTCGGCCCGTACTCCCAGCAGCAGTGGTACACCCGTGACAGCTCCGTCGGCGGCTGGACCAACGGCGTCTGGAACATGACCTTCACCGGTGTGCAGGGAGCGCCCGCCACCGACTTCGACACCGGCCCGTACACCACCCTGGACACCACCCCGGTCTCCCGGGAGAAGCCCTTCCTCTACCTGGACGGCAGCGCGTACAAGGTGTTCGTGCCAGCCAAGCGCACCAACGCCCGCGGTGTCTCGTGGCCCAACACGGCCGGTACGTCGATACCGTTGGACCAGTTCTACGTGGTCAAGCCCGGTGCGACCGCGGCGACCATCAACGCGGCCCTCGCCCAGGGACTCAACCTGCTGTTCACCCCGGGCGTCTACCACCTCGACCAGACGATCAACGTGACCCGGGCGAACACCGTCGTCCTCGGTCTCGGACTCGCGACCGTCGTGCCGGACAACGGCATCGACGCGATGCACGTGGCGGACGTGGACGGAGTCCGTCTCGCCGGCTTCCTGATCGACGCCGGCCGCTCCAGGTCCGACACACTGCTGCAGATCGGCCCGGCGGGTTCCTCCGCCGACCACGCCGCCAACCCCACCACCATGCAGGACGTGTTCGTGCGGATCGGCGGTGCGGGCCCCGGCCTCGCCACCAACTCGGTCGTGGTCAACAGCGACGACGTCGTGATCGACCACACCTGGCTCTGGCGGGCCGACCACGGCGAAGGAGTCGGCTGGGAGACCAACCGCGCCGACTACGGGCTCGTGGTCAACGGCGACGACGTCCTGGCGACCGGCCTGTTCGTCGAGCACTTCAACAAGTACGACACCCTCTGGAACGGCGAGCGGGGGCGCACGATCTTCTACCAGAACGAGAAGGCGTACGACGTTCCCAACTCCGCCGCCGTCACCCACGACGGCATCGTCGGATACGCGGCCTACAAGGTCGCCGACTCCGTCGCGGTGCACGAGGCCTGGGGGCTGGGAAGCTACTGCAACTTCACCTCGGACCCCTCGATCGTGCAGGCCCACGGCTTCCAGGTCCCCGTGAAGACAGGGGTCAAACTGCACGACATCCAGGTGATCTCCCTGGGCGGCAAGGGGCAGTACGCCCACGTCGTCAACAACACCGGCGCACCGACATCGGGGTCGGACACGGTGCCGTCGAAGATCACCCTGTTCCCGTGATCTGAACCGCGCCGAACGGCAGGCGCGCGGGTGCCGGTGTTCCCCTGGTCCGGGGGCACCGGCACCCGTGCGCCGTTCGCGTTCCGGAAGCTCGTGTCCGCGGTCCCACGGTCCTCGGGGCAGGTCCTTCCCGGGACTCGCGCTCAGCGGTGGTCGCCGCCGCGTGTTCCCGCCGGGTGTGCCGGACCGACAGGCGCCTCGTGGGGCCGGGGCGCCTCCTGGTCGGGCGGACCAGCCGGTTCCACCAACGCCGCGTGAGCCAGCAGGCGGCGGGCCAGTTCGCGCGCCTCGGCGGGGGTGAGGGAGGCCCACACCCCGTGCTCGTCGCCCTGATCGGGTCCCACGTCCAGGGTGACGCGGCCGATCGGCCGGTCCAGTGCGGCCAGTCGCATCTCCTTCACGGCGATCCTCCGGCCGCAGGAGGTCACCAGGGGCGACTCGTCCGTCCCGGCCGCCCGCACTCCCCGCACTCCGGACGCCACCATGACCCTCACGCCTTTCCACGAGCAGATCCGCCGGTCGGTCCTCGGCGCGGATCGAACCCGGGCCCGGTACCCGCCGGCTATCCGAGTCAGCGCCGCACGGCCGGGGTTTGTTCCCGGTCCCGGCGTACCCGTCCCACCGGCCGTGCGGGAACGACCGGTTGACGGGAGGACCGCCCGTACGGCCACCGACGGGTCAGCGGTGGGCGGAACCCTTGGTGCGCAGCGCCCCGAGGCGTTCGAGGAGCAGGCCCTCCCTGGTGGACCAGGGGGAGATCTCCACGCTGGTGGCCCGGCAGGCCTCCATCAGGGCTTCCGCGACCAGTGCCCCGGCCAGGGACTGCGCGGCCCGGTGGCGTGAGATGCCGGGCAGCCGGCCGCGTTCCGCGGGCCCGTTCTCGGCCAGAACGCCGATGGCGGCCCGTACCTCCTCGAGCGTCAACCGCTGCGGAAGCCGGGAGCGGTTGCGGCCGGCGGTGGTGTAGCGGGCGAGCTGGGTGAAGGTCTTGGAGCAGGCCAGTACCCGTCCGTCCGGCTCGGCCCGCGGCAGGTCGGCCACCTCGGCCAGACGCTCGCCCAGATGGTCGCGCACCTCCGCCAGCCGGCGCTTCGAGGACACGGCCTTGCCGAGCTTCCAGTCGCGGGTGACCGTGCGCGCGCCCAGCGGCAGGGACAGGGTGGTGCGGGGCTGCCCGGAGGTGCCGGACGCGATCTCCACCGTCCCGCCCCCGATGTCGAGCACCAGCAGGGAACCCTCCGGCGCTCCGGCCCAATGGCGTGCCGCCACATAGGCCAGCCGGGCCTCCTCCTCGCCGGACATCACCTTCAGCCGGGTGCCGGTGGCGCGGGCCACCTGGGAGAGGACCTCCTCGCGATTGGGCGCGTCGCGAATCACCGACGTGGCGAACGCGTACACCTCCGGCAAGGACTCCCGGTCCTCGGCGAGCGTCTCGGCCACGGCCAGCTGGACGCTGCGGACGCCCGACTTGTCCAGTCGTCCCGTGGCGTCGAGCGTCTCGTGCAACTGGAGTCGCACCTTCCGGGACAGCACCGGTTCCATGTCGATCCCGGCACGCCGTCGTGCGACGGTGAGCAACGCGCTGTGGCAACCGACGTCGAGTACACCTGTCTGTCGCACCGTGTTAACCCCCCGTTTGCCCGTCGACAATGATGCGCAAGCTCACCATTGTCGCCCAACATGCCCGTTGCGGCGTGACACGGTTTCGTTTCGGCTCGTCAGGGGCCCTTCGGGGCCCTTCGGGGCACTTCAGGGCGCTGGGGCGACATGGTGGGCCCGCCGACGAGGGGGACGAAGGGTACTCAGGACGAACGAAAGGGCCCGGAGGCGGGCGAAAGGGTCGGCCGGGTCAGGCGTCAGATCAACGGGCCGGTCGCTTCGTCGTTCGGCGGGTCGGTCAGCGTCACCACGGCGGTGATCCGTTTGCCGACGGGTTCCCGGTGCACCTCGAAGGCCTGGCACACGGCCATGACGATCTCGAGTCCGTGCTGGCCGACCCGGCCGGCCTCGGCGGCACGGGCGATCGGAAGCGTCGGATCGGAATCCCACACGGTCGTCCGCACGGCTCCCCGGTCGACCTCCAGGGACAACAGGCAGGGTCCGCCCGAGTACTTGACCGCGTTCGTCACCAGTTCGCTGACGACCAGGGGCACCATGCCCATCACCCGTCCGGAGACGGGCAGCCCGGCGACCGCCTGCACCCGCGTCAGGAATTCACGGGTGAACGCCCGCGCCTGAGCTATGCACGCGGAGTCACCGTCGTACGCGACCGACGCCTCGATCAGTGCACCCCGCTGTTCCTGCCGCCCTGCTTCACTCACCGGTTGGCCCATACGATCCGTCCCGCGTCCACCCTCTTCGATGTTCGGCGTCTGCCCCGGAAATCCCGCTTCACTCCACCCGGTCGCGCGAGAATTCCGGAGAACCTCCGTCCGGTCTCCCGGCGCGGTCAGGTGTCCGTGACCGCCACGGTGACGGGAGTGCCGATCTCGACGGTGCGGCTGACCGTGCAGAGCCGGTCGTGGGAGGTCTTGACCGCCCGGGGGAGGATCGCGCGGGCGCGGTCGCCGGGTTCGCCGTCCGGGAACGCCACGGAGAACGCGATCGCGAGGTCCGTCATCCGGTTCCCGAGCTCGTCGTTGATCTTGTCGCCGGTCACGGTCACGGTGAAGCGGGTGGGTTCCGCGTGGCGGCTCGTCGCGACATCGACGTCGGCGGCGCTGCAGCCCCCGAGGGCGGCGAGCAGCAGTTCGACCGGGGTGAAGGCATCGTCCCCTTCGGGACCGGTGCCGAAGTCGATCGTCCCGCCGCGCGCGTTCGTCGCGGTGAAGTGTCCGGTGCCGGTCCGCTCGACGGTGACGAGACGCAGATTGTTGTCGGTCATGCCGCCGACCCTAATGTCGCCCCGCGTCGACCGCCTCAGATCGCCGTCGGCGAACGGACGGCGGCCCTCCTGCGGGGACGGGCCTCAGCGCCGCGGTGTTCTGGCCGGGACCTCGGGCAACGGGGCGGACACGGTCCAGTCCTCGTCGAGCCTCGCCCTCAGCGCGGCCGCCGCGGAGGGAACGCGGTCCGCGGCCCACGACTCGACGCGATCCAGGAATCCGACGAGTTCTTCCCTGACGGAGCCCAGGAGTTGAGGGATCCGGTCCCGGGGCACGTCGATGGAGGGTCCCGTCGCGGTGTCCCCGTCGGGCCACAGCCGGACGATCGCGCCCATGTGCTCGACCAGCGGCGTCGGATCGTGGCCGAGCCAGAGTTTCTCGCCGTTCGCCGGCCCGAGCCAGTCCCGCCAGTCCTCCAGCCCGGAGCAGCATCCGGGGGACACCGTGACTCCGGTGGCGGTGTCCTTGAGCCTGAGGCCACCGGGCGCGACGACGCTGCGGACCGTCGAGAACCGTCGGATCAGCTCTCCGGCGTCCTCGGGATCCCGTGCTCCGCGTCGGCGCTCCCCCTTGTTGTACAGGGCGAGAACCGCCAGGGCCGTACCCGTCTCGGCCCCGGACAGGCGGCCGGACAGGGGCAGGAGTCCGTCGACGGGCCGGGCGGCGGTCGGCCAGAGGCCGAAGCCGCGGGCCCCGGATGTGTCCAGCACGGCTTCCATGATCAGCACGGCGTCAGCGCGCCTTTCCGCCGGAGCGTGTCCTGAGGGCCCTCGCGGTCGCGGTCACCGAGGGATCGCGTTCGGGTCGTGACCGGGACGGAAGGATCACTGAGGTGCGGTCCGGCGGCGCAGTCCCCAGGCCCTGAACCGGCCGCTGGTCCAGACGCCCACGCCGACGGACACGGCGAGCAGGAGGCACGTGGTGCCGGCGTCGAGGGTCACCGGGACGTGGCCGGCGGGCGCGGGTATCAGCAGCAGGATGGTGGTCAGGGGCGCGGCGGTCCCCACGAGGAAGGCGGCCATCTCGGCCCACCACATCGCCCTGGTCGGTCGAGTCGTCATGGCCATGTTGTACACCATCGTCCGCGTTCGGGCCGCGGACGGGCCGCCCCCGCGGTGCGGGCCCCGGGCGCCGTCCGCGCCCACCGTACGGCGGTCGCGGACGGACGGGCGGCACGCCGGGGACCGTCCGCCGGGAACCCATGGACGGCCGTACGGCGCGACTCCCCTGTCAGCCGGGCGGGTTCGGGCGGACGAGGCCGAGGTCGTAGGCGAGGATGACGGCCTGGACCCGGTCGCGGGCCCCCACCTTCGACAGGACGCGCCCGACATGGGTCTTCACCGTGGATTCCGCGACGACCAGGCGTGCGGCGATCTCGGTGTTGCTCCAGCCCCGGCCGATGGCGCCGAAGATCTCGTACTCCCGCTCGGTGAGGGCGCGTACCCGGGGATCGTCGTCCGGTCCGCCGGACGGGTCCCGGGGGAGGTGCTGGGCGTAGGCGTCCAGGAGGCGCCGGGTCAGCGCGGGGGCGATCACGGCGTCGCCCGCGGCGACCGCCCGGATGCCCGCTAGGAGCTCCTCGGGATGCGCGTCCTTGAGGAGGAACCCGCTGGCTCCCGCGCGCAGGGCCGCGTGGGCGTACTCGTCGAGGTCGAACGTGGTCAGGATCAGGACGCGGGAGCGGCCACCGGACGCCACGACCCTGCGAGTGGCCTCGATGCCGTCCATACCGGGCATCCGTACGTCCATGAGGATCACGTCCGGGCGGAGCTCGGCCGCCCTGCGGACAGCGTCGCCGCCGTGGGAGGCCTCGCCGACGACGTCCGTGTCGGGCGTGCTCTCCAGGAGCATGCGGAAACCGAGGCGTTGCAGCGGCTGGTCGTCGACGATGAGCACGGTGGTCACGCGGTACCTCCCGCGGTGGCGGCAGGGGAGCGGCCGGTCCCGGCCAACGGGGTGAGGTCGAGGGTGGCCCGCAGGATCCACCCCCCGTCGGGGGCGGGTCCCGCGACGACCGTCCCGTTGTAGAGGGCCGCGCGTTCCCGCATGCCGGGGAGCCCGTGTCCTTCGCCGTCGTGCGGCCGGGCGCGGACCGTCGCGACACCCTGGCCGGTGTCATGGACGCCGATGCGCAGCACGGTGTCCTCGACGGTCACCGTGAGCTCGACGCTCGTCTCGGCGCCCCCGTGTCTGAGGGCGTTCGTGAGGGCTTCCTGGACGATGCGGTAGGCCGCCAACTGGACGCCGCGGTCAAGGGTGTTCAGCGGCCCGACGGCGCGGTGGACGACGCGTGGCCCGGCCGCCCTGATCCGTTCGCACAGCGCGTCGACGTCCCCGATGCCCGGCTGGGGACTCAGCTCGGGCGTGGCGGGAGTGTGCGTCCCCTCGCGCAGAACGCCGAGCACGCGGCGCAGTTCGCCGAGCGCCTGCCGCCCGGTGTCACCGATGAGCAGCAGTGCCTGCTTGCCGCGTTCGGGCGCGAGGTCGGTCGCGTACGCGCCGCCGTCGGCGAGGGTGATGATGACGGAGAGGTTGTGGCCGACGATGTCGTGCATCTCACGGGCCACACGGGTGCGTTCGGCGGCGGCGGCCAGCTTGCTGCGCTGGTCGCGCTCGACCTCCAGGCGCGTCGCGCGGTCCCGCAGGACGGCGAGCTGCCCGCGCCGGATCCGTACGGCCAGGGCGAGCGCGACGGCCGCCGTTATCGTGCTGAACAGGAAGAACAACGCGTCCAGGACGTGCACTTCGGACGGCAGCCGCACCGCGACCAGCCCCAGTGCGGCGGCCGTGACCCCGCAGGCCGCGGGCAGCCGTCGCAACTCCCCGTGCAGCACCAGGCTGTAGAGGGCGATCAGCACGGCGATGTCGGCGCGCAGCCAGACGTTCAGCGCCAACTGGAGCAGGAACACCGAGACGATCACGGCGAAGGCGAGCGACGGCCTTCTGCGCCGCCACAGCAGCGGCAGGACCAGCGCGGCCTGCAACGCCAGTGTCCCCGGCCAGGGCAGGTCCGTGAACTCCGTGTCGAAGCCATGGCGCGCGCCGTGGCCGTCGTGCGTCAGTTCCGGCACGGCGAACAGCAGCGCCACGAGCGCGGTGACCGCCGCGTCCAGGACCCACGGACGGTTACGGTCGCCCTGCTTGAGCCGGCGGCCGACCCGCGACAGCGCGCGGGCCAGTGGATGGTTCCACGGCAGGTCCGCCTCCGCGAAGGGGACGTCGTCCGCCGGCCGTCGGCCGGTGTCGTCGGTGCTCGTCGGGGTCATCGGGGCCATCGGTCCGTACTCATGGGTGTCACCCGTCCATTGTGTGTCCGGCGGTGTCCTGGCCCACGCCTCGTCGTGCCGTCGTCGCGCGTCCGTCGATGGTCCGCCCGCGCGGGTCGGGGCACCGCGGAGCCACCGCGGGGGACCGTCATGGCGCGTGGCGCCCGGACGGCACGGAACCGGACCGGACGATCCGGTCGGGCGCCGTGCCTGCCCCGGGGCGCTGGGCGTCAAGCGCGGTGCGTCAGGCGTCCGAGCGGACGAGGCGGCAGGCGGCGCCCGCCAGCGCGAGCACGGTCCAGCCGAGGAACACGACCAGCCCGGCGGCCGGCGACAGGCTCGTCGCGTCGTGGGTCAGCTGGAACATCGCCCGGCCCGCGCTGCTCGGCAGGTACGGGCTGATGTCGTCCTGCCACGAGCTGGGCAGCAGCGAGATCAGGCCGGGCACCAGCATCAGCGAGGCGACCAGGACGGAGATGCCACCGGCGACCGAGCGGAGCAGGGCGCCCAGCGCGGTGCCGATCACGCCCACGAGCCCGAGGTAGAGGCCGGCGCCCAGCAGACTCCGGACCACGCCGGAGTGGGACAGGGTGAGGGCCGCGGGCGTGCCCGAGACGATTCCGCTGTCGATCGTGAACGCGACGAAGACGCCGACGGTGGAGACGGCGAGAGCCACGAGGCCGAACACCGCGGCCTTGGACCACAGCACCGGCAGCCGGCGCGGGACGGCGGCCAGCGTGGAGCGGATCATGCCGGTGGAGTACTCGCCCGCGGTCACGAGCACGCCCAGCACACCGAGCGCCAACTGCGCGAAGTTCGTGCCGAACACGGAGAGGTCGAGCGCGGTGGCCGAGACGGCGTCCGGGCGCATCGGACGGCCCGAGTCGAGCTCCGACCTGTAGTGCGCCGCCGCGATCACCCCGAAGGCGACGAGGAACAGCAGGCCCAGACCGAGGGTGATCCAGGTGGAGCGCAGCGACCACATCTTGGCCCACTCGGAGCGAAGTACCCGGCGCCCGGTGACCCGGTACTCCGGCCGGGTCGCCGCTGCCGGTGCCGGCGCGGGGCCGTCCGTGACGGTGACCGTGCTCATGCCGCCCTCCCAGGGGTCTCGACGGTGCCGCTCGCCTGATACTCGACGGCGTCGCGGGTCAGCTCCATGAACGCCTGTTCCAGGGACACGGTCCGGGAGCCGAGCTCGTACAGCGGGATGCCGTGCTCGGCGGCCTTGAGGCCGATGGCGCGCGTGGACAGGCCCGTCACCTGAAGCTCCTCGGAACCGGCCGCCCCGGTGATCTCGACGCCGGGTCCGGCCAGCACCTCGCGCAGCCGGGCCGGCCGCTCGGACGCCACGGTGACGGTGTCCCCGCCGGCCTGCCGTACCAGTTCGCGCACGGTGGTGTCCGCCAGCAGACGCCCGCGGCCCACGACGATCAGGTGGTCGGCGACCAGCGCCATCTCGCTCATCAGATGCGAGGAGACGAAGACGGTCCGTCCGTCCGCCGCGAGCCCGGTCAGCAGGTTGCGGATCCACAGGACGCCCTCGGGGTCCAGCCCGTTGACCGGTTCGTCGAGCATGACGGTGGCCGGGTCGCCGAGGAGGGCCGCGGCGATGCCGAGCCGCTGGCCCATCCCGAGGGAGAAGGCACCCGCGCGTTTCCCGGCCACCGTCTGGAGGCCGGTCAGCTCGATGACCTCCCGCACGCGGCGGCGCGGGATGCCGTGGGTGTGGGCCTGGGCCATGAGGTGGTCGAAGGCGGACCGGCCGGGGTGGATCGACTTGGCCTCCAGCAGCGCGCCGACCTCCTGGAGCGGCGCGGCGTGCCGGGCGTACCGCTTGCCGTTCACCGTGACGCTGCCGGCGGACGGCGCGTCCAGGCCGACGATCATGCGCATGGTGGTGGACTTGCCCGCGCCGTTCGGGCCGAGGAAGCCGGTGACGGTGCCGGGCCTGACGACGAAGTCCAGCCGGTCCACCGCCGTCTTCTCCCCGTACCGCTTCGTCAGCCGATGTGCCTCGATCATCGATGTTCCTCACGTTCGGGGACAGGCCCCCACCTGGTTGCTCGGCTCCACGCTAGGAGCCGCCGGCCCCGGATCCGTGGTACCCGGGAGCCCTGTGCGGCGAGGCTCGTAGTACCGCGGTATCACGCGGGCAGGGCATGCGGGTGACGAGGCCGGGCCGGCGGTTCGGGGCGCGGGTGCCCGGGCCCGGCGGCGGCCGGGACCCGCCGAGGCCGGGTCCGCCGTTCGGGTCGCTATCATCCGATAGAGGCATTTTCTTCATGTTTTTCTCATGGTGCGGCTTCTCTCCCGGGGTGGTAGATGACCCGCAAGACCCCGACGGACGACGACGAACTGCTGGCCAGGCTCGGGTCGCTCACCGCGCAGGCACGTGAACGCGCGGAGTTCCAGCGCTCGCAGGTCGAGCTGGCCATCGCGCTGCAACGCGGCATGCTTCCGGGAGACCTGCCGTCCGCCCCCGGGTTCGACGTCGCCGTCCAGTACGCACCGGCCTGCTACGGCCTCAACGTGGGCGGGGACTGGTACGACGTCTTCAAGCTGCCCGACGGGCGCATCTGCCTGTCCATAGGCGATGTGCAGGGCCACAACATCGAGGCCGCCGCGTTCATGGGGCAGGTCAGGGTCGGCCTGCGCGCGCTCGCCTCCGTCGCGGGCGACCCGGGCGAGCTCCTGGCCCGGACGAACGACCTCATCCTGTCCATAGGCTCCGACCTCTTCGCGACCTGCACCTTCATGCGGCTCGACCCGGCCACCGGCGTGCTGGAGACCGCGCGGGCCGGGCACATACCGTGCGTCTGGGCGACGGCGGACGGGAAGTCCGGCATCGCCGAGGACGAGGGAGGGCCGCCGCTCGGAGTCCAGGCGGGGGCGCGCTACCCGGTGACCCGGCACCGGCTCACCACCGGCGGGGTCTTCGTCCTGCTGACCGACGGCGTCGTCGAAGGTCCGTCGATGGACGTCGACGAGGGACTCGACCAGGTCGTCCGGCTCGCCGGAATCGCCGCCGTGGCGGGCATGTCGGTCGCCTCGCTGGCCGCCGCGGTGATCCGGGGGGCCGAGCGGGTGGGGCACGAGGACGACGCGGCCGTCCTCGTGGTCGGCCACGACCTTCCCACCCTCAGGACTTAGGCCCTGTCGTCACGTTCCCGCCTGCCCCACGGCCACGACCTCCCCGCCTTCAGGACCCGGCGGGACGCCCGCTCGCCTAGCCGACAAGGCCCCGACGGTGTCTGATGGCTCCTGTGGTGGGTACCCGCGAGCTGAGCCGACCGGCCGTCGTCGCTCTCCAGACGCTGGCGATCGCCGCCTGCTACTTCGCGGCGGGGCGGCTGGGACTCATGCGGCGGCTGACCGTGGAAGGGGCGGTGTTCACCCCCATCTGGCCGCCTTCCGGCGTGGCCGTCGCCGCCCTGCTCATCCTGGGGATCCGCGCGGGGCTCGGGATCGCGCTCGGGGCCCTGCTGGTCGTCCTGTCCCTCTCCTCGTTCTCCTCGATCCAGTTCTCCGCGGTCGGCATCGTCGCGGGCAACACCGCCGCTCCCGTCTGTGCCTGGTTCCTGCTGCGCCAGGTGCGTTTCCGCCCCGATCTCAGCCGTCTGCGGGACGGGCTGGCCCTCGTCTTCCTGGGCGCCCTGGCCAGCATGACGATCAGCGCCACCATGGACGTCGGCCTGCTGGTCGTCACGGACAAGCTCGCCCCCGGCGACTTCTGGCCGGTCTGGCTGGCGTGGTGGGTGGGCGACGCGATGGGAGTCCTGATCGTCACGCCGGTCCTGCTGATGCTGTACGCCATTCGCGCGCCGGTGGGCATGGCCCGGTGGAAGGAGGTGATCATCCTCCTGGTCGGGGCCTGCGTCCTGGTGCCGCTCGCCACGCACAGCACCATCAGCATGCTGTTCCTCGTCTATCCCCTGCTCATCTGGGCGGCGCTGCGCTTCGAGCTCCCCGGCAGCGTGCTGTGCGCGCTGTTCGCGTCCGTCATGGCCACCGTGGCGGCCACCGACGAGGTCGGTCCGTTCGCCCGGCTCAGCCACACCGAGGTCATGGTCAAGCTCCAGGCCTTCAACGGCTCCATGGCCCTGACCGCGCTCCTCCTGTCCGCCGTGATCACCGAGCAGCGCAACACCAGACGCTCGGTGGAACGGGCCTGCCAGGAGCTGGTGCAGGTGCTGGAACACCTGACCGCCGGGAACCCTCCTCCCGGGCCCGGACCGCCGCCCGCCGCGGGCGGCGACGGCCGGGGCTGACCCGGAGGGCGGCCCTCTCGCACGGCCGCGCCGCGTCGGGAGGGGTCGTCGCGAGGGAACCGTGCCGCCACGGAGCCCGGTGGGGAAAGATGGGACCACCAGCGTTGAACCACCGATGTGGAGGTGCGGGTACATGCAGCACGAGCGAGCGGGCAGTCCGGCCGGCCCCGAGGACCTCGTCGACGTGGCCCGGTTGGTCACCGCGTACTACGCGCTCCACCCCGATCCGGCCGAGCCCGGCCAGCGCGTCTCCTTCGGTACCTCCGGGCACCGCGGTTCGTCACTGGCGACCGCCTTCAACGAGGACCACATCGCCGCGACGAGCCAGGCCATCTGCGAGTACCGCTCGGGCCGGGGCATCGAGGGACCGCTCTTCCTGGGCGTCGACAGCCACGCGCTGTCGGAACCCGCGAGGGTCACCGCCCTGGAGGTGTTCGCTGCCAACGACGTGTCGGTGCTCCTCGACAGCGCGGACGGCTACACGCCCACCCCGGCGGTCTCGCACGCCATCCTCACCCACAACCGGGGACGCTCCTCGGGTCTCGCGGACGGTGTGGTGGTCACCCCCTCGCACAACCCGCCGGCCGACGGCGGCTTCAAGTACAACCCGCCGAACGGCGGCCCCGCGGGCTCCGAGGCGACCTCCTGGATCCAGGACCGGGCCAACGAACTCATCACGGGCGGCCTCAAGGACGTACGCCGCATCCCGTACACCCGGGCGCTCGCCGCTCCCGGTACGGGCCGCCACGACTTCCTCGGCGCCTATGTGGCCGACCTGCCGCAGGTGCTCGACCTGGACGCCGTCCGGGCGGCCGGCATCCGTATAGGCGCCGACCCCCTGGGCGGGGCCTCGGTCGCCTACTGGGGGCGCATCGCCGAACAGCACGCGCTCGACCTGACCGTGGTCAACCCGCTCACCGACCCCACCTGGCGCTTCATGACGCTGGACTGGGACGGCAGGATCCGGATGGACTGCTCCTCGCCCTACGCGATGGCCTCGCTCATCGAGCAGCGCGACCGTTTCCGGATCGCCACGGGCAACGACGCCGACGCCGACCGTCACGGGATCGTCACCCCGGACGCCGGACTCATGAACCCCAACCACTACCTCACGGCCGCGATCGCCTACCTCTACGCCCACCGGGAGCGGTGGCCCGCCGACGCCGGGATCGGCAAGACCCTGGTGTCGTCCGGGATGATCGACAAGGTCGCCGCGGACCTGGGCCGCCCCCTGGTCGAGGTGCCCGTCGGCTTCAAGTGGTTCGTGGACGGGCTGGTCGGCGGTTCCATCGGCTTCGGCGGCGAGGAGTCGGCGGGCGCGTCCTTCCTGCGCCGCGACGGCTCGGTGTGGACCACCGACAAGGACGGCATCATCCTGGCCCTCCTCGCCTCCGAGATCACCGCGGTGACCGGGAAGACGCCCTCCGAGCACTACGCCGCGCTGACGGCACGCTTCGGCGAACCGGCCTACGAGCGCATCGACGCCCCGGCCACCCGCGACGAGAAGGCCCTGCTCGCCCGGCTCTCGCCCGCGCAGATCACCACGGACACGCTCGCCGGCGAGGCGGTCACCGCGGTCCTCACCGAGGCCCCGGGCAACGGCGCGCCCATCGGCGGCATCAAGGTGAGCACGGACAACGCCTGGTTCGCGGCCCGGCCCTCGGGGACCGAGGACGTCTACAAGATCTACGCGGAGTCGTTCCTCGGCACCGATCACCTCCGCCGGGTGCAGGACGAGGCGAAGTCCGTCGTGGCGGCCGCGCTGGCGGGCTGAGACAGCGGCGGCGGGGCCGCGGTCCCGGCGGCTCCGCCGCCGCTGTGCCCGAGGGGCCCGGCGGCACCGTGGACCCGGCGCCGGGCGTTTCGGCGGCATGATGGCCCGCATGCGCATCCGTATCGACGCCGTCGACCTGCCCGGCCTCACGTGTCCCGCCCCCGAGGGCCGCCCCGTCCCGGCGTACGACAACATCCACGTGGCCGTACAACGGCGCGACCGCCCGGCCGAACTGCTCGATCCGCAGCCGGGCGACGGCCCGTCCGCGACGTGGACCCTCGAATGCGCCGTGACGCCGTCACCGACGGGTCCCGACGTGAAGGGTCCCTACGTCCAGGACCGTCTGGGGCGCCGGTTCATCTACCTGTCCTGGGGCACCGTCGACGAGGCGGGCGTCTTCAGCATGTTCCGCCGGGCCAAGCTCATGCTCGACGCCGTCCCCTCCGAGGTGCTCGCCGCGGCGGCGC
Organism: Streptomyces sp. NPDC002580; assembly: GCF_042889485.1. Taxonomy (NCBI): domain Bacteria; kingdom Bacillati; phylum Actinomycetota; class Actinomycetes; order Kitasatosporales; family Streptomycetaceae; genus Streptomyces; species Streptomyces sp. NPDC002580. The sequence continues at coordinate 309,330 of NZ_JBIAQZ010000002.1, read as the reverse complement.
GCGACGGCCTCCTCGTCGGGCGCCTCGGCCTGACCGACGAGTGCGGCAACCCGCGCTGCGCCCGGGTCGAGCCGCCGCAGATCGACTGGACCGCCGAACCCGCCACCCAGGACCTGCCTTAGCCGCCGGCCGCGCGGTCGACGCGACCAGTTCAGTTAGAACCTATAACGAAAGTTCTTGACGCTCACGGCCTTATGGTTATAGCTTCTAACTAAAGCGATAACCGAAAACTCGCGCGGACAGTGGAGGTCGTCATGAACGCCGAAGGGCTCGTCGAGGTCGTGTTGCCGGGCAAGGTGGAGCCGGAAGGGCTGCTGATCCGGCACGGTGCCGTCCCCGTGGCGGGCCCCGGCCAGGTCGTGATCCGGATGGAGGCGACCGGAGTCTCCTTCGCCGAGCAGCAGATGCGCCGCGGGCGGTACTACGACCAGCCGCCGTTCCCCTTCGTGCCCGGCTACGACCTCGTCGGCACCGTCCTCGACACCGGACCGGGCGTCGACGCCGGGCTGGCCGGCGCCAGGGTCGCCGCGCTGGTCAAGGTCGGCGGCTGGGCCAGTCACGTACGCGTCGAAGCCGCGGACGTGGTGCCCGTGCCCGACGGAATCGGGGCGGCCGAGGCCGAGACGGTCGTCGTCAACGGCATCACCGCCTGGCAGATGCTGCACCGCAAGGCCCGGGTCCGGGCCGGGCAGACCGTCCTCGTGCACGGCGCCAACGGAGGCGTCGGCTCGGTCCTGGTCCAGCTCGCCCGGGCCGCGGGCGCGACAGTGATCGGCACGGCCTCCGCGCGCCACCACGACATCCTGCGGGAACACGGCGTCACCCCCGTCGACTACCGCGCCGAGGACGTCGCGGCCCGCGTGCGCGAACTCGCGCCCGGCGGGATCGACGCCGTGTTCGACCACGTCGGAGGCCGCAGTGCCGTCGACTCGTGGCGTCTGCTCGCCCCCGGCGGCACGCTGGTCGCCTACGGCAGCGCCTCCACCCGGGACGACACGGGGTCCAAGCAGGGGCCCGTGCTCAAACTGCTCGGCCGGGTGTGGCTGTGGAACGCACTCCCCAACGGCCGCCACGCGTACTTCTTCAACATCTGGGCCGGCCGGGCCCTGTCCCGGACCCGGTTCCGGGCCCGGCTGCGCGCCGACCTCACCCAGGTCTTCGACGCCCTCCGGCGCGGTGACGTCACCGCCCGGATCGCCGCCCGGCTGCCGCTGAGCGAGGCGGCCGAGGCGCTGCGGCTGGCCGAGTCCGGCACCGTCGCCGGGAAGGTCGTCCTCAACCCGTAGGGGGAGGGGGTCTCGCCGCCGAGGCGGACCCGGGACCTAGGGCCGCTCCTCGACGGCCATCTCGCCCAGGAGGGACCAGTCGTCCTGGGGGATCTTCATGTTCACGATGCGCGGTGTGGCGGTCAGATGGCGGGGCAGGGACCGCTGGGCGGCCTTGAAGTGCGCGGACTGCACGTGGGACGCCCCGGCCTCGTCGTCCCGGAAGGCCTCCACCAGGACGTACTCCGTCGGGTCGTCGAGGCTCCGGGACCAGTCGAACCACAGGCAGCCGGGCTCGGCGCGGGTGGCCGCCGTGAAGTCGGCCGTGATCTCCGGCCACTTCTCCGCGTCCTCGGGGCGGACGCTGAACTTGACGGTGATGAAGATCATGAGGGCTCCTCGGGTCGGGTCGGTGTCGAGCCATTCTGCGCTTTCCCCTGGGGGTGGACACCATGGCTCCGTAGGCCGACCGGGGGGAACCTCCGCGACGGGACCACGTGTGTCCGGCACCGATTCTCGAACGGCCTTGCGGCGCACCGGCGGGGTCTGTATCGTTTTTCGATAACATCGATAATCGATATGGGGGAGCCGTGGCGAGGGTACGCAATCCACTGGAGCCGATGTCCAGCGCGGTCTCGATGATCGTGACGCTGATCGCCGCGGCGACGCTGCTGGGCGTGATCGGTTCGATGTTCGTGGACGGAGTGAGCGTCTTCGGGATCGGGGACACCTCGATCTGTGCCACGGACACGACGACGACGGTGGGCGCCGACGACCCGCCGCCCGTGGACTTCAGGGCGGCACCGGGAGTCACGGTGGGCCTGGACGCCAACCCGAGCTACTGCACGGACGATCCCGGCACGGCGCAGGCCCTGCTCAACAGCGCGACCCAGGTTCCCACCTTCGTCTTCACCGTCGGAGCGCTCCTGCTCGTGCTCCGGTTGATCAGGGGAGCCGAGGGCGACGGCCTCTACACCGCGCGGACGGCGGAGCGGCTGCGCAGGGTGGGCTGGTGGCTGCTGGCCGGCAGCGTGCTCGCCGCGATCGCGGAGTCCGTGAGCGAGAAGGCGCTGATCGGTTCACTGAGCAGGGGCGGCGACGTCAGCGCTCTGTCCGGGCTGGTTTCGTGGGACGCTCCCTACATGGCGATACTCACCGGCCTCGGCGTCCTGTCCTTCGCACGGATCATGCGCGTCGGCGTCGCCATGCGAGAAGACCTCGACGGAACGGTCTGATGCCCGAGGACAAGGAGGAGCACGCGATCGAGGTCCATCTCGACCGTCTCCTCGAAGAACGCGGGATGACCTTGGCGGAGCTGGCGGACCGCGTCGGTGTCACTCATGTGAACCTGTCGATCCTGAAGAACGGACGGGCGCGAGCCGTCCGGTTCACCACGCTGACACGGCTCTGCGAGGTGCTGGAGTGTCAGCCGGGGGACCTCCTCAGCTACCGCGCGCCCGAATAGCGGCCCGAGGGGCGGTGCCGGGCGGCGGCCGGGTCCCTGTGCCCAGGTCGCCGGACCGGCACCGCGCCCTGGCGCGACGCGTCCGCACGAACCGTCAGGTGACGGCCCGTTCCCCCGTTCCTCCGGAAGCCTCGGATTCGGGCCGCTCGTCGGTGAGCTCGGGCTCCAGACCTTCGCCGATGTCGGCGCGGGGCCTGCCGGTGTCGGCCCGCCAGGCCTCGAACGCCCAAGCGGTGAGGGTGACGACGGCCAGACCGAGCAGCCAGCCGCCCAGTACGTCACTGAACCAGTGGACGCCCAGCGCGACGCGGGTGAAGCCGACGCCGACCACCGAGAGCACGGCGGTGCCCCAGCACAGCGCGCGCCAGGCGCGCGGCACCATGGGCAGCAGGACCAGCAGCAGGATGGCGAACGACGTGGTGGCGGTCATCGCGTGGCCCGACGGGAAGGAGAAGCCGGGCGCCCGGGCCACCGGATCCTCCAGCGACGGACGTGCCCGCTCGACGACCGTCTTCACCAGCAGCCCGATGAAACCGCCGGCCACCGCCGTCACCGCGGACCACGCGGCCAGACGCCAGGCCCGCCGGTGGACGAGCCAGAGGGTCAACAGAGCGACAACCGTGCGCAAGGTGATGGGATCCCAGACCCGGTCGGAGAGGAAACGCAGCGTGCTCGTCCAGGCGGGATGCTCCAGCGCGATCTCGTGCAGCCGGCGGGCGGCCCCCGCGTCCAGTCGGCGCAGCGGCTGCCACCGGCCCTCGACCAGGACGAGGAGCAGACCGAACGGCACCGCGGTGACGGCGGCCACCGCGGCGGATCCGAGCAGCCGGGCGCCGAACCGTCGGTCGGCCGCCCGGCGGCGGTCCCGCAGGTTCCGTACCGTTGTGCGTGCCGCCATTCAGACTCCCGGATCGGGTTGGACCGGACCGGGGCGCCGAGCGCGGGAGGCCTCCAACTGGGCGGCGAAGGACAGTCCGAGGAACAGGGCGATCGAGGTCAGGTAGGCCCAGAGCAGCAGCGACATGAAGGCGCTCAGCGGACCGTAGATCGTGTCGAAGGAGCCGCTCACCCCGAGGTAGAGGCTCAACAGCCAGGTCAGCGCCGTCCACAGCACCAGGTACACGGCGGCGCCGAAGGCCAGCCAGGTGTAACCGGGCTGCTGACGACGGGGCGAGCGGCGGAAGATCGCACTGGCCGACATGAGGGCGAGGAGCAGTCCGGTGGGCCAACGCAGGACGTCCCAGACGGCCTTGGCGGTTCCGTCGAGGTGATAGACGGTGACCACCGCGGACGCGAGATCGCCGCCGGCCACCATCAGGACGAAGCCGAGGCCGAGCGGGATTCCCGCGCTCAGTGCCATCACCAGCCCGCGAAGGTACTTCAGATGGAAGACACGGTCGCGCTCGTTCCCGTAGATCCGGTTGGCGCCGCGCTCTATCTGGCACATCGCGGTGGTCACGTTGACCAGGGAGAAGGCCAGACCGAACCACAGGGCGACCTGCGCCCCGTCGCCCGCGGTGTGCCGGCTGCGCCGCAGCGCGTCGTCGACGACGTCCGTGCTCGGGCCCGCGGCGATCCGGCGAATCGTCAGTTCGGCGACTCTGCCGATGTCCTCGGTGTGCAGGGCCGAGGAGAGTCCCACGAACGCGATGGCGAGCGGGATCAGAGCGAGCACCGTCTGCAGGGCGAGCGCGCGGGAATGGCTGAACCCGTCGGCGTAGCGGAACCTGATGAACGAGTCGCGCAGCAGCGGCCAGCCGCCGTAGCGGCGCAAGGACGCCAGCGCCTCGTCGGCGGAGAGTTCGTCACCGGTCATGGCACGGGTCTCGGGGACCTTGGTCGCGGTACCCATTCACTTCTCCCCGGAAGGCAGCAGAACGGTCAGGGCGCCGGGCCTGACTTCCGCGGTGAGACGCCGGCCGGGTCCCACCGGGTCCCCGTCGAGTTCCCGGGGCTGCGGTGTGCCGAAGGTGAGTTCGGCGCGCCGGAAGGTGAAGAACTCGACGGGTGTCCCGCTCCGGGCGGCCCCTTCGGCCTCGTCCGTCCCGTCCGCCCCATGGGCCGCGACGGTGCGTACGGCGGACGGCCGGGGCGACGCGGATCGGCCGCGCAGCAGTGTTCCCACGGCACGCAGCCAGCCGCCGGGGCCGCGGGGATCGAGGACCAGGAGGTCGAGGAGCCCGTCGTCGGGGCGGGCGCCGGGCAGCAGGGTCACCCCGCCCTGCACGGATGCGACATTGGCGACGAGCACCATACGGGCCGTACGGCGGAAGGCGGGCGAGCCGTCCAGCCGGATCGTCACCCGCATACGGGGTGTGCGCAGTGTTCCGAGGCCCGCCAGGACATAGGCCGGCCAGCCCAGCGCGGACTTGGCCCGCGCGTCGGTGTGTTCCAGCATCGCGGCGTCGAGGCCCGCCCCGGCCATCGCGACGAAGCGGGTGGCGGCCATGCCGTCGCCCTCGACGCTTCCCAGGTCGAGTCGGTGGGGGCTGCCCCTCAACGCGGCGTCGAGGGCGGCGGTGGGGGAGAGCGGCAGGCCGAGGTTGCGCGCCAGCAGGTTGCCGGTGCCGCACGGCACGACGGCCAGCGGCACATCGCTGCCGGCCAGGGCGTCGGCCACCTCGCGGACGGTTCCGTCCCCGCCGCAGACCACCACCAGAGCGGCGCCCTCGCGAAGCGCCCGGGCAGCCTGTCCGGCGCCCGGATCGTCCGCGGTGGTCTCCAGCACCAAGGGGTCGCTGTGGCCGTGCTGTTCGAGGGTCCGGCGCAGTTCGTCACGCGCGGTCCCGTCGGCCACCGTGGGGTTGAGGATCACGACGGTCACGCCCGGCCGCCGCGCGCCGTCGCGCGTGCCGGCTGTCCGCGCGGCCGGTTCGCGGCCCGCCGACGGCGGAGCGGTCACGGACCGGTCGACGAGCAGGGCACGGCCCACGATCAGCAGGGACAGTCCACCGTTGACGAGACCGCCCAGGACGTCCGTGGGATGGTGCATGCCCCGGTAGAGCCGAGCGGCGCCCACGATCAACGGCAGGAGCAGCAGCACCGCGCCGCCGATCCGCCGCCACGGACCGCGGGCCCGCGACAGCACGAGCACCGCCAGACCCGCGTACAGCGCGGTCGCCGCGCCCGTGTGTCCGGAGGTGTAACTGGAGGTGGGCGGCGAGGCGTCGAGGCGGTCCACGTCCGGCCGGTGCCGGTCCACCGACGTGGTGATGGCCAGGAAGACCAGCGACTGGAGCGAGACGGCCACGGCGAGGAAGACGGCCTGGCGCCACATCGGCAGGCGGGGCACAAGGAGCAGGCCCAGGCAGGTCGCGAGGGTGAGGACGACCACCGTCAGGGTGTTGCCGGCCTCCGAGCCGATGGACGACACCGTGGTGAGCGTGCTCTCGCGGACACGTTCGAGACCCACGTTCACGCTGTCCTCGGCCGTCAGCGGCCACAGGCCGCGGGCCGGACCGGTGATGAGGAGTCCGACACCCACCATGAGGGCCGCCTGGCAGGCGGTCAGCGCGCCGATGCGCGCGGCGGTCCGTCCGGTGCCCCGGGGGAGGGTGAACGAGCGGGCGGAGCGGACGACTTCGGCTTTGCTGCCGGGCGTTTCGGCAGGTCCGTCCGGTACGGCGGTCGGCATCGAGGCTCCCAGGGGCGGCGCGGGGCGGCTGGATCCGGCCCGGGCCGCGCTTCCTCCCGGGTCCCTGGCCGGATTCCCCGGAACGCCTCGAACAGGCCTGGCACAGTATGGAATCGGGCGGCAGCCCCTGTTCCGGGCGGGTGCGCCGCGCACGGGCGCCGATCCGGGAAGCGCGGTCGGTGGCCCGCCCCGGGCGGCGATCAGGTGTCCGCGCGTCCGGGGCGACCGCTGCCGGGCGGGCCGGGACAGGATCCGCCCATGGGCCCCTCGACGGGCCCGTCCGGGCCCCGTCGACGGGCCCTGCCGGTCGGCTCAGCCGTGGTAGTTGATGTAGCCGTTGCGGTCGCTGTCGTTGGCCGTCCTGGTGTACGAGTGGACGTCGGCGTGGGCGCCGGTCGACTTGTCGAGGATGATGGTGTCCTTGTCGTTGTTCCAGATGAAGTTGCAGTTCTGGCGGTAGACGACGTTCTTCGTGTCCGAGTCGGTGCCGTGCCCGCCGCGGAGCTTGATGTAGTCCCCGGGCTGGAGGTAGTGGTTCGCCGGGAAGACGAACGTGTTCCCCGTGGCGTCCTTGACGCGGTAACCCTTCAGGTTCACCGTCGCGCTGGACGAGTAGTTCTTGATCGTCAGGTACTCGTCCTTGGAGTTGCCTCCGGAGCACCGGTTCGAGTCGCTGCCGGGCGCGTCGTACTGGACGCCCCGGATCTTCAGCGCGGACGAGTACTCGGCTGCCTGCGCCGGGGTGGCGGCGATGGCGGCGAGCGTTCCGGTGGCGGCGGCGATGGCCAGGGCATGACGAATACGCATGAGGATCCCCCCTCAGTGGTGCGGATGGAGCCCCAGGAGCATACCGATGGTGTGACCGACGGGTGGCGGGAGCGTGAGGGAAACGTGAACAGCCGGTCCGGGGGCGTTCCTAGCGGTCCGGAGGGCGCGCGGCCACCCTGCCTCGCCCCGCCGGCGCGGCGGCCGGAGCCACGCGGGCGCCCCGTCCCGCCGCCCGTCGGCACCACCGCCGACCTGCTGTGACTTCGCCCACCTCCCCTTGTCGCAATAAGGAAGGCATACCTAAGTTCTGTCTCATGACCGCACAAGGCCCCCCGCTCCCCGACGGCCCCGACGAGGCGTACGGCCCGCGCCTCGAGGGTGCCGGCCGACCGGACGCTCCCGAGCTGCTCGACTTCACCATCGATCTCACCTCCCAGGAGGTCCTGCGACAGGCCCAGGTCCTGGCCGCCCTCGGCCCCGACTGGGACCCGCTGGAGGCACTGCGCGGAGAGGAGGCCGCGTACGCCCTGCTGTACTCCGGACTCGACGCGGAGCAGCAGCGGGTGTACGACGACCTGGTCGCGGCCGGTGTGCTTCCCCGGCGCGGAGACGGCCGTGCTGCCGCTTGACCCGCAGGCGGACCGGGGACGCCGGGCCTGGGTGACCTGTCCGAACTGCGCCGACAGCCGCGGGTGCGTGCCGTGCGCGCAGCGGCGGTCGTGCTCCACCCACTGGCGCTACCTGCTGTCCACCACCGGAAGTCTGCTCCACCTGCAATGTCCCTCGTGCACGCATGTCTGGGCGCACGAGACCGGATTCGGCGCCACCCGCTCCCTCTGGAGCCGCATCGGCGGCGGTCGCCCGAAACGCTGACCGGCGGGCCCGGGGCCGCGGGCCGGGAATTCGTCCCTCCCCGCAGGTCCCCGCACGGCGCGGCGGGGATATCCTCAAGACCCCAGGCGGGTCGGAGATGTCCGATGCGCCACTGTGGGAAGATCGCAACCCCGCACGACTCAAGTCCGGGCCCGCGCGCACGCTGTCGCTCGTAGATTCGAGGATGCTCGCGGCCCACCGGTGGATGACGGACCGGCCCGCGCGGGTAAAGAAACTATGCGCACCTGCGCGAACACCCCACTGCCGAAGGACTGCCGGTCTTGGACCTCCCATACTCCGAATCCCCTGCCGCGCGACGTCCGGGACGGACCTGGACCGTCCGCATCTCCGGCCACAGCGACCGCACCGCGTCGGTCACGTGCTCCTCTCCCTGCGCCATGCCGCCCCGGTCCCGCGACCTCGCGGCGCTGCGCCGCTTCGCCGAGGCGCACGTCGGCGCCCACGCCCGCGCGGCCACCGTGCACGCGGACGCCGCCTGTGCCTGCCGGCAGGCACAGTGCGCCTCCCACGAGGGCAGTCAGGTGCACTGCATGGGCAGTGTCCTGCTCGTGCTGCGCCATGATCCGGCCATTGCCCAGGTGTGGACCCTGATGGAGGTCTGCGCCTCCTGTGCTCCGCTGATGACACACACCCGCGTCGTGGGGCGCGCCCTGCCCCGCACCCGTACTCCCGCCGAGCCGAGCGCGCCCGCGGCCGGTGCCGGTGTCCCGGCGGCCGCGCCCGCGGTCCCCGGGGGGTTCAGCGCCCCGACCGGGCCCGGCTTCAACAGCGCGGACGCGCCCCCGGCGCCGTCCCGTCGTCGCTCCGGTGGTCACGGCCGCCCGCAGTCCCGGCAGGGCCGCCGGGACCAGGGCCGGTCTCGCGGCTGACCAGGGTCCATCCGCCGGACCACGGGACATCACGGCCGGCCCACGGTCCGTCGTGGCCGCCCGGAACGCCGCCGGTTCCCGACGTCCGGCGGCCGAAGCGGCCCGGGCGAAGGTGACGCCCGGGGCGCTGTGAACCGTCGCCGAGGCCCGTCGGTGGGAGCGCGCCACGCGCCGAACCCGCCGACCCGGCCGTGACCTTCGTGTCGGGCGTCGGCTTGTGCCGGTGGCCCACCCGACCTTCTCCGTCGGGGCCGAGGCGTTCGTGTCGTTCGGCGATCCACGAGCGGGGCAGGTCGAGTCGCGAGCACGCGTACGGCCCTGAACTGGGCATTCTTGTGAACAGCGCTGATTCGGTTGAGAGTTCATCATCGACTGAAAGGAGTTGCATGATTTTGCGCAACTCTTGCAGGCGTTGCAAGGTGGCACCGCGCGGCGGCCCTGAGGCCGCCGCCTTCGCCGACCTGAAGGACGCCACCATGTTCCCCGCCAACCGTTCCGTGTCCTCGCGCCGGCTCAGGACCTCCCTGGGTCTCTTCACCGTGGTGGTGGCCCTGTCGTGGGCGACCGCCGCGCCCGCCACCGCGCGCGACGGCGGCCGGGTCGCCGCCGATGAGGGGTCCGTTTCCGCGGAGGCGGCTCCGGACTGCGTCCACCACTACGACGACTGGCGCTACACGACCGTCGTCAACGACTGCGACACCACCGTGAACGTGACCGTCGACTACACCGACGGCCAGGCCGCCCCCTGCCGGACCCTGGCGCCCCGGGACGCCGCCACCTTCGCCGGCTACGGCCCCCAGCTCAACTACGTCACGGGGCTGAGCACCTGCACACCGGCGACCGTCTGACGGAGCCGGGCGACCGGGGCGTCCAGGGGGCGGAGCCCGTCGGCGTACGACACGGAGACGCGGCGCATCAGATCGTCCTCGCTGATGTCGTACCGACCGAGGCGCCACAGCGGCGGCGAGCAGGCGTGCAGGGGGACCGTGTCGTCGGTGGCACCGGTGAGATGGTGGATGTGGTCGGGCCCGAAGCAGAAGGAGGTGCCCGCGCCGACCTCGACGGGCAGGTGACTGCCGCCGATACGGGGGTCGGACTCGGTCGACGCCCCCTGGACCACCCGGACGGCGCCCGACGAGAGGTCGTGGTCGTGCCGGCCGGTGTCGTTCCGCCGGGTCCAGCACAGCAGCCAGACGTCGACGAACTCGTCGCGGTGCGGGGAGGCGTAGTGCCGCTCCTCGTGGGAGAACGCGATCCGATCGCGCCAGAGTTCGGGCCGGGAGGCCAGGTCGTCGACGAGCCGCTGGAGTTCGCGCTTGTCGAGCGTGCGGTCCGGCAGGGACGCGTACGTCACGGCGGGACCCCCTTCCAGGAGGGGGCCGCCGAACGGCTCAGGTCCGGCCGTTCAGCAGGCGGGCGGGACGGGCGGTGCGCAGGGCGTGGACGGCGGCGTCCGCGCCCAGGTCGGGGATGACCGGCGGGGCGTACGGCCGGTCGCTCCCGCTGACCACGACGTCGATCCCGACGGCCCGGACGAGGGCGTCCACGGCCCGGGTGCCGTAGGAGGACGTGTTGTAGCAGAAGTCGAAGTCGACCTCGCCGCGGCCGCCGCCCCGGGCCGCGAGCCGTTCGCCGTGCAGGGGGCCAGGCCGGCGAGGGCGGCGAAACATACCCGCAGTCCCGGACGGCGGGCGCGGCCGAAGGCCCGGAACGCGAACCACGCGCCGTGCGACTGCTGTCGGTAGGGGACCAGGGCGGCCCACCAGGGTGGTGCCCCGACGACCGGTGGAGCCTGGCCCGGATGGATGAACAAGGGCTTGTCGAGGCGGGTGAGCAGGTCGAGGAACGGGGCGCACGCGCGCAGGCCCGCCGCGTCCAGGAGCGCGGTGGCCGGGAGCCGGAGGCCCACACAGCCCCGGCGCAGTTCGCGTTCCACCGCCTCGGGGTCCGGCTCGCTCGGACAGGGGGAGGTCCGGACGCCGAAGGGAGCGGCGACCGTCGTCGCCCGGCGGGTCCTCGACGGGGACCGGCGGGCCACCGCCGTCTTCTGCTTCTCCGGCTCCCTCGCGTACGGGGTGTACGCGGCGGCGGAGGCGTCGCTCGTCGTGGGGCGGGAGGTCTCCGGGGTCGGCTTCGACGACCACCCGGTCTCCCGGGTCCTCACCCCACCGCTGACCACGGTCGGCTGGGGACCCGCGCAGATCGCCGTGGAGGCCGCCCGGCTGACCGCCTCCGCGACCGAGGGGAAGCGGGCGCGCAGGAAGCGGATCCTGTGCGCTCCGGTGATGTGCGCCCGTGGTTCGGCCGTGGCGGTCTGACGCCCGCGGTGCCGGTGGCCCGGCCGGGCGTGCCCCGGCCGGGCCCATGTCCCGCCGGGTCAGGGGCAGTGGTAGGTGAGCGGTGTCGAGACCGTGCGCCGCACGGGGGAGAGCAGGTGCAGTTCGGCGCGGGCCGCGTACCGGCCGTCGCCCTGGAACGTCCACAACAGGTGGAGCCGAGCCTCTTTTTGACCTCGTGTCAGATCTTCGTGCAGGACCTTCGAGGACGTGCCGTCGCTGCGGACCCAACGGTACGAGAGCTCACCCGGGCGGCCGTCGGTGGTGACCGTGCCCACGATGTCTGCGGTGTCGTCGCAGCCGGGCGAGGGCGACGTGGTGGAGACCGTGACGCCGTCCACGCCGACGGACGGCGCGGAGCGGTGCCAGAGGAGGAACGCGACGACGGCCAGGAGCACCACGGCGGGCAACGCGTGCCGGCGCCAGGTGCGACGGCGCAGCGGGACCACGGGCGGGGCCTCGGTGAAACGGCGTACGGTGTCGGCGTTCACGCCGGGCCCGAAGCGCAGCAGGGTCCCCTCGACCCGGTCGGGCGGTGTGTCCGAGCCCGCGGGGGCCGACAGATCCGCCGTCGCCGTCGCCGTATCCGTGTTGGTGTCGAGGAACAGCGTGTCGGAGGTGTCCGGACGCTGGATCCAGTGGCTGGCCAGCGCGGTCGCGCTGTAGTCGTCGTCGGCGGAGGGGGCGCCCGGGGCGCCGGGAGGCTCGGTCATCGGAGGTCGCACCGCCGCGTCAGCAGTTGTCTGGTGGCTCCGCCGTCGGCGGAGGCGGGCTGGGTCCCGGCCTGGACACTCCAGTAGCAGCCCGTGCCCTGGAAGGTGTGGTCGAGGTCGAGCGTGTACTGGGTCGCCCCGGAGCGCTGGTACGTCTCGGTCGTCCCGTCCTGGGCGCCGGTCTGCCCGCTGACCTCACCGGTGGACCACACGACCGTGAGGGTCACCGGTCCGGGTCCGTCCGTGGTGACGGTGACCGTCGCGGCCCCGGTCGCCGTGCCCGTCTGCCGGAAACCGCTGAACGTCACGGACTTGACGCTGACCTTGGGCGTCGGCGAGGAGGTCGTGGTGGTGGGCTCGGCCGAGGCCGTCGCGGGGGGTGCCGTGGGCGCGACGGAGGCGGACGCGGTGGCGGACGCCGACGGGGAGGGCTGCGCGGTGAGGTCACCGGACGACCCGGAGGGCGTCGGCGGAGCCGACGCGGACGGCGAGGCCGAGGACGACGGTGACGGGGAACCCGGGGCCGCCGTCGCCGACGGGTCGCTTCCGTCGGCCGGCCGCGCGCTGGTCGTCGCGAGCGACTGCGCGGCCTGCCGCTGGGCGCCCAGGTCCGGGGCGTGCCGGTCGACGCCGTACGTCAGGAGGAGCGCCGCGACGAGCGCGGCCCCCGACACGAGGAGCGAGCGCAGGCTCGGGGCCCAGAGCCGCAGCTGCTCGGGTGCCCCGCCGAGAATCGTGCGCGCCGTGTCCGTGGCCCGGCGCGGAACCGTGGGGGCGGGGGGAAGCAGCAGCAGGGCGAGGGCCACGAGTGTCGCCAGCCGCCCGCGCCCGCGCTCCTCCCAGTCCGGCCCGTACGCGCCGCCGGCCGTGGCCTCGAGTTCCGCCACGAAGTCCTCGGCGTGGGCGGGCCGTTGACCGGGGGACTTGGCCAGGCCGCGATGGACGAGCGAGCGCACCGGCTCGGGTACCTCGTCGGCGGGAATGGCGCCGTCCACGTGCTGGAGCGCGAGCTCCGCCAGGTTCTCCCCCGTGTACGGCTTGTGGCCGGTGAGGCATTCGAAGAACGTCGCGGTCGCCGCGTACACGTCGGCGGACGGAGAGGCGGGGGCGCCGGTCCACTGCTCGGGAGCCATGTACGACGGCGTGCCCGCGATGCCCGCGGTCGTGCCGTCGGTGGCGGCGATCCCGAAGTCGACGAGTTTCGACGTGCCGTCGGGGCGGACGAGGACGTTCTCCGGCTTGTAGTCACGGTGCACCACACCGAGGCGGTGGGCGTCGGCGAGACCGAGCAGCGAGCCCTTGAGGAGGACGAGCGCGGCCTCCGGGGCGAGCGGGGCGTCCTTGGCGAGCAGCGCCCGCAGACTGATGCCCTCCACCAGCTCCATCACGATGGCCGCGCCCTCGGGCCCCTCCACGTACTCGTACAGACCGGCCACGTGCCGACTGCGCAGTCCGCCGAGCAACCGCGCCTCGGCGCGGAACTCCAGCAGGAAGCCCGGTCGGGCGCGCAGCGACTCACTGAGGTACTTGACCGCGACCGGCAGGCCGGTCTCCTCGTGCACGGCCAGCGCGACGCGTCCGCTCGCCCCCGCGCCGAGTTCGCGGGACTCGGCGTAGCCCGGTACCCCCCATGCGTTCATGACCCTCTCCCCGAGACGTGGGGCACCTGAGGTGTCCCGGTCTCCTCGTGCTCCCAGCCGTGTGCTGTGAGACACGATTCCGGCCGCTTCGGTTGCAGGCGAGGGAGTCCGGATCCGCCGAGCCGGTAGCCTCTGGCCATGAGTGATCACTTGGCCTCCGCCGGGGGCGGCGTCAGCCGGGTCGGGGGAACCGTCGGTTACGCCGAGGCGGCTGACGCGCTGCTGGTGCAGTACGAGGCCGTCACCTTCGAAGAAGTCCACGCCGACGTGCTGCACCTGGTGCCCGGCGTGGCCGGTCGGGTGCTGGACGTGGGCGCCGGGACCGGGCGGGACGCCGCCGCGCTGGCGGCCCGTGGTCACCGGGTCGTCGCCGCGGAGCCGACGGCGGAGCTGCGCGAGCACGGGCGGCGCGTCCACGCGGACCACGCCATCGCGTGGGTCGACGACGCGCTTCCGGAACTGCCGCTCGACCGGCATCCGGGGCGGTTCGACGCGGTGTTCGCGACCGGCGTGTGGATGCACCTCGACGCCGGCGAACGCCGACGCGCGATGGCCAGGATCGGTGAACTGCTGGAACCCGGCGGCCGGTTCTTCGTCAATCTGCGGCACGGGCCCGTGCCGAACGGCCGCCGTATGTTCGACGTCTCCGCCGCCGAGACGGCCGAACTCGGTGACGAGTGCGGTCTGCGGACGGTCCACCGCGGAGGGCGTTCCGATCCCCACGCCCGGCCCGGCGTCCGGTGGAGTTGTCTGGTGCTGGAGGCGAACGAACCTGGCGGAAGGGCCTGTTCGGCCGACACCGCGTGAACGGGCCGCAGGGGCGCAGCGGCCGCACGGGCCGGACCGCGGCAGGAGCCGAAGGCGCCGCGGGCGACGGAGAGGTGTCGCCGCGACACCGGTCGGTGGGGCGGCCGGGCGCCGGGCGGTCGGTTCGAGCAGGCGCCGCCCCGGGGCGCGGGTCGGGGCGCCCGTGCCCGGAGGGGCCGTGCGGCCTTCGGAGCTACCCCAGTTCGGCCAGGTCCTCGGCGGTCAGCTCGATCGATCCGGCGGCGATGTTCTCCTCCAGGTGGGCCAGGGAGCCGGTGCCGGGAATGAGGAGGATGTTGGGCGACCGCGCCAGCAGCCAGGCCAGGGCCACCTGCGGCACGGTCGCCCCGTGGCGGGCGGCGACGGAGTCCAGGTGCGCGGCCGTGACCGGCTGGAAGCCGCCGACCGGGAAGAAGGGGACGTAGGCGATGCCGGCTTCCGCGCAGGCGTCGACAAGGGCGTCGTCGTCGCGCCGGGACACGTTGTAGAGGTTCTGGACGCAGGAGATCGGCGCGATCCCGCGGGCCTCGGCGACCACGTCGGCCGTGACGTTGGAGATGCCCAGGTGCCGGATCAGGCCCTCGTCACGCAACGCCAGCAGGGTCTCCAGCGGTCCGGCCAGGTCGGGGGCCCCGGTCCCGCCGACGTCGCCCAGCCGGAGATTCACCACGTCCAGCCGGTCCAGGCCGAGCGAGCGGAGGTTCGCCTCGACACCGCGGCGCAGGTTGTCGGCGGTCAGGCCCGTCTTCCCGGTGGCCGGGCTGTCGATGTCGGAGCCCTCGACCAGCGCGCCCACCTTGGTCACGATCACCAGGTCGTCCGGGTAGGGGTGCAGGGCCTCCCGGATCAGTTCGTTGGCCGACACCCCGTCACGCGCGTAGTAGTACGAGGTGTCGAGGTGGTTCACGCCGAGCTCCACGGCACGGCGCAGAACGCCCAGCGCGGTCTCCCGGTCCGGCCGGTCGCCCCGCGGCCAGCCGGTGAGCTTCATCGTGCCGTAGCCGACGCGCGCGACCGCCAGGTCGCCGCCGAGTTTCCACTGTTCAGTCGTCACGGCCACCACCCTAGGCAACTCCGGTCGGATCATTCGGTCATGGACACGGAAAGCCCGGAACCCGGTCGGACGCCCGGCCGTCGAGATCGAGGCCCGGCCCGGGGCGGCGCCGGGACGACGGCACATGGTGCGACCGGGGAGCGCCTCCGACGCGGGCCGGGCGGTGTACGCGGCAGGGCCGCCGGCGCGCGCCTCACCCGCGTGCGCCGCGCACCGGCGCGTGCCAGTGCGTCGTTCGGGGGCAAGCGGGGGTGCGCGGGAGACGCTGATCCCGAGCGACCACGCGTTCCGTGGCCGAGCCGCCCACCGCACCCGGCCCCCGCCGGGCGCGGCCCGCACGAAGGAGTCCCCGTGACCGAGTCACCGTCGCCCTCGGCAGCCGACGACACCTACCGCTTCGACGACCTGCGCGCGCTGTACATCAACTGCACCCTCAAGCCCGCACCGCAGCAGAGTCACACCCAGGGTCTGGTCGACAAGAGCAGCGCGATCATGGAAGAACAGGGAGTCACGGTCGAGGTCGTCCGCGCCGTCGACCACGACATCGCCCCGGGCGTCTACCCGGACATGACCGAACACGGCTTCGCCACGGACGACTGGCCGGCCATCCAGGAACGGGTGATGGCCGCCGACATCCTCGTCCTCGCCGGGCCGATCTGGCTCGGCGACAACAGCTCCGTCACCAAGCAGGTCGTGGAACGGCTCTACAGCGGCTCGGGACTGCTCAACTCCGCCGGGCAGTACGCCTATTACGGGCGCGTCGGCGGCTGTCTGATCACCGGCAACGAGGACGGCGTGAAGCACTGCGCCATGAACCTCCTCTACAGCCTCCAGCACCTGGGCTACACGATCCCGCCGCAGGCCGACGCCGGCTGGATCGGTCCCGCGGGACCCGGCCCCTCCTATCTCGACCCCGGTTCCGGCGGGCCCGAGAACGACTTCACCAACCGCAACACCAGCTTCATGACCTGGAACCTGATGCACATGGCGGCCCTGCTGAAGCGGTCCGGCGGTGTCCCGGCCCACGGCAACCAGCGTTCGCGGTGGGACGCGGGCTGCCGTCCCGACGCCCCGAACCCCGACTACCGCTGAGTCACGGGTTCCGCGCGGGCCAGTCCAGCAGCCGGGCGCCGATGACGGCGGTCTGCAGCGTGTAGCGGTGCGCGGGGTCGGCGGGGTCGGCCCCGGTCAGCTGCTGGATGCGCTCCAGCCGGTACGTCAGGGCGCGCACGCTCAAGCAGAGGCGGCGGGCGGCCGCCGCGGCGACGCAGCCGGTGTCGAAGTAGGCGGTGAGCGTGTCCAGGAGCGGCTGGGCGCCGCCGCGGGCACCGGTGAGCGGGCCGAGTGTGGCGAGGACCAGGTCGGCCAGTGCCTGGCGGTCCCGGGCGAGGACCGGGAAGACGAGCAGGTCGGCGGCGCGCAGGACGGGACCCTCCAGCGCGAGCCGCCCGGCGAGTTCGAGGGTGTTCGACGCCTCCTCGTACGACTGGCGGACTCCGCCGGGTCCGGGCTGGGCCCGGCCGATGGCGACGCGTCCGCCCTCGGTCGCCCCGTGCGCCTGCTGGGCGAAGTGGGCGAGGACGTCCTCCTGGTCTCCGGGCGCGACGCACACCATCCGGCCGTCCTTCGTGGTCAGCAGAATGCTGCGATCGCCGAAACGGGCGATGAGGGCCCGCTCCACGCGACGGGGCACGGGCGCCGATTCGTCGTACGTCTGCGGGCCCTCCGCGACGGCGACGGCGTGCGCGTGCGAGAGCCGCAGTCCGAAGTGCTCCGCGCGCTCGGCGAGGCGGCCCAGGTCGCTGCGCCCGTAGAGGAGGTCGTCGATGAACTCGCGGCGGGCGGCCTCCTCCTTGCGGACGGCGAGCGACTGGGCCCGCTCGTAGCCCTCGGCGAAGGCGTCGATCACCTGCTGGACCGCGGCGAGCGTGCTGTCGGCCGACCGGGGCGCGGCGGGCCAGGCGGCGCGGGCGGCCGAGAGATGCGCGCTGACGAGGGCCGGGAGACGGTGTCCGGCGTCGGCGGCGCGTTCGCCGAGAACCCGTCGCGACTCGATCTCGTCCCGGCTGAGGCGGCGCCCGGTGACGGAGACATCGGCCAGTATCCGGGTGTAGCCCTCCAGATACTGATCGCCCGACTTCCGTTCCACCACGACTTCCCCCGGTTTCTGACGGTCCGGTGACGACTTCTTGACGTCGACCGGCACGCAGATGCTAGGCAACTCTGCCGGGAACCGGCAACGCGGTGGTGACGTACGGCGATGCACGATGTCGGAACGGGGCGCGGGGGACGGTTCCGTGCCGGACACCGGCAGCGTCCGCGGTGTCCGGCACGGTGTCCGGCGTCAGGACGTCGACGGACGGCAGGTGGGCCGGTGGTGGGCCGGCGGGCGGGTGGACGGTCGTTCGTCGGTCAGGGGGCCGGCCAGTTCCGCAGCAGTGCGTCGAGGGCGTCCAGGACCCGTGACCAGCTCTCCTGCGAGTCGGGGGCGCTGTGGCTGAACCCTCCGCCCATCTCGAGGCTCACATAGCCGTGGAACACGCTGCCCAGCATCCGGACGGCATGGGTCTGGTCCGGTTCGGTCAGGTCGTAGCCCCGCAGGATCGCGCGCATCATGTGCGCGTGCCGGACGCCCGCGCTCGCGGCGGCGGTCTCGGGGTCGAGCCTCAGCTGCGCCGCGGCGTAGCGGCCGGGGTGTTCCCTGGCGTAGTCGCGATAGACGTTCGCGAACGCGGTCAGGGCGTCCCTGCCCGCTCTCCCGGCCAGCGCGGCGGCCCCGCTGTCGGCGAGTTCGTCCAGGGCGAGCAGAGCGATCCGCGTCTTGAGGTCGTGGGAGCTCCTCACGTGCGAGTACAGGCTCGCGACCTTGACGTCGAACCGCCGGGCCAGCGCCGACACGGTCACCTGCTCGAAGCCGACCTCGTCGGCCAGCTCCGCGCCCGCCCGTGTCAGGCGTTCGGCGTTCAGTCCCGCGCGAACCATGTCCTTCCTCTCCCTTGGCGTAACAGATTATGCATTTGCCTAATAGCTTTAGGCAAATTACCGTCAGTTGTATGAAGCCGTTGACCGAGCAAGTGATCCGTACCGCCTTCGTGAACTGCACCAAGGGTGAGGCGAAACGTCTGTCCGTTCCGCGTGACCTGGCCGACCGGCCCTGGGACGACCTGGACTACCTCGGCTGGCGAGACCCGCAGGCGCCCGACCGCGCCTACATCGTGGCCGAGCTGGACGCCGGTCTTAAGGGCCTCGTGCTGCGCTGCCCCTCCGCGGTCTCCGGGCAGCTGCGGCGCAGTATGTGCTCGATGTGCGTGACCACCCACACCGGCGGCGTCTCCCTGATGGTCGCGCCCAGGGCGGGGAAGGCCGGACAGCAGGGCAACTCGGTCGGCGCCTACATCTGCAGCGATCTCGCCTGCTCGCTGTACGTGAGAGGGATGAAGGACGCGGGCGTCGGCGGACGGCTCCGTGAGTCGCTGACCCCGGAGGAGAAGATCAGGCGGACCGTGACGAACCTGGCGGGGTTCATCGCCAAGGTGGCGGCGTGAGCGGTGCCCCGCGCCACCAAGTCCCGCCGTCCGAACGCGTCGGCCCGCCGTGGCCGGATCCCGGGGTGTCCCGGGGCGGGGCGGCGGACCGTCCGCGAGTCGATCGATGAGGCGCCGCGCGACGTGCTGCGGGAGGTGCTGCGTGAAGGGCGCGCGCACGGATCCGTTCCTGGCCGGCTCCGGTGCGCGCCGAACGGGTGCGACCGGCGTCGACACCTGAGGCGGACGCCAAGTCGGTTGTCCCGTACCGGAGTCGAGCGGTGTCAGCTGCCGTTCGTGGCCGCCTCGGCGGCCGCTTCCGCCGGACGGTCCGTGCTCGCCGCGGGCTTCGTCGGCTCGTCGGCGTCGACGGTCGTGTAGAACACGGAACTGCCCTGCTTGGCGCGGTGGGCGTGACTCCTGGCCACCAGGTTCTCCAGCGTGGTCCGCACGACGTTGGTCTGGATACGGCGCTCGGGGTGGGTCTGGACGAGCGCCGAGGACACCTCGGCGGCGGAGCGGGGTTCGCTCTGCTCCGTCAGGTAGCGCCGGATGAGCTCGATGAGGGTGGGCTGAGCCGAAGTGGCCTCGGCCGCGGGCTCCTTGGCGGCCGACGTCCGTGCCGCCACCTCCTTCACCGCTCCGGACTTCCGGGCTCGGGTCCGCTTGCCGTCTGCGGTCTTGGCGGTCTTGGTGGACTGGGCGGTCTTGGAAGCCTTGGCGGAGGTGCCGGGAGCCTTCTGGCGGGGCACCGAGGTCGCGACGGTCGGTTCGGGTTCCGCCTCGGTGGGGGCACTCGTGGCCCCGAGCGCCCGATGCAGGTTGGTGAGGACGGCGTGATCGTGCCGCAGGGCGGTCAACTGCTCCTGAAGCGCGTCGATCTCCGCGCCGACGCGCTCCTGTTCCTTGGAGTTGCGCTCCAGGTCGCCGATCACCTGGGCGGTGTACTGCGATGTCAGTTCGGTGGGAGTCTGGGTGTCGGGCACGATGGAGACCTCTCTTCGGTGCGCGGCCGCCGCATGAAGACACCATGAAGTCGGCGGAGGACGGGGCGTGTTCCTGTCGACCCGCCCGCGGGGACGAGCGGTCGCAGTTGATGTGTATGCCCCGGCTTACAGATAGTACGGACACTGTTGGCCTGTTGTTCCCCTCGCGTGATGGTTCGCCCCAAAGAGGTGAGTGGTCGGGGCCCGGAACGCGCTCCCACAGGTGTCGTCCGCACCCCGGGGGACGACGACACGTGTCCCGGACTCCTCGAAGCGGCAACTCGGCATGAGTGCCCTGCGAAGCGCGTGCCACCGCCATGTCCCGGACCCGGCGGGCCCGGTGCCGAGTGTGCGGGCGGCGCGCGGGTACACGTCCGGTACGAGTACAGCGCGGTCGGCACAACCGGGAGCGAGGTCGGGCGATGGCGGTCAAGGCGATGGGCTGGGCACACGTGTTCCCGGTCTCCGGAGGTGTGAGTGCCGGGCGGCACTGGACCCGCGGACACCTGGAGTCCCTGCCGTGGACGGCCGAGGAACCCGAGACGGTCGACGCCGTCGTGCTGACGGTGTCCGAACTCCTCACCAACGCCCATGTGCACGCCCGCAGCGACGCCCGTCTCGTCCTCACCTGGGACGGCGACTGCCTGCACGTGAGTGTCCACGACGAGGACTCCACGCCGCCCCTCCGGCGAGATCCGGAGCCCGGCGAGGTGTCCGGCCGAGGGGTCGGCATCGTGGGCATGCTCGCCGACGAGTGGGGCACGAGGTGTCAGCCGGACGGCAAGACGGTCACGGCGTGTTTCCGCCCGTCCGGTGGCCGGCAGCGCGGTGACGGCCACTGAGGCCCCGCGCCCTGTCGATGGTGTGCCCTGCCGTGCGGGCTCCCGCCGCGCCGTCGACCCCGTCCGTCTGCCTGCCCGGCACATCAGCCGGCGCCACTCCGATGGCTGATGTCGCACACACGGACACCTGACACCGACGGTGAAGATGGGCCATCGGCCGTGAACACGCGGCGGTACGGGTGGCATGACGGCCCCTTGGCGAAGGTGTGGTGGCCGAGGGGGCGGAAGCGACGGCGGGCAGGGCGCAGACGGTGACGGCGATTCCGTCGAGCTCGGGGGCTACCGGCAAGCAGTGACCTGAAGGCGGCCGCCCGCTCACCTCGTCCGGCGCGAGCCGCGGTGTCCCGTGACCCATGCCCCGTGTCTGTGTCCCGTCTCCTAGCCCGGGGACTCGGTGACGCGTACACGGTCGCTCTCCCGGCAGGAGAGGAACGACGCCAGTTCACCGCCCTGTTCGGCGACGGCCGCGCGATCGGAGCGGGAGAAGGCGCGCAGCGGGATGACGACCACGGTGTCCGCGTCGACCTTCCAGGTCGCGGCGACCCGGCCGTCGAGCAGCACCACGCGCTCGCCCGCGACCGAGAGCCCCCGGTGGTCGGTGTCGACGATCCTGGCGCGGTCCTGGTAGCCGAGGACCGCGTTGTCGAACGCGGGCAGGAACCGCACCGGGGCGGGTGTGTCGGGATCGGGGCGGGGCGCGTCGGGGAGGTCGAGCAGTTCCCGGCCGGCCTCGTCCCGGAAGGTCACCAGTTCCTCCCGTACGGCGGCCACCGCGGCGGGCAGCCCGGCAAGGCCGCACCAGGCACGCAGGTCCGTGGACGTCGCGGGGCCGAAGGCGGCCAGGTAGCGCCGGACCATGGCCTGGCCGACCGGATCGGAGCCGTCCAGGGAGGGCGGGGCCAGTTCGCGGCCCAGCCAGGAGGACATCAGGACGTTGCGCACCCCCGCCTTGGCGCGCCACAGTCCGCGGGGCGGCGTCTGCGCGACCGGTACGAGCGCGGCGACCAGCATCTCGCCGAGGGCCCGCCGTCCTGGCGCCGGCCAGCGCTCCGCCAGTGCGCCCACCATGTCGGCGGCCGAGCGCGGTTCGCCGTCGGCCATCAACTCCCTTCCCGCTGTGGCGAGTTCGTCGAGATCGACACCGTCGAGCTCGCGGCGGTAGGTGCCGAGCACCCGCTGGCGCAGCATGGCGTCGTGGCGGGCCCGCCAGCCGCGTACGTCGTCGGCGGCGAGGAGGTGCACCGTGCGGCGCATGAGGTGGGTCCGCACCACGTCACGCCGGACGAGCAGGTCGTCCAGGACCGCCGGGTCGAACGCGCGCAGTCGCGACCAGAGTCCGACGAAGGGTTCCTGCGGTTCCTGGGCCTGCAGCCCGCAGAGGTGCGCGACGGCGTCGAGGACCGGCAGGTCCGCGCGGTCGAGCAGCAGCTGACGGGCGAGCGTCGCCCGGTTGAGCGCCCGGACGCCGAGAACGGTCATCGCGCCACCGCCCGGCGGCCGTCGGGAGTGCCGGGCCCTCCATGAGGGTGCCCCGCGACGAGGGTCGCCCGGGCGGCTGGACCCGACCGGCGTGCGCACGGCGCGCCGCGCCGGCCGTCCTCGGCGCGGTCGGCCGGTGCTCCGGGGAGTGGTGGGGGAGCCGCGGTCGTGGTGGTCACGGTGATGGGGTCCTTCCGGGCGGGCTGTTCGTCACGTGATCACCGTCGCAGGTATCGCGGTCAGGACGTGTCCGCGACCCGGGGCCCGTACGACGGCGTCCCGGACGTCCCGGCCATCCCGGGGCCACGGGACCGGCGTGCGGGTGAGCGCGCTCGCGGTGGGACCCGGACGGGCGCGCACGCCGGGCAGGGCCGGATGCCGCCCTCTACTTTGGACGGGTGAGTCGCTCCAGCGTTCCACCTGAGAACGGGGATCGCGCGGACCGGTCGGCGAGCCGTCGGACCGACTACGCGGGTGCCATCTACGGCTCGATCCTGGCCGCCTCCGTGGTGGCCACGGCCGGAACGGGAGGGGAGTATCCCCGGATCGAGGCCGTCGTCCTGCTGCTGGTCACCGGCGTGGTCTTCTGGGCGACCCATGTCTACGCGCAACTGGTGGGGGAGCGGATCGTCGGTCAGGCCTGGTCCTGGCGGGAGATCCGCCGGATCGGCGGCCACGAGTGGTCCATCGTCGAGGCGGCCACGCTCCCCGCCGCCGCGGTGGCCGTCAGCGCCCTGTTCGACCTGAGTGTGAGCACGGGTCTGTGGATCGCGCTGGGCGTCGCGGTGGCCCAGCAGGTCATGTGGGCGTGCTTCGGAGCCGCCAGAGCCGGCGCCTCCCGGGGGCTGATCGTCGCCGAGGGGTTCGTGAACCTGGCGCTCGGGCTGGTCATCGTGGCCGCCAAGGTCGTCCTGCACTGACGTCCCGGCCGCACGGCACCGTTCGCCGACGGGCCGCGGTGTGCCGGTTCCCGTGGCTCGGCCGCACCGGAACGGTCGACCTGGCTTGGGCGCCGCACGGCGCGGTCCCGCCTGTCCGGCCGTACGGTCCACGACTGCCCCGAACCGGGGACGACTCGTTAGCCTGGGACGGAGGGGGAGGCTCGGGCCGCGGCCCAGAGGAGGCCTGTATGGCTGACGTGACTCCGGGACCAGGGGAGTACACCGGGACCCGTGACATGCCCGGCGGAACGCGGGGGGCCGGTGCTCCCCGCTACCTGCCCATCGCTGACCACGGTCTGATCGGCGATCTGCGCAGCGCGGCTCTGGTCGGCACGGACGGCACCATCGACTGGTACTGCTGCCCGCGTTTCGACGCGCCCAGCGTCTTCGCCTCGATCCTGGACGCCGACCGCGGTGGCTCCTTCGAACTGGCCGCCGACGTCCCGGCGCGGACGAAGCAGTTCTACTTCCCCGACACCAATGTGCTGATCACCCGGTTCTTCGCGGACGACGGGGTCGGTGAGATCCAGGACTTCATGCCGGTCGTCGACGACTCGCGCGAGGCCGGCCGGCACCGTCTGATCCGCCGCGTGGTGTGCGTCCGCGGAACACTGCCGTTTCGCGCGCGAGTCGCCCCCCGCTTCGAGTACGGGACGGTCCCGCACACCGTGAGCGTGGACTCCGGCCAGGCGATCTTCACCTCGTCCGTGCTGAGACTGGCCCTGACGTCCACGGTGCCGATCGAGACCGCCGGACACGACGTGTGGTCGCTGTTCAAACTCCACGAGGGGGAGACCGCGGTCTTCACCCTCGACCAGATCGACGACGAGGTGGGCCCGCGCTTCTGCGCCGCGTCCGAGGCGGAGAGGGAGTTCAAGGCGACCGTGCGCTACTGGAGGCGCTGGCTGTCCCAGTCGCGGTACCGCGGCCGCTGGCGGGAGATGGTGCACCGCTCCGCCCTCACGCTGAAACTGCTCACGTACGCCCCCACCGGCGCCATCATCGCCGCGCCGACCACCAGCCTGCCCGAGCGGATCGGCGGCGAGCGCAACTGGGACTACCGCTATGTGTGGATCCGTGACGCCGCGTTCTGCGTGTACGCCCTGCTGCGTCTCGGTTTCACCGACGAGGCCGAGGCCTTCATGGGCTTCCTCTCTGAGCATGTCCAGAGTCACATCCCCGAGAACGTCGGCGCGGACGGCCCGCTGCAGATCATGTATGGCATCGACGGTCGCCGTGACCTGCCCGAACGCGAGCTGACCCACCTCGAGGGCTATCGCGGATCCGCTCCCGTGCGCATCGGCAACGGCGCCGTCGGCCAGCTCCAGCTGGACATCTACGGCGCCCTGATCGACTGCCTCTACCTCTACGACAAATGGGGGCAGCCCCTCTCCAGCGCCTACTGGGACAGCGTCAGCTGTCTTGTCGACTGGGTGTGCGAGCACTGGGACCAGCCCGACGAGGGAGTGTGGGAGACCCGCGGAGGCCGCAAGCCGTTCCTCTACTCGCGCCTCATGTGCTGGGTGGCCATCGAACGCGCCATGCGGCTGGCCCGGCACCGTGGCCTGCCCGCCGACATCATCCGCTGGGGCGCCGTCCGCGACACGATCTACCGGCGGATCATGAGCCAGGGCTGGTCTCCCCGGCGCAACGCCTTCACCCAGACCGAGAACAGCGACATCCTCGACGCGTCGCTGCTGATGATGCCGCTCGGGAAGTTCATCTCGCCGACAGACCCGAAATGGCTCGCCACCCTCGACGCCCTGGGCGAGGACCTGGTCTCCGACTCTCTCGTCTACCGCTACGACCCGCAGGCGAGCCCCGACGGCCTCCAGGGCGAGGAAGGCACCTTCTCGATCTGCTCCTTCTGGTACGTCGAGGCCCTCACCCGCGCGGGCCGTCTCGACGAGGCCCGTCTCGCCTTCGAGAAGATGCTCACGTACGCCAACCACCTCGGCCTGTACGCGGAGGAGATCGGCTCCACCGGGGAGCAGTGCGGCAACTTCCCCCAGGCGTTCACCCACCTCGCCCTGATCAGCGCCGCCTTCAACCTGGACCGCGCGCTCGGGTGACCCCTGCGGACCCCTCATGTCCTTCGCGCGCCCTGTGACCGGCCCCGGAAGCGCGCGGCATGTGACCGCCCCTCAAGACGGATCGGCGTCCTCTCAGGGCGCGGTGAACAGGCCGGGGAAGCGGGGTGCGAGCCAGGGCTTGCGTCCGCGGACGAGAATGCGTCCGCGGACGATGGGGCCCACCTGTCCCTGGCGGCCGAGCGCCATCAGCAGGAAGGTGACCGGCTCGATGAGGATGGTGCAGTCCGGGCGGGCCGGTGGCAGTGGGTCGACGGACAGGTCGCCGTCCACCAGGGTCACCCCGAACCGGCCGCCGCCCCACAGCCCGATGCCGTACCGGGCGTTCATCCCGGCGGTGCGGCTCGGATCGGTCACCCGGGGCATCGCCGTGAGCAGGAAGGGCAGGGTCAGCCCGGCGCGGACCCGGTCGATCATGTGCGGGCGGCCCAGCGCGCGGGCGAGATCGTAGCCGTGGCCGAGCATGTGCGTCAGCAGGTACGACCCCAGTTCCCGCGGGCTCATCGGGCCCAGCGGCGTGACCACGGCCCCTTCCGCCGACCCCTCCTCCAACGCCCCGGCGCAGGAGTCGGCGTGCCGCACGATCATCGCCGCCAGCGGTTCGGCCGCCCGCTCCCCGAACGCCGCCAGCGACTCCTCGTTGGCCGCGGCGAGGCTCTGCGGGGTGCCGTCCCCGTAGGGGCGCGCCCGTCCCGCCGCGAGCTCGGCCATCAGCTCGTTGGCCAGGGCGAGATGTGCCGCGGCCTGGCCGACGTTCCACTCGGCCCCGGGAATCCGCAGCTCCATGTCGGTGTCGGGCCCCAACAGCGCCGCGATGTCCGCAGCGGTCCCGCGTATCGCCGCGCCCAGCCCTTCGGGCAGCCCTCCCGGTCCGTCCTGCCCAGCCACTGAGTCCACGTCGTCGCCTTTCCTGCCTGCCGTCGGCCTCGCTCCGCCACGGGGTACGGGTGGAGTGGCCGGGGGTCGCGTCATCGATCACCGGGCGTACAGAAGACCAGGCAATCGGGGCGGCGACAAGACCCCTGAGCAGCGCGAACGCACGGCGGGGAAGGAATCGCAGGGGTAAGGGACCATTCGTGCCGGATGTGGCGCGAACCCGTCTGAGTAGGGATGCTCATGACACGGGCCGGCGGTCGGTGGAGGATCGGCTCATGGCGATCATCAGAGCGAGGGGCGTCCGGCTCGGGATGCCGGCGGTGGCGGTGGCCGTCCTGCTGGCGGGATGCGGGACGCAGCGGCCGGTGGACGACGTCGAGGGGGCGGGACCGTCGGGGACGACGTCGGCGGCGCCGAGCGGCCCGGTGGACCATCGGTGTCCCGGCGAGGAGGCCGCCCCCGAACCGTCGGGGACCGCCGCCTCCGCCGCTCCCGGGCCGGCGGATACCGCCGCCTCCACCGCTCCCGGGCAGTCGGCGACCGGCGCCCCCGCGGGTGCGGGCCCGGCGACGCCGAACGCCGATCACTACGCCGAGAACCACGGCTTCATGGTTCCCCTCCCGCTGCATGGCCGAGAGCGCTGTGAGGGGCTGGCCGCCGTCCGGCGCGTCGAGAAGGCGCTCGAACCGCTGCGTGAACGGGGGGACTTCACCCCGGACGGCGCCGACCGCGCGCTCGCCGGTCTCGGTTATGACGCGGAACAGGTGCGGGTCCATCGACTCGGCCCGAACGGCGTGAGCTTCCTCCTCGACGCGGCCCCCCTGTGCGTCGAGGGCACGATGGGCCCGGACGGGACTCGGGCGGAGGCCTTCGGCGGCTATCCGGACCACACCGGCTGCGACCGTCCCAGCGGCGGTCACTGACCGGTCCGCGCGGCCCCCGAACGGGTGCGGCCCGGTGGGGAGCCGGGCCGGACGGCTCCGGACGGGCGCCCGAGGGCACCCGTCCGGAGCCGAAGGCGTCAGCAGGCGCCCTCGTCCTGCCACGGACCCCACTCCGCGCCCGTCGGCGCCTCGTTCCGGGTCCACCATTTGGCCTTCCAGTTGTGGTGGTTGTACGAGGCCTCGTTGCCGGCCGTGTACACCGCGTCCGCGCTCCACGCCGCCTTGCACGCACCGCCCGGGGGCGTCGGCGTCGGGGTCGGCGTGGGTGTCGGTGTGGGGGTGCCGGTGGGCGGGGTGGCTCCGGCGAACTTCACCGAGTACTTCGCGAAGTCCCAGGAGTTCTGGGACACGCTGGAGCAAGTGCCCGACGTGCGGCCGCCGTTGTCGGCGGGTGAGCACTGGCGGTCGCGATTGAGGGACCAGAAGGTGAAGCGGTCCATGTTGTGGCCGGTGGCGAAGTCCAGGACGGTCTGGAAGTCGGCCTGCGAGAAGTACTCGCCGGTGTCGCTGCGGCCGTTCATGCCGGAGAAGCCCTCATGGGCGTAGGCGGTCGCCTGGTCCCAGCCGAAGGTGGACCGCAGGATCGTGTTGAAGTCGGTGAGCGCGCCGGTCTGTGACGCGGCGCCGTTGAAGCCGCCGTCGAACGGCATGATGGAGAAGTTGTTGGGCGTGAATCCCTGGGACTTCGCCTCCAGGAGCATCTGCTTGCCGAACCAGCCGGTGCCGTCCGCCGTGCCCGCCGTGGTGACGGACACGTACAGGCCCGGGTTGTTCTGCTGGAGGATCTTGGCGGCGCCGATCTCGTTCCTGACGGCCGCCGTGTTCTCGTACTCCGGCTCCTCCAGGTCGAAGTCGATCGCGTGCAGGCCGTACTTGGTGAGGACCTGCTGGTACGCCGCCGCGGTGGCCGCCGCGTCCGAACAGGCCTGACCGAGCTTGGTGCCGCCGTAGCCGCCGATGGAGACCGAGACGTCACCGCCCTTGGCGCGGATGGTGTTGATGACCGACTGCACGGCGGTGTCCGAGGAGACCGGTGACGTCCCGCCCCAAGTGGGCGAGCAGCCACCGCCGTCGGGAGCCAGGACGAAGGCGAGCTGGAACGCCTTGAGGCCCGTCGCGTCCATGATGGCGGCCGGGTCCGGCGGCTCGTTGTCCGTCGGCATCAGGTACGGGGCTGCGGCGTACCAGCGGTTGCTGAGGGCGCTGGTCGCGCCCGAGGCGTTGCCCGCGACCAGCGCGGTCGTGCCGACCGCGGCCAGGCTCACGGCGGCCGCCGCGCCCAGACATGCGTGAAGACGTCTCACTGTGCCTCCAGAGGGGTGGGGGGAGTGCTCCAGCTTCCGGGTGCTGACGAGATCACGTCAATGAATTGGACTGGACCAGGCCCCTCTTTGGACTAGACCAGGCGAACTCTTTACCGAGCCGCGGTCGGCCCCCGTCCGTCCCGTCCCTTGTGGGGCGTCACGTGGTGATTCGCCCGTCGCGGGCGTCCGGGCCGGATGTGCTCAGGGGTCCCGACGGGGCTGGGCCGGAGGGCGGTCGAGGGGCCGGTCAGTACGGCACGCCCTCCGACGCGGCTTGCAGGGCGGCATGCATGCAGGCGGCGAGGTCCTCTTCCGAGGCCTGGGCGCTGTCGGCGAAACGTACGGCGAAATCCTCCGCCGCGGCGCGCAGTGCGCCGTTGACGGTGGCCGCGTGCACCTTCACCCGCAGGTCGTCGGCGCTCCGGCCGGAGTGCCGGGCGAGGAGTTCGGTCAGGACGGGCAGGGCGTCGTCGTGTGCCTGGAGCCAGACCGCGCGCAACGCGGGTTCGGTGGGGGTCATGCGGATGAGGTCCAGGACCGCGGGGTCGGCGGACGGCAGTCGGCCGTGCCGGCAGGAGTGGATGAGGAAATCCAGCAGGCCGGTGTCCGGCGGCCAGTGCCGCAGTTGGTCCGTGGCGGCGTCGAGCCCCGCGGTGAGCAGCGGACGTACGCAGCCCTCCTTGGTCGGGAAGTGGCGCCACAGGGTGCGCGTCGAGACGCCCACGGCCTCCGCTATCTGGTCCCCCGTGGTGCTCGTGACCCCCTGGGAGACGAACAGGCGGACAGCCTCGCGGGCTATTTCGAGACGGAGGGCGTCCCTGCGCCGTTCGCCGAGTGACGGTCGTGGGGAAGCTTCTGTCGTCGTGGCCGTCGTGGCCCGTTCCGCGGGTGCCTCATTACGCACCGTCGCCCCACCACCCCTGTCTGTCAGCTCGGGGGCAGCATAGCGAGCCCCACGGAAATGACGCACGCAGACACCTTGTCACTGAGTGACATCCGCTCCTACTCTCCAGATGTAACCCGGGAGTAACTAGCGGACGTCGCACGGGACTTCGACGTCCGCCGCTGTCGAGCGCAAGCACAGGCACCAACACAGGACCGAGCACGGGAACAGGCGGGAATCAGGGCAGTACGGGACAGCGCGGGACGGCGGAGTCGCAGCCACGAGCACCGGGGCACCGCCGCGCACGACCCCCTCGGGAGATGCCACCAGGCCCGCCGCCGTACGACGTGCGGGCACCGCACCACGCGCCGACCGGCCGACGGAGCGTGTGCGGTTCCCCCGCCTCACCTCGTCCGTGACGCGGGCCGAAGCCCTCACCCCGCCCACGCCCGTCTCTCCGTGCTGCCTTTCTTCCCCCACCGATCCGAGTCCGCGGCCGGAAGTTCCCCGGCCGCGGGTTCCGTCGGCACCCCCTCGGAACCGGCGTCACGCCATTGACGCCGTCGGCCGCCCGCACGACCCCCACGTTTTGACGAAGCAGGGAGTGAGCCGCATGGAACGACCCCACAGCAACGGCCAGCCGCACCCCGTGTCCACCCGACGTCCCTGTACGGAACAGCCTTCGCCGTCCGCGCGCACCGGAACCGCCGCACCGCGTCGTGGCCGCCTCCTCGCCGCCGCGGTGGCGGTCCTCGCCTGTCTGACCGTCCAGGCGCTCCCCGCCGCGGCGGCCGGTACGGGCGACGTGGTCTCCCGCGGGGTGACCATCCCCGCCTTCTACCAGCCGCCCACGACCCTCCCGTCGGCCAACGGCGCCCTGATCCGGACGGAACCCCTGCCGCTCGCGCTCAGCCTGCCCGGCCTCGACGGTCCGCTCCCCGGCACCGCGACCCGCCTGATGTACCGGTCCACCGACTCGAACGGCCTGCCCGTCGCCGTGACCGGCGCCTACATCGAGCCCTCGGCCGCCTGGAAGGGCGGTGGCCCGCGCCCTCTCGTGGCCCTCGCCCCCGGCACCATGGGACAGGGCGACCAGTGCGCGGCCTCCATGGGGCTGGAGCACCCGCTCACCCTGAACGGCGAGACGGTCTCCGTCGGTTACGAGGACCTCGCGATCTACCGGCTCCTCGCCGCCGGGACGGCGGTCGTCGTCACCGACTACGTCGGACTGGGCGCGACCGACCGGCTCCACACCTACGTCAACCGCCTCGACGGCGGCCACGCCCTGCTCGACGCCGTGCGCGCGGCACGCGCCCTGACCGGGGCGACGATCACCGCCGCCTCACCCGTCGGCCTGTTCGGCTACAGCCAGGGCGGCGGCGCCAGCGCGTCGGCGGCCGAGCTCCAGCCCTCCTACGCCCCGGACATCACGCTCGCCGGCACCTACGCGGGAGCGCCCCCCGCCGACCTCACCGAGGTGATCAAGGGCATCGACGGGAGTGCCCTCGCCGGTGCCCTGGGATGGTCCCTCAACGGCTTCCTGCAGTCCGACCCCGACCTGCGGGCCATCGCGGACGCCCACCTCAACTCCGCCGGGAAGGCTGCGCTGAACGACCTGTCCACGATGTGCGTCGGCGACGCGATCCTCGGATACGCGTTCAAGAGGAGCAGGTCGTGGACGACGGACGGAGCCTCCGTCAGCGACATCGTCGCGAGCTCGCCCGAGTTCACGGCCACGCTCGCCGCCCAGCGCATCGGCAACCTGAAGCCGACCAGTCCGGTGCGCGTGGTCACCGGCGTCCAGGACGACATCGTGCCGCACGGCCAGGCACGGCAACTCGCCGTCGACTGGTGCCGCAAGGGCGCGAACATCACCTATGACGCCGTCATCCTGCCGAACCTCGGTGACGGCCTGCTCACCAACCACGTCGCGCCGCTCATCACCGACCAGGGCGACGCCATCTCCTGGCTGACCGCCCGCCTCTCGGGCAAGCGGGTCGTCTCCAACTGCTGGACGATGCCTCTGCAGCCCTGAGGCAGGTGCCGCGGGCCCCGGACGGACTCGAACCGCCGGGCCCGCGGACCGCCGCCACCGGGACTCCCGCGCGTCGGAGCCGGGCCGTCCGTATCGGGCGGTGTCCACGGGGTGGTGTCCCTCCCGTCGCGACGCGAGGATGCTCCCTCGCGCGGTGCTCGGTCCCGCGGGCGGTGTCCGGAACGGTTCCCGGGAGCCTCGCTCGAAGGAACGGGGCACGCGCACCCGGGAGTTGTCGGGGAGCGAGGGAGGCTTCCGATGGGCTTACACGCGGTGCCCGCCCGGCGCCGGCGCGCTCTGTTCGTTCCTCTCGGCCTCGTCCTCCTGGCCGGCGCCCTGATCTGGGTGCCCCGGGCCGACGGGGCACCCCGCCCGGCGGACGCCTGCCACAGCACGGCTACCGTCCTGCCCCGCGGGGACTGCGGGCCGTTCTGGCAGGTCCTCGCGGAGGACTTCAACGGTGACCGGGTGCCGCTCGGTTCGTTCAGCGACTGCGACCACGACGTCGACACGTCCGGCGCGTACTGCGGCGGGCTGAGCGGCGAGTACCGCGACAACTGGTGGGCCTATCCGACCGGTTGGGAGGACACCGCGAACGACCGGGGCCGGGACGTCGTCGGCGAGTACCACCCCGAGGACACGGTGAGCGTGGGCCCGGGCGAGCGGGGCGACGGGATGATGCGCATCCGGATGTGGCGTCCCGAGGACGGAGGCCCCGTACACGCTGCGGCGCTCGTACCGCGTGCCGTGATGCAGCTGGCGTACGGCAAGTACAGCGCCCGCATCAGGGTGTCGAAGGTGGCCCCCGGATACAAATCCGCCTGGCTGCACTACGGCGGCGGCTGCGAGATGGACCACCCCGAGGGGGAGTGGACCGGCGGCATCGCCGCGTTCCACCATCCCTGCGGAGGAGGTGAGCAGGGCTACTTCCCGAGCGGTGCCGACTGGACCGAGTGGCACACCGTCTCGACCGAATGGACCCCCGGGCGGGTGCGCTTCTTCGTCGACGGCCGGCAGACGGGTGAGGACACCCGCCGGGTCCCCTCCACGCCGCTCTCCTGGGTGATGCAGAACGAGAGCGCCCTCGAGGGCCCCGGCGCCGCTCCGGGCAGCAGCGCCGAACTCGACGTCACCTGGGTGGCCGCCTACGCCTACGGGTGGAAGTGACGCCCCCGCCCGGACGGCGTGGGAACGGCCGCGACCCCGAGAGCTCCGCACACGGCGGCGGGCCCGTCTCTCCCGGGCCGCTCGACCGTCGTGCCGAACAGCCCGACTCCTGTTCCCTGTGGGGGAGTTGAGAAAGAAGATGACCCGGTGACGTGATGCAACCTTTGGGCCCCGTCCATCGTCCTCGTGGGGCGGGGAGATCGCTTCGTGTCGAACGGAGCGGCAACGGCGTGTGCCGATCAGAGGAGAAACATCTTGTTCCGTGTCCGTCGAATAGGGGTTGTCGCCGCGGTGTTGCTCGCGGCGGCCGCAGGACTGCCAGGATCGCCCGAGGCGTTGGGGGTTGCGGTGGGCGCCGCGCAGTCCGGACGGTTCGTCTCGACGGCCGACTCCGACGACGGACTTCCGGCCGGCTGGAGCGTCACCGGCGAGGGAGCGGCGCGGCAACTGCTCTGGCGCTCTGACGCCCCGGTGCCCATGAGCGATTCAGGCGTCGCGTTCTACGCCGGGGACCGGCTCCTGGGCCGACCCGTCGGCGCGCGGGACGGCCGGTCCTTCCGGCTCGCGCTCGGCGCGGCGACGTTCGGGAACCCCGCTGATCTCCAGGCGCTGGCCGGCGGCCGGCGGCTGGACGCGGCCGGTGCCGGACGGGACCCGCTGGCCGGGCCGCGGCCCGGAGCCGCGGCCCGGCCGGCGGCCACCCTTCCCGCCAACGCGGTCGACCCCGGGAAGCGGGGCCCCTATCGCACGGCCACCGGTGACTACTCGCTCGACCCGGTGCGGCTGCCCGGCTTCCCCGCCCCGGTGGAGATGAGCGCGGTGGTGGTCGCGCCCACCACCGCCGAGGGAGACCGTCCGCTGGCCCTGTTCCTGCACGGTCGGCACGCCACCTGCTACGGCGGCGACGGGTTCGGCGGCGAGTGGCCCTGCCCCGCGGGCGCGCAACCGATCCCGAGCCACAAGGGCTACCTCAGCGCCCAGAAACTGCTCGCCTCGCAGGGGTACGTGACCGTCTCCATCTCCGCCAACGGTGTCAACGGACAGGACTACGCCGCCGAGGACGGCGGCGCGCAGGCCAGATCGTCCCTGGTGCGGCAGCACTTGGCCCACTGGGCCGACTGGTCGGCGGACCCGTCCTCGGCCCCCGAGATCGTACGGCGGACGGCACCCGCCGATCTGGCCCGCGTCCTGCTGGTCGGCCACTCGCGCGGCGGCGAGGGCGTGAACCGGGCCGCCATGGACAGCCTGTACCCGGCCCCCGCCGCCCAGGACGGCTACCGCGGACCGGTGCGCTGGCACATCCGGGGCACCGTGCTGATCGGCCCCACCATCTTCGGGCAGAACCCGGCGCCCGACGTGCCGTCGGCGACGATCCTGCCCGGCTGCGACGGGGACGTGTCCGACCTCCAGGGCGAGATGTACGTGGACGCGACACGCGGCATCAGCCAGGGCACCGCCCTGCACAGTGCCCTCTACGTGGTCGGCGCGAACCACAACTTCTTCAACAGCGAGTGGACTCCGGGCCAGGCCCAGGCACCGGCGGACGACGACTTCTGGGAGGGGAACCAGCCGGACCCGGTGTGTTCGCCGGGCACCGGGACGAGGTTGACGGCCCGTCAGCAGCAGACCGTCGGGGCGACCTACATCGCCGCGGCCGCGCGGTTGTTCGTCGTCGGTGACGACCGCGTACGACCGCTGCTCGACGGTTCGGGCCGCCGGGCGCCCTCCGCCGGCCCCGCGCGGGTCCTCAGCCACGCGGTCGGCGCGGGCCGCACCCCGGCGTTCCTGCCGGACGCGGGAGTCGGGGTCGACGGCGGGCGGCTGTGTGCCGAGGTGGATGAGGACGACTCCGCCGCGTGCCTCACCTCCGGCACGAAGGGCCGCTCGCCGCACTTCGCCCGCTGGGAGGCGTCGAAGGAGCCGGGCCGGAGTGCCGTGGCGATGCGCTGGACCGCGGCCGGTTCCACGGTCCGGGTGCGCTCGGCCTCGCCGGTGCCGCTCACCGGAGCCTCGGCCCTCGCCCTGCGCCTGATCGTTCCGCCGAACTCCGGGGACACCCGGCTCGACGTCGCCCTGACCGACACCGCCGGTCACCGGGCCGTCCTGGGACGCGTCCACCTCGACGGCCTGCCCGGCACCAACCGCACCGCCTCCCACTGGGGCCAGGAGGTCCGGGTGCCCCTGACCGCCGCCACCCGGGCGCGGATCGACCTGCGGCGGGTGGCGTCCCTGGAGCTCGTCCCGCGCACCGGCTCCGGTCAGGCGTGGCTCGTCGACTCGTGGGGCTGGCGCGCCGGAACCCCGGCCGTCCTCGCCGCGGAGCTCCCGCGCGTGGACATCGGCCGGCTGACCGTCCAGGAGGGCGACTCGGGCGCCCGGACCTACCGCGTACCGGTGAGGGTCTCCGGGCACGGCAGTGGAAAGGTCCGCCTGTTCGTCGCCGATCCGGCCACCGGCCGGACCGCCACCCGTGAGGTGACCGTACGGCCCGGCGGCCGGACCCCCTACGTCAAGGTCGAGGTCCGGGGCAACACGCGCTTCGGCTACGACGTGTCGCGCGACGTCTTCGTGAAGGCGGTCCGAGGCGCCGTGGTCGGCGCGCACAGTGGCGGTGTCATCGCGCGGAACGACGATCCGAGGCCCACCCTGAGCGTGGCGCCGTCCTCCGTCCGGGCCGCCGAGGGACGCGCGCTGACGTGGAAGGTGTCGCTCTCCGCGGTGGCCGACACGGACTTCCCGGCCGACGTCGGCGTCCTGCCGGTCGCCGGCGGCGCCGCACTGTCCACCACGGACGTCGATCCCGACTGGCTGCGCAACTCCGGCGAGTCACCCCTGCCGGCGCGGCCGCTGTCCGAGGTGCGCAGACTCCCCCTCTTCGTGGACATCCCCGCCGGCCGGACGAGCGCCACGATCACCATCCCCACCGTCACGGACGACCGGACCGAGCCGGACGAGACCGTACGCCTGCGGCTGACCCTCTATGACGAGAACGGTGAGTCGCACGACGGGGCGGAGTTCACCGGCACGGTGCACGACCCGTCGTAAGGGGTTCCGCGGCCCCGCGAGCCGGCCGGGCCGGGCGTGACCCGGCCCGGCGTCGGGTCGGTCCGGGGCGCGCCCGGCCCCGTCCCGACGCCGGGCCGGAGTCCCCGCGCGATCCCCCGAACGAGAGGGGTCGCGCGAGGACGCGCCGTCCGTCCGAGGGCCGTCGCCTCGCCCGCCCCGCGCGCGTCACGGGGTGTTCCGGCCCCGAGGTGACCTGGAGCCGAACGCGCGGAGCGGGCACCGGCCCGCGAGCGTGTCGCGCGCCGGGGTACCGGCCCGCGGACGGCGGCGGGCCGGTGCCGGTGGATCAGGCGGTGTGGAGCCTGAGTCCGTAGCGGTTGAGGATCTCGTTCACGGGCTGGTACCAGGTCTCACCACCGCTGCCGCAGTTGCCCCAGCCGCCGGAGGTGACACCCTGTGCCTGGTCGCCGCTGATGAACGAGCCGCCCGAGTCGCCGGGTTCGGCGCAGACGCTCGTCTTGGTCATCTGGTGTACCGCGCCCTGGCTGTAGTTGACGGTCTCGTTCTTGGCGAGGACGTTTCCGCAGTGCCAGTGCGAGGTCGAACCGGAGCGGCAGATCGACGCTCCGATCGGGGCCTCGGCCGAACCGCGGACGAGCTGGTCGGAGACGGTGCCCCAGCCGAGCACGACGGGAACGGTCCACCAGCCGCTGCCCACATTGACCCACGCGTAGTCGTTGTCCGGGAAGGACGAGCCCTGGAAGTTGCCGATGTAGCTGCGGTCCCAGCCGCTGACACCGGCGCTCGGCCGGCCGCAGTGACCCGCCGTGATGAAGCCGCCGTACACGGAGAAGCCGATGGAGCAGCGGACGTTGCCCGTGTAGTAGGGATCGCCGCCCACGGTGCCCGCCGCGAACGTGGTCGGCGCCTGGCCGGTCTTCCGTACGGTGACGGGGCCGAACGCGCGGGCGCGGGAGACGAAGGCCCGGACATCGTTGTCGGCCTCGTGCGCGGAGACCACGTCGACGACGACCGAGCTCGCCTTCGGGTCGACCCGCCAACTGGCCACGCCTGCCGGTGCGTCGAGTGCGTCGACGCGCGCCTTCACCGCGTCGAGCTGCCGCTGGCTGTGTTCGACGAGGGTGACCCGGGCGCCGGTCGCCTCGACGGCCCCGCGCGAGGCCGCCTCGGTGAGAGCCACGACGATCCGGCCGCTCCTCGCGTCGAACCAGGAGCCGCCGTACGAGGAGCCGGCCACGCGCCGGGCGGCGCGTTCCACGCCGCGTGCCGCCGTCTCGTCGGCGATCCTGGCGGTCGCCTGTTCCTCGGTGAGCCCGAGGTCGCGCCGCATGGCCTCGACGAGTGCGGGAGAGGCGGGTGCGTGAGCGGCCCGGGCGGTGACGGGGGCGTCGTCGGCCGTGGCCTGGGGGAGTCCGACGGCCGCGGCGCTGACGAGCAGGGCGGCGGACACGGCTGTTCGCAGAAGTGTGGTGCGTCTCAAGGGAGTTGCCTTTCGTCGATCCGATGACCGGTGAGTGGGGCGAAGGGCAGGAGAGAGCGCTCTCAAAGTTGCGAGGACGAGGGTAGTCCGAGTCGGTTGGCAGGTCCATACCAATGTGCGACCGTTCTGCGGGCGGCGTTCCCGCGTCCCGCACCGCATGGGCGGCGCTCACGTGCCCGCTTCGGCGGAGGTGTCGCGCCGAGCCCGGCATCCGGTGTCGGGACCGATCCCGTACGCCCTGGCCGACCGCCCCTGGAGCCGGCCTCCGGCGTCACTTTCGGTCAGCGCCCGGTGTCACTCCGATCGCTTCTCTGCGATCTTGAGGCCGAGCGTGAACAGCGTCTGATCACCGTCGTGTTGGCAGTAGGCTCAACCTGCTGCGGCGCCCCGATGATCACTCATGCTCGGTAGGGCATCTGCCGCGCGGTGATCGACGAATCCCAACGGCGTGAGGATGAAGCACAAGTGCTGATAGCGGGGCGGTATCGCCTGCACACCACTCTCGGGCGGGGCGCGATGGGTGAGGTGTGGCGGGCCCACGACGAGATGATCGGCCGGTCCGTGGCGGTCAAGCTGCTCCTCTCCCAGGACGCGGACCCGACGGCCGCGGCCCGGTTCCGCCTGGAGGCGCAGACCGCGGGCCTGCTGAACCATCCCCACGTGGTGGGGGTACTGGACTTCGGGGCTTACGAGAACCGGCTCTTCCTCGTCATGGAGCTGGTCGAGGGCGACAGCCTCGCCCATGTCCTCGCCACCGCCGGGACGCTTCCCGCCGACCGCGTCGCCCGGATCGCGGCCCAGTCCGCGGCGGGGCTCGCCGCCGCCCATCAGCAGAACATCGTGCACCGGGACATCAAGCCGGGCAATCTGCTCCTGGACGCCCAAGGGAGCGTGAAGATCGGCGACTTCGGGATCGCCCGCTTCATGGACGACCCGGCGGGCGGCCTCACCGCGACCGGCCAGATCGTCGGCACCAGTCTGTACCTGGCTCCCGAGCGGGCCCTGGGCAAGACCGCCGGGCCGCCGTCCGACATGTACTCCCTCGGCTGTGTGCTCTACCAACTCGTCACCGGACGGCCCCCGTTCCAGGCCGCCAGCCCTGTCGCGGTCCTCCACCACCACCTCGATTCAGCTCCCACGCCTCCCCGGGAGCTCGGCGCCGACCTGCCGCCGGCCTTCGAGAACCATCTCCTCAGTCTTCTGGCCAAGCAGCCCGAGGACCGGCCGACCGCTCTCGAAGCGGCCTCCTGGTACGGCTCGGACGCCTGGAAGGGGCGCGGCGAGCCGCTCCCCGCCGCCGTGCAGGAACCCGGACGCCACCGGCAGGACCTCAGATCCGCCGGCCCCGCGACCACGTACGCCCTGCCGTCGGTGGCGCGGGACTCCGCCGGCGGCCACCGGTCACGCCGACGCCGGCGACCCGGCGTCGGCGAACTCCTCGGCAACCGGCCGCGGGCGGTGGGCGCCGCCGCCGGCGTCGCCGTCTTCCTGCTGGCGGTGCTCGTGGGCGTGGCGGTGTTCTCGCCCGACAGCAGCTCCGCGGACACCCCGGGGCCGCAGACGTCCGGCACGGCGAGCACCTCTCCCGGGGCCACCGAGCCGAGCGCCTCTCCCGCGGCTCCGTGACGGCCTGACGGACGCGGGAGGACAGCGGCGCCGGCCGGAGCGCGGCACCGGTCCCCGGCCCGCCCCGGCCTGTTCCCGGTCCACCCAGACCTTCCAGGCCGCCGACGTCCTTGAGGGCACGGGGCGCCGGACGGTCCTGGCGACGTCGTGGCGGGGCGCCGGAACGGTTCCGGCGGATCCGTCCCACGCACAACGGCCACGGGTGCCCGGGTCCATCGGCCGGGGCTCAGTAGCCGGACGGTCTCACCAGGCCCGATTCGTACGCGAACACCGCCGCCTGCGTGCGGTCCCGCAGGCCCAGTTTGACGAGGATGCGGCCCACATGGGTCTTCACCGTCTGCTCGGCGACCACGAGGCGCGCGGCGATCTCCGCGTTCGACAATCCCTGCGCGATCAGCGTGAGCACCTCCGTCTCGCGCTCGGTGAGGTCCCCGACCCGCTCCTTCAGCGGGGCACGGTGGTTCCCGTCCAGCCGGGAGAACTCGGCGATCAGCTTGCGGGTGATGCCCGGTGCCAGCAGGGCGTCGCCGGCCGCCACCACCCGGACCGCCTCGGCGAGCTGGTCCGCGGAGGCGTCCTTCAGCAGGAACCCGGACGCCCCGGCACGCAGCGCGTCGTACACGTACTCGTCGAGGTCGAAGGTGGTGAGCACCAGCACCTTGATGCCGGGGATCCGGTCCGTGATCCGGCGGGTGGCCTCGATGCCGCCGAGCTCGGGCATGCGGATGTCCATCAGGACGACGTCCGGGGTGAGTTCGGTGGCCTTGGCGACGGCGTCCAGCCCGTCCACCGCCTGCGCGATCACCTCGATGCCGGGATGGGTGTTGAGCAGCACGGTGAAGCCCTGCCGGACCATCTGCTGGTCGTCGGCGATGAGTACGCGGATGGTGCCGCTCGTCATCTGAGTCCTTTCGTGGATGCCCCCACCTTCAGGTGGGGGAGGGAACGAGACCCTTGCGGAGCAGGTCAGGTCACGGTCTTTCGCCCCCTGGGCGAAAGACCGTGACCTGACCCATAGGTTTGGTTTTCACCTGTAGTCCCCCTAGCTTGTGAGGCATGGCAACAGCCCACGTGAAGCGGGCATTCAAGTACCGCTTCCATCCGACGGATACGCAGGCAGCAGAGCTGTCGCGCACCTTCGGTTGTGTCCGCAAGGTCTACAATCTGGCCCTCGCGGCCCGGACGCAGGCATGGACACGGCAGGAGCGGGTCAACTACAACCAGACCTCGGCCATGCTGACCGCCTGGAAGAAGACCGAGGAACTGGCGTTCCTCAATGACGTCTCCTCCGTTCCGCTCCAGCAGTGCCTGCGGCACCTCCAGGTGGCGTTCACCAACTTCTTCGCCAAGCGGGCCAAGTACCCCCGCTTCAAGTCCCGGAAGAAATCCCGTACGTCGGCTGAGTACACCACCTCGGGGTTCCGCTTCCGTGGCGGGAAACTGACGCTGGCGAAGATGACGGACCCGCTGGACATCCGGTGGTCGCGTCCGCTGCCGGAAGGCGCTCGGCCGTCCATGGTGACCGTGTCCCGTGATCCTGCCGGGCGCTGGTTCGTGTCTTTGCTGTGCGAGGACCCCACCATCG
This sequence comes from Streptomyces sp. NPDC002580, assembly GCF_042889485.1. Lineage (NCBI taxonomy): Bacteria > Bacillati > Actinomycetota > Actinomycetes > Kitasatosporales > Streptomycetaceae > Streptomyces > Streptomyces sp. NPDC002580. The sequence continues at coordinate 269,096 of NZ_JBIAQZ010000002.1, read as the reverse complement.
TGCCGCTTCCCGCCACGGACACGGCTGTCGGCATCGACGTGGGACTGAACCACCTGCTGACCCTGTCCACCGGTGAGAAGATCGCCAACCCGAGGCACGAGCGCCGCGACCGCGCCCGGCTCGCCCTGGCCCAGCGCCGCCTGGCGAAGAAGGCTAAGGGTGACGGGGCCAACCGGGCCAAGGCCCGGCACAAGATCGCCCGGATCCATGCCCGGATTGCCGACCGGCGCCGGGACTACCTCCACAAACTGACAACCCGACTCGTGCGTGAAAATCAAACGCTCGTGATCGAGGACCTGACCGTGCGCAACATGGTCAGGAACCGGAGCCTGGCCCGCGCCATCTCCGATGCGGCATGGTCGGATTTCCGGGGCATGCTGGAGTACAAGGCCGCCTGGTACGGGCGTGAGGTGATCGCCGTCGACCGGTGGTTCCCCTCGTCCAAGCTGTGCTCTGCCTGCGGCACCTTGGCTGACAAGATGCCGCTGAACGTTCGCACCTGGATGTGCGACTGCGGAACGACCCACGACCGGGACGTGAACGCAGCGAAGAACCTTCTGGCCGCCGGACGGGCGGTTGCAGCCTGCGGAGCTGGTGTAAGACCTCAACGGAGTTCTCCGGGCGGGCGGTCGGCGATGAAACAGGAAGTCTCACGGCGCGAGCCGTAAGAATCCCCTCGCTTCAGGGAGGGAATTACGTCAAGGGGTTCCTTTTCCTGTCGCGGGCGGGTCGTCCGGGAAGACGAGTTCGAGCTCCCCAGGGATGCCGGGGTCGTCGGAGGCGGAGGCGGAGGCGACGGACGCGGCCGAGTAACCGGGAGCTGCCGCGAGGCCGTCCCTCGGGAGGAACGCCGTGACCGTGAAACCGCCGTGGAACGTGGGGTGCGCGTTCACGTGGCCGCCCAGCATCACCGCCCGCTCCCGCATGCCGAGCAGGCCGTGCCCCGCGCCCGGCGAAGGCCGGACGGGCCGGCCCGGACGGGAGTTGGCGACCTCCAGGTGCAGGCCCTGGGGCAGGTGCACGACCTCGACGCGCACCCGGGAGCCCGGCGCGTGCCGCAGCGCGTTGCTCAGCGCCTCCTGGACTATCCGGTACGCCGACAGCTGCACGCCCGGCGGATACACCGGCGACTCGCCCTCCACGGCCGCGACGACGTCAAGACCGGCGCGGCGCGTGTTCTCCATCAGGGCGTCGAGGCGGTCGAGCGTGGGCTGCGGGGTGTCCGGGGCGGAGCCGGTGCCGGCCGCGCCGAGTCCGTAGGGGTCCTCGGGGTTGTCCGAGCGCAGCACGCCGAGCACCCGGCGCAGTTCGGCGAGCGCCTCCAGGGCGTTCTGCCGGATGCCGGCGAGGTTCTCCTTCAGCGCCTCGGACGGGTTCTCCACCAGGTGCGGGGCGACCTGTGCCTGGATGGAGATCACCGACATGTGGTGGGCGACCACGTCGTGCAGTTCGCGCGCGATGCGGTTGCGCTCCTCCAGCAGGGTGCGCCGGCCTCGCTCCTCCGCGGTCCGGCCGGCCTGCTCCACGAGTTGACTGCGGGCCACCCGGCGGCCGCGCAGGGCGATGCCGACGAGGACGACGGCGGAGAACACGATCGCCGCCGTCGGTCCGGTCGCCCCGTAGCCGGAGGCCCCGACGAGTCCTTCCATGACGTAGGTGACCAGCACCGTCAGGCCCAGCGCCGTCACGGAGGCACGGGAGGGCACCCGCAGCGCCAGCAGGAGCAGCACCATGGCGTGGGCGGTCAGACCGTATACGCCCCAGGGCCAAGGGGCACCGGGCCGGCCCTGGCCGGAGAGAAGCTGTGAGCGCGCGTTCATGGCCACGACGACCGTGACCGTCGTCGACAGCCACCACGCCGGAACAGGCCGCCACAGGGCCAGCGCCAGCGCCACGCCCTGCGCCACGGAGCACAGCACCGCGTAGCCCGCGCCCTGGCGGTAGCCGTCGACGATCTGATCCGCCCCGCCCAGCGTGGTGCCGATGCCGACCAGGATCACCAGGCCGTGCGGCAGCCAGCGCAGCCACACCGACGGGGGCAGCGGGTCCGCCCGGAGCGTCCACAGATCGTCGCGCAGAACCCGCAGGCCCCGGATCAGATGCTTCTCCACCCTGGTCGGCCGCCTCTCCACCTCGTTGGTCCGCACCACCCTAGACACGGTGGACCGCCGACCGTCCCGACGGCTTCGGGCGCTGTCCTGCGCGCAGGACCCGAGACCCGCCCCTTCTCCCGCGCACGCCCCGGCCGCCGGTGTTCTCGAAGCCGTGGAACGCCGCCCAGCACACCGCCAGCATCGAGGCGAAGACCGGTAGCCAGAGCAGGCGGGCCGCGACCCAGCCCAGTCCGTCGGGCACCGTGTGCAGGCCGGGGAGCCGGCCCGCGAGGAGTCCCGTCGCGGTCGCCGCCATCATGGCCGTCTGGTGCCAGAGGAACACCGTCATCGCGGAGAGGTTGACCAGCGCCACCGCCGCCCAGGCCGGTGGCCTGCGCATAGCGTGCCGCAGCCGGTCGCGCAGCAGCAGGGCCAGACCGCACTGGGCCAGACCGAAGGTGACCACCGCCAGGGTCGGCGGGTCGAGGTTGGAGACCGAGGCGCCCGGGACGCCGACCATCGAGGCCGGGTAACCCGCGAAGCCCACGAGCAGCGCTGTCGCCACCACCCCGCCGATGAACAGGATCCACCCCGGGCGGGCGTGTTCCAGCTCGCCCCGGGCCCAGGCCGCGCCCAGGGTGTACGGCACCAGCCAGCCCGCCGCCAGGTTCACCCAGCCGAGCCATGACGGGCCGCCCAGGCCGAAGCGGAGCAGGTCCACGTGGAGGACGACGGTCAGGGGCCAGAGCGGGTTGAGCCGGGTGAGCAGCGGGGTCGCCGCCGTCAGACAGGCGAAGACCATGAGGAACCACAGGGGCGACAGTGCCAGCTTGACCAGCGTGCGGACCGTGGCGACCTCCGTGCCGGAGAGGAGCAGGGCGAGCGCGACCAGTGTCCAGAGGGCGAGGACGGCGGCCACCGGTCCGAACAGCCGGGACAGCCGTGCGCCCAGCCACCGGCCGTAGGTCGCGCCACGGGCGCGGGCCGAGGTGTGGCTCCGGGTCGCCCCATGGCCGCCGACCAGGAAGAAGACCGCGAGCGTCTGGAAGACCCAGGAGACGGGGGCCAGCCGGGGCAGGTGCTGGAGCGGGCTCGCCGCGCGCAGTGTGCCGCCGTCCGCGACGAGGGCGGTCACCAGCCAGTGGCCGAGGACGACACCGAGGACGGCGAAGGCGCGCAGGGCGTCGACGGCACGGTCGCGCGACGCGGGGGTCGCGGTGTCGACGCGGTCGGCGCCCCGCCGTATGGCGTCGAGCGCACCGCGCGGGGCGCGTGGACGCCGCACCGGCTCCCGCACCGGCTCCCGCACCGGCTCGGGCACGGGCTGACGGGTGGACTCACGCACGGGTCACCTCCGAGGTCTCGCCCAGGACGATCCGGGCCAGGTTGGCGAGGGAGACCGAGCCCGGGGTGAAGTAGTCGCTGTGGCCGCCGGTGCCCGCCGCGAAGACGCGGGCGCCGAAGGCCGGGGACACCGGATCGGTGCCGAAGCCGACGGTCGTGCCGAGCAGTTCGGCGCTGACGTGCGGGACGTTTGCCACCCAGTCGTCGCCGCCGAGGGCCGCCCACACCCGGGCGGGCGTACGGAGGCCGTCCACGCAGTCGGCACCCGTGCCGGGACTGCCGACGATGGCGATGTCGTCGACGTCCAGGCCGGCGGCGGCCCGGCCGCAGACGACCGAGCCGTAGGAATGGCACAGCAGGGAGACGTGCGCCTCGGGGCCGGTGATGTCGTGCAACCTCCGTACGAGATCCCGCAGGTGCGGCGCCGCCCGTTCGGCGCGGCCGGTGGTGGTGACCGTGGCGCTGACCGTGCCTGGCGTGCGGTAGCCGAGCCAGGCCACCACCGCGGTACGGGTGCCCTCGGGGGCCTGCCGTTCGAGCTCCTCGCGGAGGGCCGCGGCACCGGCCCGGAACCGCTCGAACGTGTCGAGGGAGGTGTCGGAGCCGGGGACCAGGACCGCCACCCGGTCCGCGTGCGCGAGGTCGCCGACGACCTCGGTCGCGCGGCCGTCACCGCGTCCGTCGAAGGCGATGAAGTGCCGGGCGGGGGTGGCCAGGGCGCGGTCCGCCGAGGCCCGGTGACGGTCGCCGTGGGCGGCGGCCATACGGGACGCCTCGGCAGCGTTGGCTCGGTTGGCGGCGTAGGCCTCGTCCAGTGAGGCGGCCGTCAACGGGCCGAGGACGGCGGGGGCCGGGGCGGGGATCTCCGGCCGGGCCGCGGCCGAGAGCGGCACCACCACGGCGGAGGCGACGAGGGTGGCGAGCAGCCCCCGACGCCAGCCGCGGACACCGGTCCCCCGAGCCCCCGCTCGGGCCTCCTCCACGGCAGAGCTTCCGGATGTCGGGCTCCCCGGAGCCGAACTCTCCGGCGCCGAACTCTCTGAAGTCGGGCTCCCCGGAGCCGAGCTTCCCGATGTCGAACTCCCCGGAGCCGGACTCCCCGTCGTCGCCGCCCCCGCCGCCCCCGTAGCGCGCCCCATGGTCGTCTTCCCTCCCCGTCCGCCCGGTCGTCCGGCCGTGCGGCCATCGGGCTTGTCTGAAGGGGAAGTTACGGGTCCGCGCTCGTCGTCCGCGTCCCGCCCGAGAACTCTTCTACGGCGTAGCTCTCAAGTACTACGGGTACCACAGGGGCGGGTGGGCCAGCGGCCGTGCGGGCCCGCGTGCGGCCGCCGCTCCGCGAAGTGCCCCTGGCTTGCCATGGGTTGGCCCGAGCCCCCGAGCCCCCGAGCCACGCGCCCCCCACCAGTCTCCCGGCGACCGCGAAGTCGGCGATCGCGGGCCGGCGCCGCGCAGACCGGGAGCCCCCGGTGGCCGTGCCGGGTGGCGCACGGCCCGTGGTTCCCCGGTGTCACGCCCGCCGGAACCCGCCGCCGATGCCCTGCCGGTCGGCCGTCCGTGCGAGGGCCCGTCGGGCCGGGTCGTCGAAGGAGCGCTCGACGGACTCGTCGAGCAACGCCAACTCCGCCCGCACCGAGGGCAGATGAACCTCCGCCGCGCTGCCGGCAAGCCCCTCGAACAGCGCGCGAAGCCGCCGGCAGACCTGCAAGGACGTGGCACCGTAGTGCCGGATCTCGGCGACGGCGAGCTGGAGGTAGTCCTCCCAGGAGCGCCCCGGCAGCACCAGCCGTGGCCGGCCGTGCTCGTCGGCCAGTACGAGGCGGCCGGGCAGGGGCGTCCGGCCGACCGCGCACAGGAACGACTCGATGTGGTTGAGCACCTGGACCGCGGTCGTGGGGTCGTTGACCGCGGGGGAGAGGGCCCGGATCGCGATGTCGACGAGGACGCGCAGGGCGAACGCGGGGTCCTGTTCGATGGTCCGCTCGGCCCCGAGGGCGACGAGACCGCGTACCCGGTCCGGGTCGACGGCCGCCACCCCGCCGTGCACCTCGACCAGGACGGTGCCCGGGGCCACGTGGTCCCCGATCAGCTGGGGCAGGACGAAGACGCACTCGTGGCGCGCCGCGGTTCTCACCAGTGCGGACACGTTCACCGCCTGGATGACTCCGCCGCCCGTGGCGTGCACGGGTGTCACGGGCGCGCCGGGCGGCACGGGATCCACCGTGCCGGGGACGACCGCGGGGCCGCGGACCGCCGCCGCGGCCTGGGTGAACACGCGCACGCCCTGCCGCCCGACGATGTCGGCGATGGCGACCGGCCTGAGGTTGTGCGTGAACCGGTTGAGGTAGACCAGCAGGAGCAGCAGGCTGACGCCGACGGCCATCCCGGCCAGGGTGACCCCGAGGTCGGGGACCGAGTCCGACTCGATGGTCCGCATCAGGGAGAACGCGAAGGCGAAGGTCCCGATGAACGTGGAGAGCACGGCCTTCTGCAGATGGTCCCGGTACCAGAGGCGCATGTACCGCGGTGAGAGCGTTCCGGTCGCCTGCTGGATGACGAGGACGCCGATCGTCACCACGAAGCCGAGCAGGGCCACCATGGCTCCGACGATGGAGCTGAGGACCCCGGTCGCCGTGCTCGCCGAATACCGCCAGCCGCTCGGCAGCCACCCCGACGCGTCGACGGCGATCGCGCACTCGGCGAGCACCACGCCGAGCCCGAGCCCGAACAGCGGCATGATCCAGAGACTTGCCTTCATGTACTGCCGCAGCCGGAACGTGAAGGCCCAGGTGATCCTCTTCCGCACGCCCGTACCCGTTCTCTCGTGGCGACCGGCGCTCGGTGGTGCGACTCGGGGCGACGGGTCCCTGCCGTCCATGGGGGACGGCCGCTTCAGGCTACGGCCGGTGGCGGACGGCCGCAGAAGGAGACCGGTGGATCCCCGCGGGCTCCAGCGCGGAAGGGGCCGTCTTCCGGACCTTCGGCTCCGACGGCCGACGGGAGTCGAACTCCCCTGCCGTGTAAGGCCGTCCGGGACGGTGACGGCGAAGGCCGGAGCGTCAGGAGCCGCGCCTGGAGAGCGACTGCGGCGCGTGCGTCGCGACCGCTTCCATGAGCCGCTTCTTCGACGGGTTCACCATCGCGTGACCCGCCACGGTCACGGTCGGGACGGTCTCGTTGCCGTCGGCGACCGAGCGCACGAAGGCCGCCGCCTCGGGGTCCGCCCAGATGTTCCTCTCGGTGTACCGCAACCGGCTGAAGCGCAGCCGCAGGCGCAGTCTCATGCAGTACGGGCACAGGGGCCGCCAGTAGACGACCACGCCCTCGTCGTTCCCGGCCATCGGTCTCCCCTTGATCGTCACGGTGCTCGGGGCAGCGTAGAGGAGGGGCGCGGTGGTGCCCAGGGGGTCCGGCGTCCGAGGGCCGGGGGTCCGAGGGGGAGGGGCAGTGGCCGGAGGGGGCGTTGTGAGGGCGCCGCCGTGCGATTCGACGGGCGTATCGACGCACAGGCGGTGCTCCGGTCGCGCGGCCCGGCCCAACGAATATGGTGGAAATCTGGCAAACGGGATTGCACGGGTGAGCAACGGTCTACGGAAGTGGCATGGGTGCATCGTGGGACGGACATGACCGACCGACGTCGGAGCTGGACGAAGCCGTTCTGGGCGCCCTCTTCTCCGAATCCCCCGTCGGCCTCCACGTGCTGGACACGCAGTTGCGACTGCTGCGGTTCAACACGGCGGCCCGCTTCGTCCGGGCGTTCGCCCTGGAGGAGGCCCTGGGGCGGCACCCGAGGGAATGGGCCGGTGACTTCTACACCGGAGCCTACGAGGCGACCGTGCTCGAGGTCCTGGACACGGGAGTGCCGGCGCTGGACGTCGAGGTGCGGGGTCATCTGAGCCCCGACTCGCCCGAACTCGTGCTGTCGGTCTCCTGCTTCCGGCTGGAGGACGCGGCCGGTGGCGTCCTGGGGGTGGCGACGTCGGTCGTGGACATCACCGAGCGGCAGCGGGCGCGGGCGCGGCTGGCCCTGCTGGAGCGGGCGAGCGGGCGCATCGGCACGACGCTGGACATCTTCCGTACGGCCCAGGAGTTCGCCGACGAGATGGTGCCCGCGCTGGCCGACACGGTCGTGGTCGAGGTGCTGGACTCCGTCCTGCGGGGCGAGGTCTCCGCGGCCGGAACCGTCCTGGAGTACGGGGCGCTGAGATGCACGGGCCGCCGCTCGGTCGTACCGGACGCCGAGCCGCACCTCCCCTCCATCGGCGAGGCGATCGGGCTGTCCGCGGCGACACCCTTCGCGCAGGGTCTGTCCGACCTCCAGCCGCGGATCGTCGCCCGGTTGAGCCCCGACGCCGACTGGCTGGCGCGGGAGCCGGTGCGCGGGCGCCGCATGATCGGCGCGGACGCGCATTCGCTGCTCGTGCTGCCGCTGGCCGCCCGCGGCTCCGTGATCGGGGTGGCGCACTGCTACCGGGCCGGCACCCCGCAGCCGTTCGACGACGGCGACCTCGCGCTGGCGGCGGAACTCGCCGACCGGGTGGCCCTGTGCCTGGACAACGCCCGGCTGTACACCAGGGAGCGGTCGGCGGCCCGCATCCTCCAGCTCAGCCTGCGACCGTCCCCGGTCGACGGCCACCTCGCGGTGGAGACCGCCCACAGCTACTGTCCGCTCGGCGCCGGCGGGGACTGGTTCGACGTCATCCCGTTGTCCGGGGCGCGGGTGGCCCTGGTGACGGGTGACACGGCCGGCCGAGGGCTGAGAGCCGCCGCCACCATGGGCGAGGTGAGGGCCGCGATCAGTGCGCTGGCCGTCCTCGACCTGGCGCCCGACGAGGTCCTGGAACGGCTGCACGCCCTGGTGACCCGCCTGCGCGGGGAGCGGCCCCGCCCGCCGGACGCCGCTGCCGAGGACCAGCCCCAGGACACCTCCTGCCTCTACCTCGTCTACAGTCCCGTGACCCGCCGCTGCTCCGTCGCGAGCGCAGGGCATCCGCCACCGGTGCTGGCCCTGCCCGACGGGACCGCCGAGTACGCCGTGGTGCACGCCGGGCCGCCCCTCGGGCGCGGTCTGGCGAAGTTCGACACCTCCGAGTTCGAGCTCCCCGAGGGCAGCCTCCTCCTGATGTCCAACACGGCCATGCTGCGTGCCGTCTCGGACGACCCGGCGGAGCAACTGGTCCGCATCAGCGGTGCGTTGCTGCCGGCCGACCGGCCTTTGCAGGAGATCTGCGACGAGGTGCTCTACACGCTGACGCCGGAGCCCGCGGAGAACGACGCGGTGCTGCTGCTGGCCCGCACCCGCGCCCTGCGCCCCGACCGGATCGGATCGTGGACCCTGCCCAACGACCCCGCGGCCGTCGCCGACGCCCGCGCCCACGCCGAGCGCCAACTGGAGGAGTGGGGACTGGGAGCGTACGCCTTCACCGCCACCCTGGTGGTCAGTGAACTCGTCACCAACGCGGTCCGGTACTCGGACGGTCCCATCGACGTGCGGCTCATCCTCGACGGAACGGTCGTCGTCTGCGAGGTCGCCGACGACAGCAGTACCGCGCCGCACCTGCGCCACGCCGAGGAGTTCGACGAGGGCGGCCGGGGCCTCTATCTCACCTGGCAGGTCAGCCGCCGTTGGGGCACCCGGCCCGAGTCGCGGGGAAAGACCATCTGGGCGGAGATCGCCCTCTCCGAGGACGACGTCTGAGCGCACTCGGGAACCCCGCGGGCGCCGCACTCGCCACCCGCGCCCCCGTCGGTGCCGCGCCGGCACCCGGCGGCCCTCTTCCGCGCGGAGCCGCCCGCACCTGACGGTTCCTCAGGACGGCCGCCCCCCTCCGGCGGCACGGCCGTGATCGTCTGCCCGGACGCCGGACGCCGGACGCCGGACGCCGGACGCCGGACGCCGGACGCCGGACGCCGGACGCCGGACGCCGGACGCCGGCACCCGACCGTGTCGTCCCCGCCGTCCGTGCGCCCGTCCGTTACGCTCGCAGCGCCACAGCGGCCCGACATCACGGAGGACAGGACGGCGGGCATCAATCGCGAGCGCCTCGTCAGAACGCTGACGTTCTGGCTGCGTCCCGCCTTCGCGCTGCGGGTCGTCAACCGGTTCCAGAAGATCGTGGGCTTCGACCGCTCGATGGCCCTCGCCTCCAGCGCGCTCACCGCGATCATCCCGCTGACGATCCTCTGCGGCGCCCTGCTGAGCAACTTCTCGGACTACGATGCCGCCGAGCGGATCATCATGCGCTACAGCCTCACCGGGCAGGGCGCCGCGGCCGTCAGGTCGCTCTTCGCCCCCACCGAGGGAACCAGCGCGGGCGTGGGGGTCTTCGGGAGTCTCTTCCTCGTCGTCTCCTCGCTGAGCTTCGCCCGCGCGGCACAGCGACTCTTCGAGCAGACCTGGCAACTGACCCCGCTGAGCGTGCGCAACACCCGCAACGGGCTGTGGTGGATCCTCGCGCTCGGTGCCTACGCGGGACTCACCGGATGGCTCCACGCGATCCTCGGGGGGTCCCGGCTGGAGCTGGTGGCCGCCGCCTGCGAGGTGCCGGTGAGCGTCGCCTTCCTCGTCTGGAGCGGCTGGGCCCTGTCCGCGAAACGGATCCCCTGGCGCGACCTGCTGCCCTTCGGCATCACCGCGGCCGCCCTGACCGCCGTCTACTCGGTCGGCGCGACCGTCTACCTCCCCCGCCTGTTCAACTCCTACGCGGCGCGCTACGGAGCGGTCGGTGCCGTGTTCGCGATGATCTCGGCGCTCTTCGCCGCGATGTTCGTCATCGTGGCCTCGGCGGCCCTGGGACGCGAGATGCGGGAGGAACTCGTCCGGATCCGCGGGGGCGACCGGCCCTCCGACGACGAGGTCCGCCGCCAGTGGGACAGCGTGGTCGAACAGGCCCGGTCCCGGTGGCGCACCACCCGCGAGCAGGTCTCCCACCGGCGCTCCAAGGACGCGCGGAAGCCGTAGGCCGGCGTCGGCGCGCCGTCCCGGGGGAGCGGGTCCGCGCCGCCCTGCCGTGCTCCGCGTCCGGTGCCCGTCCCGGCGCCCGGCACCTACTTCGCGCGGGCGACCAGGAGGGCGACGTCGTCGTGGTCGTCGGAGTTGCGCAGGCCGTACAGGAGGAGGTCGCAGATCTCCTCGAGCGCCCGGCCGGGTTCGTCGAGGAAGCCGAGGAGGACGTTCAGGCGGTCGTCGATGGCGTGCAGCCGGGTCTCGACGAGGCCGTCCGTGTAGAGGACGAGCAGATCGCCGGGCTCGAACTCGACCGTGGTGGTCTCGAACGGGATGCCGCCGACGCCGAGCGGGGCACCCGTCGGCAGGTCCAGCAGGGTGGGAGCCGCGCCGGGACGGGCCAGCGCGGGCGGCATGTGTCCGGCGTTGGCGATGCGGCACCGCCTCGTCCGGGGGTCGTACACGGCGTAGAGACAGGTGACGATGTAGTGCTCCAGGTCGCAGGTGATCTTGTCGAGGTGCTGGAGCACGTCACCCGGATCGAGATCCAGGTCGGCGTAGGCGCAGGTGGCGGTCCGCAGCCGACCCATGGTGGCGGCGGCGTCGATGCCGTTGCCCATGACGTCGCCGACGACCAGCGCGGTCCGGTCGTCGGTCAGCGGAATCACGTCGTACCAGTCGCCGCCCACCTCGCTGGTGGCCTGGGCGGGCTGGTAGCGGGAGGCGACCTCCAGACCGGTGAGATGCGGCGGGTGCTCGGGCAGCAGGCTGCGCTGGAGGGTGACGGCGGTGTTGCGCACGCTCTGGAACCACCGGGCGTTGTCGATGGCCACGGCGGCACGGGTGGCCAGCTCGGTAGCCAGGACCACGTCGTCGTCGTCGAAGGGGAGCGGGTTCCTGGTGCGCTTCAGGTCGAGCGCGCCGAGGACCTCACCGTGTGCGATGAGCGGCACGGCCAGGTAGGAGTGGACGCCCGCCCGGGCCAGCAGCGCGGTGCCCTCGGCGTCGCGGGCGATGCGCGGCAGGTCCTGTTCCCCGACGTGCCGCACCAGCACGGGCCGGCCCGTGTGGACGCACAGCGTCACCATCCGGTCGCCGTCGTAGGCGGCGACGTCACCGGGCGGGTCCGCGGCGCGCAGCGCCGGCGTGGGATGCGACGCCTTGAGGGCGAGCGCGCGGAAGAACTCCGGGCCGTTGTCCGGTCTGCGCTTGCGGCGGCAGGCCAGGGCGGAGTCGAGGACGTCCACGGCGACCACGTCGGCCAGCCCGGGGGCGGCGATCTCGGCCAGTTCGCGGGCGGTCTGCTCCACCTCCAGCGTGGTGCCGACGCGCGTCGAGGCCTCGGCGATGAGCGCGAGCCGCCGCCGTGCCCGGTCCGCCTCGGCCGCGGCCCGATGGCGCTCGGTCACGTCGACGACCGAGGCGGCCGCGCCCAGGACCCGCCCGCCCGGATCCTCCAGCCGGTAGAACGACAGCGACCAGGCGTGCTCGTGCTCGGGATCGGCCGGGGGACGGCCCACGTGGTACTGGTCCAGCAGCGGTGTGCCCGTGGTGAGCACCTGCCGCAGCGCGGACTCGACCGTGTCCACGTCGGGGAAGGGCAGGGTCTCCCGCAGATGGCGCCCGATGTGGTCCTCGGCGGGGATGCCGTCGATCCGCTCCAACGCCGGATTGACCATGAGATAGCGCAGCTCGGGGTCCATCAGGGCCAGCCCGATGGGGGACTGGCTGATGAGCTGCTCGCACAGCGCCAGATCGGTCTCCACCCGCTGGAGCAGGGTGTGGTCGGCCGCGATGCCCAGGGCGTAGACGTCCCCGACGTCGTCCAGGAGCCGCATGTTGCGGAACTCCATCAGCCGGGTGCTGCCGTCCTTGTGGCGGATGGGGAAGGCGCCGGCCCAACTGCGCCCCGTCTCCAGCACGTCGGCGAACAGCTTCGTGACGGACTGCATGTGCTCGGGGTGGATGATCAGGCGCGCCGCGTACTTGCCCAGAGCCTCCTCCGCCGAGTAGCCGATGAGCTCCTCGGCCTGGGGCGTCCAGAACACGATGCGGCCCTCGACGTCGAGGACCATCGCGCCCACGCTGAGCACGTCCAGCAGACCGGTCGGCCGGGACGCCTCGGATTCGTAGCCGCCACTGTCGGACTGCGGGGAATCGGCTGTCATCCCTGGCCCTCCTCCGCCGGCCGGCGCGGTGTGCCGGGCTTCGTCGCCGCAGCCGCGCACGAGTCCACCGACCCCGGCCCTTCCATGCTGCGCCCTGCTCCCGTCCTTGCCCACTCCAGAACGAGGGGTTGGCATGCTCAGGTCGACCAGGAGGGCGCCGCGCACCGACGTCGCCGAGGGCGCCGGACGGGGTGGACCCGGTCCCCGCGGCGATCAGCCGTCGCGTGACCGTTCCCGGCCCGTCGGCGCCGGGCCCCGGGAAGCGCGCGGCCCGCTCCCGCCCGTCGATCGTCCGCCGGACCGTGCACATCGGACGGACTAGCAGGAACATGGTTCCTGTAAAGGATGAGCCTCATGGATTCTGCGCGAGAAGATCCCGACGCGCCCGTGTCCGAAGGACCGGGCGATCCCCTCGACGCGTCCACGGACGCGGCGGTGGTGGTGTCCGGCGACGGGGTGGTGGTGGGCTGGACCAGGGGCGCCGAATCGCTTCTCGGCTTCCCCGCGGCCGAGATGGTCGGCTCCCCGGCTGCGCATCTGCTCGCGATGCCCAGGGACCCCCGGCGCGCGGCGGGCATCGCGGAACGCTGCCGCGCGGGCATGGGCTGGAGCGGCGTCATCGCCGTACGCCACCGCGACGGCCGCCGGGTCGACGTCGACCTGCGCGTGTCCGCGTCCTTCGGGATCGGCGCGGACGAGTGTTTTCTGATCTCGGCCCGGGCGCTCAGACGGCAGTGGACGGTGGGCCCGTCCTTCCTCGACGGGTTCCTGACCCGTTCGCCGGTCGGCATGGCGGTGCTGGACCTGCAACTGCGCTACGTCTGGATGAACGACACCCTGGAACACCTGGGCGGTATCCCCCGGGAACAGCGGCTCGGGCGCCGGCTGACCGAACTGCTGCCGGGGATGCAGGCGGAGACCATCGAAGGGCTGATGCACAAGGTCCTGGCGACCGGCGATCCGGTGATCGACTACGAGTACCTGGGATGGAGCTGGGCCGACCCGCACCGCCAGCACGCCTTCTCCACCTCGTTCTTCCCGCTGCTCGGCGTCGACAACTCCTACACCGGGGTGTGCTACATGGTCCTGGACGTCACCGAGCGGTGGAACGCCCGGCGGCTCCTGTCACTGGTCAACGAAGCGGGGACCACCATCGGCCGGACCCTCGACGTCATGCGCACGGCACAGGAGCTCGCGGACTTCGCCGTACCCCGTTTCGCGGACTTCGTCGTCGTCGACCTCCTGGAGTCCGTCCTCAGCACCGAGGGGCACGGAACCTGGCTCTCGGACGCCGGACCGGCCCCCGCCAAACCGTTGATGCGGCGCGCCGGAATGAGCTCGGTGCGGGAGGGCTGCCCGGAGGCCGTGGCACAGATCGGGGACCGGGCGGACTTCCTCCCGCCGCCGCACGACGTGCACCTGCTCACCAACGGCGAACCCGTCCTCGTCCAGATCCTCGATCCGTCCGACGACCTGTGGATCGCCGAGGAGCCCGCGCGAGCGGAGAGCATGCGCCGCTACGGGCTGCACTCCCTCATCTCCGTGCCGATGCGGGCCCGCAACACCGCCCTCGGCCTCACCACGTTCGTCCGGTCCGTCAATCCCGTCTCGTTCCAGCCCGACGACGTCCTGCTGGCACGTGAGGTGGTGGCCCGCGCCGCGCTGTGCGTCGACAACGCCCGCCGCTACACCCGGGAACACACGGCGGCCGTCACCCTGCAGCGCAGCCTGCTGCCGCACGCCCTGACGGGCGGGACGGCGCTGGAGGTGGCCTCCTCCTACCTGCCCGCGGACCCGTCCGGCGGGGTCGGCGGCGACTGGTTCGACGTCATCCCGCTGTCCGGCGCCCGAGTCGGCCTGGTCGTCGGCGACGTGGTCGGCCACGGCATCACCGCCGCGGCCACCATGGGCCGGCTGCGCACCGCGGTCCAGACCCTCGCCGACATGGAGATGCCCCCCGACGAACTGCTGGCGCACCTCGACGACCTCGTGCTCCGGCTGAGCGAGGAGTGGACCCATGAGCATGAGTCCGACCGGAGCACGAACGCCTCCTTCCTCGGAGCCACCTGCCTGTACGCCGTCTACGATCCCGTCACCAGGCGCTGCGCGATGGCCCGCGCCGGACATCCGCCCCCCGTCGTCGTCACCCCCGACGGACGGTTCTCCTTTCCCGAGCTGCCCGCCGGGCCTCCGCTCGGGCTCGGCGGGATGGCGTTCGAGACCCATGAGATCGAGCTCGCCGAGAACAGCCTGATCGGTCTCTACACCGACGGCCTGGTCGAAGGAGCGCACTACGACATGGAGTTGGGCATGGCCCGGCTCGGGGAACTCCTCGCCGGCCCGGAGCCGGACCTCGAGACGCTGTGCTCGGCCGCGGTGCGTCAGCTCGTGCCCGTACCCCAGCCCGACGACATCGCCCTGCTCCTCGCGCGCACGCACACCCTGGGGGACGACCACGTCGTCTCGTGGGAGGTGCCGGTGGACCCCGCCCAGGTCTCCGACATGCGGGCCCGGGCCACCCGCGTGGTCGAGACGTGGGGCCTGGCGGAACTGACCATGACGACGGAACTCATCGTGAGCGAACTGGTCACCAACGCGATCCGCTACGCCGAACCGCCCATCCGGCTGCGGATGTTGCGTGACTCCCGGCTGACCTGCGAGGTCTCCGACGCCAGCAGTACCGCCCCGCGGCTGAGGCACGCCCGGAGCACCGACGAGGGCGGCCGGGGCCTCTTCCTGGTGGCCCAGCTCGCGCATCGCTGGGGCGCTCGCCACACGGCCGAGGGCAAGGTCATCTGGGCCGAACAGGAGATCCCGTAGCCCGCCCGGACCGCGCGGCGGGCCAGGTGCCCTTGCCCGAGGGACGACAGGGTCCAGGCGGCCTCGGCGGCGCCCGCCGTCTCAGCCGCTGTCGGCCGCCGGGCGCTCCGCCGGGCCGGGGCCGGGATCACCCTCGTGGTCGCGGCACCAGGCACGGTACGCGGCGACCGCGGTGGGCAGCGTGGGGAAGATCCGCTCCTCGCCGACGGACTCGCTCAGCCCGTAGGCGTCCAGGTCGTCGCGCAGATCCTGCTTGACCCGCGCCATCGCGAACTCGACGCCGCGCCCCGTGAGTTCGCGCCGCAACGTGTCCAGCGAGTCCAGCGCGGTGATGTCCACCTCCACGTTGGCCTCCGCGTTGAGGACGAACCACCTGACCGGGACGTCCTGCCCGGCCACCGCGTCCAGCGCACTGCGCCTGAAGTCCTCGGCGTTGGCGAAGAACAGCGGGGAGTCGTAGCGGTACACCACCAGGCCGGGGATCACCTCGGCGTCGGGGAAGTCGTCGACGTCGTGCATGCCCGCCATGCCGGGCACCAGCCCCTGGATCGCGTCGTGGGGCCGCGCCACCCTGCTCAGCAGCTCGGCGACCGACAGGCCCACGGCCACGAGAACCCCGTACAGGATGTCCAGGGCGAGGACTCCGACCAGGCAGCCGAGGGCCAGCAGGAGTTCCCGGAGCCGGAAGGACGCCAGCCGCCGGAAGCCGGCCAGGTCGATCATCCGGATCGCGGCGTAGACGACCAGCGCACCGAGAACGGCCTTGGGGGTGTTGGTGAGCAGGGGACTCAGGAACAGCAGGACGGCCAGCACGGAGACCCCGGCGGTGAGCCCGTACGCCTGGCTGTGAGCGCCCGTCGACTGTGCGAGCGCCGTACGGCTGGCGCTGCTGCTCACCGGGAACCCCTGGAGGACGCCGGAGCCGAGGTTCACGGTACCCAGAGCCAGCAGTTCCTGGTTCGCGTCCAGCGACTGACCGTCGTCGTCGGTGGTGAAGGCGCGCGCGGTCAGGATGAAGTCGGTGTAACCCACGAGCAGGACACCGACGGCGGGCAGCAGCAGTTCGGGCAGCGTGTCGAGAGGGGGCAGGTCGGGGCGCGGCAGCCCGGCCGGAATCTCCCCGATCACCTCCAGGCCGCGGTCCTGGAGGTCGAACACCGCGACCACGGCCGTACCGAGGACGAGCGCCAGCAGCGGACCCGGGATCTTCCAGCGCCACCGCGTGGCCAGGTACAGGAAGACCAGCGTCACGGCGCTGAAGACCACCGTCGCGGGATGGATCTCGTCCAGGTTCCCGAAGAAGGAGGCGAGCTTCGGGAAGAACCCCGAACCGTCCGTCGGTACGCCGGTGAGCTTGGTGAGCTGGTCCACCGTCATGATCAGTGCCACGCCCGCCAGATACCCGATGAGCACGGGCCGGGAGAGCAGGTCGGCCACGAAACCCAGCCGGGCCGCCCACGCCACGAGACACATCAGCCCCACCGCGACGGCCAGCGCGGAGGCCAGCACCGCGTACCGCGCGGGATCGCCGCCCGCGAGCGGACCCACGACGGTGGCGGTCATCAGCGCCGTCGTCGACTCGGGCCCCACCGACAGCAGCCGGGACGAACCCAGCAGCGCGTACAGCACGATGGCGGGCAGGATCGCCCACAGACCCACGACGGGCGGCAGCCCCGCGACACTCGCGTACGCCATGACCTGAGGCACCAGATAGGCCGCGACCGTGACCCCGGCCAGCAGGTCCCCGCGCAGCCAGCTCCGCCGGTACCCGCGCAGCACCGCGAGGCCGGGCACCGCCGGCACGGCACGGCGCCACCCTCCGCCTGGCGGGCCGGGCTGCTTCGACACGCGTGTCCTTCGGGTCGGTCCGCGCCGCGCGCGTCACGGACAGCGGGCGGGCGCGCTCACCCGGTGGGCCGCGCCCTGCGGGCGATGAGCTTACCCACCTCCCACAGCACCAGGAGCGCGACGGCGGACAACAGGGCCCAGCCGAACTGCCCCAGGGTGATCTCGGTGGTACCGAGGATGTGCCGGAACCCGTCCATCTGGGTGACCAGGACCGCGAGGACGAACTGGGCCAGTGCCGTCCAGTTCATGTGCTTGCTGTCGAAGGTGCTCGTCGTCAGCACCGAGTCCGTCTCGCTCCGGCATTCGAACGCGGCCACGATCAGGCAGAGCGCGAACGCCGTGAACGCCATCGAGTTGCCGATGGGGACACTGTCGAAGCGGGACTCGCCCAGCTTGACCAGCCCGAGCAGGATGAGCGTGATCGCCAGCCCGCTGAGGCAGACCGTCACCAGCACGGGCCGGGTCAGCACCGACTCCCCCCGAGGGCGCGGCCTGCGCCGCATGAGCCCCGCGCTCTCCTGGTCGAAGCCGAGCGCGAACCCGAACGAGGCGTTGACCACGAAGTGGATCCACAGCACCTGGGGCGGGGTGAAGGGTTCACCGGCCGCGATGTTGAAGATGGTGGCCCCGAGGAACGTCAGGACGAACGTGACCAGCAACAGCAGCACGAAGCGGATGTACTTGGTGAGGTTGTCGTAGAGCTTGCGGCCCTGCTCCACGGCGTAGACGATCGTCGCGAAGTTGTCGTCGGACAGGATCATCCGCGCCGAGTTCTTCGCCACGTCCGTACCGCTGCCCATGGCGATGCCGATGTCGGCGGACTTGATGGCGGGAGCGTCGTTGACGCCATCGCCGGTCATCGCGACGACATGACCCTTCTTCTTGAGCGTGTCCGAGAGCAGCACCTTGTGCTCCGGCGCCACCCGCCCCACCACACCGATGTCGTCGATACGGGCCAGCTGTTCCCGCTCCGTCATCGCCGCGAAGTCGGCGCCGAGGACCGCCTCGCCCGGGATGCCGAGCTGCCGGGCGATGGCGGCACCGGTGGTGACGTCGTCCCCGGTCACCATCCGGACCCGGATGTGGGCGGCCTGCGCGGCGGCCACGGCGGCCTTGGACTCCGCGCGCGGCGGGTCGACCATCCCGACCAGACTGGTCATGCGCAGGCCGGTGACGTAGCCGAGCAGGTCGCCGCCGGGATCGAAGTCGGCCGGGTCCAGGTCCCGGGTCGCGGCCGCCATCACCCGGCGTCCCTCACCGCCCATCCGCGTCGACTGTTCGTCGGCCCGCCGGCCGAGCTCGGCGTCCCACGGGACGGTCGCGCCGTCCGACAGCGCGGTGACCGCGCGGGCGGTCACCGCCGGAGCCGCGCCCTTGACGAAACAGCGCACCACGGGACGCCCGGCGGAGTCGACGGTGGAGTTGAAGGTGGCCATCAGCTTGTAGGTCGGGTCGAAGGGCAGGGTGGCGAGCCGGGGCAACCGCTCGTGCGTGGCGTCGAGGTCCAGCCCGGCCTTGTGCGCCAGCACCAGGAAGGCGCCCTCGGTGGGATCGCCCACCACCTCGCCGTCCACCAGCTTCGCGTCGTTCGCCACGACGTACGGGAGGATCACCTCCTCGACGCTCGCGGAGGAACCCGCGGCGTGCTGGATCCGCCCTTCGAGGCCGTACCCCGTGCCCGAGACCGTGTACCGGTCGGCGGGGGTCACGATCTCCACCGCCGTCACCTGGTTCATCGTCAGCGTGCCGGTCTTGTCCGAGTTGATCGCCGAAGTGAACGCCAGCGTCTGGACGGACGGCAGCTCCTTCACGATCGCGTTGCGCTTCGCCAGGTTGAGACTGCCGACGGACAGGATCGCCTGGGTCACCGTGGGCAGGGCCTCGGGAATGGCGGCGATGGCCAGGGAGACCGCGCTGACGAACAGCGCGTCCCACGCCTGGTCGCGGCTGCGTCCGAGCGCGAACATCACGATCATGGTCAGGCCCGCCGCGGCCGTGATCCACAGGGTCAGGTTGTCCAGTTCCCTGGTGAGCGGCGCCTCCTCCTTCTCGGTCGCCGACAGCATCTCGGAGATCTTTCCGAGTTCGGTGCCCTCCCCCGTCGCGGTGACGACGACGACACCGCTGCCGTGGGTGACCGGGGTATGCATGAAGGCCGTGTTCGACTGGTCCCCCGGCCCGAGCAGGACTTCCGGCAGGGTCGCGTCGTCCTTCGAGGCGGGGACGCTCTCGCCGGTGAGGGCCGACTCGTCGATCTGCAACGAGTGGGCCTCGATGATCCGACCGTCCGCCGGGACCTGGTCCCCGGCGGAGATGAGCACGACATCGCCGACGACCAGCCCCTCCGCCGGGATCTCCGACTCGGTGCCGTCCCGCCGCACGCGGGCCGTCGCCGTCATCATGGACTTCAGCGCGTTCATCGCGCTCTCGGCCTTCCCCTCCTGCCGCAGGCCCACGACCGCGTTCAGCAGCGTCAGCAGGACGAGCAGGATCGCGGTGCTCCACTCGGCGATCGCGAGCGACACGACCGCCGCCACCACGAGGACGATCTGCATGTAGCTGCGGTACTGCTCGACGAACCGACGCCACGCCGGTCTCGGCTTCTCCTCGGGCAGAGCGTTCGGCCCGTTCTCGGCCAGCAGTTCGGCGGCCCGCGCCGCGGTGAGTCCGGACGCGGGATCGACACCGAAAGCCGACGCGACTTCCCGCGGTGAACGCGCGTACCAGAGCTCCGGAGCGACACGCTCCGGAGCCGTCGGGCCACTCGACTGCATCCCCATCTGAGCTCTCCGATCTGGATCCGGTCCGCCGTCCGTGAGCCCGCGGGCTCAACTCCGTCCGCCCTTCCCGGTCCGCCGGCCCGCGGCGGACGCCCGCTTCCCCTTCGCCGTACGGCCGCCGCGGCGCCGCCCGTCGCTTCCCTGGGGGAGCGGGTGCGTGGCCGCGTAGGGATCGGCGGGCGCGCCCTCGGGCGAGTCGGCCTCCAGCTCCCGCCGGGCGGCCCGGAGGCCCTTGCGGGCCTCCTTGCCCACGACGGGGTAGCGGGGGTCGATGTCCATCAGGGTGTGGGCCAGCACCGCCGCGGTGCAGATGCGCGCGAACCACTTCCGGTCCGCCGGGACGACGTACCAGGGCGCCCACGGCGTACTGGTCCGCGAGAGCATCTCGGAGAACGCGTGCTGGTACTCGTCCCACCGCCGGCGCTCCCGGACATCGGCGGCGGAGAACTTCCAGTTCTTCTCCGGCAGGTCGAGCCGCTTCATGAAGCGGGTCCGCTGTTCCTCCTTGGACAGGTTCAAGAAGATCTTGACGACCTTGAACCCGTTGTCCGTCAGGTAGCGTTCCCAGCCGTTGACGGCCTGGTAGCGGCGATCCCAGATGTCGGGCCCGCACACGTCCGCCGGCAGCCGCTGCCGGTCCAGGACCTCGGGGTGCACGCGGACGACGAGCACCTCCTCGTAGTGCGAACGGTTGAAGATCGCGATGTCGCCACGGGCGGGCAGCCTGGCGGCGTACCGCCACAGGTAGTCGTGGTCGAGCTCCTCGGCGGAAGGCTGCTTGAAGCTGCTCACCTTGACGCCCTGCGGGTTCACCCCGCTCATGACGTGCCGGATCGTGCCGTCCTTGCCCCCGGCGTCGAGCGACTGGAGGCAGAGCAGTACTCCGTACGTGTCCTGGGCGGCCAGCCGCTCCTGGTACTCGGCGAGCAGGGACACGCCCGTCTCCAGCAGTTCCACGCCGTGCTTCTTCTTCAGCCCGCCCTTGTAGCGGGGATCGAAGTCCTCGCCCAGGTCCACCCGCGATCCCGGTTCCACCCGCAGCGGTTCGATGAGCCGCGCGATCCGTTCGGCCCGGTCATCCGTCATGGCGACCCGCCCTTCCTGCCGCCGTGCGTGTCGTGCGGTCATGAGCGTTCACCGGCACCACCCAGACCGGACGCGTGCGCGGGCCGGAGCCCGGCGGGTATCCAGCGGTCGCGCAGGGCGGAGCGGGCCGGCCTCCCGGACGGCTGCTCCCTCGTGTCGGCCACCGGCGGCCGTGTCGCCGCCGGGCCACCGACGTCCGCCGGCACGGAGACCGCCTCCCCGTGGCCGACGGCGTCCAGCAGCACGCGGACCCGCCGCTCGACGAGGATCGGGACGTACGTCCTGACCTTCGCCTGCCGGAACGAGGCGTGGGCTGTGGCGACCGTCCGGTCCACGGCGGACGGATCGACGAAGGGGTACGCGGCCTTCAACCGCTCCGTCAGGCGAAGGAGGGCTACGGCCTCCTCCCGGCGGAGGTTCTCGCCGCCGGCCGACGGCGCCGCCGGCCGGGCGCCGGCAGGGGAGGGGGAGGCCGGAGCGGTGCCGCCCGACCGGTCGGGAACGGTGCCCGCGGCCGGAACGGCGACGCGACTCGTCTCCCCCTGGGCGCCGCTCTCGTCGGCCGTGGAGGCCGGCTCGTCCGTCTTCATCGCTCAACCACCCGCGCGCTCGAAGGACTCAGGTCCCGGGGGCCGGCGACCGCGTGGCCGACGGTCCCGATCCGACCGCCTCAAGACGGCTCGACGGCCGCGTACGGGGCCGTCCCCCTCATTCTGGGACCGTCCGGTCGAAACCGCCTCACGGACGCCGAGCCCTGGTGGGGGACTTGCCGTGGCACGGGCGCGGGTGTCGAAACCGGGCCGCTCCTCGCGCGGACGGGCGAGGAGCGGCCCGGTTCGGGGCGATGCGTGTTCGAGGCGCGAACGAGGCGCGAACGCGGCGCCTGCGAGAGCGGCGCGGATGGGGGTGGGCGTGGGGGTGGCGCGTCCCCCGATCAGTTCGTGGAGGTCATCCGACGCGCAGGGTCTGCCGGGCGAGCCGGTAGGCGGGGAGCATCTCCTTGTGTTCCTCGGTGTCCAGCCCGCCGAGATGGACGACGACGGGGCCGTCGTCGGTGGTGACGGCGAAGGCGGACTCCTTCTTCGACTCGTCGAGCAGCTCGCTGGTGGAGACGTACTCCACCTCGGTGCCGGACAGGCCACCCGCCTCGAAGGTGCGGTAGGTCGCCTTGCTCGCGCCCGTCCCGGCGGCCACGAAGGCCTTCAGCACGGTGCGGGCGTCATCGGCGCCCGGCTTCCCGGTCCACACCCTCAGGAAGCCGATGTTGCCGGCGGGCTTGGCGTCGATCTCGCAGACGAGCGTGACCGGTCCCTGCCGGAGCAGCGCGTCGGCGAGTTCGTCCGACAGCTCGTCCTCGGGGGAGCCGGAGTCGTCCGAGCCGGTCGAGGCGGTGTCCCGTGCGGCCGCGGCGACGGCCTTCGGGCTCCAGTCCTCGGCAGTGTCGAAGCTGACGGGGAGTTCGCACTCCGAGTCCGCGGGGCCGAGGGTGCCCCCGCTCCTGGCCACCGTGCCGGTGACACCGGAGGCCTCGCTCGTGGGCGTCGCGCTCACGGACCCCTTCGGCTTCTCCTCCGCAGCCTCCGAACAGCCCGTCGACACCGTGGTCAACAGGGCAACGCCCGCCAGTCCGCGCCACCCGCCCCATGCCCGTGCACCCATGATGTGCTCCCCTCAAGTCCGGTGGGACAATGTAGACGAGGGCACGGGTGGCGGTACGGGGCGGGTGACGCCGGTTCACCTTCACCCGCGGACCGGGTGGACGGAACCTGCCGGACACGGTCGACGACACATCAACCGGACGTCGGCGGAAGGCGGTCGACACACATCACATCAGGGAGTCGGCGGGACACATGTCATGTCCGGCCTGCGCGCGGCTCGGCGCTCCCTGTCCGTGTGTGGGTCAGCCGAGGGCCTTGACCGCCTGGTAGTAGGTCCAGGCCGTGCTGTTGCAGGTGGTCTTCGTGGCGCCGCTGTACGCGTTGCACACCCGCTTGAGGTCCTCGTAGAAGGCGCTGTCGAGGCGCGCCTTGTTGGCGGAGAAGGAGCCGGCGGCCTTGTAGTTGCGGTAGCCGAAGTCGTGGCGGGCACATGAGGTGGCGAAGGGGAAACCCAGTGGGTTGTCCGGCGAGGTGGAACAGTAGTCGGTGGACCAGTCGAACGCGTAGGCCGACCAGGCCCCTTGGTTCCCTCGTGCGGCGACCCAGGTGTTGTAGCTCGACGCGCTGGTCTGGGTCCAACTGGACAGGACCTGGGGCTTGTCGGCAGGGGCGGCGCTGGCGGCTGTAGCGGTCGCCGTGATGGTTGCCAGGGCCATGACCGAGGCAGCGATTCCGGTGGCGAGTTTTTGGTGCATCCCACACCTCCATGAGGCTGCGACCCGCCCGTCGGGCTGCAGGTTCATGACAGGAATGATCGGCATCACGACCCTTCTTGCATAGGGCTTGGGACCCAACAATCAATTAATTCAGGGGAGTTGTTCGGACGCGCCTCATGGTTGCTACCACCATGGCGGACTATGGCTGGATGTGTTCCCTGCCGATCGGGAACGCGGATGACATGGGCCGACCTCTTCGGCGAACCTCCGGGTGAGGACTGCCGGTCGGGACCGGACCGCCGCGGCCCCGTGGCCGCGGTCCTGGGACCGCGGCCACGGGGCCGGTGGGCGGTGATGTGTGTCGGCCCGTGGCGGTGGAACCTCAGCCCTTCTGCCCGGGGGTCTGCTTCATGCCGTCGACGATCGCGCGCTCGGTGATGGCGTGGGTGAAGCGGACGGTGCCGGGCTTGATGACGACCCCGTCCTGGGTGACCGACTTGACCTGCACGGTCCGCTCGCCGAGGAAGACGTGGGTCTTCTTGTCGAAGATCCACTCCTCGCGTTCGCCGCTGGTCTCGTCCAGCCGCGCCACCGCGACGCCCGAGCGGCCGAGCGCGTCCTTGGCGTCGTTCACCACGACCACGCCCGGGATCTTCGCGGCGGCCTTGAACAGGGCCGGGTAGAGCTCCGCGGGCGGGTAGCTCTCGCCGAGCAGGTCACCGATCGTGGTGAACGCCTCCTGGTCGGGGGTGTTGCCCTGTCCCGCGGTCTCCTTGTAGATCACCTTCAGCAGCTCGTCGGGGTCGGTGGTCAGCCGGGCCAGGAAGTCGTACGACGGGTGGTTCAGGCCGGCCTCGGGGGTGTCGCCCCGCTCGTCGGGCAGGCTCAGCGTCTCGCCCTCGGCGCTGTCGTTGGAGGCCGCGTCGATCAGCCAGCCCTTGGTGCCGTCGGCGGACCGCCAGATCTGGCGCCGGTGCAGCGCGTAGCTGGCGAGGCTGCTGTCGTCGCCGACCGTCTTCACGAAGGTGTCGGACGTCTGGGACTCGATGTAGACGTACTGGCCGGGCCCGACCGTGGGGTGGGTCTCCTCGGCCGCCGCCAGGGAGACCTGGTCGATCAGCCGCGGCAGGCCCTTGGTGGTCGTGGCGCCGACGGGGACGACCGCCGCGGGTCCGGTGGCGAGACCGTCGCTGTGCACGCCGCTGTCGATCAGCAGCGTCCCGGCGACGGCCGCGCCGGCCAGCGCCATCGCGGGCAGTGCGAACGCCGGGCGCAGCAGGCGGAACCCTCGGGGCTTCGGCAGGGCGGGGGCGGTCTTCGTGGTGCTCGCGTCCCGCTGGGTGTCCTGCTGGATGTGGGCCATCAAACGCTCCTTGTGGAACTGGTGACGGCCCGCCGGGAGATCGCGCGCAGTCTGCGGGAGGAGAGGCGCGCTCTCCTCCCACTCGGCCGGACTCTGCCGGGACTGGGTCGCTTTCATCGATTTCCTTCCGATACGGGCCGGATCGAGTGGATGTGTTCTCCTCTTGTCTGTCGATCCGGCGGGCCGAGTTCCCGATTTCCTCGTACGGGTTTTCCCGCGCGCCTCTCGGCGAGGTCATCCGTGTCCGGGGCCGGCGCCGCCCGGGCGGCAGGCCGGCCGCCGAGTTCGGCCTCGGTGAGTCTGCGCAATTTGGCGCGTGCGCGGGAGAGGCGTGAGCGCACCGTTCCGACGGCGATGCCGAGCGCCTCGGCCGCGGCCGTGTACTCCAGCCCCTCCCAGAGGCACAGCGTCAGGACCTCGCGCTCGGGTCTGCGCAGTGCGGCAAGTGCGCTCAGGGCGGCGGCGATACGTCGTCGGTCGTCGAGCCGGCCCGCCACCTCGTCGGCGTGGTCGGGCAGCGCGGTCTCGGCCTTCGCGGCGGCGTTCGCCGCGGCCCGGTAGCGCCGGTTGCTGCGATGGTGGCCACGGGCGACGTTGGTCGCCACGCCCAGCAGCCACGGCCGCAGGGAGCCGCCCTCGGCGTCGACCCGGTCACGCAGCCGCCACACCTCCATGAAGGTCTCGGCCATCACGTCCTCCGCCGCGGACCAGTCGGCGGTGAGGCGGAAGGCATGGTTGTAGACGGCGCGCGCGTAGCTGTCGTACAGCTCCGCGAACGCGCTCGGATCCCCGGCCCGTATCCGGGTACGCATGTCAGTGCTCACCTCCCTTGCCTGTCGATCCGCGCACCCCGGGTTCCCGTGATCCGCGTCACACGGAACGGCGGAGGCGCCGTCCGGCCGCCCGACACCGGGCCGAAGCCTGACACGAGCGCTTCTCGCGTGTCGTTCCCGGTGGGTCCACGGCCCGCGCGGCCGCCTGTCGCGGCGCCCCTGCCGCTCGAGTCACCGACGTGACCGGATCGGTCCGCCCCCGGACCCGATGAGCTCTGTCGAAGAAGGGCGGGCGCCGGTCAGAGTGGGGACATGACCCGAGCCCTGCTTGTCATCGATGTCCAGGAATCCTTCCGCGCCCGTCCGCTGTGGGAGACCGTCTCCGACCCGAAGATCGCCCACAAGGTGGACCGGCTGGTCCGGCTCGCCCGGCGGTCCGGCGACACCGTCGTGTGGGTGCTGCACTCGGAGCCCGGCAGCGGCGACGTGTTCGACCCCGCACTCGGCCACGTCCGGCTGATGGACGAACTCCGGCGCCAGGACGGCGAACCACTGATCCACAAGACCTCCCACAACGCCTTCACCACCACCAACCTCCAGCAACTGCTCACCGAGCGCGGCGTACGCGAGCTGACCGTCTGCGGCATCCGTACCGAGCAGTGTGTGGAGACCACCACCCGACTCGCGAGCGACCTCGGCTACGCGGTCACCTTCGTCACCGACGCCACCGCGACGAACCCCATCCCGCACCGCGACGCCCCCGCCGACCGGAGCGTGGCGGAACTGCTGGCGGACCCCCGGACCCTGAGCGCCGAGGAGGTCATCAGGCGCACCGAGTACGCCCTGGCGGGGCGCTTCGCCACCATCGCCACGGTCGACGAACTGGAGAACCAGGCCGAGTCTCGGGCATGATGGCCGGATCGTGAGCCGCGTCGTGTTCTTCCTGGTGCCCGGAGTCCATCTGCTGGACCTGGCCGGCCCCGCCCAGGTCTTCTCCACGGCCACCGGCTTCGGGCACCCCTACACCCTCGACTACGTCGCCGAGCGGCCCCAGGTCACCAGCGCCCAGGGCCTGCCGCTGCTGGCCCGGCTCGACTGGCCCGGACTCGGTCCCGAGGACCTGATCGTGGTGCCCGGCTGGCGGTCACTCGGCCTGACCGACCGGCCCGCCATCGGCGCAGGCGCCCTGCGCGTCCTTCGCGACCACCACGCCGGGGGAGGTACCGTCGCCAGCGTCTGCGCGGGGGCCGACGCGCTCGGCCGGGCCGGACTGCTCGACGGCCGCCGCTGCACCACGCACCACGACGTCCAGGACGACCTCGCCCGCCGCCACCCCCGGGCGGTCGTGGTCCGCGACGTCCTGTACACCGAGGACGACCGCGTGGTCACCTCGGCGGGCATCGCCAGCGGGATCGATCTGGCCCTGCACCTGGTCGCCACCCGGCACGGTCCGGCCGTCGGCGCGCGGGTGGCCCGGGACATGGTGGTCTACGCACGGCGCAACGGCCACGAGCCCCAGGCCAGCGCGATGCTCCGGTACCGCTCCCACCTGGACGACGTCGTGCACCGGGCGCAGGACCTCCTCGACGCCCGCTTCGACCGGCCGGTACCCCTGCCCGACCTGGCCGCCTCCCTCGGCGTCAGCGAACGCACGCTCACCCGCCTCTTCACCCGCGCGACCGGCGGCCTCACACCGCTGCGCTATCAGCAGGCCCTGCGTCTGGAACGCGCCGAGCACCTCATCGGGCACGGCGCCACCGTCGACTCCGCCGCCCGCGCGGTGGGCTTCGAGGACGCCCGCATGCTGCGCCGCCTCAGGGCCCGCGCGGGCTGAACCGGTGCAGTGGGCAAGCGAGTCGCGGGCGTAGAGGGTCTCTGCCCGGTGCGCCGCCAGGCAGGAACCGAGCACACCGGTGCACCTCCCTCCCCGGCGAACTTCCCACCCCCGCACATGTACATGGGCCTCGGGCGCACGCGTGTACATGGGCCTCGGGCGCACGCGTGTACATGGGCCTTGGGCGCACACCCATGCACATGTGCCTTGGGCGCACACCCATGCACATGAGTCTTGAGCACACTCATGCACATGGGTCGTGAGCGGGCCTCAGGTGTCCTGGCCCGCTCACGTGAGCGCCGCCCGTTGGCGTGCCGCGCGTACGGCCGCGGCCAGCGAGGCGATGTCGTAGGCGCCGTGGTGACGGCGGCCGTTGACGAAGAACGTCGGCGTGCCCGAGACACCGCTGAGATCGGCCGACTCGACGTCCATGGCCACCCGGGCGGAGACCGGCCCGGACCGGAGGTCCTCGCGGAAGCGGTCCCTGTCGAGACCCGCGAGAGCGGCGTACCGGAACAGGTCCTTCGGGCCCAGGTCGCCCTGGTGCCCCATCAGGAGGTCGTGCATCTCCCAGTAGCGGTCCTGGCGGGCCGCGGCCTCGGCGGCCTGCGCGGCGAGCTGGGCGTGGGGATGCACATCGGTGAGCGGAAGATGCCGCCACACGTAGCGGACGTCACCGGACCCGGCGAGCAGTTCGCGCACCACGGACTCGGCCAGGCCGCAGTACGGACACTCGAAGTCGCCGTACTCGACGAGTGTCACGGGCGCGTCGAGCGACCCGCGCACATGGTCACGCTCCACGTCGACGGGTTCGTTCAGGTCGATGATGGCCTGGCCCGTGCCGAGCAGGGCCCGCGCCCGGGAACGCGCGCCCAGGGCGCCGATCACCAGCGTGACGACCCAGGTCAGCAGGAACGAGCTCGCCACCGCGGCCAGGATCCCGATCTTCGCCTGCTCCAGAAGGCCGCCGTCGAAGGCCAGCGACGCGATCAGCAGGGCCACCGTGAAGCCCACACCGGCCAGCGTGCCCCCCGCGGTGATGGCACCCCAACCCACCGGCGGGTGAAGGCGTCCCCGGCCGGCCCGCGTCGTCAGCCAGGTGCCGCCGATGACGCCGACCGGCTTGCCGAGCAGATAGCCGAAGAGGATGCCGAGCGTGACCGGAGAGGTGAAGGCGTCGGCCAGCTGACCGGCGCTCAGCGTGATTCCGGCGTTGGCGAGCGCGAACAGCGGCACGATCACGTAACTCGTCCAGGGATGGAACATCTGCTGGAGCCGCTCGTTGGGGGAGAGCGTCGAGGCGAGGCCGCGCCGCACCGTGCGCTCGAGTTCCGGGGTCGGCTGCTCGCGGAAACGCCGGAACAGCCGGCTGGCGTGCTCCAGGTCGCCGCGCTCCGCCGCGTACGCGTACGTCAGCATGCCCATCGCCAGACCCGTCACCACCGGGTCGATCCCCGACTTCAGGAGCGCCACCCAGATCGCCACGCCCAGCACGCCGTACAGGGAGGGGAGGCGCGCGCCGATGGTGCGCCGTACCGACAGGACGACGACGAACAGACCGAGCGCCGTGAGGAGCGCGGGCAGGGAGACGGTGTCGCTGTAGGCGAGGACGACGACGGCCAGCGCCAGGAAGTCGTCCACGACGGCGACGGTGAGCATGAAGACTCGGAGATTGGTGGGCAGCCGGGACCCGAACACGGCGAGCATGCCCAGGGCGAAGGCGGTGTCCGTCGACATGGCGGCACCCCAGCCGTGGGCTGCGGAGCCGTGGCCCGAGGTGACAGCCAGGTAGACGACGACGGGGACGACCATGCCGCAGAGACCGGCCAGCAGCGGCAGGGTGACCCGGCGGCGTTCCCGCAGCTCGCCCAGGTCGAACTCACGGCGGGCCTCCAGTCCGACGACGAAGAAGAACAGCGTCATCAGCCCGCTGTTCACCCACTCGCGCAGATCCAGCGACACCCCGGCCGACCCGACGCGGATCGACAGCTCGGTGCTCCACACCGACGCGTACGAGCCGGGGCCGATGTTGGCCCACGCCAGCGCCAGCAGGGCGGCCGCCAGGAGCACGGCGGCACTGCCGGTCTCCGTCCGCAGGAACGCGCGCAACGGGCTGCGGGCGTCCCTGCCGCACTGACTCTGACCTGACAGGGGCGGCGTATCGGAGGGCGACGAATCGGATGGCGTGGTCACCCACCGATTCTCGCCCCCCACGTCCGCATCCCCCGTCCCCCTCGCCCGCGCGAGCGGGATTCGGGCGCCGGGGACCGGGCCGGGGCAGGGGCGGGACAGCCGGCGGACCGCGCGCTTCCGCGCGCTTTTGGACTCGTCGGGGCCGCCCGCCGCCGGGAGTGCCGGACCGATCAGAATTCGAGAAGCGCCGGGGACCCGGCCTCGCCTAGCGTGTCCGCATGGACATCGTCACATCACGTCGGCCCCCACCGGAGCCGTACGCCGTGGACGGTGGCCGCGACCGGGCGGCCGGAACCGGCCGGGAAACCCCCGACGCACCGCGTGCGGCCGGTCGGATCGAGCCAGGCGATGCCGGCGGAGACCGCGACGGCGGCCCCGCCCGACAGATGGAGACACGATGAGCAAGGCCACGAGGACGGATACGCGGTCGCCCGCGCCGCACGGCGCCGACAGCCACGATCTGATCCGGGTGCTCGGCGCGCGCGAGAACAACCTCAAGGACGTCAGCATCGACATCCCGAAGCGCCGACTGACGGTGTTCACGGGCGTGTCCGGCTCGGGCAAGAGCTCCCTGGTGTTCAACACGATCGCCGCCGAGTCGCAGCGGCTGATCAACGAGACCTACAGCTCCTTCGTGCAGGGGTTCATGCCCACGCTCGCGCGGCCCGAGGTCGACGTCCTCGAAGGACTGACCACCGCGATCATCGTCGACCAGCAGCGGATGGGCTCCGACCCCCGTTCCACGGTCGGCACCGCCACCGACGCCAACGCGATGCTGCGCATCCTCTTCAGCCGGCTCGGGAAGCCGCACATCGGCCCGCCCAGCGCGTACGCCTTCAACGTCCCCTCGGTCAGGGCGAGCGGTGCGATCACCGTGGAGCGCGGTGCGAAGAATGTGGTGAAGGCGACCTTCAACCGCACCGGCGGCATGTGCGTGCGCTGCGAGGGCCGGGGCACCGTCTCCGACCTCGACCTCACCCAGCTCTACGACGACTCCAAGTCGCTGAACGAGGGCGCGATCACGATCCCCGGCTACGGCTCGGACGGCTGGAGCATGCGTCTCTACAAGGAGTCGGGCTTCGTCGACCCGGACAAGCCGATCCGCAAGTACACGAAGAAGGAACTCCAGGACTTCCTGCACCACGAGCCGACCCGGATGAAGATCGCGGGCATCAACATGACCTACGAGGGCCTGATCCCGCGGATCCAGAAGTCGATGCTCTCGAAGGACAAGGAGGCGATGCAACCGCACATCCGGGCCTTCGTGGACCGGGCCGTCACCTTCACCACCTGCCCGGAGTGCGACGGCACCCGGCTCAGCGAGGGCGCCAGGGCCTCGAAGATCAAGCGGATCAGCATCGCCGACGCCTGCGCGATGCAGATCAGCGACCTGGCCGAATGGATCCGCGGTCTCGACGAGCCGTCCGTGGCACCGCTGCTCACGGCACTGCAGCGGACCCTCGACTCGTTCGTGGAGATCGGCCTCGGCTACCTGGCCCTCGACCGGACGGCGGGCACGCTGTCCGGCGGCGAGGCACAGCGCGTCAAGATGATCCGGCACCTCGGGTCCTCGCTCACCGACGTCACCTACGTCTTCGACGAGCCCACCGCCGGCCTGCACCCCCACGACATCCAGCGCATGAACGACCTGTTGCTGCGGCTGCGGGACAAGGGCAACACGGTGCTCGTCGTCGAGCACAAGCCGGAGACCATCGCGATCGCCGACCACGTCGTCGACCTCGGCCCCGGCGCCGGTACGGGCGGCGGCTCCGTCTGTTTCGAGGGCACGGTCGAGGAGCTGCGGGCCGGCGACACCGTCACCGGCCGCCACTTCGACGACCGGGCCTCCGTCAAGAAGACCTGGCGCGAGCCGACCGGCACGCTGGAGATCCGCGGGGCGTCGGCGAACAACCTGAGGGACGTCGACGTCGACGTGCCCCTCGGGGTGCTGGTCGTGGTCACGGGCGTGGCCGGCTCCGGCAAGAGCTCGCTCGTGCACGGCTCCATCCCGGCGGGCGAGGGCGTGGTGTCCATCGACCAGGCTCCGATCCGTGGCTCCCGGCGGAGCAACCCGGCGACGTACACGGGTCTGCTCGACCCGATCCGCAAGGCGTTCGCCAGGGCCAACGATGTGAAGCCGGCCCTCTTCAGCGCCAACTCCGAAGGCGCCTGCCCCACTTGCAACGGCGCGGGCGTCATCTACATGGACCTGGCGATGATGGCCGGTGTCGCCACCACCTGCGAGGACTGCGAGGGCAAGCGGTTCGACGCGTCGGTCCTGGAGTACCACCTCGCCGGCCGTGACATCAGCGAGGTGCTCGCGATGTCGGTGGACGAGGCCGAGGCGTTCTTCGGCGACGGTGAGGCGCACACCCCTGCCGCGCAGCGCGTCCTCGGGCGGCTCGCGGACGTCGGGCTCGGCTACCTCACCCTCGGACAGCCGCTCACCACACTGTCCGGCGGCGAGCGGCAACGGCTCAAGCTGGCCACGCACATGGCCGACAAGGGCGGCGTCTACGTCCTCGACGAGCCGACCACCGGCCTGCACCTCGCCGACGTCGAGCAGCTGCTCGGACTCCTCGACCGGCTCGTCGACTCCGGCAAGTCGGTCATCGTCGTGGAGCACCACCAGGCGGTCATGGCCCACGCCGACTGGATCATCGACCTCGGCCCCGGCGCGGGGCACGACGGCGGCCGGGTCGTCTTCGAAGGCACCCCGGCCGACCTCGTCGCCGGCCGGCCCACCCTGACCGGCGAGCACCTCGCGGCCTACGTCGGCGGCTGACCGGGGCACTCGCGGCGGCCCGGGACGCGTACCCGCCTCATCGGGACACGTGCCGGGCCGCCGCCGGCCACGGCCGGGCGCGCCGACGCCCCGGACCGAGCCCCGCCGGACACCGAACAGCGCTCGTTCCGGCCACGGGTGGCGGCCCGTCGGCGGAGTCCGCCAGCGTCGGAACGCGTACCGCCGGACCGGCCGGGCTCCGCGAGCGCCCCGCCCGAAATGCTTCTACGGTTGACGCACAGAGTGGCGCCCGCGGACAGCGACCCGTCCGTCTCCAGCGCCCCGTCACCGCATCAGGAGGCCGGCCGCCATGACCACCACATCCGAAACGCCCGTTCTGGACACCCTCGCCGCCATGACCGTCGACTCCCTGGAGCGGTGCGGACTTCCCCCGGACACGCTCATCCTCACCCGCATCGCGGCGCTCGCGGCCTCGGACGCGCCTCCCATCTCCTACCTCGCGCACATCGACCCCGCCATGAACGCCGATCTGACCATCACCGAGGTGCAGGACGTCCTGGTGGCGATCGCCCCCATCGTGGGCACGGCACGGGTCATGACGGCCGCGGGCAACATCGCCGAGGCGCTCGGCGTCGCGATCGCCGTGGCCGAGACGCGGATCGGGGCGGACTCGGAGGCCACGTCCGGGAACTGAACCGGACGGCCGGGGAAGGGTGTTGAGCCGCTACCCGGTCCAGGTGCCGTTCAGGGGCTGATCGGTCCACCGGGCCGGGCCGCCGAATTCGGGGCCGAGGTCGAGACGCGTGCCCGGCCGCGCGCCGGGCCGTCGATCATCGCGTTCGGGTGCCGACGCCGGGCACGGAGGCCGGGCGCCGAGGTGGGTTCCGGCGGCGTGCCCGGCGCCTCGTGCCGCCGACGCGTGGCACCGAAGTGTGCCACCGCACGGGGGAGTTCACCCTTCGTGCCGGGTCGCGCCGCTCTCCCCGGCTGGGCCCGGCGCCTCGGGCTCCCCGCCCTGCTGGACCGCCGCCACCAGGAGCCGGGCGGCCACCCCGATCAGCAGCAGGTTCGCCGTGATCTGCCCCGTGACCAGCAGCCGGGCCGACTGGGTGCGCGGAGTGATGTCGCCGAAGCCGACGGTGCTGAAGACCGTCATGGTGAAGTACAGGGAGTCGGTCCGTGACAGCGGCGCGCTGAAGCTGCCCGGCGCGCTGTGCTCCAGCAGGTAGAAGACCGTCGCGAACAGGAGCAGATAGAGCGGGGCGGAGAGGGCCAGAGCCTTCATGGCGCGCAGCCGGGGACGCCGGGAGCGGGT
Organism: Streptomyces sp. NPDC002580; assembly: GCF_042889485.1. Taxonomy (NCBI): domain Bacteria; kingdom Bacillati; phylum Actinomycetota; class Actinomycetes; order Kitasatosporales; family Streptomycetaceae; genus Streptomyces; species Streptomyces sp. NPDC002580. The sequence goes on along the minus strand of NZ_JBIAQZ010000002.1, from coordinate 235,476 downwards.
GATCTCGCGGATCTGCCAGGCCAGGAGCAGTGACACCACCGCGATGCCGCCGGTGAGCGCGAGGACCGTACCGGTGCTGAAGGACGAGTCGAGCGGGAGCAGGTAGTAGGCGGTGACGAGGACGGCGCTGGTCAGGACCGCCCGCAGCGTGGCGCGAAGCGTCTCGCGCCGCCTCGTTCTCGATTCCCGGTCCACCGTTCCGCCCTGACGCCGCCGCTCACCGCTCGCCGCCGTCATCGCGCGCCCGAGCCTGCCTGAGCACCCAACCTCCCCGGTGCCACGGGCGCCAGGCGGCAGGCGCACCACGTGGTCACCGGGATGGCCGTGCGCTCCTCGGCCCGCGTCCCGTCAGGGCGCGGCACCGGGCGTCCGGACCCGGCTCGTCCGTCAGCCCGATCGCGGGCCGTGGGGACGGGACACCCGGTTCCACACGGCGTCCCACCGGCCGACGACGCCTCGGAGTTCGCGGGCGCCGCGGGGGGACAGCGCGGCCGTCACCGTGTCCAGGAGAATCCGGGCCTCGTGAGGGTCGCCGCAGCATTCGCCGTAGAGGTCGCCCCCCTCGTGGTCCTGCCACAACAGGCGTTCGGGACGCCGGACATGGTTCTTCCAGAGGCGCAGGGCCGTGCCGACGTCTCCGGGGCACAGATACGAGCGGTCGGCTTCGAGGCGGAATATCTCGGACATGGTGCGTGCGGAGAGGCCGTCGATGTCGGGTCGGGTGCCGCGTGGCCGGTGGCGGGCGGCGCCGGTCGGGAGCTGTCCCCGCCGTCTACGCGGCATGGGCCCTTCGGTTCGTCGTCATGGCGGGCATGGTGCCATGACGACGAACCGCGGGACGAGCGAATTCTTTCGGCAGGGACTCGGGATTTCAGACGGTGTCCGGGTCGCGGTCGGTCCGGCGGCGGGCCGACGCGCGGACACGACGGTCGTCGAGTTCGACGGCGAGCGGGGTGGCGGTGAACATGGAGGAGTACGTGCCCACGGCGAGGCCGATCAGGAGGGCGAGGGCGAAGTCCGCGAGGGTGTCGCCGCCGAGGACCGCCAGCGCCGTGAGGATGAAGGCGGCGCCCATGCCGGTGTTGACCGTACGCGGGACGGTCTCCAGGAGCGCGCTGTTGGCCACGCGGGAGAACGGCGCCCCGCCGTCCCGGCGCCGCACTTCCCTGACGCGGTCGAAGACGACGACCGAGTCGTTCACGGAGTAGCCGATGACGGTCAGGAGCGCGGCGAGGAACACGCCGTCGACGGGCTTGCCGAGCCAGGCGAACACGCCGACGAGGATCACGACGTCGTGGGCCAGCGCGGCGACCGCCGCCGTTCCCAGCAGCCAGCGGAACCGGGCTGCCAGATAGAGGAGTTGGGCGGCCAGGGCGATCCCGAGGGCGATCAGGGCGCCCTGCCGCAGTTCCCTGCCGAGGCTCGGGCCGATGGCCTCGTCGCGGAGCTTGTCGGCCCGCGTGGTCAGCTCGCCGACGGTGGCGGTGATCGTGGCCGCCTGGGCGTCGGTCAACCGGTGGGTCCTGACGGTGAGCCGGTGGTCGCCGGACTCCTGGACGACGGCCCGGGGGAACCCGGCGTCGTCGAGCGCGCCGCGCAACCGGTCGGGCTCGACGACGGTGGCGGTGGCGTACTCGATCTGCCGGCCGCCGGTGAACTCGATGCCCAGGTCGAGGCCGCGCAGGACGATTCCGGAACCGGCCAGGGCGAGCGCCGCCGCGGAGAGGGCCAGCCAGCGGCGCGGGGTACGCATCAGGTCCGGGTTCCTGCGGGCCAGGTGGTCGCGGACCCGGCCGGGGTGGGCGATACCGGTGAGACGGGGGCGGCGGCGTATACCGGTGCGCGAGGCGGCGTACTCTGCGAGGACGCGGGTGACGACGAGGGCGCTGAACATGGACGCGAGAACGCCGATGCCCAGCGTGACACCGAAGCCGCGTACGGGTCCGGTGGCCAGGAAGTAGAGCAGTCCGGCGGCGATGAGGGTGGTCACGTTGGAGTCGGCGATCGCGCTGAGGGCGCCGCGGAATCCCGCCGTCAGCGACGAGCGGGGCGTGGAACCCTTTCGACCGGCGTACTCCTCGCGGGCGCGCTCGAAGACGAGCACGTTGGCGTCGACCGCCATGCCGATGGCCAGGACGAACCCGGCGAGTCCGGGCAGGGTGAGGGTGGCCCCGATGGCCGCGAGGACGGCGTACGAGATGAGGGCGTAGCAGGCCAGGCCGACGGTGGCCAGGACGCCCATGAGCCGGTAGACCACACCGATGAACAGCGCGGTCAGCGCCGTGCCGACGACCCCGGCCCAGGCACCGGCCGCGATGGCCTCCGCCCCGAGGGTGGGGCCGACCGTGCGCTGTTCGACGGTCTCCACCGGCACGGGCAGGGCGCCGCCGTTGATGAGCAGGGCCAGTTCGCGTGCTTCACCGTCGTCGAAGGAACCGGTGATCAGGGTGGAGCCTCCGCCGATCCCGGAACCGCAGGACACCGAGGGGTCGACCTGGGGCGACGAGATGACCTTGTCGTCCAGGACGATGGCGACCCGGCGGGACGGGTCTCCCGCCGGGTGGCAGGCGGCCTCACCGGTCAGCCGGGCCCATCCGTCGCGGCCGGCTCCCTTGAAATCGACGGTGACATGCCACCCGGCCCCGCCCTGCTGGTCGAAACGGGCGGCGGCCTCCTGGACGTCCTTGCCGGTCAGCGCGGCGGCTGGCAGGCGCAGGAACCGGCCCGACTCGTCGGGCAGGACCCGGTGGCCGGGCCGCTCGGGCGAGGAGGCGGGTTCCTCGTCCGGACCCGCGGCGCCGCCGAGCACCGGGTGGAAGGTGAGCTGAGCCGTGCGGCCCAGCACGGCCGCCGCCTTCTCGGGGTCCTGTACTCCGGGCAGTTCGACCACGATCCGGTCGCTGCCGGAGCGCACGATGGTGGGTTCGGCGACGCCGAGCGCGTCGATGCGACCGCGCAGCACCTCCACGGTGCGGTCCACGGCCTCCTGCCCGGAGCCGGAGCCGGAGCCGGGATCGGCGTCGGAGGGGCGGGTTTCGAGCACGATCTGGGTGCCGCCCCGCAGATCCAGTCCGAGCTGGACGGGCACCGTGAGCGCGACGTAGAGCGACAGGGCGACGGCGGCGAGGGCGAGCAGCCCTCGGATGCGCGGGGCGCGGGTCAAAGCGGTCCTCCGGCGGGCGGACGCGGCCAGGGCGTGGCGGCGGTGAACGGGATGACATCGAGCAGGGACTCGGTGCGGGTTCCGGGTGGGAACGGGCAGGCGGGAGCGGGCCCGCGCGGCGCTCGGGCCGGGGCGGGCGGGGGAGGCCTCGGGGCTCCGGCGGGGGGTGGGGGCCGGAGCCCCGAGGCGGTCCGTGGGGACGGGGGTCAGGGTTCGATGAGGCCGGCCCGGATCGCGTACCGGGTGAGTTCCAGGCGGTCGCGCAGGCCGAGCTTGTGGAGCATGTTCGCCCGGTGCCGGTGGACGGTCTTGATGCTGATGAAGAGCATCTCGGCGATCTCCTTGGAGGAGTGACCCTCGGCGACGAGTTTGAGCACCTCCTCCTCGCGGGGCGTCAGCACCCGCTCGGGCAGTTCCTCGCCGTCGTGGACGCGGTCGAGGTAGTTGCGGACGAGCGCGGTGACCGCTCCCGGGTAGAGGAACGGCTCGTCGCGCATGGCCGCCCGGCAGGCGGCCACCAGGTCGCGGTCGGCCACGGACTTCAGCACGTAGCCGCTGGCGCCCACCTTCAGCGCGCGGAAGAAGTACTGCTCGTTGTCGTGCATCGTCAGCATCAGGACACGCAGGCCCGGCTTCAGGGCGATCAGTTCGCGGGCGGCCTGAAGACCCGTCATCCGGGGCATGGCGATGTCCAGGACGACCAGGTCCACCTCGTGCTCGCGGGCCATCGCGATCGCCTCCGCGCCGTCCCCCGCCTCGGCGACGACCTCCAGGTCCGGCTCACCGTCGAGGATGAGCCGCACCCCGCGCCTTACCAGTGCGTGGTCGTCGGCGAGGAGGATCCGGATCACGGACGCGCCGGACGTGGTGGACGGGTTCATGACTGCTTCCTCGGGTCGGGCACCGTCAGCCGGATCCGCGTACCGGACGGTGCGGAGGTGATGTCGAGCGTGGCCCCGACGAGCAGGGCACGCTCACGCATCCCGCGGATACCGGCGCCCTCCGGAGCGACACCGCAGCCGCGGCCGTCGTCGGCGACGGCCAGGACGACCGCGCCGCCGGCGCGGCGCAGGCTCACCTCGACCCGCCCGGCCTCGGCGTGGCGGGCGGCGTTGGTCAGGGCCTCCTGGGCGACGCGGTACAGCACCAGCTCGGTCTGCCGGTCCAGCTCGGGCAGGCCCGCCTCGAAGGCGCGCACCACCCGCAGCCCGGTGTGGGTGGAGAACTCGGTGGCCAGCGAGGTCAGCGCGCTGACCAGGCCGAGATCCTCCAGCACCCCGGGCCGCAGGCGGCGCACCAGACGGCGCACCTCGTCCAGGCTCTCCCTGGTGATCTCCTGCGCCTGCTGGAGTTCGCCGCGCAGGGGTTCGGGCGCGTCGTCCGCCGACCGCTTCAGGGACAGCAGGACCGCGGTCATCGTCTGTCCGACCTCGTCGTGGAGCTCCTGCGAGATGCGCCGCCGCTCCGCCTCCTGCGCGATCAGGACGCGCGCGCTGCTGGCGGCCCGTTCCTGTTCCAGCCGCTCCAGCATCGCGTTGAAGGTACGGATCAGCTCGGAGATCTCACCGCGGCCGCCCTCCGGCAGCCGCTGGCCCGGGCGCAGCAGGTCGACGGTGGTCATCAGCCCGCTGAGCCGCGACACCGGCGCCAGCGCGATCCGCAGCAGGACCGCGTTGGCCACCAGCATGACCACCAGACCCCCCACGAGGATGACGGCCTCGGCCAGCACCACCGGAACGGAGACGGTCACCGGAGCCCACAGCAGCAGCGCGGTGGCGCTTCCCAGCACCAGCGCGTTCAGCGCGAAGATCCGCCAGAACAGGGACAACGGGATGACACCTTCCTCGTGTGCACGGCCTCGTCTCCACTCTCGGTGACCGCGCACCCCCGGCGGGAGCCGCGGCCGCCCGTGTCGACCGGCCTGCTCTCCAGCCTGCCTGGACCGGGCTCGATCCGTCGATGGGGTCCCGTGCCCATTTCCGCCTCCGGACCCGGACAGGTTCCCGGGACCTCCGGGTCCTCCGTACTCCCTGGTCATGCGTACCCCGGATCCTCGGGCGGCCCGCCGCGTCCGGGTGCGCACATGGGTACTGCGCCCGATGGGTTTCGCACGGCGGATCGGCCAGGGTGGAGGCATCGCACGGCCCACGGCCCGCCGGGCGGACTCCGCACCCGGGCCGTACCCCGTCGCGTACTCGCCGTACGTCACCCTCCGTGTCGCAGGAAGGACCCGCCATGTCGCTCGACACCCCCAGGACCGGATCCCGCCGCCCCGACGTCCTGACGCCGCACGAGGCCCGTCAGCGTCTCGAACACGAACGCAATTCCCGGCTGACACAGCTCCGGGCCATCGACGAGATCGACCGGGACGCGGAGGAGCAGGTGATGACGGCGCAGAAAGACATCATCGAGCGCGTCCTCAAGGAGATCGACGCCGCTTCCCGCCGGATCCAGGACGGCGGATACGGAATCTGCGAGCTCTGCGACCGGTCCATCCCGGCCGAGCGCCTGGAGATCCTGCCGTACACCCGCTTCTGCGTCCCCTGCGTGCGTGACGCGGTCTGACGGACGAAGATCCGTCCCGCGCGTCCCGTCAGGCCGCGTCCGTTTCCCGCCCTGCCCGAAGGGTGAAGTGGTGACCCATCAGATCATCGGCGAGCGCCGTACGACCCTGTCGACCGAGGACCTCGCGACGCTGCGCGAGAACCTGAACGAGCAACGCCTTTTCCGCCGGGAGCAGTTGCGGCAGATCGCCGCCGCCTCGATCGACGGCGCCACGCCGCCGCCCCGCCAGACCGCCTCCCGGATCGAGGTCCGCGTCAAGCTGGCCGTCTCCGCCCGCATGGTCCTCGCCGATGTCGAGGCGGCCCTTCGGCGCATGGACCAGGGGTGCTACGGCGCCTGCCACCTGTGCCGCGGGGCCATCGGCCCGGAGCGACTGGCCGTCGTGCCGCAGGCCCGCTACTGCGGGCGCTGCCAGCAGGTCAGGGAGGCCGGCCGGTGACCACCGCACCCGGCCCCGGACGGCACCGGCCCTGGCCCCGGTGCCGGCACTGCTGCGGCATCGCGCTGGACCTGGGCAGCTCCCGCACCCGGGCCTGGACGTCCGACCGGGGGATGATCCTCGACGTGCCGACCGTGACCTTCTCGGGAGACGGCGGCGGCGTCGCCGGTCCCGTCCGGCGTGGGGCCATCGTCGACACCCCCGGCACGGCCCGGATGCTGGACCGCCTGCTCACCCACCGCCTGCCCCGGCTCAGCCGTCCCCTGCTCATCCTCACCGCACCGGTCCTCGGCGGGATGGCCTTCCGCGCCGAGGCCCGCGTCGCGGTCGAGACCCTGCGGCCGCGCACGGTGCTGACCGTCCCGGCGGCGCGAGCCGTGGCGGCCGCCGCCGGCGCCGACCTGAGCACGCCGCTGCTCGTCGTGGACCTCGGAGCCCACGTCACCGAGGTCGTCCTCCTCACCGACGGCGGCGTCACCGACGCCCGCCGCGCCGCCCTGGGCACCAGCGACCTGGACGGCCTCACCCCGTCCACACGGATCGTCGACGCCGTCGTGGCCATGGTCACCACCATGCTGGAACAGGACCACACGACCCAGACGTTCGACGCCGTCCACCGGGGCACGCTCCTGGCGGGCGGCGGTGCCCTGCGGCCCGAGATCACCTACCGGCTCGCCGAGCACCTGCACGCCCCCGTCAGGCCCGTCCCGGCGCCCCACACCGCGGCGGTCCGAGGCGCGGCCCAGCTCCTGGCGGCCGCCCACACCCATCCGTCGGTCCTCTCCCCCTGCCCGCCGACAACGGGGTGAGGGGAAGATCGAGAAGCCGGACGGCACCTCCACGCGCCGGGCGAGCTGCGCGGGCGGGATCGCGGCGTCGGCGTGGTACATGCGCATCGTGACGGGCCCACGGGGAACGCCGCCCGGTCAACCGGACCGCTCTCCGTACGCGGCCCTGCTGGCCTCGATCTCCTCCAGGTGCTCCATCGCCCAGCCGGCGAGCGCGAGCGCCGGGGGGATGAGGCTCTGCCCCGTGGGCGTCAGCGCGTACTCGACCCGTGGCGGCACCTCCGCGTACGCCGTCCGGGACACGAGACCGTCGCGCTCCAGGTTCCGCAACGTGAGCGTCAGCATCCGCTGGGAGACGCCGGGAATCTGCCGGTGCAGATCGGTGAAGCGCAGGTGTCCCCGCTCCAGGGTCGTCACGATCAGCAGCGTCCACTTGTCGCAGATCCGGTCGAGGACGGCCCGGATCGTCCGCCCGCCGTCCCCGCGGATCATGCAGGTGTGCTCGTACCGCGACATGACAACTCCTTGTGGGTAGCGCACATCCATGTGCCTTTTGTAAGCCCCCCGGCAGTCACTCATCATGAGGCAACTCACGCCTGGTAACCATCGTGCAAGGGGTCGCTACATGGACGTCGCCTACTGGATCGTCGCAGTGCTGCTGGCGGTGTTCTACCTCTACGCCGGGGGCAAGAAGGTCCTGCAGAGCCAGGAGAGCCTCCGGCCCATGATGGGGTGGGTCGACCGCGTTCCCATGCCGCTCGTCCGACTCATCGGCTCACTGGAGGTGCTCGGCGCGGCGGGTCTGATCCTGCCGCCGCTCACCGGGATCGCGCCGTGGCTCGCCGTCGCCGCGGCGACGGGCCTCGTCCTCGTCCAGGTCGGCGGGATCATCGTCCATGTCACCCGCGGCGAGGCCCGGCTCATCGGGCTCAACGTCGTCCTGCTCCTGACCGCCGCGGCGGCCGTCGTGCTGGGCACCACCCGGCTCTGACCGGCCCGCCGCACCGCGTGGACCCGACGGGCCGCGCAACGCGAAGGGCGGGAGCCCGGCACGGTGTGCCGGGCTCCCGCCCCGGAGACCGCGACCGCTCAGGTGCGGTACGCGTAGTACGCCGCGTTGGGGTACGACGCGATGACGCTCGCCACCGACCTGTTGTAGGTGTTGGTGGAGTGGTACGACACGTAGGGCACGCCCTGGGCGCTGCGCGACGTGACGATCATGCTGTGGTCCTTGGACCCGTCCTTGTTGAAGTCCACCTGCAGGACGTCGCCGACGTCCGCCTGGTAGACGTTCGCGAGGCTGGTGACCCGCTTCGAGTCCAGGGCGAACCACGAGAACTCGTTGACGCCGATGAACGAGTCCGACTGGATGTCGGCGTTGCCGAACCACTTGTGGAAGTCGTTCGTGTAGCCGGGAACGTGCTTCCAGCCACCGGCCTTGAGGGCCTGGCTGACGAAGTTGGTGCAGTCGCCGCCGGCGCCCTCCCCGTTGAAGTCGGGGTAGGCCGTGTTGTACGTCTTCCAGTACTTGGCCGCGTACGCCGCCATCGCCTTGTAGTCGTACGTCGCGCCCGTCAGCTGCTTGGGCTTGGCGGCCGGCCTCGGCGTGGTCGCGGAACGGGTCGCCGAGGGCGGCGAGGTGCTGCCGGTCATCGGCGTCGCGACGAGCGTCGTGGCGGCGACCTGGTTGACCGCCACCCCCTCGTCGGTGTCGCTGACATCGGTCAGCTGCCAGGTGCCCTCGCGGTCGGCCTTGAACTTCAGCTCGTGGTGCGCCACGAAACCGGTCGTCTTCGGCTCGTCGCCCTTGGCCTCGTCGTACGTCAGCGTCGTCGTCTCGGTGACGACGGCGGTGGCGTGACGGCCCTTCACCTTCGTGCTGTCCAGCGACACCGTCGTGTTGGCCGCGCTGTACTTCTCGCCGAGCGACGCCAGACGGGCCTTGCGGCTCTCCAACTGGGAGAGCGCGGCCTTCTCGGTGCGCGTCTGCGTGGAGGACAGCCGCACGTCGCCGGAGAACCGGGAGGTCTTCCGCTTGCCGTCGGCGTCGTCCACCAGGGCGTCGGTACGGTCGGTGAAGACCGCGTCCGCCAGCCGCTGGAAGGTGGCCTTCGTCGACGCGTCCACCTTGGGTTCGGCGACATTCGCCGCACCAGCGGACCAGTTGGGCAGCAGAGCTGCGCCGGCGACGACCGACGCGGCCGCCGCCGTGACTATGGTCGTGCGTTGCCGCTTACGGCTCAGTTTCCTTGATTTCAATGGTGTTCCCCTCTACGCCGGTATTCGCTACCGGAGCCGCATCCTCGCACGGCGTGTGTGGCTCCTGTGAAGGGGGTTGGCAACTGCTGCGCGTTGACTGCGTTTGTGCGTTTTCCGGTCCGTTCGCGTGAGTGCCTCGGTGGAGTGCGGCCCGGGTGCCGCCTCGGCTGGGGCGCCGCTCGCGCGTCGCAGGGGATGACCTCCGTGGGGCGGCGTCCCCCTATGAGTTGGTGACCCGAGCACGTCGGTGACCTCCGCGCCTCGGCGGCCTCCGCGGGTGGGTGGCTTCCGTGAGGCGGCGGTCGGCGCGGGCGGGCGCGGTGACGGGGGCCGTCGGCGCCGTCGACGACCATGACCGGCGGCCCCCACGTACCCTGGTCACCGTGGCAGCAACCCCCTTGCACCGCGTGGCCGTGCTCGTGCTCGAGGGTGCGAAACCGCTCGATGTCGGTATCGCCGCGCAGGTGTTCACGACCCGCGCGAGCATGCCGTACGAAGTGCGGGTGTGCGGCGCGGAACCAGGTCTGGTGACCGGCGGCGACGGCCTGTCGTACCACGTCGCCCACGGCCTCGAACAGCTCGCCCGGGCCGACATGGTCTTCGTCCCCGGCTACCGGGCACCGGACCGCGAGGACCCACCGCGCGCCGTCGTCGAGGCGCTGATCGACGCCCATGACCGTGGTGCCCGCCTTGCCGCCATCTCCACGGGCGCCTTCGCGCTCGCCGCCACGGGACTGCTCGACGGCAGGCGCGCCACCACGCACTGGCACTACACGCGGGCGCTCGCGGCGAAACATCCGCTCGTCAGGGTCGACGAGAACGTCCTCTTCGTCGACGAGGGGAGCGTGCTCACCTCGGCCGGCGCAGCCTCGGGCATCGACCTGTGCCTCCACATCCTGCGCGGGGACCTCGGTGTCGCCGCGTCGAACCACGCCGCCCGGCGGCTGGTCGCGGCCCCCTACCGCAGCGGCGGCCAGGCGCAGTACGTGCCGCGCAGCGTGCCCGAACCGCTCGGCGAGCGATTCGCCGCCACCCGCGAATGGGCCCTGCACCGGCTCGGCGAGCCCCTTTCCCTCGAAGCGCTCGCCCAGCACGCGGCGGTGTCGCCGCGCACCTTCTCGCGCCGCTTCGCCGAGGACACCGGGTACACGCCGATGCAATGGGTGATGCGCGCCCGCATCGACATGGCCCGGGAACTGCTGGAGCGCTCGCAATGGAGCGTCGAGCAGATCGCCGCGGGCGTCGGCCTCGGCACCGGTGCCAATCTGCGCCTGCACTTCCACAAGATCCTCGGCACCAGCCCGAGCGAATACCGGCGGACCTTCACCCAGGGCGAGTGACCCGCGGCCCGTGCCACACGGCGTACGACGGGGTGGCGCGATCCTTGCGGACCATGGCGATCTCGCCGCTGTCACCGCCCGCGGCCGCGCGCGAACCTGGGAGGGAACCGCAGGGACACCATTCATGACGCAGGGACACGAATCATGACTCGTATCGCCATCAACGGATTCGGCCGCATCGGACGCAACGTGCTGCGTGCGCTGCTCGAACGCGACACCGACCTGGAGGTCGTCGCGGTCAACGACCTGACCGAGCCCGCCACGCTCGCGCGGCTGCTCGCCTACGACTCGACATCGGGCCGGCTCGGCCGCCCGGTGACCGTCGACGGGGACACCCTCGTCGTCGACGGCCGGCGCATCAAGGTACTCGCCGAGCGCGAACCGGGACAGCTGCCCTGGGCCGAGCTCGGGGTCGAGGTCGTGCTGGAGGCCACCGGCCGGTTCACCTCGGCCAAGGCGGCCGGCGCCCACCTCGACGCGGGTGCGAAGAAGGTCCTCGTCAGCGCGCCGGCGGAGGGCGCCGACGTGACGCTGGCGTTCGGTGTCAACAACGACGCCTACGACCCCGCCGTCCACACGATCGTCTCGAACGCGTCCTGCACGACCAACGCCCTCGCGCCCCTGGCCGCGGTGCTCGACGAACTCGCCGGGATCGAGCACGGGTTCATGACGACGGTGCACGCGTACACCCAGGAGCAGAACCTTCAGGACGGGCCGCACCGCGACGCCCGCCGCGCGCGTGCCGCCGCCGTCAACATCGTGCCGACCACGACCGGCGCGGCCAAGGCGATCGGTCTGGTGCTGCCCGGCCTCGACGGCAAGCTGTCGGGCGACTCGATCCGCGTGCCGGTTCCGGTGGGCTCGATCGTCGAGCTCAACACGACGGTGGCCCGCGACGTGACGCGCGACGAGGTCCTGGCGGCCTACCGCACCGCGGCGGAGGGACCGCTCGCCGGGGTCCTCGAGTACTCGGAGGACGCGCTCGTGTCGTCCGACATCACGGGCAACCCGGCGTCGTCGATCTTCGACTCGGCGCTCACCCGTGTCGACGGCCGCCACATCAAGGTGGTCGCCTGGTACGACAACGAGTGGGGCTTCTCCAACCGGGTGATCGACACGCTGCAGCTCCTCACCACCGGCTGACCCGACACCACGGTGGCGCCGCGCCGGTGACCGCCGGGGACAAGAAGGGGACAGGGGACCGGGGAAAGTGGCCTGTGGACGGGCGTGCGGTCGGCGTCCGTCCACAGGCCCGTGATCCGTGGGAAACCGCTCGACAGGCCCGGCCGCGACAGGCCATGATCCACACCCGTGACCACGACCGAGAATTCCCTGATCCGGGCAGCCGCCTCGAACAACGCCGGATGGTGCGCGGTGATGAGCCGATCGCACGGCTCGGCGGGCCGGTTCGGGCCGCAGACCTGGGCCTCCCCGACCCGCACCCCGCCGTACTACCCGGACGCGGTGACGCTGGTGCCGGGTGCCGACCCGGTCGCCGTGGCGGCCGGGATCGACGCGACGCCCGGAGCGTCCGTCAAGGACAGCTTCGCCGACCTCGATCTGACGGGCGCGGGCTTCCACGTCCTGTTCGAGGCGCGGTGGATCCATCGTCCGGCGGGCGCGCCCGCCACCGTCCCGGATCTCGCCTGGGACGTCGTGGACGGCCCGGAGGCACTGCGTGCCTGGGCGCTCGCCTGGGACGACGGAGACGGCGACGCGGACCTCTTCCGGCCCGAACTGCTCGACGACCCCTCCACGTTCGTGCTCGCCGGACGGTCCGCGCACGGCCGCGTCGTCGTCGGGGCGATCGCGAGCCGCAGCGACCAAGTGGTCGGCGTCTCCAACATGTTCGCGCCGGACGGCGGCCTCGACACGGCGTGGCCGGTCGTGCTGGAGGCGGCGCACCGGTTGTTCCCCGGCGTGCCGGTGGTCGGCTACGAACACGGCGAGGCCCTCGAGGCCGCCGTCCGCCACGGCTTCGAGCCCATCGGCCCACTGCGGGTCTGGCTGCGTTCCTGACCGGCGAACCGCTGGAACGGGACGGGCGCTCGCGCCGCAGGGGCCGCTCGTGCCGTCCCGGCCGGCCGGGGGCGACAGAACGCGCCGCGTCCGTCCCGGTGCGGAACCGGATGGGGGACCGGACAGGGACCGGACGGGTGCGGTGCGTGCGCGGGGGTGGGGCCGGTGGCGAGGTCCTCGGCGGAGCGGGCGGCCGAGCCGGGACACCGGGTGGCCCCTGGGCCTTCCGCCGGCCGTCGTGCGGCAGGATGGGGGGATGAGCGTAGTCAAGATCAACGTACTGACCGTGCCGGCGGAGCAGCGCGAGACGCTGGAGAAGCGCTTCGCCTCCCGTGCCCACGCCGTGGAGAACTCCGACGGGTTCGAGTGGTTCGAACTCCTCCGCCCCGTCGAAGGCACCGACAGCTACCTCGTCTACACCAGGTGGGCCGACGAGAAGTCCTTCCAGGCGTGGATGGAGGGCCCGATGAAGGCCGCCCACCAGGGCGGTGACGCGCAGGGCGCCGAGCGTCCCAAGCCGGCGGCGAGCGGATCCACGCTGTGGTCCTTCGAGGTCGTGCAACAGGCGTCGCCGAAAGCGTCGTAGACGGATCGTCACGTGAACGGCCGCCGTCCCCTGCGGGGGCGGCGGCCGTTTCGCGTTCGCGGCCGAAGAGGCGGTGCCGAGCTGTTGACGGTGCGAGGGGTTCTCAGTTTACTGACGTAGAGTGAAACAGAGTTTCCTTTATGGAAACGTCGCTCGGTGGTTCGAGGTTCGGCCGCGGGGACCGGGGCGGGCCGCCACCGCGTACGCCGACCGGTAGGACACACGAGATCGGAGCACTCATGGCGCCTTCCCCTCGCCGCCTCGCGTCCGGCGCACGACGGGCCCTGATCGGCTTTCTCGCCTGCGCGGCGCTGCTCGCCGGGTCCGGCGGTCTGACCCGCGCCGACGCCGCGGACAGCCCGACCGTCTATCCGACGGCGGACTACTCCACCGCCGTCGGCCAGGACCCGGCGGACGTCTACTACCCCTCGGCCACCACCCAACGGCTTCCCGTGGCCCTGCTGTTGCAGGGTGCGAACGTCGACAAGTCGGCGTACGAGGGGTTCGCGCGTACGGTGGCCGCCTTCGGTTTCGTCGTGGTCGTGCCCAACCACACGAGGGCCGTGTACGGGGTGCCCGGACTGTGGGCCTCCTCCGATCAGGGGCTCGCGGCCGTCGCCTGGGCCGCCGCCGAGAACGCCCGCACCGGCAGTCCCCTGGCGGGGCGCGTCGACGCCGGAACCCTGGTCCTGCTCGGCCACTCCTTCGGCGGTGCGGCGGGGCTCGCCACCGTGCGGGGGCAGTGCGCCCCGCCGTTCTGCTTCGGGCCGCCGACGGAAACGGTCAGGCCCGCCCAGCTCAAGGCGGCCGCGTTCTTCGGCACCAACAACGCGCCCCCGGGCGGCGGAACGGTCCCGCCGGTCGACAACACGGGAGTGGCCCTGGCCCTGGTGCAGGGAGCCGCGGACGGCGTCGCCCCGCCGGCCGCCGCCCGGGCCACCTACGACGTCCTCACCGCCGCGCCCAAGGCCCTCGTCACGGTCGCGGGAGCCAATCACTACGGCGTCACCGACCTGCAGAACCCGCCCGGGGCCCTGCCCGACCCCTCGTCCCAGACCCTGGCCCAGGTCGACACCATCCGCACCTCCGCCCGGTGGTCGGCGCTCTTCCTCAGGGCGAGCCTGGGTGACGCGCTCGCGGCCTCCTACGTACGGCAGTGGGGTGACGCCGTCGACGACGGGGTGAGTGTCCAGCAGGTGTACTGACCCGCCGGCCCGGTTCGTGCCCGGTTCGTGCCGGACTGCGGGGCCTCAGCGGCCGGCGGCCCGCCGTCGGAGCCGGGCGGCGCCCCTGCGCCGTTCCTTGCGCAGTTCCCGGAGATAGGCCTGCGCGTCGACCTGGACGGTGTGCCGGGTCGACGCGACGTAGCGGCGGGTGAGCCGCGCGCGATACGACGCCGTCTCCTGGCGCATCCGCTCCGGTCCGGGCAGCGCGCACCGGCCCTCCAGCAGATCCGCCACCCAGTGTGCCTGCGCCTCCGCGAGCGGCATGATCGCGCCGAGGGGCTGGACGAGCCCGATGAAATAGAGGCCGGGACGGTCGGGCGGGACGACCCGGTGGTAGAGGTCGATGTCGTTGCCTGCCGGGTCGATCACCTCGTCCTTGAGGAAGGGGAACGCGATGTCGTAGCCCGTGCAGTGGACGATCGCGTCGAACTCCTCCGTGCTCCCGTCCTCGAACGTCACCCGGTCCCCCGCCAGCCGTACGGGAGCGGGCTTCACGGCGATGTCGCCGTGGCCGAGGCGGGACAGCAGGTCGTCGGAGATGGTGGGATGGGCGCTCAGGACCCCGTGCCGGGGCGTGGGCAGTCCGTAGTCCTCGAGCCGGCCCCGGCTGAGCCGCAGCAGGAGCCGCAGGCCCAGAGCCTGGAGGGGCAGCGGTGCCCTCGCCAGCCAGGAGCCGGTGAGATGGTCGGTGGGGACGCCGAACAGGTACTTGGGCAGGATGTGCGCGCCGCGCCGCATGGAGAGCACCGTGCGCCGGGACACCCGCGAGGTCTCCACGGCGATGTCGCACGCCGAGTTGCCGATGCCGAGGACGAGGACGCGCCGGTCGGCGAAGGGCTCCGGAGTCCGGTAGTCGTGCGAGTGCGTCTGCGCGCCGGTGAACTCCTCGGCCCCCGGCAGCGGCGGGTGCGGCGGACGGGCCTTCCAGTGATGGCCGTTGGCGACCAGGACGGCCCCGTAGGTGCGCTCCGTCTCATCGCCCGAGTCGCGCCGCCGGGTCGTGACGCTCCACAGCCCGCCGGGAACCGGTTCCACCCGCACCACTTCGGTACGGAAGGAGATCGACGGCCGCAGCCCGAAATGGTCCACGAAGCGGTCGAAGTACCGGGCGATGTGGAAGTGGCTGGGGTAGACCGGACAGTCCTGCGGCATGGGAAAGCTCGCGTACTCCATGATCTGGCGCGAGGTGTTGATGTGCAGCGAGCGGTAGGCGGACGACATCCCGTTGTCGTTCAGGTAACGCCAGTTGCCGCCGACGTCGGATCCGGTCTCGTAGCAGTCGTACGGGATGCCGCGCGCCGCGAGCACCTGGCAGGCGGCGATCCCGGACGAGCCCGCCCCGATCACACACACCCTCTCCATGTCCGCCCCTTCCTGTGACCACCCGGTCACATGACCGGGTGGTCACAGGCTGCTGCCGGATGCGGGACTCTGTCAATGCCCCTGACGTGAGTGGGAGTTCAGGCGTTCAGAAGTGAACAACCCCGCTCGTCCGCCTCGTTGACAGGGTGCGTCCCCCGCACCGACCATGACCGGGCGGTCACATGACCGCCCGGTCATCCGCAGGAGCGCTCATGCCCACATCCACCTGGACCCGACTGTCACCGGTGCGCCGCGAACGGGTCCTGGTCGCCGCGATGGACGAGTTCGGCACCCACGGCTACTCCACCGGAAGCCTCAACGTCATCGCCCGCGAGGCCGGCGTGGCCAAGGGATCGCTGTTCCAGTACTTCGAGGGCAAGCTCGACCTGTTCGCCTACGTGGCCGAGCAGACCTCCCTGCGCGTCTACGCCGCCATGCGGCCCTGGCTCGACGGGTACGACGGCTCCACGGAGTTCCCCCGGTACCTCACGGACGCCCTGGAAGCCTGGCTCGACTACTTCGCGTGCCATCCGCTGGAGCGCGGGGTCACCGCCGCCACCAACATGGAACTCGACCCCGCCGTCCGCAACGCCGTACGCGTGCCGGTGCAGGACATCTACCTGGCCGGGCTGCGCCCGCTGGTCGAGCGGGCGGTCGGGACCGGCGACCTGCGCAAGGGTGCCGACGTCGACGCCCTGCTCTCGCTGCTGCTCGTGCTCCTGCCGCACCTCGCGCTGGTGGCACACACGCCGGGCCTCGAAGGACCGGTGCGACTGGTCGGCGAACACCCGGAGATCCGCCGGGCGAACATCACGCGTCTGGTCGGTCCCCTCCTCGCCGACTTCGTGCCGAAGGAGTCCTGATGGACGCGCCCGACTACGACGTACTCGTCATCGGCTCCGGATTCGGCGGCAGCGTCACCGCTCTGCGCCTCACGGAGAAGGGGTACCGCGTCGGTGTCCTGGAGGCCGGCCGCCGCTTCGCCGACACCGACCTCCCGCGTACGTCCTGGCGCGTGCGCGACTACCTCTTCGCCCCGCGCCTCGGCTGCACGGGCATCCTGCGCATGACCCTGCTCGGCGACGTGCTGGTCCTCACGGGCGCGGGCGTCGGAGGAGGCTCCCTCGGATACGCCAACACGCTCTACGAGCCGCCCGCCACCTTCTACGAGGGCTCGCCCTGGGCGGCGATCACCGACTGGCGGAGCGAACTCGCGCCCTACTACGCGCAGGCCCGCCGCATGCTCGGCGTCACCCCCAACCCCCTGCTCACCGACGCCGACCGGCTCCTGCGGGACACCGCAGGAGATCTCGGCTGCGCCGACACCTTCAGGACCGTGCCGGTCGGCGTGCACTTCGGGCCACCCGGCACCGAACCCGGCGCCCGCGTGGCGGACCCGTACTTCGGCGGGGCAGGACCCGACCGCAACGCCTGTCTGCACTGCGGCGCCTGCATGACGGGCTGCCGGCACAACGCGAAGAACACCTTGCCGAAGAACTACCTGGGCCTGGCCGAACGCGCCGGTGCCCACGTGCTGGCGCTGCGGACCGTCACCGACGTCACCCCGGACGGAGACGGCTGGGCCGTCACCTCGGTCCGCACCGGTGGCGGGCCGCGCCGAGGAGAACGGACACTGACCGCCCGGCACGTCGTCTTCGCGGCGGGGGCCCTCGGCACCCAACGGCTGCTGCACCGGCTGAGGGAGAGCGGCTCCCTGCCGCGGGTGTCGCCCCGGCTCGGACAGCTGACCCGCACCAACTCCGAGGCCATCCTCGGTGTCCGGTCCCGGGACCGGAACGCGGACTACAGCCGGGGAGTCGCCATCACCTCCTCCGTGCACCTGGACGCGGACACCCATGTCGAAGCCGTCCGCTACGGCCGGGGAAGCAATCTGCTCGCCCTGCTCGGCGCGATGCTCGTCGACCCCGTCCCCGGCCGCCCCCGGCTGCTCGCGGGACTGGCCGCGATGGCACGCAACCTGCGCCGGCTGCCCGGTCTGCACAACCCGCGCCGCTGGTCCGAGCAGACCGTCGTCCTGCTGGTCATGCAGTCCCTCGACAACTCGGTGACGACGTACCTCCGCCGCACCCTCACCGGCCGGCGGCGGCTGACCAGCCGGCCCGGGGAGGGCGCTCCCAGCCCGACCTGGATCCCGGCGGGGCACCGCGCGGCCCGCCGGGCGGCCGAACGCGTCGGCGGACAGGCCTGCGGCACCTGGGGCGATCTGTTCGACGTCCCCACCACCGGGCACCTCATCGGCGGGTGCACCGTCGGCGAGGACCCGGAGACCGGGGTCGTCGACCCCTACCACCGGCTGCACGGGTACCCGGGTCTGCACGTCGTCGACGGTTCCACGATCTCGGCGAACCTCGGTGTGAACCCCTCCCTCACCATCACCGCCCTGGCCGAGCGGGCCGTCGCCCTGTGGCCCAACCACGGGGAGGACGACGTCCGGCCCGAACCCGGCCTGCCCTACCGCGGGGTGCGGCCGGTCCCCCCGAGGAACCCCGCCGTGCCCGCGCACGCACCGGCGGCGCTGCGGCTCGCACCCCCCACCGGAAAGGACCCCCTGTGACGCCCTACCCCGAGGAACCCTGGCACCTGGCCGGCCAGATGTACCTGTCGCTGTGGCTGGTGCCGGCCCGCGAACTGCCCCGGGTGGCGGACGGCACCCGGCCGGTCACCGTCGCCGGACGCGGTGTGGCCGGCGCCGCCTGGGTCGTCTACGAGAACGACAGCGTCCTGCACTACAGCGAACTGCTCAGGGCCGTCCTCGTACGGGACGGCCACCGCCCGCGTGTCTGCATCACCGACATCTGGGTGGACAGCGCCGCGTCGATGACGGGGGGCCGCGAACTGTGGGGCATCCCCAAGGAGATGGCGGACTTCGACATCGACCGGACCGACGGGGTGCGGGCGGGCGCGGCGACGGAGAAGGACGTCCTGACCACCGCCGCCTTCGCGCCCGGCCGCCGGATACCGGGGCGCTGGCCGCTCAGCTACCGCGTCGCCCAGACCCTCGACGGCGCGCTGAAGACGAGCCGTGTCCGCTCGCGGTCCACCGTGCGCACGGCACGGGCGAGCTGGACCGCCCACGAGAGCGGCCCGTTGCGGGAGTTGAGCCGCCGGCCGCCTCTTCTCAGCCTGGCCCTGGAGGACTTCACCCTGCGGTTCGGGGACGGCGCTCCCACGGCCGTCACCCCGTCGGCCGCACAGGACCGGGACCGCGGTCCCGGCCGGTGAGAGGTCCCTTCCCGGATCGCGGACGGCGAGGCCGCTTCGGCGGTGATGTCCGAGCAAGGGCGTGTGACCCATGGGGAAACCCTGAGGCGTGAGGGAAGGGAGCGTGCGATGGTCTCGACCGCGCTGGTGGCGACCGGAGTTGTCCAACTGCTGCTCGCCTGGGCCGCGTCACGGAGGCGAGGCGGCCCGGGGCGCTGGATCGCCGTCCTCGGCGTCGCCCTGGCGTACGACTCGCTGGTCGTGGCCACAGGGGCGGCCGTGGGGGAGGGCGCGGTTCTGGAGGCCCTCAACACGGGCCGGTTCCTGGTGCACGCCGTCCTGACCCCACTGGCCGTCGTGTGCGGGGCGCTGCTGCTCGGACCGGACCGGCGTACGGCGCGGTGGGCCTGGGGGGTCGCCGGAGCGCTCTCGGTGCTCGGGGTTCTCACCACCCTGCCCGGCCTCGAACTGGAGCCCCGCACCTGGGCGGACACCCTGCGCTACACCGACGCCGGCGACGCGGGGGCTCCCGTCGCCGCGGTCCTCGCGATCCTGGCGCTGCTGGTGATCGGTCTGGTGACATGGAGACGTCATGGGGTGCCGTGGGTCGCCCTGGGCGCCCTCGCCGTCTTCGTCGCCTCCGCGCTCGCGTTCAGGGTGCCGCCCCTGGGCAACCTCGGTGAAGCGCTCATGCTGGCCGGCCTGCTGGCCGCCCGGCGCGACCGGCGCCTCGACGTGAACGGGACTCCCGCGCCCGCGCCGGCCGCGCGCTGAGCCGCCGGGCCGCCCCGGGTGGCGGTCGGGCCGGCGGAGTCGTGCCGCAGCGGTACGCGCGGTTCCGCGGCAGACGGGTGCCCCCGCCCGGAGGGCGGGGGCACCGTGTGACGCCCGCAGGCTGCTCAGCAGGCGTTGGTCAGGAAGGAGGAGATGGCGCTGCCGGAATATCCGCAGGTGAACGGGGTGAAGCGGGTGTCGTTGTTCAGGTAACGCTTGAACCAGGACACCATCACCCGGGAGGTGGTGGTGTTGGACGCCGCGGGCGCGCCGTGCGAGGCCCTGGACATCTCGACGTACTCCTTCTGCCCGGCGAGCGTGTTGTAGAAGGGGATCGCGTGGCTGCTCGGCGCTGCGACGGTGTCCGACTGGCCGCCGACGATGGCCACCGGCTCGCTGACGTTGTTCCAGGTCTTGTCACTGTCCCAGGGGGCCAGCGGCACAGCGGCCTTGACCAGGCCGGTGGTGTCCGCCGCCAGCGCCTCCAGGCTCCCGCCGCCACCCATCGAGTGACCCATCACCCCGCGCCGGGTGCCGTCGGCCCGCGAGCGGACCGCGGTCGGCGCGGAGTTCACCGCCCAGTTCAGCGCGGCCAGCAACTGGGTTCCCCGGCTGGCGGGCTGGTCGTAGACGGAGTTGGTGTCGATGCCGACGACCACGAATCCCCAGGACGCCAGTCGGGGGCCGAGCCAGCTGATGCTGGACCAGGAGGCGGTGAAACCGGGGGAGACGGCGACGACCGGGTAGGTGCCGGCCGTGGAGGGGTAGTAGACCTGGCCCCCGCCGAAGCCGCTCTGGCCGGTGACGGCGGCGCTGGTGACAGTGAAGCTGCCGCTGCCGGTGATGTTGGAACTGGTGGGGGCCTGGCCGATCTCGTCGGCCGTCGCCGTTCCGGAGGAGCCGAACATCAGACCTGTCGCGAGGCCGAGCGACAGCGTCAGCGTCGTCAGCGCGCGCATCAGGCGGGAACGCCCGGCCCGGGCGGGCGCTTGCGGGGCGGGGGGTGTGGGGGAGGTCTGCCGATTCACAGCTCGTCACGTCCTTGGTGGAGGTGCGGGGGATGTGGGGGATCCGGAGCCTGGCGGCGGTGCTTGGCAGTGCTTGCCGGTACTTCCGGTGACTGCTGGGACTGTTCGCGCGGTGCCGTGTCCCGTCACTGTCGTCGTCGCGGCTCTTCGTCGCGGTTCGGTGACGGGGTGGTTGGCGGGTGGGGTGACGGTACGTCGGGAGGCGCGTGGGGCAGGTGTGGCGCCTGCCTTCACCGTGCCATTGTGGGACCGGGCGGGCCGGCTGGCATCGGCGAAATCACCGGTGTCCGGCGGACGGCCGTGTACGCCGGACGGCCGCGAACGACCTGATAAAGCGCCATATCCCTCTGAAGTGATGAACCGTCAGCTCGCGCTAGTGGTCCCGCAGCAGCGACCCCGCGCCCGTCACCCGGTCGGCGACGCCGTTGTCGCGCAGTGCCATCCACCAGGTGGCCGCGTTGATGGCGATCACCGGCAGCCCGAGCCAGCGCTCGGCCTCGTCGGCCAGGGTGACCATGGACAGGTTGGTCCCGCACTGCACGAGCGCGTCGACACCGTCCAGCCGGGCGAGACCGGTGAGCGCCTCGCGCAGCTCGCGTTCCTCGACATGGGCGATGGACACGGCCGTCGGACAGCGCAGGCCCCTCACGCCGACGACGTCGAAGCCGAGCTCGGTGAAGAACCGCCGGACGTTGGCGTCACCCACCGGCTGGTAGGGGGTCAGTACGGCGACGCGTCGCGCGTCGAACAGCCTCAGGGCCCGGTCGCAGGCCTCCGCGCCGGTCGCGACGCGCAGCCCGGTGGCGTCGTGGATCTGGCGGACGAAGTCACGATTGCCCTGGACACCGCCCCAGAACGTCTCGGCGGACATCCCCATCACCATGTAGTCGGGCTCGCAGGTGAGCACGCGTTCGCAGGCGGCGCCGAGTTCGGCGCGGATCTGCTCCAGCAGGCGCTCCATGCCCGCGTCGCCGGACATGTCCTGGTCCCGGATGTGGATCCGGGAGAAGTGCGAGGTGACTCCGGGCACGGCCATCCGGTGGAAGTCCGGCTCGACGATCGTGTTCGTACTGGGGGCGATGACGCCGAACTTGTGGCGCCAGCCGAGGACGTCCGTCATGGGGTCACCGTTCCGGGGAGGCGGGCCAGCCGCGGTGCGGGGCCGGGCAGCGAGCGGGCGAGCCGCACGGCGGTGACCAGCAGCGCCGCCTGGGTGAGGGTGTTGCAGGACTGCTCCACCCACTGCAGGGCGACGCTCTGGTCCGGACGTCCGGCGAGCGGACCGAGGACGTACATGCCCAGGAGCCACAGGCCCGCGGCGGAGGCCGCCCCCGTGTCTTTGGCCGCGCGGGCGAGCAGGATCAGGCGTACACCGCACACGGTGACCGCCGCGACGGTCAGCACCATGACGGGCAGGGTCGATCGCAGCACCACCGACAGCGCCGCGAACAGCGTCCAGGCCGCCGCGAACCCCCACGACGGCGGAGCGCGGCGCGTGGTCCCGCGTGGGGAGGGGACGGGGGACGGCAGCGACAGAAGGGCGTGGGCCAGTACCAGGAACCCGAGCGCGAGGAGAGGGAACAGCGCCTTGTCCATGGGCTGGACGTCCGGACCGTCCAGGGCGACGACGAGCTTCCAGACCGCCTTGGACAGGCCTCCCGCCAGGAGCAGAGCGGCTCCGGCGAGGGCGGTGGGAGCCGCCCGGGGCGCGGTCCGGGCGATCGGCCGGACCAGCAGGATCGCCCCGGCTCCCGTCAGGAGGACCGGCACGAAGTCCTGCAGGGCGAGCGACACGGGGTAGTCCACGGCCGCGCTCATCGGGGTGTCTCCTCGCCGTGCCGCGCGCCCGAGGTCCGCTCCGTGACGGCTTCCGGGCCGGCGCCCCGGCCGGGCAGGGTCGCCGGCAGCACGCCCCGGGTGCGGAAGGCCGAGGCCGCGAACCGCGCCGCGGCCTTGCGGCGGGTCAGCCAGGCGACCCGTCCGCCGTTGCGGGTACGGTCCGCCAGCACGCGGTCGGCCAGCCAGGGGGCCACGGTCCCCACCCGGTCCGCGAGGATGTCCAGCACCTTCCGGGCCGCCGCGTACTGCGCGGCGTCGTAGTCGTGCACGAGCAGGTCGGTCACGACCATGCCCGGCGACAGGCACAGCGCCCGTACGTCGTGCGGCTCGGTCGCGGCCCGCTCGTCGAGGTCCGCGGCCAGGGCGCGGGTCAGCTGGGTGACCGCGCGTTTCGTGGTGCCGTACGCGCCGAGGCCCGGCAGGACGCGGCCGTCGGAGCCGAGGCCCTCCATGTTCCACAGGCGGCCCCTTCCCCGGGCGAGGAACCCGTTCAGGGCCACCGTCGAGCCGTGGGCCGTGCCCAGCAGGTTCGCGCCGACCACGGCCTCCAGCGCGCCGTCCGGCAGGTCCCACAGGGCCCGCCGCGCGGTGGTCACCCCGGCGTTGTTGATCCAGACGTCGACGTGTCCGAAGGTGTCGTGGGCCGCGTCCCACAGCGCCCGCACCTGATCCCGGTCGGCGACGTCCGCCGCCCGCCCGAACAGTCGGTCCGCCGGGGCGTCCAGGGAGCCGACGGCCTCCCTCACCCCGCGCGTCGCACGTCCGTTCACCACGACGCGGCAGCCGCGGTCCAGGAACGCGCGGGCCAGGCCGTGGCCGAGGCCCCGGGTGCTTCCCGTGACCACCACGACGGGTGCCGGTGTCCTCACGTCGCCTCCCAGTCCAGGACCCCGTGGATCACGGCGGCCAGCACATTGCCGTCGAAGAGTTCCCAGGTGACGGCGAGTCGTCCGCCCGCGGTCATCCCGGGCGTGGCGTCGAGCGCGAACTCCCGGCCCCTGACCTTGTGCACGTCCCCGTCGGTGAAGTGCCAGACCGGGTAGTTGGCCCGGCCGAACGCCTGGGCGTTGCCCCAGGCCCGGGGGCCCTCCCAGAACTCGCGGGTGCCGTCGCGCCGGCGGACGACGGTGAACGCGCGGTCGACCCCGCCGCCCGTCCAGCGGACCCGGTGCTCGGTACGCAGCAGGTCCAGCGGGGTGAGCCGGTCCTCCACCTCGACGGTGCCCAGCGGCTTCTGGTCCGCGCCCCAGACCTCGCACGTTCCCCGGAAGGCGCCGGGGTCCTTCGTGGGCAGGATCCACGGCACGGGGCCCGCCAGGGTCTCCGCCGCGAGGTGCGCGTCGACCACGGACCGGGTGGCCGGATCGTCGGCCGTGGCGCCGGTCGTGCGGCGGTACAGGCCGTTGAAGCAGCCCACCACCGTCCAGCCCTGGTACAGCACGGACGAGTAGACCTGGGTCTCGCCGTCCGGCAGCACGTGGTTCCAGGTGTTGAGGTCGACCTGCCAGCCGGGCCCGTAGTAGTGGGCGTCCACGAAGGAGCCGTAGGGTTGGCCCGTGCCGTGGAAGTCGGGGCCGTGGTAGACGCGGTTGTCGTCGGCGTCGGTCACCGCGAACGCGAAGGGCGCGGCCAGCCGGAACCGGCCGGCGAGCGGTCCGCCGCCCTCCAGGCCGCCGTCCATCCGGTAGACCGTGCGGCCGTCGTCGAACTCGGAGGAGCGGCGGATGTCCTCGAAGCCGCACCAGGTGCCCGTCGCGTCGAACAGCGAGGGCCTGCCGTGCCATTCACCGGCGATGCGCCGCTGCCAGGCGCTCGGGGCGGGGGCGCTCATGATGCCTCCCGCGGGGTGTCTCCCGGGTGCCCGGTGATCAGAAGACCGCGCAGCGCGTCGGTGGTGGCCGGACCGAGGAGCCGGTCCACCCGCGCCCAGACCGGGTCGACCTCGCGGCTGAACAGAGCTGTCCGCAGCCGGTGGTCCCGGTCGGCGAGATCGGTGTCCTCGACTTCCTCGGCGGCCTCGGGCGGGAACGCGCCGGCGAGTGACAGCCACTGCTCCAGGTAGGTCTCGGCGAGCGGGGTCACCGCCCGCAGGGCCGCGTCGTCGGCGCGGTGCACCAGCATCCACGGGGACATGAGGGCGCGCTGGCGCGGGCCGACCGCGGCGGGGGACAGCCCGTCGATCCGTGCCGCGCTGTCGTGGGCGTCCGTCAGCGGGCCGTAGACGCTGTCGGTGTAGACGGGGTGCGAGGCGAGGTCGGCCCGTTGGACCAGGTCCAGGTGGAAGGCGTAGTCGTCCCCGGTGTGCACGGCGTCGAGCGTGAAGTGCGGCAGCGCGCTGTCCGCGGTGCCGAACGCGAACACCATGTGACTGTCGAGGCCGACGGCCGGGACGACCAGGGAGATGTG
Source organism: Streptomyces sp. NPDC002580 (assembly GCF_042889485.1). Classification (NCBI taxonomy): domain Bacteria; kingdom Bacillati; phylum Actinomycetota; class Actinomycetes; order Kitasatosporales; family Streptomycetaceae; genus Streptomyces; species Streptomyces sp. NPDC002580. The sequence continues at coordinate 210,460 of NZ_JBIAQZ010000002.1, read as the reverse complement.
CACGACGGACGCCACGGGACCGGTTCCGGTGAAATACCGTACGGAGCCGACCGGTCCGGGGAACGCCTCACCCGTCAACAGGGCCCAGGGGGTGGGGAGTTCGACCACCCCCGTGGCGCTCGTGAGGCGGTCGAGGACGCGGGCGGACAGGGCGGCCGGAGGGGTCGGTCCCGTTCCGGCCGACGGGGGAGCGGACAGGGCGGTCGGGGGAACGGCCGCTACTTCTGGGGTGGTTGAGGGGGTCGAGGGGACCGGAGAAGTCGGGGCGGTCGGAGGAACGGTAGGGAAAATCGGGGAAGTCGGGGGTGTCTGATCCGGCATCTGGGGTTCACTCTCCGGACGGGCGCGGTTCGGGGCCGTCGTCCTTCTCGGGGCCGGGCGCCGACCGGGCGCCCTCGACCGTGGGGTGGAGGCCGTGCGCCTTCTGCTCCCAGGCGCGGGCGAACTCGGGGACCTCGCGCCGCCCGGGGGAGGCGATCACCGTCGACGTGCGCGCGGGCACGTCACCGGTGATGCGGTCGCCCTCGTCCACCATCCAGCCCTTGGCGGCGAGTTCCTGTCTTCTGCGCCGGTAGGCGACCGAGATCAGGTCGGAACGCAGATGGAGTTCGGCGCCGAGGTCGGCGGGCAGCAGTTCGGGCCGGGTGGCGTCCACCACCGGCGCGTCCTGGCCGAAGATGCGGTACACGCGTTTGCGGGTGTTCGCGTCGGCCCAGGAGCCCGTGAAGAAGTCGCGCAGGGCCACCCACTTGACCAGGGTGGTGGTCTCGTCGACCGGGATGTTCGTGTCGTAGATGATCATGTTGCCGAACGGCAGCCGGACATGCAGCTTGACCAGGTTCGGCAGCATCCAGCCCGCGGTGCTCACCACCGGGGGGCGGTCCCTGCCCTGTGAACGCCGGTCCTGGTAGAGCTTCGACCACAGGCCCCTGGCGGCCGGCGGGTGCATGGAGACGGTGGCGAACGCCGACCACTCGTCGGGCTGTTCGAGCGTGTACTCCTCGACCTCCGGACGGTCCGGGTTGCCGAAGGAGCCCGCGTGCACGAACGGCGTGTGCGCGATGTCGCAGCCGTTCTCCAGCACCCGCTCGTAGTTGGAGTTCCACAGGTACTCGCCGGTGACCGCGCGGAAGCGGCCGCCGTCCTCCGACAGCTCCTCGAACTCCGGCCACTCGGGCATGGGCGGCCGCTGTTCCTCGGGCAGATCGCCGAGGAACACCCAGACGAATCCGTAGCGTTCCCGTACCGGATACGCGTCCACCCGGGCCTTCCTCGGGATGGCGCGACCGGGCAGGTTGGCGGGGATCCGGCTGCACGCGCCGTCGGGCTCGAAGCGCCAGCCGTGGTACGGGCAGACGACGCGGTCCCCGGCGAGGGTGCCGCCGGACAGGGCGGCGCCGCGGTGCGCGCACAGGTCCGAGAGGGCCACCGCACGGCCGTCCCCGGTGCGGTACAGCACGAGGCTCTGTCCCAGACAGGTCACTTTCAGCGGCTTGCGTCCCACGCGGTCGGCGAACTCGACCGCGTACCAGAAGTTCTTGAGCATCCGTGGCGCTCCTCGGCGTCGTTCTCGCTTCCTTGGCGGGTCTGTGCCCGCGGGGCCGTGCCGGGCCGGTGCGTGGGGGTCAGCGGCGGTGGACCGCGGCCAGTCCGGGGTGGGGCGGGCGCAGCAGTCCGTCGAGCCGGGTCCGCGCGGCCGGGTCGTCGCGCAGGCGCGCGACGCAGAACGAGGTGATCAGCCTGGCCAGCAGGGCTCTGGCGGCGCCGCCGTCCCCGGGGCCGGGGCGCTCCAGGAACCCGCGGGCGCCGGTGGGGTCTTCGGGGTGGCAGGCGGTGAAGTGGTTCGCGTCCGCGAGCGTCGCCCAGACGTTGCCGCCCGCCGCTTCGGGGACGGCCTCGTGGAAGGTGCGGGACACCGGATCGGCGGATGCCGCGCCGTCCGGCCGCGTGTAGCGGTCGGCGCTCGCCGCGATCACCCCGTCGTGCTCCCCGGACAGCAGCAGCACGGGGGCGCCCCCGCCCGCGGGCAGGACGGTTCCGGCGGGCCAGCCGAGGAGATCGGCGACGACGGTGTGGGCCCCGTAGGCGAACACCCCTCGTACACCGGGGGTCAGACCGGCGGACTGGAGGGCCACCGTGCCGCCGGCCGAGTGCCCGCCGAGGACGATCCGGTCCGGATCCAGCAGCCCGGCCAGCGGCGGCCTGGTACCGAGTTCCCGTACGGCGCCCAGCATCGCCCCGATGAGCGGGCTGGTCGGCCGTGAGCCGTAGCCGGCCGGCGTCGCGGCCTCCAGGTCGACCGCCGGGGTGAGTCCGTGCGCTCCGGCGAACAACTCGCCCACGAGATCGGCGGTGACGGTGACGACGCCGGCCGAGGCGAGCTCGACGGCCAGCCAACGGTACGCGTCCTGACCGACGTTGATGCCCGGGAGGAACAGCGCGACGGGGTGGGGCGCGCCCGCGGGGTCGGCCGGGATCTCGCCGGAGAGCCGCTCGGCGTCGGAGCCGGTCGGCCGGGCCGGATAGAACACCCGCAGATGGGCGGTGTCGAAGGGCTCCTTGAGCCCCGGCACCCGGCACGCCCACCACAGGGCGCGGACGGCGGTCATACGGGCCTCGGCAGTTCCCGGTCCCCGCCCCACAGGGCCCGGACCAGGCGGTCGGTGGTCTCCTCGCCGAAGTAGCGCACGCCCATCGCGTTGGCCGGGTCGCGTTCGGCGATGTTGCGCCGGGTGGCCAGGTCGGCCGCCGCCAGCGCGTCCCGTTCGCCCGCGGGCACGGCCTGAGCCGCGTCCACCCAGCCGAGCCAGCGGTCCACGTGCGCGTGGGTCAACGAGCGGACCAGGTCGACGTGTTCCTGGTCGCGGGGCATCGAGTAGCAGTACGCGGTGGGCGACAGGCTCGCCCTGATGAATCCCGCGCGGCTGGTGAACCAGTCCAGTTCCGGGTGCCGTTCACGGTCGGAGAGCCATTGCGCGTCCAGCGGGGCGTAGTAGCGGTCGTAGTACGCGCCGTCCGCGAGCAGGTTCGCGCGGGGCACCGAGTCGAGGTAGAACCAGCCACCCGGCCAGCACAGCAGGGCGATGCCGAGATGCGGCACGCGGATGTGGGGCCCGAGCCACACGGTCAGGTGCAGGTTGGCGAAGCCGCGGGTCGGGTTGCCCAGCCAGGAGTGCACCATCCAGTCGACCTCGGGCCCGCTGTAGGCGGCGAGGGAACCCCCCGGGCTCTCGGGCGGCGCGCCGTAGGACTCCAGGGCCAGGGTCGAGGGGTCGCGGCGCAGTTCGAACCGGGCGTCGATCTTGGCCTTCAGTTCCGAGAGGAGCTGACGCCACTGCTCGAAGGTCTCGCTGACGTCGGTCACGGGCGCTTCGTCGGCCATGTCCTGGACGGCCTTGAGGGTCTCGGCCACGGTGCTGCTCCTCGGGGGTCGCGGTGCCGGCGTCGGCGGGTGGGGCGAGTCCGGCGGGGCTGGGTAAGTGAGGTGGTCGAGCGGGTCGAGCGGGTCAGGCCGGGTGCGTGGCGGGTGCGTCCGCCGTGCCGTGCGGGGCCGTCAGGGCTCCGGACAACCGCCAGGGCCGTCCGTCGACCAGGTCGGTGGAGCGGGAGACCAGTCGGCGCAGGGCCTGCGCGGGGTGGATCTCGGCCGAGGTGAGGGGCCCGGTCGCGGTGGTGGTACGGGGGTGACTGATGCGTCCGGTGAAGTGGCCCTCGCGGTTCTGCCAGAGGCCGAAGCCGGCGGGCAGCGCGTGCACCGCGCCCTGGCCGTGGCCGGCGGCGACCACGTTGAGCCGGTTCTCGGCGGAGCGCTCGGGAAGTCCCAGGGCGCTCTCCCAGGGCTCCAGGCCGGTGAAGCAGACCGCCACGGTGTCGGCCCCGGCGAGCGCGGCGAGCCGGAAGGTCTCCGGATGGACACTGTCGTCCCCGGTGACCAGGGCGATCCGGCCCCACGGGGCGTCATGGACACCGGGCGGCCCCGGCCGCAGGGTCGCCCAGTCGGCGTGCCGGGCGCTCGGGTGCAGCTGCGGCACCCGCAGGACCGGCCCGTCGGCGCCGAGCAGTACGCCCAGGTGCGCGGGCCCCTCCGGCACGGTGCAGGCCACCAGCGCGTCGGTGCCGCGCAGGGCCCCGGCCAGGGCCCGCAGCGCGGCGGCGCCCAGCTCCTGGGCCGGGCCGCCCTCCTGGTGCGCAGGGACCCGGCCGTCGGCGAAGAAGAACAGCTCGGGCAGGACCAGCAGGCGGGCGCCGCGCGCGGCCGCCTCGCCGGCCAGGCGGGCCGCGTGCTCCACGGCCGTACGTCCGGTGCCCGAGGGCCGGAGCGCCGCCGCGCTCACGCTCTCGGCGCGCCGCCCGCCGAACGCGGGTACGGGGCGCGGGGACCGGGTGATGGGCCCGTACAGGTCCGGACGGCGGGCGGTGAACACATGGGTGCCATCGGGCCGTTGCTTGTCCAGGGCGCTGCCGGGGGTGATGTCGGCCACCGCGAGGGCCTCGCCGGTGCGGGACGCCCTGGCGACCACGGTGCCGTCCGGGGCGACGATCTGGCTCTCGCCCGCGCCGTGCAGGGCCTCGGGCGGGACACCGAGACCGGCGGCGACGGCGGCGAGGTGCGTCTCGGGGATGAGGGGGCCGACCTTGTTCGCGGCGATCACCCACACCTTGTTCTCCGCGGCGCGGACCGGGACGTGCAGCGAAGCCTCGTCCAGGGCGAAGGAGTTGAGGCTGTTGAGCAGCAACTGCGCGCCCCGCAGGGACAGGGAGCGGCACACCTCGCTGATGACGCCTTCCATGCACGAGTAGAGCCCCACCGGTCCCAGGCGGGTCGCCACGACCGGGCCCACCGTCTCGGCGGGGTCCAGGTGGTCGTTCTCGCTGCCCATCAGGGTCTGTTTGTCGGCCCGGCCGGCGAGCGTGCCGTCGGGAGCGAGGAGCAGGCTCGTCGCGGCGATCCGCATGCCGTCGCCGCGGCCCGGTACCGGGCGGACGGCCGGTGTGGCGAGGGTGACGTGCAGCTTGACGTACAGCCGGTGCCGGGCGGCGGCCGACGCCACCGCGGTGAGGAACGCGTCGCCGGGGACGCAGGCCTCGCGCAGGGCGTGCCGCCTGTCCTCGTACCAGGACAGGTGGTTGCAGAACTCCGGCAGCACGACCAGGCCGGCCCCTCGTCCGGCCGCCGAGGCGACGGCCCGCAGCACGGCCGCGAGGTTCTGGTCCCTGTCGCTTCCCACGGCGAACTGGGCCGCCGCCACGCGCACGGAGACAGGGGGCATCGCATCCTCCCTTGGTTCCCCTGGTGGAACACTGTTTCCTGAACATACACTCGCCGACAGCCCCGCGACAGAGGGGAGTCGAGCGATCCGCGAGCGAGGGGACCACCGTGCTGACCCATGTCGTGCTGATGAGGTTCACCGATCCGGCCGACGCGCCCGAGGCCCGGCGCAGACTCGAACAACTCGCCCCGCTGGTGGGCGAGATCCGTTCCATGGCCGTGGGGCTCGACGTCCTCGGCACGCCTGTCTCCTACCACCTCAGCATGATCACCAGCCACGAAGGACCCGACGAACTGGCCGCCTACCAAAGACATCCGGAGCATCTGGAGCTCGCCCGCTGGCTGCGCCCACGGCTCGCGGACCGCGCCGTCGTCGACAGCGTCACGGACGCGTCGGGGCGGTAGTCGTCAAAGGTTGTCCAAGTCGAGGGCGATCAGAGTCTGGTCCAGCGGCCTACCGGCCGGTATACAAGCGATGTTGGGTCTGCCGGGCAGGAGCCGCCCGGTCTGCCGCGGCCGTGCGATCCTCGCTGCCGTCGTGGCGAACCGGTGCCCGCCCCGCAGGCCGTCATGGCTTCAGGGGAGGGGCACGATGAACCGTCACACGCGTCCGGACGACGCCGTCCCGAGAAGGCGCGGCGCCACGGCGCTGGGGGCCGCGCTGAGCAGTTGCGCGCTCGTCGCCGGTGTCGCCGCGGCGACACCCGCCGCGGCGGGGCAAGGGCACACACCGGCCGGTGTCGACTACGTCGCGCTCGGCGACTCGTACACCTCCGGGCCGCTGATCCCTCAGCAGATCGACGCGAACTGCGCCCGGTCCGACCACAATTACCCCTCCCTCGTCGCGGCCGCACGGGAGGTCGCCTCGTTCACGGACGTCAGCTGCAGCGCCGCGAAGACCGACGAGATGTGGAAGGCGCAGGGGACCAACGGACCCCAACTGGACGCGGTGAAGCGCGACACCGACCTGGTGACCGTGCAGATCGGCGGCAACGACATGGGGTTCGGCCCCATCATCGCCACCTGCGCGGGGCTCAGTTCGAAGGACCTCACCGGCAACCCCTGTCAGCAGTACTACGGAGCCTCCGGCTTCGACCAGCTCACCCTGAACATCATCGAAACGGCTCCCAAGGTCGCCCGGGTGCTGCGCGCGGTGCACAGCAGGGCGCCCCACGCGCGCGTGGTCGTCGTCGGCTACCCCGATCTCCTGCCCGACGACGGGAGCGGCTGCTACCCGACCGTTCCGTTCGCCGCGAAGGACTTCCCCTATCTGCGGGACACCGGCAAGAAGCTCAACCTGATGCTCCGCACGGTGGCGCTGCTGAACCGCGCGGAGTACGTGGACACCTACAAGCCGACCGTGGGCCACGACATGTGCAAGGCCCCCGCCGACCGCTGGATCGAGCCCCTGCGTCCGGCCGCGCCCGCCGCTCCGGCCCACCCCAACGCCAAGGGCCAGGAGGCCATGGCGAAAGCGGTGCTGGCCCGCCTCGGCAGGGGGGCCGGGCGCCACTGACCGTTCCGGTCGGGCCACCGACTCGTGAACGACCCTGTCGGCGAGCGTCCGTGCGCTCGCCGACAGGCATGACGGGGCGACCGCCCGGAGGGCTCCGCCGCCGGGGTCACGGCCCCGGCGGCGAGAACGGCGGGGCGGTCCCCGGGTAGGCCCCGGGCGCCATGCCCTCGCCTCCCTCCCGGAACGCGGCCGGCGCGTGGGTCACACAGGGCTGTACGTAGGCGAACAGGCCCTCCGCGCCGTACTCCCGTCCGTGCCCGCTGCGCTTGACCCCGCCGAACGGGGCGCGCAGGGACATCCCCGTGCGGTTGTGGGTGTTGACGAAGCAGAAGCCCGCGTCGAGACGGCGCGCCACGGCGAAGGCCCGCTCCTCGTCCGCGCTCCACACCGAGGCGGCGAGCCCGAGGTCCCCGGCGTTCGCCCGCGCGACCACCTCGTCGACCTCGTCGTAGGCGAGGACCGGGACCAGCGGTCCGAACTGCTCCTCGCGCACGAGCGGCGCCCCGTCGTCCAGGCCCAGCAGTGCCGTCGGCCGGACGAAGTGGCCGGCCGACGGATCCGTCTCGGGACACATCAGGCCGAGCGGGACCGCCCGGCCGCCGCGCCGGAGGGCGTCGTCGGTCAGGGCGCGCAGCCGGCCGGCGGACTCCGCCGAGATCACCGGTCCCACGCTCACCCCCGGGTGCAGCGGATCGCCGAGCCGCACCACCCGCGCGGCCGCCGCGGTGAAGTCGGCCACGAACCGGTCGTGCCGTGCGCGCGGCACGTAGATCCGCTTGACGGCCATGCACACCTGCCCGGCCGTGGCCATCGCCGCCAGCACCAGCCGATCCATCGCCGCGTCGTCCAGCGCGGCGTCGTCCAGGACGACGGCCGCGTCGTTCCCGCCGAGCTCCATCACCGTCGGCGTGAGCGCGGCCGCGGCGGCGGCCCCGACCGCGCGGGCGGCCGCCGCACCGCCGGTGAAGGCCACCTTGTAGACGCCCGGGTGCCCGACGAGCCGCGTGGCGGTCGGGGCGTGCCCGTTCAGGGCGTGCAGCAGCCCGGCCGGGAAGTGCGCCGCCAGCCGGCCGAGCAGCGCGCCGATCGCCAGCGGCGCGAGCGGGGAGGGCTTCACCAGCAGCGCGTTCCCCGCGACGAGCGCGGGGGCGAGTTTCAGCACGGTCAGCACCACCGGCGCGTTCCAGGGAGTGAGCGCCGCGACCGTACCGTACGGCCGCTGACGGATCGTCAACCTGCCCTGGGCGTCGTCGATCAAACGGTCCGCGAGCAGACCGGGGGCCGCGTCCGCGTACCAGCGGAGCACCGCCGCCGAGAAGGAGATCTCGCCGCGGCAGTCGGCGAGCGGCTTGCCCGACTCCCTTGCCAGCAAGGGTGCTTGCTCCGCCGAGGCGGCCTCGACGGTGGCCGCCGCCTCCCGCAGGACGGCCGCGCGGCCGGACACCGGCTGCCGCGCCCACTCGGCGGCGGCCCGCCCGGCGGCGGCCACGGACCGGTCCACCTCGTACGGCGTCGCGGTCGCCGTGCGGCCGACGACCTCGGCCGACCGCGCGGGGTTGTGGACGCCGATCACGTCGTCGACGGGCATGGCCCTCCTCGCCCGGTGCGCGCCACGCGACCGCGCGGTCGTCGGTGGTGGTGCGGTAGCGGTGGTGGCCGACGGTGTCGCCCGCGCGCGGCCCGCCTCACGCGGGCGCCCGCAGGGAGGCGATCATCGAACTGCGCAGCAGCGCCTGCCGCGCGCGCTCCGGATCGGCCGCCGTGGCCCGCAGTTCCTCGGCCAGGGCGGCGCGCAGGGCCGGATCGCGGACCCTCAGCCGCTCCCAGTTCCGGTGCGTCTGCGCCCCGACGTAGGTGAGCGCGCAGTCCCGTCGGGCCGCCGTGACCCGGGCGAGGTCCGCCCTCGCGCCGGGGCGCCCGTCGACGACGGAGCGGAGGGCGCCGCCCATCAGCACCGCGTCGTGGATGCCGCTGTTCATGCCCATGCCCCCGAGCGGGTTGTTCACATGGGCGGCGTCACCGCAGAGCAGTACCCGGCCGTGCCCGAACGTGTCGGCCACGCGCTGGTGCACCCGGTAGACGGCGGCCTGTGTGATCCGCCACGGCGGGCCGTCCGGATCGCCCGCTGTCTCGCGCAGGGCGCGCAACCGCTCCGGCAGCCGGGCCAGTTCGGCCGCGTCGGTGGTGTCGCCGGGGGTCGGCAGCAGCACCCGCCAGTGGTCGGGCGTGCGCAGCAGCACCAGCCACTCGTCGGGGTCCATGACGTACGCGACGGGTGCCAGCCCGGGGAACTCGGCGGCCAGGTCCTCCTCCACCGAGGCGACGAGGAAGCGCTCCGGATAGGTCATGCCCGTGAATCCGATGCCCAGCGAGCCGCGCACCGCGGAGTGCGCGCCGTCGGCGGCGATCAGGTGGGAGCCGCCGGCCGTCCGTCCGTCGTCCAGGACGGCGGTCACCGTCCGCTCGTCCTGGCGCACCGCGCTCACCCGGCAGCCGAAGCGCAGTTCGCTCCCGGGCAGTCGGGCCAGCGCGTCCGCGAGCAGGGGGGTCAGCTTCCCCTGTTCCAGCTGGATCCGGTACGGGTGTCTGGTGTCCTCGCGCAGCACGCCCAGGTCGAGTTCCGCGACGGGACCCGTGCGCCGGTCCCGGTACTGGAAGGTCCGTACCGTCAGGCCGCGTTCGCGCACCGGGTCGAGCACCGCCAGGTCCTCGAGCATCTCCAGGGTCGGCGGATGGAACGTCGACGCCCTCGACTCGGTGGAGAGGCCCGGACCGGCCTCCAGCACCGTGACGGGAACGCCGCGCCGGGCCAGGACGAGCGCGGCGGTCAGCCCCACCGGACCCGCTCCGGCCACCAGGACCCGGGAGGAGCCTTTCGGGGTGTCCTTCACCGGGCATCGCCCGGGGCGGTCCCCGGCCGAGGTCCGGCCGCGCTGCCGCCGGTGTGCGGCGCGAAGCCGTTCTCCACCCCGGTGACCCGGCTGCCGGTGAAATGCAGCAGCGTCTCGTCCGTGCCCTCGTCGACCAGGCCGGACAGTCCCCAGGCGGGCCTCGGCGTATCCATGTGCAGGCTCATCAAGGAGGAGCCGTTGACCTTCACCTCGCCCGCCCTGACGCGGCGGGCCACCGCGAGGGCGGCTTCCTCGTCGGTGCCGACCACATAGCCCTCCAGCCCGTACCCGGTACCGTTGGCCAGCGCCACCGCCTCGTCCTCGCCGTCGTAGGGGTGGACGGTGGCCACCGGACCGAAGATCTCCTCGCGCGCCGCCTCCGCCGGGACTCCGGTCAACAGGACGGGCGCGAAGAAGCCGCCCGCGTCCGGGACTCCGGTGAACGAGTGGGCGGTTCCGCCCGCCGCGACGAGCCCGCCGACGGCCGCCGTGACGCGTCGGCGGTGAGCCGAGTGGGCCAGCGGACCGAACCCCGTGGCGGCCTCCAGCGGATCGCCCGCCTCCAAGGCCGCCAGCAGGGCGCCCGTGTCCGCGAGCAGCTTCGGCAGCATCCGGGACGGAACGATCAGCCGGCCCAGCGCACGGCACCACTGGCCGTTGAGGGTCGTCAGCAGCTCGGCCGCGATCCGGGCGGCCGTCGCGGGGTCCGCGTCGTCCATCACGACCAGCGGGTTGTTCCCGCCGAGTTCGAGCTGTACGGGTTTCAGGCCCCGGCCGCAGACGGCGGCCACCGCTCGGCCGGTGGCCGTTCCCCCGGTGAACGACACCGCGCGGACGCGTTCGTCGGCCACCAGCCGGGCCCCGGTCCGCCCGTCGCCGTGCAGGAGCTGGAGCACGGCCGGGGGAGCCCCTGCCGAGGCCAGCCCCTCGGCGGCGGCACGGACGAGCAGCTGTGTCCCGTACGGAGCGGCCTCGGGCGCCTTCACCAGGACCGGGCAGCCCGCCGCCAGAGCGCTCGCCGCCTTGTGCGCGGCCATCGGCGCGGGCGCGTTGTAGGGCACCACGCACAGCGCGGGCCCGAGCGGCCCCCGCCGCACCTCGACGAGCCGTCCGTCCGGCCGCAGGGCACCGGAGTCGAGCACCCCCGCGCGCAGCCGGGCGGCGGCGAGCCGGAACGCGCCGCCGAGGATGACGCCCAGGCCGGTCGTCTGGGCCAGTGGAACGCCCGTGGCGAACGACTCCGCCCGGACGACGGAGGCGGCCCGTTCCTCGACGGCGGCGGCGGCCGCGTCGAGGGCGTCGGCCCGGTCCTTGGCGCCGAGTCCGGCCCACGCGCCGCAGGAGTGCAGCGCGTCGGCCGCCGCCAGCGCGTGCTCGACGCGCTCGGCCGAGCTGCCGAGGGCCGGGCGCACCGCCGCTCCGGTGACGGGGTTCTCCAGGACCGGGCCGAGGACGTCGCGGCAGGCTGCCCAGCGGCCGTCCACCAGGTCCGCGGTCTCCGCCAACTCCCTTGCTGACCAGGCTGAGTTCACTGCTCGGCCCGCACATTGGCGAAGAGGGCGCTCTCCACCGAGTCGGTGGCCATCCGCGCCACCTCCAGGCGCCCCCGCTCCGCCGGGAACGTCATCACGAGGCCCATCGCCAGGTCGCGGACCGTGCGGCCGATCGTCCCGTCCATGGTGGCCCCGGACGTGCCGCAGGCCTTGAGGGCTCCGACGGCGACGTCGAAGCAGGCCTCGGTCACCGAGCCCTTGCCCAGCCGCCACTGCGCGAAGACCGCCGGCTTGTCGCGCAGCGGCGGCTCGGACGTCTCCAGTTCCAGTTGGCGCCGGAGCCACAGGTACGCGGTCTCGAGGCGCTGGGTCATGTCGCCGATCAGGACCTGGTGCATGGGGCTGGAGGCGATGGGCCGGCCCGAGTCGGCGAAGGTCTTGCGGGTGAGCCGTTCCAGGGTGTGGTCGTACACCGCTTGCGCGGCGCCCGTGTAGACGGCGGCGATGGCCAGTTGATTGCCGACGAAGCTGCCCCGGCTCATCCGCAGCATCCGTGTGAAGGCGCCCGGGACGGTCAGGGCCAGCTCGCTCGGGACGAACGTGCCGTCCAGGTGGATTCCGTGGTTCGCGCTTCCCCGCATGCCGAGGCCGTTCCATCGCTCGCGGGAGGTGACCCCGGCGGCGGTGCGCGGCACCAGGAAGAGGGCCAGACCGTCCGCTCCCTCGGTGCCCTCCAGGCGAGCGGTGACGAGATAGGTGTCCGCGACACCGGTGGCGCAGCCGAACGACTTCTCACCGGTCAGCAGCCAGCCGCCCGGGGCCTTCTCGGCCGTCGTGGAGATCGCGATGTTCGCGGAGCTGCTCTTGACCGACTCGCTCGCGAAGTTCCCGAGCCACGCCCCGTCGGCCATGGTGGTCAGCACCCGCTCGGCGAACGCGGTGACCTCGGCCTCCTCGTCGTCGCGGAACAGCCCGGCGCGGACGGCCTCCAGCGGCAGCAGCCCCCGGGAAGCACTGGTGTTGTGGAAGAAGTAGGCCAGCGCTGTGGACGGGCACGCGGTGCCCAGGGCGAAGGTGGCCGCGGCCAGGTCGCGCAGCGTGCCGCCGAGACCGCCGTACTCCGGTGGGACGACGAGTCCCAGCAGTCCGGCGTCCCTCAGGAGGCCGACGTGACCGGCCGGGAACTCGGCCTTCGCGTCGGCCTCGGCGGCATGGGCGCGCAGTGTCGGCAGGACCGCCTCGACCCGCTCCGCGCGGGCGCGTTCGGCCGGGGTCATGGCGTCGACGAGAAGTTCTCCGGTCAGGCGGGGCGCGGTCATCGGCGGCGGCTCCTCGGATGTGGCCGGTGCGGCGGGGGATTCACTGATGGGGAACGGGTCGCGCGGGCAGCGGGCGGCCGTGACGCATCCGTTCCAGCTCGGTCACCCAGGAGCGCGGCACCTCGGGGCCGACCGGGGTTCTCACGCCCATGCGGGAACACAGCAGGACGAGGCGCTCGGTGGGCAGCAGGTCCGCGCAGCCGCCGAGGCCCGTGTCGAAGTGACGGACACCGCTCTTCATCGCGGTCAGCGCGTTCACCAGACCCAGCCCGTGATGATCGCGCAGGGCGAGCCGGACCGGCATGCCGTCGGCCTGGGGCACCACGTCCTGGAGCAGGGCGCGCAGGTGCAACGGTGACCCGTCCGACGGGTCCGGCGGGTCCGTGGTGCCGGGAGCGGGGCGGGCCTCGACGAGCGCGACCTCCGCGCAGCCGGCCGCCTTCAACGCGCCGACCGCGCGCAGGACGGCCCGCGCGCGGCCGGGGGCGAGGGCGTCGCGCAGGCGTGCGACGACGGTGGTCGCCGATCCCGCGACCGCGCGGACGACGGCGTCGGCCGTCCGGTCCGTGCCGTCCGCGGTCACCGTCACCTCCACGCACGGGTAGCCCGCCCGCGCCGCGTCGGCGGCCTCCGCGGCGGTGCGGACGTGCACGGCGGGCCGCCCGGTCGTGCCGTGGGCGGAGCCGGGGGACGGTGACGGGGGAGGGGCGAGTGCCCCGGAGAGCGCGCCGGCGCCGAGTGCGCCGGGGCCGGGCGCACGGCACGAGGCGGGCAGCGTCCCGTGCGGGACGACGACGCGGATACCCGCCGCGCGGACCGCCGCCACCAGCCGGGCGCCGCGCCGGGGGGTCGTGCCCCGCTCGTGCAGGGTGCGGGCCAGGCCGCTGTCCGTGATCCCGACGCTCAGGGGCAGCGGGTCGGCCAGCTGGCCCCAGGCGCGGGAGTGGAACAGCAGGGGCGAGGTGATGCGGGGAACGTCCGCGTCCACCACCTCGCCGACGAAGATGGTGTGGTCGCCGCCCGGGTAGCCGTTGCGTACCCGGCAGTCGACCCAGGCCGCCGCGTCGGCGAGGACCGGACTCCCGGTGACGCCCGCGAGCCAGTCCCCCTCGGCGAAACGGTCGTCGACACCGGGCTCCATCCCGGCGAACCGGCGGCCGAGGCCGATGTGGTCACGGCCCAGCACGTTGACGGCGAACACGCCGTTCCGGGCCAGGAGTTCATGGGACCGCAGTCGCCGCTCGACACAGACCAGGACCAGCGGTGGATCGAGGCTGACACTGCTGAAGGAACTCGCCGTCATACCGTGGCGGCCGCTCTCGCCGGCCGTGGTGACGATCCCGACTCCGCTCGGCCAGCGGGCCAGCACCTGGCGAAAGGCGCTTCCGTCCACGGCGGTTGTCATCGCCACCCCCGTTCTCGTCGTCGGTCGGTGATCCAGATGTTTCGCACAGTGGAACGCTGTAACGATGAGCGTAACGACGCTGCTGAGCGGGTGTCAATCCCGCGCCTGCCCGGATCGAACGGTGTTTCCCAGAGGGAAATCGCCGCCTATGCTGGGCGGTGGCCCCAGGAGCCGCCGAGGGGCTGTTCGACGCACCCGAAACGCACCGAGGACGCTGTGACCGAGGAGAACACCAGCAGGTCGATCGCCGCAGTCGAGCGCGCCATGGACGTGCTCCTGCTCTTCGGCCGCAGCGGCAGGCCCGACCTGGGCATCACCGAGATCGCTCAGCAACTGGGCATCACCAAGGCCGCCGTGCACCGCATCCTGACCGCCCTGCGCAACCGCGACCTGATCATCGCCGACCCCGTCACCCGGCGGTACGCGCTCGGCCCCGCGGCCATCTCGCTGGGCCGCGCCTATCTGGCCCGCACGGACCTGCGCATACTCGCCGCACCCGAACTGCGCCGCCTGGCGGGCGAGTGCGGGGAGACCGCCACCCTGTCGATCCGCCGGGGCGACACCCGCCTCTACGTCGACCAGGTCGTCCCCGACCGGGAGCTGCGGATGGAGGTCGCGCTCGGCATCCCGCTGCCGTTGCACGCGGGCAGTTCCTCCAAGGCCATGCTCGCCTTCCTGCCCGACGGGGAGGCCGAGGGCTACCTGGAGCGGCACGCCCTGGACCGGCTCACCGAGCGCACCATCACCGACCCCGACAAGCTGCTCAAGGAACTGGCCGCGGTCCGGCGCCGTGGCTACGCCACCTCGGTCGGCGAGCGCGAGGCGGGCTCCGCGTCGGTGGCGGCGCCGGTCCTCGGACACGACGGCCATGTGATCGCCGTGGTGAGCGTCGCCGGGCCCCAGACACGGTTCAAGCCGCGCATGGCCGAGTGCGCGCCGCTGCTGCTGGCGGCCGTGGAGCGGCTCTCGGCGGAGTTCGGCCACCGTCCCGGCGTGAACTGAGGAGCGGACGCCGCCCTCGCGGTCGTCCCCGGCGGCCTCCCTTCGGTGACGGAGGCCGCGCCGCCGGGGTCGTCCGAGGTACGGGCCGCCGAAGCCCCGGACGGGGCCGCCGGGTGCCGCTCGCCGCCCGTCCGGTCACAGGTGGGCCCCCGGCTTGAGCACGCCCAGCGCCGCGGCCGCGAGCACGCAGGACCAGATGCCCACCACGTACGGCACGCAGCCGTTCACT
Source organism: Streptomyces sp. NPDC002580 (assembly GCF_042889485.1). NCBI lineage: Bacteria > Bacillati > Actinomycetota > Actinomycetes > Kitasatosporales > Streptomycetaceae > Streptomyces > Streptomyces sp. NPDC002580. The sequence goes on along the minus strand of NZ_JBIAQZ010000002.1, from coordinate 195,336 downwards.
GCGGAGCGCAGGGCGCGTTCCGTCGCGGGCGTCGAGCCGTCCGCGGCCAGCGCGGCGAACGCGGGACCGAACGGCCGCAGCCTGACCCGGATGCCGAGGCCGCACGCGATGGCCAGCGCGTACAGCGCCACCTTGGCCCCCAGCCAGCGCGGACGGGTGTCCACACCGAACGGCTGCGCCGCCACGAGGGTGTAGGCGGCCGTGGCCAGCAGCGCGGCCGTGAGCGCGATCCGCACGGTCCAGTCCGCCCGCCGGACCCAGGTCCGGTGGCCGGGCCGGTGGTGATCCGTCACCGTGAGCCAGAGCCAGCAGCCGGCTCCCGCCCAAGCGGCCCCCGCCGTCCAGCCGTTGAGCAGGTCCGGGGCCCCGTGCGGGTCCAGTGCCATCAGGGTGATGCCGCTCGGCAGGAACAGCACCAGGCAGATCTTGGGGCCGAGATCCAGTACCCCCATGATCCGCAGCGCGGTCCGCCGGGCCGCGAACGGCAGGTCCGCCGCGAGGACGTACCGGCTGGAGACGTACACCCCCAGGTCCCCGCCCAGCCAGAAGACGAACAGCACCAGATGGAGCAGGATCCACCAGCCGTGCGGATGAGCGCCCATGGCGTCCGCCCTCCCTCTCGCCCCGGGAGATCCCCGTGCGGGCATTCTGTCGCGATGATTCCTCTGGCGAAACAGTGTTTCCCGAATTTAGACTGTGGTCATGACTGGACCTCCGTCCGGCATCCGGGTGCCGGACGACGGACCGATCGGCCGGCTCACGACGGAAGGCGTGATCCGACATGACCTCCGATCCCCGCACGGACGACCGCCTCACCGACGACTACCTCGCGGCCGGGTTCGGGCGCCGCGTCGGCTGGGGCGAGCGGCCGGCGCTCCTCCTGGTGGACCCCGTACGGGCCTACGCGGATCCCGCGGCGGACCTCTTCCTGGACACGGCGGCCGAAGCCCTCGCCGCGATGCGACGCCTCGCGGTGACGGCCCGCGACGCCCGGCTGCCCGTCGTCTTCACGGCCGTGCGCTACGCGGGCGAACCCGCCCACGACGCACCGCACTTCTTCCGCAAGGTGCCCGGCCTCGACGCCTTCCGGGCAGGCGGCCCGCACGCCGGCTTCACCTCGGTGTGCCCGCCGGGCGACGGTGACGACGTCGTGTTCAAGCACTACCCGAGCGCGTTCTTCGGCACCGGCCTGCACCTTCTGCTGCGCTCCGCGGGCGTGGACACCGTCGTGCTCGGCGGCTTCTCGACCAGCGGCTGTGTGCGCGCGAGCGCGCTGGACGCCCTGCAGTACGGATTCCGGCCGTTGGTGGTGCGGGAGGCGGTGGCGGACCGGGATCCCGGACCGCACCAGGCGAACCTCTTCGACCTGGACTCCAAGTACGCGGACGTGGTCACGCTCGACGACGCCTGCCTGCTCCTCGCCGGGTACGCGGCAGGGTGACGGTACCGGCCGCGTACCGGGCCGGACACCGGGCCCGGGCCCGTGAGTCGGACCCGCCCGCGTACCAGGCCGGTTGGCTCCGCCCGGCCCGGCGGCGCCCCCCCACCCCCACCCCACCCCCGCCTTCTCCTGCCGTCTCCGGACCGGCGTGCGGGGCCGGCTCAGGCCCGACCGCCCCGCCGACGTCGTACGAGAAGCAGGGACGAGGCGCCGCCCATCAGGAGTGTGCCGCCGACCAGCAGCCCCACGGCTACGCCGTCCACGGAACCGGTCTGCGGAAGGCTCCCCGGCTCCGAACCGGAACCGCCCGACGAGGAACCGGAGGACGTTCCGCCCGGCGAACCGGCCGAAGCCGACGCCGAGGGACCGGTGGACGCGCTGGGCGAGGCCGAACCCGCGGCGCTCACCGTCAGCGGGGCCTGGACGAGTTCCTTGCTGGCGGAGATGAAGACGGCGACCACGCAGGCACCCGCCTTGGCGGTGCAGTCCGCCCCGCCCGCCTCGGCGAGGATCTTCAGCGTGCCGGAGGTGGCGTTGCCGGCCGACACGTGCCAGACGCCGGCGCTGTCGGTCTTGCCCACGAGAGCGGTCGCCGTGTCGCAGTCGGTGGGGCCGGCCGGGTCCGGTTTGCACAGGCCGAGGGGAACGAACGCCTGACTCGGGCTCAGTCCCTTGGCCGAGACGGTGACGGTGTCGCCGACGGAGAGTCCGGTGGTCCTGCTCACGGTGAGGGTCGCCGCGGCCGCCGCGGGCGAGGCCGCGGAGGCGGCCGCCAGCACGGCGGTCGCGAGCACCGCCGCCGCGGTGGAGGGGCGTAGTCGGGCGCGGTTCACGAGGTACCTCCGGTGTCGGGTAGGGGAGTTGGGCTTTCGGGGCGTCGGCGACGGGCGCTGTACGCGGCCGCACCCGCACACAGCGCGGTGAGCGCGGTCGACGCGGTCCACAGGACGGTCGAGGGCCCGCTCCAGCGGGAGTCCGGCGACGCGGCGGTGCCGACGGCCGTGACCGGGACGCCGGCCCGCCCGGCGCCCGAGGGCTCGCCCCGGGTGGTGCCGCCGCGGAAGCCGACCGGGATGTCGACGGTGTTGGCCGGCCGCAGGGCCGCCGGTGTGCCGGTCGGCAGCGGGGAGATGCCCACCACGCACTGCGCGGTGTGGCAGTCGATGCCCGCGAACCGGGCGTGCACGGTGAGCGTGATCGTGGGCAGCCGGCCCGAGCCGCCGATGTTCACCAGCTTCGCGCCGCCCGCCAGGTCGCAGTCGGTGTTGCCGGTGTATCCCTTCTTGCACAACCCGACCGCCACCGAGGTGAGTCCGCCGCGGAATCCCGCCCCGGTCACGGTGATCCGCTGTCCCTCGGCGAGATCGGTGGCGGCCGACAGCCTGGCCGTCGCACCGGGCGAGTCGGCCGCCGAGGCCACGCCGGTCGAGGCCAGGGCCAGCACACAGGCCACGGTCGTCGCCGCCACCGTCGCCGCGGTCCTGTGGAGCCGGGCCGGACTGGAGGGCCACCTCATGTCGACGCCTTTCTCACGCGCGGCAGGGGTCGGGTGCGCGGTGCGCGGCGGCCGGTGGGCAGACCGACCGCCCGGCCTCCGAGGGCGGGTTCCGGCCGGGCCGCGGCGACCAGTACGGCGGTGCCCTGGGAAGTGACGCGACGCAGCAGGTCGGCGATGTCGGGGTCGGACACGAGGTGCGGCACCCCGGAACCCGTGAGGTCGAGCAGCAGCAGTCGCGGGCGGGCGACGAGGGCCAGGGCCAGACCGAGCACGCAGCGTTCGGCGGGTTCGAGCGCGGCCGGCGGGTCCTCGCCCCGAGCGTCCAGGACGGGGAACGCCGTACGGACGGCACGGCACACCTCGTCCGCCCGAGCCGGGTCCAGGGCGGCGACAGCGGTCCGCAGAGCGGCGGACACACTGATGGCGGAGGCGAGTTGGGGCAGCAGATGGCGACTCGTACCGTCCTGCGGGTCGAGCAGCGCGCACACCCCGAGCCGCCAGCGCGTCGGGGCGTCGGCACGCGTCAGATCGTGACCGAGGATCCGGTAGCGGCCGTGGGAGGGGCCCCGCACTCCGCCCAGTGCGCGCAGGGCTGCGCCCGCGCGACGGCCGGGCAACTGGTCGTGCAGGACGACGAGTTCACCGGGAGCCACGGTCAGCCGCAGCCGGGTCACCCGTGGCCGGTTCCGGTGACGGACAGTCAGGCCCGTTACATCCAGGGCGGCGAGGACTTCGTTCCCGGCCTCGTTCTCGTCCCCGGCCCCGGGAACGGTCCGGGTGCCGCTCCCCGGTCGCGCCGCACGCAGGAGCAGTGCCGCACGGGACAACGGGACCACCGACGCCAGGACGAGCGCGTCCCCGGCGCTCAGCAGACGCCCGGCCAGCGCGAGCGCCCCGATCCCCGCGAGACCTCCGAGCAGCGCGGGCAGGGCGCTGACACGGAGCCCGGCGAAGCCCAGGGCCGTCAGGCCCACGGCCGAGCAGCCCAGGGCCAGTGCCAGGGAGATCACGAGCTGCGGGGTGTCGGCCGAGGCCGCCAGTGCCGTGGTTGCCGCGGCGACCGCGAGCAGCAGCAACGGCAGCGGGCGGCGGGCCTGTCGAGCTCCGGGATCCGAGCGGCCGGTGTGCCCAGAGCACCCCGGGGGCCCTGGCCGCCCGGCGCGGAGGAGCGGCGCGACGGCCAGCACCGGTACGACCGCCGCGGCCGCCGCGACGGCGGTGAGGGCGGCGGGGTCGCCGCCGAGCAGGAGCCGCCGGAAGACCAGCAGGTCCTGCGCGGCGAAGAACGCGGCGGCGGCACCCGCTCCGAGAACGGCCGCGTCCACGCGGGCGCTCCGCGAGGTTCCCGCCCCCGGCCGACGCCCACGCCCGCCTTCGTCCGCGTGCGGCCTCGGGACAGTGCCGGTCCCGGGGCCCGTGTCCGGCTCGGGGTCCGTACCGGTTCGGGGGGCCGTGCCCGGGTTGGAGTCTGAGCCGGACACGGGGCCGGTGTCCGGCTCGGGGGACGTGTCGCTCCAAGAGCCGCTCATGTCCCGGCGGTTCGCGTCGGACCGGCGGAACGGGTCGGTTCGGCCGAACGCGTCGGCCCGGTGGAATGTCGCCGACGGCGTCAGCAGGGCCGCTCCCGCGATTCCGCAGAGGGCCAGCGCCGTACCGGGGCGTTCGGCCAGCGCGCCGCTGAGGGCACCGGCCGCGGCGAGTCCCGTGAGCGCGCCCGCACACCAGGCGGGCGTGGCGCGGAACAGGCGCAGTCCCGGCGAACCGAGCAGCGCGCCCCCGAGCACGGCCCCGCAGAACACCGGGACCGAAGGCCACAGCCCCGCGCCCGCGCCGAGCAGACAGGCGGTCAGCGCGCATCGCGCGGCGGTGCGCGGGGTGACGGGACGCCGCCTGAACAGCGCGCGGGTGACCACCGTCCCGAGGACGCACGACAGCGCGGCGGTGAGCAGCACGTAGCGCACCGCCGCGCCCGGCATTCCCACGACGGCGCCCAGCAGCGGGGCGCCGAGCACCAGACCACCGGGGAGCACGCCGGTCGCGGCCCCTTGGAACACGTCGTGCGCCCATGGCGCACGGATCGACGGCATGTCCTCACCTCACCTCTTGCGAACGGGTGGGTCGGGGCGAGGCGGTGCTCGCCCCGGTGTCGTCCCGGGGGCGCGTGGGCAAGGGGGGAGCAAGCAGTCGTACGAGCTCGTCCAGGCCTTGACGGTCGATCAGCTCCGGTCGGCCCGCCGCCTGCCGCAGGAGGGTGTGCAGGGAGACCGCGCGGGTGCCGTCGTCGTTCTCCGCCCGCGCCAGGAACGTACGGAGTCCGGCGAGTGACAGGGCGGGCTCCTCCGCGCGCGGCGGCACGAGGGGGTCGGGGGCCGGACGGGCCGGGCGCCCGCGGCGGACCGCGACGCCGAGTGCGAAGACCAGCAGCAGGGCCGACAGGCCGGTGATCGCGACGAGTCCCCAGGGGTAGACGTCGGTCGCCGAGGAGAACCTGGCGGGACCGTATCGGCCACCCACCGAGTACCTGCCGAAGGCGGCGGCCGGCAGGGTGACCCGGACGCGGTAGGTGCGGGTGGCGCCGGCGGGCAGGGCGGTGGTCAGCGGGGCCGCGACCGGGATGTCCGCCGTGCCGCCGGTGCCCCAGGCGACGATGAGCGGGGCCCGGCCCAGGGCGGTCGTTCCGGGGTTGCGGACCGTGACGACGAGGGTGCGGTGGGGGGAGGCTCCGAAGAGCTCGGCGAGACCGGGGGAGCCGGAGAGCTCGGCGCGGAGCACGTCGACGCGCGGGGCGGGTGCGAGCGAGGGCAGCTCGGCCTCGCGGTGTCCGGTCAGGTCGACGTCGAGGGTCGCGCTGCCCGGACGGGGCCGGCTCGTCACCCGGATCACGCACGGGCAGTCCGAGGGCGGGGTGCCCGCGACGAGCGTCACCCGGAAGGTGCCGTCGGCGGCCACGAGGGCCACCGCCGCGCGCAGTGTGTCGCAGTCGGCGCTGCCGCGCAGCGCGTGCGCGCCGCACACCTCCGCCTGCGCGGTCGCCCCGGAGGGCCAACCGGTGCCGGTCACCGTCACCGGACGGCCCGGTACCAGTCGTGTGGTGCCGGCGCTGACGGTGGGCCGCGGCGCGTCGGAGCGCCGGGCGGCGGAATGCCGGGCGCCGGATCGTGAGGCGTCGGCCTCGGTGGGCGGGGCGGCCAGCACCAGAATGCTCAGGAACGCGGCCGTGAGCGCGGTCGCGGCCGCGGCCGGACGGCCGCTCACGGGATGTCCGCCCGCAGGACGCGCCGCCGCCTGCGCACCCGCGAGAGTGCCAGGGCGAGCAGCGCGAGAGCCGCCAGCAGCGCGGCCAGCGTGGCCCACGCCAGCAGGACCGAGCCGGATTCCGCGGACGCGCCGGGCACACCCTTCGCGTTCACTCGTACGGACGTGTCGGCGAAGTCCAGCGGGGGCGGGTCGCTCCACGCGACGGTCATGACCGTGCTCTGGCCGGGCAGCAGGACCGGCAGCCGGGCGGCGCGGAACGTCTTGAGCGTGCGGCCGAACAGGCCCGTGACCCGGGGCCGGGCGGTCGGCCGGACGACGGTGTTGCCGGTGTTGACGACGGTGTAGCGCAGGGTGGCACGGCCGGAGCGGAACGGTACGCCGGAGGGCCGGTGGGCCAGGCGTACGTCGCGCACCGTCACGCCGGGAGTGAGCGGACCGGCCACCGTCAGCTGCACGCGTACCGCGATGGCCCGCTGGATGCCCAGGTCGACGCCCGCGTCCCGTCCGGCCTGCTCCACGGCGTTGTTGAGGGCGACGATGCCGCCGACGTGCGCGCCGGGTGTCGCGTCCGAGGGCACCGTGAGGGTGAAGGGGATCTCGGCGCTGTGCCCGGCGGGGACGATCAGGGCGTTGGTCCGCAGTTTCACCCAGCGTCCGACGCCCCGCTGGACCTGCCCCGCCTCCCGGTAGGCGAGCGCTCCGTCGCGGGGCGTGTTGTAGGCGTCCGTCCCGTACACCTGGAAGGAGAGCGGGAGCTTCGACAGGTTGCTGATGAGCACCGCGTCCTTGATCCTCGTGCCCGGCGCGGCGTCCAGCGCGTAGGCGGGGCGCCGCACGCCGTCGGCGGCCGCGCCCGCGGGACGTACGGACCAGGCGCTCGGACCGCTCGCGGCCGCGGCGGCCGGCACCGGAAGCACGACGAGGGCCAGGAACAGCGCGAGCAGCACGTGGGCCACCGTGGCGTGGGACGTCCGTGGTGTGCCGCGGCGTCGGATGTGCATGGCGGGTGCTCCTGCTCCGACGGGTGGTGGGTGGGTGCGCCGGAGCCCTGGGGCGGGCCCCGGCGACGAGCGGGTGGTGCCGAGCCGGTGGTGCTGAGCGTGTACGGGCCGAGCCGTGGTGCCGGGCACGTCGTGCCGGGAGTGTCGTGCCGGACCCGCGCGGGCGAGGTTCGGGACCGGCGGTTCGACGTGCCGTCAGGAGAGCGTCAGGCGCAGGACCGCCTCGTAGGAGCCGCTCTGGGTGATGGCGGGCACGTCGAGGGTGAGCCCGGCGCCCGCGTCGAAGTGGCCGCCGGTCACGGACGCCGGATCGGTGCTCGCGGACTGGGTGCACAGGGGGGCGGCGGTCGTCGCGCTGAGCGGCCCGGGCGTGCCGGGGGTGACCGTCGAGGCGGCCGCCGCTCCGGAGTGGACGCCGCAGGTCGGTGTCCACGACAGCTTCCCGGCGGGGACGGTCGCTCCCGAGGCGGTGCGGAAGTCGGTGACCGTGCCCACCAGCGACCAGCCCTGGGTGCCGCCGCGGAAGTCCTTGACCTGCACCGAGCGCAGGGATCCGGTGGAGGTGTGGTCGGTGCCGTCGACCGTGACGGGTTCGAAGGTCACCTCGCCGGGCTCCTGGGCCATGGTCAGCGCACCGCCCGCGACGACGATCTTGAGGTTCTGCTCGCCGGATCCACCGTTCGCCGAGGCCGACCACGGGGCCTCGGCGGAGTCCGCCGCGCCGCCCTCCTTCTCGGCGGCGACGATCTTCACCGTGCCCGCCGCGGGGACGAGCGTCGCCGTGAAGGAGCCCCGGGCGTCGACCGGTGCCGTCACCGCGAGGTCGGTGGTGGCCTCTCCCTGGTCGTCGACCGGAGTGACGGTGACCTCGTCGCCGGGGTCGAAGCTCGCGCCCGTGACGGTGGTGGACGTGTTCGGTCCGCCGCCTGCCGGGCTCAACTGGACGGTCCGGGTGCCGAGTACGCCGAGGACCAGGGTGGCCGTCGTCGCGCCCTGGGTGATCTTGAGGGTGTGTGGTCCGGGTGCCGCGGAGGCTCCGATCCGCACCGTTCCGCCGAGCTTTCCCGCGCTGTCCACGGCGAGGTCGGGGGTGAGGTCCGCGCCGGAACAGCCCGTGCCGGTGAGCGTGCACAGTTCCACGGCCGTCACGGCGGCGGACGGGGTCCAGCCGGTGCCGCCGAGGGTGACCGTGTCGCCCGGCCGGGCGCCCGTGGTGTCGGTGGCGGGCCGGCCGGAGATCTTGGAGACGGCCGCGTTCCCGGATCCGCCTCCGGCGGTGACGGTCATGGTGTGCAGCACGGGGGCGTCACCCTGGAGGGTGCAGGAGAGCGACAGACCGTAACTGGCGATGTCGAGGGTGATCTGACCGGGCGTCAGCGTCACGCTGCCGGGCTGCGCCACGGTCAGCTTCCCGCTCAGGTCGGGGATCGGGATCGTGCCCTTCGCGGGGATGGCGGCGTGCGACGCGGGCGCGCCGAGCGTGACGGGGTCCTGCCCGGAGACGAGCAGCTGGGCCGAGGCCGCCACGCTGTTGGCGGGCAGCGGGACGGGGCCGTTCGCGGGCCCCTTGTCGTCCAGGTCGAGGGTGACGTCGACGGTCTCTCCCGCGGTCGCCGTGGCCGGCGCCGTGAGCGTGGCCGTCGTGGTGAACTGCGAGTGGGACGTGCTGAAGAGGCAGTCGTAGGACACGGAGGCGCTGTCGGCCGCCGCGGGGGCCGATCCGCCGAGTACGAGGGAACCGGCCGCCGTCACGACGAGGGCGGCCAGGGCCGCCCCGCCGCGTGTCGGGCCGGGGCCGGGATGCGGAAGTCTCATCGGGCGCTCCTTTCGTGGAGCGGTGGGCGCGGGCGCGTTCGGTGGTGCCGGGCGGCGCGTCGGCCGGGGCGGAGGCGGTGCGGGGCATCCGCCCCGGGGCGGATGCCTGCCGGGTGTGCCGTCGCCGGAGCGGGGCGCCCGGTCCTGCGAGGCGTCCGGCGAGCGACCATCCGGTTCGTTTCGCTGTGTGAAACGACGTTTCGAAAGAGTCGCTCAAATACAGCGCTCGGCCTGTCTTCGTGTCAAGGGGTGTACGGCTTCCCTCGCGTAAAACCGGTGTTGCGCCCATGGGTCGCGCTCTCTCCGGACGGGTCGGGCGACGCCCTCCGTCCAGGTGTGCCGCCGGAGTTCGCCGCCGCCTCCCAGGGGTCTCCATTCAGGGAAACAATGGAACGCATGGGGAAACAAGGCCCTTGACGGTCTCTCTTTCGCGCTCCTAGGGTTGGGCCCGGCGCGAGCCCCGACACCCCTTCCGTCGAGCGGAGTCGAGGGTCGGCCACGGTCACCGAGTCCGGGCCCGCAGCCGGCCCAGGGGAGGATCCGTATGAGCCCGATGTCGGGCACCGGCCGGTCCGCCGGCACCGTTCGGCCCGGCTGGCGCGGGCGCTTCTACGAGGACTTCGCGGTGGGAGACGTCTATGAGCACCCGCTGGGACGGACCGTCGGCGAGGCCGACAACACCTGGTTCACGCTGCTGACGATGAACACCAGCGAGATGCACTTCAACGAGGTGTACGCCGGGCACAGCGAGTTCGGCAGACCGCTCGTCGTCTCCACCCTGACCCTGGCGGTCGCGGTCGGCCAGAGCGTCGCCGACCTCACCCAGAACGCCTTCGCCAATCTCGGCTGGGACGACGTCAGGATGACCGCCCCGGTGTTCGCCGGAGACACCCTGTGGTCCGAGTCGATCGTCCTCAGGACCCGTGAATCCGCGTCCCGTCCGGCGGCCGGCATCGTCACCGTCCGCACCCGCACGCTCAACCAGCGCGCGGAGCAGGTCTGTTCGTTCCGCCGGGCCTTCTACGTCCACAAGCGCGGAGCGCTCCCCGCGCAGGGCGTCCGCCCCCGGGCCACCGCCCCGCTCACGCTGGAGGACCTGGAGAACCTGGAGAACCCGGAGAACCCGGAAGACCCGAAGGGCACCTCGTGAGCGCCGGCCGACGGCTGCCGCGTATCGGCTACGCCCCCTGGGGGGAGACCCTCGACGAACTCGTGGCCGCCGGACGCGCGGCCCGCGAGGCGGGCGCGGACACGCTGTGGGCCGGGGAACTCCACCGCAGCGCCACGATCACGGCGGCCGCGCTCACCTCCGTCGCGGACACGGCCCGGATCGGGACCGCCGTCGCGCTCGCCTTCGTACGCAGTCCGGTCACCACCGCGCTGGAGGCGCTCGACCTCGACGAACTCAGCCGCGGCCGATTCGTCCTCGGCCTCGGCAGCGGCGTCCGGCGCCTCAACGAGGACTGGCACCGCGCGGCCTTCGACCCTCCCGTCCGACGTCTGCGGGAAACGGTCGCCTGCGTCCGCGCCTTCACCGCCCGGTGCGCCGAAGGCGGCACCATCGAGGCGGGCGGCCCCGTCACCGGGATCAGCCTCCGTGGCTACCGTCGTCCGTTCGCGCCGGTCCGTCCGCGCGTTCCCGTCCACCTCGCCGCCGTCGGGCCCGCCATGATCCGGCTGGCCGGTGAGATCGCGGACGGCTGGATCGGTCATGAACTGGGCTCGCCCGCCCATCTCCAGGACACCGTCCTGCCCCTGCTCGCCGAGGGCCGGGCCCGCGCCGACGGCGCGCCGGGACGGCCCGGTGGGCGCGGCGGGCCGGAGTCCGTCGCGCCCGGTCGGTCCGACCCGCCGGAGACCACCGCACCCGCCGAACCGGCGACAGGACCGCCTTCGTCCTCTTCACGGGCGTCCGAGGTATCGATGGCCACCCCGCCCGCCCCGCCCGACGTGTCGGAACCCACCGCACCCGCCTCGCCCGAGGCCTTCGAGGTCACCGCGTCCGCGTGCTGCGCGATCCACCCCGATCCGCGCGCCGCCCACCGGCTGGCGGCCGGCGGCGTCGGCTTCTACGCGTCGGTGCGCACCTACAGCCCCCTCTTCGCCGAGCACGGGCTCGCCGCCGCCCAGGAGCGCGTCATGGAGGAGTTCCGCCGCCCGGGAGCGCGCGCGGACCGCCTCGGCGCCGTCGTCGATCCGGCCATGACCCGTGCCCTGACCCTGTGCGGCAGCCCCGACCAGGTGGCGCGGCGGCTGACCGAGTACGCGGCCGTGGCCGACTCCGTCAAACTCACCCCGCCCGTCCACGGGCTGGGGCCCGAGGAGATCCGTGCGGCCCAGGCTGCGGTCATCGCCCTCATCAAGGAGCTGCACGCGTGAGGACCTCCGCCGGCACCGGCGAGCCCGCCCCGCGCCCACTGGCGGACGTGCGTGTCCTCGCGGTCGAGCAGTACGGGGCGGGCCCGTTCGGGTCGCTGCACCTCGCCGACCTCGGCGCCGACGTCATCAAGATCGAGGACCCGGGAGCCGGCGGCGACGTCGGCCGCTATGTGCCGCCCCACCAGCACGGCGAGGACTCGCTGTTCTTCGAGGCGTTCAACCGCAACAAGCGCAGCGTCTCCCTCGACCTCGGTCATCCCGCCGGTCGGGCCGTGTTCGAGGACCTCGTGCGGCACAGCGACGCGGTGTACTCCAACCTGCGCGGCGACGTCCCCGCGCGGATCGGCATCACGTACGACGCCCTCGGTCGTCTCAACCCGGCGATCGTCTGCTGTTCCCTCACCGGCTTCGGCATGACGGGACCGCGCGCCGCCCAGCCCGGATACGACTACATCCTGCAGGGACTGGCCGGCTGGATGGACCTCACCGGCGAGCCCGGGGGCCCGCCCGCCAAGTCGGGCCTCTCCCTGGTCGACTACTCGGGCGGCTTCGTCGCCGCGCTCGCCCTGCTGGCCGGCCTGCACGCCGCCCGCCGTGACGGCCGCGGCCTGGACTGCGACGTCTCCCTCTACGACACGGCGCTGAGCCTGCTCACCTACCCGGGCGTCTGGCACCTCAACGCGGGCTTCACCCCGACCAGGACCCGGCATTCCGCACACCCCTCGCTGGTCCCGTTCCAGGCCTTCCGGGCCAGCGACGCCTGGATCGTCGTGGGGTGCGCCAAGGAGAAGTTCTGGCGGCGTCTCGCACGGCTGCTCGACCACCCCGAATGGGCCGAGGAGAAGCACTCCTACGGCTCCTTCGAGGGCCGCCGGACCCATCGCGACAACCTGGTCCCCGAGCTGGAGAAGCTCTTCGCCGGCCGGCCCGCCGCCACCTGGATACGACGGCTCACCGAGGCCGGTGTGCCCTGCGGCCCCGTCAACTCCGTCGCCGAGGCGCTCGCCGACCCGCACACCGCGGCCCGCGGACTCGTCGCGGAGACCAGCCACCCGTACTTCGGCACCGTGCAGAACCTCGTCAGCCCGGTACGCACGGGCCCGCCCGCCGCCGCCCACCGGCGGGCACCGCGACGCGGCGAACACACCGCCGTGGTCCTGGCCGAGATCCTCGGCTACGACGAACGGCGCATCGCCGAACTCCGGAGCGGAGGAGCCTTCGGTGACTGACACCGGCACCGGCGCACACGGCCGCCACCACGACCACCCGCGTGACCCGCACGGTGCGCGTGACCCGCAGCACCCGCACGGTCCGCGGGACCCGCAGGAGCCGGGTGGTCCGCGCGATCCGCAGCACCCGCACGAGCACGGGGACCCGTCCGTCGACCGCCCTCCGGCCGCCACCCGACTCGCCGACTGGGCCTGCCGATTGACCGTGGAACAGGTGCCCAGCGTGGTACGCCGAGCGGTGCGCAGGCAGCTCCTGGACGGCGTCGGCTGCCTGCTCGCCGCCCTGCGTACCGGCGCCGCCCGTCCCGCGCTCGCGGCCGCCCGGGGACTCGGCGGCCCACCGGAGGCCGCGGTGCCGGGCACCACGGAACGGATCGGCGTGCCCGCCGCCGCGCTCGCCACCGGCGCGCTCGTGCACGCCCTCGACTTCGACGACACCCACCCCGGCGCGCTCGTGCACGCGACGGCCGCCGTCCTGCCCGCACTGCTGGTCACCGGACAGCACACCGCCGCATCCGGCGCGCGCGTCCTCACCGCCGCGGCCGCGGGATACGAGACCGCCGTCCGCGTGGGCCTGGCCGCCCCCTACCGGTTCCACACCAGGGGCCTGCACGCCACCCAGGTCGCGAGCGTCTTCGCCGCCCCCGTCGCCGCCGCCGTCCTGGGCGGCACGTCCGCCCCCGTGCTCACCCACGCGCTGGGCCTGGCGGGCAGCAGCGCGGGCGGACTGCTCGAATTCCTGGACGCGGGCAGCGACACCAAGACGCTCCACCCCGGTCTCGCGGCCCACGCCGGCCTCGTCGCCCTCCGCCTCGCGGAGGCCGGGGCCGAGGGCCCGGCCACCGTCCTCGAAGGACGCTACGGGGTGTACGCCGCACTGGCCGGGCACCCGGTCACCGCCGCCGACGTCGTCGGCGACCTCGGCGAGATGTGGCACGCTCCCGCGGTCGCCGCCAAGCGCCACCCCTGCTGCCGGCTCATGCACCCCGCCCTCGACGCCGCACGCCTCCTGCACGGCCGCCTCGACGGCGCCGAGGTGACCTCGGGCACCGTCGACCTGCCCCCCGGCGCGGTGCCGGTGGTGTGCGTGCCCCGGGACCAACGCGTGGCGCCCCGCACCGCCTACGGGGCGAGGTTCGCCCTGCCGTACAGCACCGCCCTGATGCTCCTGGACGGCCGGGTCACGCTCGACTCCTACCGCCTCCCCGCCGCGGCGCGCCCCGACGCCACCGCGCTGGCCGCCCGCATCACCCATCGCGAACACCCCTGGCCCGGCCCCGACGCGGAGGCGCCCGGCCGGGTACGCGTGCGCACCGGCGACGGCCGCGAGCTGACGGCGGAGGTACCCGGCGGCCCGCTGCCCGCGCCCCCGACCGAGGAGGTGCTGACGAAGTTCCACGCCAACGCGGGCGGAGAGAGCGTCCGCACCCGTGAACTCGCCGACCGCGTCCTGCGCATCGACCGCGAGCCGTCGCTCGACAGGATCCTGGAACTGCTCGTCGACGTCCGCGCCGACTTCGAGGGGCGGACGTCATGAGCGCCCCCGTCCCGCCCGCCATGCACCTCACCACCACGGCGGCGCCCGCCGACCGGGGCACGTCCGCCGAAGCCCGTTCCGTGTGCGCACGGTTGGAGGCGCTCCTGCGGCAACACGGCCGCGCGCCGGGGGACATCCTTCACCTCACCGAGTACATCGACGTCACGGCTCTCGGCCTCCGTGACGAACTCGCCGTCATGGCAGCGGAGTTGCTGGGACCACACCTGCCGGCCCGCACCACCGTCGTCGCCGAGGCCCTGCCCGCCGGAGCCCGCGTCGCACTCGCCGTCCGCCTCGACCCCGGGGGCGGCGACGCCCTCCCCGCCGGTCTGCGCGAAGCCCGCGACGGCACGGTGGTCCTGCCCACCGTGCTGCCCCTGGACCGGCACGGGGACATCACCCACCCGGGCGACTTCCCGCGCCAGTACGCCCAGTGCCTGCGCAGCGCCGACGCGCTCCTGCGGGGCGTCGGCCTCACCCTGGACCACGCCGTCACCACCTACGACTACTCCACCCCCGCGACCCGCCGCGCCTACCCGCTCTGCGCGGGGCCACGACGTGAACTGCTGGGCGGCGCGGGGGTGTTCCCCGGCGCCGGCGGCATCCTCGTGTCGCGGCTGCACGCCCCGGGAGTCCTGGTCGCGCTCGACGTCACGGCCTCCCGTCATCCCCTCGCCGCGGTCAACCCCGGCTGGCGCCGCTACGACACCCTCACCTACAGCCCCGGCGTGCGCGCGGGCCGCACCCTCCACATGTCCGGCTTCGCCGCCCTGGACATGGAGACGCAGCAGGCCCTCCACCCGGGGGACGCGGCCGCCCAGACCACCGAGGTCTACCGCGCGGTGCGCACCGTGATCGAGGCCGCCGGCGGTGGGCCCGAAGACCTCGTGCACACCCAGGAGTTCCTCTGCCCGCCGGTCCTCGGGTCACTCGACGCCGGTGCGAACGACCGCCTCGCCGAGGCCCGCGCCGGGGCACTCGGACCGAGGGCCCGCCCGGTCGTCGGTTCGGCGGGCTGCGCGGCCCTGCTGCGCCGGGAGTTCCTCATCGAGGTGTTCCCCACCGCCGTGCTGCCCGCCCGGACTCCCGCCGGCGCCCCTGCCTCCGCCCCCGGCAACCCGCACGAAGGAGACGCATGACGGGTCCCCTGCTCACCGACGAACTGCGTGCGCTCATCGGCCGTACCGTCGTCTACACGGCACCCGAACCCCTCGGCCGTGCCGCCCTGCGCTACTTCGCGAACGCGGTCGGCGACACCAACCCCCTGTGGACGGACTCCGCCTACGCCCGCGCGCAGGGACACCCCGACGTGATCGCCCCGCCCACCCTGATCTGCGAGACCAATCAGTACACGGGGCTGCCGCCCGACGAGGACGGCTACGCGGGCCACACCTGGGGCATCCGTGTCCCGGGCACCCAGACCGTCCGCGGTTCGCACGCCTACACCTTCCACCGGCCGGTCGGCCCCGACGTACGGGTCACGGCCACCTGGACCCTCGTCTCCCTCGACGAACGCGTCACCTCAGGCGGCCGCCCCCTGCTCGTGGTCGGCTCGCGCTGCCGCTACACGGACCAGCACGGCACGCTGCTCGCCGAGAACGAGGAGACCGTCCTGCACGTGGCACTGCCGTCCGAGGAGCCCCGATGACCGGACCCCAACTGCTGCCCGGCGCCGTCGTACCGCCCCTGGAGCGGTCGTTCCCGCTCACCCGGCTCGTCGCCTACGCCGGCGCCACCTGGGACTGGCACAGGCTGCACTACGACGCCGGCTACGCCGCGGGAAAGGACCTGGCCGCCCCCGTCGTGGACGGCCAGGTCCTCGGCGCCCTCCTCGCCGAGCAGCTGCTCGACTGGCTCGGGCCCACCTGTGTTTTGCGCGGCCTGCACTTCCGGTTCGCACAACCGGTGTTCGCCGGGGAGCGCGTGCGCTGCACCGGCCGCGTCACCGCCGTCGACGGCCCGCTCGTGACGGTCGAACAGCGCGTCGAGGTGCTCGGTCCGCGTGCCCGTACCGCCGTCACCCCCGCGGGCGCCACCCTGGAACTCCGTGATCCGGAGGGCCCGCCGTGACCACCGGTGCGGCCGTCGTGGGAGCCGCCGAGTCCGACCTCGGGATCAGCGATCTGCCCGCCCTGGCCCTCCTCGCCCAGGCAGTCGTCCGGGCCCTGGCCGACGCGGGCCTCACCCTCGCGGACGTGGACGGCCTCGCGACCGCCGGTACCGGCCGCTTCCCCGCGACCCAGGCCGCCGACTACCTCGGTATCACCCCGGCCTGGACCGATTCCACCTCCGCCGGAGGCAGCGTCTTCGAGATGTACGTGGCGCGCGGCGCCCAGGCCATCGCGGCCGGCCAGTGCACGACGGTCGTCATCGCCTACGGCTCCGACCAGCGTTCCGCCCGTTCCCGCAGCCTCACCGGACCCGTCGACCCCACCGTGCCGGAGGCCCAGTTCGAGGCACCGGCCGGTCCTCTGTACCCGCTGTCCCACTACGCCATGGCCGCGCGGCGCTACCTCCACGTCCACAGCCGTACCCGGCACGCCCTCGCCGAGGTCGCGGTCGCCGCCCGGGCCTGGGCCCTGCTCAACCCCGTGGCCCACCGCTACGGCGCGGGACCCCTGACGGCCGACGAGGTGCTGGCCGCGCCCATGGTCTCCAGTCCCCTCACCAAGGCCGACTGCTGCCTCGTCACCGACGGCGGGGGCGCGGTCGTCCTCACCTCCCTCGACCGGGCCAGGGACCTGCGCCGCCCTCCGGTCCGCGTCCTCGGCTACGGCGAGGCCACCACCCACACCGGCTCGGCCGGACCGGACGACCTGGCCACCAACCCCGGCGCGTACGCGAGCGCGGCCCGCGCCTACGCGCGCGCCGGGCTCACCCCCGCCGACATCGACGTCGTCCAGGTCTACGACTCCTTCACGATCACCACGTTGCTGTCCCTCGAGGCGCTCGGGTTCTGCGCGCCCGGAGAGGCCGCCGACCTCGTGGCCGACGGCCGCATCCGCCCCGGTGGCGCCTTCCCCCTCAACACCAGCGGCGGCGGCCTGTCGTACGGGCATCCCGGGATGTTCGGACTCTTCCTCCTCATCGAGGCCGTACGGCAGTTGCGCGGTGACTGCGGTGCCCGTCAGGTGCCGGGCGCGCGGACCGCGATCGCCCACGGGACCGGCGGCATCCTGTCCACCCACGCGACGGTCGTCCTCGCCCGCGACGACGCGGCCGCCCCAGGCCGCCCGCCGCCCACGCCCGACCCCGGCCCACGACCGCACGAACCGGCACCCGCACGGAATCCCGCTGCTGCTGCTCCTGCACCCGTATCCGTACCTGTGCCCGGACCCGTGCCCGGACTTGGACCCGTGCCGGAACCTGGACCTGAGCCCGGACCCGCACCCGAGGTTCCATCGTCCGAGAGGGGACACGGTGCCGCTCCCGCATCCGCACCGGACCCCCGCCCGCCCGGCACCCCGGGAGCACCGGTGGCCCCGCCCACCTGGCACGGGGCCCTCCCCGCGCCCGCCGACGCCGTCACCCGGCCCTGGTGGGACGCCACCCGCGCCGGACGTCTCACCGTGCAGCGCTGCGGGACCTGCGCCCACGCCCAGCATCCGCCGCGCGTGCTGTGCACCGGGTGCGGGGCCACCCAGGGGCTGCGCCTCGTCCCGGTGACCGGCGACGCCGTCCTCGACACGTTCACCGTCGTCCACCGCGCCACCCCGGGCCGGCGTTCGCCCTACGCCCTCGGCCGGGTCCGTCTCGCCGAGGGCCCGGTGCTGCTGGCTCCCCTGGTCGGGGACCCCGCCGCCCTCCGCTGCGACCAACTCCTGCTGCCGGTCTGGTTCTCGCTGCCGGACGGCAGGAGACTGCCCGCGTTCCGCCCCGTCGAGGAGGAACCACCGGCCCCCGACGCCGTCCCGCACCCCGCCGCGCATCCGCCGCCCGCCGAACCGGAGCTCTGAGCCGTGGACTTCACCCTGTCGCCCGAGCAGCAGCTGTTCCGCCGCACCCTGCGCGACTTCGTCGCCAAGGAGATCCAGCCCGTGGCCCAGGAATGGGAGGACTCCGGACGCTACCCGACCGAAATCGTCGCCAGGATGCGGGAGATGGGACTGTTCGGCCTGAGCGTTCCGGCCCGGTACGGCGGACTCGAGGCCGACATGGTCTCCTTCGCCCTCGTCTTCGAGGAGATCTCCCGCGGCTGGATGGGCATCGCGGGCATCCTCGGCTCGCACGGCCTGGCCTGCCTGCTCCTGGCGCGGCACGGCACCCAGGAGCAGAAGGACCACTACCTGCCCCGGATGGCCGACGGCGAGTGGCGCAGCGGCATCGCCCTGACCGAACCCGACGCCGGAACCGATCTCCAGGGCATCCGGACCACCGCCCGCCGGGAGGGCGACGACTACGTGATCCAGGGGGCCAAGACCTGGATCACCAACGCGCGCCACGCCCACATGCTTCCCGTGCTCGTGAAGACCGACCCGGCCACCGAGCCCGCCCACCGGGGGATGAGCATCCTGCTCGTGGACACCGCGACACCGGGCTTCACGGTGGAACGCGACCTCCCCAAACTCGGCTACAAGGGCACCGAGTCCTGTGAACTGCGCCTGGACGGCGTGCGGGTGCCGGCCGGCGCCCTGCTCGGCGGTGTGGAGGGCCGGGGCATGCAACAGGCGTTGTCGGGTCTGGAGACGGGCCGTATCAACGTCGCCGCCCGCTCCGTGGGCATCGCCCAGGCCGCCTACGACGCGGCGCTCGCGTACACCGCGCAGCGGCACGCCTTCGGCCGCCCCGTGCACGACTTCCAGGCGGTGCAGCTGCGCCTCGCGGACATGGCCACCGAACTCCAGGCCGCACGGCTCCTGGTGTACTGGGCGGCCGCGCGGGCCGATTCGGGTGAACGCGTCGACACGGAGGCGGGCATGGCCAAGCTGTTCGCCTCGGAGACCGCGATCCGCGCCTCGCTCGACGCCATGCGCCTGCACGGCGGCTACGGATACTCCAAGGAGTTCGTCGTCGAACGGCTCTACCGCGACGCGGCCCTGATGGCGATCGGCGAGGGCACCAACGACATCATGCGTACGGTCATCGCCCGCGGTCTGTCCGCGCACACCACCACGATCGGCTGACCCCGCCGTGACCGGCCCGCCCCGATCCCCCGACCGCCCGCCGAGGTCCTCCGACCGCCCGGCGCGGTCCCCGTACCGTCTGCCCCGTTCCTATCTGTACGTTCCGGGCGACCGCCCCCGCATGCTCGCCAAAGCCCTCGACCGGGGCGCCGACGCGCTCATCGTGGACCTGGAGGACGCGGTCGCCCCGGGCGCCAAGGAGACCGCGCTCCGTGGCGTACGCGACTGGCTGGAGGGGCTGCCGCCCCGCCCGGGGACCGGCATCTGGGTCCGCGTGAACCCGGGACCCGACGGACTGCGGGAGGCCGCGCGACTCGTCGGCCCCGCCGCGCTGAGCGGCCTGTGTCTGGCCAAATGCCCGGGCCCACAGGCCGTTCAGGCGTTCCACGACGTCCTCACCGAACGCGAGGCACACCTCGGCCTGCCGCCGGGAGGTGTCGCGCTCTCCCCGCTGCTCGAGTCCGCGGGCGCCGTGCTCGACGCGCCCGCCCTGGCCGCCGCCCCCAGGGTCGCGCACCTCCAGGCGGGCGAGGCCGACCTGTGCGCCGAACTCGGCATGGAGCCCCGCTCCGAGGACCGGCCGGAACTGCTCGTGGTCCGCACCACCCTGGTACTCGCCTGCGCGGCGGCGGGCATCGCGCCGCCCGTCGGACCGGTGAGCACCGTGTTCCGTGACCCGGCGGCCCTGCGGTCCTCCACCCGCGCGCTGCGCCGCCTGGGCTATCGGTCCCGGGCCTGCATCCACCCGGACCAACTCGCCGTCGTGCACGAGGTGTTCACTCCGTCCGCCGGGGAGGTGGCGGCGGCCCGCGACCTGGTCGACCGGTTCGAGGCGGCCGCGCGCGAGGGCCGGGGCGTCGTCACCGGGCCCGACGGACGCATGGTCGACGAGGCCGTGGTCCGGATCGCGCGCCGGGTTCTGGCGGGCGCACCGGAGGAAGAGGAAGTGTCCCGGGGCCACCGGTGACCGTCCCGCGCGGTGCCGGATCAGACCCTCGTCAGGTGCAGCAGGTCCCTCACACCCTCCGGTCCGGCGCCCGGCAGCGCGTCGGCCGCCACCGCCAGCGCGCGTGCCCGCCGTGCGCCCAGCACCGGCTCCGCCGCCACCCGGAACTTCTCGGCCAACTGCGCCCGGGACAGCGGGTTTCCCGGACCGCCCAGTGACGAGGCGACCCGGTGTTCCAGCCGGGCGCCGCCGTGCGTCCGTACCCGCAGCACGGCGCCGAAGGCCAGCGGGAACTCGGCGTCGCACCGCGCGTCGGACACCACCTCCACCCGCGCGGCGAGGGCCTGCCGACGGGGGTCGGTGAACGCCTCGGGCGTGAAGTCGCCCAGTCGCACGCCCGGTCCGTGGTCCCAGGCGGAGAGCAGCGCGGACGCGACGGTGTACGGGCCCGAGAACTTCGCGTGGTACGGGGACCCCGGGCGGATCTTCTGCTCGCGGGGCTCACCGATGGTGCGCAGCGGCGCCGCGGCCACGCCGAGTTCCGCCGCCACCACGTCGGAGGGATCGAGCCCCGCGGCGCGCAGGGCCAGCGCGCAGTCGATGCCGGGGTGCGTGAAGTGGTTGGAGGGATAGGGCTTGTAGACGGTGCGCGGATACTCCCAGTGCGCGGGGTCGTCCATGGCGTCCAGCCCGGCCAGCAGGGGCGCCGGGTCCCAGCGGTCGCCGAGGAAGGCGGTGAGGAAACCGAACCGGCCCTCCAGGACGGTGGGCGGACCGCTGACGCCGCCGGCGGCCAGCTGGGCGGCGTTGACTCCGCAGTGCGCGGCCCAGCCGCAGTGGATGCGCTTGACGGTGCCGCCGGTCCGGTTGGCCTCGATGACACCCGCGCCCATGGAACAGGCGATGCCGATCGCGTCCGCCAGCCGCGGCGCGTCCAGGCCGTACGCGAGTCCCGCGGCGACGGCCGCGCCCACGGTTCCGCAGATGGACGTGGCGTGCAGACCCTTGTCGAAGAAGACCGAGTTGCGCAGCCTCGGGTCGTAGGAGGCCATGCCGAGCCGGACGCAGATCTCACCGCCCGCGGCCAGGGCCGCCACCGTGAGCGCGCCGTCCGCGCCGGCCGCCTCCGCCGCCGCGAGGGCGGCGGGCAGGACGGCGGCGGTGGGATGGAGCACGGACGGCAGGTGGGTGTCGTCGAAGTCCAGCGCGTGCGCGAGGGTTCCGTTCACGAGGGCCGCGCGGTCGGCGGGCAGTCGGACGCCGCCGCCGACGATCCCCGCCTCCGGCGTGCCGCCCGCGAGGCGGGCCGCGCGCAGGGCCGCCTCGTGCGGACCGCCCGAGGTCCCGCCCCGCGCGTACGGTCCCAGTGCGGCGAGGCAGTTGCCCAGCGCGTCGGAGATCCGGGCCGAGGCGTCCTCGGCAACCGTTCTCGGGATCCCGGTGCGGCAGGCCGCGGCGAAGGCGGCGAGCCGCGCGGCGAACCCGGAGCCGCTCACCGCCACCGTCCGGTGCCCGGCATCGCCGGTCACGCCGGGTCGTCCGGCGTCACGACGGCCAACGGCCGCACCGGGGAGCCGGTGGCGCCCACCAGCGGAAGCGGGGCGAGGACCAGCAGGAACTCCGTGACCCCCGCCTCGGCGAGCGCGGCCAGCCGCATGGTCTCCACGATGTGGACGCCGGCCTCGACGAGCAGGCGGCGGTGGACGGGCAGCACGGCGTGTCCCCGCCCGGCCGGAATGTGCTCGAAGGCGAGCGTCTCCCCGCCGACGAGCCGCAGCCCCCGCGCCGCGAGCCACTCCCCGGCCTCCGCACCCGGTCCGGGCACTCCGTGCCGGTCCCCGGTGAACGTCGGCGGGTCCTCCCAGTGGCGCGACCACCCGGTGCCGATCAGCGCGGCCTCGCCCCGCCGCAGGTCGGTCCGCGTCTCCTCGAGCGTGGCCTCCAGCTCCGCGGCGGTGATCTCGTGGGCGGGAGGCAGGACGGGGACGCCGTGCAGCCGCGCGACGTCCAGGAGGACGGCCCGCCCGACATAGGGGGTGAACTCCTCGATGCCCAGGCGGGAGAAGCCGGCCGCCGACTGGGCGGTCGCGGCGTCGGTCCCGTCGTGCAGCCGGCCGTCCTGCGACACATGGGCCAACGCGTCGATGTGCGTCCCCACGTGCCCGCCGGTGATGACGACCTCGTTGGCCGCCGATCCCCCGTCGGACCGGATCAGGTCACCGTGGCGGCGCTCCAGGAGCATGCGGTACGGGGGATGGTTCGGGGACTGCGGCATCCCCCGGCGCATCGGCTGGGCCAGATCGAACACCCGGGCGCCGGACAGGACGTCCCACGGCTGATGGGGAGTCATATGACGCGCTCTCCTCGCAATGCGTCGAGTTCGTGCTCGGTGAGCCCCAGCCGCTCGGTGTAGACGCGGTCGGTGTCCTGGCCGTGGGGCCGGCCGGTCCACCGGATGCCGCCGGGGGTCGAGGACAGCCGGAAGAGGACGTTCTGCATGCGCAGCGGACCCAGCTCCGGGTCCTCGACGGTGGTGAGGGTGTCGAGGGCCCGGTACTGCGGGTCGGCGAAGACGTCGGCGATGTCGTACACCGGTGAGACGGCGGCCTCGGCCTCCTCGAACGCCTTGAGCACCTCGGCCCGGTCCCGTTCGCCGATCCATCCGGCGACCTGGGAGTCGAGCAGGTCGGCGTGGGCGGCCCGTCCCGATCCGGAGGCGAACCAGGGTTCGGTCACCACCTCGCCGTGTCCCACGAGCCGCATCACCCGCTCGGCGACGCGCTGGGCCGACGTACTGACCGCCACCCAACTTCCGTCGCGGGTCGCGTAGATGTTGCGCGGGGCGTTGTGCGAGGAGCGGTTTCCGGTGCGGCGCTGCACGGTCCCGAGCTGGTCGTAGGCGAGCGGCCCCGGGCCGAGCAGGGTGAGCAGCGGCTCGATGATGGCGAGGTCCACGACCTGTCCGCCGCCGCCGTGCACGTCACGGTGGTAGAGGGCGGTCTGCACCGCGCCGGCGGCCACCAGGGCGGTGACGCCGTCGGCCAGTCCGAACGGGGGGAGGGTCGGCGGGCCGTCGGGCGAACCCGTGACGGCGGCCAGCCCGCTCATCGACTCGGCGAGGGTGCCGAAGCCGGGGCGCCGGGCGTAGGGGCCGAACTGGCCGAACCCGGTGACGCGGGCGACGACCAGGCCGGGGTTGGCCTCGTGCAGGGTCGCGGGGGCCAGGCCCCAGCGCTCCAGGGTGCCGGGCCGGAAGTTCTCGATCAGGACGTCCGCGTCGCGGACCAGACGCAGCAGGAGTTGTGCGCCCCGGGGGTGGGAGAGGTCGAGCGTGACGGTGTGCTTGTTGCGGCCGAGCATCTTCCACCACAGTCCCGTTCCGTCGCGGGCGGGGCCGTGGGTGCGCGAGGGGTCGGGCCGCACGGGGTGCTCGATCTTCACCACGTCCGCGCCGTAGTCGCCGAGGACGGTGGCGGCCAGCGGCCCGGCGAACAGCGTCGCGCAGTCCAGGACGGTGATCCCGTGGAGGGGGCCGGGCGGCGCCACGTCGTGGTCGATGGAGGGGGACGGCACAGTGGCTCACGCCCTTCGGGTCGGCCGATGTTTCTCCTTGTGGAACGCCGTTTCGAAAAGTTAGCATGCGACCCACATGCGCGAAAGAGAAACAGTGTTTCCTTCACGGGGACACTTCTATCCGGGAGAGGGGGTGCGGGCGGCTCCCGGGCGCCCGGGGAGCGCGGGCGGGCAGGCGCGCCCCACGGGTACGGTCCGGCGTGGACGCCGTCCGGCCGGCATGGCACGCTACGACCTGATCGTGAAGAACGGAATCCTCGTCCAGCCCCATGTGGGGGAGATCCGCGCCGACTTGGCGGTCCGCGACGGGGTGATCGCGGCACTCGCCGACGACCTTCCCGCCGCCGAGGCGGCCGAGGTGCTCGACGCCGAGGGGCAGGTGGTGCTGCCGGGCGCGGTCGACGCCCACTTCCACCTCGGCATCTACCGCCCGCTGGAGCAGGACGCGAGGGACGAGACCCGGTCGTCGCTCGTCGGAGGCGCCACCACGGTGCTGTCGTACTTCAGGACCGGGGAGCACTACCTGAACCGGACGGGTCCGTACGCCGAGATCTTCCCCGAGGTCCTCAAGGCCGTGGAGGGACACTGCTACACCGACTACGGATTCCATCTCGCGCCGATGGACACGGCGCAGGTGCGGGAGATCCCCGGCCTGCTGGCCGGTCACGGTGTCAGTTCCTTCAAGTACTACATGTTCTACAAGGGGTTCAACCTCTCCGCCGACTCGCGTGACGCGCGCGGCTTCCGGATGACCGGCGAGGGCGAGGAGTACGACCTCGGGCACCTCTACCAGCTCATGGAAGCCGTCGCCGCCGCCGGGGCCGCCCGCCCGGACGGCCGGGTGTCGCTGTCCCTGCACTGTGAACAGGCCGAGCTGATGCGCCTGTTCATCGACCGGGTGCGTGGAGCCGGCGACCCCCAGACCCTGCGCGCGTACCACGAGGCGCGCCCGCCGCTCACCGAGGAGGTCGCCATCGCCGAGGCCGCGGCCCTCGCCCGGGCGACGGGCTGCCCGGTGAACCTGCTGCACCTGTCCAGCGCGGCAGCCCTGGACGCGGCGCGGGCGGCACGTGCCGCCACGCCCGGCCTCGACCTGCGGACCGAGGTGACCCTCCATCATCTCTGCCTGGACCACGAGAGCCTGGACGCCGCGGGACGCGGCCTGGGCGCCAAGGTCAACCCGCCGATCCGTACCCGCGCCGACAACGACGCCCTGTGGGCGGGCGTTCAGGACGGCACCGTCGACTGGGTCGCCTCGGACCACGCCTGCTGCATGGAGGAGGACAAGGGCGACGCCCTGTGGCCGGCCCTGCCGGGCTTCGGCGGCACGGCGCTCCTCTACCCGGTGCTGCTGTCGGAGGGCCACCACCGCCGCGGCATCCCGCTGCGCCGGATCGCCGAACTGGCCTCGGCGGGTCCGGCCGCCGCGTACGGGCTGTCGCGCAAGGGGTCGTTGATGGTCGGCGCCGACGCGGACCTCGTCGTGGCCGACCTGGACGCGACGCGGACCGTGAGTGCCGAACTGCTGCTGTCGGGACAGGACCACTGCCCCTTCGACGGGGTCGAACTGCGCGGCTGGCCGCGGGTCACGGTCGTCGGAGGCCGGATCGCCTACCGCGACGGGCGCGTCGAGGGACCGCCGTCCGGCCGCCATCTCGCACGATGAGGACGCCGGAGGGGCCGCACCCGGAACCCTCCGGGCGCGGCCCCTCCGGCCCGTTCACATGCCGTCCTCGTCCCAACCGCCGCGCGAGCGCGACCGTATGGGCAGGGTGGACGGAACCGGCGCCTGGTGGGGCTCGTAGTTCTCCGCCTCGCCTCCCCAGCGGATCCACTCCTCCGTCGTGTACCAGTTGATGAGCTCGCCGTCGGAGCGGATGATCCAGGTCGTGTCCTGTTCGGCCACGAAATGGCCGTGCTTCACGAAGGGCGGCCGGAAGCAGTAGGTGCCCGGATCGATGTCTCCGAAGTTGTACGTCATTCGCCCGGACAGCGTGTAGAACTCCTCGTAGCAGGGGTGGTGCGCGAGGCGGTGGTCCGTCCAGCCCTTCGGGGCGAGGATCAGCCGGGTGTAGAAGCCGGTCTTCTCGTCGCGGTGCAGCAACTTGATGTACAGCGGGGTCAACGGGCCGTTCGTCGGTGCCGCGGTCCACTCCATCGCCCCGGAGTCCAGCACGGTCACCTCACCGGAGGCGTCCGGCCGTCGCGCGGCGGCGGGCTCGAAGTCCGCGGTGCCGTACTCCCGCCAGTGCAGCACGCGGCTGCCCGCGTCGATCGTCAACTCGCCCATGGGTACGCCCTTGGGCACGTGCAGATAGCCGCCAGGACCCAGTTCGTCGCCGCCGTGCCGCAGCCGCCCTTCGAGGACGAAGAACTCCGTGTCCGCGGCCGGCACCCCCGCGCCGCGCCGCGCCCGTGTGTCGAACACCAGGGAGAGGGCCGTCGAACCGTCCTCCTCGTCACTGCTGAGCCGTCGCTCGCGCACCTCGCCGACCAGGTGCGGGAGTTCGGCCGTGTGCCAGACGTAGTCGTCCTCGTGGATCAGCTCGACGTGCGGGCGCACCGCGCCACCGCCTTTCGGTTGTCGCCGCCGGGGGTGTGCCCGGCGGGGGAGAGGGGAGTCCGTGCGGGAAGGCCGGAGGTGTCCGGTGCCTGTCTACGGCGGCGGGGCCGAGGGCTCCCGCAGTTCGCGCCTGAGCACCTTGCCCGCGGAGTTGCGGGGCAGCGCCGGAACGGTCCGCACCTGCCGGGGCAGCTTGTAGCCGGAGAGCGATTCCCGCAGGAACGCGGTGAGTTCGCCGGCGCCGAGGGGGGCCCTGCCGGGCCGGGGGACGACGTACGCCGTGACCACCTCGCCCCAGTGCGGGTCGGGCAGGCCGACCACCGCGCACTCGGCCACGTCGGGGTGCGCGAGGGCGGCTTCCTCCACCTCGCGCGGATACACGTTGAGTCCGCCCGAGATGATCACGTCCTTCTTGCGGTCGACGATGCGCACGTACCCCTCGTCGTCGATCGTCGCCACGTCGCCGACGCTCAGGAAGCCGTCGGCCGTGCGGCAGGCCGCGCTCGCCTCGGCGTCGTCCAGGTACCCCTTCATCAGGAACGGCGAGCTGCTGAACAGTTCACCGGGTTCGCCCGGGGCGGCCCGCGTACCGTCGTCGCGCACGATCCTGAGCCGCGTGCGGTACCAGGCCCGGCCGACTGAGCCGGCCCTGCGACGGGCGTCCGGCGGACGCAGGTTCGTGACCACGCCGCCCTCGGTCGACCCGTACAACTCGTGCACGCCACAGCCGGGGAACGTCTCCAGGACCCATTCCTTGAGCGGGACGGGCAGCGCCGACGCGTTGAAGTACAGCGTGTCCAGAGCCGTCAGGTCCCGGCCGCGGAGCGCGTCCGCCCCCAGGTCGCGGACGGCCTGAGCGTGGGTCGGCACCAGGAAGACGGACTGGGCGCGCTCGCGCGAGGCGAGGTCGAGCAGGCGATCGGGGTCCCAGCTCGGCAGCATGACCACGGTCCCGCCGGTGAGCACCGGGGCGTATCCGAACATGAAGCCGGCGCCGTGACTCATGGGCGCGACCGCCACGCTGACCCGGCCATCGCCCAACCCCCACTCGTGCGCGGCCAGTTCCGCGGTCAGCGTGCGTCCCGCCTGGCCGAGCAGCGCGCCCTTGGGCCGCCCGGTCGTGCCCGACGTGTACTGCACGCAGAACGTGTCGTCCCCGGTGACCGGAACCTCCGGATCGACGTCACGCCCCCCGGCGAGGAGGTCCTCGTAGTCCAGGCCCGGTCCCGGTCCGCCGACGCGCAAGAGGACGTCCGGGGCGACGGGGGCGAGCTCCTCCGCGCGATCGTGCCGTACGACGAGGGCGCGGGCCCCGCTGTGGGCGAGGACGAACTCGATCTCCGGCACGGTCTGCCGGACACCGATGGGCACCATGGGCAGCCCCGCCTTGCCGAGTGCGGCCGCCACCTCGGGGTGTTCCAGCCGGTTGCCGAGCAGCACGGCCACGCGGTCGCCGGGGCGCAGCCCCGCGGCGAGCAGCCGGCCCGCCAGCCTGTTGGAACGGCTGTGCAGCGCGGCGAAGGTCAGGCGCCCGTCACCGTCCACGACGGCCGTGCGGCCGGGCGCGGCGCGTGCCCAGGAGCGCAGTCCGGAGACCATGGAGCGGGCCGTGGGCCGCTGCCGGGCGGCGGACCGAAGGTGTTCCGGGAGATCTTCCACAACCTGTCCTCCGAAGCCGCGCGTCGAGCGGGTTCCCGACTCCCTTGATAGTGCTCCCGTTTCCTTGCTGTCAACATTGTTCCGCAAAGCGAAACGTGGGCAAGGGGCCCGCGGTGCTCGCGGACGGTTCGGGGGTTGTCATGTACGCGATTCTCTGCTCTGTTGGGGAAACATAGTTTCCCCAACCCCCCACCGAGAAGGTGAACTCGTGTTCCGTGGACTCCTACGGGCCGTGCCGGCTCTGCTGCTGACCGTGGCGGCCGCTTTCACTGTCGCGCCGACCGCCTCCGCCTCGGCGGCCGCATCCCCGGCCGCCGCGACCGATCCCTCGACCGCCGGTTCCTACGCCGTCGCCTACACCGACCTGACGGTGTCCGCGTCGGGCCGTTCGTTCAGCGCACGCGTCTGGTACCCGGGAACCACCTCCGGGGCC
The DNA here is from genome assembly GCF_042889485.1 of Streptomyces sp. NPDC002580. Taxonomy (NCBI): domain Bacteria; kingdom Bacillati; phylum Actinomycetota; class Actinomycetes; order Kitasatosporales; family Streptomycetaceae; genus Streptomyces; species Streptomyces sp. NPDC002580. The sequence goes on along the minus strand of NZ_JBIAQZ010000002.1, from coordinate 166,881 downwards.
AACGCCTCCGTGGCCGCCGGGGCGCACCCCGCCCTCGCGTTCGGGCACGGCTTCTTCCAGGACGTCTCCAAGTACGAGACGCTGCTCAAGCACTACGCGTCCTGGGGATTCATCACCGTCACCCCGAAGTCGCAGGGCGGCCTCTTCCCCAGCCACTCCGGCTTCGCGGACGACCTCAACGCGTCCCTCACCTGGCTGACGGCGCAGAACACCACCAGCGGCTCCCGCTTCGCCGACAAGGTGGACGTGGCGCACCTCGGCCTCTCCGGACACTCGATGGGCGGCGGTGCCGCGCTGCTGGCCGCGGGCCGGAACACGGCCGTCAAGAGCGTGTCCACCCTGGCGGCGGCGGAGACCAACCCGTCCGCGGTCACCGCGTCCGGCACCCTCGCCATTCCCGCGCAGTACGTCGGCGGCAGCCAGGACGGCATCGCGGGTGTCGCGGGGAACCAGCAGAAGATGTACGACGCGAAGCGCGCCCCCACCCAACTGCGCGTCATCACCGGCGGATTCCACTGCGGATTCGTCGACAGCAACGGCATCGGCTGCGACAGCGGATCGATCACCCGGGCCGCTCAGCAGAAGCTGACGCAGGGCATCACCACCGCCTACCTGCTCCACACGCTGGGCGGTGACAGTTCGATGTACGACCAGGTGTGGGGTTCCGCCGCGCAGAACCTGGCCGGCGTCGTGTACAGCGCCAAACCCTGAGCATCCGGGGGACCGGGCGGGTTCACGGACGGTGCCCGGTCCCCGGTGCGTCCGGCGTGCGGGCGGACGGTGTCAGAGCGTGCCGCGCATCTGCTGGGTGAGACGGTCGCGCTGCTCGTTGAAGGCGGTGCGGGCGTGTTGCAACTCCTCCGACTCGGAGGTCAGGCCGCGTGTGACGGTGTCGCGGTAGGCGCGCAGCGTCGTGACGGTGAGGGTTGCCTGCCGGACGACATGATCGTCGGCCACCAGGGACAGTTCCAGCCGGCGCGGCAGTACGCCGCTGTCGCGCAGCACGGTCCCCGCCCGGGAGAGCGCCGTGTCGTCGCGGTCGTGGCCGCGGGCGATGCTGATGAGGATCTCGCTCGCGTCCGCGGTGGCGTTGAGGAACGCGACGTAGGCGGCACGGCGGTCGTCCCGGGTGCGCTGCCCGAGCTCCCGCTTCCAACGGCGCCGTTCCGTCGACGTGGACGCGACGAGGGCGATGAGCGCACCCGCGGTGGTGCTGAGAAGGCTGGTCCATTCCACCTTCCTACTCTGCTCCGGACGTGCCTCGTCCAACCCGTGTGCCGCACGGGTTGTCGGTAACCCACCGGGAAGGGTGGCCCGTTGGCGCGATCCGGCGTTCCTTGGTCGTCCCGGGCCCGTGTCCGGTCGTGGACCGCCGGAGGCCGGCCGCCCGGTCGACGGGAGCCGGCCTCCGGTTTCGAGGCCGAACCGCCGGTTCCCGGTGCGGCCTCGAAGCCGTCCTTCCGAAGCGTCAGGTGGCCGGCACCTCGTCCACGAACGCGGTGCCGGCGCCGCGGTACGCGGCCACCTTCGCGGCGACCTGGGCCGGGGAGAGGACCTGGTCCTTGACGTGCAGGACGTAGTCGACCTGCTCGTTGTAGGCGCGCGCCGTGGTCGAGGTCTGTCCGGCGAGGTCGATCAGCCACTGGTTGAAGTTGATCGACATGGGCCGCTCGGGCAGGTACTGGGCGTCGTGGGTGCCGAAGAGCTGTCCGTCGATGTAGTACTTGATGCTGCCGCTGTCGATGGTGAGGACCAGATCGTGCCATCCGGCGTAGCTCTGGCGCGCCTCCGTGTGCTGGTTGACGGCCTGCCAGGGGTCGGGGTTGTACGTCTCCCATGAGGTCGTGTAGAGGATGTTGCCCGTCTCGCCCCAGCCGCCGTTGGGCAGGTACTCGAAGTCGTACTCGGCGTAGTCGTCGGCCATCGGCGCCTTGAGGTCGTTGATGGTGAAGAACGTCTGCACCAGGTGATCGCCGTCCGGGCCGGACTGGGGGGCGTCGTTGAACCTCACCCGTGCCGCGTAGGTGCCGTTCTTGAACTTCACGCTCTTGGAGACGACTTCGGTCTGCCGGGTGGACGCGGCGGTGCCCGCCGTGGAGGTCTCCAGGTTCATCACCGAGTTGCCGGACACGGTGGGGAAGGTGACCTTGGAGGGATCCCAAGTCGCGCCGGGAACCCCGGGGCCACCGGAGTTGGAGCGGACGTTCCAGCCGTGCGCGGAGATCGCCGGATCGGTGTACGACGAGTAGGAGAAGTCGTCGAACAGGGCCTGGCCGCCACCGGGGGGATCGGTGGGGTCGGTGGGGTCGGTCGGATCCGTGGGGTCGTTGCCCTCCGGTGCCACGCCCCACACGGTGGTGCCGGCGAGCTGGGCGGTGACCTTGTTCCAGTCCGCGTACGAGGTCTGGGCGGCGTTGAAGGAGTAGTCGTCCGACTGCTTCACGCTCTGCCAGTTGGCCTGGTAGAAGCGCAGTTGGAGGTCACCGGTGTCGGTTCCCGGCGCCAGAGTGCCGGCCCCCGAGGTGAAGCCGATCTCCAGGTACCGGTCCGCCGTCGCGGTGGGGTGGGTCAACGCGCCGAACGTGCCGGTGACGTTCGCGCACCCCTTGACCGCCCAGGAGCAGGCGAAGCGATAGGTGGTGCTCGCCGAGTCCGCCTTGAAGTAGTAGCGGAGCTTCACCTGCCCCAACTGCACGGGTGCGGTGCCGGTGTTGCGCACCTTGAACCACGGTTCGCTCTGATCGGCGGTGGCCCCGCTCGCGCTGGTGCGGTACTGGACGGTGAGGCCTCCGGCCGCGGCGGCCGGGGCGGACATGGGGACGGCCACCAGGGCGCTGCCGCCCAGGAGGGCGGCCAGGGCGAGGGCCACGCGGCGGCGGCCGGCGGGGGGACGGTTTCTCATGTGGGTTCCTTTCGGGGACTCCCGCCGGTCGCGGGAGAGTGGGGGTGCTCAGGAACACGAGGAGACATTCCGTGCTTGACCAGTTGGCCGGTCTGGCTTACCAGTTGACGTCGCCTGAAAAGTGGCATAGACCATTGCGGGCGTCAACCCCCTTGTAAACAAGGGGATTTGCTCGGATCAAGGTGTGTCCGGTCGCTGTCTCGACCCGACCGAACGGTTCCAACCCGCTTGACCAGCGGACCAGTTATGGTCGGAGGGCGTACCAGCAGACCGGTGTCGACGACGAACGAGAGTCCCGCATGGAGATCGATCCCGCCGCTTCCCGGGCTGTGCTCAAGCGTGAGAGGGTCCGCGACACGATCCTCGAACTCATCGAGGAGCGCCGCCCGGGTGACGCCATACCCTCCGAGCGCGCGCTCTGCGCGGAACTCGGCGTCTCCCGGCCGACGTTGCGAGCGGCGGTGGACCAACTCGTCGTCGCCGGACTTCTGGTGCGCGAGCACGGCCGGGGCATGTTCGTGGCCGCGGCGAAGATCACGCAGGAACTGGTCCCGGACCGGCGGACCTTCAGCCTGCCCCGGGCCGCCGGCACGTGGACCAGCAGGCTCCTGGAGTTCAGCACCATGCCGGCCGGTGCCCGGGTGGGCCGCAGGCTGCGGATCTCGCCCTCGGCCGGCATCCGGTACGTGGCACGGCTCCGCCTCGTCGACGGCTCGCCCATGGCCATCGAGTACCTGCACGTCCCCGCCGACCTCGTACCCGATCTGACCAGTGACGAACTGGAGAGCGGGGACCTGTACGAGCACCTCGGCGAACGGCACGGGATCCAGGTCGGTGAGGCGGTCCAGTCGATCGAGCCCACGGTGGTGACGCGCGAGGAGGCGGATCTGCTCGACGTGCCGGAGCTGTCCCCGGCCCTCCTCTTCGAACGGCTCACCTCGGACGCCCGGGACCGCCCCGTCGAGTACGTCCACTCGATCTACCGCGGGGACCGCTACCGCATCGTGTCCCGGCTCGCTCTCGGGCCGCGGTCCGCGGGGGCCGCGCCACGCGACGGGCACCACCCCGGTATCCCTCCGGGAGACTTCCTGCCGGGTGAACCCGTCACCTTCTCGACCCGTGGGGTGGTGGCCGGCGACCTCTTCGGGCCCGACGGCGGACGAGGCGGCGGACCCGCGACCACGTGACGCCGACGCCGTGGCGGCCGTGCGAGGGCGGTGGCACGGGGGCGGTGGCGGCCGAGGCCGGGAGCAGGGCCTCGTCCCGTGTCCACGTGCCGGACGGGCCGGGTGCGGTGGTCTCCCGCCGTGCCGAGGCGTCGCCCCCCGGTTAGAGTGAGTCGGGCGACGTGCTCATACCGGTCGTTTCACCGCCGACCGCCCCGTCGCCCCGTCCGTCGCCGGTTCCTGGCGCGGCATGCGGCGTTCCGATCCCGGCGCGGGCACCCGAGCGCGTGAAGCGTGGAATTCCGGACCAGTTTCGAGAGGAACCCCACATGCCCTTCGCCACCGCCAAGGACGGCACACAGATCTTCTACAAGGACTGGGGATCGGGCCGCCCCGTCGTCTTCTCCCACGGCTGGCCACTGACCGCGGACGCCTGGGACCCCCAGATGAAGGTGATGGCGGACAACGGCTTCCGCGCCGTCGCCCACGACCGGCGCGGTGGCGGACGCTCCGGCCAGCCCTGGGAGGGCAACGACCTCGACACGTACGCCGACGACCTGGCGGCGGTCATCGAGGCCCTGGACCTCCAGGACGTCGTCCTGGTCGGCCACTCGACCGGCGGCGGCGAGGTCACGCGCTACATCGGCCGGCACGGCTCCGGCCGGGTGGCCAAGGCGGTCCTGGTCGGCGCGATCCCGCCGCTCATGCTCAAGACCGAGGCCAACCCCGAAGGACTGCCGATCGACGTCTTCGACGAGATCCGCAGGGGGGTGGAGACGGACCGTTCGCAGTTCTACCGGGACCTCAGCGCCCCGTTCTACGGCGCCAACCGCGACGGATCGACGGTCACCCAGGGCACCCGGGACGAGTTCTGGCTCTGGGGCATGACCGTGGGCGTCAAGGGCGCCTACGACTGCGTCAAGGCGTTCTCCGAGACCGACCTCACCGAGGACCTCAAGAAGATCGACGTACCCACGCTCATCGTGCACGGCGACGACGACCAGATCGTTCCCATCGTGGCCTCCGGCGACAAGTCCTCGAAACTCGTCAAGGACGCGGTCTACAAGGTGTACCCCGGCGCGCCCCACGGCCTGGCCATGGTGCCCAGGTACGCCGAGATCTTCAACGCCGACCTCCTGGAGTTCGCGCGGAGTTGACCCGGCGGCTCCCGCGGGCCGTCGACCGGCCCACTCGGTAGCATGCGGGGCATGGCCATCAGACTTGAGAACGTCGGCATCGCCGTCCGCGACCTCGAGGCGACGATCGCCTTCTTCACCGACCTCGGCCTCACGGTCGTCGGCCGCGACACGGTCAGCGGTGAGTGGACCGACACCGCCGTCGGCCTCGACGGCAACCACGCCAAGATCGCGATGCTCCGGACGCCGGACGGTCACGGACGCCTCGAACTCTTCGAGTACATCCACCCCGAGGCGATCGAGTCGCAGCCCACCCGTCCCAACGACATCGGCATGCACCGCGTCGCCTTCTCCGTCGACGACATCGACGGAGCCCTTGAGATCGCCGCACGGCACGGATGCCGTCCGCTCCGCGGCGTGGCGACCTACGAGGACGTCTACAAACTCACGTACCTCCGCGGTCCCAGCGGCATCCTCGTGATGCTCGCCGAGGAACTCAAGAAGAACTGACGGCTGATCGGGTCTCGCGTGCGGGAAACGGAAGGCGCCATCCGTAGTGCCCCGAGGCATGGTCGCCAGGCTCCTCCGGAGGAACACCCATGCGAACGGGGGGCGTTCATGGCGCGTCGAGGACCGGTCCGGCCGGGACGCGGATCATTTGAAGGGCGCCCCCGGGTCCTGGGCCGCTACGACCGGCTCGGGAAGTCCTGAGACGCTGCCCCGGACCGGTCGGCGGCGGGTCGGTCCTCCGGACCGGGAAGGGCCTGTTCGGTCCAGATGGCCTTGCCCCGCGTGGTGTACCGGCTGCCCCAGCGTTCGCACAGGGCGTTGACGAGCTGGAGTCCCCGGCCCCCCTCGTCCGTCTCCGAGGCGCGCCGGATGCGGGGCATGGTCGGGCTCGCGTCGGACACCTCGCAGACGAGCGATCCGCTGCACAGCAGCCTCAGCCCGATGGGGCCCCTGGCATGCCGGACGACGTTCCCGACGAGCTCGCTGGCCAGCAGCTCCGTCGTCATGACCAGGTCGTCCAGCTGCCAGCGGGCGAGTTGTTCCCGTACGTGGCGACGGGCCTCGCCCGCCGCCCTGGGTCCGTCCGGCAGGTCCCAGGAGGCCATCTGTCGGTCGGCCACGGTGTGCAGACGCGCGATCAGGAGGGCGGCGTCGTCGGAGGTGGGCTGTCCCCCCGGCAGCAGGCCCCTGGTGACCCTGTCGCACAGGTCCTCCAGATCCGGGCAGCAGGCGGTACGGGGGAGCAGATCGGCGAGCCGGGCCATGCCCTGGTCGATGTCCTGGTGCGGTGACTCCACGAGTCCGTCGGTGAAGAGGACCAGGAGACTGTCCGCCGACAGCCGCAGCCTCGTCGCCTCGAACGGAGGGGCCGCGGCCCCCAGCGGAGGATTGACCGCGACCTCGGGGAAGTAGGCGCTGCCGTCGGGCCGGACGACGAGCGGCGGCGGATGTCCCGCCCGTACCACGGTGCACGACCCGTCGGTCGAGTCGTAGAGCGCGTACAGGCACGTCGCGTACGCGTGGTCGCCGAGGCCGCCGACGATGTCGTTGAGGTGGCCCATGATCTCGTCGGGCGGCAGTTCCAGGGCGGCCAGCGTGTGCAGCGCCGTGCGCAGCCGTCCCATGGTCGCGGCCTCGGGCAGGCCGTGGCCCATCACGTCGCCGACGACCAGGGCCACCTGGCCGGCGGACAGCGGAATCAGGTCGTACCAGTCACCGCCCACGTCGGAGGTCTCCCCGGCCGGCAGGTACCGCGCGGCCGCGGTGACCTCTGGCACGGTGGGCAGCCGCCGGGGCAGCAGGGCCCGCTGGAGTTCGCGGGAACGGGTGAGTTCGGCTTCGTGGAGCCGGGCCCGCTCCAGGGCGTGCGCCACGAGCGCGCTGATCGTGATGAGGAGCGTACGTTCCTCGGACGACAGGCGCCGCGCGGTGTCGAAGGAGATGACGCACACGCCGAAGGTGTGGCCGGAGGCCGTCAACGGGAGGAAGGCCCACGCCTCCTTGTCGGTCGGCGGCCGGGCAGCGCCCTCGGGGAAGGCCGAGACCCATTCCTCGCGTGACGAGCAGAAACGCGGCTCGCCCGTCAGGACCGCCTGCCCGGCGGGATCGGTGTCGGACAGCACCCTGCCGTGCGCTCCGCCCATGTGCCGGAGAAAGGAGCCCGGGTATCCGACGGACCCGAGGTGCACCAGCCGCTGCTCCTCGATGACCAGCACCAGCAGTCCCTGGGCGTCGAACGGCGGCAGGACCCGCTGGGCCACCGCCCGCACGACGTCCTGCGACGTGGTCGCCGCCGCGAGCTGCGTGGTCAGTTCCGCGGTCCGGCTCGCCCGTTCGGCCGCGGAGCGGATCGCCGCCACCTGCTCGGCCTCACGGCGGCGCCGGTCGGTGACGTCGGTGAAGTACAGGGTGAGCCCGCTGGGCACGGGGACGAGCCGCAGGTCGTAACAGCGACCGGTGTCGGCCAGCGTGACGTCGAAGCCGACGGCGACGGACCCCTCGGCGCCGCGTCGGCACCGCTCCTCCAGACCGGGCGTCCGGCGCAGCGCGGGAAGGCCCCACAGGTCGCGTCCGAAGAGCTGATCTCCCTCCGAACCGAGAACGTGCTCCGCCTCCAGATTGGCGAACGTGATGCGCCAGCCGTCGTCCACGGACAGGAAGGCGTCACTCATGTGCCGCAGCGCGCCGCTCAGCGCGTCGCGGGTGGAGCGCGCGGCCTCGCTCGCCCACCCCTTGCCGATGATGCGGGTCACCTGGCCCTGGTCGTCGAGGACGACATGACCGGACGCCCGTGTCCAGGTGTAGCTCCCGTCGTCGCCCCTGACCCGGTACTCGGCCTCGAAGGGCGCGTGCGTCCGAATGGTGCGTTCGGCCGCCGCCAGGACGCTCGGCAGGTCGTCGGGGTGCACCACCTTCATCCAGCTCTCGACGGCGGGCACGAACGCGGCCGGATCGGTCTGGTAGACCTTCATGGCCGCCTCGTCCCACAGCAGTTCGCCGGTGCGCACGTCCCACTCCCAGGAGCCGACCGGAGTGGCTTCGAGGTCGGTGCGCAGCCGCGCGGGAGCCGGAATCCTCCGCAGGCGGTCCATGGTCCATCCGGCGACCGAGGTGAGGAACGTCCACTGCGCGGGCGTCGGCTCCTCGTTGCCCCCGGCGAGACAGGCGATCGCACCGATGGCGCGGTTCCCGTCGATCAGGGGTACGGCGATCCAGCCGGACCGCGCGTGCACCGGCGAGGCGGGTTCGGCCAGGTCCGAGGGCAGCGCGGCCACCCACACGGGCTCGCCCGAGCGCACGGCGCGGGCCGTCGCCGTGGGCCCCTCCTGGTCGACGATCTCCCAGGCCCGCGTGAGCGACGACGGCAGCCCGGTGGAGGAGACCAGGCGCAGGGCCGACATGGGGCCCCGCAGGTAGACGGCACCCCCGGCGCAGCCCAGCTCCGCGACGGAGTGCTGGAGAGCGAGCCGGAGGACCTCGCTCTCCGTGATGTCGTCCTCAGCGGTGTCGAGTAGATCAAGCCGCTTGATCACAGGGTCAATATAGGATGAAACATCGCACATGACACCAACGGCGCTGCCTGCTGAGGGACGTGCGCCGCCGTTACCGGAGAGGTCCCGGCCGATCGGCCGAAGGTGTCACCGGGTTGCGGGGGCCGGTGCGCGACACCACGCTGACCAGGACGCCCGTGTGATCGGCGGCCCGGACCCGGTGGCCCGTCCCCACGGCGTCGCACGACGGTCCCCTCCGGGGACGACACGGCGAGCGGTACGACGGCGGGAGGACGGTGGCACACAGGTGAACGCCGGATCACGTCGCTCCCGCCGACGGCAGGGCCTGCCCGGCGCCGGTCGCGGCGGACGACGGATGCGGTACGTCGTGGGGAACCGTTCCGCGCGTGGCGCCTGGGCGGTGGCGCGGGCGCGTACGGCGGGCGCCCCCGGGAGCCGTGACGCCGGACACCACGAGAACGCGACGGTGGGGCACGGGCTGCGGGTGTCGGCCGCGTACGCGTGGCGGCTGCTCGTCGTCGGCGTGGCCGTGTACGTCGTCTTCGCCTTCCTGGGCAGGTTGCAACTGGTCGCCGTGGCCCTGTTCCTCGCGCTCGTCGTGACGGCGGTGCTGCGCCCGTTCGCCGATCTGCTGGCACGTCACATGCCGAGGACCGTGGCCGTGGTGGTGAGCGTCATGGCCAGCCTGCTGCTGGTTCTCGGCGTGATGGCCCTGGTCGGCCGCGTTGTGGCGGGCGAGTCGGGGAGCCTCGGCCATGAGTTCGCCGGGGGACTGGGGCGGATCGAGCGATGGCTGGAGGGCTCCCCCTTCCATCTGAGCCACGCCGTGCTGTCCGGTCTCCAGGGCAAGGCGGTCGCCTTCGTCTCCGACCACCGGTCCGTACTCATCAGCAGCGCCCTCAGCGGTGCCGGCCGGGCGGTGGAGTTCGTCACCGGCCTGGTGCTCGCCCTGTTCTGCTCACTGTTCTTCATCCGCTCCGGGGACAGGTTCTGGCGCTGGTTCCAGGCGTTGACGCCCCTGGGCGCGCGGGACCCGCTGGACCGCGCCGGGAGAGTGGCCTGGCGGACCTTCGCCGGGTACACGCGCGGCATCATCATCGTGGCGGCCACCAACGCCGTCCTCGTCGGGATCGCCCTCTCGGTGCTGCGCGTCCCGCTGGCGTTGCCGCTCACCCTGCTGGAGTTCTTCGCGGCGTTCATCCCCCTGGTGGGCTCGCCCGTCGCGCTGGGCGTGGCCACCGTCGTCGCGCTGGCCACCCGGGGGCCCGTCATCGCGCTCGTGGTGCTGGCGCTGATCGTCGTCATCGGCCAACTGGAGGGGCACGTACTGCATCCGCTCGTCATGAGCTGGGCGGTGCGCCTGCATCCCGTGGTCGTGGCCCTCTCCGTCATCGCGGGCAGCATCCTGGCCGGGGTGGTCGGTGCCGTCGTCGCCGTACCGATGGTGTCGGTCGTCTGGTCCGTGATCCGCGAACTGCGTCCCGACCCCGAACCGGAGCCCTCCGGCCCCTCACCGCCTCACCTGCGCGCTCCACCGGCCCACCCCGCCGAGCCGTCCGCACCGTCCGGGGCGAAGGAGCCGTAGGGGTGGCCGCCCCGCGTGTCCACCGTGACGGAGCGGTGGTGATCCGGGGGGCCCGAACGGGCCGTGCGGTGTTCGGAGTTCACCGCACGCGACGAGGGATCGGCGAGGAAGCCGGATCACCCTTGGACTACTGTTGCTCCCCATGTCCCCTGCCGAGAGCGAGATCACGGCGGAGCTGGTCCGGGACCTGCTGCGTGACCAGCACCCCGACCTGGCCGATCATCCCGTGGAACTCGGCGCGCGCGGCTGGGACAACCAACTGTGGCGGCTCGGCGACGACCTCGCCGTCCGGCTGCCCTGGGCGACACCCTCGGCGGACGCGCTGCTGCGCAAGGAGTACGCCTGGCTGCCGGCGCTCGCTCCGCACCTTCCGCTCCCGGTTCCCGTCCCGCAGCGCATCGGCGAGCCCTCCGAGCGGTTTCCGCGGCCGTGGATCGTCACCACCTGGGTACCGGGCGAACCCGCCGACCGCGTCCCCGTCACACGCGCCGAGGAAGCGGCCGAGACCCTGGCCGACTTCCTGACGGCGCTCCACCGGCCCGCTCCCACCGGGGCGCCCGCCGGCCGCCACCGCGGGGGGCCGCCGGCCGAGCACGCCGAGGCGTTCGCCAGGATGCTCGCCGAGGTCACCGAACTGGAGCTGATCCCCGACCCGGACGCCGTCCGGGCGGTCTGGGAGGACGCCGCGGCCGCACCCGACTGGGCGGGCCCGCCGGTGTGGCTCCACGGCGACCTGCATCCCGCCAACATCCTCGTCGCGGACGGCACCTTCTGCGGTGTGATCGACTTCGGCGACCTGTGCGCGGGTGATCCCGCCGGTGACCTCGCCGCCGCCTGGACCCTGTTGCCGGACGGCGCCTCCGGCCGCTTCCATGAGGTCTACCGACCCACCCCGGACGCCGCGACCCTGCGGCGAGCCCGCGGCTGGGCCGCGCTGCGCGCCCTCGCCTGCATCCTCGTCGGAGACGCCGGCGTCCATGGCCGCCCCGGCGGCAAACCCACCTGGGGCCCACCCGCCCGGGCGGCACTGGAACGCCTGACCGCGACGGTCCGCCGCTGACCAGCCCGCTTGATGACATGTCATATCGGTTGCGAGAAAGACATGTTGGATCGGGAAGGTCTCGAAGACCGGACGCGAGGGTTCGCCGTGCCACCGGCGTATGTCATGTGTGACCCCGGTCCGCGACGACGGGATGAAATCCATGTCCCCGGGCGCGGCACGCGCCACTATGGTGGAGCGATGGCATCGATCAAGAAATTCCAAGTCACCTTCGACTGTGGGGAACCCGAGCGCGTCGCTCGCTTCTGGTGCGAGATCCTGGGGTACGTCATACCGCCACCGCCGGAGGGGTTCGCCACTTGGGACGACTACACCCGGTCGCTGCCGCCCGAGCGACAGGGCGCGGGGTTCGTCGCGGTCGATCCCTCGGGTGAGGGTCCGCGGCTGTATTTTCAGCGGGTTCCCGAGGGCAAGGTCGTCAAGAACCGGGTGCACCTCGATGTGCGGGTCGGCACCGGGCTCGTGGGTGACGAGCGCCTCGCCACGCTCGAGGCCGAGTGCGCACGTCTGGTCGCGCTCGGCGCCGTACACCAGCGGACCCTGCTCGCCGATGAGGAGAACGAGTCCTGCATCGTGATGCAGGACATCGAGGGCAACGAGTTCTGCATCGACTGACGGACGCGAACGTGACCCCCTGGCGCGACCGCCCTGGGCCCGGCGCCCAGGGCGGAGACGCACGGACCGCCCGGGGCGGAAGCCGTACAGGTGAGGCGTGGAGGCGGCCCCCGACGGCCGGGCGCGACGGTGCCGGGGGCGACGGGCAGGCGCCCGGGCCCCTCAGGAAGCCTCGACGGCTGCCTTGATCCGTCCGCCGAAGGCGTCCGCGTCCTTCCGGGCGGCGCTCAGCGCGAAGCCCACCAGGAGCTTGCCGATGCCGTGACCGGACAGGACGTTGAAGATCCTGACGCGGGTGGAGCTGGCGCCGGTCGACTCGAGGTCGTAGCCGCCCTCGTCGGCCGTCACGATGTTCTTGGAGACCTCCGCCCAGCGGATCCGGTGGGGCGGCTCGAACTCGGTGATCCGGAACTTCCGGCCCGACTTCATGCCGGCGTCCTTGACCGTGCTGGTGAAGATCGTGCCCACGGCCGTCGGACCGTCCGGCGTCTTCGCGATCGACTGCACCCTGGGGCTGAACTTCGGGTCGTTCGTGCCGGCGGCGAGGAAGGCGAAGACTTCCTCGACGGGGCGGTTGATCTCGGTTGTCGCCTCGAACTGACCGGACAAGGTTCCTCCTGTGTGCGATCCCGGACCGCCCGCTGAGGGCGCGTGGGCTTGCCGCGCATTGCTCAGACTTTAGAGGGCGCGAGGTCCGGCGGCGCGGCACAGGACGCCATTCGTCCGATGACTGTCACAGGGCCGACACGGGGGACGGCGGCCGTTCACACTCCGCGCGGCGTCGCCGTGCTCAGTGGTCGAGGGACTCGGTCAGGCGCACGGTGTAGCCCTCCTCCTCCATCAGGACGACGGTGACCCCGAAGACGTTGGGGTGGTCCAGGTCCATCGGGGTGAAGGCGTAGTCGACGGCGGCCCTGATGGGAGGCGGGAGTTCACCGTCCGGCCGGGGCTCGGGAGCGGGCTCCCAGTCGACGACGGCCTTGCCCCCGGAGTCGCCCGCCGGGGACTCCACGCGGTAGGGGAACCGGTGCAGCACATGACCGTCCGGGGTGGCGTGGACCATGTTCAGACAGGGGGCGGGACCGACGGCGGGCAGCCGGCCCGTGGTGGCCACCTCATGCGTCTCCCAGGCGAGCACGACCTCGTCCGCGCAGGCCGCCGCGGCGATGTTCGACAGCGCCGCGATGCCGGTGAGGGTGTCCGCGCCGGGCTCGGTCGGGCGGACCCAGACCAGTCCGACCAGTTCACCCCGGACCAGCGGCATGATGACCGGCCGGGGCACCGCGCCCTCACCCACGCCGTGGGCGTAGGCGCTCTTCATCGAGCCGACCAGCGTGGCCCACGTTCCTGCGTCCACGGGAGTCCCCTTCGCCGCCGCCGTCCCCGATCACCGCCGACCCTGTCACGCGGGGTGCGGCCGTGTCAGCGGGATGCCCGGAGTACGGCCCGATCGATGGCCTCCGTCGCCGCGCGCGGACGGCGCGGCACCACGAGGCGTACGCCCTCGCCGGTGGTCCACGGTCCGGCGCGGACGCCTCCGTGACGGCGGAGGCGGTACCCCGCGAAGCGCTCACCCGGGCGGCGTCCGGCCGGCCCCGCGGCGGTATTCAACCGATCGGTTGACAACGACGCGAGTCCGGCCGTACGGTTATTCAACCTACTGGTTGAATACGTGAGGTGAGAGGTGTCCGACGACCGGCTGTCCCGGGTGTTCTCCGCTCTGGCCGACCCGACCCGGCGCGACATCGTGGCCCGGCTGGCCACGGGGGACGCCACGGTCAACGAACTGGCCGAGCCCTACGAAGTGACCGTTCAGGCGGTGTCCAAGCACATCAGGGTGCTGGAGGACGCCGGACTGGTCAGCCGCACCAGGGACGCGCAACGCCGGCCCTGTCACCTCGAGGGTGAGGTCCTCGACCTGATGACGCGATGGATCGAGCGCTACCGCCGCGAGGCCGAGGACCGTTTCCTCCGGCTCGACGCCGTCCTCGATCGGATGAAGGAACAGTCGGTGCCAGACACCGCGACGAAGAGGACGGCATCATGAGCACCGCGAGGGCGGACCGTCGCGACGAGACACGGATCGTCGCCGACCCGGCACTGCCCACCATCGTCATCACCCGGGAGTTCGAGGCCTCCCCGGAGCGCGTGTTCAGGGCCTACACCGACCCCGAACTCGTCGTCCAGTGGCTCGGCCCGCGCCGCCTGACCATGCGGATCGACGCGTACGAGGCGCACAGCGGCGGCTCGTACCGCTATGTGCATCGCGAGGACGACGGGACCGAGTACGGCTTCCGCGGGGTCTTCCACGAGGTGCGGCGGGACGAGCGCATCGTGCAGACCTTCGCCTTCGACGGCCACCCGGACGGCGTCAGCCTGGAGACGACCCTCTTCGAGGACCTCGGCGGTCGCACCCGGGTCACCACCACATCCCTCATGTACTCCATCGAGGCCCGCGACTCGATGATCAGAAGCGGTATGCGACGCGGTGTCAGCGAAGGCCACGAGCGGCTCGACGAACTGCTCGACAGCGCCACCGCGGCAGCGCGGACCGACCAGTCACCGACACGGAAGGCTTGAGACCATGACGAGCGCAGCCGATGAACACCGCACCGTCGCCGGGATCTTCACGGACCGGGTGCGCGGAGTGCGCACCGGTGCCTGGGACGACCCCGCGCCGTGCGAAGGGTGGGTCGCCCGCGATGTCGTGCGCCATCTCGTCGAGTGGTTCCCGGACTTCCTGAAGGCCGGAGCCGGAGTCGAACTGCCGAAGGGGCCGTCGGTGGACGACGATCCCGTCGCGGCGTGGACGGTGCACAGCGACGGAGTGCAGGCCCTCCTGGACGATCCGGACACGGCGCGCAAGACACTGTCGAACCCGCACATCGGTGAGGTCCCGCTGGACCAGGCGGTCGACCGCTTCTACACCGCCGACGTCTTCATGCACACCTGGGACCTGGCGCGGGCCAGCGGCCAGGAGGAGGGTCTCGACCCCGACCGGTGCGCCCGGATGCTCGACGGGATGCTGCCGCTCGACGAGGTGCTGCGGAAGAGCGGGCAGTACGGGCCCCGGGTCGAGGTCGCGGAGAGCGCCGACGTGCAGACCCGGCTGCTCGCCTTCATCGGGCGTCAGCCCTGACCGACGCCGTCGGACCGGGTCCCGGGCCGGACTGCCGGTTCTCCGGCCGCCGACCCCGGTCCGGCCCGTCGCCGCGCGACGGGCCGGACCGGGCTTCGCGCCGGGAGGAGCGTGGTGCGGGCCGCGGCGTCGAGCCACGGCCCGCACCGGCTCGGCGGGACCGTGCGGCGCGTCGTGCGCCGCGTGACCGGTCAGTGAGCCTTGTTCAGTTCCGCGACGGCCTTCGCGAGGCCGTTGACCCAGAGCTGGTTGACGCGGGAGCGCTCGGTCGCGTTCGGGTAGCGGTTGGTGCAGGACGTGCCCGGGCCGCCGCCCGACATCAACTCGCTGCACGGGCCGCTGTAGTGGTCCGGCAGACCCAGCACGTGACCGGTCTCGTGCGCGGTCACACGGACCGAGTCGTACTGCCGGTTCTGCGCGTAGTCGAGGAAGATGTAGCCCCTGCCGTGGCCGTTCGTGGAGGCGAAGGACCCGCGTGAGTCGTTGCCCTCGCGGTAGGTGAAGTCCGCGCTGCCCGTTGTCGCCTGGAGCTTGACGTTCGACACCGAGCTGTTCCAGATCGAGGTGGAACTCGATATCTGCGAGCGGAAGGTCGGCGCCTGGGAGGCGTTGTAGTAGACCGTCACCGACGCCAGCGACGGGTTGGCCGCCTGCTTCTTGGCGACCGACTTCAGTACGGCGTCGAAGAACGCCGCGTTGCCGGCGGCCTCTTCCGCCGAGCCCGTGAACCGGGCGGCCGCGGCGGTGGTCGAACCGGCCGCTGCGGTGTCGGCCGACTTGGCGCTCGCCGGAACCGCGGTGCCCAGCGCGGCGGAGGCCAGACCGAGGCCGAGCGTGAGGGCCAGGAGTCTCCTGGAGGCCTTCGACTTCGTACGGGAGGACAGCATGTGTGGGGCTCCTACTCGTTCGTGTGGGGTGGTGAACGATCGGTTCAGCAGGAGTCTCGGGCAGGCCGTGGGGGCGGCGGATGATGGCAATCGGGGATAGCGCGGAGCTATCAGGAGGCCGACTCGTCAGGCTTCGTCGCGAATTGAACATCTGGTGCGCCGCTCCGCGTCCCCCTACCCTTCCCGCATGGAGCTCGAGGTGAGGCACTTACGTGCCCTGTGCGCCATCGCCGACACGGGCAGTCTGCACAAGGCTGCCCGTGAACTCGGCGTGGCGCAGCCCTCGTTGAGCACCCAGCTGCGCCGCATCGAGCAGTCCCTCGGTGGCCAGCTCTTCGTCCGCGCGGGGACGGGCTGCCGACCCACACCGCTGGGCCACGCCGTTCTCAGCCGCGCCAGACCGCTCGTCGCCGAACTCGCCGCGATCGTCACGGAGACGAGGGCCGCGGTGGCCCGGGCGGCGGACGGGAGCAGCCTGCGCATCGGCGCCACGGCCAGCCGTGCCCTGCCCGGCTGGCTGCGCCGGCTGCGCTCCCGTGTTCCCCGGACCGAACCCACCCTGAGGATGGACGTGTCGGCGAACTCCCTGCTGCGCATGGTCGCCGGGGGCTGGCTGGAACTCGCCTTCGTGCACGAGGTGGAGGGCAGCCCCCTGTGCGTCCCCTCCGGGCTGTCCCTGCGGGTGCTGGTCGAACGCGAACCGCAGTTCGTCACGCTCGCCGCCGACCATCCGGCGGCGGAACGGGACGAGGTACGGCTCGCCGACCTGGCCGACGACCACTGGATGGTGGACTCCACGGTCGACGGCGAATGGGAAGCCCTGGGCCGGGTCCTGCGCGAGGCGGGACTCGAACCCGACATGTTGCACGGCGACTACCTCACCGCGTACTCCCTCGCCGCCACCGGCGAGGTGGTCACGGTCAGCCAGCCCACCGCCCGCCCGCGGTCCGATGTCGTCGTCCGCCCCCTGCAGGGCGACCCCATCGGGGTGCGCCTGCTGCTCGCCGCTCGTACGGAGGCCGAACTCGACCTCGGATACGACGAGTTGGAGGCGGCCTACTGGGAGGCGGCTCGGCAGGCTCCGGCCTACCGGGAGTGGCTGAGGCGTTCGGGTACGCCGGAGGGCACGCGGGGCAGGAGGGAACGCGGCCAGCCGCCGCACCTTCGGCCCGTCCCTCAAGAACGCTGAACAGCCCCCGCCCATGAGGCGGCCGCTGCCACCGGACCGCCGCCGACATGACGGGGGGCGGCGCCCTCTACTTGCTGATCCGTCCGGAGGATCTCGCCGAACGGCGTTTCGGCCGGGCCATGTTCACCTGGCAGTGCGGCGGAGTCCCTCGGCCTGCCCGTGAAGTGTCCGGGAGACTCCCCGTTCGCCCGCCCTCGGCGGAGGGAACGCGCGGACGGGGATCAGCGATGATCGCGTGAGGGTCCGCCCTCGGACGGACGCGGATCGGAGTCCGGCGCGTCCGGCGTGTCCGGACGGCGTGAACCGGCCGGTGGCGCGGTGTCCGAACGCGGGTGGCCGCCGGTGTCCGTGCCGCGTCTCTCGGCCGGGAGCGGCTCGTCCGGACCGCTCCCGCTCCCGGCGATCGCCGTCAGCTCGGCGGCCAGGCTCTGGAGCCAGCCGTCGATGTCGACCAGCACGGGCCGCAGACCGGCCGGACTGGTCGCGACGACCTCGGGCGGAAGGGGCGCCGGGCGTGCCCGCACACCGCCGGACGGGAACGCCGCCGCCCGGTCCATCGCCGCGGCCAGCTGCCCGGCCGACTCCCGCGCCCACCGGACGGCGTCGGGCGGCGCCGGACGGTACTCCCACCGGGGCAGCCAGTGCGATCCGACCACCACGTGATGGGCGCAGACGAGTGCCGAGTGCCAGTCCGGTCCGCCGTCGGGGAGGGCCCCGCCACCCTCCGTCCGGTACTGGGCGTAGGCGGCCTCCGCGATGCGGAGCCGGTGCCGGGTCACCCGCAGGGCCTCCTCGGCGGCGGCGCGCCCGGGCCCCGGATCGCCGTGAGCGCGCACCGTGGCCAGCACGGTGAGCCGCGCCAGGGGTGCCACCGCGCGCAACAGCTCCGCCACACCGCGTCGGACCTCGGCGCGGGCACCGGCGGGCCAGGCGAGCACGCCGCACACCAACCCGATCGCGCAGCCCGTCAGGACGTCGAGCAGCCGAGCTTCCGCCAGCCGCCAGCCGGCCGGAGCGAGCTGACTGAAGGCGGCGGAGACCACCAGGGTGAACAGCCCCTGCGCCCAGGCCGGACCCGCGACCGGGCCCACGGAGAAGGCCACGAACATGGCCGGCACCAGCACGGCGGCGTACACGTCGACCGCACCGCCCGCCTCGAACAGCAGCACTCCGGCGGCCAGCGAACCCACAAGGGTGCCGACCGCCGCCGAACGCACCGTGGCCCAGGTCGCGCCCGCCCTCGTACGCGCCAGCGTCAGCACGGCCAGCAGGACCCAGAAGCCGTGCGAGAGGTCCAGGGCTCCGGCCACGAGGCGGGCCGCGCCGAGCCCGAGAGCGGTGCGGACGGCGTTCTGGAACAGGACCGAGCGCAGGGTGAGGTTGCCGGTCAGCCGCAGCGCCAGGAGCCGTGCCGCGGACGGCTCCGCGTACCAGAACTGCTCGCGGGGCAGGCCCGGCACGGCACGGCGACCACCGAGCGCCACGGCGACCGCCGTCTGGACGGTCACGGCCGACGCGGCCGCGGCCAGGACGCCGGACCGGTACTCCAACAGCGCCTGGGACACCTCCGCACGTGTACCGGCCGGATGTCCGCGTACGGCCATGAAGTCGGCGGTCATCTCCTCCAGGGCCTCGGGTCCCGGAACGGCACGCGCACCCCGCAGGGCGTCCGCCGTCGCGGCGCACCCGGCCGCCACCCCTCGCAGCAGTTCCGCGGAGGGCGGATCGGCGGCCCGCGCGGCATGCGGCTGCTCGGCCATCCGGGCGAGCTGCTCCAGCACACGCCGCGTCGCGGCTCCGCCCTGGGCCAGCCCGCGCGCGGTGCGGCCCGCCCCGGTGGGACGCGAAGCCGGCGGCGCCCGCGACAGACGCAGGTCCTGTCCCTCCTCGCGCAACCGCCGCGCGGTCTCGGGCGCGTGGTGGTGTCCTCGCGCCGCCGAGAGTGCCGAGGCGGCCGCGAGGTCCAGGGCCTCGGCGACCCGCGCGCGGTAGGACGGGGTGGACGGGGTGGGCAGGATCAGCAGCTCGCACAGGATCAGCAGGGCACCCCCGGCGAGCAGCCCGCAGAGCCGCTGCGGCAAGGTGTCCGGCGCGTACGGCGGGAAGCACGCCAGCACGTAGAAGAGCAGCAGTCCGGGGACCACGCTCGCCGGAGCCGGTCCGTACGCGGCGGCGAAGGAGACGCCGAACCCGACCAGCAGCGTCCCCGCCACCGCGGAGCCGGTCGTCACGGCGAGAGCGGTGCCGAGCGCTGTCAGCGCGGCGGCGACCGGCAGCGCGAACAGGACGGTGCGAGCCCGGTCCCGGCCGCCCCCGGGGACGGGGGAGAGGACACCGAGCGAGATCGGCGCGAAGAGGGCGTAGATCGCGACGACCGGCCGGTCCAGGAGGTACAGGGCCGGATAGAAGCCCGCCGCCGCCGCGGCCGTGACCCGCGCCGACTGCCGCGCGGCCCGTGCGCGACCGGGGGACAGGGGCCGCTTCGGCATGCGCGTTCCTTCCCCGGCGCCTCCCCGGGGCCGTCCCCGCCGTACGTCCATTGTCGGCCGGGACCCGGCCACGGGCAGCACGACGCTCGTGGACCCGCCCCTCCTCGCCCTGTGGAGGGGACGAACACACTCGCGGGTGGCGGCGACGCGAGCGGGCGCCGCCACCCCGGGGCCCGCTCGCGCGGTGTCCGGCATCGGGCGCCGCAGGACCGGGCGCACCACCGCTGGGCAGGGGTTTTCTCTACCCAGGAGGCAGGACAGGGCATAGCATCCGGACGGGAAGTCACCCAAAGGGCCTACCGGGGCCCGCGACTGATCCGCGACGACCCGTCACATCGCTGACTGCTCAGGCACTCAGTCCGCACGAAGGAACCATCTGTGAGCGAAAACGGCTCCTCCGGAAGAGTCCAGCCGGCTCATGCCGGCGACCCCTCCCGCATAGGTCCGTATCGGATCATCGGTCGCCTCGGCGCCGGGGGCATGGGTACCGTCCACGCCGGAGTCGCCTCCGACGGAATGCGTGTGGCGGTGAAGGTGATTCATCCCGCGCAGGCCCAAGTACCGGAGTTCAGGGCCCGTTTCAAGCGCGAGGTGGAACTGTCCTCCCGCGTCACCGGTCCCTACCTGGTCCCGCTGCTCACAGCCGACGCGAACGCGGTGAACCCGTGGCTGGCCACCGCGTACGTCCCCGGGCCGACGCTCAACGAACACGTGCTGGCCCACGGCCCGCTCACCGGAGCGAGTCTGTACGCCTTCGCGGCGGCCACCGCGCAGGCGCTGGCCGCCGTCCACACGGTCGGCGTGGCGCACCGTGACGTGAAGCCGCAGAACGTCATCCTCACGCCCACCGGCCCCCACGTCCTCGACTTCGGGATCGCGCACGCCGCCGACGGCACCAGCGTCACCCGTACCGGCGTCATGACCGGGACCCCGGGCTGGATCAGTCCCGAGCAGTACCGCACGGGGGCCACCGGACCCGAGGGCGACCTGTTCGCCTGGGGCGCGCTCGTGGCCTACGCGGCCACCGGCAGGACGCCGTTCGGCACCGGAGCGCCCGACGTGGTCGCCTTCCGTGTGATGTCGGGCGATCCGGACCTCGACGGCGTGCCCGCGCCCCTGCGCGAGATCGTCCTGCGGGCCCTGGCCAAGGAACCCGGGGACCGCCCGTACGCCGCCGACGCCGCCCAGGAGTGCGTGGAACTCCTGGCCGCCGAGGTCACCCAAGTGGTGCGGGCGGAAACGCTGTTCACGCGGGCCGAGGACATGGTCACGGCCGTCTGGTCCATCCCCACCGGGAACGACCCCGTGTGGCCGGCGCCGACGAGCCGCCCGCGACGCCCCTGGGCGGGCGTGGTGGTCGTCGCGGCGGCGGTCATCGGGGGCCTGGCCGGTGGAGTGGTGGCTCTGATGCCGAACAAACCGGACGGCGACAGACATCGGACCTCCGCCACGGCCTCCACCAGCCTCTCCTCCTCGGCCACGTCCGGGAGGTCGTCCGCGCCGAGCACGAAGGCGAGTGCGGTGGCGAAGCGGGACCGGGCCGCGAGCGACGCCGGGGCCGGCCCGGAGAGCTGGGCCGAGGCACGGACGGCGCAGGGCGAGGGGGAGCACGACGTCGCCCGCGCCGTGCTGCACGACCAGAACGTCCTCGTCCAGGAACTCGGCGACGGCGTCGTCCTCTCCCCGAAGACGGTGAGGTTCCACCCGTCGCGCCGGGAGGTCTACCTCTCGTACCGGCTGTCCTCCGACGAGCAGGGGGTGATGTACGCGGAGACGGAGGTCGCCGGTCTGATGTGCCGGACGCTGAGGGACGTCGTGCTGGGCGTGCACCCGGAACTCCCCTACCGCACCTATGTCCTGGTGCGGGAGACGACGGCCGGCGGCCCCCAGGTGACCTGGGACGACGACTTCCGCACCGACACGCGGTGCACGTCGTCCGCCGACGAGGACACGGACGCGGTTGACACCGAACAGGACTGGGAGCCGGACGAGGAAGGGCTCGGCCAGGCCATGGTCCCCAGCACCGACGGCGACGAGATCAGGGTCGCGGACCGTGCCGCCAGGAAGATCATCGAGCGGACCAACGGCATGCGCGCGACCCTCGGCACCGATCGGCTCCTCGGCAACGAGGAGCTCAAGGTGGGCTTCGATCCCGGTGGTTCGACGATGTACGTGTGGTCGGACTACGTCGCGTGGAACCAGGGGCAGGCCGAGACCTGGGCGGCCATGACTGCGGGCGAGGCCTGCCGGGCCCTCGTGAAGCAGAAGGACAGCGCGGGAGGCGCCTGGCCGTACTCCCGGTACGCGGTGGCGGAGGTGGGCGCCTCCGGCTACCTGATGATGCGCTGGGGCACGGTCGGCAGAACGGCCGACTGCCCGGCCTGACCGGGACCGCGGGCACGCGGATCCGTCCGGGACGTCATGAGGACCTGCCCGGGACCGGCGCGGCGGGTCGCCGGGGACCGGCGGAGGAGCGGACGGGAGGGCCGGACCCACCGAGGTTGACCCTCGACCTGGTCGAGGGCCCAGGGTTCCGGGTGTGGAGAGCGAGATGCGCAGCATCGGTGAAATGGCCCGGGACAGCGGCCTGGGTGTGAGTGCCCTGCGGTTCTACGATCGTGCGGGGGTGCTGGTGCCCGCCTGGGTGGATCCGGTGAGCGGCTACCGCTGGTACGACCCCGGGCAGCTCGAGGAAGCCCGGCTGCTGGCCCGGTTGCGCCGGGCCGGCATGCCGTTGGCGGACATCCGGCTGGTGCTCGCGGGCTGGTCCAGCGCGGACACCGGCCTCGTACGGAAGCTCCTTCAGGCGCATGTGCGCCGTCTCGAGGCGGGCCTCTCCGATGCCCGCGGCGAGTTCTCCACGCTCCGAGCCCTTCTCGAACGCAGGGAGAAACCCATGTCATCGCCCCGTACCGCCGACACCCGCCTGGCCGTCTCCGCACCGGAGCTCGCCGCGGCGCTGGACGCGGTCCGCTTCGCCGCCGGCACCGACCCGGAGCTGCCGATGCTCGGCGGAGTCCTGTTCGACATCGACGGCGGGACACTTCACGTCGTGGCCACCGACCGGTACCGGATGGCCGTGGCGCGGGCCGGCGCCGACGGGCATGCCGGGCCCCGCGCCCAGGTCATCGTGCCGTCCCCGCTGGCCGACGCGATGCGGGCCCTGCTCGGCGACGAGGAAACCGTCCGACTCGCCGTGGACGGTGACCGCGTGACGCTGGAGAGCGGCGACCGGCAGGCGGCCGGCAGTCGCGTCGACCACGACTTCCCCGACTACCGTCGTCTCGTCCAGCTGCCGGCCGGCCGGCGTGCCCTCGTCGACGTGGCGGTGTTCCGGAAGGCGGTGGAGAACGGTCCCGTCCGCACGAGCGAGGTACGCGGACAGGGCGAGGCGGGCCCCGCTCTCAGCGTGCTCAAGGTGACGGCCGACGGCGCCGTGACTCTCTGCGAGGACGGTGACGGTGACCAGGACCAGGTCGCCGTCAACCGCGAGTTCCTGCTGCACGCGCTCGCCGCAGGAGCCCGGGAGCGACTCGTCCTGGAGGTCGGCGCCCCCACCGCGCCCGTCGCGATCCGGCGCCCCGACGACGAGAGCACGTTCTCCCTGCTGATGCCGGTCCGGCTGGACACCTGAGCGGAGACCCGCGCGGGACCCGCTCGACGACACCCCTCCCGGCGGCGCGGTCGCTCCTGGGCCCCGCGCCGTGCGGGTCCGGCCGCGGCGAGGAGGGCCATCTCGCCGCGGCCGGGTTCCGGACCGGTTCCGAAGAGGGGGCCAGGCGGTGGAGCCCCCATGCCCTTCTCGCTCCTGAGGCGTTGTCAGGGAGAACCGAAGGGGCGTGACGCCGCCCCGGATGGTCGTGACGGACCGGAAGGGTGTTACTCACTTTCGGGTGAAGGAGGCCTGAGGTGCGGGGATCCGCGAGATGCCCGAATATCGTCTGGAAGCTTCAGGAGTAAGGGAGTTGGCGCCGACAAATCACCCGTCGTCGGCTTGCTCATGTTAAAGGCCCATTACAGGCGTCTGTAACCGAAATGTTCTCAATCGGTAACAGCGCTCGGGTGTCGCTCGTACCGGGCCGGGACGAGGAGGAACTTATGAGTCCTCGGCCACCGGGCCGGGACTCGCACAGGGTCGCACCGTGCGGTTCCCCGTAGAGGGCACTGTCGCGGTGCGTGCCGCCTCTCGAACTTTGAGGAGCATTCATGTCCGTTTCCACGTCTGTCACGGTCCGCCGGCTGGTGGCCGCGGCGCTCGCGGCCGGCACGCTGGTCGGCACGGCCGCCGTGTCCGCCTCCGCCGCGGAGCCGCGCTTCGAGCGCACGCACGTCGACATCAGCAGGGTGCAGAGCGACGCGCCGGGCTTTGACGACCGCTCCCGCCGTTCCCTGAACGCGGAGTGGGTGGAAATCACCAACACGGCCCGTGAGGGTGTGAACCTGAACGGCTGGACACTGTCCGACGAGGACGGCAACCGCTACACCTTCAACCACTACCGGCTCGCCGGCCGGTCCACGGTCCGTGTCCACACCGGCTACGGCCGTGACACCGACCGTGACCTCTTCCAGGACCGCCGCGCCGAGGTGTGGGACAACCGCTCCGACACCGCCACGCTGACGACCGCGCGCGGCCGCTTCGTCGACAGCGTCTCCTGGGGCCGGCACTACGACGACCACCGTGGCCACGACCGCGGTGACCACCGTGGCCACGACCGCGGCGACCACCGCGGTGACCACCGCGGTGACCACCGCGGTGACCACCGTGGTGACCACCGCGGTGACCACCGCGGCGACCACCGTGGTGACCACCGTGGTCCGGGCGACCACCGCGTTCAGCTCCCCATCCACCGCGGCCAGGGTGACCACCGTGTCCAGCTCCCCATCAACCGCGGCCAGGGCGACCACCACCGCGCCCAGAGCCCCTTCCAGCGCTGAACAACGCCTGGGAGCAAACCCGTTCAGCGCGTACGCGGGTGGCATCCGGTCAGGACGTGGAGGTGACCGGATGCAGCGCCGGGACCGATCGGACCCGGCGATAGCCACGGACGCGCAGGACGGCATCGCCACGGAAGACCCGCACCGCACGGTGCGGGTCTTCCGCGTCCGGGCACGCCCTCGGGCCGCACCGCGCGCCTCACAGCACCCGGCGTCTGCGTCCCAGCCAGGTCTGCGCGATGACCACGACCGCCAGGAAGGCTCCGCTGACGACCTGTTGGTAGGCCGAGTCGAGTGAGCCGATCTGGTTGATGACGTTCTGGATGACCTTCAGCAGCAGCACCCCCACCAACGAGCCGCTGATGAAGCCGAACCCGCCGGTGAGCAGGGTGCCGCCGATGACGACCGCGGAGATCGCCTCCAGTTCCATGCCGGAACCGAGGATCGTCACGCCCGACCCCAGCCAGGCCGCGTTGAGCGCTCCGGCGAGCCCGGCGCACAGTCCGGAGAGGGTGTAGACGCCGATCTTCGTACGGGCCACGGGGGCACCCATCAGCGCCGCCGCGTCCTCGTTCCCGCCGACCGCGTACACGTACTGGCCGAACCGGGTGCGCCGGAGCACGACCGCGCCGAGCACGAACAGCGCGACGGTGATCCAGACGGGCACGCCGATACCGAGCAGCGCGCCCTGGCCGAGCTTCGCGAACGGCGACCCCTTGTCCACGAGATAGGTCTTCGAGCCCTCGTCGGTGATGGACAGCAGGATGCCCCGGGCGCCCAGCATCGCGGCCAGGGTGACGATGAACGGCGCCAGTCGCGAACGGGCGATCAGCAGGCCGTTGACCAGTCCGATCACCCCGCAGACGGCCAGCGGCAGCAGGAGCGCGACGACCGTTCCGTACTGGGATCCCCAGGCCGCCAGTACGCCGCCGAGCGCGAAGAGCGAGCCCACCGACAGATCGATGCCGCCGGTGACGATCACGAAGGTCATGCCGAGCGCGACCACGGCGAGGAACGCCGAGGAGAGCGCCATGTTCTCCAGGTTGTCGCCGGTGAGGAAGGTGTCGAAGCCGATCGACGCTGCGATCATCGCGACGATCAGGGTGACCAGGGCGCCGTGCTGCTGGGCGAGCGCGCTGATCCGCTCGGAGCGGCCGGTGCCGGACGGTTCCTCCTCGGCCGTCTTCTTCGGGCGCACCGGAGTGTCCACGTGGGTCGTCATCGCTTTCCCCGTTCCCGTGCCGCGTAGACGGCGAGGACGATCACCACGGCCTGGGCGATCTGGGTCCACGACGGCGGCAGATCGTGCTTGATGAGCGTGGTGGTGAGCAACTGGATGAGGACGGCGCCGGCGACCGTGCCGCCGATGCGGACCCGGCCGCCGCTGAGCGGGGTGCCGCCGACGACGACCGCGGTGATCGCGGACAGTTCCATCAGGTTGCCGAGCGAGGACGAGTCGCTCGCGCTGAGGCGGGCGGTGGCCAGCACGCCCGCGACGGCCGCGAGGACGCCCGAGCAGACGTACACCAGGACGAGGACGCGGCGTACCGGCAGTCCGGCGAGCCGGGCCGCCGGGCGGCTGTCCCCGATGGCCAGGAGCTGCCGTCCGAAGGTGGTGCGGCGCACGACGAAGGCGACGAGCAGCGCGAGGGCGACGGCGATCAGTACGAGATACGGGATGCCCAGGACGGCGCCGGAGCCGAGGTCCGCCATGGCGGGGTCGCGGACGTCCTTGAGCTGGGGGAGGAGCACCAGGGCGAGTCCCCGTCCGGCGACCATCAGGGCGAGCGTGGCGACGATCGGCTGGACGCCGACGAACGCGATCAGCGATCCGCCCGCGACACCGATCACGGCGCCGCCGACCAGGGCGATGAGGATCGCGACGCCGGGCCCGTAGCCGAGGTAGAGGGCCAGCAGCGAGGTGGACAGGGCCATGACCGAGCCCACCGCGAGGTCGACGCCCTCGCTGCCGATCGCCAGGGCCATGCCGAGCGCCACGATCAGGACCGGGGAGACCTGGACCGCCTGGGTGCGGAAGTTCTCGGTGGACAGGAAGTGCGGGGTCAGGACGGTGTTCACCAGCAGGAGGACCACGACGCCCAGATAGACGCCGTACTCCTGGAGCAGGTGCAGCAGACGGTCGCGGTCGGCGGTCACCCGGCCCAGCGTCAGGTCAGTCATCGTGGCCTCCCGGGCCGGCTTCCGTGCCCTCGGGTTTCGCGGTGGGTGCGGCCGCGGCGATGGCCCGCATCAGCCGGTCCTCGGTGACGGCGTCGCCGGTCAGCTCCTCGACGACCGCGCCGTCCTTGAGGACGATCACCCGGTCGCTGCCCTCGATCAGTTCCTCGGGGTCCGAGGAGATGAGGAGGACACCGAGTCCGTCGTCGGCCAGTTCGTCGATCAGTTTCTGCACCTCCGCCTTGGCGCCGACGTCGATGCCCCGGGTCGGCTCGTCGAGGAGCAGGACCTTGGGGCGCATGGCCAGCCAGCGGGCCAGCAGGACCTTCTGCTGGTTGCCGCCGGACAGTTCGCCCACCTTCTGATGCGGACCGGCGGCCTTGATCCGCAGCCGCTCCATGAAGGTCTCCACGATCCGGTCGATCCGTGACTCGTCTACCAGGCCGAAGCGGGAGAGGCCGGGCAGCGCGGCGAGCGCGATGTTCTCGCGGACCGAGAGGCCCGGCACGATGCCCTCGGCCTTGCGGTCCTCGGGCAGCAGGCTGATGCCGGCCCGGATCGCGGCCGGGGTCGAGCCGGTGCGCACGCGGACGCCCGCCACCGTCACCCGCCCCGAGTCGGTGGGCAGCGCGCCCGCGATGGCCTTGGCCGTCTCGGTGCGGCCCGAGCCGAGCAGCCCGCCGAGCCCCACCACCTCGCCGGGACGCACGGACACCGACACCCTGTCCAGTTGGTGACGTATCGTCAGTTCCTCTGCCAGCAGCACGGGTTCGGCCGTGGTCTCATGGCCGCCCGAGAACCTGGTCAGACCGTCCTGTCGTACGTCCGCGATCTCCCGTCCCAGCATCAGCGCCACGAGCCTGAGCCGGTCGAGGTCGGCGATGCGGCCCGTGTGCACCACCTTGCCGTCGCGCAGCACGGTGACGGCGTCGCAGATCTCGTACAGCTCGTCGAGCCGGTGGCTGACGTAGATCACCGCGATGCCCCGCTCGCGCAGCATCCGGATCACCCCGAACAGGGTCCGCACCTCGCGCGGTTCGAGCGAGGAGGTCGGTTCGTCCATGACGACCACACGGGCGTCGACCGAGACGGCACGGGCCAGGGCCACCATCTGCTGGGCGCCGACGCCCAGTTCGCGCAGCGGACGGCGGACGTCGACGCGCAGGCCGAGTTCGCGCAGGGCCTCGTCGGCCTCCCGGTGCATGCGCCGGAAGTCGATCAGGCCGAAGCGGTTGCGGGGTTCGCGGCCGAGGAAGAGGTTGCGGGCCACGCTCATCAGCGGAACGAGGTTGACCTCCTGGTAGATGGTGGAGATTCCCGCGTGCTGCGCCTGGAGCGGTGTGGCGAAACTGACCGGGGCGCCGTCGTACGTCACCTCGCCCTCGTCGGGCCGGTAGACGCCGGTGAGGACCTTGATGAGGGTCGACTTGCCCGCGCCGTTCTCCCCGATGAGTGCGTGCACCTCCCCGGCGCGGGCCGTGAAGTCCACGAGGGACAGGGCCTTCACGCCGGGGAAGCTCTTCGACAGGCCGGTCACCGACAACATGTCAGTAGGCCTTGCCCAGGCCGGACTTGGCGTCGTCCTTGGTGTAAGCGCTGTCCTGGATCACGATGTCCTGGGCGACCTTCTCGCCCTTCGTGAAGGTGTCCAGGGTCTGGAAGGCGAGCGGTCCGAACCTCGGGTTGGACTCGATGACGCCCTCGATCCAGCCGTCGACGATGCCCTGGACGGCGTTGCGGGTGCCGTCGATCGTCACGATCTTCACCGCGCCCGGCTGCTTGCCGGCCCCCTTGAGGGCGTTGACCGCGCCGAGCCCCATCTCGTCGTTCTCGGCGTAGATCCCGGTGATGCCGGGCTTGGACTGGATGAGGTTCTCGGTGACCGACTGGCCCTTCTCCCGGGCGAATTCACCGGTCTGCTTGAAGACGATCTTGAGGCCGGGGGCCTTCTCCTTGACGCGGTCCTCGAAGCCCTTGGTGCGTTCGGTGGTCACGTTGTTGCCCGCGGCGCCGAGCAGGATGGCGATGTCGCCCTTGCCGCCGGTCGCCTCGATCATCCGGTCCGCGGCGCGCTTGCCCTGCTCCACGAAGTCGGAGCCGATGAAGCTCACGTAGTCCTTGCAGGCGGTGGCGTTGATCTTGCGGTCGATGGTGATGATCGGGATGTGCTTGGCGGAGGCCGAGCGCAGCACCGGTTCCCAGCCGTCGGAGTTCAGCGGCGCGATGACGAGGAGGTCGGCGCCCTTGGCGATGAGGTCCTGGACGTCGCTGATCTGCTTGGAGAACTGCGACTGCGCGTTGGCGGTGAGCAGTTTCACGCCCCGCTTCTCCGCCTCGGCCTTGATCGACGCGGTCTCCGCGATCCGGAAGGGGTTGGCCTCCTTCTCGGACTGGGAGAAGCCGACGGTGGCGGTCTTCAGGTCGAGCTTCTTGGCGCCGTAGGCGTCGATGGCGCAGGTCGGTCCCGAGCCCGTGGACGGTGAGGCGACGACCTGTCCCTGGTCGCCCTGCCCGGTCGACTTCTTGTCCTTCCCCGCGGCGTCGTCCTCCGACTTCGCGCATCCGGAGACGAGCGCGAGGCTCGTGATGAGGCCGGTGGCGAGGAGGGTCCTGGCGGTGGTGCGATGACGTGGTGCGATCGGCTTCATGGAGTCCCCAAACGGCGCGGCCCCGGCGCTGAGAGCGCTCCCGGGGATGATCGGCTCTTGCGGTCAACTCGGTGTACACGACGTTCCGGGGAGGTTTTTACATCGTTGGAAGAGGCCTGTAAAGCCCTCCGTCCGAAATCTCGTCAGCGCCGCCCCAGGGTGCTCTCACGCTCAACGAGTCTGAAATCAGCGGTCAGTTCACGCCCGCCGGGCTCGCTCCGGCCCGAAAGGCTGCGCAGCAGGGAGGCCACCGCCATCCGCGCGATGGCCTGTTTGTCGGGCGAGATTGTTGTCAGCGTGACCGCGCCGAACCGCCCCTCCTCGATGTCGTCGAACCCGACCACCGCCACGTCCCACGGCACCCGCAAGCCGCGTTCGTGCAGCACCCGCATCGCACCGATCGCCACCAGGTCGTTGTACGCGAACACGGCGTCCGGACGCACCCCGGAGTCCAGCAGCCGGGCCATCGCCCGAGCGCCCTCGTCGCGGTCCCAGCCGCCGACCGGCGCCACCAGTTCGTCGGGCGCCGGAACCCCGGCCTCCGCCAGCTCCTCGCGCCAGCCCGCCAGCCGCAGATGCGCGGGCCGGTTGGCCGAATCCGTACGGGCCCCCACGTAGGCGATCCGCGAGCGTCCCCGGCTCAGCAGATGCCGTACCGCGCTGCGCGCCGCCGCCACGTTGTCGATCGCGATGTGGTCGTAGGGAAGTTCGTACTGCCGCTCGCCGAGCAGCACGAGCGGCACGTCGTCGGTTCGGGAGCGCAGGTCCTCGGCCTCCAGCTCCAGCGGGCTGAGGATCAGACCGTCGATGACGTTGGCCCGGAAACCCTGGCTGACCAGGACCTCCTGCTCGCGGTCGCCGCGCGTGTGGTCCAGGAGCACGGTGAACTCGTGCTCGGCGGCGGCGTCGATGACGGCCCCCGCCAGCTCCGCGAAGTACGGGTTGCCCAGCTCGGGGATGGCGAGGGCGATGATGCCGGTGCGTCCCTTGCGCAGGTGGCGAGCCGTGAGGTTCGGGCGGTAACCCAGCTCGTCGATGGCCTCCTGGACCCGGGCCCGCATGGCCGGAGTGACGTGCGGATAGTTGTTCACGACGTTCGAAACCGTCTTGATCGAGACGCCGGCGTGCTCGGCGACATCCTTCAGGCTGACCCGCAAGGGATCTCCTCTTCATCGATGTGCGCCTCTGTCACCTGGGTGTTTGTCATGACCCTGGACAGAGGCCGGGACCCGTGCTGTGATGCCAACTCCCGTTCCTTCCAACGTTGTACAGACAGAAGCAACGAGCCGCCACCCTTCCTCAGCCAAGGAGGATCCGTGCGCATCAGAATCCCCGGAAACATCAGAACCCACATGGCACTCCTGCTCGTCGCCGTTCTCGGCGCAGCGGGATTAACCGCCGCCCCGGCCGCCACCGCCGCGGACGACCCCGTGGAGGTCCACGGTCTGAAGGGTGAGTACTACACCCAGTCCGCCCCGGGCGCCTTCGACTTCGACGAGTTGAAGGCCACCGGACTGGACACCAACCTCGACTTCGACAACCTCGAACCACGCCTGTCCTTCGCCACCGGGCGGTCGGACGACGTCAACGTCCGCTGGACCGGCCGGATCGTCCCGGAGAAGACCGGCGCCCACACCTTCTCGATCACCGGTGACAACGGCTTCCGGCTGTGGGTGGACGGACGCCTGGCCATCGACCACTGGGTCGACGACTGGGACCGCGAACAGAATTCCCAGCCCCTCGACCTGACGGCCGGAGTGGCCTACGACATCAAGGTCGAGTACTTCGAGCACTACGGCGGCTCCAACCTCCATCTGCGCTGGACCCCGCCCGGCGGCTCCAAGGCCGCGGTTCCGCGGTCGGCCCTCCGGCTGCCCGACGGATACGCCTACGACGGAGCCGTCGCGACCACCGTCCAGAAGGACGGCCGCACCCTGCGTCTGGACTTTGCCCAGGCACTGACCGCGCCCCCGGCGGGTCTCACCGACCACGTCGAAGCCGTCATCGGCGGCGCCAAGTGGCCCCTGACCGCGGCGAAACTGGACCCGGCCGACCCCAAGTCCCTCCTCGTCGAACTCAAGGAACCCGTCGTCGGCAACAAGGCCGGCACGGCACGGGGCACCGCCGACCTCCGCTACGACGGCAAGGGCGGCCTTTCCGGAACCAACGGCAACGTTGTCAACGCCTTCTGGAGCAGCGGTCCCAACCACTCCACCCACCAGCTGCGCACGAAGTGGGCGGACGAGGTCGGGCCGGACAACGCCCTCCCCGAATACCCCCGTCCGCAGCTCACCCGGGACAAGTGGCAGAACCTCAACGGCTCGTGGCAGTTCGCCGCGGCCAAGGAGGGCGACCAGCCGCCGGTCGGCAAGACCCTCGCCGAGAAGATCCTCGTGCCCTACCCCGTGGAGTCCCAGCTCTCCGGCGTCGAACGGCACGAGGACCGCATGTGGTACCGGCGGACCTTCACCGTCCCGTCCGACTGGAGGGTCGGCCTCGGAAAGCGACTCCAGCTGAACTTCGGCGCCGTCGACTGGCGGGCCGAGGTCTATGTCAACGGCACCAAGGTCGTCGAACACCAGGGCGGCTACGACAAGTTCAGCGCCGACGTCACCGCCGCGCTCAAGCCCGGCCGCACCCAGGAACTGATCGTCGGCGTCTACGACCCGACCGACGCGCAGGACGGCGAGAACCCGCCGGTCGGCAAGCAGCGCCTCGACCCCAGCGGCATCTGGTACACCCCGTCCTCCGGCATCTGGCAGACGGTGTGGATGGAGCCGGTGTCCGCCGACCACGTCGACTCCCTCAAGCTGACCCCCGACGTCCAGAACGGCCGGCTCACAGTCGAGCCGAAGGGCGTCCGCGCCGGACTGCCGGTCACCGCCACCGCGTACGCCGGAGACCGCAGGGTCGCCACCGTGACCGGCCGCACCGGACAACCCCTCACCCTGAAGATCACGAACCCGCACCTCTGGTCACCCGACGACCCGTTCCTCTACGACCTGGCGGTGACCGTCGGCGCCGACCGTGTCGGCAGCTACTTCGGGATGCGCTCCATCGCCGTGGAGAAGGTGGACGGAACCCCGCGCACCGTTCTCAACGGCAAGCCCGTCTTCATGATGGCCACCCTCGACCAGGGCTTCTGGCCCGACGGCCTGCACACCGCGCCGACCGACGAGGCACTGGCGTACGACCTGAAGGCGCACAAGGAGATGGGCTTCAACTCCGTCCGCAAGCACATCAAGGTCGAACCCGACCGCTGGTTCTACTGGGCCGACCGGCTCGGCCTGATGGTCTGGCAGGACATGCCCGCCATGACCGCCGGCGTCAAGCCGAACGCTGCGTCCCGCGCCGAGTACGAACGCGAGATGAAGCAGATGATCGACGAGCACGTCAGCAGCCCGTCGGTCGTCATGTGGGTGACCTTCAACGAGGGCTGGGGCCAGTACGAGGAAGCCCGCATCGCCGACCAGGCCAAGGCCTGGGACCCGACGCGCCTCGTCAACTCCATGTCGGGCATCAACCTCGGCGTCGACGGCGGCACCGGCGACATCATCGACGAGCACGGCTACCCGAGCCCCGCGCTGCCACCGGTACCCGACGGGAAACGGGCGCTGGTCAGCGGCGAGTACGGCGGTCTCGGGCTCGCGGTGCCCGGCCACGCCTGGTCCGTCCAGCAGTCCTACGTCGACGTCGACCCCGCGACGTACACCGACGACTACCTCGCCCGGCTGGCCGAGGTGCACCAGCTCGCCTGCAAGGGCGGCAACGGCGCCGTCTACACCCAGATCTCGGACGTGGAAGGAGAGCTGAACGGACTGGTCACGTACGACCGCCAGGTGGTCAAGCCGGACGTGAAGCGGCTGAAGGCCGCGCATGAAGCGTTGATCCACGACGCGTC
The DNA here is from genome assembly GCF_042889485.1 of Streptomyces sp. NPDC002580. Classification (NCBI taxonomy): domain Bacteria; kingdom Bacillati; phylum Actinomycetota; class Actinomycetes; order Kitasatosporales; family Streptomycetaceae; genus Streptomyces; species Streptomyces sp. NPDC002580. The sequence goes on along the minus strand of NZ_JBIAQZ010000002.1, from coordinate 133,530 downwards.
GCAGCCGGCGCCGGCGAACTGCTCCTGACGGCGAGGCGCCCGGTGCACGCCTCCCCGCCGCACCGTGCGCGCCTCGCCCCGGCCCACTGACGGGTCGTCGGCACGGTCCGCCCTCCTCGTGACAGGAGGGCGGACCGTGCCCCCCGTCACGCACCCGCGGGGGAGGGGGCGTCGCGGAGCGATCCCGGGCGGCCGCCTCCCCGCGCCCCCGGCACGTCGGCCCGGGACGCCGGGGCACGCGCGGTTACTGTCGGGCCATGGACGGTGATCGCCGAGGGTGGCGCCAGTGCTTGCTCAGCGGGGCGGTGTTCGCCGTCTGCATGGCCGGCACCACGCTGCCGACGCCCCTCTACACCCTCTACCAGGAGAAGTTCGGATTCTCCGAGCTGACGGTCACCGTCGTGTACGCCGTGTACGCCTTCGGGGTCATCGGCGTCCTGCTTCTCGCGGGCAACGCCTCGGACTCGGTGGGCAGGCGTCCGGTGCTGCTGTGCGGCCTCGGATTCTCGGCGGCCAGTGCCCTCTGCTTCCTCGCCGCCACCGGACTGGGCTGGCTGTACGCGGGACGGCTGATGTCGGGCCTGTCCGCGGGCCTGTTCACCGGGGCCGCCACCGCGTACGTGATGGAACTGGCACCCCCGGGCGGCGCGGGCCGGGCCACCTTCGTGGCGACGGCCGCCAACATGGGCGGACTGGGCTGCGGACCCCTGCTCGCCGGGCTGCTCGCGCAGTACGCGCCCTGGCCGCTGTACCTGCCGTTCGCCGTGCACCTCGCCCTGGTCGCCTGCTCCGCCGCCGTCCTGCTGCGACTCCCGGAGACCGTACGGGAACGGCGGCCGCCGAGCACCGTACGACCACAACGGCCCGGCCTGCCCCCACAGGTGCGGCCGGTGTTCGGGCCGCCCGCGATCGCCGCGTTCGTGGGGTTCGCGCTGTTCGGGGTGTTCACGGCGGTCAGCCCCGCGTTCCTCGCCGAGTCCCTGGACGTGCACAACCACGCGGTGGGCGGGCTGATCGTCGCACTCGCCTTCTTCTCCTCGACCGTCGGGCAGCTCGCCGTCGGGCGGATCGGAGTGGGGCGGTCGCTGCCCTTCGGCTGCTTCGCGCTGCTGGCCGGGCTGGCCCTGCTCGCGGGCGCGCTGCGCTGGGACCTGCTGATCCTGGTGGCGCTGAGCGCGATCGTCGGCGGCGGCGGACAGGGCCTGGCGCTCCGCGCGGCGCTGGCCACCGTCGCACAGGCCTCCCCCGAGCACCAGCGCGCGGCGGTCATCTCCACCCTGTTCGTCGTGGGCTACGCGGGCATCTCGGTGCCGGTGATCGGCGTCGGCGTACTGGTGGGGCCGATGGGCCTGGAGGGCGCCGGCCTGGTGTTCATCGCGGTCATGGCCGTACTGGTCTCGGCCGCGGGCGTCTATCTGCTCCGGCGGCCGGTTCCGGTCAAGCCGTAGGAAGTCCCCGCCCTCGTGCTCCGCCGCCGGGCGGCAGCCGCAGAGGCGTTCACGACGTACGCGCTCGTGCCGCCCGACGCCGGTGGGTCTAGGACCCGGCCCGGTACGGACCGCCGCGGAAGAGCAGGCTGCCGTGGTGGCGCGGAGGGTCGCCGCGTTCGTGGGCCGCTGTGTTGGTCATCCGGACAGTCCGGCCTCCGGGCGGCCGGCCCCCGTCCGATGCGAGCGCGGAGTCCACCCGGATCCCTACCTTCGGACCCGCTTCGTAGACCTTCGGCGGACGGCGGGAGGGCCGGCGGCTTCCCAGACTGGGTGCGAGGCGAGAGACGCCGGTGCGGGAGTCGGGAGGCGCGATGCAGGGGACGCCGGGAATCAGCCGGGCGCGGTTTCTGGGAGTGGCCGCGGCCTTCGGCGGCGCGGTGGCGCTGCCCCTCGGGTCGGCGGGTCGGGCTCCGGCCTCGGACGGGCGCGTGACGCACGGGCGGCGCGGGCTGACCCACCGGGGCGTGGTGTACGAGGTCGGCGCCGGGGAGACGCCCTCGACGGCGTGGAACGTCCGCCGTATGCGCGGGGACGTGCGGGCCATCGCCCGTGATCTGCACGCCGATTCGGTCAAGGTCACCGGGGACGGTGTCGAACGGCTCACCGCGACCGCGGCCGAGGCGGCGGAACGCGGATTGAACGTCTGGCTCGAACCGGCCCTCGGGGACGTGCCCGAGCGGGAGATCCTGGACCATCTCGCGGAGACCGGCCGGTACGCCGAGAGACTGCGGCGGCAGGGTGCCGGGGTCCATCTGAGCGTCGGCTGCGAATTCGTGCTGTACGTCCCCGGCATCGTGCCCGGCGCGAACGTCCAGGAGCGCGTCGAGAACCTGCTCAAGGGTGACTTCGACCCGGTTGTCACGGCCCGGCGGCTGCGCCGGTTCACCACGAAGGCCGCGAAGGTCGGCCGGTCGGTCTTCCACGGGCGCCTGACGTACTCCGCGGCGCAGGACGAGGACGTCGACTGGGGGCTCTTCGACCTCGTGGGCATCGACTACTACTCGTACTTCCCGCGTCTTTCGGACTACCTCCGAGATCTCGCCCCCTACCGCCGCTTCGGGAAGCCGGTCGCCGTCATGGAGTTCGGCTGCTGCACCTTCCAGGGCGCGCCGGAGCGGGGAGGCATGGGCTGGGACGTCGTCGACTACACGAAGGAACCTCCGGAGATCGAGGCCGGTGTCGTGCGCAGCGAGCACGCTCAGGCCGCGTACCTGACCAACGTCCTGGCGGCGTTCGAGGCGATGGGGCTGTACTCGGCGATGGCGTACACCTTCGTCGCCCGCGACGCCCCGCACCGCCTCCATGACCCGCGCCACGACCTCGACATGGGGAGCTACAGCATCGTGAAGACGATCGAGGACCGTCCCGGCGACCCGGGTTCCGGCGTTCACTGGGAGCCGAAGGATGCCTTCCACGCATTGGCCCGCCAGTACGGGCGCACCCGCCGCGAATGACCTCCGGTGATCATGCCGCCCCGTCGCTTGGCGGAGGGGCGTCAGGTCAGTACCGCCAGGCGAAGGCGGCACTCTCCCGGATGTCGCCTGGGCAGACGATGTCGGCGACCCTGTACGCGAAGCGCCGGTAGGCGGCCTCCTGCTCGGTCGTCAGCGTCCGCGAGGCCGGTTCGGCGGCGTCCGTCCGCGCGGGCGGTACGAGCAGCGGCCGCAGGAGAGCCAGGTCCTCCGGCGCCGGTTCGGGACGCAGTGTGTCCACCAGAATCCGCAGGTTGCCGCACAGACTCAAGGCGGTGGACGGGCCGAGCGGGTACGGATGGAGTTCGGCGATCCGGTCCAGCAGTGCGGCGCCTTGCAGCCGTCCCTTCAGAACCTGCGTCAGGCGGTCCAGGACGGCTGCGAGCGTGTCCAGGTCGCGCTCCGCGATCTCCACAAGGTGCACGGGTATGTGTTCGCGTCCGTCGGGTCCCCACAGACCGCTGCCCCGGGCGACCCGGTCGCGTTCTTCCGCGGCCTGCCGGCAGACGTGGTCGACCACCGATTCCGCCGGATCCGCGGGCTCCGCGGGCTCCGCGGGCTCCGCGGGCTCGGCGAAGCCGACGGGCTCGGCGACGTGGGTGCGCAGCGCTTCGGGAAGGGTGGCGCGCACGGCCTCCCACGCGGCCAGGGCCGCCACCGGGTCGACGCCGTCCGGCAGTTGCGCCGGCTGCTCCTCGGCCGCGGACGCGAGGGGGGTCAGGAGCATGGTCTGCGCCCGGTGGAAGTGCCAGAGCCACGCGGGGTCGCCCGGTACGAGCCGTTCGCAGCGCACGTCCACCGTGCCGGGGGTGTCATCGACGGGTGTCACAGGATCCTCCGAAGGACGGTTTCAGGGCAGCGCGGACGGGCGTACGTACGGGGCTGCCCGACGGACCCTCACCATATCGTCATGTTGACGATATGGGAGAGGTTTCCTGGACTTCCGCGGCTCCGGCCCACGTCGGCCCTCCGTCGTGGCGGGCGGGCTGCTCGCCCTTTGCGGTTTCGCCCGCGCCGCTCTGGGGGTGGACGGGAGGAAGGTGCCTCCGAATGCCCCGGCGGGCACGGCATCGAGTCCGGTGAATTCTTCGTCGGTGGTCGGGCTCCGCACGCGCGGGGACACGGTCGGCGAAGGGGAGCGTCAGCGTTTCGGGCGCGCAGGCGAGATGCTGACGCCTGGTGTCGCGCTGGTCGACGACAGGCTGACGACAGGCGCGGTGAACATCCACGCGGCGCAGGCGAGTTGCGGATTTCGCGGGGTGTGGGCAACCGATTATGATCTTGGTCATGTCTGTGCAGAACTCGAACCCCGACAGAGCCCTGTCGCGCAAGCAGCGACTTCAGGAGAAGCAGCGCCGTCAGTTGGCGGTGGTCGACGCCGTGGACAAGGCCGAGGCCAAGGTCCGCAAGGCCGAGGTCGAGGTGGCCATGGCGGTCACCGAGGCGGTGCAGGTGTTCGGCGGCGTGCAGGAGGCTTCCGAGGGGCTCGACATGCCGGTCCAGACGGTTCAGCGCTTCCTCGGCATCGCGCGGGACGAGGCAGCCGACACCGGCACCGTCGTCGAGCCCCTCGGCGTGGCCTCCAGCGGCGTGTCCTGAGGTCGGCCTTCGTGACGGGCCCTCGCGGACGGCGCGGGCCCGGACCCGATAGAAGGGCCCGGATCAGGTGGGGGATGGTCTGCGAAAGACCGTTCGGTCCGGGCCGCACCCCGACCGGCCCCGACCCGGTCGTTCGCACGCCCCTGTGCGCGAGCGGCATGGGACGGCGCCGGGCGGCGAGACTCCGAAGCCGCCCAGTACGAACCGCCGGCCAAGGGCATGGTCCTGGTCCTGGCGTGGACCTCCGCTCGAGCCGGCCCGCGCCGGTCCGCCGAGGAACCGTACGAAAGCCGTCTCCGTCACCTGTCCCCGCGGAAGCACCGTCTCCGGCAGGACCGCGGTGGATGCGGCGGCGCGACGCGCGTGTGGCAGCCGTCGCCCTCGGCGAGCCGCCTGATCGTCACCCCCGACCGGATGGACTTCCGTCGGCCCCCGGCGAGGCCTGCGCTCCCTCGCGGATTTCGTGCAGGGCCTCGCCGAACATGACGCGGGCCCGGGTGAACCAGTCCGCCAGCACGGCGATCTCATCCGGTCCGTAGTCGGCGAAGAGGGACGCCAATCGCTGGTAGACGGGGCCGTAGATCTCGAGAACGCGTTCTTGAGCGGTCTCCTCCATGACCACGTACACGCGTCGGCGGTCGTCCGGGTCCGCGGTGCGCCGGATGTAGCCCGCCTTCTCCAGGCGGTTCAGCACGCCCGTGACCGCTCCGGTGGTCAGCCTGGCCCGTTCCGCGAGATCGCCCGCGACCAGTGACTCCCCGGCCATGGACGCCTCCATGAGAAACCCCAGGCAGGTGAGGTCCGTGACGTTCAGGCCCATCCGGCGGGCGATGTCCTGCTGCCCGAACTGCGCGGTGGCGATCATCCGGTCCATGGCGTAGAGAGCCTGGTCCGCCGTGGCGGCCGGGCGCTCCTTGTGATCACTCACGAGTCCTCTTAGTATCTAAGATAATTAGCTCGCGAGGTAAGGAATCTCGCGAGGGCTCAGCCCTACCATCTTCACAGCTCTCAAGGAGCGAGATCATGTTCATCCACGGCGATGACGACCACGACCTGGGCCACACCGTTGCCGGTTGGAGCGGTGCGGGCATCGCGACGCTGGGGTCCGGGCTGTGCGGCTTCGCCGTGGTCAGGGCGTCTGCGCCGCTCGCGCTCGCGGGAGTGTCCGTGCTGGCCCTGGCGCTGCTGAGCACGTGGGCGCTGCACCTGGCGGGCTGGGGCAAACCGAGCGGTACCCGCCCGGCCGCCCAGTGGGACTGGCGCGTCAGGGACGTCACCACCCGCGACGGCCACGACGGCTGCCTCGGCTGCCGCCTCGCAGGGCGAGGGGCGCCTCGTCGGCGCGTCGCGGAACGCCCCGCCGAGGCGGCCGTCGCCGATGACTGAGCTCCGTGGTGACGGTCGGGCGCGGCGCTGTCTTGATATCCCGTCAAGGGTGCCCTCGGACGTGATCCGGCATCGATCTCGGTCCGGACGCAGCCCGGCCTTTCGCGATCCAGTCAACTACGCGCAGCATCCTTCGAGTTGCAGCCGGGCGAGGTTCCGTAGCACCTTGAAGTGAGGGGCCCTGGGCTTCTCGGGCAGCGGTATTGAGGGTTCTGCCTATTGATCCGAAACGTTGAGCGTTCTGGGCCGTTGAATGCCGCGTGAGTGAACTGGTGGGGGATGCACGGTAGTTGTCACCGTCGGTGCAGGAAGCGTTGCGGCTACGGGCGGTGGCCGTGCCGGCCAGGGCCGGGACCGCGAGGACGTCGCGGCGGTGTTCAAGGTCTTGCTCGAGGCGGTGGGCGCGGGCGGTCGCCACATGGCCGGCCACGCCGACGGGATCGAGCTGCACTTCCTGCCCTCGTGCTCGCCCGAACCGAACCCCGACGAACTCGTCAACGCCGACCTCGGACGCAGCCTGCCCATGAGCAGCAGGGCCCGCAGCCAGGCGCAACTCGCAGCCGAGACCCGCAGGTTCCTCCACCGCCGCCGGCGCCAGCCGCACCTCGTCCGCGGCTGCTTCGGCGGCCCCCACGTCCGCTGCACCCTCGAAGAGAACCATTTGAGTTTCTGACCGATATGGGGACCGCTGTCCGAGAACCTCGGGGCGCTTCATACCGCAGGATGGCCGGGGAAACCTGGAAGGGCGGGTGCTGGAGACGCTGTTGGCCAGTGGCGCCGTCGGAGCAGCCGATTTCGTCGGATGCCGGTGGCGGAGTGAACAGCTCACGTCCCGTTGAGCGTTGCTGCGGCGACCCTGCACCGCTCACTGCGGCAGGCGCCCGTCACGCGGCCGAAGGAACACTTCATCAACGTAGCACCAGGCCCATGCTTCGCCGCCTGGCTCGGCGGACCGGACGAGGGGGTGCCCGCTCGATTCGTAGTGAGCGGTGGCATGGGCGCCCGGCGCGCTGTCGCTGCATCCCACATGGCCGCAGGTCAGGCAGAGCCGCAGACGCTTCTCCTCGCGTCCCTGGGCGGAGCACTCGAGGCACACGCGGCTCTGGGGCGCCGGCGCCGAGCCCGTGTCGGCGGCATGGGGACAGCCGCGGCCCTGCGGACGGCCACCGTCCGGCCGCACCACCCACTCGGTCATGGTGTCGCCTCTCGACTGCCGGCATTCGCTGTCGGAATGTAACCGTTCTTTCGCGCGCGCAGGCAGCGGCGGATGCACGGCGGCGGAAGTCGGCTTTCCTGGCCGGCCGGCACTGACGGGGCACGATCACCCCGGGTGGATCGGTGTGCCGGGGATAGTCGAAGACCTCGGTGGCCCAGGGCTTCCTGCCGACTGCAACCGGATGTTCGTGCGCGACCCGGACAGGGACCTGTTTGTCCGCGAGTTCGCCCTCGGCCGGGCGGTGTTCCTCGCGATTCGGGAGACCACCGGGCAGCCCGGCCCGTACCGCCTGGTCGATGTCGGTTGCGGTCGGGGCCCTGCTGGTCGGCGCGACCGCGGGCGCCGCTGTGCTGTGCGTCGAACCCGCGGTACACCGACGCTGGTACCGCCACGTGCGGTGGAGGGGCCGGGTGAGCCGTGCCGTTGTCACCGCCGGCGCCCATGGGGTTGAGCCGGCGTTCTGTACCGCAGAGGGCCGGCGGTCGCAGCAGCGGACCAGGTGCCGGCATCCTGAGAGCACCCACGGCCCTCACGTCCGCCTCGCCGCGGATCCCTCCACCCAGCCGTGCCGGACGGCATGGCCGCCGAGTTGCATCCGGGTCCGTACTCCGGCCAGGTCCATGAGACGGCGCAATCGTCGGTGCATCGTGCGCGGTGACAGACCAAGCTGCGTTGCCGCGGTCAAGTCGGTCGCGCCGGCCAGCAGGAGCGCGAGGATCCTTTGGTCGAGGGTCGTCGGGCCCTCCGTTTCCAGTTCGACGACCGGGTCGGCTCCTTCCTCGTCGGAGGGCAGCGCCAGCGGGTGGGCGGTGCGCCACACCGTCTCGAACAGTGTGTCCATCGCGTCCAGCAGACCGCTGCGGTGCAGCAGCACCGCTCCAGGCTCTCCGGCCGGTGTGGTCGCGAGCGGGACGAGGCCGAGTTCGGTGTCGGCCAGCATGAGTTTCATGGGCAGATGGTCGGCGATACGCAACTGCACACCGTTGCGCAGGGAATCGATGGCGTCGTGGATGATGCCCGGCTCCTCCAGGACGGCCCGGTCCAGGACCGCCCGGAACCTCACGCCACGACCGAGAGCCACGGGTTCGGCTGTGTTCTCGCCGGGATGCAGGGCCACGAACGGTGCGGTGATGAACGTGCGGACCTGCGTCCGGGCCGCCTGTTGTACCTGGAGATAGCGGTGCCGGACGGCGTCGACGCCGGTGACCACCTCGATCAGATCGCCGATACCGTTCGCGACGGTGGCGGCCCGGTGTTCCTCGGCCAAGGTGACCAGCGCGTGCTCGGCCGCGCGCAGCCCTTCCCGGCGTTGGCTGATGAGGGCGCCGAGCGCCATGGCGGGCGGCGCGGCGGTGAACCGGTCGTCAGCCGATCCGGTCACCAGTCCCCATGTGACCAGCCGGGACAGGGCGTTGTCGGCCTGAGCCTGCGTCAGGGAGAGCAGGTCCGACAAGGTCATCGCGGTGGAGCCAGGCCGTCCGAGGAGTGCCCGGTAGACGCGCTCATCATCTGGTTCGAGGCCCAGAACATCCAGCATCGGCGACCGACCCTCCTCCGCTTGTCGCAGCGGGGAGAGTATGCGCCATGGCGGCAGACTCGGAATAGTCCCTGGTGGAAGCGGGTGCGGTACGAGGGGCCCCGGGGAGTCGCCTCCCCGGGGCCGAACAGCGCGGTTCATCGCAGGCCGTACGCCCGGATGATCTCGTTCCTGACACCGAAACCGCTGCTCGTCTCGGCGCTCGCGCGGACCGAGACGAAGCCGCCGGGCTTCTTGGCCGTCTTGAACGAACCGGTCCAGGAGCCGCCTGTGCCCCTGGTCACGGGAACCTTCTGCCAGGTGGCGCCGTCGTCGTACGAGACATCCAGTTTCACCGTGGTGACCTTGCCGGGCACGGTCCCGCCGTCCATCGACACCGGGTCGAGCACCATCTTGTGAGCCGAACCGGCCCTGACGTCGCCGTGCAGGTCCGAGTCCAGCTTGTAGTTCAGGTTCAGCACCGAGAAGGGTTCGAAGGAGTCCGAGTCCACGGTGTCGGACATGAACGTCCACTGCGTGTGGGTGCGCGTCGACAGCCTGAAGACGTCACCGGGCCTCTCTACGTCGAGGACGGCACGGTAGGGCAGCTTGCCGGCAGGTACCTCCTGCCACTGCATGTCGCCGCTCACGGGATTGTCGTAGATCTGGGTGTCGCCCTGGAAGATCTTCAGGTGGGAGGGGGTCTCACCCCATGGCAGATAGCCGCCCAGCCGCATGGTGTCGGCGGCGGAAGCCCAAGCCTGCACGTTCCAGGTCATGTAGTTCTGCCAGCGGGAGTTGTACACACCGAAGGACTCGCTCTGGCCGGGCCGGGTCGCCGGAGCGAACCAGTCCAGACGGGTGGTGCTGCCCTTGGCGTACGTGTTGTCGCCCGACACCATCGTCCACGGCAGAGCTTGGTCGACGCCCTGTGTGTGGAACTCCCTCCAGTCCTGACCCGGGGTCACCCACTCGGTGCGGGTGCCCGGGTGCCGCTCCACATCGGGAAAGTTGAAGGACGGGCTGAGGGTGAAATCGGACCGGTAGCCTTCCGCCGCCTTGGCGTCCGTGGCCGAGTAGTAGCGGGCGTCGATCCGGGCCAGGTCGCCCTTGGCCGGCTTGTAGACCAGGGCCCTGTTCGGGACCTGGCCGGGGTAGTCCCGGGTCAGGTCGTAGACGAACGGCGTGTACTCGGTCTGCTTCACGGTCAGCTTCACCATGCCGGCCTTGGCCATGGAGACGAGGGCCTTGCCTTGGTCGCGGTGCACGGTGGCGACCGGGACCGCCGACTCGCCGACGTACTCCATCAGGGAGCCGGCACCGTCGTTGACCACGAGGAGCACCTTCGCCCCGGCCGTCACCGCCGCCCCGGCGCGCTCCTCCGCGGAGACCTCGTCACTGCGCCTGACGACGACGACCTTGCCCTTGGCCCTGACCTTCTCGTACTCGGCCGCCGAACCGTTGCCCGCGTAGACGACGCCCAGCGTGTCCGTTGCGGTCCCCACGGAGCTGCCCGCCTGCACCAGTGCGTCGAAGCGCAGGTGACCGTGCGACGTGCTCAGGCTGAGCGGCGGCTCACCCTTGCGCCAGCGGGTGGTCAGGATGAACTCGCCCTGCTTCATCGGCTTCGTCGGAGCCACGTAGACGTCGTCGTACGTCGACGGCAGCACATACGCGCTGCGGTAGTCCGTGTACGGGTCGAAGCCCTTGTAGTGGACGTTGAAGTCGACCTTGCGCTGGCGGTCCTCCGTGCGCTGCGGCGCCTCGGTCTGCAGGAGGCGTGCCTTGCTCGCGTCCAGCACCACGTCTGCGGAGCCGTCCTTGAGCACGGTCTCCGGGTCGACCAGCACGGCCAGACCCGAGCGGTCCGCCTTCTCGCCGGCCACGTCGAGGTAGCCCGCGACGGTGTACGTGCCCGGTGCCATGCGCATGGTGGTCGAGCCGTCGACGTAGACGTTCCACGGCCAGACGTCGCCGGCCAGGTTGATCCCGACCCAGCCTGCGGCCGGTTTGCCGTCCCGTCCGACCAGCTTGATGTTCAGGTCGTAGCGCTCGTCCTCCTTGAGAAGCGCCACGGACGTTCGCGTCACGGGCTTCCCGGTGGCCGCGTCGGTGGTTGTCACGTAGCCGACGTGCCGGCCCGCCGAGGCGGCCTGCGGGTCCCCGGTCACCGGGACGGCGGCGGTGCCGCCGGCCGGGACGGTCACCTCGGTGGCTCCGAGCGTGAACGGGCCGCCGTCGTCGGCCAGCACCAGCTTCAGGGTGACGTCGGCGGAGCCGGTGTTGGTGAAGGTCAGGTCCTTGGTGACGGCGACGTCGCTCGGCTTCTGCGGCCACGTGTAGCTGCCGAAGAAGAGCGATCCGGTGGCGCGGACCGTGGTGCGCACGGCGGCGGCCACGTCGACACGGCCGGTGCCCACCTCGTACGGCGAGTACCCGGCGTCCAGGCCCTTCGAGGTGCTCATCAGGTGTTCCTTGAGCTGCGCGCCGGTCCAGTCCGGGTGCCGCTGGGCCAGGATCGCCGCCGCGCCGACCACGTGCGGAGTGGCCATGGAGGTACCGCTCAGGGTGCGGTAAAGGCCCTCCCCGCCGTCGGCCATGTCCTGCGAGCGGGCCGCTGTGATGTCCACGCCGGGCGCCGAGATGTCCGGCTTCATGCCACCGGAGTGGGCCAGCGGGCCGGTGCTGGAGAAGGACGCGAGTCCGTCCTGCTTGTCCGTGGCGGCCACCGTCAGCGCCGAGGCGGCCGCGCCCGGGGCGGAGATGCTCTCCGGGCCCGCGTTGCCGGCGGCGATGACGAACAGAGTGCCGTACTTCGCCGACAGCGCGTCGACCGTCTGCGACATCGGGTCGCTGCCGTCGGTCGGATACGAGTCGCCGAGGCTCATGTTGACCACGTCCGCGCCGGACTCCGCCGCCCACTGCATGCCGGCCATGACCCATGAGTCCTGGCCGTAGCCCTCCGCGCCGCCAAGCACCTTGCCGACGTACAGATCGGCGCCAGGGGCCACGCCCTTGTAGTCGCCTCCAGAGCCGGCACCGGAACCGGCGATGGTGCCGGCCACATGCGTGCCGTGCCCGTTGAGGTCGGTGATGGCCTCACCCGGCACGAAGCTGGCCGTGCCGTCGATCACGCCGGCGAAGTCGGGGTGGTTGACGTCGATTCCGGTGTCGAGCACCGCGACCTTGACGCCCTTTCCCGTGTAGCCGGCCGCCCATGCCTCGGGCGCGCCGATCAGCGGCACGCTCTCCTTCAGGTCGGCCTTCACACGACCGTCGAGCCACAGCTTCGACATGCCCGCGCCCAACTTCGTGCCGCCCTGCGGCGCGACGCTGGTCCAGAAGGTGCGGGACTGCCGCTTCCGAGTGCTGAGCACGGCACCGCGGATGCCCTTCAGCGCGCGGGTCAGCTTGCTGCCCCGGGGAACCGTCGGCTCAGCGGCTGAGCGGGACTTGGACTCGGCGTACGTCGCGATCAGTGGCACCGTGGAGGTCTTCGCGTCGTCGTAGCCCATCTTGATCAGGGCGGTGACGTCGAACAGTCGCCGGTCCAGCTTGCCCGCGCCGAGCAGTGGCGCCGCCTCGTCCGGGACGACGAACAGATCACCGTTGATCGTCTGCATTTTCACGCCGCCGACGGCACTGCCCGGCCGGTCGACATCAGCGATCTGTTTGCCGTCGGCGGTCGTGGTGACCGTGACGATGTCGCCGGTGACCAGGGTGACCTTGTGGGTCGCCGTGGACGCGGCGGGACGGGTGGGCTTGCGCGGAGCGGCTTGTGCGGGCTCTTGCAGGACCGCGAGCCCCGACGCCAGCAACGACGCCACGGCGGCAGCCGAGACCAGCGGCCATCGCCTGTACCAGGAGGCGGAAGACTGGGAGGGAGAGAACATGCCCCGGGTCTATCGGCCGGATCCTGCCGACGAGAAGGCAAAATCACGGCAAGTCCCCGCCATGGCAAGGACTTGCCAGTGACAAACCAGCGGCAACCGGGCCTGGTCGTGCCTTATGGCTCAGTGGCGGCCGGGACCCCTCGTCCGGCGAAGGTGCGGCAGGGGCCGGCCCCGACTCGCGGACTGCCGGGCTCGTCCCCCGGGTCCTCGGGGCGGCGTACATCCCCGTACACGGCAGCACGTGGAAGGCTTGAGGCATGGCCTTTCGATCACGGCTGGACCTGCGGCGTTCCTGGCGGCCGGGCCACGCGCCCGCACTGGTCGCGATCCCGGTAGGGCTGATCGTCACGGTCTGCGTGGTGGATGTGCTGTCTCCGCCGCACATCCACCTCGGTCCGCTCCTGGTGGCGGCGCCCGCGATCACGGTGGCGTTCGCCGGGGCCCGCGCCACGGCGCTGATGGGAGCACTCGCGGTGGCGGCCCAAGTGTTGATCGGCGCGATCAGAGGGGTCCTGTTCACCGCCAACATCCAGGCCCAGATCGCAGCCTTGATCATCGTCTCCGTCGTCTGTGTCACCGTCTGCGTGGTACGTGACCGCAGCGAGAGACGGTTGCACCAAGTGCGGTCGGTGGCCGAGGCCGCGCAGAGTGTGCTCTTGCAGCCACTGCCGACGCACGCAGGCCCGCTGCGGATCGCCGGCCTGTACATGCCCGCCGACGAAGAGGCCGACCTGGGCGGAGACCTGTACGCGGCCGCACGCACTGTCGACCACAGCACCCGGCTCCTCATCGGCGATGTACGCGGCAACGGCCTGGCCGCGATCAACAACGCCGCCCTGCTCCTCGGCGCCTTCCGCGCAGCCGCCCACCGGCAGGCCACCCTCCCTCGCCTCGCCGTCCACCTGGACGCCGCGTTCCGCTGGGACACCAGCCAGTGGCGGTCACCGGCGGACCAGGACACCGACGAGGACTTCGCCACCGCGACCCTGCTCGACATCCCCGACCACGAGCCGGTCGTTCACCTCATCACCTGCGGCCACCCGCCCCCGCTCGTGCTGCGCGGCAATGACCTCACCGTACTCACGGCCGAGGCGAGCCATCTCCCGATCGGACTCGGCGGAGTCTTCGGCGTCGCAGGGTACGACGTCCAGACGTTCCCCTTCGAGGTCGGCGACCTTTTGCTGCTCTACACGGACGGCGTCATCGAAGCCCGCGACGCCGACGGATTCTTCTACCCCTTCACCGAACGGGCGCCGCAGTGGACGAAGGACGACCCGGACGAACTCCTGCGCCGTCTCCGGAACGACTTGCTGGTCCACGTCCACGGCCGTCTCGACGACGACGCGGCTGTCGTGGCGATCCGCCGTCTGGCGGTCTGAATCCGCCGCAGGGAAGACCTCGGCGGCAGGTGACAGGGCCGATGAGACCCATCGATGTACGCCGGTGGGCACTGGCCCGGGGAGCGAGTCGCGAGCCGTGAAGGGCACTCCACTCGCGGGGCGACTACGCCGCGTCAGCGGCTCCGACTCCCGGGGAGGACAGTTCGCCCCTGCGGCGACCGAAGTCGGTGACGAACTGGCTGTCGCCTGTCTGCCCGACCAGCCCGCGGGTGCCGTGGTGGTCGCCGAAAGAGGGCTGACGGCCCTCGTCGCGTTGCTGCAGATCCTTGCCGGCTTCTGCGTCTTCCTCACCGTGATGGCGGGCATCGCGTTCATCGGAGTGCTGATCATTCAGGGTTACGCATCGGAAGCCGTCCGTCCGGACTCGTTGATCGCACCGTGAGGCGCGCAGACCCGTCAGGGCGGGCAAGGTTGTTCGGGGGCGGACCGGAAGGCTTCGGAGATGCCCTCGTCCTAGCCGATGAGAGTCGCCTTCGGGCGTACCACGCAGAACTCGTTCCCCTCGGGGTCGGTCAGCACGGTCCACGATTCCTCGCCCGTCTGGCCCACGTCCGCCCTGCGGGCCCCGAGTGCGAGGACCCGCTCGATCTCCGCCTCCCGGTCCCCGGCCGCGGACGTCAGGTCCAGGTGCAGACGGTTCTTGACAGCCTTCCGGTCCGTGACCGGCATGAAGCAGATGCCCACCGGTGACGTCTCGTCCGGGCCGATCACGACCTCCCGCTCCCGCTCGGAGAGGATCCGCCAGCCCAGCACCTCGGCCCAGAACCGGGCCAGTGAGGGGAGGTCGTGCGCGTCGATGACGATGTGATGCAAGGAGAGGGGCATGTCTGCCAATGTGCCACCTCGGTTCGCCCGGAGGGCAGCCCCGTGAGGGCGCCGGGCCGCCATCCGGTGGGCGGTTTCGGAATGGTCCCTGAGACCTGCCGGCGTCACCGGGACCGGGACCGGGGCTGGTCCCGGTCCCGTACCGGACTCGGGTCCGTGTACGGCAGACGGCTCCGAGCGGCTGCTACTGTCCGCCGGTCCGGAAGTAGTGACCCTGGTCGAGGTCCTCGATCAGGCCCGGCTCGGTCGGGTGCCAGCCCAGCAGTTCGCGGGTCCGCTCGCTGGAGGCGGGGCTGTCGAGGCCGAGGAATCCCGACAGCCAGGTGAAGTGCTCGGCGGCCTCCTCGGCGGGGACGGAGCGGGTGGGTACGCCGAGGTGACGGCCGATGACCTCGGCGACCGAACGCAGCGGCACCCCGTCCTCGGCGCTCGCGTGGAGGACCGATCCCGCCGGTGCGCCCTCCAGGGCGAGGCGGAAGAGGCGGGCGGCGTCGTCGCGGTGCGTGGCCGGCCAACGCTGGGTGCCGTCACCGATGTACCCGGACACGCCCCGGTCGCGGGCGATGCCGATGAGGGCGGCCACGAACCCCTGGTCGCCGTCGCCGTGCACGGTCGGGGGGAGTCGTACGACGGACGAGCGGACGTTCCGGTCGGCGAGGGAGATGGCCACGTGGGCGGTGCCCATCCGGGTCCGCGGACCGCCCGGCAGGTGTGCGGACAGGTCGTCCGGCGTCCGGCCGTCCGCTTCCGTGGCCGGACGGCCCGGGGCCAGGCCGATCAGGCCCGACGCGATGAGCAGCGGTCGCCCGGAACCCGCGAGCGACTCGCCGAGGAGCCCGACGGTACGGCGGTCCGCGTCGGCCGCGTCCTGGAAACGGCCGGAGAACGCGAGGTCGTGCTTGAACGCGAGGTGGATCACGCCGTCCGACGACTCGGCCGCCCCGCGCAGGACGTCGAGGTCGTCGAGGGTGCCGGGGACCGCGTCCGCCCCGGCCTTCGCCAGGGCCGCGGCCGAGGCGTCGGAGCGGGCGAGCCCGACGACCTGGTGCCCCGCCCCGATGAGCTCGGGGACGAGTGCGGAGCCGATCCATCCGGATGCCCCGGTGACGAGTACGCGCATGAGAAGGCCTCCAGCCTGGGTGGTCGCCGTCGCGCCGGGAGGGCGCGTGCGTGGGGCGACCGAGCGATGTCAGTGACTGTCATCAAACGTAACACCTGATGTCAGTGACTGTCGTCAGATCGTGGAGGATCGATGTCAGGGACTGTCGTCGAGTACGATTCCGGGCATGGGTCGATGGCAGCCGGACGCGCGTGGCCGCTTGTCGCGGGCGGCACTGGAGCTCTATGTCGAGCGCGGCTTCGACCGCACCTCGGTGGCGGAGATCGCCGAACGGGCGGGGCTGACGGAGCGGACGTTCTTCCGGCACTACGCGGACAAGCGCGAGGTGCTGTTCGCGGGTTCGGACGAGCTGCGGGAGGTGCTCGCGCGTGCCGTCGCGCAGGCTCCCGGGTCCGCCACCCCGATGGATGCCGTGGCCGCGGCCCTCGAAGATGCCGCCGCCGTACTGGAGGCGCGCCAGGAGCACGCCCGGCAGCGACAGTCCGTCATCGACGCCAACTCCGAACTCCAGGAACGCGAGTTGATCAAACTCGCGTCGCTGTCCTCGGCGCTCGCGGACGCGCTGCGTCTGCGTGGAGTCGACGAGGCCTCCGCGGGTCTTGCCGCGGAGGTGGGGATCGTCGTCTTCAAGTCCGCCTTCCGGCGCTGGGTCGAGCGGACCGAGGAGAAGGAACTGGCCCGGTTCATCCGGGAGTCGTTGGCCGGCCTGCGGGCGGTTGCCGCGGACGCGTGACCTCGGATCCCGCGGGACGACTGGAAGTCGCGCCCGTCGGACGACGGTTGCCCGGCCCTTCGCGTCGGACCGGGGGCGACTGCCGACAACTACCGGCGGAAAAAACCGGGTTCGAGCGTCACGTCGGCGCCGGTGGACGGTCCGCGGTCTCCGGCCGCCCGGGGACGGGGCCGGAGCGGGATCCTGACCGCCGGGCTCAGGGGCGGAGCACGATCTTGCCGTGGGTCCGCCGCAGTTCCAGCTCGCGGAACGCGTCCCGCACCCGCTCCAGGGGGTAGGTGCGGGCGATCGGCACCTCCAGTTCCCCGCGCGCGGCCAGCCGGGCCAGTTCGCCCACCACCACCGCGCACGCCGCCGCGCCTTCGCCGTACGTGTGCGCGCCCACCCTGGCCGCCGCCTCCCAGTCGCGGATGGTGTTGATCCGCTCGGGGCGCACGCCCAGTTCCACGGCCAGATCCACGTAGCCGTCGCCGAACGTGTCGACGAACGCGTCGACCGTCCCGCCCGAGGCCCGCCGAACGCGTTCGGCCGCGCCCTCGCCGTAGTGGACCGGGACGACACCCCGTTCCTTCAGCCAGGCGTGGTTCCGCTCGCTCGCCAGCCCGATCACGGTGGCGCCGCTCCGCCGTGCGAGCTGTACGGCGAGAGATCCGACGCCGCCCGCCGCACCGGACACCACGACCGTGTCGGCCGGTCCCGGATCCACCGCGAAAACGGCGGCGTACGCGGTCGTACCGGCCACGTACAACGAGCCGGCCACCTCCCAGGAAAGGCCCTCGGGGCGCGAGACCAGCTTCACGTCCTCCACCACGACGAACTCCGCGTGGCTCGCCCTGCCGTGCGTGAAGCCCAGGACCTCGTCGCCCACCGCGAAGCCCCGCACCTGCGGGCCGGTCCCCACCACGACACCGGCCAGATCACTGCCCTGGCCGGAGGGGAAGACCGCGGGCCAGCGTCCGTGCCGGGCTCCCTCGCGGATCATCGCCTCGCCGGGCTGGATTCCGGCGGCGCGGACTTCGACCAGCACCTCCCCGGGGCCGGGCGTCGGGCGCTCGACCTCCTCCACCCGCAGCACATCGATCCCGCCGTACTCGTGGAACCGGACCGCCTTCATGCCGTGATCACCGCACTTCCCTCGATCGGACAAGCCTCGGGCAGCGGCCCCCCGAGGGCCGTACCGCGACCGCTACGTCGAACTCAACCGCTCCGTACGGCAGTTGTGTTCCACGGCGAAGCTCGGGCCCCAGGTTCGGTGAAGGGGGGCCATAGGTTGCTCTCGGCCTGCCATGCTGACCGCGGGCACAGCGAGAGGACTTCATGCCGACGGACCCGGACGTCACCCTGTTCACCGAGCGGCCTTGGTTCGCGGCGAACGAACTCCTGGCCTTCGTGGTCGAACTCGTCGCGCTGGCCTGTCTGAGCTGGTGGGGATTCACCGTCGGCCAAGGCCGGCTGCTCCACGTCCTGTTCGGCGTGGGCACGCCTCTCCTCGCCGTCGTGCTCTGGGCGCTGTTCGCGGCGCCGAAGGCGCGCCTGCGGCCCGGGTCGCCCGTCGTGCTCCTCGTCAAGGCGGTGGTCCTGGGCGGCGGCGCCGCGGCGGTCCACGGAGTCGGGCATCCCGTCGCCGCGGTGGTCATGGCGATCGTCGTGGTCGCGAACACGGCGATCGCCGAAATTTGTCGCCGTACCGTGCTCGTCCGGCCCGAAGCGACACACGGCGGTGCGAGCGGCCCGGCGGCGGGGCCGGAAGGCGCGACCGGCCCGACGGCGACGGCGCCCGACTGAGGATCGCCGCGGCGGGCTCACGCCGAGGGGCGGATCACGCCTCGAACTCGGTGAGGTCGATGGCGTGAACGGTCAGGGGGTAGCCGTGCACCGGGTGGGTCGTCTCCCTCTCCGGCTCCATGCCGAGCTTGCGGACGACGTTCAGCGAGGCCTCGTTGCTGATCTGGTTGACGCTGATCACACGGTCGAGGCCACGGTCCTGGAGGGCGAACTCCAGTGTGGCGTGGGCGGCTTCGGACGCGTAGCCCTGGCCCCAGAACGATGAGCCGAACCGCCAGCTGATCTCCACGGCGGGCAGCACCTCGGGCAGGTACTCGGGGACCGACAACCCCGCGAAGCCGGCCAGTTCGCCCGAGGCGAGCAGTTCGACGGCGAAGATGCCGAAACCCTCCTCGTCCCACTCGTCCTCCCACCGCTCGATCTCCTCGGCCGTGGCGTCGAGGTCGAGGACCGAACCGTCGTCGACCCAGCGCATGACATCGGGGTCCGCGTTGATGTCCGCCATGGCGGCGAGGTCGTGGTCGTGCCAGCGACGGAGGAGAAGACGGGGGGTGTGGATCTCGGTCATGCACCCATCCTGCCCTACGGGCGGGGCCCCGGCCGCCGTCCGGGGCCGCAGCCGTACTGTCCCGCGGCACAGCCCGGAAGGGGACGCCCGCCCGGCCGCGTCCCGCCTCGCGCGCGTCCTGCCCGTCCACTCGGTGCCGGCCCGTTCGCCGGCACGGATCCCGGTCCGCGTGGTTCCCGTCCCGGACCGGTCGCACCCGGGCCCACGACCGGCCGCCGCTCCGTCCTCCCAGGCCACGAGGGCCGCGGTTTTGGACGGGGGGACGGGGGCAACCGGCCGTCATGGAGACCCATGACGGCAGTGAAGAAGCGATCGAGACCCAGGGCGACGAGCACCACGTCGTCCTCAGCGCCGACACCAACGGTGACGGAAGGACCGACGTGTGGATGACCGACACCACGGGTGACGGCAAGGCCGATCTCTACCAGTTCGACACCACCGGCGACGGGAAGGTCGACCTGACGATGGTGGAACGGGCCGACGAGCCGGGCGCCGACCGGATCGTGGTCGAGGGCGACGGCGGCCACCCGGTGGAGACCTGAGCCTCCGGCACGCCCCGCGCGGGAGTCCGCTGGTCCGCCGGGCCCGGCCGCCGCACCACCCGTCCTACGCGGTGCCCGTCAGCGGCCGCAGTACGGCCGCGCCGACGCGCAGGACCGCGGACACGGGTGGTTCCACCCACCGGACCAGCTCGCGCGGCAACGCGGGGTCGAACTCGATCGTCACCCGGACGTACCGCGTGTGCAGCCGGGCGACCTTGGCGTGACGGGGTGCGGCGGCGTCGGGTTCGCGCTGCAAGGCGGCCCGGTAGGTGTCCCTGCGCTGATTCACATCGTTTCCTGACGCTTGATGAGTTCGTCCGCGAGATCCATGTACGCCGATCCCTTGACCTCGACAGGGCTGCCGAACGACTGGGAGTACAGGTCGAGCCGGGGAATGTGGGTGGACAACACGTCGAAGCCGCGCTCGGTGAGCGCTTCGCGTGCGTCGGCGTCGGGACCGGTGCGAGTGGCGTCAGGACGGTTCGTACGGTTCAGCAGTACGGCGGCCCGGGCGGGCCGGGGCCGCAGGGACTGGACGTCGCCCATCTCACCGCCGATCGGTGCCATGCGGTCCAGTTCGATGGGGGACGGGGTGACCGGCACGATCCACTCGCCCGCGTACCGCATGACGCTCCGGGCGATGTGGGCGTGATCCTCCATCTGAGGGGCGTCGAACACGACGGCCCGCCGGTCGCCGAGGAAGTCGTTCACCCGCCGGTGCACGTCGCCCACGGGGAGGGAGAACACGGGGAAGGGGAAGCCCCCCGCCAGTTCGCTCCACCGCAGCGCCGAGGAGGCGGGGTCGCTGTCCACCAGCAGCGGTGAGAAGCCCGACTCGTGCAGTGCGTGAGCCAACCACACCGCGCTCGTCGTCTTGCCCACTCCGGGTTTCAGGTTCACAAACGCGTAGCTCATCGACACAGGGAGCCACGCTAGTGATCGTGGGACCCCGCGGTCGCCGGTAAGGGGCGTACCCCCTTGTCGTTCACCCAGCGGGCACCGGTGAATCATTCCTATGGACCAACGCGGCGCCCGTGCGACCGGGGGAGGGGCGACGGCACCCGGCACCATGACGCCCGGACCCGGGACGCCGGTGGTACCCGTTCTTGCGCCCGCACTTGTCCTCGCGCCTGTACCGGTCCCTGTGCGTGTCCCCGTATCCGCACCTGTGCCCCCGACCGTCCGGCTCGGGCCAACCGTCGCACGGACACGTGTGGTTGTGCCCCCGCACAAGCTCACCCCGAGACCGCTGTGCGCCCGCCGCTTCAACTCGCCGTCCCCTGTACGCGGTACCGGGCGGCTGATGCCATGCCCGGCATGTCTCCCGCATCTCCTCCCCCGCCGACCCCGGGCGCACCGACGTACCCGCACGCACCGACGGCCCCGGAGCGGCACCCGTGAGCGCCGGCGACGGACAGTCGCTCGCCGTCGTGGTGTTCCTCGGCTTCGTGGCCGTGTCCCTGTTGCTGTGCGGGCTGGCGGCGGCGGACATCGACGACCCCGAGCACTTCTACGCCGGCGGCAGCGCGGCCTTCGGCCCGATGGGCGGCGGGCTCGCCATCGCCGGTGACTACATCTCCGCGGCGACCCTGCTCAGCACCACCGGCGCCGTGGCCCTCGACGGGGCGGACGGCGTCCTGTTCGCCTGTGCCACCGTCGTCTCCCTCTTCCTGGTCATGCGGATCCTGGGTGAACCCCTGCGCCGCAAAGGCGTGTTCACCCTGGGGGACTTCGTCGCCGACCGGCTCGGCACCCCTTCGGCGCGCCGGGCCCTCGGCGTCGCCGGCCTCGTGGTCCTCGCCCCGCTGCTCCTGGTGCAGCTCTCCACCGCCGGACGCATCATGGCGGCCATGTTCGGCCTCCCCGACGGCGCGCTCACCGGATGCACCGTCGCCGGAGGCACCCTGATGGTCTGCTACGCCGCGTTCGGCGGGATGCGCGGTGTCGGATACGTCCAGATCCTGAAGGTCGGTGTGACGCTCGCCGTCATGGTGCTGCTCGCCGGGATCGTCCTCGCCCGCTACGGATGGTCACCACCGGCGCTGTTCGACGCCGCCCGGGACCGTTCCGGAGCGGGTGCCGGATACGCGCGCCCCGGACTCCACTTCGGCCACTCCGTCGCCGGGCGCCTCGACCTGATCGGCTTCGCCGCGACCCTCCTGGTAGGCGCCGCGTGCCTGCCGCACATCACCATGAGGCTGCACCCGGTCCGTGACGCCCGTACCGCGCGACGGGCCGTCGGCTGGGCGGTGGGTCCCGTCGCGGTGGTGTGCGCCGGGGTCGTGGTGGCCGGACTGGGTGCCTGCGCCCTCATCGGCCGGGCCCCGCTGAGAGCAGCCGACCCCGGGGGAGCGACAGCCCTGCTGATGGTCACGGGTGCCCTCGACCCGGCCGCCGGGGGCGCCCGCGACAGCATGCTCTTCGCCGTCGTGGCGTGCGCCGTCTTCGCGACCACCCTCGCGGCCGTCGCGGGCATCACCCTGGCCGCCGCGTCCAGTCTCGCCCGCGACTTCGGCGGCCGGCCCGCCCACGGGTCCGGGGGCCGCTCACCGGCCGGGGAGATCCGCCGGGCACGGTACGCGATCGTCCTGGTCGGAGCCGCCGCGGTCGTCCTGTCGGCGTTCCTCGGGGACCGCGGCAGACTCACGTTGATCTCGCTGTCGTTCAGCGTCGCCGCCTCGGTCCTCGCCCCGGTCCTGCTGTACGCCCTCTTCCTGCCGGGCCACACCGTCAAGGGAGTCCGCTGGACCGTCTACGGAGGCCTTCCGCTCATAGTGCTGCTGCTGGTGGGGTCCCCGGCGGTGTCCGGGGGCCCGACCGCGGTCTTCCCCGACCAGGACTTCCACTGGTTCCCGCTCCAGACCCCGGGGCTGGTCACCATCCCGGCGGGTTTCCTGCTCGGGCTCGTCGGCCGCGCCCGCGCCCGCTCCGACTCCGGCGCTTCCTGGCGACGGCAGGACAGGACCGGACCGATGACGACACCCCGCTCCCGCCGCCCCGACCCCGCGGCACGTCGCTGAAGCCCGGTCCGGGGCCCGTCGACGCCGCGGTGCGTCCCGGTCTCCCGGGTACGGGTGCTCCTCGTCGGTGAAGGTGAAGGTGTCCTCGGTGGACCGGTGCCGCGCCGCGTCGTCAACACCGGGACCCTTCACCGGAGTCGGCGACGCGGCCGCAGGCCGTTCCCGCCCGGTGGCCGCCGGAGGTCGGTGGCCACCGGTCAGTTCGCGTCGCGGATCATCGACATCAGCAGCGCGTGGGTCTCGGCGTCGGCGGCCGCCACGAGGCCGCGGCCGGTCTCGCCGAGCGGGGCGCCGTCGATCCCGGTGACCACACAGCCCGCGGCCCGGCACAGGGCGATGCCCGCGGCGAAGTGGACGCTGTCGGACAGGTCGCCGCCGTCGGTCACGTACGCGGCCCGCCTGCCCGCCGCGACCCAGGCGAGCGCCAGCGTCGTGGACACGACCCGTGGCCTGAACCGGGCCACGAACCCGGGGTGGGCGAGCAGTTCCACGGCGCGGAAACCGGGGGCGCTCGGAAACGGCGGGTCCAGGTTGACGTCCACCAACTGGGTGGCGGAGGTGGGCGCGAGACGCGTGTCGATCCCGGCACGCCGTAGCCAGGCGGTCTCTCCGTCGGTGAAGACGACCTCGTCCCCGAACGGGTCGGCCACCGCGGCCGCCCCGTCGCGCAGCGCCACGTTGACCGCCACCAGCATGCTCCCGGACGCGTAGTTCAGGGTGCCGCACAACGGATCCACCAGCCACTGGCGAGCGGCGTCCGCGGCTCCTCGCCGTCCGCCCTCTTCGCCGAGCACGGCGTCATCGGGCCGCGCGGCGCGGATGACGTCCAGGATCGCCTCCTCCGCCCGGACGTCGGCGGTGGTGGCGAAGTCTCCGCCGCCCTTGTCGACACGGTCGAGCCGTCGGCCGTACAACCCCCGCACGACGTCCGCGCCGGAGCGCGCCGCCTCCGTCGCGACGGTCGCGTCGTCCCAGGAAACGTGTGAATCGATCATGGTGGCCAGCGTAGGCGGGCGAGGCACGGCCCAGGGCGGGGTCCGGGAACCTGATCGACCTCCATGGGGCCATGGCCCCATGGAGGTCGCCTCCGACGGGCGGAGGACACCGGTCGCGATCCCCGACGTCCCCAACACCGCTGTGTGCGCGACCCCTTGACGTCGTTGGTGCAGACCTTTAGCGTCACGGCACACCACGGTTCACAGGTGAATCCATTGTTCATGTATATGAACTAGTTCTGCTTCACCTCTGCCCCTGGCGGAACGTCTTTCCCTCCCCCACGATCGAAGAAGGACGCCAACATGACCCGTTCCAGGCTTCTGACGACGGCCACCCTCGCGGGCGTCGTCGTCGCGGCGACCGTGCTCGGAACCGCTGACGCCGGTGCCGCCGACCCGAAGGTCGCGCCCGGTGGGAACTTCGACCTGTCGGTCTGGCAGCTGCAGGAGCCCGTCGGCTCCCCGGGCTCGCCGACCACCATCTCCTCCGCCCGGCTACAGGGGGCGAACGGCTACCAGGACGCGTACTTCTTCACCGACACCCGCGACGGCGCGATGACCT
The DNA here is from genome assembly GCF_042889485.1 of Streptomyces sp. NPDC002580. NCBI lineage: Bacteria > Bacillati > Actinomycetota > Actinomycetes > Kitasatosporales > Streptomycetaceae > Streptomyces > Streptomyces sp. NPDC002580. The sequence goes on along the minus strand of NZ_JBIAQZ010000002.1, from coordinate 109,408 downwards.
TCTGGGCGCCCGAGAAGGGCGTCACGACGCCGAACTCCTCCTACGCCCGCTCCGAGCTGCGGGAGATGAAGCGGGGCGGGGGCGCGGCGGACTGGTCGCTGAGCGGCAGCCACCGGCTGAGCGCGACGCTGCGGGTGGTGTCGGTCACCGCGAACGTGTGCGTGGGGCAGATCCACCTCGGCTCCGGTGGATCGTCCACCAAGCCGCTGGTGGAGCTGTACTACCGCGCGAGCGGTGACATCGTCGTCGGCACCGAGAACTCGCCCTCGGGCGGGCAGACGACGCGCACCGTGGGGCATGTGGCGGTCGGCAGGACGTGGACCTACACGATCGCCGTCTCCGGCGGGAACACCATCGACCTGACCGTCAACGGCAGCACCACGCACTACGCGATCCCGTCGTCGTTCTTCCCGTACAAGCAGTACTTCAAGGCGGGCTCGTACAACCAGTCGTCCTCCGACAGCACCACGAAGGGCGCACGTGTCGCCTTCTACGGACTGAACGTCTCGCACGGCTGACGGCTGACGGCTGGCGCCTGACGGGCGTCGGACACGGGGAAGGGGTGAGCCCGGCGCGATGCCAGACTCACCCCTTCCCCGTCGGGACGTCCGCTCGGTGCGGCGTCATGACGTGTCAGAGCGACGTCATGACGTGCTTGATCCGGGTGTAGTCCTCGAAGCCGTACGCGGAGAGGTCCTTGCCGTAGCCGGACTTCTTGAACCCGCCGTGGGGCATCTCGGCGACGAGGGCCATGTGGGTGTTGATCCACACACAGCCGAAGTCGAGGTTCTTCGACATCCGCATCGCCCGCGCGTGGTCCTTGGTCCACACCGAGGAGGCCAGCGCGTAGTCGACGCCGTTGGCGTACGCCACGGCCTGGGCCTCGTCCGTGAAGGACTGGACGGTCATGACCGGGCCGAAGACCTCGTTCTGGACGATCTCGTCGTCCTGCTTCAGGCCGGAGACCACGGTCGGGGCGTAGAAGTAGCCCTTGTCGCCCACCCGGTGACCGCCCGCCTCGACCTTCGCGTGTTCCGGCAGGCGCTCGACGAAGCCGCTGACCTGGGCGAGCTGGCCCGCGTTGTTGAGCGGTCCGTACAGCACGTCCTCGTCGTCCGGCTGCCCGGTCCTCGTCCCGGCGGCGGCCTTGGCGAGGGCGGCGACGAACTCGTCGTGGACCGACTCGTGGACCAGGACGCGGGTCGCGGCCGTGCAGTCCTGGCCGGCGTTGAAGAAGCCGCCGACGACCAGGTCCTCGACCGCCTTCGTCAGGTCGGCGTCCTCGAAGACCACGGCCGGGGCCTTGCCTCCGAGTTCCAGGTGGACCCGCTTGACGTCCTTGGCCGCGCTCTGGGCGACCTGGATGCCCGCGCGGACCGAACCGGTGATGGAGGCCATCGCCGGGGTCGGGTGCTCGACCATCAGCCGCCCGGTCTCACGGTCGCCGCAGACCACGTTGAAGACACCCTTGGGAAGCCCCAGCTCCTCCAGGACTCCGCCGATGATCTCCGCGATCAGCACCGTGGAGGCCGGGGTGGTGTCCGAGGGCTTCAGGACCACGGCGTTGCCCGCCGCGAGCGCCGGGGCGAACTTCCACACCGCCATCAGCAGGGGGTAGTTCCACGGCGCGACCTGGGCACACACGCCGACCGGCTCGCGTCGGACGATCGAGGTCATGCCCTCCATGTACTCGCCGGCCGAGCGGCCCTCCAGCATCCGGGCCGCGCCCGCGAAGAAGCGGACCTGGTCGATCGCGGGGGCGAGTTCCTCGCTGAGGGTGAGGTGCAGCGGCTTGCCGGTGTCCCGGCTCTCCGCGGCGACCAGTTCCCCGGCCCGCGCCTCCATGACATCGGCGATCTTCAGCAGCGCGCGCTGCCGCACGGACGGGGTCGCGTCGCGCCAGACGGGGAACGCCGCGGCCGCCGCCGCCATCGCCGCGTCGACGTCGGCCGCTCCCGACAGCGGGGAGGTCGCGTAGACGTCACCGGTGGTGGGGTCCACGACGTCGAGGGTCCGGCCGTCCGCGGCGTCCGCGAACGCACCGTCGATGTAGTTGCGGAACGTGCTGCTCATGGAACGTATCTCCTGGTCGGGCGGCGGTACGGGCGGAGGAGGTTTTCTCAGTGTGGGGCCCCCGGTGACCTGCGACAATGGTGCTCATCACAGATACGTACGATGTCTTTTGTGGCCGGCAACAAACTCACCGTCGCGGATCTGCTCTCCGCCCCCGCGCTCCAGCTCTCCCTGAAGGCCGGCGGCGGCGGTCTGGGCCGGTCCGTCTCCTGGGCGCACGCCAGCGAGCTCGCCGACCCGACGCCCTGGCTGCTGGGCGCCGAGGTGATCATGACGGCGGGCCTGGCGATCCCCCGTACCGCCGAGGAACAGCGCACCTACCTGGAGCGGCTGGACGACGCCGGGGCCTCCGCCCTGGCACTCTCCGCGCAGCTGCACATGCCCCCGCTGCACGACGCGTTCTTCCGGGCGGCGGAGGAGCGGGGCTTCCCGGTTCTCGAAGTGCCGCTCGCGGTCCCGTTCATCGCCGTCGCCCAGGAGGTCGCCGCCTCCGCCCAGGAGGAGGCGTGGCACCGGCTGGGCGCGCAGCTCCAGGTCTTCGGCGCGCTGCGCTGGCTCGTCACCGAGGACCTCGACACACCGACACTCCTGCGCCGTCTCGAAGGGCTGTCGGGCTATGACGTCTTCCTCTGCACGCCGCAGGGGCGCCCCCTGCTGCCCGGAGTCCCCGTGCCGGACCCCGGCGTCCTGCCCGCGTCCGTCGACGCCCCGCCGGCGATCCCCGGCGGATTCGTGCTGCCGGTGCCCGCGCCCGGCGGCCCGGCGGGCTTCCTCGTCGCGTACGAGCGCCCGGGCGCGAGGCCCGCGGGCCTCGCCGTGGTGCAGCACATCGCGACGGTGGCGGCGCTGCGGCTGGCGATGGTCCGCAACGAGCGCGAGACGCTGCGCCGCGAGGGCGCGGAGACGCTCGCCGAACTGCTGCAGGAGGTCCTCGACCCGGAGGTGGCGCGCCGGCGGCTCGCCCGGCACGCGATCGAGGGCGACATGGTGCTGCTCGTCGTGCGGGACACCACCGACGAGGCGCTGCTGCGCTGCCTGGCGGACAGCCCGCACCTGCTGCTCACCCGGGGCGAGGACCGTTACGTCCTCGGGGCGCCGGAGCTGGCGGCGGCCGTCGGCGGACTTCCTGCCGTGGTCGCCGGGGTCAGCCGTCCCTTCCCGCCGGGCGCCGCTCTGCGGGTCGCCCAGCGTGAGGCGCTCTGGGCGGTCGCCCGAGCCGTCGAGTCGGGCCGCTCCGTCGTCCGCTACGGCGACGACGGGGCGGGACGCTGGCTCCCCGACGATCCCGCCGTCCTGGCGGCACTGGTCGAGCACGTGCTCGGAGCGGTGCTGCGCTACGACGCGAGCCACGACTCGCAGTTGCTGGTCTCCGCCCGCACCTGGATGGAGCGCGACCGCCGCACCGAGACGGCCGCGGCGGCGCTCCACATCCACCCCAACACCCTCGCCTACCGGCTGCGCCGTTTCGGGGCTCTCGCCGAACGGGATCTGACCTCGACGGGTGCCCTGGCCGAGGTCTGGCTCGCGATCCAGGCGGCGGGAGCGCTGGGCCTCACCGACTGAGCGCACCCGTGCGCCCTCCGGGCCGTCCGCGGGGGTCGCCCGCCGCGGCGGACGGGACCGCCGCCGGGGTGTGCCGGAGGGCCGGTGGTCAACCGGTTCGGCGCAGGCCCGCGACGAGGAGTTCGACCAGCCGTCGCGCGTCGTAGCGGGGGTCGTTCTCGGCGCCGATGCAGAGGTTGCCGACGCCGCGCATCAGTTCGTAGGCCGTGAGGCCGGGGCGGATCTCGCCCGACTCGGCGGCGGCGTCGAGGAGTCGCGTGCACACGGGGAGGAGGCGGTCGACGAAGTAGGTGTGCAGCGCGTCGAAGGCGGTGTCGTCGCGCTGGAGAACGGCGGCGAGTCCGTGTTTCGTGACGAGGAAGTCCACGAACAGGTCGATCCATTCGGCCAGTGCCGCGTGGGGGGACGCGCAGTCCCTCAGCAGGGCCGGTCCGGCCTCGGCGCAGGCTTCGACCTGGTGCCGGTAGACGGCGACGATCAGGTCCGCCCGGGTCGGGAAGTGGCGGTAGATCGTGGCGGTGCCGACGCCGGCCTCGGCCGCGATGTCGCGCACGGGGGCCTCGACGCCCGACCTGGCGAAGACCGCGGCGGCCGCGTCGAGCAGCGTCTCCTGGTTGCGCCGGGCATCGGCTCGCTTGGGCCGCACCACCCGTCCGGCCGTCTCGTCGCTCTCGTTCATGCGCCCTTCCCTCTGTGACCGGACCGCCAAACGGAACACGGTTCCGTATTCGCTTGCTAACCGGAACCGTGTTCCGTATCGTCAAACGGGACGGCGTTCCGCTTGCTCATGATGGCAGACGACCGGAGCCGGCGACCAATCCGCGCATCGCCGGCGCGCTTCACCCGCAATGGAGGAGACAGGCATGCAGTACCGCACTCTGGGCCGCACCGGCGTACAGGTCAGCTCCCTCGCGCTCGGCGCGATGAACTTCGGAAGCATCGGACGCACCACCCAGGAGGAGGCCACCGCCATCGTCGACGCCGCCCTCGAAGGCGGTGTCAATCTGATCGACACCGCCGACATGTACGGCGACGGGCAGTCGGAGGAGATGGTCGGCAAGGCCATCGCGGGCCGCCGTGACGACATCGTGCTGGCCACCAAGGCGGGCATGCCGATGGGGGAGGAGCGCAACCACCGGGGCGCCTCGCGCCGCTGGCTGGTCACGGAACTGGACGACAGCCTGCGCCGTCTCGGTGTCGACCACGTCGATCTCTACCAGATCCATCGGTGGGACCCGGACACCGACGACGAGGAGACGCTGTCCGCCCTGACCGACCTGCGACGCGCGGGAAAGATCCGCTACTTCGGTTCCTCGACCTTCCCCGCGTACCGGCTCGTCCAGGCGCAGTGGGCCGCCCGTGAGCACCGACTGGGCCGCTACGTCACCGAACAGCCCAGCTACTCCATCCTGCAGCGGGGGATCGAGACCCATGTGCTGCCCGTGACCGAGGAGTACGGGCTCGGGGTGCTGGCGTGGAGCCCGCTGGCCTCGGGATGGCTGTCGGGCGCGGTGCGCGAGGGCCGGGACGTCACGACCAGCCGCTCGAAGCTCCTGCCGCAGCGCTTCGACCTCGCGGTGCCCGCCAACCGGGCCAGGCTCGACGCGGTCGAGCGGCTGGCCCGCGTGGCCGACGGGGCCGGCCTGACCATGATCCAGCTGGCGCTCGGATTCGTGACGGCGCATCCGGCCGTGACGAGCGCGCTGATCGGCCCCCGCACACCGGACCATCTGCACGCGCAGCTCGCCGCCGCGGACACCGTGCTCTCCGCCGACGTACTGGACGCGATCGACGCGATCGTCGCCCCCGGTACCGACCTCGCCCCGGACGAGAAGTACGACACTCCGCCCGCGCTGCTCGACGCGTCCCGGCGCCGCCGCTGACGATCCTCGGCCGCTCCCTCGCCCCGGTCCAACCGTGGAGCGGGCGGCCCCGGCCCGGAACGGATCTTCCGGGCCGGGGCCGCCAGGACCGCGGAGTCACGGTGCAGCGCTCAGCCGCTGTAGGCCTCCAGCTCGGACAACTGACCCGCCGGCCAGCCGGTGTTGCCCGTGACGAGGACGCGCAGATAGCGGGTGGGGGTGCCGGACAGGGTGAGGGTCACGGTGTTTCCGCTCGACGGATCGAACCTGTACCCCGCCGACGACTTGAGTGTGGTGAAGGTGCCGTTGTCGGTGCTGCCCTGGACGCTCAGCGTCTGGGTGCGCGCGGCCCACGCGGTCGCCGGGGGAAGTTTGAGGACGACACGCTTGACGGCCTTGGCGGCGCCGAGGTCGACGGTCAGGGACTGCGGGAAGGCGTTGTTGGCGCTCTCCCAGTAGCTGTTGGCGTTGCCGTCCACGGCGTTGGCCCCGGGGTAGACGTCCGTGTGGCTCGTCTCGGCGACCGGCCGGTTCCTGGCGAGGTTCACGGTGGGATCGGTCGGCGGGTCCGTCGGGGGATCGGTGGGCGGGTCGGTCGGGGGCGGGGTGCCTCCGCCCGGTACGCCGCCGTTGGTCCACTTCGGGTCCGGCCAGGTGCCCGTGCAGGCCGGCGGATCGGCGTACCAGCCGCTGTTGCCCGCGACGCGGGTGATCTCGAACCCGGAGCCGACGCAGTTGTGGATCGGGTTGGACTGGCCCAGGTGCGTGGCCGTGACGTTGGTGAAGGAGGCCGAACCCGGCGCCTGGATCTGCAGGGCGTAGGTGCCGGCTCCGTCGATCCGTACGTTGCTGAAGCGCAGTCCCCTGGTCGCTCCCTCGATGTTCATGATCGCGGAGTAGGAGCTGTCGAGGATCTCGCTGTCGGTGATGTCGACGGTCGCGTTCAGGGGTTCGTTGAGGCCGCTGAACCAGACCGCGCCGACTCCGAACTGCCAGTTGTAGTCGCTGTTCCCGGTCCGTATCAGGGTGTTGCGGGCGGCCGTGGTGGTGCCGGAGACGGCCGTTCCCTGCCCGGAGTTGACCCCGGGGTAGCGGTTCGCGACGTGCAGGCCACCGCCGTTGGTGACGGTGTCCGCCATGACGTTGTCGGAGAGCGTGATGTCCTTGCCGCCGTACGTGACGACGTTGTTCGCGAGGATCGGCAGGATCACCGTGTTGAAGGTGAACTTGTTCCTGACGTTCGGGACGCTCTCCGCCCACATCGCGAGGCCGTCGTCCCCCGTGTTGCGTACGAAGGTGTTCGTGACGGTGGAGTCGGTCACCCCCATGTGGAAGTTCACGCCGTCCGCGGTCTGGTCGAGGATGCGGCTGTTTTTGATCGTGAAGTTGTCCATCGGCCCGTCCATCCAGGCCCCGCACTTGGTGTGCTGCATCCATACGTTGTCGACCGTGGAGTCGGACATCGCGCCGCCGATGGCGTTGACCTGGTCGTCGTCCACCCGTTCACGGATGTCGCCCAGGATCGCGAAGTCCTTGAGGGTGACGTTCCTGCTCCCGCCCTGGTTCGCGTACTTCCCGTAGACGCCCACGGCCTTGGACCGGTTCACCGGGTCGCGGCCGGTGAGGACGCTGTACCAGGGGCCCGCCCCGGCCAGCGTCACCTGGTCGACGACGATGTGGTCGCGCACCTGGAAGGTGCCCTGCGGAATGTAGACGGTCCTGCCCTGTGCCCTGCCCGCGTCGACGGCGGCCTGGATCTTGGCGGTGGAGTCCGCGGCCCCGGTCGGGTCGGCGCCGAAGTCGGCGACGACGTCGAGGGCTCCGGAGGGCCTGCCGACGGGCGCGCCCACCCGCTCGAAGTCGGCGAGGTCGATGGTGAACGTGGGGGAGGCACTTGTGGACGACACCTGGAGCCGCACCTTGGTTCCGGCGGGCAGCGTGGAGCCGAACAAGGTGCGCGTCTCGTCGTAGAAGTGATGGGGGTTGGTGTCGCCGGGGTTGTTGTTGAACGGATAACCGCCGTAGTACCAGCCGTACTTGGAGGTCACCGGAACGGTCTTCAGTTGGCTGCCGTCGACCTTGAGATCGAGGCTGGCGTCACGGCCGGTGCCGCCGGCGTTGTCCGGCAGCGAGTAGCGGAACGACATGGCGTCGGCCGGTGCGGTCAGCGTGAACTCGACGTACTCGCCCGCCGCGTCCAGTGTCACCGCCTGCCGGCCGGAGGCCTCGGAGGGGAGATGGCCGTAGAGGCGGTCCGGACCGATGAGGGTGCCGTTGGTGGCGGCGTACTCCGCCTCCTGTTCCTTGAACGGGACGGCGGCGCCCCGGCCGGAGATGCCGACGGGGGAGGGGGCGGGCACTCCCGCCGCGACCGCGGCGGGGGCGAGTGCCACCGCCGCGACCGTTCCGGCCGCGGCGAGCGCCAACGACACGGATGCCGCCAGGCCGCGGCGCAGGGGTCTGCCTTGGGGAGAGGAAGTCACAGGGGTGCGTCCTTAGAGCTCGTGGGGTGAGCGGACGCAAGAAGGCTAGGAGTGACGGCAAGAGAAGTCCATGAACATGCGCAAGATTGATACGAGTACTCGCAAATACTCGACGATGCGAACTCCGATATGGCCTCCGCAGGCGGTTCGCCGGCGCCCCGGGCGCGGTGGACGGGGCCGGTCGGCGGGCCGGTGAGGGCACGTTCCGAGCGGAACAATCACCGGCGCGGACCGTGTCGATGATGGAACAGTGGTCCCCGCCACACCGAGCGCACCATCACCCACATCAGATCCTCAAGGGGACAACCGCCATGAGCAGCAACGGAAGCGGCAAGCACGAGGGGTTCACAGCCGAGGAGCGGGCCGCGATGAAGGACCACGCCCAAGAGCTGAAGACGGAGGCCCGCCGCAGTTCGCGCGCGGACAAGGCCGCCGAGGCCGAGCGGGACGTCGTCGCGAAGATCGCCGAGATGGGGGACTCCGACCGGATCATGGCCGAGCGCGTCCACGCCGTCGTCAAGGCCAACGCGCCGGTCCTCGCGCCGAAGCTCTGGTACGGCATGCCCGCCTACGCGCTGGACGGCAAGGTCGTCTGCTTCTTCCAGAGCGCGGAGAAGTTCAAGGCGCGCTACGCGACGCTCGGGTTCAGCGATCAGGCGAAGCTGGACGAGGGCCCGATGTGGGCCAGCGCCTTCGCCCTGACCGAGATGACGGACGAGGTGGCCGAGCGGATCGGCGCGCTGGTGAAGCAGGCGGTGAGCTGAGGCGTCCCGGAGAGGCCCCGGGCGCGGCCCGGCTGGGCCAGGCGCCGTCATGGCCGTGGTGCTGACACACTCGCAGCGGGCGTGAACCGCTCCCCGGCCCGGCGACTCGTCCCGGCCGGACGCCCGCGCTCACCGCCGATGGCACGGACCGCCGATGGCGCGATGCGCCGTGCCGTCCCCGGCGGGGGACGGCACGCTCGGCGTCAGCGGCCCTTGCGCACCCGGGCCGCCGCGCGGGCCTCGGCGGCCTTGCGGGCGTCCGCGGTCTTCCGCGACTCCTTGCCCGCGCGCCCGGGACGGGTGCCCATGCCGCGGAAGGGAGCGTTGCCCGTACTGGACTTCGTCTCCGTCGGCGGGCGCCTGGCTCCCGTGATGGCGGACAGGGAGGCCTCGCCCGAGCGCACCTGGGTGACGGTCGGCCGGACCCCGGCTTCGGACATCAGGCGGTTCACGTCGCGCCGCTGGTTGGGGGTGACCAGGGTGACCACGCTCCCGGACTCCCCGGCGCGCGCGGTACGCCCGCCCCGGTGGAGGTAGTCCTTGGCGTCGGCGGGCGGGTCGACGTTGACGACGAGGTCGAGCGCCTCGATGTGGATGCCCCGCGCGGCGACGTTGGTGGCGACCAGCACGTTGATCTCGCCGTTCTTGAACTGGGCGAGCGTGTGGGTGCGTTGCGGCTGCGACTTCCCGCTGTGCAGGGCGGAGGCCCGGATGCCGCTGGCCCGCAGATGACGGGTGAACTGGTCCACGCCGACCTTGGTGTCGAGGAACATTAGCACCCGGCCGTCCCGCGCGGCGATCTCGGTCGCCGTCGCGTACTTGTCGGCGCCGTGGATGTTCAGCACGTGGTGCTCCATCGTGGTCACCGAGCCCGCCACACGGTCGACCGAGGCGGTCACCGGGTCGTGCAGGTAGTTCTGTACGAGCTGGTCGACGTTGCGGTCGAGCGTGGCCGAGAACAGCAGCCGCTGCCCGTCGGGACGGACCTGGTCCAGAAGGTCCGAGACCTGCGGCAGGAAGCCCAGGTCGCACATCTGGTCCGCCTCGTCCAGAACCGTGATCCGCACCTGGTTCAGGAGGCAGTCCCGACGTGAGACCAGGTCGGTCAGCCGCCCCGGCGTGGCGATGAGCACCTCGACGCCGGTCCGCAGCAGCGCCTGCTGCCGGTTGATCGACAGACCGCCGACCACCGTCGCCATGCGTACGTTCAGGGTCCGGGCGTACGGCTCCAGCGCGTCGCCCACCTGCTGTGCCAGCTCCCGGGTCGGCACCAGCACCAGCGCCAGCGGCCGCTTCGGCTCCGCTTTCCGTCCCGCCGTCCGGGCGAGCAGCGCGAGGCCGAACGCCAGCGTCTTGCCGGAGCCGGTCCGCGCACGGCCGAGGACGTCGTGCCCGGCCAGCGCGTTGGGCAGCGTCGCGGCCTGGATCGGGAAGGGCTCCTTGACTCCGAGCCCGGTCATCTGTTCCACCAGCCGCGGCGGCAGCCCCAGGGTGTCGAAGGACGCGGCAGGCGGCAGCCCCGTGCCGGGCGGCAGCGGTGCGGAGACCTCGCCCCGCGGCACGGTCGTCGGCTCGTGCTCGCCGGCGGGGGAGTCGTCGGGGGCCGGCGGCTTCGCGTTCATGGGGAACCTTCCTCAGTCTGACGCCCGGAACGCCCCGGGGCCCGTACCCCTCGGCACGGGCCCCGGTGACACGAAGCGTGCGCACATTTTACCAGCGGACCGCCGGGTGCCGGGCGGTCGGACATCGGGGGTGCGGGACGCGAACCCGGCACCGGGTCCGGGGGCCCGGCCTGCGCCGACGCGCTCGCCGGGGTCCTGTACGGACGTCTCCGTGGCGGAACCCGGTTGGCGCCCGCTCGCTTCGAATGTGACCTTGTCCATTGCGGTGGGTGGGCGGGTGAGGCCAATGTCTCCCGCAACGAGTCTCCGAAGAACTGTTATCCGCGGTTCTCCGGGCGGTCTCCCAGGCAACGGCAGGATCGTTCGGAGTCGAGGACAGGGAATTTCATGACGAGACAGCACGGGGTGGATCCGGCGGCACTGGTGACCGCCGCCCGAGCGGGCGATACGGAAGCCCAGGACGCCCTGGTCGGCGCGTTCCTCCCCCTGGTCTACAACATTGTGGGGCGAGCCCTGAACGGCTCGGTCGATGTCGACGACGTCGTGCAGAACACCATGCTCCGAGCGCTGGACGGGCTGGACGGACTGCGCGATCCGGCGAGCTTCCGCTCCTGGCTCGTGGCGATCGCGATGAACCAGGTCCGGGCGCACCGGCAGGACCGCCGGCTCGTCCCGGGCGGCGTGGAGGAGGCCGAGGACCTCGCCGACCCCGGTTCGGACTTCGTGGACCTGACCATGGTGCGGCTGCAACTGTCGGGTCAGCGCCGGGAGACCGCGCTCGCGACCCGCTGGCTCGAACCCGACGACCGGGGAGTGCTCTCCCTGTGGTGGCTGGAATGCGCCGGTGAACTGACCCGGACCGAGGTCGCCGAGGCGCTGGAGCTGTCGCCTTCGCACACGGCGGTCCAAGTACAGCGGATGAAGGCGCAGTTGGAGACGGCCCGGGTGGTGGTACGGGCCCTCGGCGCGCGGCCGGCCTGCGAGGAACTGCGCGGAGTGCTCGCCTCCTGGGACGGCCGGCCCTCGGCCCTCTGGCGCAAGCGGATCGCCCGGCACGCCCGCGACTGCGCACGCTGCTGCGGCCTGTGGAGCGGATTGGTGCCCGCGGAGGGACTGCTGGCCGGACTGGCGCTGGTCGCCGCGTCACCGGGGCTGCTCGCGGCCCTGCGCGCCCCTTCGGACGCAACGGCTGTCGCCGGATCGGCGACCCGGGTCACGCCCGCCGGGGGCCGGGGGGAAGAGGGCTCGGCCGCGGGGCACCGCGTGACCCGCCGTGGCACCACCTCCCGCACCGAGGCCCGACGGCGCCGACGCGTCCGGCGCAGGGCCGTGGGCGCCGTCATCGTGGCCGGCTGTGTGGCCGGCGGGGGCCTTTGGTACTTCGGTACGGGGCCCGGAAGCCGAACCGACGAGGCGAGCCCCGCCCGGACGGCGGGCGACGCGGTGCAGGACCTCTCGGCAACCGGCGCCGCCGGCCCCTCCCGGCCCGGCACGCCGTCGGCGTCCGCGTCCCCTTCGGCGTCACCGTCCGCGTCGAAGACGCCGAAGGCGTCCAAGACACCCCGCCCGGCGAAGCCGAGCACTTCGGCGGCCACGTCCTCAGCCCCGCCGACCCGCCGGGTGTCCGGCACGCCCCAGGCGCAGTCGGCTCCCACGGGCACCGTCGCACAGGTCGTGGCGCTGGTGAACAAGGAGCGGGCGGCCGCCGGCTGCGGTCCGCTCACGGAGGACCCGGAGCTGGAGGACGCCGCGCTGGACCACTCCGAGGACATGGACGCCCGGGACTTCTTCGACCACAACAACCCCGACGGCGTCGACCCCGGTGAGCGGATCACCGCCGCGGGCTACCGGTGGTCCACCTACGGCGAGAACATAGCCATGGGTCAGTCGACCCCGCAGGCGGTGATGGAGTCCTGGATGAACAGCCCCGGGCACCGCGCGAACATCCTCAACTGCTCGTTCAAGAACATCGGGGTCGGCGTGCACAAGGGCTCGGGCGGCCCTTGGTGGACCCAGGATTTCGGGGCCAAGCTCTGACGCCCGTAAGCCTTCCCCGAGCGAGGGGGCGGGTCGTAGTCCGGCCCCCTATAGGCCCGGGGAGCCGGGGCCCCCTTCGGACGTCTCTAGATGACGACCTCCCAGCCGGGTTCGAGCCGGTCGAGGAGGGTGTGGAAGGCCGCGTCGATCCCGCTCCGGTCGTCGGTGGCCAGTGAGGCGACGAGCAGGCCGAACGTCGCGCCGACCAGGACCGTCGCCTCGGTACGGGCCCGGTCCCCGGACATCCCGAGGCCGCGGAAGGCGGAGGTGAGCAGGTCGGCCCATTCGCCCAGCAGGTCGCGCATGACGGGCCCGTAGCGGTCGGAGTGGAGCAGGCTGGCGGTCATGATCTCCAGGTAGAGCGGGAGCGCGGGGCGCAGGTCGGGGGCGCGGAACTGCCGCCAGGTGTCCTCCATGAACCGGCGCATCCCCGCCGGGTCCTGGGGGGAGCCGTCGGCTTCGAGCAGGTCCCGGGCCCGCACCAGGGGCCGTCTCTCGTCCAGGGCGAGTGCCTCGGCGACCATGTGCTCCTTGGTGCCGAAGTAGTAGAGGAGCATGCGGTCGCTGGTGCCGAGTTCCCGCGCGAGCGGACGCAGGGAGAGGTCCGCGAGGCCGTGGCGAATCATGTACGCGCGGACCCGGTCGATCAGATCGCGGCGTTTGGCCTGGTCGACCGGGCGTGGCATGGAGGCTCCCGATGGGCTGCGGTGCGGCGCCACGGCACCGAACGTTCCCCATATGTCCGAGTATGTACAGTATGTAATTATATTTACCGTAGCGAGTGCTACATGTATATTTGTTATTGTGACGGGCGTTACGCGAACGCGTGATCTGACACGGCCGAACCGGTCATCGACGGTTCCACTCCGCCCCTGGCGGTCGTGGTCGCCCGCAGCGCAGAAGGGACTGATTCCCATGGCCCCGGTGGCCATAGGCTTCCTGGCGATGTCTCGGCGGGGAAGCCTCGCCGGGTTTTACCGCCGACCGGAGTTTTCGGCGCGCGAGAGCGCGGCGGACGGCGTCCGGCGGACGAGTCGGTCCCCGAAGGTCGCGCGCACCTCGTGGATCACCCGGCACCAGGCACTCTGGGCGCGCACCCTCGAGCCCGTACGACCGCTCGACGCGCCCCGCGCCCGTGTCACCCCCTGGGACGCCTCCTGGCCCCTGACCCGGGAACTGACCTCGGCGCGCCGGGCCCGTCGCCTGGTCACCGCGCAACTGGACGACTGGGGCCTGGAGGGCCTGGCCGACACGGCCGAGCTGCTGGTCAGCGAGCTGGTGACCAACGCCTTGCGGCACACGCGGGGCCCTCTGCGGCTCAACCTGTGCGTGCGTGGGTCCCGGCTGCGGTGCGAGGTGGAGGACACGGACCCGGCCGGTCCCGTACGCCGCGTGGTCGACGCGGACGCGGAGGGCGGACGCGGCACCGAGCTGCTGGACCTGCTCGCCGAGACCTGGGGCAGCACGCGCATGCCCACCGGCAAGACGATGTGGTTCGAGATGCCGAAACAGACGCCCGCGTGACTCCCGTAGCGGCGACTCCCGCCGCGAGCGGCCCGGTCGCGGAGCGACCCGCGACGCCGCACGATGGGCCACTGTTCTCCCCTGCTGACCTTGACCCACTGACCTGCTTGCCCCAGTGATCTGACCCGGCGGCCCGGGCGACTGACGCCCGCGTTCCCGCCCCCGTCACCAAGGGCGAGGCAGGGCGGTGCCGGTTACGTACCGGTGACCACCTGGGTGGCGAGGAAGTCCAGCAGCACGGCGTTGAACCGGTCGGGCTGCTCGGCGCCAGGGAGATGGCCGGCGCCTCCGATGACGGCCAGGGCGGCGTGCGGGACCAGGTCGTGGATGGCCTCGGCGTCGGAGATCGGCGTGAACACGTCGTCGGCGCCGACGACGATCAGCACGGGGGATCGCACGGAGGCCAGGGTGTCCCGGTAGTCAGGACGTTCGGCCCGCCCGCGCAGGGCCGCGGCCGCGCCGCGCGGGTCGGTGCCGCGCATCATGCCCAGCACGTGCGCGGCGACGTCCGGCATCGCGGTGACGTTGTACGCGGCGAGCATCTTGCCGATGACCTCGTCCGCGTATCCGTCCATGCCCTCAGACAGGAGACGGTCGGCCAGCCGGTTGCGGAACGCCCTGCCCTCGTCCGTCTCGGCCGGCGCGGACGTGTCCGACAGGACCAGGGCGCGTACGCGACGGGCGTGGCGGCGCTGGACTTCCATGGCGATCTGGCCGCCCATCGACACACCGCCGACCACGGCCCGGTCGATGCCCAGATGATCGAGGAGCGCGACGACGTCGTCGGCGAGGTCGGCGAGGTACACGGTGCCGGGCTCCACCTCGCTGTCGCCGTAGCCGCGCAGGTCCGGAGTGATGACACGGTGCCCCGCCGCGACGAGTGCCGCGACCTGCGGGGCCCACAGGGTCCGGTTGAACGGATGCCCGTGGATCAGCAGGACGGGCAGCCCGGCGGAGGGACCGGTGTCGTCGTGATGGAGCGTGATGCCGCGCAGGACCATGGACGTCATGGCGGGCACCCTAGTCTCAAGATCGCCCCGCGGGCAGGGGGCACGGTGTGATGCCGCCACCGCCCCGGCCCCGAGAGGTGCGTGACCTGTCGATGCCCGTCCCGCGCGGGGCCGGGGCTGTCGGGCGCCCATGGAGCCGGCGCCGGACGGGGCGCGGCGGTGCAGCGCGGGACAGGGCGGAGGGGGACGGCAGGATCTCCGTCCCCCTCCGGCGGGCGGGGGCATCGCCCGGGAGCAGGAAGGTCTAAGCCTCTGTCCGCGGGTCGGTGTAGGTGTCCCCGGCGCCCGTGTCGCCGTAGCGGGGGGCGTTCTCGTCGAGATCCGGCCACTGGGACGACGACGGCGACCACGACCAGTTGTCGGCCGGCCGGCCCGGGACCGTGGAGGCCGTGACGTGCTGCGCCGGCTCGGGGGCGTGGGTCACCGGCGCCGGGGAGCGTCGTTCGTCCTGCTTCTCCCAGTTGTTGTCCCCGAGGATCAGGACCGGGTCGAACATGACGACGGCCGCGGCGATGATGAGGAAGAGGACCGGGCCCAGCAGCATGGGCAGCAGGAGGGAGGAGCCGGTCTGACCGCTGACGGCCTCGCGCACATCCGTGTGGACGTGGACGCTGACGGCGGCCATGCCGGTGTAGTGCATGCCCGTGACGGCCAGGCCCATGACGAGGCTCGCCCCGAGGGTGCGAAGGATGCCCTGCACGGACACGGCGGCCCACAGCGCGGCGGTCGCCGCGACGAGGGCGACGACCAGTGACATCGCAACGGTGAACACGTTGTAGTCGATGTCGCCGTTCAGCTGCATCGCGAACATGCCGAGGTAGTGCATCATCGCGACGCCCACGCCGGTGATGCCGCCCGCCACCGTGAGGGTCGCCGGTGTGGCACCGCGGTGGCCGACGATGAACACGCCGGCCGACACCACGACGATCGCCACGGCCAGGCTGAGCACCGTCAGCGGGACGTCGTACGTGATGGCGGTCTGCTCCACCGAGAAGCCGGTCATGGCGATGAAGTGCATGGTCCAGATGCCACAGCCGAGGGAGCTCGCGCCGAGGGTGAGCCAGCCCAGCCTCCAGCCGGGCTCGTGGTGCACCGTGCGCACCACGCAGCGCAGCCCCAGGGCTGAGCCCACGCAGGCCATGATGTAGGCCGCTATGGGGGTGACCAGTCCATAGCTGAACCCGTCGATCGTGCCGTTCATCCGCTCCCTAACCCTTTTCTGCTGACATGGCAAGGACATTGAGCCCTTTTGCAGCTAGCGATAGCAAATTCTCAAGGCGGTGATCGTTGAAACTTGCAGGATCGTTATCGGTGTCGTGCGGAAGGCCGTCCCGGGCGGACGGTCGAAGGCCCGGCCGCCCCAGGTCCCGACGCCGGAACGGCTCCTCGGGCTCCGGCGCGGGAGCGGGAATTCCACGGGCCTCTTCGGACTTGTGCAGATCGGTGCCGCGTCGCCGCGACGACGGGGGAGGACGGACCGCCCGGGAACGCGTACGGCGGCGTGTGTGCCAGTCTGTCGAGAACGAGGAAGAAGGGTGCGTGCGATGAGCCGGAACGAGGAGAAGGCGCTGCTGGCGGGTGGCTGCTTCTGGGGCATGCAGGATCTGATCAGGACGTTCCCGGGCGTGCTGGACACGCGGGTGGGCTACAGCGGTGGCGACGTGGCCGACGCGACCTACCGCAACCACGGCACGCACGCCGAGGCGATCGAGATCACCTTCGATCCCGCGAAGACCGATTACCGGACGATCCTGGAGTACTTCTTCCAGATCCACGATCCGACGACGAAGGACCGCCAGGGCAACGACATCGGTCTGAGCTACCGGTCCGCCATCTTCTACGTCGACGACGAGCAGAAGAAGGTCGCCGAGGACACCATCGCCGATGTCGACGCCTCGGGGCTGTGGCCGGGGAAGGTCGTGACCGAGGTCGCGCCGGCCGGTCCGTTCTGGCAGGCGGAGCCGGAACACCAGGACTACCTGCAGCGCTACCCGGACGGCTACACCTGCCACTTCGTCCGCCCGAACTGGCGGCTGCCGAAGCGCGCGGGAGCCTGAGCAGGGCCTGACGGCCCGCGCCCGCGGGCCGTCCCTTCACATGTACGGGCGGCTGCCTGTCCTCCACCTGAGGGCGGGCAGCCGCCCGCACGTGCACTCCGGTGGTCGCCCACGTTCGCACCGCCGTTGCCGTTGCCGACCGGGACTCGGACCTACGCCTGGGCCGAGGGGGAGGCGGCGGGTGAACCGATGGTCGTGGCCAGTGCGGTCAGGCCCTGTGTGTAGATGCCGTGGAACAGGGCGACGGCGTCGTCGTCGCCGATGCCCTCGGGGACGAAGGTGCCGGACCACTCCACGCGGGCGGAGCCCTCGACGGGTGCCGCGTGCACCGTGAGAGTGGAGCGGTAACCGCTCACGGGGAACGGGGCCTGGAGGATCGAGTAGCTGTAGCTGCGGGCCTCGTCGTCGAAGGCTTCGAGCCGCTCGATGATCACCTCGCCCCCTTCGTTCTCCAGACGGCGCAGCCGTCCGCCGTCACCGAGTTCGCTGGCGGGGATGTACGGGAGCCAGTCGGGCAGTGAGCCGAAGCCGCCGATGAGCTGCCAGACGCGGTCGGGGGACGCGGCGATGTCGATGGACGCGGTGGTCGTGGCCACGGGATTCTCCTGGGGGGTGCGGGATCGGAGGGGTCAGGCGGTGAGGGCGGCAGGGACCGGCGCGTCCGGAGCGATCAGCCGCTCCTCGCGCAGATCGGTCCAGAACGCGGCCGGGATCCGCTCGCCGAGGGCGGTCACGTCCTCGGCGATACGACTCGGCCTGGTGGCGCCGGGGATCGCGGCCGCCGTCGCCGGATGGGCGAGGGAGAACTGCAGCGCGGCGGACTTGATGCCGACGCCGTGCCGCTCGGCGAGCGCCTTGATCCGTCCCACCTTGTCGATGATGTGGGCGGGCGCCTTCTGGTACTCGAAGTGCGTTCCTCCGGCGAGGATGCCCGAGCTGTACGGTCCGCCGACCACGATGTCGACGTCCTGGGCCGCGGCGGCCGGCAGCAGGCGCTGCAGGGCGCGGTCGTGGTCGAGCAGGGTGTAGCGGCCGGCGAGGAGGAAGGCGTCGGGCTTCGGCTCCTCGAGCTCCAGCGTGAGTTCCAGCGGCTCGACACGGTTCACGCCCAGTCCCCATGCCTTGATGACCCCCTCCTCGCGCAGCTTCTGCAGGACGCGGAAGGCGCCCGTACGGGCGCTCTCGTAGGCGGCCAGCCACTCGTCGCCGTAGAAGTCCTGCGCGACGTCGTGCACCCACACGATGTCGAGGCGGTCCGTCCGCAGGCGTTCGAGACTGTCCTCGATGGAGCGCAGGGTGGCATCGGCGGTGTAGTCGTTGACCATCCTGTTCGGCCGGCCGTGTTCGAAGAGGCCGCCCTTCTCGCCGAGGTCACGGGCGGCCGGGTCCTCCGTCTCGTCGAGAACGACGCGACCGACCTTCGTGCTGAGGACGTACTCCTCGCGCGGATGCCGCGCCAGGACCTCGCCGAGCCGGATCTCGGAGAGGCCCGCGCCGTAGAAGGGCGCGGTGTCGAAGTAGCGGATGCCCTGGTTCCAGGCCGCCTCGACGGTGGCCGCGGCCTCCTCGTCGGGGATGGCGCGGAACATGTTGCCGAGGGGGGCGGTGCCGAAGCCGAGCGCGCCGGGCAGGAGGGACTTGATGCTCATGGAAGGGGTCCTCGCGGTGGTGGTTCGGACGGATCCAGCACCGAATGTGCGATCCGTCGGCCTTGCGTGTTCGAGGCTAGGATCCCTACATGAGACTGTCCAAGACTTGCTCGGACATAGTTGAGTCCTCAGAGGTCCTACATGCTTGACCTGCGCCAACTCCGCTACTTCGTCGCCGTCGCCGAGGCCGAACACGTCGGCCGCGCCGCCGAGCGGCTGCACATCTCCCAGTCCCCCCTCAGCCGGCAGATCGCCCAGCTCGAGAAGAACCTGGGACTCACCCTGTTCGAACGCAGCCAGCAACGCATCCGGCTGACCTCCGACGGCCGGGTCTTCCTGACCGAGGCGCACGCGCTGCTGCGCCACGCCGACCGGCTGGAGAACCTCGGCCGACGGCTCGGCAGGGGGGAGGAGGGCGGCCTGTGCATCGGATACGTGGCCGACGCCATGCACACCGGCGTCCTGCCCTCGGCCCTGCGTACCCTGCGCGACCAGCGCCCGGGCATTCACGTCGCGCTGTACGACCAGGAGTCGGCCGAGCAGTTCGAGGGGCTGCGCCAGCGCAGCCTGGACATCGCCCTGGTGCGCACGCCCCCGCCCGAGGGCGACCCGGACCTGGACGCGGCGTCACTGCTGAGCGATCCGCTGCTGCTCGTGCTGCCGGAGAAGCATCCGCTCGCCCGGAGCGAGGAGCCGACGACCCCCGCCGAGCTCGACGGGCAGCCCTGGATCGCGGTCGGTGACGCCCAGGATCCGACCTGGCGGGACAGGTTCGTCGCGTCGTGCGTCGCCTCCGGCTTCACCCCGGACATCCGGCTGGACGCGGCGGACCCCCTCACCGCGCTCGGCCTGGTCGCGTCCGGGCTGGGCCTCGCACTCATCCAGAAGAGCATGGTGCGCGGCACGTCCGAGGGCATCGCCGTACGGGAACTGCCTTGGTACGAAGGGTCCGTGCGGCTGTGGGCCGCCTGGCACCGGGTCGACCTGCGGCCCGTGGTGGCCGCGTTCCGCGAGACGGTCCTCGCGGGCCGGGCCGTGGCGTGACATGAGCCGAGGCGGCGGCCCCGGACGGACGAACCGGGCGTCGAGGCGGTGGCCCGCCTGCGCACGCGAACCGCTCCCGGGGTGCCGCCGGTGCCGCCCGCGACCTCAGCGCTAGTCGTTCTCCTTGAGTTCGACGACCCACGCCCGGCGTTCGCGGATCTTTCCGTCGCGCATGCGGAACACCTCGGCCATCGACATGCGCATCACCTCGCCCGTGTCGCGCTTCACCGTGCCGGTGAGTTCGGCCATGACCACGTCGTCCTCCTCGACCATGCGTACGACCTCCAACCGCGGAGGCGGTACGAAGCCGGGCCCCTCGATGGCGGCGTCGTACGCCTCCTTCCCCGTCAGGCGGAATCCGCCGAAGACGGTCCACTCGATGTCGTCGGTCAGGCAGCTCAGGATCCGTGCGTGATCGTTCTCGCGGAATCCGTCCAGATAGGTCTCGACGGTCTGCTTGTTCCGGGACATGACCCTCCTCGTCCTGTCGCTTGCGCGTGCGATCTCGCGGACGCCGTCCCTCACGTCCGGCCTTTCCCGAGAAGTCCAACTGGCCCTCGAACCGGACCGCAAGCCGATGAGGGGCCTCTTTAGCGCTGTTGTGTGCAACTGGCAAGCGGCACTCACCCGAAGGTGTGGTCACGTACGGCAGATAGAGTGGCGGTCTTCGAAAGGCGTAGTGTCATATGCCTGTTGCTCCGGGCAAGGGGGCAACTCGCAGGCGCGGGCCAGGGGAGAGGACGGCATCACGAGATGACGAGCACCGACTGGGGCGACCGAGGGCTGTGCCGGACGGCCGACCCCGACGACCTGTTCGTCGAGGGCGCCGCACAGAACCGGGCCAAAGTGCTGTGCAGCGGCTGCCCCGTACTGACCGAATGCCTCGCCTATGCGCTGGACCAGCGCATCGAGCACGGTGTTTGGGGAGGCATGACCGAGCGCGAGCGCCGGGCGCTGCTGCGTCGCCGGCCCACCGTCACCTCCTGGCGGGTCCTCCTGGAGACGGCCCGCGGCGAGCACGAGCGCGGACGCGAGGCCACGGCCGTCGTGGGCAGGGCGAGTTGACCGCGGAGCGGTGATCGGGCCGCCGACCGACCGGCCGGGCAAGGTGATTCGGGTCCCTCGAGGAGGACCCGACGGGTGTCCTCCGAGCGCGGCCCGCGGCGGGAGTCCGCCGCGCGTGGTCGCGGACGGCGAGGGCCGGCCGACACCGGCGGAGGCGACGAAACCCTCTCGACGTGTCACAAGATCAGATAGTGTGCGCGGCCATGGGTGAGCTGATAGTGATCAGACACGGCCAGACCGAGTGGAGCCTGTCGGGCCGGCACGCCGGCCGGACAGACGTCCCGCTGACCGACACGGGCGAGGCCACGGCCAGGGCCCTTGCTCCGAGGCTGGCCCGCCGCCGTCCGGTCGCCGTGTTCAGCAGTCCGCTGAGCCGGGCGATGCGCACGGCCGAGCTGGCCGGGCTGACCGACGCTCAGCCCGATCCCGACCTGGTGGAGTGGGACTACGGCGGCTACGAAGGCCTGACCGCCGAGCAGATCCGCGCGTCGAGGCCGGGTTGGGACCTGTGGCGCGACGGCGTCGTTCCCTGCGACGCCGGCCACCCCGGCGAGCGGCTCTCCGAGGTGGCCGCGCGCACGGACGCGGTGCTGGACCGCATCCGTCCGCTGCTGGGCGAAGGCGATGTCGCCGTCGTCGCGCACGGCCACCTGGCGCGCGTGCTCGCCGTGCGCTGGCTCGGCCTCGACGCGTCCGCGAGCCGACTGCTGGGCCACCCGCATCCCGGCACGCTCAGTTTCCTGGCCGCGGAGGCGGGACAGCCCTTCATCTCCGCCTGGAACGTCCCGTAGGTGTCGAGCGCCACGCGTGACCGGAACCATCGCCCGGGCCCGGGCTTCCCGCTAGGCTCTGATCGCTTCCTGCGACGGCCGGGGACGAAGTCGCCTTGGCGCGGCCGATGTTCCGGTGACGGCCCCCTGTCCCCGGGGGCAGAGACCCTCCACGAGTGCTTCGCCGCGACCCGTACACCGAAACTGCGTCCGGATCCGGCAGACCGGCGGCGGCCCGCACAAGAACCGACCCTGCTCGTCAGGGCCGGAACGCCCGGCACGACGCACAGCACCGCGCACTCGGGGCCGCCTCGCAGTGACACTCACACCCGCGCACCACCACCCACTCACAGAGGTCCGATGCCCACCCTCAGATTTGGCAAGTACCTGACAGTGTTGGCGGCTGCTCTCCTGCTGCTTCCCCTGGCGCCCGGAGCGGTCGCCGCCGACGCGGAACCTGTGAACGGAACGACCACGGCCGCCGTCGGCACCTCGGCGACCGATACGTGGCAACCACCACTGTCCACGCGTGGGCGGTACGTCGTCGACGCCGCGGGCAACCGTTTCCGGCTGAAGTCGGCCAACTGGGACGGCGCGCAGGGCTCCTGGGACGGCAGCGGCAGCACCGCCGATCCGGCCAACCACCACGCCGGCCAGAACTCGTACGGCATTCCCCTGGGTCTGGACCGGGTCCCGCTGTCCCAACTGCTCGCGGATTTCCACCGGCTCGGCATCAACAGCGTCCGGCTGCCGTTCTCGAACGAGATGATCCACACGACGACGCCGGTTCCGGACGTCGCCGTCACGGCCAACCCGGAACTGCGCGGCAGGACACCCTTGCAGGTCTACGACGCCGTGGTGGCCGCCCTCGCCCGGGAGGGATTCGCGGTCATCCTCAACAACCACACCAACACCTCACGATGGTGCTGCGGCGTCGACGGCAACGAGCGCTGGAACAGCGGACAGTCGACCCAACAGTGGTCGGACGACTGGGTGTTCATGGCGCGCCGCTACGCGGGTGAGCCGCGTGTGGTCGGCGCGGACCTCTACAACGAGGTGCGGCGCGACGTACTGGACGACCCCAACTGGGGCCTGGGTGACGCCCACGACTGGTACGCCGCCGCCCAACTGGCCGGGGACCGCATCCTCGCCGAGGCCAACCCGAACCTCCTCATCGTCATCGAGGGGATCAACTGGACCGGGCTCCCGGTGGACGGGCTGCCGCACGGCCGCCCCACCCTCACCCCCGCGCGTACGCTCTCGCACACCCTCGTCGCCACGCACAAGCTCGTCTACTCGGCCCACTTCTACGGGTACACCGGCCCCAACCACAGCGGCGCCACCGGGATCGGCGAGACGCACGACGCCCGCTACCAGGACCTCACACGCGACCAGCTCCACCAAGTTCTCGAGGACCAGGCCTTCTTCGTCTCCTCGACGGCCGACCAGCACTTCACCGCACCCGTGTGGATAAGCGAGTTCGGGATCGGCTCGGGCGAGTCCGGAACCGCCGCCCGAACCTGGTTCGGCAACATCACCGACTACTTCGCCGACCATGACGCCGACTTCGCCTACTGGCCGCTCGTCGGGTGGGAGGGACACGACGACTGGTCCCTGCTGCGCTACGACGTCTCGGGCCACCGGTACGGGATCCTCGACGAGTCCGACTGGCGCGGGACCGCGTGGAACCGGCTCATGGCGGCCCCGACACGCACCGGCGCCGTTTCGCCCGTCCCCAGCCGGCAGATGCTGGCCACCGACCACGGCGACGCCGTGCAGTCGCTGCGGGTACGGGCGGGCGGCGACTGGAACTCGGGCGCCTCCAAGGCCACGTGTCCCGACGGCCAGCGGCTCATCGGCCTCGGCCACAGCGGCGTTCGCGGCCTGTGCACCGACGTTTCCACCGGTGACCTGCGGGCCGCGGGTACCGCCCAGACGGTCGTCACCGACGAACGCCATGTGCCCTCGGGCGGCGACTGGGCCTCCGGGTACACCAAGTTGCAGTGTCCCGCCGGGAACTTCCTCATCGGCTACAGCCGCCGCGGCGGCCGCACCTCGGCGGGCCTGTGCGTTCCCGCCGACCGCGCACTGGCGGGCGCGGGCCGAACCGTGTGGTTCGACCGGTCCGACAACCGGCCCTCCGGCGCCGCGGGTGGCGACTTCGCCTACGGCGACTACAAGGGCCAGTGCGCCGACGACGAGTACGCCGCCGGGATCGCCTACACCACCCGCTTCGGCGCCGCTCAGGGCCCGGCCGCCCTGCTGTGCCGCAAGCTGAACTGACCGCCACTCCTTCGGCGTTGACGCCGCCCGCGCTCCAGGCGAGTAAGAGGCGCGTGGAACAGGCCCGAGAAGTCGCGGGCGGGGTCCAGCCGGGCGGACGTCGTCGACGCGGGGATCCGGTCGGGCGGGGCTCGGTCGGCCAGGGCCCGTACAGCGGCCGACCGGATCCGTCCGTCCCCCGCTCCCCTGGGAGGGGCGGACGGACGTCGGCATGTGCCGTGGCGGACGGGCACCTCCTTCCACCGGCACCGACCCTGCCCGGGTGGTTCCCTTCCTGGCGAGGAACGGGTGCGCGGGCGGCGGCGCAGCGGGAAATCGGTCGCGCCCCACGGCGGAGGTCGTTAACTTCCCCGTGAGTGACGTGAGTTACACGGCGCGGGCACGAGGGGAACCGGACATGACGATCGAGGACGCGCGGACCGGACGTCTGGATCTGCTGCTCGAACAGTTCGACCGCGCCGCGGAGATGGCGCGGGTGCGGCTGGCCGGCCTCGGCGACGAGGAGTACCTGTGGGAGCCGGTGCCCGGTTCCTGGTCCCTCCGGCGCCGGGACCTGGCGGTGACGCCCAGGGCGTTCGGGCCGGGCGAGTGGGTGCTCGATCTGGGCGCCTCCGACATCCCGGCGAACGAGTACGCGGAGGTGGCCCGGCAGGCCGCCGACGGCATGACCGCCGCCAAGATCGCCGACGACTGGAGCGTGAGCGTCGAGCGGGTCGAACAGGTCCTCGCCCACACCGGACCCGTCGAGCCCGACCGGACGCCGGTCACGACCATCGCGTGGCGACTGGCGCATCTGCACTTCCACTTCGCGGGCGGATGGGAGTGGACGTTCGGTGAGCGGCGGCGGGAGCCGAAACTCCTGGTCGACTTCACGCCTTCCGCGGACCTGGCGCTCGAACGGTTCTGGGAGCTGATCGACCGCTGGCGCGACAGCGTCGCCACCGTCACCGACGAGCAGCTCGACACGGTCGGCTTCTCGCGGTACCCGTACGGTTCCGATCCCGACGACCCCTTCGTGGACGTGCTGGCGGGGGCGAACCTCGAACTCATCCACCACATGGCCGAGATCGCGTTGCTCCGCGATCTGTGGCGGGCCCGCTCCACCACCTCCGGGTAGCCCCGGAGTGGCCCGGCCGGGGAGCGGACGGCAGACAGGGAGCCGTGTGTCCGTGATGGAGTGAGGGCCCGAGACCGGGCAGGGATTCGGGCCCTCACGTATCGCGCATTCGTCGGGGGCGTATGCGCGATGACCTCTTCAACGACTTTCACCACGAAGGGATACGATCCGCCGCGCGATCTTCGGAAAACGGCCCCGCCGACGAGGTGAGAGCCCCGCGCGGGCGGCGGGTCCGCCCTTCTCGGGGAGCGGATCGCGGACCGACTGACGCGGCGGCCGGGTCAGAGTGGCGACGGAGCCGACGGGCCGGCCTTCGAGGGCGCGTACGCGATGAGCCGGTCGACGAGGGCGACCGGGTGGGACAGCGCGGCCAGGTGCCCGCCCGGAACGGTCTCGGCCTCGATCCCGAGCCGCTCGTGGGCGACTCGACGCTGGAACTCCAGCGGGAAGAACCGGTCCTCGGCGGCGGCGAGCACGTGGGTGGTCACCTCGGGCCACTCCCGGATGGCACAGGGCTGGCCGAAGGCGATCTCCGCTTCGGGCCCCTGGTGATCCGCGCCGGCGGCGGCCACGTCGGCCGGTACGTCGTGCAGGAAGTAGACGTCCAGGTCGACTTCGGCCGTGTATCCGCCCGCCGCGGCGGCCGCGAGGCGGGCCGGCTCCGATCCGGTGTCGCCCCACCACTGTCCGGGCGTCTCGCCCGGCAGCGGGATCATCGCGTTGAGGAGCACCAGCACGTCCACGGGGGTGCGGGCGCAGACCATCGGGGCGGTGAAGCCGCCCATCGACTGGGCCACCAGCACGACGCCGGGATGACCGCCGACCGCTGAGGCGACCGTGTCGGCGTACTCCGGCAGCCCCGCGGACGGGTCGGCGCCGGGCAGGTCGACGGCGACCGCCTCGTGCCCCCTGGTCCGCAGCTCCGCCACCACGCGATGCCAGTACCAGGCCGAACCCCCGGCCCCGGGAACCAAGACGAACCTGCTCATCCTTTGTCTCCATCCGTTGCGTCTTCGGGAGTACCGACCGCCGGGAGCGACGGAAGTCATCGGTCGTGACCCCGTACGGGACGGCGACGACGGGGTGCCGGGTCGGCATGTGTCCCCGGGAAACCGGTGTCCTACGCACACCCGATCATGCGCTAATATGGATCTTGAGCCGATCGGCGGAGTCCACGCCGATCAGTCGTGCGTCGGTGGTCCAAGGAAAGACGCCCCGCTTCCTGCGGGGAAATGCAGGTGCAAGGCCTGCCCGGCGCTCCGTCAAGACCCTGTCCCGCCTTGTGCGGGACAGGGTCTTTTTGACTTCCGGAGCCGGTGCCGGCCCGTCAGGTGGCGGGCCGTTTCGCGCTTTCGGCGGCGGCCGGATGCCCGCCGGGGCGCCGGCGCGGTCCTCGCCCCCACCCGGACATGCGTCGCCCCTCGGCCACGTCACGGTCAACGGGTCCGCAACCACGGCCGGTTGTACGGCGTGTGATCCGGTAGGGCGGCCTTGGTCCGTCCCGATCCGAGGCGAGGGGGAACCTCATGGCGCCGGACAGGTCAGGGGACGGAACGTCGCGGACACCCGCGGACACCGGGCGGCGGACAGGGGCGCCGCCTGTCCGGGTGAACGCCGGGCGGCGGACCGGGACCCCGTGGGTCCGAGCGGTGCGCGCGCTCTTCCGCCTCTGCATGGCGGCTCTGATCGTGCTGCTCGCCGTACGCACGTACGAGGAGACCGCCGTGGCACTCGCGCGGTCGAACGGATCGCTGCGCACGGCCGGGGCCACCGTCACCCGGCTGACCTCTCACACCGAGACCGGGACGGACGGCGGAGGCCAGGACGGCGGCAGCGGTGAGCGGTTCGTCCACACCGAGCACACGATCGAACTGCGGGTCGGCGACGACCTGAAGACCGTGGAGGGCGTCCAGGACGACTCGGCGGGTGCCCTCCGGGTGGGGCAGCGGGTCGAAGCGGGCCTGTGGCACGGGCGGGTCGTGGAGATCGACGGGCGTGACGTGTGGCGCGGCTGGCACCCCGGAGCGTGGGACATCACCCTGTTCGCGTTGTACCCGCTGATCACGGGTTATCTGATGGCGCTCGCCCTGTCCGCCGCCGGGTTCCTGGCGAGCCGCGACGGTCGGGTGCGGCTGGAGCGGCGGGACCGGTCCGGCCCGTGGCTGCTCGGATTCCTCGTCGCGGTCGTGGCGATCGTCGTGCTCATGGCGTGCGCGGCGTTCGGGGCCCGCCCCGCTTTCTGGCCGCTCGTTCCCGTCGGCGCCGGGACGCTGGTCGCGCTGATGAGGCTGCGGACGGTGGTCCGGCGGCTCCGGACCACCCGCATCCCGGACGGCCCGGGTGCCGAGGGATCGCCGCCGGCCTGACGCCGTGGAAGGTCGCCCTCCGTCGTGCCGTCCGCGACCGGCGGGGATTCCCTGCGGTCACGGGGACACCCCGGGTCGGCGCGCCGCCGGTTCGGAAGGAGCCGGGGACGGGCCGTTCTGCCGAGCCGGTCCCGTCCCCGGACGGTCAAGGAGAGCGGGACCCGTTTCACAACCGGGTGCCGTTCACCACCAGCGCGACCTCGATGTTGTCCCGGGTGGCGTTGGAGTACGGGCAGACCTGATGGGCCGTCCCGGCCAACGCCACCGCCTGCTCCTCGGTGAGGGACGGCAGCGAGACGCGCAGTTCGACGCCGAGCCGGAAGCGGCCGCCGTCGGCCGGGACCAGGGAGACCGACGCGTCGATCTCCGCGTCGTCCGCCTCGAGCCCGCCGCTCCGCCCGATCAGGGCGAGCGTCGTGCCGAAGCACGCGGCGTAGCCGATCGCGAAGAGCTGCTCGGGATTCGCCCCCTCACCGTCCCCGCCCAGCTCCTTGGGCTGTCGTAGGTCCAGGTCCAGCCGTCCGTCGCTCGTACGCCCGTGGCCGTTCCTGCCTCCGGTGACGTGCGCGTGGGCCGTGTACAACGCCTTGGCCATCCCAACTCCCCTTCATTGCTACCTAAATATGAATCTGACACTTCAAAAACAAGAAGTCAACGACCTATCATCGGAGCCCTCACGGCGATCGGGGAACCGTTATGACGGAGTTGAAGGTCGGCTACCTGCTGCCGACGCGCGACCAGTCCGTTCTCGGCGAGCACGAACCGGGGCGGCTCATCGCCCAGGCCCGACGTGCGGAGCAACTGGGCCTGGACTCGGTCTGGGCCGGGGACAGCCCGGTGACCAGGCCGCGCGCGGACCCGCTCGTCCTGTTGGCCGCCGCGGCCCAGACCACCGAACGGGTCGCGCTGGGCACGGCCGTACTGCTCCCCGCGCTGCGCCATCCGATCCTGCTCGCGCACCAGTTGGCCACCCTCGACCGCCTGTCGCGAGGACGGCTGATCGTGGGCATGGGCGGCGGGTTCCCGAACCCGAACACCCGGGCCCAGTTCACGGCGGTGGGTGTCGGGTTCGCCCGTCGTACCAGCCGCATGGAGGAGTCGATCGAGGTCATGCGGCGGCTCTGGTCGGGGGAGGCGGTGACCTTCGAGGGCGAGCACTTCACCTTCGACGACGTACGGATCGAGCCGCCGCCGTCCCGTCCCGGCGGGCCGCCGATCTGGCTGGCGGCTAGCGGCGGACCGGCGTTGCGCCGGGTGGCCCGCCTCGCCGACGGCTGGCTTCCCTACCCGACCGAGGCGACGACGTACGCGGCCGAGCGCCAGATCGTCGAGGAGGCCATGGGGCGAGCGGCGGCGCCCCGTTCGGTCACCCCGGCCCTGTACGCGACGCTCTGCCTCGACGAGGACCCGGAGAACGCGCGACGGCGCCTGCGGACGAGCGTCGAGCGCTACTACAACGCGCCGCTCGAGGTCATCGCCTCCATCCAGGCCATGTTCGCCGGGTCCGCCCGCGGGGCCGCGGACTGGCTGAACGGCTACGTCGCGGCCGGCGCCCGCCACCTCGTCATCCGCCTGGCGACCGACGACAGCGACGCGGGGCTGGAAGAGTTCGCGGACCGGGTGCTGCCGCTGCTTCGCGAGGAGGGTCCTCGATGACCACGTTCGTTCTCGTCCACGGCGCCTGGCACGGTCCCTGGGCCTGGGACCGGGTCGTCCCGCTGCTGCGCGCGGCAGGGGCGCGCACCGTCACCCCGGACCTCGGCGCCGTCCCGGACCTCGGTCTCCACGACCACGCCCGGACGGTGGTCGCCGCCCTCGACGGCGTGCGCGGGGAGGGCGGGCTCGTGCTGGTCGGACACAGCTACGCGGGACTGGTCGTACGGGAGGCCGCCGACGCACGGCCCGACGCCGTCGGACACATCGTTCTCGTGGACGGATGGGCGGGGCCGGACGGCGCCAGCATGTTCACGCTTGCCCCCGCTTCCTTCGCCGACGCCGTCCGTACGGCGGCCGAGACGGCCGGGGACGGACGGCGGGTCCCCGCCCCGCCCCCGGCCGCCTTCGGTGTCGCCGACCCGGACGACGCGGCCTGGCTGGCCGCCCGCACGCGGGCGCAGTCGCTGCGCTCGTTCACCGAGCGCACCCGCTTGACCGGGGCCGTCGAGCGGATTCCCGGGACCGCCGTCCACTGTCGGCCGCAGGTCTACCCGTTCGACCGGTTCGGCGCCGCCCTCGGCTACCGGACACGCGCGCTGGACGGCCCGCACGACGTGATGCTCACCGATCCGGAGGCACTCGCCCGGGTGCTCCTCGGCATCGGCGTCATTCAAGAAGGGGAAGCGTGAAGTTTAGAATGACGTAGTGGAACAGCGAACGTACAACCAGTACTGCGCGACAGCGCGCACCCTCGACCTCGTCGGCGAGCGCTGGACGCTGTTGCTGATCCGCGAGCTGCTGACCGGCCCCAAGCGGTTCGGTGACCTGCAGGCCAGCCTCCGCGGCCTCGGCACCGGACTGCTGGCCGCCCGCCTCAAACATCTGGAACGCGAGGGGCTGGCGCACAAGATCACGCTCCCCGCGCCCGCCCGGACGCCCGCCTACGCCCTCACCGAGGCGGGCGAGGAACTCGGTCCGGCGATCCTGGAGTTGGCCCGGTGGGGCCTGAAGTGGGCGATGGGCGAACGCCGCGAGAGCGAGACGTTCCATCCCGGCTGGGCCGTGCTCGGCCTGCGCGCCTGCTTCGACACCGAGGCCGCCGCGGGCCTCCACGCGGTGTACGAGTTCCGCGTCGACGACGAGTTGTTCCACGCCCGGATCGACGACGGGGCGATCGAGGCACTGCACGGCCCGGCCCAGTACCCGGACGCGACCGTCACGATCAGCCAGGAGGCGTTCCTCCGCCTGACCGGCCAGGGCCTCTCCTTCGCCGAGGCGGTGGAAACCGGTGAGGCCTCGGCGTCCGGCGACAGCGAGGCCCTGCTCAGGCTCGGAAGCCTGTTCCGCCTGCCGCCGCCCCGTCCCCGGAAGTCCGACGAGGACCCGGCCACGCCCTGATCCACCCCTGTCAGCGGCGGCTCCCGTGCGGGGCCGGCGCGATCCGGTCCGTCAGTTCCTCGGGCGGGCGCCCGGTGTGTGGCCGAACGTGCGGCGGAAGACGTCTTCGGCGTCCTCACCGACCGCCGGTCCGTGCCCCGACTGCTGCCGGTCGGCACACCGCTCGGTGACCTGGGCATCGCGCTGAGCGGGCTGACCGGCTCGTACGCGCTGACCCTCGACTGCGTCGCGGTGTCGGGAGTCGGCGTGGCCGCGTACCACCCCGAGTCCGCGCGTGCGGCCCGCCTCGTCGGCCGGGGCGGCAACAAGGCGATGGGCTGGTTCGCGCCGGGCGGCACCCCGGGTTCGCGGCGGCCCCGCTCCTGGTCGCCACCGGCGGGCTGCGGCTGACCCGGCCGCTGTACGCGTTCTTGGCGCTCACGTCGGTCGGCCTGTACGTCCCGTTCTCGCTCCAGGTCACGCTCGGGCAGGACTGTCTGCCCTCGCGCGTCGGGACCGCCGGCGGATCACGCTGGGGCTGACCGTCAGCGTCGGCGGTCTGGCGAGTCCCGCCGTCGGCGCCCTCGCCGACGCGACGTCCCTGCGGACAGCCCTGGCACCGCTGGTGCTCACGCCCGCG
Organism: Streptomyces sp. NPDC002580; assembly: GCF_042889485.1. Taxonomy (NCBI): domain Bacteria; kingdom Bacillati; phylum Actinomycetota; class Actinomycetes; order Kitasatosporales; family Streptomycetaceae; genus Streptomyces; species Streptomyces sp. NPDC002580. Next base: position 78,446 of record NZ_JBIAQZ010000002.1, on the reverse strand, counting down.
CTGAGCTGGCTGCTGTTCCGCGTCCTTCCCGAGCCCACGGGTCCGCGGTCCGAGCCCACCGCGGTACGGCCCGGCGCTTCGGCGGTCCCCGCGCGGGGAGGGGAGGCCGGCGCCGCACCCGTTCACGCTCGGCCCGATCGAGGTTGCCCGGCCGGTGTCGAGAGTGGCCCGTGCCGGTCTGATAATATTGATCTTGAGCTGGTCGGAGGAAGTCGCTCCGGCTCGCGATGCGTTGGTGGTCCAAGGAAAGACGTCCCGCTTCCTGCGGGGAGATGCAGGTGCAAGGCCTGCCCGGCGCTCCACGAAGACCCCGCCCCGAACTCCTGGGCGGGGTCTTTCCCGTCTCCGCCCTTCGTGGACCCGGGAACACCGTCGGCACCCCGCGTCCGCTCCGGATCGCGGAAATCCCATGGATCGGTAGGTTCCGATCGTGCAAGGTTGTCCCCCATCGAAGGGGGTGAAAGCTGCTGCAGATTTTCTAGTCACGCATAGTCACCTCTAGTCGTATATTTCGAATATGTTGGTCTGGTGAAGCTTTCGGTGTGGGCGCGCCGGCAGGGGCTGAGTTACCAGACCGCCTGGCGGTGGGTGAAGGACGGGAAGATGCCTGTCCCGGTCCGTCAGGCGCCGTCCGGGACGTGGCTGCTCGACGAGGCTGTTGTCCGGCCGTCGGGGCGGGTGGTGGCGTACTGCCGTGTCTCCTCGGCCGACCAGAAGACCGACCTTGAGCGGCAGGCCGCCCGGGTGGTGGACGGCACGCACGGGCACGGCCTGACGGTCGCGGAGGTCGTCACCGAGGTCGGCTCGGGGCTGGACGGGCGGCGCCGCGAGCTGCACCGTCTGCTGGCCGATCCGCAGGCGGCGGTGATCGTGGCCGAGCACCGCGACCGCCTGGCCCGGTTCGGTGTCGAGCATCTGGAAACCGCACTGTCCGCGACCGGCCGACGTCTGATCGTCCTCGTCCCGACCGAGACCGCTGACGACCTGGTGCGGGACATCACCGAGGTGCTGACCTCGATGTGTACCTGGCGGTATGGGCGGCGGGCGGCGAAGGACCGGGTGACCCGCGCGGTGGCCGTGGCGACCGCCGAGGAGACGGGGTGAAGAAGTTCCGGGCGCAGCCGGGTTTCGTGGTGCGGGCGTACCGCTTCGCGTTGGATCCCAACGCCGGTCAGGAGCATGCGTTGCGCTCGCATTGCGGTGGGGCGCGTGCCGCGTACAACTGGGCGGTGGGCTGGGTTGAGGCGTCGTGGTGGCAGCGCCGCGCGGAGGAGTCCTACGGCATCGGTGAGGCGGAGCTGACGGGCTGGCGGCCGTGGTCGCTGCCCGCTCTGCGGAAGGCGTTCAACGAGGCCAAGCACACCGACCCCAGGTTCGCCGCTTGGTGGGCGGACAACTCGAAGGAGGCGTACTCCACCGGGCTGGCGAACGCATCGGCCGCGTTCGACAACTACGCGAAGTCCAAGCGCGGCAAGCGTAAAGGCCGGGCGGTGGGGATACCGCGGTTCAAGTCGAAGCGGAAGGCGCGTCTGGCCTGCCGGTTCACCACCGGCACGATCCGCGTCGAAGCGGGCGGCCGACACGTCACCCTGCCCCGACTCGGCACACTCCGCACGCATGAGCCGACCGTCAAGCTCCTCGCCCGCGTCCAGGCCGGGACCGCCCGGATCCTGTCGGCGACCGTCCGGCACGAGCGCGGGCGCTGGTTCGTGTCCTTGCAGACCGAGGTGAAACGCGACCTCGTCCGTGTCGCCCGACCCGATACCGCGGTCGGCATCGATCTCGGGATCAAGACCCTCGCGGTGATGGCCGACAGTGCGGGCGAGATCCGCGAGGTCGCCAACCCGCGCCACCTGAGCACCGCCCTGGCCGAGCTGCGCCGCGCGTCGCGCGTGGTGGCGCGCCGTCGGGGCCCCGACCGCCGGACCGGGCAGAAGCCGTCCCGCCGGTGGGAGAAGGCCGACACGGCCCGCAGCCGGGTCCACCACCGGGTGGCGAACCTCCGCCAGGACGCCCTGCACAAGCTCACCAGTACGGTGGCCGCCGAGTACGGCACCGTCGTCGTCGAAGACCTCAACGTCGCCGGCATGCTCCGTAACCGGCGGCTGGCCCGGCACATCGCCGACGCCGGGTTCGGTGAGATCCGCCGCCAGCTCGACTACAAGGTGAAGCGCAACGGCTGCCGCGTCGTGGCCGCCGACCGCTGGTTCCCCTCCTCCAAGACCTGTTCCGGGTGCGGCGTGGTGAAAGCCAAACTGCCGCTGCACATCCGGACCTACCGCTGCGACGCATGCGGCCTGGTCATCGACCGGGACGCCAACGCCGCACGCAACCTCGCCGCCCTCGCGGCAGCCGCAGCAACTGGTACCGGAGTGGCCGGAGACCAGGGAGCGCAAGCTCCGAAGCCTCGTGGAGCCGACCAGAAGACCCGCACCACCTTGCCCAGCCGCAAGGCCAGGCAGGGGCGGGCAGGTGGCGCAACCCTGCCGCACCAGCGGCAGCAGGAAACGAGAGACCGTACTCAAACCGAAGCTCTCACGCCTTGGTGACGAGACGGATCTTCCGGGCCGAAATGCCCGGAATGCTGAGAGCTGACTACGCTCGAAGCAACGGCGTAGCTCAGAGGCCAGAGCGCCGGTCTCCAAAACCGGATGCCGCAGGTTCGACTCCTGCCGTCCCTGCTGCCGATCTCCGTGCTCGCCGGACGCGGATCATGGCCCGGAGTACGCGAGGCCGTTCCGGAAGCGTGTCCTCCGAGCCTCGGCCGCGCGCCGGAACGGTCCCGAGCCGACCCGGGAGTCGTCCCCGCCGTCCCGCCGGAGGTGAGGCGGATCCGTCTCCGGGGCGCCCTTGTCAGCCGCCGAACGGTGTGAGGCCCCTCCTGGATCAGGAGGGGCCTCACACCGTGCCTCACACCAGTTCGGGCTGAGGTTCCGTTCTGGGGTGCGGCAGCCGCACCGGCGCGGCCTTCGGATCCCAGAGCCTCGTGGTCCGTACGTAGGCGTGGATCACCGAGGCCGTCGTCAGCAGGAGAAGCGGTCCGAACAGCCAGGCGTGTTCGGCCATCGTCAGCGGCAGATAGCGATAGGCCAGCAAGAGCGAGGTGAAGGCGACCGCGCCGTGAGCGACGAGCCGGATTCCCGATCGGTCCCAGCCGCGTTCGTGCGCGCGCAGGGCTCCCTCGATCGTCAGCGTGAACACCACGCCCGCGATGATGTCCGCGCCGTAGTGGTAGCCGAACCCCAGCGTCGCGCCGAGGGTGGCCACCAGCCAGAAGGCGCCCGCGAAGCGCAGAGCTCGGGGGCCCCTGCGGGAATGGATGAAGATCGCGGTGGCCCACGCGGTGTGCAGACTGGGCATGCAGTTGCGCGGGGTGAAGTGGTTGAACGGCATGTGGTGCGGGGCGTGGACCGGCGGCGGGACGTTCGGCCACAGGTCGGCCGTGGCCCAGTGCCCGCCGTCGGCGCCGTAGGCGAAGATGGGTCCGACCACGGGGAAGATCATGTAGATGCCCGGCCCGAGCAGGCCGATGACCAGGAACGTACGCACCAGGTGATGGCTGGGGAAGCGGCGCTCGGCCGCGACGTTGCGCAGCTGGTACAGCGTGACGATGACCGCGGCCACCGCGAGCTGGATGTAGACGTAGTCGAGGACGTGGGCGCCGATCGAGCCGGTGGCCTCGACGAGGCGGCCGGCCAGCCACGACGGGTTGCCGAGCGCGTGATCGGCGGTCGCCACGTACTGGTCGAGCACCGCGGGGCGGGTCTTCGACGTGATGAGGAGCCAGGCGTCACCGGTCTTGCGGCCGGCCACCAGCAGCAGGGCCAGACCGATGCCCTTGAGCAGCAGGACGCGTTCCCGGCCGGTGCGGCGTGTCATGGCGATCACCGCATAGCCCAGAATCACCCACAGCGCGCCGTTGCCCATCATCATCTTGGCGTCGACCGCCCAGCGGACCAGGAAGAAGACAAGATCGATGCCGATCGCGACACCGGTCGCGACGAGCCGCTGCCGCCAGGTGAGCACCACCATCATCAACGCCATGCTGGCGTACAGCAGCGGACCCGATTTGGGCGCGAATATCACCTCGCGGGCCTGATTGGTGATGGGGCCCGGCATGCCGTAGTGACGTGCGGCGATCTCCAGCGCGATGAGGAATCCGAGGGACACGACACCGGTCGCGGCCCACAGTATCGTCCGTGGCCGCCGCCACGCGGCGGACGTGATTCCGTTGTTTATTCGCGAAAACACCCGCGATGCTATAGGTATCAAGTCTTTGGCCGATGTGTTAGGTGTTGGTGAATAGGTCGCTCTTTGTGCTCGTTGGCACGGTATTCAGGTGAACTTCAGGCGATACAGGTATGGCCGTGAGGTCGATCATGCTATCGGAGAGCTGTGAGTCCGCTTCCCTGGCTACGGGTGATGTGAAATTCCCTCCATCCGGCGGCCGTCGTTCCGCACCCTCGGGGCGATCGTGAGAGGCCGATGTCCAGTGGGGAGGACGATCTCCGCGCCCCGCGGGTTGCCACACTTCCGCACATCGGGCGCGAGGGGGATCCCCTGTCGGTCCGCGGGCGGCCACGGCCACTCCGCGTGCGCGCTCGCGGTGCCACCCGCACGCTGAACACATGGCCAGTGATCAGCCCGTCGTCGTCTACCCGCCCACCGCGGACGGCGGCCGCAGGGTCCGGGTCGGCGCACGGTTCGTCGGCATGGCCTACACCCTCGTCGACATCGCCGAGTTCCTCGGCCGCGCGGGACCGGACGACGTGGAGGCGTCCGAGGTCAGGACCGCGGACTGGATCGAATGGCGCGGTGGCGGTCCCGGTGTGTGGGACCACTGACCGTGGCGGTGCGGCGGGCCCGTGCGATCCCGTCAGTGAGGCCGGTGGTCGTTGAGCCGGGCGGCCTGGCGCATCAGGTGGTCGCGCTCGGCGAGGCTGGGTGCCTGCCGGGCCGCCTCGGCGTACAGCCGAGCCGCAGTCGCCGGGGCGCCGTCCCGTTCGTGGAGGTAGGCGGCGACCGCGGCGTGACGGGGCAGCGAGTCGCTGAGCGCCGCGAGCGCCTTCAGACCGGCGCGCGGTCCGTCGGCCTCGCCCACGGCCACCACGCGGTTGAGACGGACGACCGGGCTGTCGGTCAGCCGCGTGAGCTCGTCGTACCACTCGACGATCTGCACCCAGTCGGTCTCCTCCGCGGTGGGCGCGTCGGCGTGGAGCGCCGCGATCGCGGCCTGGGCCTGGAACTCGCCCAGCCGGTCACGGGAGAGGGCGGCCTGCAGGATCCCGACGCCCTCGGCGATGGACCGGGTGTCCCACCGGCTCCGGTCCTGCTCGGCGAGCGGCACCAGGGCGCCGTCGGGCGCGGTCCGGGCGGTGCGCCGGGCGTGGTGCAGCAGCATGAGGGCGAGCAGGCCGGCCACCTCGGGATGGTCGATCGTGGCGGCGAGCTGCCGGGTGAGCCGGATGGCCTCCTCGGCGAGATCGACGTCACCGGAGTAGCCCTCGTTGAAGACCAGGTAGAGGACGCGCAGCACGGTGGCGACATCGCCGGGCCGGTCGAACCGGACACCCGAGACGGTGCGCTTGGCCCGGCTGATGCGCTGCGCCATGGTCGTCTCGGGCACGAGGTAGGCCCGGGCGATCTGGCGTGTGGTCAGCCCGCCGACGGCGCGCAGGGTGAGCGCGACTGCGGACGACGGCGTCAGCGACGGGTGGGCGCACAGGAAGTAGAGCTGGAGCGTGTCGTCCACCGCGGGCCGGGGCCCGGGCGCGGGCTCCTCGTCCACGAGGTCCTCACGCCGGCGGCGGGCCGTGTCGGCCCGGGTCGCGTCGAGGAACCGGCGCCAGGCCACGGTGACCAGCCAGCCCTTCGGATCGAGCGGAGGGCCGGCCGGCCAGACGCGGACCGCCTCGACCAGGGCGTCCTGTACGGCGTCCTCGGCCGCCGCGAAGTCGGCTCCGCGGCGGACGAGGATTCCGAGCACGCCCGGCGTGAGGCTCCGGAGCAGTGCCTCGTCCATCGGAGAGGTCACTCCGTGATGGTGTGGGGCGCGGTGAGGAACGGGCGCAGTTCGAGCCACTCGTGGATCGGCTTGCCGCCGGCCCCGGGGGCGGCCGACAGTTCCCCGGCCAGTTCGACGGCCCGCTCGTAGCTGTCGACGTCGATCACCATCCAGCCGGCGATGAGGTCCTTGGTCTCGGCGAACGGTCCGTCGGTGACCGGGGGGCGCCCCTCGCCGTCGTACTGGACGAACGTCCCCTCGGGCGCGAGGGCCTGTCCGTCGACGAACTCGCCGGTCCCCTCGAGCCGGGCCGCGAAGTCGTTCATGTACTGGATGTGGGCCGTGATCTCCTCGGGCGTCCACTGATCCATGGGCACGTCGTTGACCGGAGCCGGGGCGCCACGGTAGTGCTTCAGAAGCAGGTACTTGGCCATCGTTCTTCTCCTCGGTGCTGGTGCGACCAATCTTGTCGCGGTTCACAGCTGGGACGGAGCGGGCCACGGGTTCTCGACATCGGCGTCCGAACTTTTTCGGCTCATCGTGCACGGGCCCGGCCGGGTGGTTCCGCGGACAGCGCCGCCCGTGGGGACGACGGGGAGGAGCGCGCGGTCCGGCGTCTCGCGCGGAACGCGTTCCAGGACGCCGCCCGCGAAGACGTCGTACAGCGGGAGCGTCTCCATGTGCACATAGCCGATGTGGCAGTCGCACACGGTCAGGGGGCAGGGGCGCGGCGCGAGCGCGGCCCGGTAGGAACCGTCGTAGAGCCGCCCCAGTTCGGTGCGTACGAAATGACAGCGGCGGACCGTTCCGTCGCCGTCCACCGAGATGACGGACTCGCCGGTACGGCAGGGCAGGCCCGCCGACCGGTGCGGGTGGCGGCTGAACGGGAAGAGCGGGTCGAGCGCGGTCCACTCGGCGGCCTGCTCGTCGGTGTACGTGTGCCCCTCGGCGGCGTTCACCCACAGATACACGTGGTCCGGGAGCTCGGCGCGGAGCCTGTGGGCCGGCTCCAGGTGCTCCGGCAGGCCGACGACGCCGACACTGAAACGGACACCCAGGGCGGCGAGTCGCCGGGTCTTGGCGACGAACCGCTCGTGCGGTGTCTGCCCGGGGTGATATGTGCACCACAGGGCGACCGTGTCGAGGTCCGCCTCACGCAGCCAGTCGGTACGGCAGCTGAGGTTCGTCTGGATGGCGACGCGCCGGACGTGCGGCCGGTGCGACAGTTCCACGAGGGCGCGCCGGTACCAGGAGCGGACCAGACCCTCGCCCCACGGGGTGAAGAGCACCGAGAGCCGGTCCTCGCGCTGTTCGCCCGCCCACGCGGTGAACCGCTCCAGTGCCGCGCGGTCGGCCCGCAGTTGTGCGGTGCTGTCGCGGCGCTTCGCGAACGGGCAGTACGGACAGTCGTAGTCGCAGGAGGCGAGCGGGCCGCGGTACAGGATCGTCAGGTCCACGGGAACCTCACTTCGTCTCGTAGGCGGCCATCGCGTCCCGCACGGCCGGGGAGAAGAACTCGGGGCCGATCGCGTCCGAGTGGGCCAGCCCCTCGGCGGAGAGGCGGAGCCGCTCGCCGCCGCCGTGCGCCAGCCAGCCCCGTGCCGCGAGTACGGCCAGCTCGGCCGGGAAGTCCTCGTGCGGATCGCGTCCGAAGCGCAGACGGTAGTCGGCCACGGGCAGGCCCTCGGCCTGGAGCAGGGACTGGAGGAGATGCCGGCGCCGCGCCTCGTCCTCGTCGACACCGCGGCCGTGCAGCGCGTGCGAGAAGTCCTCGGTGGCGGTGTAGTCGTCGATGATGCCGCGGATCTCCCGCATCGCCACGGCGTAGTCGAAGGAGTAGTGCAGCGTCGAGGTGTACGAACGGGCACCGCAGCCGAGGCCGATCATGCCGTCGGTCTGGCACGCGTAGTCGTCCGGTCCCTGCGGCGGAGCGTCCGCGCGCCGGAACATGCGCATCGACACCTGCTCGTAGCCGTGCGCCAGGAGATGGTCGCGGCCCTCCCGGTACCGGCGCAGGCGCCGCTCGTCCCATTCCCGGTCGGCCGTCAGGGGGTCGGCGTGCCGGCCGAGGCCGGTGAGGGGACGGATGTACAGGGGGTACAGGTAGATCTCCTCGGGACGCCAGGCCAGGGCCGCGTCCAGGGAGTGCCGCCAACTGGCGGCCGTCTGACCGTCGATGCCGTAGATCAGGTCGATGTTCAGGACGGGGACGCCCGCCTCGCGGATCCGCCCGAGCGCCGCCTCGACGTCGGAGCGTCGCTGCGGCCGGACGGCGGCACGGGCCTCCTCCTCGACGAAGCTCTGCACCCCGAGACTGAGCCGGGTGGTGCCCCGCGCGACCAGCACGGCCAGCCGGTCGGCCGTGGCCGTGGCGGGTGACGCCTCGACGGACAGCGGGATCGCGCGGAGATCGGCCCCCATCTCCCGCTCGGCGATGTCGCAGAGCAGATCCAGCTCGGCGGCCTCCAGGAACGTCGGTGTGCCACCGCCGAACGCCGCGTTGGCGAAACGCGGCGGCTCCCCGTCGCCGAGGGCCTCGCGCACCGCGGCGGCCTGGCGCCGCACCGCGTCCAGATACCGTCCCGTCAGGTCTCCGGGCGCGCCGATCCGGGTGAACAGGTTGCAGAAACCGCAGCGGACCTCGCAGAACGGGATGTGCACGTACAGCGAGAGCGCGTTCCGGGACTCGCCCGCCCACAGGTCCTTCAACGCGGGCCGGGGGGAGAGGGGCCGGTAGGCGGTCTTGTGCGGGTAGGCGTACGTGTAGCTCTGGTACGGGCGCGGCGGCCCGGTCGGGGCGGTCGCCATCGTGAGGGTCATGCGGTCGGCTCCAGGAAGAAGTGGCTGTAGGGCACGGTCCACACGGAGTCGTGACCGAGACGGTGGCCGGTGTAGCCGTCGTCCCCATAGGCGGTGCCGTGGTCGGAGCAGACGACGGCGAAGCAGCGGCGCCGTGAGCTCATCGCACGGAACAGCCGCCCGACGTGACGGTCGATGTACTCCAGGGCCGCCGCGTGGGTGGCCCGGCTGTCGCCCGTCTCGCGGGTGGCACCGGGCAGGTGGAACCAGTTCGGCTGGTGCAGCGCGGAGGCGTTCAGGAACAGGAACAGGCGCTGGTCCGCGGGGAGTTCGGCCACGGTCCGCTCGGCACGTGTCACCTGGGCCTCGAACGAGGTCGGCGAGGCCACCGAGAACTCCGGCTCCCAGTGGCTCTCCTGGAAGAGGCCGGGCAGTACGCCGCCCAGGGCGCCCTGCTTGTTGAAGAAGCCGACGCCGCCGATGCACACCGTGCGGTAGCCCTCGGCGGCGAGCGCGGACACGAGGTCCGGGGTGTCGAAGACGAACGTGCCGTCCGCCGTCGTCTCGCTGCCCGCGAAACGGGCCGCGAACAACCGCGGATGCGGTCCCGGCGCCGCGGGAGTGGGCAGGAACCCCGCGAACATCGCCTGGTGGGAGGCGTAGGTGAAGCTGCCCGGCGCGTGCCGTCGCTCCCAGGTCCCGCCCGGCAGACGCGCGGTCAGGTTCGGCAGGCGGCCGGCTGCCGCGAGTTCGACGGCCACATCGTGGCGCAGGGTGTCGAGAGTGAGCAGGAGCAGGTCGTCCCGGCCCACGACCTCGTTCATGTCGGGGGTCGCCGCTCCGGAGGCGGAGGGCGTCGCGTGCGACGCGCGGTCGGGTTCAGGCTGGTGCATGTGCTGTCCTCGGCAGGGGGTCGGGCGATGGCGCGGTCCGTACGGGGAACCGGTCGGGGGAGAGGGACCGGAACGCCGCCACCTGTGCCCCGTACGTGTCCAGGCCCTCCGCGCCGCTGCCCGGCAGGCCGGTCAGGCGAGGGAGGAGATCGCCGAAGGCGTTGACCTCCCCGACCGCGAACCGGCGCCAGCCCATGGCGGGCAGCACGTCGACGCCCACGCACAGGGTGCCGGGGAAGCACGCGGCGGCCCGCTCGGCGACGGCCAGGGCCTCCGCCCACCGGTCACCGGCCAGCGTGCGCACGGCCGCGAGGTCACCGCGTGTCCCGCCGAGATGCAGATTGGTCAGGGGCGAGCGGCTGGTGCGGACCACGACGTGGGTGGCCCGGCCGGCCACGACCACGACCCGCAGGTCCGCCGACCGGTCGTCGAGCGAGGCCTTCGGCAGCCAGCGCTCGATGTGCAGCCCGTCCGGGGCGAGGGTGTCCACGATCGCGGCGATCTCCGCCTCGTCCGTGTAGCGGCGGATCCGCAGGGAGTTGTGGAGACGGCCGTCCGCCGTGCGCTCCACCGAGGTGGTGGCGCGGATCCGGCCGGAGGCGGTCGTCTCGACGGCCAGCACACCCGACGCGGACGAGCCGTGCGCGAGCTTGACGAAGACCCGCCGCATGCCGGTCTCCCGCATGCGGTCGCGCACCCCGCTCCAGCCCTCCACCGCCGGGCGGGAACCGGAGGTGGGGGACCGCGGAACCGGCACCCCGGCGGCGTCGAGGCGGGCGTGGCACAGCCGCTTGTCGAAGAGCACGGCCAGGTCCGCCGGGTCGTCGAGCCGTCTGCCCCCGCGCAGTGACCCCACACAGTCCAGGAAACCCGCGTACCAGCGTGCGGAACCCTCCACCCGGGTGGGCTCCCCGGCACCCCGCAGCAGCCGGTCCACCTCAGCGTTCTCGCCGGGGGAGTCCAGCCGGACCACCTCGTCGTCGGCGAAGTCGTGGCCGCCGTCCCCCAGCACGTCCCGCCACTCGACGACCCGCGGTGTGCCGCAGCCCGCCTTCTCGGCCGCGGCGCGGAACAGGCCGGCCCGGCGGTTCTCCCCGTTGGCAACGACAGCCCACCTCACCGGCGCACCCCCCGGCCCCATCTCGTCCACCCCGACTCCTCGTCCCCCGCTCCGTACTTCCGGCTGCTACTCGCCCACCGCCACGAAGCGCCAGACCGTCCCGTCCTCCTCCTCGTCGGACTCCGCGTCGTCCTGGTCGGCGTCGACCAGGACACCGGCGGGCTCCAGCGTCTCCAGCAGGCGCGTCCGCAGGGCCGTGCTGAGGTAGTTGTGGTGCAGGTCGAGCTTCTTGAGGTGCGTCAGCGGCTGGCCCGACAGCAGGGCCGTCACGCCGTCGTCGGTGAGCACGCCCATGGAGACGTCGAGGACTTCAAGGCGCGCCACGACCGGGGCCGAGGCCAGCGCGGCGCAGATGTCGTCCTGGATCTCGCTGTTGCGCAGGCCCAGACGGATCAGACCGGGCAGACGGGTACCCGCGAAGAACGGCTCCAGGTCGGCGACACCGGCGTCCCCACCGTACTCGGAGGTGCCGAGCCACAGGTCGAGCTTCTCCAGCGCGGGCAGATCGCTGCCGGCGACGCCGCGCACCGCTTCGACGGGCATGCCGCCGGTCTCGACGGTCAGGCTGCGCAGCCGCTCGTGCCGGACGGCGGGGAAGACGAGCTGGTTGCCGCCCCGGACCCCGAACTCCTCCAGAGCGGGGAAGGCGTTCAGCAGCGGGGACACGTCACCCTGGACGATCCACGAGATCTCGCACTCCTCCATCACGATGTCGCCGAAGAACAGTCCGCGCAGCGCGGGCAGCCGCTCACGCGCGGCCACCAGGGCCTCGATCACCGCGCCGGGAGCCGAGTCGTACGCCTCGCTCCACGCGCCGACGATCAGGGCCCGCACCCGCTCGGTGTCCACGGCGGCCAGGAAGCGCGCGAAGGCGTCCTCCCACTCCTCCTCGCTGTCGTAGGCGTCCACGCCGACGCGCCAGGCAACCGATTCGGGTTCGGGAAGGGACGTCGCCCTGGGCGACTTGTCGTCGGCGTCCGGGAAGGTGAAGGCCGGCAGGCCGTGGAACTCCTTGAGATGGCTGTTGACGGTCATGCGCGCCCGCTCCTTCGTCCTGGTTCCGGTGCATCGACGTTCGTGGTGGTGCGTCCGGAGCGCGACCGCACCCGGGTACACGAGTTCTACCAAGCCCCACCGACATCGGGGCGAACTGGGGTGCCGCCTGTGGACGGCACGACGCGGAAGAGCGGCCGGACGACCGCTCCGAGTGGTCCCGGCCGGGGCATGACGCCACGTCACCGTGGGTACGGCGACCCGGCTCGGCGGCCGATTGTCAGTGGTCGCCCCTACGGTCGTTCTCATGGCACACGGCGTGCCGTGTCGGGAGGGAGCCCCATGTTCCGCCAAGGAGACGTGCTGATCGTGCCGATGGACGAGAAGGCGGTACCGGACCACGCCCTCCGGGCGTCGTCCGAGCCGCGTGACGGCCGCGGACGGCTGGTGCTCGCCCTCGGTGAAGTCACCGGGCACGCCCACGCGGTGGTCGGTCCGGGTCGGCTGATCCGGGAGGCCGGGGTGTTCGGCCCGATGCTGCTGCACGTTCCTGACGGCGCGCGTGTCGTCCATGAGGAACACGGGGCGATCTCGCTCCGCAAGGGCTGGTACCGGGTGGTCCGCCAGCGGGAGTACGTGCCGGGCTCGGTCCGGATCGTCGCGGACTGACGCGACCGCGGGTGGTTCCCGCCCCGCTTCGGGAGGGGTGAGCGGGGGCGGGGCGCGGGGACGGCACTCTCGGAGGCAGGACCGGTGGCGGCGCGGTGCCGAGTCGCCGGCCACAGAAGACGACAGGGGAGGAACGGCGTGATGGATCAGGGCAGTTGGCGTGCCATCGCCACGCGGACGGGCGCGGGCGACCGGGCGGCGGCCGAGGAGGGCGTCCGGCTCGCCTACCGGCGGGCCGGACTCGAGGAGCCCGCGCGTATCGTCTGGGCGCGCTCTCCCCACGAGGCCGTACGCATCCTCAGGGGGACCGCGCCCGCGGACGGCGCGGCACTCGGGGAGACCGGTGCGAGTGTCCGTGGCGCCGTCGTCGGCGGACCATGGGCGGCGGAACGCGAACGCGCGCACGCGCGTCTGGGACCGGATGGATGGAGCGGGCACTGGCGGGCCACGGGAGCGGCCTTGTGGGAGTCAGCCCGCGCGCTGGCCGACCGGGTGCGGTCGGGGATCGTCGAGGACCTCGCCACCGACCGCCACGAGGAGAGCCGGGTCCGACTGCTGCTCCTGGACGCGACCCTGGGCCAGCTCGACGCGGCCTGGCTGTGCGCTTTCGAACCCGACGACGCGAGCCCACTGGCCGGGGTCGCCGCGGTCGCGCGCGAGGCGGGCTGGTGGTGGCCGTACGAGAAGGTGGCGGTCATCAGTGAACGGCCCCTGAGCCTGCATCGCGACGAGGCCGGACGGCTGGACCGGGGGGACGGCCCGGCGATCGCCTACGCGGACGGCTTTGAGCTCCACGCATGGCGCGGGATGCCGGTGCCGGGCACCTTCCTCGACGAACTCACCGCGCTGACACCCGAGCGGATCCGCGGCGAGGAGAACGCCGAACTGCGGCGCGTGATGCTCGAGTTCTACGGCTACGACCGCTATCTGGAGGAGTCGGGCGCGGTCCCCGTCCACCGCGACGAGACAGGCGTGCTGTGGCGGGTCGAACTGGTCGGCGACGAGGACGTGGTGATGGTCGAGGTCGTCAACTCCACACCGGAGCCCGACGGTACGAGCCGGACGTACTGGCTGCGCGTCCCGCCCACGACCCGTACCGCCCGTGAAGGGGTGGCATGGACGTTCGGCCTCGGCGCCGAGACGTACGAGCCGTCACAGCAGACCTGAGGACGACGCGGGACCTCCGGCGACCCCACCGACGACGGGCGCTCTCGGGAGCCCACGGGCCGGGGGGGGCGGGGCCGAGGGAGGCACGCGGGTGTCACGCCGCCCGCCCGTGGAACCGGTGACCCCGTGGAACCGGTGACCCCGCGGCCCACGGTGTCGAAGGCCGCACAGCGCGGAAGCCGCCCATCGTCGGCCATCCGGTGGCCCGCTGTCCGGCCGGGCCGACCGGACAGCGGCTCAGAGGCGCTGTCCCCAGGCCATCGCCATCCCGGGGCCGAGTTCCGCGAGCCCGGGAGAGGCCAGGTAGGCGACCGCCTCGTCGATGCCGGCCGCGTCCACCAGCCCGGTCTCCTTCAGCGCGGGCCGCATCCGGTTCCAGGTCTCGGACCAGAAGCGAGCGAGGGGGCCGCCCGCGACCAGCGGCGGACAGTGGAGCTCCGCGCCCACGTTCTGGAGGCCCTCCTCCCGCAGGAAGTGCGGATACGCGGGCACGCCGGACGTGTCGGTGCCGATCGTCGACCTCAGCGCCTGCCACATGGCGTCCATGGTCCGCCGGTAGGCCGACGAGGTGTCCAGGGGGTCCGGCATGTCCACGGCGTCACCGAGCACCAGCCAGCCGCCCGGGTTCAGCCATCCCGCGAGGCGGGAGACCAGCCGACGGCGTTCGGGCAGGTGCATCAGGACGAACCTGGCGTGAATCAGGTCGAAGCCGCCCAGGTCCAGGCTCTCGTCCGTGAGATCGGCGGTGACCACCCGGACCCGCGGACCCGCGAGGGCGCCCAGGGCGCCGGTGTCCCGGTCCAGGGCGACCACCTCCGCGGCGCCGGACTCCTCCACCAGCCAGCGGACCACGGTCCCGGTCCCGGCACCCACCTCCAGGCATCGGCCGCCGGCCCCTGAGCCCAGGGCGCGCAGCCGGCCCGTGGTGACGGGGTCGTACACCAGCGCCGCGGCGTCGATGCGTTCGGCCTCCTCGGGGTGTTCCGGCTCGAACAGGTCCTCGCCGTAGTGGCCCCCGGACGCCGAAGGGCCGGTCATGACCCGGTCTCCGACGTCCGGCCTCCAGTACCTCTCCTGCCGGTCCGTGCCATGAGAGCTCCCTCAGCGGTGATCACCGGATGCAGCCAGCGTGACAGCATTCGGGCCCGCCCGCAGACCGGTGCCACGGCCCGTCACGAGGTGACGGGCCCCGTCCGGGTGACCTCGTCGACCGCGGCGCGTGCGGGGTTCCTGGGACCCCGGACGAGGACTGCCCTACGCCGTCGGTGCCGACGGCGGCCCGTGCGAGATCCTGGGCATCTTCGACCGTGACGCCCGCCGGGGGCACCGAACCGATCAGGACGCCTCGGGGAAGCAACCCACCACGATCGCGGGTTCGCGCCGACGGCGGAACGCGCGGGCGCGTGAGTTCGGGAAAAGGTCCGCCGAACGGACTCCGGCCCCCCGCGACATGAGTCGCGGGGGGCCGGATGTTCGTAGCGGGGGCGGGATTTGAACCACGCGACCTCTGGGTTATGAGCCCAGCGAGCTACCGAGCTGCTCCACCCCGCGTCGGTAGCACCACTCTACGTCAACTCGGCCACCGGGGCGGCGAATTACCGGACGGGGCCGGGGCCAGGACCTGATCATGTGACCTCTGCCCGTCGGACGTCCCGGGCACGAGGGCGTTTCATCGCTTCCCGTCCCGGGCGGAGCAGCGAGAACACGGCGAGGCCGTGGGTTTCCCCGGCCGGTGCCGCAGCGCCCGGACCTGGCCGGCGACGAGCGGAGCGAGACGGGCCGACGACGCGTCCCGTGGTGCGCACCACCGGTCGGCGCGTCACCCGCCGACGAGGGTCACCGTTTCCTCCAGGCCGGCCCGCCCGGTACGCAGTCGTGGCACGCCCGTCTTCTCGAACCCCACCGCGACACCGCAGAACAGGACGAGCCCGTCATCGGCTCCGACGATCTCGCCGACCGTCCTGCGATACGTCGTCCACATGACCTGGGGACAACTGTGCAGCCCTTCCGCCCGCAGCAGCAGCATGACCGTCTGCAGGTACATGCCCGCGTCCCCCCACTGTCCGGGGCCCATCGTCCGGTCCAGGTAGCAGAACAGGACCACCGGCGCCCCGAACGCCTCCGAGTTCAGGACGCCGATCCTCGTGGGTCTGTCCGGGGCGTCGCGCTCGATCCCCAGCGCTTCGTACCGCTGGGTCGCCGCCGCGGCGAAGCGGTCCCCGTACGGCGAGGCCAGTCCGGCCGGATACATCGGATACTCCCGCTCGTCACCCGGGTCTCCCGCCCGCGCCCGCCCCGTCGCGCGCCTCTTCAGCTCGGCCAAGGGCTCACCGGCGACGACATACACATGCCACGGCTGAAGGTTCCCGCTCGACGGCGCCCGCGCCGCCGCGGCCAGTACGCGATCGAGCACCTCTCTGGCCACCGGCGCGTCGCTGAACGCCCGCACGGCGCGGCGACTGTCCACGGCTTCGTACACATCCACGTCCCTCGTCCTCTCACTCAACGGCAGGCGGAGAAGTCACGAGGACGACTGTCGCACCGGGCGAGCGGACGGGCGGAGGCGTGGTGGCGGCGAACCGGTCCCACGACCCGGCTGTCCCGGCTGCGGACCCGGTCCCGGCCCGTCCGGCGTCAGGCATAGCGGTCCAAGAGGGCTTGGAGGTATCCCTCCAGACGGCCGGCCAGCAGGTCCGGCGTCAGATCGGTACGGCCCGTCTCGCGCCAGGTGGCGGCGGCCTTCTCGGCGTCGGGAACGAAGGCCAGCGTGTCCAGCAGTCGCCAGTAGAGATGGGCCGAGCGCTCCTCGGCCGGCCTCCCTCCCGCCGCGACGTACTGGTCGGCGAAACGCATGCCCGCCGGGACTCCGTGCAGGAGCGCGAGGGAGGTCGAGCAGTGGGCCACGTCCAGGTCGGCCGGCCCCCATGAGGTCTCCACCCAGTCGACCACGCCACCGATCCGCGCGTCGCCGCCGTGCCCAGTGAACAGGACGTTGCCGGGATGGAAGTCACGATGGAGGAAACAGGGCCGGTACTCCGGGGGTTCACGGCGGATCACGTCCACGGCCCGTCGCCACAGCTCGGGCCGAGAGGTCGCGACGAGCGGGCGAACCTGGTCCGCGGAAGTCCACGCCTCATAGTCACGGGGGCGAGCCTCGACGGTCACGCTCAGCCGGTGGATGCGCAGCAACTCGCGGGCCATCGACTCGGCACGCTGAGCGGCGCCTTCGTCGTCCAGCAGTACGGTCCCGGGCAGCAAGGACATCAGCAGGGAAGGGTGATCGCAGTACCGGGCGGTCGCGTCCACGGCCACCAGTGCGGGCGCGGGGACGTCCGTGCCGTCGAGCAGGCGCAGCGTGGCCGCCTCACGGGTCAGGAGGCCCTCCGCGTGCGGAACGACGAAGGGTTCGACGAACGACCTTAGGACGAGAGGGCGTTGACCGGCCGGCCCGTCGATGTCCAGACGTCGCATCTCCGAGGTCCAGCCACCCCGCAACCGGGTGACCGCCGTGACGCGTTCCGCCTCGGACAGCTCCCGCTCCACCCAGGCCCGCGTCGCGCCCCGGCCCCGGTCCGCGAGTCGGGCGGTTCCGGGTCCGGATTCTCCGCTCGTCACCATGGTGGCAGGCTGCCCGGTTCGCCGACAGCTCTACCGCGCCGTACCGCCGGCACCCACCGCGTCTCGCCGAGCCGACCGCCGAACGGTCACCCGCGCGGGGACGCTTCCGGATCCCGTCCCAGGAACGCCACGAGCCGGTCCACCGCGGACGCGTCCTGACCCGTGGGCACGATCTCGCCGAAGGGCATGTTCTCGCCCCGGTACTGCGGTGGGAGGGTGGCCTCGGCGCGGATCAGGGTTTCCGTCGCCTCCTGGTCGGTGAAGGGGATCGGCTGGGCGGTGGCGCGCGCCAGGTCCCAGCCATGGGTCAGGTATTCCATGACGGTCATGTTGAACACGCTCTCGGCCGGCAGCCTGTTGTCGCCGGTGACGGCGACCTCACGGTCGAAGCCGTACTTCTCCCACCCGGCGACGAGGCTCGCCGCCGCGGCACGGAACTCGGCGGCCGGGTCGGGACCGCACCGGTGGGCAGTGGCGTCGCCGTCGTGGGTCCTGCCGTGACAGCCGGCCTCGAACAGCAGGAGCCAACCGACGATGTGGTTGATCAGGGTCTCGACGTCGTAGTCGTCGCACGGGGTCGGGAGGCCGAGCTGGTCGACGCCGACGCCCTCGATGAGGTCGCCGGTCTTGGACAGGACACCGGTGAGGAGCTCGACTCTTTCCATGACCGGAGTCTAGGAGCGGCCGGGGACCGTGACAGTGAGGAAACACGGACCACGGCCGCCTTCGCCGCGGTCCGTTCCCGCCGGCCCGCGGCCCGCGAGCGTCACTTCCTCGTGAACGTCGTCGGTGCGCCGAGTCCCTGGGAACCGGGGCCGAGCCGGAGGGTCCCGTCGATCATGCTGACCTCGTAGGTGTTGCCGGGGACGCAGATCAGGTCGCTGGCCGGGTCCGTGGTGCGCGGTGACTTCGCGGCGAACCTGATGGTGCCCGCGTCGATCGAGCGCAGCTCCAGTGACTCCGTGCAGCCGTCGTTCGCGCCGGTGTCCTGATCGTGGACGTCGCTCACCTGCTTCCCGACCAGCCGGCCGACGCGGCCGGCGCGGAGGGTGAGGGTGACTTCGTAGCGGTCGGTGTGCAGCGCCATGCTGTAGTTGCCGTTCGGATTGCCGGGGCCGGTACCGACCCAGGTGCCCACCCAGGAGGCGGGCAGCGCGTCCGGGGGCGTGCTCGGGGTGCGGGACGGTGTGCTGGTCGAGCCGGTACCGCCGTCGCTCGAACCGGTGTCGCCCGAGCCGGAGTCCAGCAGGTTGTGCACCAGCAGTCCGGCGACGACCAGGGCGGCCAGGGCACCGGCCGTGACACCCGGAACACCGGCCCGCCCGGTCCGCGGCGCCTTCTCCCGTGGGATGACCGGGTCCACCGTGGCCGGGCCGGTCTCGTGGTCCCGCGGCTCGGGTTCCGGCAACGGACCGGGTCCGGGCGCCGGGGCAGGTGTGGGGGCCGGGGCCGGGGTGGGTATCGGGCTCGGAGCGGGGACTTGTGCGTTCGGGCGGGCCGGAAGGTCGCGCGCCGTCCGCGTCATGGCGTACGGGGACGGCGCCGCCGAACCCGCGGACATGCTCACGCGCGGATCGGACGGGGCCGTCGCGGCGGCTGTGGCACCGCCGTTCGGTGAACGCTCGGCTGCCCGGCCCCCCAGCGCGGCGCGGGTGTCGGTCTCACGCCCGGCCAGTTCCGCGGCGAGGCCGGACGGCTGTCGTCGTGCCCAGTTCCCGGACGCTCGGTCCGGTTCCGGCAGCAGCGCGGCCGCCTCCCGGGCCGTCGGACGGTCCTCGGGCCGCTTGGCCAGACAGGCGCGCAGCAGCGGCAGCAGGGCTTCGGGCACTCCGTCCAGGTCGGGCTCCTCGTGGACCACGCGGTAGAGCAGAGCCGGTGTGGACGGTCGCTCGCCGAGCCGGTCGAACGGACCGCGCCCGGTGGCCGCGTACACGAGGACCGCGCCGAGCGCGAAGACGTCGCCCGCTTCCGCCGAGACGCCCGCGGTGGCCTGTTCGGGCGCCATGTAGCCCGGTGAGCCGACGACCCCGCCGGTCCGGGTGTAACGGGAGTCCTCCGCGGCGCGAGCGATGCCGAAGTCGATCAGGTGCGGCCGGGTGCCCGCCAGCAGCACGTTGGACGGCTTGACGTCCCGGTGCGCCAGACCCGCCTGGGCCACCGCGTGCAGCGCCTCGCACAACTCGGCGGCCAGCGCGGTCAGGCTCGGTGCCGGCAACGGCCCGTGCCCCCGCACCCATTCGGCCAGCGACGGCGCCGCCACGTACTCGGTGGCCAGCCACTGCGGGTGGGAACCGGCCGGAGAGAAGTCGACCACGGTCACGGTCCAGGGGGAGCGCACCCGGTCGGCATGCCGGATCTCCCGGGCGAAGCGCTCCCCGAAGGCGGGGTCGAGCCCGAATTCCGGCCGTACCGTCTTCAACGCGAGCGGCCGGCCGGCCGGGGTCCGGGCCAGATACACCTGGCCCATCCCGCCGGCCCCCAGCCTCGCGAGCAGCGGATATCCCCCGACCGATACGGGATCGGCCTCGCCCAGACTCTCCATGCCCGAAGAGTACGATGCCGGGCTCCAGTGATCCGGACGAGGGAGGGGACGTCTTCTCGGCAGCGCTCGGGCTCCACGAGGTCCGGTGAACAGCCTGCCGACCGGAGCGCGGAACCTTGGCGCGGGATGGGCGGCCCGGCACTATTCGCTACCGGAGATACCCCCTTGCACCGCTCCGATAGCATGATCGGACTCACAGTGATCACCTGATCACCCGTCCTTCGGTGCGGAAATTCGCTATGCGGTACAAGGGTGGGCGATCGGGCCAGAATCTAACAAATCGGCCAGACAATTGATATCTACACTATGGCGAACAAGTAGCACCATGATGTCCGCTCTGCGGCGCGGGCCCCGGGTGTTGCTGTGGGTCGTGGCAGGTGCGGCGACCCTCGGATTCCTCGTCGCGCTCGAAGTAGTCTCGCGCGGCTACGGCGTGCCGGGAGTGATCACCGACCAGTCGCGCGAGGTGGTGTTCGCCCCCGATTCGGGGCCCCTGCTGTACGCCGGTCTGGCGTTGACGATGGTGGTGCTGACCTGGCGGCAACGGTTCGTCGCGGTCGGGGTCGCGATCGGCATCGATCTCGTCTTCTTCCTGGTCCGCTGGGTTGCCGACGCCAGGATGAACTTCGGCAACGGCGCGCTGTGGGTGATTCTGGGCTGTGCCGTCATCGCCGTGACGCGCCGAACCGGCCGGGAACGCGCCCTGCTGCTGAAGGGTGTCGGGCTCGGTCTGCTGCTGGTGACCGGCCACAAGGCGGGCGACACCTGGCTCCTCATCACCTCCAGGACCCGCCCCGCGGTGCTCGACCAGTACGTGGCGACCGCCGATCACGCGCTCGGCAACCCGTCGTGGCTGGCCGGCCGCCTCGTCGAGGCCACCGGTCCGGTCGGCACCCATGTCCTCGGCGCCGTCTACGGACAGCTTCCGCTGGCGGCTGCCGTCTTCGGGCTGTACCAGCTGCGCAACGTCGCGGCCGAGCGCCGCTTCCCCGGCCATCACCTGGTGCGTACGTTCCTGGTCATCGGGCTGCTCGGGCCGGTCGTCTACATGATCTTCCCGGTGGTCGGTCCTGTCTTCGCCTACGGCGCCGACGGCGGGCACTGGGCGACGGCCGACCTGTGGCCGAACATCCCGCCGCCGGTCGACACCCCGCAGCCGATGCCGTTCGACCAGGTCACCCCGCGCAACTGCATGCCCAGCCTGCACACGGCCTGGGCCACCACCCTCTTCATCCATTCCCGCAAAGGTCCGCGGTTCCTGCGCTTCGCGGGCGCCTTCTGGCTGGTGGCCACGCTCGTCGCGACGCTGGGATTCGGTTACCACTACGGAGTGGACCTCGTCGCCGGGGTGGTGTTCGCGCTCATGGTCGAAGGGGCGATGCGCGCGTTCGACCGGGGCTGGGACCGATCGGCGGTCCGGCTCGTCACCCACGCCGTGACGGTTCTGGTCGCCCTTCTGGTGTCCTATCGCTATCTGCCGACGGAAATGGCCGGACATCCGTGGGTGTGGGGACCCCTCCTCCTTCTGGCCATGCTCTCGGTGATCCACGCCTATGTACGGACCGTCCGCCGTTGGGACGTGAAGGCCGCACCGGCGGCGCAGCCGGAACCGCAACTCATGCGGGCCTGACCGAGGTCCGCCCTTCGCCCCGCCCCCGCCCCCGCTTCTGTGCCTCGGCGCCGGCGGGCGAGCCCTGCCGCGATTCCGCCCGTCCCCGTCGCCCAGTGCCGGCGAGGCGCGACGGAGGCTTCTCGAACCGCGCGGCCCCCGGCGGTGTGCCTGCCGCCGCCGGCTTCGACCGGGCGGTCTCCGTACTCCGCTTGACCTAGGCGAATTGAGGCTGGAAAGGGCTCAATGAGCAAGCGGGTCAAAAAAGGGTGAACCCTTCAAAGGCTCGCTCCCGGCAACTTTTATCGGACACGGGTGGCGACGGAATTCGGCCAGTTGTGGGGCCCGGGATTGTGCGGGTGGGTGCGAACTGTCACCGTCGTCGCGGAATAGCAGCTCGATCAAGCCATTCGGACGCCTCGACCACCTGGCCGTGCGTGGCCATTACTTATTCGCAAATGCGGTGACGCGGCCCAAAAGCCGATTCTCCGTCACCTGACGCTTTTGGGTCCGAGGCAGGCGAACGCGTCGCATGCGACTCCTTCCACGGACGAAGAATTCCGGCCCTGTGCGGCTCGGGCCGGCGATCCCGGTCCGTCCGGTCACCCGCAGACAGTTGAAGGAGATGCTTCGCAGTCATGGGAAACAGCGTATTTCACGTTCCCGCCGACAAAGCCCGTTCTGAGAGTCGGCGCCACTCGGGCACGGGTCCGGGATGGAGATCCCGGATCGGGGTGTTCGCCGCCACCGCGGCGATGCTCTCGGCGGGCACCCTGCTCGGTGCCAGTCCCGCGACGGCGGCGCCGGCGGCGATCAGGCTGACCTCCTCGTCCTGCCCCGCCGAGATCCTGCAGGGCCAGGTGAGCGGTTGTGTCACGGAGCTGCAGAACCTGCTCAACGCCCATGGTGCCGGTCTGGTGGTGGACGGCGAGTTCGGGGCGAAGACGCTCTACGCGGTGCGCGAGTACCAGGCGGCCACCGCGATCGCCGTGGACGGGCGGGTGGGACCCCGGACGAAGAGCAAGCTGTATGCGACCGGGGGCTCGGCTCCCGCGCCGATCAACCTCAACTCCTCCTCGTGCCCCGCGAACGTCGTTCAAGGGGACAAGGGCGGCTGCGTCACCGAACTGCAGCGGCTGCTCCGGCACCACGGCTACGCCGTCGACGTGGACGGGGACTTCGGGTCGGCGACGAACAGCGCGGTCCGCGGCTTCCAGTCCGCACACGGACTGTCGGTCGACGGTCAGGTCGGCACGAACACCAAGAGGGAGCTGTACGACACCGACGAGTCGCCGTCGACGGGTCTGGACCTGCGGTCGGCGTCCTGCCCGTCGGTGATCGTGGAGGGGCAGGGCGGCGGCTGCGTCGCGACGCTGCAGGCACTGCTGAACGGCAAGGGCCAACACCTCGACGTCGATGGCGAGTTCGGCCCCCTGACCCTGTCGGCCGTGAGGTCGTTCCAGTCCGCGAACGGCCTGTCGGTCGACGGTGAGGTGGGCCCGAACACCAAGGCCGCCCTGTACAAGAACATCGGTGGTGGCGGCGGCAGCGGCGCTCCGGCGCCGATCAACCTGAACTCCGCGTCGTGCCCCGGCGAGATCGTGAGGGGCCAGCGCAGCGGCTGCGTCACCGAGTTGCAGAGCCTGCTCAACCACCACGGCGCCGATCTCGCCGTCGACGGCGACTTCGGACCGGCGACGGACAGTGCCGTCCGGGACTTCCAGGCCGAGAAGGGCCTCTCGGTCGACGGCCAGGTGGGCCCGAACACCAAGGCCGCCCTGTACGGCGCGGTCACCCCGCCGCCTTCGACCCCGCCCGGCGGCGGGTACAGCAAGATCCTCGACGTGGCCGCGGCCGAGGCCGGTACGGTCGAGGGCAGTGCCCGGGCGAACAGCTACGGGGCGTCCGTCGGACTTTCGCTGTCCACCAACAACTACGCCTGGTGCGCGACGTTCGTGAGCTGGGTGGCCAAGCAGACGGGGGCCAGTTCCTACCGCAACAGCTATGTCTCGGGCTGGGTCAAGCAGGCACGGGCCGGCAACTACCACCTGTCGGTGACCTCGAACCCGCAGCCGGGCGACATCGTGGCCTTCGACTGGAACGGCGGCAGCGACTTCACCGGAGGGCACGAGCACATAGGCATCGTGAGAACGGTGAGCGGCGGCTCCAGCTTCACCACCGTCGAGGGCAACACCAGCAACCCCAACGGTGGGAAGGACGGCGTCTACGTCAAGACCCGCGGCAAGAACAGCGGTTACGACGTGGTCTTCATCCGCGTCCGCTGACCGGGGTACCCGCCTGAGGGCCTACGGCCCGCCGCCTCCCACGTGGTCGGTGTCCGGGCCCGTGGCGCGGGGCCGCCGCCGGGACAGGTGACGTGTCCCTCGTGGTGGCGCGGGCCGCGCGCGGCCGTGATCCATCCATGCCTGACGACCGGATGGATCACGGCCACGGAACCTCACCGCTTCCCCGGCCCCCCGAACACACCCGTCACGAGGAACGCCCTTCACCTTGCGGCGCACCGCTTCCGACGCCGCGCGCTGGTCCACCGCGGATCTCGGGACAACCCATAGGCTGCCTCGCGGTACCGGCCCCCACCGCAGGAGCGCACCTCATGACCGACCCCGTTCGGAAGCCCCCGTACCCCGATGCGTCGAGCCCGGACCAGGCACCCGCGCCGCACCCGCTGCTCGCCCCGCTCCTCGGTTTCCTCGGCACCTGGGCCGGCCGCGGCAGGGGAACGTACCCGACGCTCGCCGAGGAGTTCTCCTACGCGCAGGAGGTCACCTTCAGCCACGACGGGCGGCCCTTCCTCCACCTCGAGACGCGGGCCTGGCTGCTGGACGCGGACGGCGCCCCGTTGCGGCCGTCCGCCCGGGAGAGCGGCTGGTGGCGGCTTCAGAACGACGGGAACGTGGAGGCGCTGATCACCCAGCCCACCGGAATCGCCGAGATCCTGGTCGGGCGGGCGGTGGACGGCGCGGTCGACCTCACCGCGCGGCAGGTGGCGCTCACCCCGACCGCCAAGCAGGTCGACGCCACCCGCCGTCGCTACACCCTCGCGGACGAGGACACCCTGGACTTCGTCCATGACCTCGCGGCGGTCGGCCAGCCCCTGCAGCACCACCTCGCGGCCCGCCTTCGACGGGTGAACGGAGGCTGAGACACGGGGCCGAGACGCCTCGCCCCCGCGGTGCGGTTCCTGAGTTGCCTTCGAGTGCACTTCAGGGTGTTGGCTGGAGGGCGGAACTCCGGAACGTCATGCCTGGGCGGGTGACGGGCCGCACGTGGACGACGAGTCGTACGAGGAGCACGCCATGTCACAGAAGATCTGGTTCATCACCGGTGCCTCACGTGGTTTCGGCCGGGAATGGGCCGTCGCGGCGCTGGAACGCGGTGACTCGGTCGCCGCGACGGCGCGCGACCTGTCCACATTGGGCGATCTTCGCGAGACCTATGGGGAACGACTGCTGCCGCTGCGACTCGACGTCACGGACCGCGACGCCGACTTCGACGCGGTGCGGCAGGCGCACGAGAGGTTCGGCCGGCTCGACGTGATCGTCAACAACGCCGGCTACGGCCACTTCGGGATGGTCGAGGAACTCACCGAGGACGAGGCCCGTGCCCAGTTGGAGACCAACCTGTTCGGGGCGCTGTGGGTCACCCAGGCGGCACTGCCCTTCCTGCGGGAGCAGGGCGGCGGCCACATTCTGCAGGTCTCCTCCATCGGTGGGATCAGCGCGTTCCCGCTGGTCGGCATCTATCACGCGTCGAAGTGGGCGCTGGAAGGGATGAGCCAGGCGCTGGCCCAGGAAGTGGCGCCCTTCGGCATCAAGGTGACGCTGATCGAGCCCGGTGGGTTCGCCACCGACTGGGCCGGTTCCTCGTCGAGCACGTCCGAACCGTTGCCGGCCTACGCCGACTTCCACAAGGAGGTGCAGGAGCAGCGGCGCAAGCGCGTCGGCACCCCGGGCGACCCGAAGGCGTCCGCGGCGGCCGTGATGGAGATCGTGGACGCCGACGAGCCGCCGCTGCGCTGCTTCTTCGGAGTGGCTCCGCTGGGCATCGCCAAGGCCGACTACGAGCAGCGTCTGGCGCTGTGGGAGAAGTGGCAGCCGGTGGCGGAGCTGGCCCAGGGCTGAGCCGGGGCGGGACGACTCCCGTCGCGGGAGGGGCGGGGTCGATCGGCGGTGGTCCGGCGGCCCCCTCGCGCCACGGGGACGTACGGCTGAACGACGGGTGTCGCGGGGCCCGTGGTCAGTGCGCGATGGAGTCGATCAGCTCGCGCGCGCCCTGACGCAGCAGGGCGACGGCGACCGCGGTGCCGAGGGTGGCGGGGTCGAGGGGCCCCGCCCACTCGTGGGCGTTGATGACGGTCTTGCCGTCGGGGGTGAACACGCACGCGCGCAGGGACAGGTCACCGTTGCGGGTGGCCTTCGCGTACCCGGCGATGGGGGAGTTGCAGTGCCCCTGCAGGACGTGCAGGAACATGCGCTCGGCGGTGGCCTCCCGGTGGGTGTCGGGGTGGCCGAGGGCACTGACGGTGTCGATGACACCGGCGTCGCCCTCGCGGCACTGGAGGGCGAGGATGCCCGCGCCGATCGGCGGCATCATCACCTCCGTCGGAAGGATCTCGCTGATCACGTCCGGGCGCTCGATGCGGTGAAGGCCGGACAGGGCCAGGAGGAGGGCGTCGGCCTCGCCCGCGGCGAGTTTGTCGAGACGGCGGTTGGCGTTGCCGCGCATCGGGACGCACCGCAGCTGGGGGTGCGAGGCGGCGAGTTGGGCGACCCGTCGCACGGAGGAGGTGCCGATACGGGTACCCGCGGGGAGTTCGTCGAGGGTGAGCCCGCCCGCGTGCACGAGGGCGTCGCGGATGTCGTCGCGTTCGAGGAACGCCGCGAAGACCGTTCCGGCCGGGAGCGGTCGGTCGGCGGGGACGTCCTTGACGCAGTGCACGGCCAGATCCGCCTCGCCCGCGAGCAGGGCGGCGTCGACCTCCTTGGTGAAGGCGCCCTTGCCCTCCACCTGGGAGAGATCGCCCATCCACTTGTCGCCGGTCGTCTTGACGGGGACGACCTCGGTGCGGATACCGGGGTGGAGGGCGGCCAGTTCGGCGCGTACCCGCTCCACCTGGGCCAGGGCCATCGGCGAGTCGCGGGAGACGATGCGGATCAGTTCAGGGGCGGACATGACGACCACGATAGGGCCTCGGTCACGGCCGCCGACGGGTATCCAGGGTGCCCATGTCGGTTGCACGGCAAGCAGGTTGGGGTTGTCGTGCGGGTGTGCGAAGGGTGAATCGACGCGTCACGGTTGACGCTGTCGCCGGGTGGCCTGCGGCAGCGGGGCCGCCGGCGTCCCGCGCGGAGGTGGGCGCCCGCCCGGGGCACCGTCCGGCCGGGCGGCGGAAATCGACCCGGGCGGCGCTGCGCGATCGGGCAGCGCGTTGCGATCGGCGGACCCGACGGCGGGACCGGTGCCTCCCCGGCCGGACTCCCAGGAGGGCAGGTGACGTGGCGGCGCTAGTCGCGACCGGCGGAGCCTTCGGCGGCCGGGCCGGGAGGCTGGACCGGACCCGCGCCGTTCGTGACGCCCGCGTGCTGTGCCGGGGAGGCGAGACCGCACGGGCCGCAGCCGGGCGCGGCTTCCGGGCGCAGGGGAACCCCGTTGGAGCGCAGCACGTCGCGGACGTCGAGGATGAGCGGGAACACCTCGTGGTTGCGGTCCTCGCCCTGCTCGTCCCAGGCCCGCTGTTCGGCCTCGACCGCCGTCCGGTCCTGGGCGAAGACCCGTTCGGTGAAACGGCGGATGAGCGGCCAGGCGAGGTGGAGCGCCCCGGGGACCGACGGCTTCGCGATCGTCAGCAGCCCGAAGGCGTGGTTGACGCGCTGCTCGGCGTCCTCCGGGACATAGACCGCCCAGAGCGAGAACGCCGGGAGTTCGGTGCCTTCCGGGACGTCCCGCAGGGTCTGGTACGGGTACTCGGTGCGGATGGTGATCACGTCGGGGGTGTCCCGGCCGCCGATCCCCTCCGCCGACAACAGGCCCGCCCCCCTGTCCTTGCGGCCGCCCGCGGGGACGAACAGGTAGCGGGCCTCGACGTGCCGGGGACCGGTCTCGTAGCCGAGCAGCTCGGGCTGGATCCTGCCGAGCACGCTCCGGTGCAGGAACTGGTGGTTCATGTCCAGCAGGTTCTCGTGCATGAACGAGTAGTGGCACCGCACGGTCCGGGAGAACGTCATCGTCCGGTGGGCGGCCGAATCGTACTCGGGGAGGAACGGGAACGGCGCGGCCTCCGCCAGAGCGGGGTCCCCGGGGAACACGAACACCAGGCCGTACGCCTCGCGCACCGGGTACGAGCGAACGCCGCGCGGCGGCCGCTCGCACCCCTTCGGCAGATAGGGGATCTGCGAGATGCGACCGTCGCCCCGGTAGGCCCAGGCGTGATAGCAGCAGCGCAGGATGTCGCCCTCCACGACGCCCATGCTCAGCGGAACCTGGCGGTGCGCGCAGCGGTCCTCCAGCGCGTGCACGGTGCCGCTGCGCCCTCGGTACAGCGCGATCCGCTCGCCGGCGAAGGCGGCCGCGAACGTCCGGTTGCGGCGCACGCTCCTCGACTTCGCGACCGGGTACCAGTGGTCCGGGGAGATACCGACCCGCCGCAGGTCCGGCACCGGATCGGGGAGCGCCCTGAGGCGGCCGTCCACGACGTGCGGCGGGAACGGGACCGGGTCGGGGGAGGAGTGCCGGTCCGCTCCGGGGCGGCCGGGTCGGGCCTCGGTCATCTGCTGTGCTCCCTCGTGCTCGGGGCGGGAGGTCGTGTCGTGACCCCGGGTGCTGTGCGCGCCGGGCTCACCGTGTGCCCGTACGGCCGTGGTGCGGCCCGGATCCGCTCCGTGGCCGGGAGGTCCACTCCCAGCGGGTGGCCGCCACTTCCCACAGTCGCCGGGGGCACCTCGGACGGCAACCGCGCACGCCCCCGGAGCCCGGCGGTGGGGGGCCGCTCCCCCGCGGCGGCCACGGGCCGGACCCGGCGGTGACGGGCGCCCCGGGGAGGGCGCGGCCTCCGGTCGGGGCTGACGTCGCAGGCGTCCGGTCGGATGAGTCGGAGACAGTTCCCGTCCCCGGTCCGCAGGCGGTGAGTCCATGACCGCCTGCGACGGACCTCGGTCGAAGCACCGGCCGACGGCTCCGCCCTCGCGCGGCGTCTGGGCATCACTCGTCGAGACAATTTAAGTTAGGCAAGCCTAAGTTTCTCGTGTTCCCGGAGATCCCGATGCGTCGTATTCCCGCCCGGGCCGGCGCGCCGACGGCCGCTGAGCGCGTCCGGTCGATCCTGGCCGCCGCCCTTCGATGACGGTGGTGAGCGACGGGCGGCACACCGAGGTGCGACGTCTCGACGGCTCCGGAGTCATGGGTCGTCTCCATCCGCAGGCTCCGTCCGAAGGCGCCGGCACGGACGCGGGTGACGGCGCCGGACCTTGGGCGATTCATGAGTTCCGCCGCTGAATCGCAGCGGAAAGAGCGGTTGGACTTCCCTGTGGAGGCGGCGCACAGTGAGGTCAGGGCTCTTTCGACCGGCGAAAGGGGCCAGTACCTGTCCCCGGCGGAGAACACACATGAACCACGTTCCTGATCCCAAGCGCTACGACGGCACCATGCGCTACCGGCGCACCGGCCGTTCCGGACTCGATCTTCCGGTCCTGTCCCTCGGGTACTGGCACAACTTCGGGGACGACAAGCCCTTCGAGGCGCAACGGGAGATCGCCCTCAAGGCGTTCGACCTCGGGATCACGCACCACGACCTGGCCAACAACTACGGCCCGCCGTACGGCTCGGCCGAGATCAACTTCGGCCGGCTGATGCGACAGGACCTGAAGGCCCACCGGGACGAGCTGGTCGTCTCCACGAAGGCCGGCTGGGACATGTGGCCCGGTCCCTACGGGCAGGGCGGCGGCTCCCGCAAGTACCTGCTCGCCTCGCTGGACCAGTCCCTCAGCCGTACGGGCCTGGACTACGTCGACATCTTCTACTCGCACCGGCTGGACCCCACCACGCCGCTGGAGGAGACGATGACCGCCCTGGACACGGCTGTTCGCCAGGGCAAGGCGCTGTACGTCGGCATCTCCTCCTACGACGCCGAGCGAAGCCGTCGGGCAGCCGCCATTCTGCGTGACCTGGGTACTCCGCTGCTGATCCACCAGCCCTCCTACAACATGCTCAACCGATGGATCGAGACCGACGGCCTCCTCGACGCCGCCGCCGACGAAGGCTTCGGCGTCATCGGCTTCACCGCACTGGCGCAGGGCCTGCTCACCGGCCGCTACCTCGACGGCGTGCCGCAGGACTCCCGAGCCGCCCAGGACAAGTCCTTCGACACGGAATGGCTCTCGGCCGAGACACTGCGCCGCCTGCGGGGCCTGAACGACATCGCCACCCGCCGCGGACAGAGCCTCGCCCAACTGGCACTCGCCTGGGCCCTGCGCGACGAGCGTGTCACCTCCCTCGTGATCGGCGCCTCGCGCACCGAGCAACTGGAGCAGAACGTCGCGGCGTTGGAGAACCTCGACTTCTCCGAGGAAGAGCTGAGCGAGATCGACGAGCTCACCGCCGGAGACCACGACGTCGACCTGTGGAGCGACGCGCGGCAGGGCAACCTCGGCGGCTGACACGCCACTTGGGCCCGTGGTCGTGGCTTCCGAAACGGAACCGCATCCCGCGGGCCCGAATCGCGGGCCCGCATCGCACGGCGCCCTCCGTACGGGCGGGACGGTTCCCGTGAGGGCGCCGAGCGGCGGCCCGCGCACGGCACGAGTCGCCCCGGCGCGGGCTCAAGTTCCTGGACCGCGTTGACGCCCCGGCATCGTCCACCGTTCCTCGGGGTTCCTCGCCGCGCGATGAGCGGATGGCCGCGACGTGAGCAGGGCCGGGCGGGGCGCCGCAGGGAAACGGGCAGGCCGGGGCCTCTATGGCGAGTCCGGACCTGCCGAGATGCCGCTCTTGTCCAACACCCGCACCCGTGAGCTCGACGAGCCCGCCGAGGACCACACGTCCTCGTCCATGTCCGCGATGTCAGGATCGACGGCAGCCGGACCGGAGGAGGCGTACGGGCATGGGCTCCGAGTTCCGCAGGGTCGAACTCCTGCGCTGGGTCGCCGGCGGTTGGCGAGTGACGAGTGGTCGGGAATGCGTGTGAGTACGGAGACCGTCGGGTTGGTGGAGGAGGCCACCGGATCAGGCCGATCCCTGTGGCCGTCAAGAGCCGCCGGACCCGATGCGCGGAGGAGCCCGCTCCGGTCCCTCCGGTCGGCCGACGCCGTTCCTCCGACGCCTCACCTGGCATGTGTCGAGCGTGAAGAAGTTGTAACGGTGAACAACCCTAAGGGACTTGTCACTGTCTAGTACGACATGAAAATCTCGTTCCTGATCCACAACGCATATGGGATCGGAGGCACGATCACCACCACCTTCAACCTCGCCACGGCGCTGGCGGAGCGTCATACGGTGGAGATCGTTTCGGCCTTACGAACCCGCGAGCGGCCCACGCTCGGGTTGGATCCCCGCGTGTCCCTGCGCCCCCTGGTCGACCTGAGGGACGAGAAGGAGCATCCGCTGCACCTCCGGCCGGCGCGCGTGTACCCCTCCTGCGAGTACCGGCACCGGCAGTACAGCGAGCTGACCGATCAGCGCATCGGCGGGTTCCTGGAGAAGACCGACGCGGACGTCGTCGTCGGCACCCGGCCCGGGCTCAACGTGCACCTCGCCCGGCAGGCATCGGACAGGGTCGTCCGTGTCGGGCAGGAGCACCTCACGCTCGACAGCCATTCACCACAACTGCGCGGTGTCCTGCGCGGCTCCTATCGCCGGCTCGACGCGCTCACGACGGTCACCGCCGCGGACGCGGCCGTCTACCGGCGCAAGATGCGCCTTCCGGGAGTCCGGGTCGAGGCCCTGCCCAACAGCGTCCCCGACCCCGTACTGCCCGCCGCCGACGGCACCGCCAAGGTGGTCGTCGCGGCCGGTCGCCTGGTGCCGGTGAAGCGCTACGACCTGCTCGTCGAGGCGTTCGCCCAAGTGGTCGCCGTGCATCCCGACTGGCAGCTGCGGATCTACGGCAAGGGCCAGGAACACGCCAAGCTGCGGCGGATGATCTCGGACCTGGACCTCAGCAACAACGTCTTCCTGATGGGGGCGGTCGCCCGCATGGACGGGGAGTGGGTGAAGGGGTCCATCGGAGCCGCCACCTCCAACTTCGAGTCCTTCGGCATGACCATCGTCGAGGCGATGCGCAGCGGGCTGCCCGTGGTGAGTACCGACTGCGCCTACGGCCCCGGCGAGATCATCCAGGACGGTGTCGACGGCAGACTGGTCCCCGTCCGGGACCGCGACGCGCTGGCCTCCGCCCTGCTGGAACTCGTGAGCGACGACGAACGACGACGCACCATGGGCCGTTCCGCCATGGAGAACACACGCCGGTTCGCCCCCGAACCCGTGGTGGAACAGGCCGAGCGGCTCTTCACCGAGGCGGTCGACGCGAAGCGGGCCGGGCGCTCGGCGGAAGCGGGCCGCGCGGGGGCGTACCGCACCTTCGTGGCGCAGGGTTTCGCCTTCCGTGACACCTGCAGGGTCGCGAAGAGCCGGATACGGAGGACACAGCGATGACCACGCCGAGCGGAGCGGAACCGCGTAGCGGCTGCACGGTGGACGCCGACGGCCGGATCACCTTCGGCCTGCGGCTGCCGTCGGCCGGTCATCCGCAACTGCTCCTGCGGCTGCGCACCAAGAAGGGACAGCCGGAGAAGGCGCGTCATCTCCTGGACCTGGAGCCGGGGGAGGACGGGCACCGATCGGCGGTCCTGCGCGCCGGGCAGACCCTCGAGGAGGGACGCTGGGACGTCTACCTGCTCCAGGAACCCGACGGCGAACGCCAGAGGCTGCGCCCCGGACCGGCGGACCTGAGGGCCCTCGTCGACGGCAACGGGCGCGACTGGTCCCCGCCGGTCGCCGTCCGGATCCCGTACATCACCAAGTCCGGGCATCTCGCGGTCCGGGCCTGGCTGCGGCCCGTCCATGCCGAAGCCGACCGGATCCTCGTCACGGACCGGACGATGACGGTCACGGCCCGGCTGCACGGCGCGTCGTTCGGTGCGGGGGCCGTCGTCCGCATGGTTCTCCGCGGCACGGACACGGTCCGGACGGCCGAACCGCGGACCGAAGGCGACGGGCGGGGATTCTCCTTCACCGTCGACTGCGAGGAGTTGGCCGGCCCCGCGGCGGGCGGCGGCGTCTGGGACGCCTTCGTGCGGCCCGCGGAGGAAGCGCCATCGACGAGGATCGGCCGCCTTCTCGACGACGTGGCGGACCGGAAGGAGATCTTCGTCTATCCGGCGGCCCGGATCGGGGCCTCGGAGATCCGTCCCTATTACACGGTGGACAACGACCTGTCCGTCGAGGTGACACGACCCGGCTGACGGCACCGGTGGACGGTCGAGCGGCGGCAGTTCCCGGCACCCGGGGCCCGCCTCCGGCCGCCCATCGACTCGGCCCCGGGCAGCGACGTCACACCGGACGCGCGGGGGTTCCGGTGCCGTCGTCGACGTCCTTGGGTCCAGGTTCCGGCGGCCGGGGACCGGTGGACCGGGCCGACGGTCCGCCGGACGAAGCGGGCGGTCCCCGGGGAGTCGGGTGGTCGGCGGGGAGTCGGGCTCGGCCGGGGGCGGCCCGGGACGTAGGGTCCTGCACGCACGCTGATCGATCGTCCGACGCCGGTCCGGCCCTCCGACGCCGGTGGGCCCCAGGGGCGCGGACGGCGGAACCACACGGCAGGGACGAGGCACCTTCATGACGACGACCGCGAAGCCGACCCTTCAGTACGAGGACGCGCGGGTTCGCGTCACCCGCTGGGACTTCGAGCCCGGTACCGCCACCGGCCACCACGTCCACGCACACGACTACGTGGTCGTCCCCGTGACCGACGGCCGCGTCAGCGCCCGCACCCCCGACGGGACCGGCACCGAATCCGTCCTGGAGGCGGGCCGGTCCTACGCCCGCCCGGCCGGCGGCGCCCACGACGTCGTCAACGTCGGGGACGCCCACCTGGCCTTCGTCGAGATCGAGCTCAAGCACACGTCCCCCGCGACAGGACCCGCCCAGGACGTCCGGTAGGGCGGGGGCAGGGTGCCCGGGGCCGGGGCCTGCTTTCGTGATCGCCGGGAAGCCGCCGGGGCGGACCGATGACTTCCGGCGGGCCGCGGAGTCTGTACTCCCGAACAGGCACCCGACCGCCCGGAGGAAGCATGTCCTCGACCGCGAACGCCCTGCCCCCCGTCGTCGACCCCGGCACCTGGCAGAAGGAGCTGGCAGCGCTCCGGACCCGGGAGAAGGCCGCGACCCGCGAACTCGACGCGATCGCCGCCCAGCGCCGCAGGCTGCCGATGGTCGAGATGCCGGACTACGTACTGGAGGGCGAGGACGGCCCGGTCCGGCTCGCCGAGATCTTCGGAGACCACCCGCAACTGATCGTCTACAACCACATGTGGCACGAGGGCGCCGAGTGGCAGTGCGGCGGCTGCACCGGCTTCACCTCCCAGTTCACCCGGCTCGGCGGCCTCACGAAATTCGACGCCAGGTTCGTCATCGTCACCCAGGGACCGATCAAGGACGCGCTCGCCTACAAGCGCAAGGTCGGGAACACGATGACCTGGTACTCGACGGCCGACAGCGCCTTCGGCAGCGACGTCGGCGCCCCTCCGAACGCCGGATTCGCGGTCAACGTGTTCCTGCGCGACGGCGACACCGTGTACCGGACCTGGCACACGGACGGCCGCGGGACGGAGCAACTGGGCTACCTGTTCGGTCTGGTCGACCTGCTCCCGTACGGCCGGCAGGAGGTGTGGCAGGACTCGCCGGAGGGCTGGCCGCAGTCGCCGACCTACAGCCGGTGGGCCGGTCCGGAAGAGATCGCGGCGGCCTACGGAGAGGGCAGCTGAGCCGACGCCGCCCCGGGGCCTCGGTGGGGCCGGATCCCTTACGAGGTCCGGGGCAGGGGTGAGCGGCCCACGCGTCCCCAGCGGGTCTAGGGCGCGCTCGCGATCGCCCCTGGATCACGGTCGGTGGCGTCGGCGGGCCGGTCCCCGGCCCCCTCGCTCACTCCGTGCCGTCGGTCCCCAAGGCCTTCTCCATGAGCGTGAACGACTTCGGCGGACCGCCCGGCTGCGGCTTGCCCGCCTTGTGCCCGACGACCCGGTAACCGGCGTCCTTGTAGTAGGCGTTCAGGCGCGCGTTGTCGGCCAGGCAGTCCAGACGGACGAACCTCCGCCCCGTCGCGGCGACCCGGCGCTCGGCGGCTCGCAGCAGGATCAGTCCCGTCCCCGGCCCGGCGTTTCCGCGATCCACCATCAGCCTATGGACGTAGCCGGCCACCGACGGCTGCGGCCCCCAGGCGTCCTCGTCCTCCCACCACAGCTCCCAGGCCCCGGCCACCCGGCCGTCCGCCTCGGCGAGCCAGACCTCACCGCCGGCCATGCTCCTGCGGAAGTGCTCCTCGTCGAGCTGGCCCGGCTGCCACTGACGGGTGATGCCCCGGGCGAGCATCCAGCGGGCGGCGTCGTCGCGCAGCCGGACGAGGGTGGCGAGGTCGGTCTCGCCGGCGGGGCGTATATGAAGATCATTCACGTCGGAATCCTCGCACGGGCGCCCGTGAGAACGCCCGCATGGGCGGCTCGAGGGGTCCCTCAGGACGAGGTGGGGGCCGACGAGGCGGCTTCCCGGGCGAACCCGTCCGGGTCGGTGAAGGACCCGGCGGAGCTGCCGAGGACGACCCGGTGCGATCCGGTGCCGTCGTCGGCGACACCGAGGTCCTTGGTCAAGCCGGCGCGCTTGTACAGCGCCGGCTTGACCGGGCTCGACGCGTCCGCGGTGAACTCGGCGTACTTGCCGCCGAAGCTCTTCCCGACGGTCAGGCCCCGCTCGACGTAGAACCGCTTGCTCGCCTTCACGTCCTCGACGCCGAGCAGGAGCACCATCTCGTCGATCCTCCCGGTGGCCGGGCCGGTGTCCTTCTTCGCGGAGGTCGCGACCTTCAAGATCGTCCCGTCCGGGGCCCGCACGACGCCGCCGTAGCCCCACAGCGACTTCGTGACGGGCTTCAGCTCGGTGGCGCCCGCCTCCAGGGCGGCCGCGATGAGGCTGCTGACGTCGGCCGGCTGGGACACCGCGAGCGCCAGGGTGTGAACCCGCGGAACCCGGTGGTGGGCGTCTCGGAGGCCCGCAGGCGCACCTGGGAGCCGAGTCCGAAGGCGCTGGTGCAGAAGGTCCGGGCGGCAGGGCGCCCCACCAGGCGGAACGCGGGGCTCCGGCCGGCTGGCGCGCGCCGCCCGCTTCCTGGATCGGGACCGGGCGTCGAGCGGGTCCTCGTCGGGTCAGTCGGACCGGAGGTTCTCCAGCGTGGACCGGGTGTCGGTCCGCACCCACCGTGCCACCTCGTCGGTCTCGGGCGGGGTCGTCGTCTCGTAGGAGGACGTGTAGGCGCTCCAGCTCATCTGGTACGTCATCCAGCCGTCGCGCACCGCGAGGATCACCGACCGGCTGCCACTGGTTCCCGTGCCCGACGTGGTGTCCTCGGTCGCGAGATAGGCCTCGTCACCGAAACCGGACACCCTCTCCACCTCGTAGTCCTTGAACCGCTGGTCGTACTCGGACCACAGAGCGGTGAACTCGGGGGAGGGGTCGGTCGACTTGTGGAGATCCATCTCCACGGAGAGGTACGCGTCGGCGTAGGAGGAACTGGAGGACGTCTTCAGGGAGATGCTGCACGCGCTCTGGTCGATGGCCTCGTGCGTCAGAGAGGTGTGCGTGGGAGCGCTGTCCCGCTCGGCGTACTCGGTCCGCAGGGCCGTGTAGTCGACCGAGGAGCAGAGATCGGTCCGCGCCCGGTATCCCGCCAGGTCCGGGTCGTCGCCGAGTGGCCCCAGAAGGAAGATCCCACCGGCCCACAGGGCCGAGGCGACCACCGCGCCGACCGCCGCCCACAGCACCGCGCGCCCGCCGCCGCCCCTGCCGCCGGAAGGCGGAGGGAAACCGGACGGTTGCCCGTAGGCGTACGGAGGGGCAGGGGCGTAGGCGGGAGGGGGCCCGTAACCGCCCGCCGGCACCGGGCCCGGATAGGGGCCCGGTGCGGATTCGGGTCTCGGCAGGGGGGACGGTTGATGGTGTGCCTGCGACTGGTTCGGTACGGTCGGCGCGGGCGGAGCGGTGGAGCCGGGTCGCGGCGGCTCCGCCTGGGGCTGCGTCGGCTGCGCGGGTACGTCCTCGGACCGATCCTGCATTCCTGTACTCCCTATCCGAAGTCGTGGGCCTTGCGGTCGAGGTGGCGGAACGGACGCCGGGCCCGACGCCGACCTCCCGCGTCGGAGGCGACAGCCGACCGGCCTGGCAGAGAGGCCGAACAGAAGGGGCGAACAGAGAGGGCGAGCAGAGGAGAATTGGGGCAACAGGTCCATTCTAAAGGGGAGTTCGACGGGTGGGACCTTGTCGTACCGGCCGCGCCCGGCCGGTGACGGCCCGTCGGGGACGGGCCCTCGTCGACGGCCCCGTCCCTAACCCGTACCTCAGCCGCGTGCGTCTTCCAGGACGTCACGCAGTTCCCAGTAGGCCGGTTTCGCCTCGTAAGCCGTGTCCCAGGGAAGGGCGTTACCGGGAGCCGGTGGGTACTGCCGGATGTCCGCCGTGGAGCCGTACCGGTCGGTGAAGCCCCAGGTGGAGAAGGAGGTGCAGTTGGGTTCCTGGCGGCAGACGGCGAGCTTCCCCGCCAACTGGCTCGCCTGGACGTCCTCTTCGTCGTCGTCGACCAGAACGTCCGCCTCCGAGACCCGGGCCTTCAGGCCGAGCGCGGCCAAGGCCCGGACCTTGCGCCGGAAGACCTCCGGATCGGTACGATCGCCGACGGCGTATTCGTGGTCCTGGAAGCCGACACCGTCGATCGGGACGCCCCGCTGCCTGAGCCGGATCAGCAACGCGTAGAGGGCGTCCCATCGCGGACCGTCCTCCTCCACCCCGTACTCGTTGAGATAGAGCACCGCGCGCGGGTCGGCCTCGTGGGCGGTACGGAAGGCGATGTCGATGTACCGCTCGCCCATCGCCTCGAACCACAGGTGGGGCCGCACACCGAGGTTGCCGTTGGCGTAGTCCTCGTCCTCGTCGGACATGGGCTCGTTCACCACGTCCCACTCGGCCACCTCGCCGCGGAAGTGGCCCGCTACCGCCCGTATGTGCTCGGTCATGACGCGCCGGCGTTCCTCGCGCGTCATGGCGGCGCGCATCCACGCGGGAAGGGCTTCGAACCAGACGAGCGTGTGGGCGTGCACCTTCATCCTGTTGGCCTCGGCGAAGTCCACCAGGGTGTCGCCCTCCTCGAACGCGAACACTCCGCGTCGCGGCTGGACGAACTGCGCCTTGAAGTCGTTCTCCGGCGTCAGGACGGAGAACTCCTCACCCGCCGTCCGGCGGTACGCGCCGTCGGTCAGCAAGGGGCCCGCGGCCAACGCCGTTCCCATCCTGATCGGGCGGGGCAGGTCCGCCGCGAGATCACGCAGCGCGTCGGTGGACCGGGGTACGCGCAGGCCGGGTGCGTCCACGACGGACATCCGGCCCCGGCCCAGTGATCGCGCGCGGAGCCCGGTCAGGGTCCAGCCCTTTCCACG
This sequence comes from Streptomyces sp. NPDC002580, assembly GCF_042889485.1. Classification (NCBI taxonomy): domain Bacteria; kingdom Bacillati; phylum Actinomycetota; class Actinomycetes; order Kitasatosporales; family Streptomycetaceae; genus Streptomyces; species Streptomyces sp. NPDC002580. The sequence goes on along the minus strand of NZ_JBIAQZ010000002.1, from coordinate 40,329 downwards.
GGCTCCCGCGTCGGCGCCGAACCAGATGCGGCCGTGGCCGAACACGTTCCGAGCCGGAAGGGTCCCCACGACGACTCCGTCGGCCTCCAGCACGAGTTCGCGTCCGCGCACCTCGACGGCGAGCGCGACCTCGCGTCCGAGCCCCCGGCCGAACCTCCGGGTCACGGCGGGTCCGTCCGAGTCGCCGTCCCAGCGGTCGATCCGGATGCTCCCGCCGACCACGCCGATCCGCACGCTGCGCCGTTCGTGGCGCCACTCGTCATAGACGACCGGCGTCTCGCCGTACAGATGCAGGAAGGCATCGGTACCGTCGCCGCGCCCGAGGCTCGCCTCGATCCGGACGTCCCCCCGGAACAGCAGATGGGGGCCCCGGAGGTTCACCGGTGGATCGGGCTGCCCGCCGGTGCCGTCCTGGCGGGTGATGCGCCGGTCGAGGCGCGTGACGCGAACGCCCGCCCGGGTGGGCTCAGCCCCGGCGAAGTGGGCCCAGTCCCTGCCGTGCAGGAGGTCCACCGCCGGTCCCCGTCGCGGCGCGCGGGGGCCGCCATGATCCGCCGGGACGGCCAGGAGCGAGGCGAGCACGACCAGAGCGACAGCGCTCCTTCGTAACGACATGAACAGCACTGCTCCATACGTCTGGTCCGTTCCGCGACGGCGTCCCCACCGTCCCGGTCACATCGTCACCGTCTGGGCCGCCGCGTCACCCGGCGCCGTCCTCCCCGGCCGCGGCGAAGAACGCCGACGGCCGACCGCGCGGCGCCTGCCCGTTCCTGGCCGGTCGCCATTGTCTCAGGCGCCGCCGATCAGAGGCCTGCGGCCTTCCGTTCGCTCTCCGTCAGCGGAGGGCCGTCCAGCAGGGGCGCCTTCCGGCCGAGGAAGACGCGGAAGAGCATGCCGGGCGCGAGGAGCCGGGCCGGTGACCGCTCCATGCTCATGACGTCCAGGAGGGCCCGCAACGCGTACGGGTCACGCGCCCCGGCGTCGACCGCGCGGTCGATGAACGCGGCCCCGGCACGCTCCAGTCGGCCGGGTTCCTCGGCGCTCGCGCCCGGGTAGAAGGCGTCCTGGCCGACGGCGAGATCCCAAGCCTGCCCCACCGGGCGCGCCGCGCCGCGTTGGATGCGCCGAGCCGTTCCCGGGGCGCCGAGAGCGTGCTGGGCGAGAACCTTCCTGAGCGCGAGGACGCTCTGCGCGGCGGCGGTCAGACCGTGTCCGTAGACGGGGTTGTACCCGGCGACGGCGTCTCCGAGAACGGCGAATCCGGCCGGCCATTTCGGCGTCTTCTCGTAATAGCGCCGCCTGTTGGCGGTGCTGCGGGTGGTGACGACGTCGGTGAGCGGCTCCGCGTTGGCGAGCAGGTCCCCGATGACGGGGTGGGCGAGCGAACGCGCGAAGGGGACGAACTCGTCGTTGTCGCGGCCGGGTCGGCCTCCTCGGGTACCGGAGAGGGTGACGAGCCACTGGCCGTCCTCGATGGGGAGGATGATGCCGCCCCGGCCCGGTGGACGCGTGGGATCCGCCTGCACGTTGATGATCGGGAAGTCCTCGCCCGCGGCGGCGGGGGCCCGGTAGACGCGGCTGGCATAGCCGACACCCGCGTCGACGACCCGCTCCCGCACGGGCGGAAGCCCGAGCGCTCGCAGCCACTGCGGTGCGCGACTGCCGCGTCCGCCGGCGTCGACGACCAGGGCCGTGGACAGGGTCTCGTCTCCCGCCGCTCCCCGTACGCGCACTCCGGTGACGCGGTCGGCGTCGCCCTCGAGGGAGACGAGTTCGGTCTGTTCGCGCACCGTTATACCGGGCCGGCGGAGGACCTCGTCACGGATGGTGGCGTCCAACAGGTCGCGGCTGCACACGATGTTGATGTGGTGGGCCTCGTCGAACCGTCTGAACCACTGTCCGGAGGGCGCCTTGCTGACCATGCCGGACATGATCGGTACCCGCCGGGCGCCGCGCGCGACCAACCGCTCCGTGATACCGGGCAGGAGGAGCTCCAGGGTCCGCGCGCCACCGGACCACAGGAGGTGGGCGTGGCGTGCCTGCGGCAGTCCCTTGCGCGGGCCGGGCCGTTCGGGCAGGACGTCGGACTCGACGACCGTGACGTCCGCGTGCTCGCGGAGAGCGGCGGCGGTGAGCATCCCGGTCGTCCCTCCTCCGATGACCAGCGCGACGGGCCGGGGGCCGGACGTTCTCTCAGGCATTGGCGGAAGCACCCTCTCTGGTGGCCGTCCGGCCGTGGTCACCGCTGACAGGCAACTGCTGCCAGGTGAACTGGACTTCGGTCTGGAGGAGCGGGCGTGACGTCACCCCGGTGGCCGGGGTGCGCGAAGGTCGCGGCGACGCCGTGGCCCTGTTCCCGACGGGCGATCTCCGACGCCGGGGCCCGCACGGTCGTCCGAACGGGTCGCACACTGCCCCCTGTTGTGGCGACGGCCGGCCGGGCGACGGGCGTCGGCTCTGTTCAAGCGTCCCCCTCTTCTCGGTCCGCAACCGTTCGGGATCAGGCCAAGGAGCTCCCCGCACCTCGAACTCCCCACTCACTTCCCGTACTTGGTGTCGCCTCGTGATGGCGGCACCAGAACATTACGTGAGAAGCCGGGAGGTTGGCCTGGCCAGTGAGAACACGAGATGCACGACACCACCGACGCCGCGACGCTCCCCGGCCCGGTGAACCGGTTCGGACCGGCGGAACCGACGAAACCAGCCAGTCGGCATGGCCCCCCGGTCGGTGGGCGTGGCCGGGCGCGGGCGCCGCGAGTGGCCCCGACGCTTCCACCGAGGTCCGCCCGCCGTCGGCGAACCCGTTGCGGAAAGGCGAAGGAGCCCGAACGACGTCCTCGGGGCTCTGTCGGGCGTCGCCCACGTCGTGCGGGCGCCGCGGCGGCCGTGGCAGGACGCGTTTCCGCGGCCCGCTGCCGCCGGCCACCGGGGCCGGGGAATCCGCCGCGTCGCGACGGGCGATTCCGAAGACGTCCCCGGACCGCTTCGGGCCGGTGGAGTCGGCGGTCCGACGCACAACTTGGCTGCAGGGCCGGGAAGCCAGGTGTGCGGGCCGGTGGTCGACGGTCGGCCCGGCCCGGCGGGTACCCGCCCGGCGTACGCGGACGGCGTGAACGCCGACCGGGAAGGTTCTGGACCCCACCGGCCGGGCCCGATTCCTGCCGCGTGCGTCCGGCCCTTCGACCCGCTGACGGACGTACGGTCGTCATGCCGGACAGCGGGCGCGCGAAGTGGCCGATCGACGTGATCGCCGTGCCGGGGAGAGCAGTTGGACCCGCCGGGTGTCTCCTCGGCAGGAGACGACAGCACATCGCCGCTGATCGCTTCCTGGTGCTCGCCCGCGGAGGCAGGGTGGCGGGTGAGCTCAAGTGGGGGATTTCTCGCCATCCTTGATGTGCGGGACGTGTCCGACGTGTTCGACGAGAGACAGGACCGACATCGGGGGGTCGGTGGGGTCGGCGGCGAAGCGTGAGGTGCGCAGGGCGCGTGACACGTCGGCCAGGGCGGTCCGCAGGACCGGGACGGCGGTGTCTCCGGGAACGCGCGGCGTCCGGGTCCGGCCCTGGCGTGTGGCCAGCGCGGCGGCACGGACCATCGCCGCCGTACCGATGGCAAGGGCGTCCCGACTGCTGTGCCCCGCGGCCTCGGCGGCCGACCGCGCGCGTGCGCGGACCTCGTCGTCGAGCTGCGGCCGTACGAGGCTCAGCCCGTCCTGAATGCCGGCCTCGCGCCGGGTCAGACGGACTTGGGGCGAGGCGTACCAGGGGATCGGCGCGGCGAGGGACGTACCGGGGGCCGCCCTGCCGAGCTCACGCCACAGGGGTCCGAGCCGTCGGTGGACGGCCAGCGTCCGCCCCGTGGTGACGGCCCAGGGGCCGATGAGCGGCAGCAGGAATCCGACGATGGCGAAAGGGGCGGCCAGGGCCGAGAAGAACGGGGAGAAGGTGGTGCTGAGCATGTCCCAGTCCCGGCCGCTCCAGCGGGCGGCGACCGCGGCGAGCTTGAGGGAGCTGAAGGAGAGGTTCAGCAGCCAGCCGGCGCACAGGATCCACAGGCCGGCCCGCAGCCAGCCGTGGACCTGGAGCGCCCAGCGCCAGCACAGGGCGGTGGTGACGAGGGCCGCGGTCATGTGGGCCACCAGGTACAGCGTGATCATCTCGCCGATGAAGGGCGCCGACGCGTAGTACGTGTCGAAGTCGGTGCGGCGTTCCACCGGTGCGTCACCGAGGGCGAACAGGACGATGAGGGCGGTGATGACGAGCAGGTATCCGAGCCGCCAACGCCGGGAGACCCGCCGCACGTGCTCGGGCGGGCCCCCGCGCCAGTGAACGATCAACAGCAGACAGGCGGCACTGAAGGTGCTGATGATGACGTACACCAGGAGGCTGGACGCGTTCGCGATCCCGCTGACCTCGTTCACCGCGGCGATCGTCGGGGGCGCCGCGAAGAAGAAGCCGGCGCCTCCCACGGCGATCACCACGCAGACCGACCGCACCAGGGGGTCGCGCCAGGCCCTGCGGAGATCCGGGAGCCTCACGCCGAGGCAGATCCACAGAGCGGTGGCGGGGATGTAGTAGTCGGAGGAGTTCACGGCTCAGACCCGTCTGCGGCGGTTTCCCAGTGACGCGCCGATGCGTCCGGCGACCTCATCGAGATCGGCCGGTGCTCCGCCCGGCTCGCCCTCCAGCCAGACACGGAACTGGGTGACCGCCAGCAGCCCGAACATCTCGGCGGCCGCTTCCTCGCTGTGCTTGAACTCGGTGCGCGCGGCCACGCGGCGCACGGTCTCCTCGAGCCGGGGCAGATCGGGGCGGGTGGACAGCATCCGCGTCGCCACGGACTGGCCCAGGGGATGGTTGCCGCAGGCCCCTTCGAGCATGTGCCAGACCTCGTGGAAGAAGATCGCCAGCTGGTGGAGGGGCGTGGTCCGTCTGTCGATGACGATGATGTCGCGGTCGGGCAGGTCGAGCCAGAGACCACTGGCCGTCCGATGGGGGAACTCCTCCTGGAGGAGCACGAGTTCCCGCCCCGTCTTCGCGCTGACCAGGCGGATCAGGGCGTCGAACAGCGCGGCCGGCTCCGTGGGCACCGGCAGTGCGACGTCGGCGACCAGTTCACCGACGAGGCGACGCATGACCCTTACCTTGCGCACTGTTCACCCCAATGAGTGCGAGAAGCCTGCGGCTTGGTGTCCGCGTCCTTCGTTCCGTCTCGGTCGGGCCGTGCGCGCACGGCCTCGTCGACGATCCGCCCGACCGCCTGTCGGCGTTCTGGGCGGGTAGGTGTCGATCGGAGGCGGTGACGCGGTCGGCCTTCGGACGCAATATGCCAAAGCGGCGACGGCTGTGCACGGGCCGTCGTCCGGAGCGGGCTTCCCGTTGGGACGCATAATGCCGATCAAGTCCGACAAAGGCGGACTCCTGGACCACCGTGCGGCTGACTGGAATTCACCGTTGTCGGGGGCGGCCGTCACCCGAGGACCAGGGTGGTGGCCGGCCGCCGAGGATCGCGGTGGTGGCCGGACGGGCGGGCCGCGGGGGCGGTGCGGTGGGGGTACCCGGAGATGGGACGACTTCCGAAGTCCCGGGGCTGGAACGGCTCGTGCGCGCGGTCCTGGTGGCACCGCGTCCGGGTGGTCCGGGCCGCTGCCGCCGCGGTGACGGCGGCAGCGGGCGTCGTCGGCACCGCGGTTCTGGCGTGGTGAGCGTCCGGCGAAGGCGCCTCGTGCCCACCAGCAGGCGGGCGGCGGCGTGTTACGCGGTCTGCCCGGCCGTCTGCTGGACGGAGTCCTCGGTCCGCCCTCTGCGCTGGATCAGAGCGGACAGGGACAGGGCGCCGGGGCCGAAGAAGACCAGGAGCAGGAACCCCCAGCAGAACAACGCGGGGGACAGTCCGCCGTTCTGCAGCGGGAAGAGGCCGTTCTTCTGGTGCTCGGTGAAGTAGGCGAAGGCCATGGCCCCCGAACTGAGGAACGCGGCACCACGGGTCGCGGCGCCGAACAGGACGAGGAGGCCGCAGACCAGTTCTATGACACCGGCGTACCAGAACGGCCAGTCGCCCACGGGGCTGCTCTGTCGGTCCAGGACCCCGAAGATCGTGGCGGCGCCCTCGCTGGCGAAGAGCAGGCCGAGGACGATGCGGAAGAGACCGAGGACAAGAGGCTGGTGACTCGACAGACGGTCGCTCAGAGAGGCGGTGCTCATGGGTGCGTACTCCTTGGATCGGTCAACTGCGTCCCCGCGGGACATGGGAGGCCGGACCGACGTGCGGGAGTCCGTCCCTCTTCCTTGACGTGCGCGCCGGATGGCCGGTTCAACCACAGGCCCACGGGCCGGATCGCGATCATCGTGCAGGACGACGCCGGTGGCAAGGGAGTCACGGACGCGAGCACCGTCGAACGGCACCGGCCGGGTGACGTGTCGCGGCACCGTCACGGCACCCGCGTCACGTCACCCGGCCGGAAGCGGTGACGCCGACCGACTCACCAGGTGTGGGCGACGTCGACCACCAGACGGTCGGGGAGCTGGAACACCCGGAACGGCAGCCGGGCCCGCAGGCCGAGACCCACCTGCGTGGTCCCTTCGAAGCTCGCTCCGTACTTCGCGTCGCGGAAGGTCCGGTAGCCGGTCAGGTCGACGCCCGGCAGCGGCCGGCCGCCCTGACCGGGGTAGGTCGCGGCGTGGGTCTCCGGGTCGTAGGCGGGGGCGGACACGATGATCTCGAGGATCGCCCCGCCCGAGACCGGAATGCGAATGCCGCTCGGGTCCTGGATGAAGGCGTCGACGTAGTGCACGGTGTACCCGATGGTGTCGGTGCCCGCAGTGGGGACGTCGAACACCATGCGGTCGTAGCAGTCCTGCCTGCCGGTCCTGATGTCGGTCAGCGATCCGAAGTCGGCGTCCGCCGCGGACTTCGGGAGGCTGCCCCAGCCGGTCGGGCACGTGACGGCCGTGGTGGCCGCGCTCGCCGTGGCGGGCGCCGTGACGGCCACGCCCACACCGGCCATCGTCAGGGCGGCCAGCGCCGCTCCGTATCGTCTCGTACGCATGGTTTCCCCTTGTGTCGCGGCTCTCGATTCCCTGCCATGTACGACATGCCGGTCACCGTTTTGGTTGTACCGGGCGCCCCGGAACTTGCCTGCGTCTCGTGCTGCTCGCGCGGCCCGTTCTCAACCGGTGGGGGCGGGACCGTACGCGGATCAGGCTCCAGGCGGCGTCCGGTCGGGGCTCACGGCTGCACCGGCCCACCGCCGCCTCGGCGTCCGGCAGTTCACGAGGCGATCGGGACGGGCCCTCCGCAGAGGCCGCGTTTCGGCAGGGCGGTGTGATCCCTCGGTCGGTCTCGTCGCGGGTGGTACTGGGCGGGCTCGAACTCGGCCGGCCCGAGGAACGCGCGGCCGCAAGGGGCGCTTCCTGACCGCTCGGACGGTTGCCGGCACGGTCGGGTTCGCCATCGGCGCGCCGGCTCAGGGCACGGCACCGCCGGCCGTCGCGTCGAACACCCCGGGCCCGACGTGGCCGGTCAGGTGGCGATCTTCATGGGTGTTCTTCGGTACCAGGTGTTCCGCCGCCTTCCTCGCGGGCTTCCTCACGGGCGGCGAGAACGCTGCGATGGAGCGTCAGGACGGTGCCGCCGGTGGGCGGGAAGGTGTAGTCGACGCTGTCCATGTAATGGCGCATCAGGAGCAGGCCCCGGCCGGTGGGAAGGTGGAGGCGTTCGGGCGTACGGGGGTCGGGGTAGGCGGCCGGGTCGAATCCGGGGCCGTCGTCGGTGACGGCCGCCGTGACCTGGTCGCCCGAGACGTCGAGGTCGACCAGGACGGGCCGCCCGCCGCCACCTGGCCGACGACCGTGCCGCAGGGCATTGGCCACCGCTTCCAGGAGGGCGACGAGTACCTCGTCACGGACGCCCGCCTCCGCCCTGAGGGGCGCCAGGGCGCTGGAGAGCGTGTGCGCGAGGGTGGAGAGGTCCGGGGAGTCCCGGTCGATGGACAGCCTCACGGGCGGCAACGCCCACGGCGCGGTTGCCCGGACGGCCGGAACGGGAGCGCGCGCGGCGCGCGGGAGGTCCGGGGGTGTGTGCGGGACAAGGTGTGGTCTCCCGTCGCGGGCGGTCCGCCTCCGGATCGCCGGCGGGCAGAGTCATCGTGTTCCAGGACCGGCGGTTCATCCGCAGGCAACCCCGTTCATGCCTCGGACGAGCGAACGCCACGCGGCAGGCGGACCAGCACCGGAGCGGGGATCAGGGCGACTGCGCGGGATGGCGAGCCCGGGGACCCGGTGGCCGACCCCGTCGGCCCGGCCCGGCCCGAACCCCGCCCCGCACACGCGAGCCGTCCGCCCGGGCTCGTCGACCGGGCCCAGGACATGACCGGCCCGAGGGACACACGGCCGATGGTCACACGGCCCGACGGTCACCCGGTTCGTGCTTCCGGCCACTGAGTACAATTTGGATTCGAATGACGTTCGCGACGCGACGTCCTCCCTTCGAAGGAGAGTGCCCGTGCCGGGACAGCGATCCATCAGCGAAGCCGAGAAGCTGACTCAGGCCAAGCTCGGAGGCGCTCCCGTCCACCACGAACAGATGGCCGTCGTCGCCAACATCTACCGGGCGGCCTCCGCGGTGCGCCAGCATCTGGAGAACTCGGTGCTGCGCGGCGAGGATCTGACGTGGACGGCGTTCGTCGTGCTCTGGGTGGTGTGGATCTGGGGGGAGTCGGAGACACGGCACGTGGCCGAGGAGGCGGGGATCTCGAAGGGGACCTTGACCGGAGTCGTGCGGACCCTGGAGGGGCGCGGACTGGTCAGGCGGGCGGGTCACCCCTCCGACGGGCGCCTCGTCCTGCTCAGCCTCACGGACGACGGCGAGACGCTGATGCGGCGGCTGTTCCCGCAGTTCAACGAGGAAGAGGCGTTCGTGACCTCGCGTCTCGGCGACGAGCAGTGCCGGAGCGTCGCGGACGGGCTGCGCCAAGTCGTGCTTCAGGTCGAGGAGTTCGGTGAGGCGCGTCGGCTCGCCCTCCTCGACGGCGCCGAACCGGCACCGCGCCGCAGCGGACGGCGCCCGAAGGCCTGACCGGCACGGCCTCGGTCCGTGCCGTTCAACTCCGTCGGCGCGCAGGGGATTTCGTGCCCCCGGTCGAGGGGGAGCGAGGTGTCAGCGGCTCCCTCCGCCGGCTGCCGCCCTCACGAAGGCTTCGAACAGGCTGTGTTGCTGGGGATCCTCGTGCGCGGTGTCCTCCGGGTGCCACTGCACGCCGGTGAACCACCCGGGTGAGCCGAGGAGTTCCAGCCCCTCCACGGTGCCGTCGGCGGCCCGTGCCGTGACGGCCAGTCCGGTGCCCAGGCGGTCCACCCGTTGGTGGTGGTAGCAGGAGACTTCGGCCTTGTCGGCGCCGACGGCCCGCTCGAGCAGCGAGTCGCGTCGCAGCGTCACCGGGTGGACGACGTGCCGGTGCTCCTTCTCGGGTCCGCCCATGTCCTGTTCCAGGGTGCCGCCGAGGGCGACGTTGACGACCTGCATCCCGCGGCAGACCGCCAGCAGGGGCAACCCCTCGGCCAGTGCCCGGCGGGCGGCCTCCAGATCGAAGGAGTCCTGGACCTCGTCGACGTCGTACACCGTGTCGTGGGTGTCGGTGGCGCCGTAGGTGTGCGGAGAGAGGTCTCCGCCGCCGGGCAGCAGGACACCGTCGAAGCGGGCCAGGCGGGCCGCGACGTCGTCGGCGGCGGGGTGGACGCTCACCGGCTCGCCGCCGGCCCGCCAGACGGCCTCGACCAGGGCGCGGGCGTTGACCTCGGCGGCGTAGCGGAGTGCGGACGTCGTGGCGGCGAATCGGGCGGGGATCGCGATGAGCGGTCGCGGCGGAACGGTCACAACTGGATCCAGGTCGTCTTGAGTTCGGTGTACTTCTCCAGGGCGTGGGCGGACTTGTCGCGTCCGTTGCCGGACTGCTTCATGCCGCCGAAGGGGACGGTGAGGTCGCCCTCCTCGTAGCAGTTGACCCAGACGGTGCCGGCCTTCAGGGCCCGGGAGACCTTGTGCGCGGTGGACAGGTCGGAGGTCCACAGACCCGCCGCGAGCCCGTACTCGGTGGCGTTGGCCAGTGCCACCGCCTCGTCGAGGTCGTCGAAGGCCAGGACCGACAGGACGGGTCCGAAGATCTCCTCGCGGGACAGCCGCATGCCGGGGTCCACACGGTCGAAGACGGTGGGCCGCACATAGCTGCCGCCGGTCCCGGTCAGTGTGCGTTCGCCGCCGGCGCGGAGCCGGGCGCCCTCGTCCAGCCCCGAGCCGATGTGGCCGAGGACCCGGCCGAGGTGGCTCTCGCCCACGAGTGCGCCCATCTCGGTGGCGGGGTCGAGGGGGTCGCCGACGCGCAGTTCGTTCGCGCGCGCCACGATGGCGTCGGTGACCTGATCGGCGATGGAGGAGTGGACCAGCAGCCGGGAGGGCGCGGTGCACATCTCGCCCTGGTTGAAGAAGATGCCCCAGGCCGCGGTGGCGGCGGCCCGTTCCAGATCAGGGGCGTCGGGCAGGATGATGTTCGGTGACTTGCCGCCCAGCTCCAGCCAGACGCGCTTGAGGTTCGAATCGGCCGCGTAGTGCAGGAACGCGCGGCCCACTGCGGTGGAGCCCGTGAAGGCGAGCACGTCGACATCGGGGTGCAGCCCGAGGGCGCGCCCGGCCACCGGCCCGTTCCCGGCCACGACGTTGAGCGCGCCCGGCGGCAGCCCGGCCTCGGTGGCGATCCGGCCCAGCAGCAGGGCGGACAGGGGCGAGTTCTCGGAGGGCTTGAGGACCACCGTGCAGCCCGCGGCGAGCGCCGGGGCGACCTTCCAGCCGGCCAGCGTCAGCGGGAAGTTCCAGGGCACGACCGCGCCGACGACACCGGCCGGCTCCCGCGTGACGAGCGCGAGGGCGTCCCCCGGGGTGTGCGGGGACTCGTCGGTGAGTTTGTCGGCGAGCTGCCCGTACCAGCGGAACGTGGCGATGAGCGCGCGCAGTTCGATGGCGTACGCGTCCTTGACCGGCTTGCCCATCTCCAGGCTCACGGTGAGCGCCAGTTCCTCGCGCCGCTCCTCGATCAGGTCGGCGATCCGCATCAGCGTCCGGCCGCGTTCGGCGGGCGTCAGGCGGGGCCACGGTCCGGTGTCGAAGGCGTGCCGGGCGGCGGCGACGGCCGCGTCCACCTCGGCCGTACCGCCGTCGGCGACCTCGGCCAGCACCCGGCCGTCCCGCGGGGAGACGACCGTGAACGTCGCTCCGGCTCCGGGTTCGTCCACGCCGTCGACGTGGTGGACGCCCGGGACCTTCAGGGACTCGGCGCGGCGCAGCCACTCCTCGTGGGTGATGTCCGGCATACGGAACCTCCGCAATCTAGTTTGGATTCAAACGATACGATCCGTGGAGGAGCCGCCGCAAGGGTGTGGCCACGGCTCGTCGGATCGGACCGGCCGAGTGCCGGATGGGATGAAGGAGCGTTCACGGTGCGCGCACTCGTCGTTCTGCACGACCACGTGACGGATCCCGGGCCGGTCGGGGCCCGGCTCGTCGAGCGGGGGTACGAACTCACCACGGTGACGGTGGTCCCGCGGGACCGGCACCACTCGCCCGATGTGCGGTTCGACTTCCCCCGGGCGGGCGGCCACGACCTGATCGTCTCGCTGGGCGCCCCCTGGTCGGTCTACGACGAAGCCGCCGTGGGCGGCTGGATCGGCGGCGAGCTCGCCCTGCTGCGCGAGGCCCACCACCTGGACGTCCCCGTTCTCGGCGTCTGTTTCGGCGCCCAGGCGCTCACCACGGCGCTCGGCGGCTCGGTGGCCGCGGCCGCCCGTCCGGAGATCGGCTGGGTGGAGATCGAAACGGACGATCCCTCCTTGGTCCCGTCCGGTCCGTGGTTCCAGTGGCACTTCGACCACTGCCTCCCGCCGGACGGCGTCGAGGTGCTGGCCCGCAACTCCGTGTGCGTACAGGCTTTCCGTGTCGGACGCTCCCTCGGTGTCCAGTTCCACCCGGAGATCACCACGTCGACGGTGAGCGGTTGGCTCGACCTCGGCGGACGGGAACAGTGCCTGCGCGAGGGAGTCGACCCGGACGCGCTGCTCGCCCGCAGCCGTGCCATGGAACCGCGGGCACGCGCGAACGCCCGTCACCTCGTCGACGCCTTCCTGGACCGGGTGGTGGGCGCCACGGCCTGACGGCCCCGTCCCTCCGGACGCACCGGACGCACCGGAGGCGACGGCCCCGCACCGCGACACTCTCGCCGTGCGGGGCCGTCGCCGTTCGTGGCGCGGGCCGCCGGGAACAGGCCGCCGGTAACGGTCTGTTGTACGGCTTCGCCGGGGAACCGGCGGAGCCCGCGAGGTCCGGGAGTCGGTGGGGAGTCGGCCTCCGTCACCTCCCCACCGGCCTGGCGTCCCGTACGAGGAGCGCCTTCGGTAAGGCCGGCGATCCACGCCGCGTGCGGGAACGGCGGAACCCCGGTACGGCCCACGGGAGTCGGGCCGCACCAGGGCGTGGATCCGGGGCGAGGGTCAGGCCGCCGTCACCGGGGTGTCGCGCCTGTCCCGCGTCACCCGGGCGGCGACGACCCCGGCCGCCAGGATCACGGGGACGGCCGCCTCGAGCCAGAGGGCGGTGGTCGCGTCGCCGCCGATGAGTGTCGTGAAGTTGGCGACGATCAGCCAGATGCCGCCGGCGATGCCTAGTGCGCCCAGGGAGGGTGCGATCAGCGTGTTCCACGGTCGGGTGTCGGCGCCCGTGCGACGGAAGTAGACGACCACGGAGACCGATGTCAGGAAGTACAGCAGCATCATCCCCAGCACGGCGACACCGCTGAACCAGGAGAACAGCGTCAGCACCGGGTCCTTGCCCATCAGGGCGAAGGGCATGACCAGCAGGACCGCCAGCGCGGTCTGGGTGAGACCGGCCACCCAGGGGGAGTGGCGCTTGTTGAGCGCGGTCAGTCCGCGGGGCAGCAGACCTTCACGACCGAGGGAGAACAGGTACCGGTTCGCCGAGTTGTGGAAGGCCAGGATGCCCGCGAAGAGCGAGGTGGCCAGGAGGACCGGCAGGACGTCGCCCGTCCAGGCGCCGAACAGGGCCGTGATGGGCGCGAAGACGAAGGTGGTGGCGTCACCCGATTCCAGCGCCTTGCCGACGTCCGCGGTGGCCGACGAGGCTCCGTGCGCGGAGATGAGCATCCAGGACGTGAAGGCGAAGAACCCGGTGACCACCGCGACCGAGAGGTAGGTGGCCCGGGGGACGGTTCGGCGCGGTTCGCGGGCCTCCTCGCCGTAGATCGCGGTCGCCTCGAAGCCGAACATCGACGCGATGGCGAACATCACCGCCACACCGGGTGCCCCCTGGAGCGCCGCGCCGGGGGAGAAGCTCTTGGTGAAGCCGAGCCCCTCGGGGCCGCCGCCCTTGAAGAAGGTCACGAGGGCGAAGGCGATCAGGATGCTGAATTCGGCGAGCACGAAGACGGCCAGCACCTTGGCGCCCATCTCGATGCCGGCCGCGCCGAGGATCTGGACGACGACCATGGTGACCAGCGCCCAGATCCACCAGGCGACATGGGTGCCCGTGTAGTTCTCGACGAGACCGCTCATCGTCGCCCCGTAGAGGCCGTACATGGCGGCCTGGATGGCGCAGTAGGCGAAGAGCGCGACCCCCGCGCTGCCGGAGCCGGTCGGGCGGCCCAGTCCTTTGCCGATGTAGGTGTAGAAGGCGCCCGTGTCCACGACGTGCCGGCCCATGGCGACGAAGCCGACGGAGAAGAGCAGGACGACGGCGCCGGCCCCGAGGTAGGCGGCGGGGGCTCCGGCGCCGTTTCCTAGGGCGACCGCGATGGGTACGGCGCCGGCGATGCCGGTCAGCGGCGCCTGGGCGGAAAGGACGAAGAAGACGATGCCCAGAACGCCGAGGGAGTTGGGCTTGAGACCGCCGGCCTTGGTGGGCTCCTGCGCGGTCGGCGTCGAGACCGCTGTTTGACTGTCCACTCGAAATCACCTACTGAGAACGGGAAGGGGTGTTTCGTTTCAGGCCAAACGAGTTGCCTCATCCTGGGCTCGGGCGATGCGTTTGGCAAGAGATTCGGCGACTGATTTTCGGCCCGCCGCGCCGTGTGCACGGACCTGTGGTCCGGGTCGGGAGAACGGTCGGCGAGGTGCGGTCGGCGGCACCCGCGCGGGCGGCCGCGCCGAGGCCCGTCCGGGGACGCAACGACCGTCTCCTGGAAGGCCGTTGCGGCCGATCGGGTCACCTGCCTCGCGGCCGGTACGGTCGCGGACGTCGAGCGAGTCGAGCGCGACGGGTCGGCTGTGGCGGGCGTGGGTCGTCGGAGGCGGGATCCGGCCAACGGCGGTGCCACGGCGCCGGGTCGGGGAGCTCGCGGCCGACGGGTCGGGGCGCGTCCGCTTGCCGGATGCGGGACGCGCGGCCGCCCGTACGAGGACGCCCGTACGAGGACGTCCGTACGAGGACGTCCGTACAGAGTGGTGCCCACGGGGTGTCTCGTGGCTCTGGTGATCGCCCGACGCGGTCCGGCGTCGGTGGTTCGGGTACCTCGCCGGTGTCCGTCGCGATCGGTGCGGCGCGGTGTCCGCCGCACCCGCAGCGGTCCGTCGGGCGCGACGGGCGAGCCGACCGCGGTGGTGCTCGGGCGAGGCGGGCCGGGTCCGGGAATTCAGCAGGGGGTGACGTTCGCGCGGGTCAGCGGGTCACCCATCGGCCGCATCGGCGGCGAGGGCGCTCGCGAGCAGTTTCAGCAGCGTCCGCAGCTGCTCCAGCGCGGCGTCGGTGACCTCGGGTTCACCGAGGACGAGCTGGTGCAGGACGAGGCCGTCCAGGGCGGCGAAGACCAGCCGGGTCAGCGCCGGATCGGCCTCGACGGGCAGGATGCGGTCGAGCTCCCGCCGTGTCGCCTGGAAGTACTCGTCGTACAGGGTGCGGATCTGCGGTACCAGTTCCGGCCTGCGGCGGGACTCGAGCAGCAGCTCGTACTGGAAGGACTGCGTGCCCGGATCGGCCTCGACCATGTCGGACAGTCCGACGGAGAAGTCGTCGACCCTGCCGGTCCCGGGTTCCAGGGCGCTGGTGTTCAGGGACGTGCGGATCGTGTGGGCGAGCGTCTCCTCGATGAGCGCGTCGCGCGAGCCGAAGTGGTGCACCACGAGCCCGTGGGTGACACCTGCCTCTTGGGCGACCGCCCGGTAGGTGAGCCCGCGGAGCCCGCCCTGGGCCACCACCCGAGCGGCGGCGTTCAGCAGGGCCGCACGCCCCTGGCCGTAGTGCACGCGCTTGCGCGGTCTGCCGGCAGGGGTGTCAGCGGAGTCGGTCATGGATGTGACCCTATCGGCCGTGGTCGGAGGGGAGGCGTCGCGGATCGGCGGCCGTGTCCCGGGCCGTCCCGCGGTCGGGGCAGGGGGCCGGGGGCTGCCGCCGGGCGACGGACGAGGTGCCGGGGCGCCGCGCCGGGAGCTTCTCCTCTCCCCGACGCGGCGCTGTCCATGGGCCGTTCAGTCCCTGCGGGGCGCCCGGACGCCGCGGAACTCCCAGTCGCCGCCGAGTGCGGTCGACAGGACCTCCTCGGACTCGGTGGGCTGGGCGCCGACGTCGCCGCGGATGGCGGTCGGGCCGGTGACGATGTGGTTGGTGAGGCGGCCGAGGCCCTCGACCTCGACCTCGACGACGTCGCCGGGCCGCACGGGCCGGGAGTTGGCCGGGGTGCCGGAGAGCAGGACGTCTCCGGGGTACAGGGTGATGGTGCGGGCGATGTCGGCGACGAGGTAGTGCATGTCCCACTGCATCTCGTCCGTGGAACCGTCCTGGACGACCTCGCCGTTGACGTACGTCCGCAGGCTCTTGCCGCGGAAGTCCCAGTCGGTGACCAGGCCGGGACCGAGCGGGCAGAGCGTGTCGGAGCCCTTGACGCGGAGCATGGAGCCGGCGTCGGTGTCGCGGAAGTCGTGCAGGCCGTAGTCGTTGGCGACCGTGTAGCCCGCGATGTACTCCCCGGCCTCGGCGGGCGAGATGTTGCGCGCGGTCCGCCCGATGACGATGGCGACCTCGCCCTCGTAGTTGAGCCACTTGCAGCCCTCGGGGCGGACGACGGCGCCCTTGTGGGAGTTCAGGGCCGAGGTCGGCTTGTGGAAGTACGTGGGCGTGTCGGGGAGCGTGATCCCGAACTCGTCGACACGGCTGCGGTGGTTGAGGTGGACGGCGATCACCTTGGAGGGGACCACGGGAGGCAGGTGCTGGGCCTCCTCCGTCTTGACGCGGCGGCCGTCACCGGCGACGAGTTCGTCGCCCTCGACGGTGACCTGGACGGCGGCGCCGTCGAGCAGGATGCGGCGGTACTCGGGCATGTCGGTGCTCCTCAGACGCGGCTGTGCGGGGTGCGCGGGGACGGGGAAGGGGGCGGAGTCGGGGACGGGACCGGGCGTGCTGCCGTGCCGGTCCAGCCGTCGGCCGGACGGTCGAACCACAGGTGGACCTGGCCGGTGCCGATGGAGTTCTCGTACGCGCCGTACTGGCGGGCCGTGGCGACGCAGGCCTGCTCGCCGAGGGCGCCGGCCATCATCAGGTAGTGGAAGAACTTCGCCTCGGGCTTGTACTTCCAGAACTCGTCCATGGTGTCGAGGACCTTGTCGTGGCGGCCCTCCTTGAACCAGGCGATGCGCTCCTCGTCCGCCGCGCGGGCCTCGGCGGTGAAGATGTGCGCCGGGTCGCTGGACTCGTGGTCCCGCAGCTGACGCAGCGGCCAGAACGTGTGCGAGAGGGCGCCGGAGGCGATCACCAGGACGCGGCGGCCGGGCGTGGCGGCGATGCCGTCGGCCAGGGCGCGGCCGAGGCGCAGGTGGTCCTCCATGTCGCCGGTCTGGCAGACGCCGATGGTCACCCACCGCTTGTCCGGCAGGCCTTCGCCGAGGAACTTCCAGAGGTTGATCGTGGCGTAGTAGACCGGCAGGTGGTCGTCGTCGATCGCGGTGATCCAGGTGCCGTGCCGGTCGGCGGATTTCGCGATGTTGTGGGCGAGTTCGGGGTCGCCCGGGTAGTCGTACGGCATACGGCACATGCCGCGCGGCAGCTCCTCGGAGGTGAAGAGACCGGCCCGGCGGTGCTGGGCGGTGGCGACGAACTCGACGGTGGTCGCCCAGTGGGAGTCGAGGACGACGACGGTGTCGTAGTCGTCGCGCTCGAAGACCTCCTCGCGCAGCTCCCGCAGGCCGGTGACGAGGGTGATCTCCTTGCCCTCGTTGAGCTCCAGCCGGACCTCCTCGGGCAGCACGATGGTGGGGACGTGGGCGAGCAGGCCCGCCCCGACGATCTCACCCATGGCTCTTCCATCCCTTCGGCGCGGTGACGGTGTTCTTGACGTCGCAGTAGAAGTCGAAGCTCCAGGTGCCGCCCTCGCGGCCGACACCGGAGTGCCGGGAGCCGCCGAAGGGCGCCTGGAGGTCCCGTACGAAGAAGCAGTTGACCCAGACGGTGCCGGCGACCAGCCGGGCGGTGACGCGCTCGGCGCGCGCCGGGTCGCCGGTGGCGAGGGTGGCGGCGAGACCGAAGCGGGTGTCGTTGGCCAGGCGGACGGCCTCGTCCTCGGTGGTGAAGGTCTGGAGCGTGAGGACCGGGCCGAAGACCTCCTCCTGGACGATCTCGGAGTCCTGGGCCACGTCGGTGATCAGGGTCGGCGCGTAGTACTGGCCGTCCCCCCGGTGCCCGCCGATGACGGCACGGGCCCCGGCGGCGAGCGCCCGCCGCACGAACCCGTCGATCTTCTCCAGCTGACGCGGGTGGATGTTGGGCCCGATGTCGGTGGCCTCGTCGCGCGGGTCGCCCTGGGTCAGTCCGTTCGCCTTCTCGACGAACCGGCGGGTGAACTCCTCGGCGACCGTCTCCTCGACCAGGAAGCGGGTGGCGGCCAGGCAGACCTGTCCGGCGTTGTCGTACTGCTCGACCGCCAGGTCGACGGCGAGGTCCAGGTCGGCGTCGGCGAAGACCAGCAGGGGTGACTTGCCGCCGAGTTCGAGGCTGAGCGGGGTGAGCCGGGCCGCCGCCGACTCGGAGATCCGCCGGGCGGTCGGGACCGAGCCGGTGAAGCTGATGCGGCGTACGTCCGGATGGGAGGTGAGGGCGTCGCCGATCTCGGAACCGAGGCCTTGGACGACGTTCAGCACTCCGGCGGGAAGCCCGGCCTCGGCGGCGATGTCGGCCAGCAGGGAGGCGGTCAGCGGGGTCCACTCGGCGGGCTTGAGGATCACGGTGTTGCCGGCCGCGAGCGCCGGGGCGATCTTCCAGGTGGCCAGCATCAGCGGGGCGTTCCACGGAGTGATCAGCACCGACGGGCCGGCGGGGTCCCAGGAGACGTGGTTGGTGTGGCCGCGGGTCTCGAAGTCCTCGTGCTCCAGCTTCAGCAGCCAGTCGGCGAAGAAGCGGAAGTTGTGGGCGACGCGCGGCATCACACCGCGCCGGTGCGAACGGAGCAGGGCGCCGTTGTCGTGGGTCTCGACGATCGCCAGGTCTTCGATGCGCTTCTCCACCCCGTCGGCGACGGCGTGCAGGATCCGGGCGCGCTCGGCGCGGGGCGTGGCGGCCCAGCCGGGGAAGGCGGCCTTGGCGGCGGCCACGGCCGCGGCGGCCTCGGTGGCGGTGCCGCGGGAGATCTCACCGAGGGTGCCGCCGTCGATCGGCGAGACATCGGTGAAGGTGGCGGCGGAGGCGACGCGTTCGCCCCCGATCCAGTGCCGGGTGTCGACGGCGACGCCGGCCACGGTGGTGATGTGCTCGGTCATGTCCGGTCTCCAGGTCCTGTGCTGATGCGTACGGGGGTCATGCGGTCTCGGAGACGCCGGACGCCAGCAGCCGGCCGCCGTCCCACACCACGCCGACCTGCCGGTAGTACGCGGCGATCGGCTCGCGGATCTCCAGGCGGGCCAGTTCCTCGGTGGGCGCCTCGAACAGCTCCAGCTCGGCGTCCCCGGTCCAGGCCTGCCCGGCCTCGAAGGACGCGGCACCGGTCTCGATCAGCTCGTCGAGCGCGAGGCCGTTGCCCTTCTCGATGGACGGCAGCCAGCGGTGGTGGGCCATCGGGTGCGCGTTGACGAAGCCGTTGGTGTCCGACGGCTCGCGCAGCGTCACCACCGTCTGGGCGAGGCGCCGGTCGGCGGCGGCGAGCGTGGCGCCGAAGCGGGCGCCGGCCTCGATGCGCGGGGCGGGCCCGTACGCATGGGGGCGCGTCTGGTGGATCGAGCCGAGCTTCTTCGGGTAGCCCTGGTGCAGGCCCCGGGCGATCGCGAAGTCCTTGTCGACCCAGATGTACACGCAGCGGGAGAACGTCCGCCCCTGGTACTTGCACCGGACGACCGCGAACGCCTCCTTGTACTGGGACAGCACCGGGTCCAGCAGCTCCTCGCCGGACGCCGAGCAGGACTGCCAGTCGGCCCAGATCAGCGCGACCGCGCCGGGATCCTCGTCGGCGAGCTCCAGCGGCTCGGGCAGCACTTCCCGCACCCGCGCGGGGTCGGTGCGGTACTCGACGGTCAGCAGGTCGCCGGAGTAGTGCCACGGCGGGTTCGGGATCAGCGACGACGCGCCGCTCGTGGTCTTGGGGTGGAAGAAGCCGCGGACAGGGGACATGGCGGGGGTTCCTTAAGCGGTCGGGGCGGGCTGCTTCATGAGCTGGGCGCGGTAGCGGGCGGCGCCCATGGCGGCCTTCTGGCCGCCGAGCGCGACGACACCGATCAGGCGGTCGTCGGTGTGGTAGCCGACCAGGACGTCACCGTCCGGGTCGCCGTCCAGGACCCGTACGTCGTCCTTGCCGAGGGCCGGGGCGCCGAAGGACTGGAGCCGGAACTCGTGCTGGTCGCTCCAGAAGGTGGGCAGCGGGGCGAAGGGCGCGGTCTCGGGCTCGGCACTGGTGAGACGGGCGACGAGGGTTCTCGCCGCGTACTTCGCGGTGTCCGTGGGGATGGACCAGTGCTCGACGCGGCGCGGAACGCCGTCGTAGCGGTCGTTGGGGAAGCGGGCCACGTCGCCGACCGCCACCACGTCGGGCCAGCCGCCGACGCGCAGCCGCTCGTCGGTGAGGACCCCGTCGGAGAGGTCGAGGCCGTTGCCGTCCAGCCATTCGACGTTGGCGACGGAGCCGACCGACTCCACGACGACATCGGCCGGAAGGACCCTCCCGTCGGAGAGGACGACACCGGTCACCCGCTCGTCGCCCTCGAATCCGGCGACTCCCGTGCCGAGCGCGAAGCGCACCCCGCGCTCCTCGTGCCGGGTGAGCAGAGCGGAGGCCAGCAGCTCGCCGAGCGGCCCGACCATGGGCAGCGGCAGGGGGTCCACGACGGTCACCTCGGTGACACCGAGCCCGACCGCGGTGGCGGCCACCTCGCAGCCGATGAATCCGCCGCCGACCACGACCACGCGGGCGCCGGGCCGGGTCAGCTCGTCCCGCAGTGCCTGGGCGTCGTCGATCGTACGGACGGTGTGGCGTCCGGCCGACGGGCCCGGACAGCGCAGCCGTCGCGGCCGCATGCCGGTGGCGACGACCAGTCCGTCGTAGGTGAGGGAGGAACCGTCGTCGAGGTCGACGGTCCGCTCGGCGAGACGGGCGGCGACCGCCTTCGTGCCCAGCCGCCACTCCACGTCCGCCGCGGCGGCCTTCGGTGTGAAGGCCAGCGACTCGAACGGCGCCTTGCCGGCCAGGACCTCCTTGGAGAGCGGAGGCCGGTTGTAGGGCATGTGGGGCTCGTCGCCCACCACGGTGATCGTCCCGGTCCAGCCGGCGGCGCGCAGCTGCTCGGCGGCGCGCAGGCCGCTCATCGAGGCCCCCACGACGACGATGCGTCCGCTCATGGGGCTCAGCCCTCGATCCGGATGGCCTGCAGGGGGCAGACGTCCGCGGCTTCCTCGACCTCGTCGCGCAGGGCGTCGTCCGGGTCGGAGACGAACAGCAGGCGGCCGTCGTCGTCCATCGAGAAGACGTCGGGCGCGGCGAAGACGCACTGGCCGTGGTCCTGGCACTTGTTCATGTCGACGACGACCTTCATGGCCGGTCCTCCAGTGGGTGAGGGCGTCGGGGAAAGGGGGTGAAGGGGAGTGTGAGGGGCCCGGCCTGTGACGACCGGACCCCTCGGCCAAAGGGATGCGGTGGAACCGCGTCCCCTACTCGTTTGGCTTCAAACAACATAGGAAGCCGACCGCCCCCGGTCAATAGCTGTCCAGGTGGATAATTTTTTACGTGTCCCCTCTTGCGGGAGTCCGACTCTCCTTCATACCGTTCGGACTCAAACGAGCCGCCTGGAGCGGTCGTCGCCCGTCAACTCCCTGTCCGGCGACCGCCTCTTCCACCGTCCATCCGCACACTCCTCAGGAGACATCGGTGAGCGCCCAAGACACTCCAGACATCCGCCGGCACATGGACCGACTCGCCGCCGAGGGCATCGACGTGGTCCGGGTGAGCTACCCCGACCTGATCGGCACCGACCGTGCCCGCGACGTGCTGGTGGACCACCTGCCCTCGGCCTGCGAGCACGGCCTGGCCTTCTGCCGGGCCGTCTACCACACCACCCCGCAGGGCGACGTCGTCCCGGTCGCCGGCGGCCTCGACGCGGGCCTGCCGGACGTGTCCGTACGCCCCGACCTGTCCACACTGACCGCGCTGCCCTGGGAACCCGGGGTCGCCGTCTGCCTCGGCGAGGTGAACGACCCCGCCACCGGCGTCCCCGTCCCCGAATCACCGCGCGATCTGCTGCGGACGGTCCTGGAACGGTGCGCCGAACACGGACTGCGGCCCGTCGTGGGTCCCGAACTGGAGTACTTCCTGCTGGAACCGGCCCCCGGAACGCCCACCGGCTGGCGCAGGTCGCCCGAGACCACGGGAGCCGTGTACACCGCCGGACTGCGCGCCGACCCCGACAACCACCTGCTGCGCACCCTGCGGCAACTGCGCGACCTGGGCATCGGCGTCATCACCGGCAACCACGAGTTCGACGGCGGACAGTACGAGATCAACCTGACCCACTCCGCGGCGCTGGACGCCGCCGACCGCGCCTTCCGCTTCAAGGCGGCGGTGAAGGAACTGGCCCGCGGGGAAGGCAACCTGGCCACCTTCATGGCCAAGCCCTTCGGCGACGCCGGCGGCTCGGGCTTCCACCTCCACCTCTCCTGCGAGGACGCCGGGGGACGCAACGCCTACGACGACCCGGCGGGCGAGTACGGACTCTCCGCCACCGCCCGGCACGCCATCGCCGGAATCCTCGCCCACGCGCCCGCGCTCGCCGCGCTGGCCAACCCGACGGTCAACTCGTACAAGCGCTTCGGCCCCGACACGCTCGCTCCCTGGCTGATCGACTGGGGCCTGGACAACCGCAGCGCCATGCTCCGCGTCCCCCCGGAGCGCGGCTCGGGCGCCCGGCTCGAACTCCGCCTCGGTGACGCCAGCGCCAACCCCTACCTGCTGATCGCGGGCACGATCGCCGCCGCACTGCTCGGCATCCAGGCGGGCGAGGAACCACCCGCCCCGCTGGAGGGCTACGGCTACGACACCGCCCGCTCCGCCACCCTGCCCATGAGCCTGCCCGCCGCGCTCGACGCGTTGGAGGCGGACACCGACCTCACCGATGTCCTCGGCAAGGACTTCACCGCCTCCTTCCTCTCCTACAAGCGCGACGAGGTCGAGCGCTTCGGCCGGCACGTCACCGACTGGGAGTTCTCCGAGTACGCCTACCACCTCTAAACCACCACGCCCCCGCCCAGGAGATCGACCACCATGACCAGTCCCACTGTCCCCGCCGTCCCCACCACCCGTGACGAACTGCGCGCCGCCCTCGACGAGCCCCTGCCGCTCGACCAGGTGAACCTCGCCGACCTGGACAACTACGCGGACGGCATCAAGCCCTGGCGCATGTTCCACACCCTGCGCCACGAGGACCCGGTGCACTGGCAGCCCGAGGAGGCCCCCAACTCCGGCTTCTGGGCAGTGACCCGGCACGCGGACATCGCCCGCGTCGACCGTGACTCCGACACCTTCACGTCGACGCGGTTCGTCAACCTCGAAGAGGTCGACGACGACCAGATCAAGAAGCGCGCCTCCATCCTGGAGATGGACGGCGTCCGCCACCGCGCGCTGCGCAGCGTCATCCAGCGCCAGTTCGGCGCGGGCGTCATCAACAGCTACGCCGACTTCCTGCGCGGTCTGACCGCCACCACGCTGGACAGGGCCCTCGCCAAGGGCACCTTCGACTTCGTCGAGGAGGTCTCCGCGGACTTCCCCATCAACGTCCTGGCCGGGCTGCTCGGCGTACCGCCGGAGGACAACCAGCAGCTCATCGACTGGGGCAACCGGATCATCGGCAACACCGACCCGGACTACGCCGACGTCCTGCTGCACAGCGCGGAGAGCGAGAAGTACCGCGACCTGCCCTTCCGTTCCCCCGCCTCGATCGAAGTCTTCGAGTACGGAAGGGAGTTGGCCCGCCAGCGCCGCGGTGGCGACGGCACCGACCTGATCTCCCGGCTCGTCAACACGACCCCCCGCGACGGAATTCCGCTGTCCCCGCAGGACTTCGACAACTACTTCCTGCTCCTGGTGGTGGCCGGCAACGAGACCACCCGCCACACCATCAGCCACTCCATGCTGGCCCTGCTCCAGCACCCCGAGCAGCTCGCCCGCCTCCGGGACGACCCCTCCCTGATCCCGACGGCCGTCGAGGAGTTCTTGCGCTGGGCCTCACCCGTCTACCACTTCCGCCGCACCGCCACCCGCGACACCGAACTCGGCGGCAAGCGGGTCAAGGAGGGCGACAAGGTCGTCATGTGGTTCGCCTCCGGCAACCGCGACGAGGAGGTCTTCGGCAACCCGTACGACTTCGACGTCGCCCGGCAGAACAACGACCACGTCACCTTCGGCAAGGGCAGCCCCCACCTGTGCCTGGGCAACCTGCTCGCCCGCACCGAGATCCGCATCATGTTCGAGGAACTGATCCCGCGCCTCGCCGACATCAAGCTGGCCGGGGACGTGCCCCGGGTCCGCTCCAACTTCGTCAACGGCATCAAGCACCTCCCGGTCGAGGTCACCCTCGCCTGACAGCGCTCCGCCCCGCGAACTCGGCCTCCCCGGGCCCGCGTCAGCGGCCGACAGCGCGCCCTCCGCCGGGAACCCGGTTGGAGGGCGCGCGAGTTGTTCGACCACCGGATCCCCGGCCATGTGGTCCGGCACGGCACCCACGGTCGACAGGTCAGCGGTCCCGGCCCCGGCCTGGGCGGCAACGCTTCGAAAGGTGACCACAGTTGGCCCGAAGCGATCCCTGGCCGTGACCGGCGCTTCGCGGTAACGGGACCCGGCCGCGATGCCGCCCAGGGCGGGTGATCTGCGTCCGCTGACACGGCGGCGGGGAGTGTCAGATCCATCATGCCTGCTCGGTGGCGGTTTTCGGTAGGACGGAGCGCACGTCCGTTCGACCTTGTCGTAGGCGGTGGTCCGCCCGCAGACTCGTCGTCATCCACTCTCCGACGTCCGTGTCGGCATCCGTCCAAGGCTGCCGACGCGTTCGCCGTGCTGTCCCGTCATGGGACGGACGCGGGGCCGGGGGGTGCTGGGACGAAGGGGGATCCATGGATCAGGAGATGGTCATGCGGGCGAGGGTCGCGCTGCTCAGCGCGAACCAGCGGGTCGTGCGCGGCGCGGAGGGGCTGCGGATCTACCGCCTGCTGACGCAGGTCGAGCCGGAGGTGTACGGGTCGAAGCTGGTGTACGTCCTCGTGGAGGCCGGCGCTTCGCCGCGGGTGAGGGACTTGCCGGAGCAGCGGCGGGCGTTGCTGGAGGAGGCGGTGAAGGTGGCGTCGGCACTCAGTGACGCGAACCCCTACCGGGAGAAGATGCTGTCGAGGGCCCTGGCCGCCGAGCGGGCACTCGGCGAGGGCCGGACGGTGTAACGGGAACGGCGGTGGCCGGGGGCAGGGCCGGGGACTTTCCCCGGTGCGCCCCCGGCCGGTCCTGCCGCGGTTCGCCCCAGGTCTTGCTCCCGCACCACCTCGCGCCATGGAGCGGGCGGGCCGTCCCGACTTGCCGAGATGGCCGCGCCCGGCTGCGGCCGTCCGCCGCATACCGAGCGCGTCGTCGCGCTACCGAGCGGGACAAAAGGTTACGTTTCCGGCATGATCGACAGTCCAGCCGTCACAGCGCCTTCTCTGGCCACGCCGACCCAGCCCGAGCCGCGAGTGCTGTACACGGCATGCCCTCTCTGCTCCGCCCCGGAGATCTCCCCACTTCGGACAGGGGACTGCTCACAACATCTTCTGTACAAGCCGGTGGTCGGGCCGATCATGACGTGGATGCGCTGCGCCGCTTGCGGACATGTCTTCACCGACGGCTACTTCTCGGATGAGGTGTGCGCGGAGGTCTTCTCCTCGACCAATCCGGACCAGCAGCCGGGCGCGTCGTTCGAGCAGTACCGGTACGTATCGGCGCGCATCGTGGAGCGCGTGGCACGGTACGTCCCGGACGGCCGCTGGCTGGATGTCGGCTTCGGCAACGGCTCGCTGCTGTTCACGGCGCAGGAGTGGGGTTTTGAGCCCGAGGGGCTCGATCTGCGCCCCTCGACCGCCGAGGGAATGCGCCGGCTCGGGGTCGAGGCCCGCTGCGCCGACCTGACGACCCTCGATGAGCCGGGCCGGTACTCCGTCATCAGCATGGCCGACGTGTTGGAGCACATGCCCTACCCCGGCAAGGGCCTGGTCGCCGCTCACCGGCTGCTGCGCGAGGGCGGAGTGGTCTTCGCGTCGATGCCCCACTACGACTGTGCCACCTGGCGACTGCTCGACGCAGGCGACGTCAACCCTTACTGGGGAGAACTGGAGCACTTCCACAACTTCAGCCGCCGGCGCCTCTACGACCTCCTGGGTGAACACGGTTTCGAGCCCCTGCACTACTCGGTCAGCGAGCGCTACCGCGTGTGCATGGAGGTGATCGCGCGCCGCGTCTGAAGGGTGCCGCGGAGGCGCCTGCGGCCGGGATGCCGCCACCGAACGACAACTGCAGGAGATCGCAGCCGAGACCCTCAAGGACCTCTGTTTCCAGGACGCCGTCGGCCCTGCGAAGGCAACTGGCCTGCATCCGAAGTCAGTTGGTGCATCTCCTCAGACGGTGTGCCGACCCGCGCTTCGACCACGCGCTCACCGGCAACCCGCGGGTGGGCGTCGAACGGTGTGTCGGGCCGGGCGACTTGGTGCTGCTGGTGCCGGCCGTGCGGAGCCTCGCACGATCGGCCGGAACCGGCACATCCCGGCCGTCGGCGTGATGCCCGACGTGGTCCGGCGCGGTCCGTTCGGTGGGATCGCCTTGGTCAGTCGACCGGCCACGTGTGCACCGGTGCGTTCAGGTGCATGTAGTCGATGTACTGCCGGGTCATCTGCCGGAGCGCCTCGTGGCGGTCGCAATGGGCGGAGGCCTCCAGGTGGTGCACCATTTCCTTCTGCCAGACGGCTCCGTTGCGCGCGGTGACGCACCGCTGCTCGATGATCCCGAGGAGCGGTTCCCGCCAGGCCGCGTCCATGCCCGAGCGCTCCAGCCCCCGGTGTGCCAGCGGGAGGAGCCGGCGCAGGACGAGTTCGGGTACCGGCAGTTCGCCCGTTCCCGGCCAGTACAGGTGGGCGTCGATGCCGTGCCGTGCCGCCGCGTGGAGGTTGTCCTCGGCGGCGGAGAAGGACATCCGTGACCATACGGGCCGGTCCTCCTCCACCAGGGCGCGCGTGAGCCCGTAGTAGAAGGCGCCGTTGGCGAGGGTGTCGGCGACCGTCGGGCCGGCGGGCAGCACCCGGTTCTCCACCCTCAGGTGCGGCTTGCCGTCGGCGACGGCGTAGACCGGGCGGTTCCAGCGGTAGATCGTGCCGTTGTGCAGGGTGAGTTCGGACAGTTCGGGGATGTCCCCGCGAGCCAGTGTCCGCGTCGGGTCCTGCTCCTCGCACAACGGCAGCAGTGCCGGGAAGTAGCGCAGGTTCTCCTCGAAGAGGTCGAAGACACTGGTGATCCAGTGTTCTCCGAACCACACCCGGGGCCGTACTCCCTGCACCTTGATCTCCTGCGGGCGGGTGTCCGTGGCCTGCTCGAAGAGCGGGATCCGGGTCTCGTGCGCGAGCTCCTTGTCGAACAGGAAGGGGGAGTTGGCCGCCAGGGCGACCTGGACACCGGCGATGGCCTGCGCGGCGTTCCAGTAGTCGGCGAACTCCTCGGGGGACACCTGGAGGTGGAACTGGGTGCTGGTGCACGCGGCCTCGGGAGTGATGGTCTCCGCGTACGTCCGCAGCCGCTCGACTCCGTCCAGCTCGATGAGCAGGTCCTCGCCCCTCGCCGCGAAGACCTGCTCGTTGATGAGGTGGTACCGGGCGTTCTCCGACAGCGCCGCCGGTCCCACGTCCCGCTCCCGCAGGGTCGGCAGGATACCGATCATGATCAGGTGCACGCCGACGGATCCGGCCCGCTCGTCGGCGTGGTTCAGGGCCGCGCGGATCTCCGACTCCCAGGCGTCGGGGCCGCCCGCGGTCAGCCGCCGCGGCGGAATGTTGATCTCCAGGTTGAACCGGCCCAGCTCGGTGTCCCAGGCGGGGTCCGCGATCGCGTCGAGCACGTCGCTGTTGCGCATCGTCGGCTCGGCGTCGCCGTCGGTGAGGTTCAGCTCGATCTCCAGGCCGACCTGGGGCCGCTCCGCGTCGAACCGCGCCTCGCGCAGCATCTGTGCGAAGGCGTCGAGGCACTCCTGCATCTTGATCCGGTACCGGCGGCGGTCCTCGCGGGTGAAGACCTGCGCCGGGACATCGCGTCCCATCGGCCCTCCCAGGTCACCCCCACGGATACCTTTCCCCTCCAGCGTCGCACCAACGGGGGTGTCTGACCACGCGAGACGGGGGCCGCCGGCCTCCGGCGGGCGTCGCGGGCCGACGAGCCGGTCGACGAGATCTGCGAGTCCTTCATCGGTCCGTCGGTCGAGAAGCCCATCCGGGAGAGGCCTCGGCCCCCTCCCCGACCGCGCCGGCCGACGGATGCGCGACCGTCCCCATCGCGGCGGGACCGGCCCATCGGCGGTACCGGCCGGCGGCGATGACGCCCGGCCACCAGCACCTCGATCCAACACCATGACGGATGCCGGGCCGCGTGCTTCCGCACCGTCGTCGCCATCGCCTCGGCCTTGACCCACCACCCTCGCCTCACGCATGTGACGGCGCCTTATGCTGCACCGAACGATCAAGAAGGACCAGGGGAGGACGCGGTATGTTCGGCAAGCTGTTCGGTGGGGGCGCGGAGAGACCGACGGCGGATCCGCACGCCCTTCCCGTCCCGCGCAGGCAGAAGCACGGGATGTACAAGCTGCGGGCGCTCGGGGACACCAGAGTGCTCGCCCTGGTGGAGGCGGCCGACGCGGGTGACTGGGAAGCGGTCAAGGCGGCACTGACCCCCTTCGACCTCGGCACCGACCACGACGTTCTCGCCGAACTGGCCGAGATGGACGGCGTGCAGGACTGGATCGGCAAGGCCGTCGAGGAGGACAAGGAGCACCGGGCGACGGCGCTGCTCATATCCGGGACGCGGTACATCAGCTGGGGCTGGGAGGCACGCACCTCCGCCCGCGCCTCGCATGTCACACAGGAGCAGTGGCGGATCTTCCGCGAACGGCTCCTCGTCGCCGAGGACCACCTGCTCGAAGCGGCCGAGCTGCGGCCGGACTGGGTCACCCCCTGGCGCCGCCTGCTCACCTCCGGCCGCGGCATGTCGCTGGGGCGCGACGTCAACGAGGCCCGCCTCGACGCCGCCCTGCGCCGTGACCCGCTGGACCTGGCGACCCACATCGAGTGGGTGTCGCAGTTGCAGCCCCGCTGGAGCGGCGAGCCCGGCGAGTCCCTGGCGTTCGCCCGCGAAGCGTTCGCCCGTGCTCCGCAGGGGCACCCGCTCGGCGCTGTGATCGCCATGGCGCACATCGAGGAATGGGTCGAGTCGGACCGCGGGGACTGCCTCGAAACCTCCGAGATCCAGGCAGAGTTGAGGAACGCGGCCGAACACAGCATCCTCAGCGCCGCCTATGTGCGCCGCCTGGGCTGGCAGCACGACTTCAACATCTTCGCCATGGCCCTGGCGCTCGCCGGCGAGCGCCACACGGCCAAGCGCGTCTTCCAGGAGCTCGACGGCGCTTACACCAGCTGGCCCTGGGTCTACTTCGGGAACCCCGAGAAGGAGTTCACCCGCCACCACCGCCGGGCCTGAGCGGGACACTCCCGCCCGGACCGCCGTACGCACCGCCACCCCGTCGCCACTCCTACGCCGGACTGCCTCATGACTCTGCCCGACATCACCGCCGATCCGAGCGCCGCCGACCGCACCTTCCAGGTGGACCTGCGCGGCCTCGTCGATCTCCTCTCCCACCACCTGTACTCCAGCCCCCGGGTCTACCTGCGCGAACTCCTGCAGAACGCGGTGGACGCGCTGACCGCCCGGCACGGCCTCGAACCGGCCGCCCCCGCCGACGCCTTCGGCATACGCCTCTACGCCGACGGCTCGGTCGTCCGCGTAGAGGACGACGGTGTCGGCCTCACCGAGGCCGACGTCCACACCTTCCTCGCCACGATCGGCCGCAGCAGCAAGCGCGCCGAGAAGATAGCCGAGCAACGCGGCGACTTCATAGGCCAGTTCGGCATCGGCCTGCTCTCCTGCTTCCTGGTCGCGGACGAGATCCACGTGGTGAGCCGCTCCGCCCGGACCCCCGACGCACCCGCCGTGGAATGGCGGGGACGCGGCGACGGCAGCTACACCATCCGGACCCTGCCCGCCTCCGCCCGCCCCCGGCCCGGCACCACCGTCACCCTGACGCCGCGCGCCGACGCCGGTGAGTGGACCAGGCCGACCCAGGTGCACGCCCTGGCCCGGCACTTCGGTTCCCTGCTGCGCCACCCCGTGACCTTCGACGACGGCACGAGCGGCCCGGCCGCACCCGTCAACCCCGAGGCCGCACCCTGGGCGCGCGCCCATCCCACGCCGGGTGCCCGGTCCCGCGCGCTGGCCGCCTACGGCGAGGACGTGCTCGGGTTCAAGCCGCTGGACACCATCGAGCTGGACCTGCCGGCCGTCGGTCTGAAGGGCATCGCCTGCGTGCTGCCCGAGGCGGTGCCGGCCGGACGCCGCCACGGCCACCGCGTACACGTCAAGGGCATGCTGCTGTCCGAGCGGGCCGAGGAGATCCTGCCCGAGTGGGCGTTCTTCGTCCGCTGCGTCGTCGACGCCGAGAGCCTGCGCCCCACGGCGTCCCGCGAGTCGCTGTACGAGGACGACACCCTCGCAGCCGTCCGCGACGCCCTCGCCGAGCGGCTGCGGGCGTGGATGGCCCGGGCCGCCGCCAGCGACCCGGACCTGCTCGCCCGGTTCCTCCAGGTCCACCACCTGGCCGTCAAGTCGCTCGCGGTGCACGACGACGAGATCCTGCGGATGCTGCTGCCCTGGCTCCCGTTCGAGACCACCGACGGGCACGCCACCCTCGACGAGTTCGCCCGCACCCACCGCACCGTGCTCGTGACCTCGAGCGTGGAGGAGTTCCGGCAGGTCGCCGCGATCGCCTCGGCCGCCGGACTCGGCGTCGTCAACGGCGGCTACACGTACGACCGCGAACTGGTCCACCGGCTGCCCGAGATCAGGCCCGGGGCCACCGTCGCCGACCTCGACCCTGCGACCCTCACCGCTCACCTCGACCCCGTCGACCGGGAGACGGAACTGGCCGCCGCGGCCTACCTCGCCCAGGCCCGCGACGCCCTCGCCGTCTTCGACTGCGACGTCGCACTGCGCGCCTTCCAGCCCGCGTCCGCGCCCGCCCTGCTCGTCGACAGCCGTGAGGCCCGGCACGAGCGCACCCGATCCCACCTCGCCCGTGAGCAGGAGGGCGGCCTGTGGGGTGACATCCTCGGCGCCCTGCGCCAGGAGGCGCCGCGCGCCCAGCTGATCCTCAACCAGCTCAACCCGCTGGTCCGCACCGCCGTCACCATCGACGAGCCCGAGCTGGCCCGCACCAGCGCCGAAGCCCTCTACGGGCAGGCCGCGATGCTGTCCCGGCGCCCGCTCAGGCCCGCCGAGTCGAGCCTCATCAACCGCTCCTTCCTCGACCTTCTCGCCCACGCCCTCCGCAAGGACAGCTGACGATGCCGACCGCACCCCAGAACACAGACGAGCTGAACCAGGCGCTCCAGGAGAACGACCGGCGCCCCTACGGCCGCACCCGCACCGTCACCGCCGAGGAACTCGTCGAGGCAGCCGAGCAGTTCGCGGAACCCGTCCCGCTCATCAACGCGCTCTTCGAACTCCAGGAGGCGTACACCTACGGCTCCGAACCCCGGAAGTCCCCCGTCGTCTTCGCCCGGCTGCTGAACCTGTTCGACGAGCAGCCCGACGTCTTCGACGCACGCATGCGCCACCTCCTGTTCTGGCGCTTCAAGTGGGTGGCCAACGCCCTGCGCGCGCTCCCCGAGGTGCCGCTGAACAGCCTGCGCCAGTGGCTGACGGAGATGCGCGACCGCTACGAGAAGGCCGGCCTCGGCCTCCAGCCCTACTACGGGCAGGCCTACCAGCACGCCGCACACGTGGGCGAGGACACCACCCTCGCCTACGAACTGTGGGCGAGCCGCAGCCGCACCAGACTCAGCGACTGCGAGGCCTGCGAGATCTGCGAACGCGCCCTGTTCCACCTCGCGGCGGGCGACGACGAGCGGGCGCTGCGCAGCTGGGAGCCCGTCCTGGCCGGCAAGGAGTCCTGCCAGGAGGAGCCGGCCCGCTCCATCTCGTACGCACTGCTGCCCCTGCTGCGCACCGGCCGTGTCGACCGGGCCGTCGAACTGCACCTCACCGGCTACCGCGGCTGCCGCCGCAACCCCTCGATGGCGGGGGAGATCGGCCGGCACCTCGAGTTCTGCGCCCTCACCGGCAACGAGGCACGAGGCCTGGAACTGCTCGCCGAGAACCGGAGCCTGTTCGAGGACGTGGAGTCCCCGCGCGACCTCCTCGACTTCCTCACCGGCGTGGAGGTCCTCCTCCAGCGCGTCGAACTCCTCGGCCACGGCGAACTGACCACCGCCGGATACGCGGGCCGCACCTGGACAGTGGCCGGCCTGCGCGCCGAGGTACGGGGCCGCGCCGACGACCTCGCCGCCCGCTTCGACGCCCGCAACGGAACCCCGCTCCACACCGACCGCCGCAAGGCACGCCTCGACCGTGCCCCGCTGCTGGACGCGCTGGAGCTGACCCTGCGCACCCGCAGCCTCGACGACGTGGCCGCGCCCACGCCGGTCGCCGCACCCACCCCCCGCACGACCGCCGAGGTCCCCGACTCGCTGCCCGAACTCATCCTCCAGGCGCGGGCGTTGGACAAGCAGGGGCACCCGGACGCACAGGCCTGCTGGGAGCGGCTCCGCACGCTCGCCGCCGCCCGCGACTACACCCACCCCGACGACCCGGCCGTCGGCCCGCTCGTACAGCTGCGCGCCGACCTGCTGGCCGACGAGGCGAGCCGGGCGGGCGAGAAGGACGAGTTCGCCGACGCCGCCGCCCTCCACGAGGAGGCCGCGGGCCTGTACGAGGACGCCGGTGCACCGGGACACGCGGCGATCTCCCGCGCCTGCGCCCTGCTCGCCGCGGCCCAGGCGCCCGCCCACACCCCGGCGGACGGCGCCGGGGAAGGGGAATCGGAAGCCGAGCCCCAGGACGGAGCCGCAAGGGCGGCCGAGGCCATGGCGGCCGCGCTGACCGCCGCCCACGCGTCCATGGTCCGACTGTCCGAGGAGACGGCAGGCCTGGCCCCGGACCAGGAGGCCCGCCTGCTGCGGTTGCGGTCCACCGTGCTCGGCCTGCGCCTGCAGACATCGGGGAGCGAGGAGCACGTCGCGCCGGTACTCGCCGAGGTGGAACTGCTGCACGCGTTCGCCACCCGGCACGACCTCGCCGTACAGATCTCCGGTGCCCTGCTGCTGCGGGCCAGTACCCACGCCATCACCGGCGACCTGCCCGCCGCGGTCACCGGGATCGACGGCCTCCTCGACCGGCTCAGGGCGACCGGCCCGGCCTGGCACCTGCCCCGCACCCTCGCGCTGCGCGGCCGGCTCCAGCTCGGCCTGCAGGACCCGCGAGCCGCGCACGCGGACCTCGCCGAGGCGCTGCGACTCGCCGCCGACTGGTCGTCCGACGTGGCCGACACCGCCCGCCTCCACGCCGATCTGGCCGGCGCCTGTATGCACCTGGGCCGCCACGACGAGGCACTGCGGCACCTGACGCGCTCGGCCGAGATCGACCTTCGCGGCGGCAGCCGGACGGAGGCGTTCTGCACCTACAGCAACGCGGCCCAACTCAGCCTCGACCTCGGCCGCGTCGAGGACTGCATCGCCCTGCTCGACTCCCTGCTGACCGAACCGGACATCGCCTCCGGAGAACTGGACGACCGGCTCGCGGCTCAACTGCGCCTGACCCGGGCCCGGGCGCTGCACGCCGGGGAGGATCTCAAGGCCGCTACGGCGGAGTTCGTCGCCCTCGCCGCCGAATCGGCCGGCTGGGACGACGACCCCGGAAGCCACGCCATGATCGCCGCGGAGACGGCCGTACTCCTCGGTGAATCCGGCCAGTTCGGCCGGGCCCGCGAGGTCGCCGACCAGGCACTCGCGGCGCACGCCAAGGACCCGCGCTACGCGCAGCTCAGCAGCTGCCTGCGCGAACTCGCCCGCGTCCAGGCCCAGCGGCAGGGCCCCGACGGCCTGGCCGACGCCCTCGTCTTCCTCACCGACGCCGGCCGCGTCGCCGACGAGGCCCGCGCCGCCGGGTACGAGTCCCGCGACCGCTCTCTGGACACCGCCCTGGCCTACGAGTACGGGCGGGTCAACGCCTACGCCGGCGAGTACGAGGACGCCCTGGCCGCACTGGAGAAGGCACTCGCCCTGCTCGGGGAGCCGGGACCGGAGGAGGACAGCGCCGGCGAGTGGGCCGAGTGCGTCCGCCTCACGGGCGCGGTGGAGGGCATCTACCTGGAACGCACCGCGCCCGCCCTGGCCCGCCTCGACGCGGCGATCTCCCGTCTCACCGCCCTGGGCCACACCGCCGAGACCGAGCCGCTGACAGCCTTGGCGGCCCGCCTGCGCGACGAGGGGTGAGACAAGGGCTCCGGTGCCGGGGCGGACGACACCGCCCCGGCACCGGAGCCCTCCTCTCCGCGCTGCTCCTGCTTCGCGGGAGGGCATGGCGTTGAGGGGGGCGGGACCCTACTCTCAAGGTCCGGTGTCCGTGCCGGGGGAGGGCCGATGCCGCCTCGCGGACCGCGCCGCCCGTCCCGGATGGGCGCCTTGAGGCTGTTGCTGTCTGCGATGCCGGTGTTCGGGCAGGACAACCGGCTTCCCGGCGACCGCCACCCGGAGGAGCGGGGCCACGCCGGCCCCCACGAGACCTGGGCGGAGGGGGCGAGCCGGTCGGCGAGCACCAGCAGACCGGCACCGAGCAGCATCGGCGCGACCCAGATGCGCAGATGACTTCGTCCGTGGCCTTCCCCCGGCAAATGTGCTTGCCGGCTCGGGGAACGTTGGTACATCAACCGCCGTGGAAGGCAAGGGGGTTCAAGGCGAGTCGGTGACCGCCTCGCAGGGGCGACGCGCGCGGGGCGGACGGTCTCCGCCATCGCGCGCACAGCGAGGCGTGTCAGACGCCCAACGGCGGCAAGTGGCCTTCTTCCTAAGACAGTTCGTCATCCTGAGTGTGGTCGCGGACCCAGTTCTTGTGGGCGTTCGATCCCTCGCGTCCGGGGGAGATCTTCAACACGGCTTCGCCATCGATGTAGTCGAGGCCGGTGATCACATAAGGGGAACCGGTCTTCACCGCGATGCGCAGGCTGCCGTTGCCGAACTCCGTCACCCTGAGCGTTCGACCGCCGGAGAGCGGGATGTCCCGACTGTCGATCCTCGTCGGCTTCTCGTCGTCCGTGGCCATGATCGCCTCCTGTGTCCCATGGGTCGCCGGACGCCAGAATAAGCCCGCCGCACCGACGTCCCCGCCCTGCGGGGCGGCCACCCGAGAACCGTCCCTTCACGGGTTCACCGCATGCCCGCCGCCGGGTCGCCGTCGCCGAGGCCGATCCACCAGTGTCCGCCGTCCTTGACCAGGAGGAGTTCCTGTCGCTGACCCGTCTGCTCATAGGCCACCGTCACCGGGTTGAAGTAGTCGACGACTCCCTCCAGAACGGTGACTTCGACATGTCCGCCCGCGGCTTCGCCGTACTTGCGCACGTAGGTGCGCGCGGCCGGCTCGGGCTTCTTGTAGGCGGGACCCGCGAGTTCGGCAACTCCCTTCGCGTCGCCGGCCTTGAGCCGCTGGACGTAGACCCGGACGACGGTCTCGACGTCCGCCGCCGTCTCCCGTACGTCGGCGTACCCGGACTTCTGCGCGTGCACACGCACGTCGACCTCGGGAGCGTCGGCCAAGGCGTACGGTGCCCGGGACACGTTCCACAGTTCGGCCGCGATGATCCCGGCGGCGACCATGCCGCCGCTCAGCAAGATGAACCGATTCCTCACATGCGCCTTCCCGTCCGTACCTCTTGGTCCTGACACGAAAGAGCACGTGACCGGTTCCCTCGCGGGGCCTGTCCGTTCAAGATCAGCGGTACTCCCCACGCGGTCCCGTCGGAGCGCCGCGGAGCACCGTGCGCCGCGCACGTCATCCCCGCGACGGTGAGGCGGAAAAGGGCAGCCGCCCATGCGAGACCGCGAAAGCCTGACGCATGGCCCCGCAACGGCCCGACACCGGTCTCGGGACGCATCTGCCGTTCCTCAGAACGGTGCAGGCGATGCCGTGAACCGCTCCGAGACATCCCCGACGAGGTCGATCCCCTCGGGGCGCAGCGTCATGACGGGAGTGCCGGGCGAGAGGTCGAACCGGTCGAGCTCGGCCCGCAGGAGGTTCGGGCTGGTCGACAGTTCGAAGAAGTACCTCCGGCTGGTGAGGTCGCAGATGGTGCGGTACTCGGTGTCGTAGGTGGAGAACCTTCCCTTGCGATACGGCGCTCCGAACGGAACCGACGCGTTGCGGGTGAGGGCCAGGATGCCCGCCACCGACTCACGGCCGTCCGCGGGCTCCGGCAGCAGCGCGCTGAAGTACGCGGCACGCTGGAAACGGTCGACCGCGTCGACGTTCCCGGGCAGGGGGACTTCGCTGTCGGGCTCGTCATGGCCGAGCCCCTGCACCGTGCGTACGTGCTCCCGCAACAGTCGAGCAGGGCAAGAGCCTCTTCCACGGTGCGGGCGCTGTCCGACAGGTACTGGATCCACAGCGCGATCTGGAGACCTGGACGGCCAGGGTCTCGGGGGCCGAGATCGGTGCTGTCCAGGTACAGCAGGTGTGCCGCGAGGCCGGCTTCGTTGAGCCCATCGGCCGTTCCGGCACCGTAGACGGTCGTCACGATGCTGCCGAGCCCGCTCGTCCACAGCAGAGGGGTGTCGTCCACGACGGTGGTGCCGTGGCGTTCGAGCCCTCGGGGGAACACGGTCAGGACCGGCTCCGTCGATTCCGGCCAGTCCATCGTCCGCCCGGCGAGAACGGCGTGGTCGTTCGTGTTCCACAGAATGCGCGTGCTCAGGGGTGAATCCCCCCTGAGTGAGCCGCACGCAGCAGCTCGTGGGCGAGGCGGTTGCCCGCTCGCGGCCCCCACGGCATGTCGCGGCATCACCACCGACACCTCCTCACCAGGACCGCCACCGGTGAGGAGGACCCGCTACCTCGCCCGCTCGAAAGAACCTGATCGGCCCGCGTTCGGCCGCGAAGTCGTGCCGGACGAACATCTGCCGCGCACCGGGACCGCGCGACTCGGCGACGTCGAGGAGCGCGCCCGTCCGAACGAGTCGACGAACACCCAGCCGTCGTGAACGACGGCAGACACCCCCGAGGGGGTGTCTGCCGGAGGGGCGGTGCGGCTTGAAGCGCCGGGCGATGAGTTCGGGCAGCGGATCAGGTCTGCCCTGGTATGACGCGAATCATTGCTGACATCTCGGTCTCCCTCGACGGCTTCGTCACCGGACGCGACCCCGGACCGGACAACGGTCTGGGCACCGGCGGAGAGGCCCTGCACACCTGGGCGTTCTCCGACGACCCCGACGACCGCCGAGTCCTGCGCGAGGGGACCGCCCGCTCGGGCGCCGTCGTCCTCGGCCGCCGACTGTTCGACCTGGTCGACGGGCCGGACGGCTGGGGCGACGAGTCC
This sequence comes from Streptomyces sp. NPDC002580, assembly GCF_042889485.1. Classification (NCBI taxonomy): domain Bacteria; kingdom Bacillati; phylum Actinomycetota; class Actinomycetes; order Kitasatosporales; family Streptomycetaceae; genus Streptomyces; species Streptomyces sp. NPDC002580. The sequence goes on along the minus strand of NZ_JBIAQZ010000002.1, from coordinate 3,073 downwards.
GGCTACGGCGCCGGCGAGGTCGGCAAGCCCGCGTTCTTCGTCGTGACGAGCTCCCCGTTGAGTTCGGTGCGGCTCACCGACCTCGACTGGACGTTCGTCACCACCGGTCTGTCCGACGCCGTAGCCGCCGCGCGCGAGCGCGCCGAAGCGGCGTCGTCGGCCAGCGGGCACGACCTCGACGTCGTTCTCATGGGTGGTGGCGCCACGATCGGCTCGGCGCTCGACGCCGGGCTGGTCGACGTGCTATCCCTGCACCTCGCGCCCGTCATGCTGGGCGCCGGGACTCCCTTGTACACCTGCGGGGAGCCGCGCACCCTGGCGCAGCGGAGTGTGACCTCGACGACGACCGCGACGCACCTGACGTACGACGTCCTCTGACGACGTCGCTACGGACCTTCACACCGAGCAGTCCGCGCCGCGCCGGTCTTCGGCCCACTTGCCGAACCACTGCTCGGCACCGTAGGCCTCGAACCGCTCCACCTCGACGAACCCCAGCTTCGCCGCGAGGCGCATCGAGCGGACGTTGGCCGTCTGGGTGGCGAGCACCACGGGTTCGCCGGGAAGCGCGTGGGCGAACCAGTCGAGGACCGCCGCACACGCTTCGGCGGCGTACCCGCGTCCCCACACTTCCGGCAGGAACAGATAGCCGAGCTCGGTCTCCCCGGCAGCCTGACGAATGTGCCCCGTCGCTCTGGTGAGAGTGATCTTCCCGATCGACGCTCCGTCGAGCTCGACCATGAAGAGGCCGGGACGTCCGGGGGGTGTCCCGGGCATCCCGCGCTCGAGTGCGTCACGCGGTTGAGCGCCACCGAGATAGGTGCCCACCTCCGGCGAGGCCAGCAGCTCGATCGCCGCCGCACGGTCCCGGGCCTCGGGCTCACGGAGCACGAGCCGCTCGGTCCTGATCGGGGCAGGGGGCCAGGCGACGGGGCCGAGTTCAGTCATGCCGGCCAGCCAATCAGCACGTTCGGCAGTGATCAAGGCTCAGCACCGGTCGACCCATCGGCCCAGCCCGCACCATGAGCAAGGCGACCGGGCCCTACGGGCATCATGTGCGGGGCGAACCCTTCGCCCCGCCGGAAACAGTCACCCGTCACCCGTCACCCGTCGCCCATCAGCGGCCGCGCCGGGCGACCTCCTCGGCACCACCCTCGTCGGAACCCCGCCGGACGGGCTCCATGGCCCACTGCGGCTCGGGATGCAGCTTGCGTTCCCGCAGGTCCGCGACCGCCAGCAACAGGGCGACCAGGCTGAACCCGACCGCGGTGAGCAGCCCCAGCTGAATGGCCGTGACGGAGTGCCCGTGATTGGCCTGATGCGCGAAGTACACCGCGCCCACCACGGCGATCCCGGCCGCCGAACCGATGCGTTGGCCCGTCTGCAGCACCCCACCGGCCGCACCGGCACGGTGCACGGGAACACGGGTGAGCGTGAGTGTCGTGTTGGGGGAGACCGTGAGGCCGGAACCGATCCCGCCGATGACCATGGGCAGGGCCGTGGCCCACCCGACGTTCTCCAGAGGGACCAGCTGCACGGCCACGACCGCTCCGAGCAGCCCGACCGCCACCGCGCAGAGGCCGATGACGACCAGCATGCGCCCGTGGCGCATCACCAGCCGGCCGCCGATCATGGCGCCCGCGGCCGAGGCCACCGCGAAGGGCAGCACCGAGACGCCGGCCGCGAGGGCGCTGTATCCGGCCGTGTTCTGAAGGAACAGCGAGTAGACGAAGAAGACCGTGGTGAAGCCCGCGAAGTAGGTCAGGCTGATCAGCGAGCCGAACGTGAACGAGCGCAACGAGAACAGGTCCAGGTCGACAAGAGGTGCCTGCCCGCGCAGCCCCTGGCGCCGTTCCCACATCCAGAACGCGGCCAGCAGCAGCGCGCCCACCGGCAGCAGCGCCCATTTCAGCCGCCCGGTCCATTGTTGCTCCTGCACGAGAGGCAGCATGAGCGCGAGCACCGCTGAGCCGAGAAGCAGTACACCGAGCAGGTCGAATTCCTCGCGCTTGCCCGTCGACGCGGGGAATCGCGGCAGCAAGCGCAGTCCCGCGGCGAGCGCGGCCAGCCCGATGGGCAGATTGACGAAGAACACCCAGCGCCATCCGTCGTCGGTGCCGACGGTGTTGATCAGCAGGCCGCCCGCGAGCGGGCCCAGCGCCGTCGAGATACCGATGACGCTGCCGAGCAGGCCGAAGGCCTTGGCTCGTTCGCCACCGTGGAACATCTGCTGGATCAGTCCCGAGGTCTGCGGGGCGACCACACCCGCCGCCGCGCCCTGGACCAGCCGGAACAACACCAGCCAGGAGGCGGTGGGTGCGAGGCCGCACGCCACCGAGGCCAGCGTGAACACGGCCAGCCCCCACAGAAAGGCCTGGCGCCGCCCGTGCATGTCGCCCAGTCGGCCCGCCGGGACGAGTACCAGCCCGAAGGTCAGGGCATATCCGGAGACCACCCAGGACTGGGCCGCTTCGGAAGCGGCCAGCCCGTGCTCCATCGAGGGCAACGCCACGTTCACGATCGAGGTGTCGAGCAGCGAGATGAAGCCCGCCGTCAGACAGACCGCGAGCGCCTTCCACCGCCGTTTGTCAGCGGGGGGCGTGGTCTGGACTGTGGTCATGAGGTCACGCTAAGCAGCAACCCCGCGCAACACGGGGAGGAAGCCTGCCCGCGCGCGTCGTAGCCGTCGTGCGGCCGCTTCGGACCGCCCGCGCAGGAGTTGACATGGCTCCTGCCCGTACGTAGTGTCCTGCGAGTTGTCCGACGTGAGCGTCGACTCCGGTCGGTCCCCGGGCAGCCATTCCGCACCACCATTCAACGATCGACGACTCGTCGTCGGCTCGTTTTCATGCGTGTTTGCGAAATGAGGATTCCGCGTTCGAAAGAGCGCCACCCCGATTAGCTCGGGAGCCGGGAATCCGCTAATGTCTCACTCGTCGGAACGGCCCAACGGCCGCGAGGACAAGCCCCGCTGACTGGGGGTCAGGCCCGAAAGGTTCTGATAGAGTCGGACTCGCCGGAAAGGGAAACGCGGAAGCGGGAACCTGGAAAGCACCGAGGAAATCGGATACGGAAA
>NZ_JBIAQZ010000001.1:1160588-1487415 GCF_042889485.1 Streptomyces sp. NPDC002580 | reverse complement strand
CATCGTTCGACTTGCATGTGTTAAGCACGCCGCCAGCGTTCGTCCTGAGCCAGGATCAAACTCTCCGTGAATGTTTTCCCGTAATCGGGACGACATCACGAGAGCGGAACAACCGGTCGGAATAGGACCGGCGTTCACAGCGTCCTCGCTGATGCGCCTACCGGAACAATGCCCGGCAGGACTTTTTCAAAGGAACCTCGTCCCGGCCGAACGGCCGGAGACGGGGTATCAACAAATCTGGCGTTGATTTTTGGCACGCTGTTGAGTTCTCAAGGAACGGACGCTTCCTTTGTACTCACCCTCTCGGGCTTTCCTCCGGGCGCTTCCCTTCGGTCTTGCGTTTCCGACTCTACCAGACCGTTTCCGTATCCGATTTCCTCGGTGCTTTCCAGGTTCCCGCTTCCGCGTTTCCCTTTCCGGCGAGTCCGACTCTATCAGAACCTTTCGGGCCTGACTCCCAGTCAGCGGGTTTCGCCTTCCGGCCTTTTAGCGCTTTCGCGTTTTCGGCCTTTCGACATTCACTACGCTAGCCGATTTCCTCGGTGGCTCATAATCGAGTTCCGTGAGTTCGAATTCAGGCATGCAGGCACGCCGAAATCGACCCCGCCGAGGGGAAGTCGTAGGTAGTGGGTTGGCCGCTCTCGGCTGCTGGCTGAACGCCGTAACCGGTTCAAGCGGCTCGGACTACATTACGGACCCCCCAAGGGCGAGTCAAGTTGAGCGGCGGCGGGGTGCGTGCGCTCGATACGGGCTCACCGTGGGGTCGCCGGCGATCCAGAAGCGCCAGGGGTGGACGCCTCCGTCACCCGAGACGCCGGTCCGCGGGCCGTTCCTCACCTGGTCGGAGGGGACAGGGGTGCCTCTCAACAAGGTCAGCGGCGAGCCCGGGGGCCCGCAGGCGTCCGTGCCGTCGAGCGACCGGTCCACCCCGAGCGCGGTCGCGAGGCGCGCCGGCCCTTTGGCCAGTTCCTTGTCGTTTCGGGCCGAGAGTCGACGTTTGCGGGCGAGATCCGCGCCCTCGGTGATCTCACCCGCACGGAGCAGGACTCCACACGGCCTGTCCCCGGGGCCGCACACCAGGTTCATGCAGTGCCACATGCCGTAGGTGAAGTAGACGTACACATGACCGGGCGGCCCGAACATCACGCCGTTGCGAGCGGTACGGCCGCGGTAGGCGTGTGAGCCGGGATCATTGGGGCCGTCGTAGGCCTCGACCTCCGTGATGCGCAACTCGAGGGGACCGTCCGGCGTGACGCGTACGAGGACGCGTCCCAGCAGGTCGGGGGCGACGTCCAGAACGGGGCGGTCGAAGAAGTCCCGCGCCAGGGGCGTACGGTCAGGGGCCGCGATCATGGCGTACGAGCGTAGTCCAGGCACCCTGCCCGCCGCAGCGTGACGGGAACGCTTCGGAGCGGTTCGGACGGATACCTGTCGGCGGGGTGGTCAGGGGGTCCTCTCCCTTGTAAGGGTGAGGACGCGGAACCGGTCGGGGCCGGATCGCGTTTGTAGGGATCAAGGGATCCATACGGACACAGGACGGAACAGGCTTTGCCTGGGGAGGAAGTGCGACATGGGGTTCAAGCGGCTGCTTGCGAGCATGGGGGCCGGCGGAGCTTCGGTCGAGACGGTGCTGACCGAGGCCAACACCGTTCCGGGCGGTGTCGTCCAGGGTGAGGTGCGGATCCAGGGCGGCTCGGTCAACCAGTCGATCGAGGGTCTGTCGGTCGGCCTGCAGGCCAAGGTCGAGGTCGAGGGCCACGACGACCAGGAGTACAAGCAGAACATCGTGTTCACGAAGCTGCGGCTCGGCGGGGCCTTCGAGCTGCAGGCCGGCGCCGTGCACGCGGTGCCGTTCGGGCTGGAGATCCCGTGGGAGACGCCGATCACGACGATCGACGGCCAGAGCCTGCGCGGGATGAACATCGGGGTGACCACCGAGCTGGAGATCGCGCGCGCGATCGACTCGGGTGACCTCGACCCGATCAACGTGCACCCGCTGCCCGCGCAGAAGGCGATTCTCGACGCCTTCATCCAGCTGGGCTTCCGCTTCAAGAACGCGGACATGGAGCGCGGCCAGATCCGGGGCACGCGTCAGCGGCTGCCCTTCTACCAGGAGATCGAGTTCTTCCCGCCGTCGCAGTACCGCGGGCTGAACCAGGTCGAGCTGAGCTTCGTCGCGGACGACCGGGCGATGGACGTCATCCTGGAGATGGACAAGAAGCCCGGGCTCTTCAGCGAGGGCAGCGACTCGTTCCGTTCGTTCCAGGTCGGTCTGCACGACTTCCAGGGCACGGACTGGGCCGCCTACCTGAACCAGTGGCTGTCGGAGGTCGGCAGCAAGCGCAGCTGGTTCTAGGCTCGGAGCAGAGATTCCGCCGTTCAGGAGGTACTGACGTGACCGAGCTCAAGAGGCCGCCGCTCCCCCACGACTTCCATCCGCCGGTGCCGGCGTTCACCGTCGCCAGTGAGGATGTCGAGCCGGGGTCGGTGCTGAAGGACGCTCAGGTCCACGCGGCCGGGAACACCTCGCCGCAGCTGGCCTGGGAAGGCTTTCCGCCGGAGACCAAGAGCTTCGCCGTGACGTGCTTCGATCCCGACGCCCCGACGGGCAGCGGGTTCTGGCACTGGGTGGTGTTCGACATCCCGGCCTCGGTCACGGAGTTGCCGACCGGCGCGGGCAGCGGCAAGTTCGAGGGTCTGCCCGAGGGCGCGGTGCAGGTGCGCAACGACTACGGCTCCCGGGACTTCGGCGGCGCCGCGCCGCCGGCCGGGGACCCTGCGCACCGGTACGTCTTCACGGTGTACGCCGTGGATCAGGAGAAGCTCGGTCCCGACGCGGAGGTGTCGCCCGCCGTGGTCGGCTTCAACCTGCGGTTCCACACGCTGGCGCGCGCCCAGTTGATCGGTGAGTACGCCGCTCCCTCAGAAGACTGACGTTCATAGAACGTTTGCCCGCCTCTGGTCTTGGAAGTGATCAGGGGCGGGCACTTTTTTATTGCGTTGTCCATCTCGGCGTGCCCGGCCAGAGTTGATCCCAGCCCGCCGCAGGTGGGCCGGTGCGCAATAGGAGGTGGGCTGGATGCGGGACACGCTGGTACTGAACGCGAGCTTTGAGCCGCTGTCGACGGTGACGTTGAACCGAGCCGTCGTTCTGGTGCTGACGGACAAGGCCGTCGTCGAGCAGGCCCACCCCGAACTGCGCATGCGTGGAGCCGCCCTGGACATACCCGTGCCCCGGGTGATCAGGCTCTGCCGCTACGTCCGGGTGCCGTTCCGAAGACAAGCGCCGTGGTCGAGGCGGGGTGTGCTGGTGAGGGACCGGCACAGATGCGCCTACTGCGGGCGCCGGGCCACGACCGTGGACCACGTGGTGCCGCGCGCCCAGGGTGGTCAGGACTCGTGGCTGAACACGGTGGCCTCCTGTGCCGAGGACAATCACCGCAAGGCCGCCCGTACACCGGAGCAGGCGCAGATGCCGCTGCTGCGGCAGCCCTTCGAGCCGACGCCCGCGGACGCCATGCTGCTGGCGCTCGGCCAGGACGACTTCGACGCGCTGCCGGAATGGCTGGCCCAGCCGGCCGCGTAGCCGGTACGACGACGGGGCCCACCTCCCGAGGGAGGTGGGCCCCGTCGTCGTACCGGCTCAGTGCTGGATCAGTCCGTGATGGACGGCTTCTCGCGGCGCTCGTTGGCTCCGCCGGATCCTCCGGAGCCGCCCGAGGAACCGCTGTTGCCCGAACCGCCGCCCATACCGCCGAAGTTGCCCATGGCGCCGCTCAGGCCCTTGAGCGCGTCGCCGATCTCGCTGGGGACGATCCAGAGCTTGTTGGCGTTGCCCTCGGCGATCTTCGGAAGCATCTGGAGGTACTGGTAGGAGAGGAGCTTCTGGTCCGGGTCTCCGGCGTGGATGGCCTCGAAGACCGTGCGGACGGCCTGGGCCTCGCCCTCGGCACGCAGGGCCGCGGCCTTGGCCTCACCTTCGGCGCGGAGGATCGCGGACTGCTTCTCGCCCTCGGCGGTGAGGATCTGCGACTGGCGGATGCCTTCCGCGGTGAGGATCGCGGCGCGCTTGTCGCGGTCGGCGCGCATCTGCTTCTCCATCGAGTCCTGGATGGAGGTGGGCGGCTCGATCGCCTTGAGTTCGACGCGGTTGACGCGGATGCCCCACTTGCCGGTGGCCTCGTCGAGGACACCGCGCAGGGCCGCGTTGATCTCCTCGCGGGAGGTCAGGGTCCGTTCCAGGTCCATGCCGCCGATGATGTTGCGCAGCGTCGTCACGGTGAGCTGCTCGATCGCCTGGATGTAGCTGGCGACCTCGTACGTCGCCGCCCGCGCGTCGGTGACCTGGTAATAGATGACGGTGTCGATGTTGACGACCAGGTTGTCCTGGGTGATCACCGGCTGCGGCGGGAACGGGACGACCTGTTCACGCAGGTCGATGCGGTTGCGGATCGAGTCTATGAACGGGACGACGATGTTGAGGCCGGCGTTCAGTGTCCGCGTATAGCGGCCGAAGCGCTCGACGATGGCGGCGCTGGCCTGTGGGATGACCTGGATGGTCTTGATCAGGGCGATGAAGACCAGCACCACCAGAATGATCAGGACGATGATGATCGGTTCCATCGATGCTCCCCGTACCCTTCTCCACTCGGCAATTCCGAAAGATCTTATGGGTGTTGAAGATCTTGCTGGACGAGTCTGACAGAACGTCGTCTGCCACGTGGGGCGTTCGGTTCACTTGCGTTGTCCGAGGTCACATGACGATCGCCGTGGCGCCGTCGATGTCCACGACATCCACTTCCTGGCCCGGCTCGTAGGCCAGTCCGGCGTCGAGGGAGCGCGCCGACCAGATCTCTCCACCGAGTTTGATGCGGCCCCCGCCCGAACTGTCCACGCGTTCCAGCACGATGGCCTGCTTGCCCTTCAACGCCTCCACGCCGGTGGCGAGTTGGGGACGTTGTGCGCTGTGCCGGGCGGCGATGGGGCGCACCACGGCGATGAGCGCGACCGACACGGCCACGAAGACGAGTACTTGGACGACGACACCGCCGCCGAGACCCGCCACGCCCGCGGCGGCGACCGCGCCCACGGCGAGCATGCCGAACTCCGGCATCGCGGTCACGACGAGCGGGATGCCGAGTCCGGCCGCGCCGATCAACCACCACACCCATGCGTCGATGTCGTCCACGTGGTCATGGTAGGACCGCGCTCCCCCGGCGGACAGAGCGCGCGATCAAGTCGGGTACGCCGGGTGAGGGGTGTGCGTCCGCGCGTCGTGGACGGTTCAGGCCATCGGCAGGCCCTGCGCGGTCCAGCGCTCGCCGACCTGCTCGACGACGAGCGGGAGGCCGAAGCAGAGGGAGAGGTTGCGCGAGGTGAGTTCGAGTTCCAGCGGACCCGCGGCGAGGACCTTGCCCTGACGGATCATCAGGACGTGGGTGAAGCCGGGGGCGATCTCCTCGACATGGTGCGTGACCATGATCATGGAGGGGGCGATCGGGTCGCGGGCGAGGCGGCCGAGGCGGCGTACGAGGTCCTCGCGGCCGCCGAGGTCCAGGCCGGCCGCGGGCTCGTCGAGGAGGAGCAGCTCGGGGTCGGTCATCAGGGCCCGGGCGATCAGGGTGCGCTTGCGCTCCCCCTCGGAGAGGGTGCCGAACCTGCGGTCCAGGTAGTCGCTCATGCCGAGGCGGTCGAGGAAGGCGCGGGCGCGCCGCTCGTCGATGTCCTCGTAGTCCTCGTGCCACCCGGCGGTCATGCCGTAGGCGGCGGTGAGGACCGTCTGGAGGACCGTCTGGCGCTTGGGCAGCTTCTCGGCCATCGCGATTCCGGCGACGCCGATGCGCGGGCGCAGTTCGAAGACGTCGACCTGGCCGAGGGTCTCGCCGAGGATGGTGGCGGTGCCCGAGCTGGGGAACAGGTAGCTGGAGGCGAGGTTCAGGAGGGTCGTCTTCCCGGCGCCGTTGGGGCCGAGGATGACCCAGCGCTCGCCCTCCTTGACCGACCAGGAGACCTGGTCCACCAGAGCCCGGCCCTCGCGGACCACGGACACGTCCTCCAGCTCCAGTACATCGCTCATGAGCGCGTTGTCTCCCATTGCAGTCTCGGCCGTCGCTGACGTCTGTGGACGCAGCCCCCAGGGAAAACCTACGCCACCGGTCGGCCACCCCGATCCATCGGCCGGTCCTTAGGGTGGGGGCATGCTCTCGGAACCACGCTCAGGACAACTGGCCGCATGGGGAAATGCCCTTTTGGCCGGACTTGTTTCTCCGGACGACGCCGTACTCGCCATCGTCGGGGACGACGCGGTGCACCGGGTCGAGGGGCTGCCGGGCGAGTCAGGGCCCGTCGGGCTCACGCTCGCGCTCGGCCGGCTGCGCGCGCTCGGGGCGACCGGGCTGCGGGTCGCGCTGCCCGCGCCCGGGCATCCGCTCGGACTCAGCGGGCCGCCGGCGTTCAACGCGCGCGCCCTCGACGCCGAGGAGGCCGTCGTCTGCCACGGCGCCGCGCTGGGGCTCGTACCGGAGGTGTACGAAGCCGGGCCCGCCGGTGATGTGCACGTCGAGGTCGTCTGGCACTGCCTGGCGGTGCGCGAGGCGCCGCCCGCCGACGTGCCCTCGCTCGGGGAGGCCGAGCGCGAGCTGGCGGAGGCGCTCCGCGAGGCGACGGAGGCGCTGTCGCGGCTGGACGTGGCCGGGTCGGGGCCGGTCGCCGCGGCGGCCGTCGACGCGTACCGGGCGCGGGCCGAACGGGGACGGGAGCTGCTGGCTCCCGGGTACCCGCCGCGCGCGGTGCGCGTGTTGGAGCTGGCTCAGCGGGTCGGGGCGCTGATCTCCGTCGCGTACGGGAGCGGGCACGGCGGGGCGGTGAGCGCGTCGGAGATGGCCGCTCGGGCCGAGGCCCTGCGGCCGGTCGAGCGGACGGCCCGGCGGGCGCAGGTGGCCGCGTACAACGCCTTCGTGGAGGAGCGCGAGCGCGGGGTCCGCTGAGGGCTGGGCGCCGAGCGCCGTCCGACGTCCGGCCGGGAACCCTTGGTGGCCGGGTCGCGGATTCCGGTGCTCGCGGGCTCCGGAGGTTCGGGGCGGACGGGACGGTCCCGGAACCGGGTCCGGGGACAGGCCCCCTTCGTGAGGGGCCGGTCTCCGGCCGGTGGTGTCCCCGGCGTTCGCGGCCGCGTTGCCGGAGGCCGGGTTGGGGGCGTCTCGAGGGCTGCGGGCCGACCGGCCTCCCGGGGCGTGCCCGGAAGGCCGGTGGTCGTGATCGTTCCGGCGAGGAGACTCAGCCGTTGAGGCCGAGGTTCCCGAAGGCCGGGTTCAGGAGGCCGATGACGTTCACGCTGTTGCCCACCACGTTCACCGGGACCTGGACCGGGGCCTGGACGACGTTGCCGGAGACAACACCCGGGGAGCCCGCGGCCTTGCCGCCCGCGTGCGCGCCGTCGGTCGCCGAGGCCAGGCCCGCGCCGGCGGCGACCAGGCCGCCCGCCACCATCGCGACAGCCGTGGCCTTCTTCAGGTTCTTCATGCGGAAACCCCTCCTCGCGGACACCGCGGCCATCCGCCGCGGCGCACTGGAAAACGGCCGGGCCTCGCGGAGGTTGCGCCATCCGGGTGCGATACACCCGACAGTATGAAACTCATCCCGGAGCGGAACCCTGCGGGTTGACGCCCGGTCGCGGAGGTCCCCGATGGGCGGCCTCCCCGGGTTCAGCCCGCGATCCCGTGCCGTACGGCCCAGAGCGCGGCCTGGGTGCGGTCGGCGAGGTCGAGCTTCATCAGGATGTTCGAGACGTGGGTCTTCACCGTCTTCTCGGAGAGGACGAGGGCGCGGGCGATCTCCCGGTTGGAGCGGCCGTCCGCGATCAGGCAGAGCACCTCGCGCTCCCGCTCGGTCAGCGAACCACCCCTCCCCTGAACCGAGTTGGAGTCCTCCTGGGTCAACAAGGCGCCCGCCACCTCCGCTTGGAGGAGGATGTGCCCCGCGTGCACCGAGCGGATGGCTCCGGCCAGCGCGTCGGGATCGACGTCCTTGTACACGTATCCGGCGGCGCCCGCGCGCAGGGCCGGCACCACGGTGCGCTGCTCGGTGAAGCTGGTGACGATCAACACGCGTGTGGGGTTGGCCAGTTCGCGGAGCTTGCGCAGCGCGTCGATGCCGTCCGTCCCCGGCATCCTGACGTCCATGAGGACGACGTCGGGTCTCAGTTCCTCGGCGCGGGCGACCCCCTCTGCCCCGTCGGAGGCCTCTCCGACCACCTCGATGTCGTCCTGCACCTCGAGGAAGGTGCGCAGGCCCCGGCGGACGACCTGGTGGTCGTCGACGAGCAGCACCTTGATTGCGTCAGCCACCAGGGACCTCCATCTCGATCGTCGTGCCCTTTCCGGGCGCCGATTCCACGGTGAGTGTGCCGCCGACCCCGCTCGCCCGGTCCCGCATCGACACCAGGCCGAGGTGACGGCCGGCGCTGCGTATCGCCGCGGGGTCGAAGCCGCTGCCGTCGTCGGTGACGCGCAGGAGGGCGCCGGAGCCGCGCCGGTCCAGGATGACGTCGACGTGGGTGGCGCCGGAGTGCCGCAGCGCGTTGTGCAGGGCTTCCTGCGAGACCCGCAGCATCGCCTCCTCCTGGGAGGCGGGCAGCGCCCGTACACCGTGGGCGGTGAAGGTCACGCGCGCGCCGTGGGCACGGTCGAGGACCTGGATCTGGGTGCGCAGGGTCGCGACCAGGCCGTCCTCGTCGAGAGCGGCGGGGCGCAACTCGACCACGGCGGCGCGCAGTTCCTCGGTGGCCTCCGCCGCGAGCGCCGCCACCTGCTGGAGTTCGCCCTTGGCCCGGGAGGGGTCGCGGTCCACGAGGGTGGCGGCGGCCTGCGCGGTGAGGCGCAGGGAGAACAGCTTCTGGCTGACGGCGTCGTGCAGTTCGTGCGCGAGCCGGGAGCGCTCCTCGGCGATCGTGAGCTCGCGACTGCGTTCGTAGAGGCGGGCGTTGGTCAGGGCGATCGCGGCGTGCTGGGCGAGGATGCCGAGGAGTTCCTCGTCGTCCTCGGTGAAGCCGCAGCCGCCTTCCCCGCCCGGCCGCGCGGGGTCCTCTCCCGCCGGGCGCAGCTTGTTCGCGAGGAAGAGCGCGCCGATGACCTCGTCGCCGTCGCGGATGGGCAGGCCCAGGAAGTCGGACATGTCGGGGTGGGCGTGCGGCCAGCCCTCGAAGCGGGGGTCCTCGCGCACGTCGGCCAGGCGCTCGGGGCGGGCCTCGCGGAGCATCGCGGCGAGGATTCCGTGCTGGCGCGGGAGCGGCCCGATGGCCTTCCACTGGGCGTCACTGACACCGTCGACGACGAACTGGGCGAAGCCGCCGTGGTCGTCGGGCACACCGAGGGCCGCGTACTGCGCGTCGAGCAGTTCGCGGGCCGAGGCGACGATCGTCTTGAGGACGTCGCGCACTTCGAGGTGCCGGCTCATGGCCAGCAGCGCGGAGCTCACCGCGTACAGGCCCGACCGGGGTCCTTGACTCATGGCCCCAAGCTACCGGCGCGGTGTGACAGCGCGTATCGGCCGGCTGTCGGCACCCACCGGGCCATTGGGCCTAGGTCGAAGGGCCCCGGATCGTTGCGGCCCGCGGACGAGGCGGTGGGGCGGCCGGGATTCCTACCGTGAGGGCATCCGCCGGGAAGGCGGGCCAGGTACGAGGGGACGACTGTCATGCCGGTAGCGATCATCACGGGGGCGTCGAAGGGGCTGGGGCGGGCGTTCGGCGCGGCTCTGGCGGAGCGCGGCTGGGATCTGGTGCTCGACGCCAGGACGGCGGAGGTGCTGGAGGAGACCGCGGAGGCCCTGTCCTCGTACGGGACACGGGTGGAGGCGCTGCCGGGGGACGTGACGGACGCCGCGCACCGCGCGGAGCTGGTGGCGGCGGCCCGGAAGCTGGGCGGTGTCGACCTGCTGGTGAACAACGCGAGCGCGCTGGGCGCCGAGCCCCTGGTGCGCCTCGACGAGCTGGGCCTGGACGGTCTGCGGCGGGCTCTGGAGGTCAATGTGGTGGCCGCACTGGGACTGGTCCAGGAGGCGCTGCCGCTGTTGCGGGCGGCCGGGGCGGGCACGGTCGTCGCCGTCAGCTCGGACGCCGCGGTGGAGGCCTACGAGACCTGGGGCGGCTACGGCGCCTCGAAGGCCGCGCTCGACCGGCTCGCGGCGGTTCTCGGCGAGGAGGAGCCCGGTCTGCGGGTCTGGGCCGTGGACCCCGGGGACATGGGCACGGACCTGTACGCGGCGGCCGTACCGGACGACGACGGTCCGCGGCCGGCGCCGGACCGGGTGGTTCCGGCCCTGCTGCGGCTGCTCGACGAACGGCCGCCCAGCGGGCGGTACACGGTCGCGGTCCCGTCGGCGGAGCGATGAGGCCGGCGGCGGGCGTCGGGCCGGTCGGGGCCGCCCGGGCCCGGGGAGGTGTTCCGGAGGAGTTGTCGGCGCGGGTGCCCGCGGAGCAGCGCGGTCCCGGCAGCGGCCGGGACTCCGTACGGCTGCTGGTGTCACGCGGGCGTGCGGTGTCGCATCACGCGTTCACGGAGCTGCCCCGGCTGCTGCGGGCGGGCGATCTGCTGATCGTCAACACCTCGGCCACCCTGGCCGCGGCCGTGGACGGGCGGATCGCCCGCGCGCGCGTGGTGGTGCACTTCTCCACGCGCGGCGACGACGGGCGGTGGGCGGTCGAGCTGCGCGATCCCGACGGAAGGGGGACCACGCGTGCGCGCGGGGGCGGACCCGCGGGGACGGTGGTGCGCCTGCCCGGAGGCGTACGCCTCGTCCTGGAGGAGCCGCTGTCCGCGCGCGGTGGGCGGCTGTGGTGGGGGCGGGTGCCGGACGCGGACGTCCCGGCGCTGCTGCGGCGGCACGGGCGGCCGATCCGCTACTCCTACACGGAGCGGGACCAGCCGCTGTCCGCGTACCAGACGGTGTTCGCGCTGCCGTCGGACGACGGTGCGGGCAGCGCGGAGATGCCGAGCGCGGCCCGCCCCTTCTCGCCCCGGCTGGTGGCGGAGCTGGTGAGCCGGGGGGTGCAGTTCGCGCCGATCACGCTGCACACCGGCGTCGCGTCGGCGGAGGCGCACGAGCCGCCGTACCCGGAGCGGTACGAGGTGCCGGAGGCGTCGGCCCGGCTGATCAACGCGGCGCGGGCCGGCGGCGGCCGGATCGTCGCGGTCGGCACGACGGCGGTACGGGCCGTGGAGTCGGCGGCCGGGTCCGACGGGCTGGTCCGGGCGGCGAAGGGCTGGACCGGTCTCGTGGTGACCCCGGAGCGCGGTGTACGGGTCGTCGAGGGGCTGCTGACCGGGCTGCACGAGCCGGAGGCCTCGCATCTGCTGATGCTGGAGGCGATCGCGGGAGGGGCGGCGGTGGACCGCGGGTACGAGGAGGCGCTGCGGCTGCGCTACCTCTGGCACGAGTTCGGGGACGTGCACCTCATCCTCCCGGCGGAGAGATCTCACTCTGGGCATTGCTTCAGCAACTGCCCGTCAGAATGATCGAGGGGCCGTGTGAGCCCGCGCATAGGGCCCAGGTCACGTACGAAGGAGCATAGGAGATAAAAGGGACAAGATGAGCAGGGAAGACGTGCCACTATGCCCCGATTTACCCCTTCCGCGTCCACTACCCGGCATCGTAGGTCACACCTTTGCCACAGCATTTTGCGACCGCTAAGAATTGCGTTGTCGCTCAGCGCGGCGGGCCTCGCCCCGCAGCGTTTGTTCCGGAAACAGACAGTCCCCAGCCCGGGACGAGAGCGACCTCCGCGCTATTCGAAGAGGTCCATCAGTCATGCCCAAGAACATCAAGACTCCTGGTCATCGTCCGACGCTGACCAAGCTCCACAAGCTTTCGATCGCCGGTGTGGCCACCCTCGGTGCCGCCGCCCTCGGGTTCTCCCTGGTACCGGGCAACTCGCAGACCACCACGGACGACGCCGCCGTCTCCGCCGCGAAGGTCTCCTACAGCGAGCAGCCGATCAAGGACGTCAAGGCCAGCGTCACGGACCAGCTCGCGGGCTCCGACCTGAAGGCCCAGGACATCGCGGCGAAGAAGAAGGCCGCGGCCGACGCCACGGCCGCCGCCAAGACGAAGGCCGCGAACGCGCTGGCCGCCAAGAAGAAGGCGGCCGCCCAGGCCACCGCGAAGAAGATCGCGGCGAAGAAGAAGGCTTCCGCGGAGCGTGCCAAGGACGCCACCGCGAGCCGTTCCACGCAGCGCATCAAGATCGAGACGGTCGCCGCGAAGACGTACGCGAACAACCTCGACGGCTGGATCCGCGAGTCCCTCGACATCATGAAGGACAAGGGCATCCCGGGCAGCTACCACGGTCTGCACAAGAACATCATGCGTGAGTCCTCGGGCAACCCCATGGCCATCAACGACTGGGACATCAACGCCATCAACGGCATCCCGTCGAAGGGTCTGCTCCAGGTCATCCCGCCGACGTTCAAGGCCTACCACGTGCCCGGCACCTCGTGGAACATCTACGACCCGGTCGCCAACATCACCGCCGCCTGCAACTACGCGGCCGACAAGTACGGTTCCATGGACAACGTGAACAGCGCCTACTGAGGACTCAGCGCGGAGTTCCCCCACAGACGCCGAAGGGCGGCACCCCGATCAGGGGTGCCGCCCTCGCGTCGTTCCCGGGCCGCTACTTGCGCATGACCTCGGGCTCGTGGCGGCGCAGGAAGCGGGCCACGAAGAAGCCGCAGACGACGCCCAGGACGATCAGGGCGATCATGTCCAGCGTCCAGGCCCCGGCGGTGTGGTCCCACAGCGGGTCCGTGCTCGTCGGGTCGTCCTGGTTCGGGAAGATGTTGTTCAGGTCCAGCGTGGCGCCGGAGGCGGCCACCGCCCAGCGGGCCGGCATCAGGTACGAGAACTGGTTGACGCCCACCGTGCCGTTGAGGATGAACAGACAGCCGGTGAAGACGACCTGGACGATCGCGAACATGACCAGGAGCGGCATGGTCTTCTCGGCGGTCTTCACCAGCGAGGAGATGATCAGTCCGAACATCATCGACACGAACCCGAGCGCCATGATCGGCAGGGCGAGCTCGACCTTGGGCAGGCTCTTGAGGATCAGTCCCTCGGACGGGACCTCACGGCTGCCGAAGCCGATGGCCGCGACCAGGGCGCCCTGCAGGACGGTGATCACACCGAGGACGATCACCTTGGACATCAGGTACGCCGACCGCGACAGACCCGTCGCGCGTTCCCGCTCGTAGATCACCCGTTCCTTGATCAGCTCACGGACCGAGTTGGCGGCGCCCGCGAAGCACGCGCCGACTGCGAGGATCAGCAGCACGGTCGTGGCCGTGCCGTTCGCGACATGGGCGCCCGAGGCCAGGATCTTGTCGTTGACCAGCAGCGTCTTGCCGCTGTCGATGAGCAGGCTGACCGAACCCAGGACCGCCGGCAGGATCACCGTCAGCGCCAGGAAGCCCTTGTCCGACGCGATCACCGACGTGTAGCGGCGGATCAGCGTCATCAGCTGGGAACCCCAGCTCTGCGGCTTCGGCGGCTTCATCGCCTGCGCGGACGGCATCTGCGTCGACTGCGGAGCCACCGCGTCGATGTCCGCGGCGTACATCTGGTAGTGCTGCGAGCCCTTCCAGCGGCCCGCCCAGTCGTAGTCGCGGTAGTTCTCGAACGCGGAGAAGACGTCGGCCCAGGTCTCGTAGCCGAAGAAGTTCAGCGCCTCCTCCGGCGGACCGAAGTAGGCGACGGAGCCACCGGGCGCCATCACGAGGAGCTTGTCGCAGATCGCCAGCTCGGCCACCGAGTGCGTGACGACGAGGACCGTACGCCCGTCGTCGGCGAGGCCGCGCAGCAGCTGCATGACATCGCGGTCCATGCCCGGGTCGAGACCGGAGGTCGGCTCGTCCAGGAAGATCAGCGACGGCTTGGTGAGCAGTTCCAGGGCCACCGAGACACGCTTGCGCTGGCCACCGGAGAGGGAGGTGACCTTCTTCTCCTTGTGGATGTCCAGCTTCAGCTCGCGCAGCACCTCGTCGATCCGGGCCTCGCGCTCCTCGCCCGTGGTGTCCGCCGGGAAGCGCAGCTTGGCCGCGTACTTGAGGGCCTTCTTGACGGTCAGTTCCTTGTGCAGGATGTCGTCCTGCGGGACCAGACCGATGCGCTGACGCAGCTCGGCGAACTGCTTGTACAGGTTCCGGTTGTCGTAGAGGACGTCACCCTGGTTGGCGGGGCGGTAGCCCGTGAGCGCCTTCAGGAGCGTCGACTTGCCGGAGCCCGACGGGCCGATGACCGCGACGAGCGACTTCTCGGGCACGCCGAAGGAGACGTCCTTGAGGATCTGCTTGCCGCCGTCGACGGTGACCGTCAGATGGCGGGCCGAGAAGGAGACCTCACCGGTGTCGACGAACTCCTCGAGGCGGTCGCCGACCAGGCGGAACGTCGAGTGGCCGACGCCGACGATGTCGTTCGGGCCGAGCAGCGCGGAGCCGCCCTTGGCGATCGGCATGCCGTTGACGTACGTGCCGTTGTGCGAGCCGAGGTCGCGGATCTCGAAGCGGCCGTCCGGCGTCGCGTGGAACTCGGCGTGGTTGCGCGAGACCTGGAGGTCGGAGACCACCAGGTCGTTCTCCAGCGCACGGCCGATGCGCATCACCCGGCCCAGCGAGAACTGGTGGAAGGTCGTCGGGCTGCGGTCGCCGTAGACCGGCGGCGCCCCCGCGCCCCCACCGGGTCCCTGCTGCTGCGGGATGCCCGCCGCCTGCTGCGGCGACCGGGCCTGCTCCGGCGTCTGCGGCGTCGGCTGCTGAGCCCAGCCGGGACCCGCGCCCTGCGCCGCGAACGGCTGCTGCTGAGCCACCGAGGCCGCCGCGCCGGACAGGCTCAGGCGCGGTCCGTCGGTCGCGTTGCCCAGGTGGACGGCCGAACCGGGGCCGATCTCCATCTGGTGGATCCGCTGCCCCTGTATGAACGTGCCGTTGGTGCTCCCGTGGTCGTCGATGACCCAACTGCGGCCGTTCCAGCTGATCGTGGCGTGGCGCCAGGAGACCCTGGCGTCCTCGAGCACGATGTCCCCCTGCGGATCACGTCCGAGGGCGTAGGGCCTGGCCGCGTCGAGCGTCCAGGTCCGTCCATTCAATTCCAGTACGAGTTCCGGCACTCCAGCCCCACTGAGTTGTCCCCCGAGTTTCCCCCGTCGCAGGGAGTCTAGGGATGTCGAACATCGTGGGGAACTATTTCAGTAGAGGCCCCCTGACCGAAAGTCGGGCCATGTGAAGGACGGGTACGGGCGGGTTGCCCGTTTCCGTTGACGAGGTGGAAACCGGCCCGGAGAGTGGTAATCCACGCGAGGGGGACATACGTGGTGATCAACCGCGGCGCGGATCGGGGGGTCTTGCGATGAGCATCGGAACGACGCACCAGGACGGAAGCACGGGCGGGGTGCCCTGGGGCGATGTGCTGTTGTCCGCGATCGCCTCAGTGAGCTGGGCGTTGATCGGCATGGCGGGCACCGCCGCGCTCGGTCTGCACCTGCTGGGAGCGGACACGACGGCCTCGCTCGGCCCGATGACCGCCGCGGTGGTGGCTCTCGGGGCCAATGGTGCGGTGACGCCGTCCGGCGACGTCTCGGCCTTCGGCCTGAAAGGGGCGCAGGCGCACACGGCCATCCAGATCACGCCACTGGGTGTCGGCCTCGTCGGCGCGCTGCTGTTGTCGTGGTTCTTCCTCCGGTCCCTGCGCGGGGCCGGAGTCGTCATCGCGCCGTCCGAACTCCTGGCGCGGGCGGGCTCGGTGATCGCCCTCTTCGTCGCGACACTGGGCGGGCTCGCCTGGGCCGGGCACGACGTCATCACGATCGACGGTGGCGGGCTCGGGCTCGACAAGGTCACGGGTGGCGGCGGACTCGGGGACATCACGGACGAACTCCCGGGCGGGCTGGGCGATCTCGGCGGTCTGCTGCCCGACAGGATCGGCGACCTGGTGGACGCGAAGGCCGCGGTCGGCTTCTCCGTCGACACGGCGCCGACGCTGCTCGGCGGGGCGGTGTGGGCCGCCGGGGTCCTGCTGATCGCCCTGCTGGCCTCCCGGCGCACGCCGCTGCCGCGTGGCTGGGACGTCGTGCACCGCGTGGTGCGGCCCGCCGTCTCCTCGCTCGTCGCGGTCCTGCTGGTCGCGGTCGTGGCGGGGCTCGCGGCGGCGGGGTACGCGGCGGTCGGGGACGACCATCCGAAGCGGATCGCGGGAGCGGCGTTGCTCGGCGCGCCCAACGGGGTGTGGCTGGGTATCCCGGTCGGGCTGTTCGTGCCCTGGGACGGAAAGGCGACGGGCGAGCTCGCCAAGCTGCTGCCCGACCCCCTCGACAGGCTGCTGTCCGCCGGTGCCGACCGGCCCGTCACGCTCGGACGTCTCGCCGAACTCGACGGACGGGTATGGCTGTTGGGTCTCGCCGCCGCGCTCATGATGCTGTACGCGGGCGTACTGACGGCCGCCCGTACGCCGTTTGTACGAGTGGGGAGCGGCACCGGTGCGGGGGTACCGGGTGCTCCCGATGTACGGGGCGACACCGCTCCTCGGTTCGCGGGGCGCTGCGCACTTCGGCTCGGGGTCGTGACCGCTCTGGCGCTGCCGCTGCTCGCGTGGCTGACGGAGGTGTCGGTGGACGCCTCCCTGTCCGTGCTCGGCTTCGACGCGTTCGGGGCGGGGATCGAGTTGCGCGGACAGCTGGGCGTGGCCTTGCTGCTGGGCGCCGGGTGGGGGGCCGGGGCCGGTGCGGTGGGGGCGTTGCTGGCTTGTGCCAGTGGGGCGGCGGGGCGGTGGGTCGCCGCGGGGGCGCGGGGTGTGCCGGGTGGTGGGGGTGCTGGTGTTGATGCTGGTGCTCATGTGGAGTCTGGTGCTGGGGTGGGGGCCGGAACTGGTGTGGGGGCTGAGGCTGGGAGCGTTGGGCCGTACCGGCCCATGGGGTCGTACCGGAAGCCCAACCCCGACACCAATCCGTATCTGAGGGTGCCGGACGAGTTGCGGGAGCCGGAGGACAGGGGGCCGGTGCGGGGAGGGTCACGGGCCGCCGGTGATGTGTACGGGGCGCCGACCGTGGTGGGACCGATCGTGCCTGGGCCGAAGCGGAGGCCTGACGGGCCGCCGCCGCCTCCTCCGTCACCGGCCGGGCCGGTGCCGCCGGACGAGGGCGCGCCGCCGCCTCGTAAGCCTCGGCGTTGAGGATGCGGGGCCCTGGTGCGGGTGTGTGGTGGGTCGGGGCCGTGCTGGTGCGTCCCGGTCCGTCGCCGCTGGATCAGACGTGTGGTAGATGTGCGAACCGCCGCTCGATCCGAACGTGAGCGACGGACCTTTGGGATGTACCGGCACGGCCCCTTCCGTGCGCTGTCCACCGCGGGTGCGATCGGCTTTCGGACCCGGGGCCGGGATCCAGCCCCTCCGGCGTCTGAGGAACGGGTCCGGGGCGGAGCCCCGGATGCGGGTGGGCAGGGGCGGAGGGGGCGAGTGCTTCGGGTGGGGCGTCCCGGGAGCGGGGAGATCGGCCGGGTGGGAGTCGTCCGGGGGCGTGGTGGACGCCCCGGAGGGGTGGTGGTGGTTCGTTCGTCACCCGTGTGCTGTTCGGGTGTCACCCAGTGTTCGTGTCCGCTAGGCGGACCGGGCGGGCGGGC
This sequence comes from Streptomyces sp. NPDC002580, assembly GCF_042889485.1. Classification (NCBI taxonomy): domain Bacteria; kingdom Bacillati; phylum Actinomycetota; class Actinomycetes; order Kitasatosporales; family Streptomycetaceae; genus Streptomyces; species Streptomyces sp. NPDC002580. The sequence goes on along the minus strand of NZ_JBIAQZ010000001.1, from coordinate 1,469,755 downwards.
GACGCTGGGTGCCGGATACGGTGGGACCACCATGAGCGCTTCGCAGACCTCTGATGTGCCCACTCTTCTTGTCAAGATCTTCGGCAAGGATCGCCCCGGCATCACCGCCGGACTCTTCGACACCCTCGCCGCCTGGTCCGTCGACGTGGTCGACATCGAGCAGGTCGTCACCCGGGGCCGGATCGTGCTGTGCGCGCTCGTCACCGAGCCGCCCGCGGGCCTCGAAGGTGATCTCCGGGCCACCGTCCACAGCTGGGCGGAATCGATGAAGATGCAGGCCGAGATCATCTCCGGCCTCGGTGACAACCGCCCGCGCGGATCAGGACGTTCGCTGGTCACCGTGCTCGGGCATCCCCTCACCGCCGAGTCGACGGCCGCCATCGCCGCGCGGATCACGAAGACCGGCGGCAACATCGACCGCATCTTCCGGCTGGCCAAGTACCCGGTGACGGCGGTCGAGTTCGCCGTGTCCGGCACGGAGACCGAGGCGCTGCGCACCGCGCTGGTGACCGAGGCCGCGGCACTCGGTGTCGACATCGCCGTGGTGGCCGCCGGCCTGCACCGGCGGGCCCAGCGTCTGGTCGTGATGGACGTGGACTCCACGCTCATCCAGGACGAGGTGATCGAGCTCTTCGCCGCGCACGCCGGGTGCGAGGACGAGGTCGCCGGGGTCACCGCGGCAGCGATGCGCGGTGAACTGGACTTCGAGCAGTCCCTGCACGCGCGCGTGGCCCTCCTCGAGGGACTGGACGCGTCGGTGGTGCAGAAGGTGCGCGAGGAGGTACGGCTGACGCCGGGCGCGCGCACGCTGATCCGTACGCTGAAGCGCCTCGGCTTCCAAGTCGGCGTCGTCTCCGGCGGGTTCACTCAGGTGACCGACGACCTCAAGGAACGGCTCGGGCTCGACTTCGCCCAGGCCAACACGCTGGAGATCGTCGACGGGAAGCTGACCGGCCGGGTCACCGGCGAGATCGTGGACCGCGCGGGCAAGGCGCGGCTGCTGCGCCGGTTCGCCGCCGAGGCCGGGGTGCCGCTCGCCCAGACCGTGGCGATCGGCGACGGCGCCAACGACCTCGACATGCTCAACGCCGCCGGCCTCGGGGTCGCCTTCAACGCCAAGCCGGTCGTGCGCCAGGCCGCGCACACCGCGGTGAACTTCCCGTTCCTGGACACCGTCCTCTATCTGCTGGGCGTCACGCGCGAAGAGGTCGAGGCCGCCGACATGCACGAGGACGACAACGCTCACTGAGTGACGTCCTCCCCACGACGGACGGGGGCCCGGCACCGTGGTGGTGCCGGGCCCCCGTCCGTCGTCGAAGGGTCACTCCGTCGGCGCCCAGTAGTCCGTCAGGGCGGCCGACCCGGGCTCCACGGACTTCCAGGGGCCCTCGAAGGAGAGCACCGCGAACGCGGCGGTGTGGAAGCCGTGGGCGTTCATGCGGGCGCGGGTGTCGCCCTCGGCACGGCCCGCCAGGATGTCGGCCAGGCCGTGCACACCCGGGTTGTGACCGATCAGGATCACGCTCTGCGTGTCGTCCGGGGTTTCGTTGAGCACGGCGATCAGCTCGCCCGGCGAGGCTTCGTAGATCCGCTCCTCGTAGACCGTTTTCGGCCGGTGCGGGAGCTCCTGGACGGCGTGCTTCCACGTCTCGCGGGTCCGGATCGCGGTGGAGCAGAGGGCCAGGTCGAAGGGGATGCCGATGTCTGCCAGTCTGCGTCCGGCGACGGCGGCGTCCATGCGGCCCCGGTCGGCGAGCGGCCGCTCGTGGTCGGACATCTGCGGCCAGTCGGCTTTCGCATGCCGGAAGAGGACAATCCTGCGGGGTTCTGCGACGCTCATGCGTCCCAGCTTCGCATGAAAGATGCCATGGGGCGCAGGGAGTTGATGCGGCCCCCCGGCGAGGGTGACGCCCTGCTCCGTCAGGGGCGATGGCGTCCCTGACGGAGGGGTGAGGCGGTCGCTCCGGTGCGGGAGGGATCGTGGGCCCGGCGGGGGTGGAGGGCCGAGGGGGAGGGGGAGACGGGCGCTCGGTGGTAGTCGCCGCCGGCGCCGTCGTCACCGTCGGCGCCGTCGTCGCGTGGCTGGGGGGGGTGATGGGAGCAGTGGGGGTCAGGGGCCGGCGCATGAGCGGCGGGGGGTGGGGCGGGTGCGGCTCACGGGGTGTTGTGCAGGACCGTCTGCTGGACGCGTTCGAACACGTGGGTGATGGCCGGGTCGCTGCCCGCCGCGTGCGCGTCGGCCGGGTTGAGGATCATGAGCAGCAGGGTGACGAAGGCGAGCGTGGGCAGGGCGAGGGCCCACCAGGGAAGTCGGATGTCCACGCGGCCCGTGTTCGCCGGGTGGGGCCGGGTGTGCGTATGGGCCGACATGCCGCCTCCGTGAGTCTTCGAGTGGTCCTTGGGCCACCGCTCGCGGCCACAACTCGAAACTACGGACTCCGGCGCCCTCGACCCATCCGGTGATCCACCCACTTCACCCTGACACTCACCCCCTAGGGGATGGGGGGTTAGCCCTACCCCGGCCGCGTCGTCGCCGGTCCGGCCCCGTCATGGCCCGGCTCGGCGCGCGAGAGTTCGGGGCGGGTGGGGTTGTGCGGCACGGCGAGGGCGGGCCTGCGGCGCGGGTTCGGTGACCGGTGGGTGTGCGGCGCGGTCGGTGCCGCCCCGGTCACCGGGTGGCTTCGTCGTTCAGGGGGACGCGATGGACGCGATGATGCCGACGATCACCGTGATGGCCAGCATCGTGCCGAGCACGAGCAGCAGCTTCTTCTGGCCGTTCTGGGGGTTCGGGTCGAGCACAGGCATGCGGCCAGTCTCGCACCCTCCGTCCGCCGGGCAGCCGCTGGGGGCCGTTTCCCGGAGCCGGGGTCAGCCGGCCGCCTCGTCCTCCACCGTGCGGTCGCGGCCCGCCAGGATGCCGACGCCGATCTGCGGGACCATCAGCCCGGCCATCAGGGCGATCGGCAGGCCCCAGCCGCCGCTGTGCTGGTAGAGCACGCCCACGAGCAGCGGGCCGGGGATGGAGATCAGATAGCCGGTGCTCTGGGCGAACGCCGACAGCTGGGCGACCCCGGCGCCGGTCCTGGCCCGCATGCCGACCATGGTGAGGGCCAGGGGGAAGGCGCAGTTGGAGACGCCGAGCAGCAGGGCCCAGGCCCAGGCGCCCGCCGCCGGGGCCAGGTAGAGGCCCGCGTATCCGGCGAGTCCGCAGACGCCCAGGGCGACCACGATGGGGCCCTGGTGGGGCAGTCGGGTGGCGAGGCGCGGGATGACGAAGGCCAGCGGCACGCCCATCACCATGGTGACGGCGAGGAGCAGTCCCGCGGTGCCGGCCGCGACACCCGCGTCGCGGAAGATCTGCGCCATCCAGCCCATCGTGATGTAGGCGGCGGTTGCCTGGAGGCCGAAGAACACCGCGAGCGCCCAGGCCGTACGACTGCGGGTGATCCGTAGTCCCTCGGGCCCGCGCCGGGCCGCGGCCGTCCCGCGGGCGGTGCCGGAGGCGACGGTGACACCGGAAGCGCCGGTGACGGTGGCGGCGCGGGCCGCGGGATCGCGGCCGTCGGCGGGCGTGATCCCGTCGGCGCGGGAGGCGGCGCCCCGCGCGCGGACCGACGGGATCCACGGGAGGACGGCCGCCGCCGCGAGCCCCGCCCACACCACGAGCCCGGCCTGCCAGCCACCGCCCAGCGCGTCCGTCATGGGGACGGTCACCGCCGCCGCGGTGGATGTGCCGAGCGCGAGGGCCATCGAGTACAGGCCCGTCATGGACCCGACCCGGTCGGGGAACCAGCGCTTGATGATCACCGGCATCAGGACGTTGCTGACGGCGATGCCCATGAGGGCGAGCGTGCTGGCCGCCAGGAATCCGGCCGTGCCTCCGAGGTACGGGCGCAGGGCCAGGCCCGTCGCGATGGCGGCCATGCCCGCGCAGACGACGGCGGCCGGCCCGAACCGGCGGGCGAGCCGCGGTGCCGTCACCCCGAAGACGGCGAAGCACAGCGGTGGTACGGAGGTGAGCAGTCCGGCGACGCTGCCGCTCATGCCGAGCCCGTCGCGCACCTCTTCGAGAAGGGCGCCGAGGCTGGTGATGGCCGGACGCAGATTGAGCGCGGTGAGGACGATGCCGACGACCACGAGACGTTTCGTCCACGCGCTCGCGGCAGGGATCAGGGGGGTCGTGCTCTCGGTGGAGCGGCGTATCGCTGGGGACGGCTTCGTCCGGGTCTCCTCGCTGGCCATGCCACCCATCATAGAATCATGGGATGATTGGCTGTCCACTCCCGCTGCGTTAATCTCCGGAGCCTCCGGCCCCGCGCGAACGACCTCACCCGGGCCCGTACGAAGGACCGTCATGCCACTGAGCCATCCCCGCCGTTCGGCGCTGTCCGAGCAGGTCATCGCCGAGCTGCGGACCCAGATCACCTCGGGAGAGTGGCCGGTGGGCTCCCGCATCCCCACCGAACCGGAACTCGTCGATCAGCTCGGCGTCGCCCGCAACACGGTGCGCGAGGCGGTCCGGGCGCTCGCCCACAACGGGCTGCTGGACATCCGGCAGGGTTCCGGCACCTATGTCGTGGCGACCAGTGAGCTGGCGGGCGTGATGCACCGCCGGTTCGCGGACGCCGATCCCCGGCACATCGCCGAACTCCGGTCCGCGCTGGAGTCGAGCGCCGCCGGGCTGGCCGCCGAGCGGCGCACCGAGCGCGATCTCAAGCAGTTGGACACGCTCCTCGTACGCCGGGAGGAGGCCTGGGAGTCGGGCGACGCGGAGGCTTTCGTGACGGCCGACGCGACCTTCCACATGGCGGTGGTGGCGGCGTCCCGCAACGACGTCATGACGGCGATGTACGCGGATCTGGGCGAGGTGCTGCGCGACTGGCTGCGCGAGGACGTGGGCGAGGAGCTGACGCCGGAGACGTACATGGACCACGCCCGGCTGGTCGACGCGATCCGGACGGGCGACACGGAGGCCGCCGCCGCGGAGGCCGCGAGCTATCCGTTCCAGTGCCTGCCGGAGCGGGAGAGCGGTCAGGGGCGGGTGCGCGGACGCGGTCCGGCGACGGGACGGTGAGCGGGCGTCGGCGCCCCCGCCGGTGACCGTCGTCCACCGCGGGGGCCCGACCTCAGGTGCCGTGGGTGATCCAGACCGCGCGGATCTCCTTCCAGCACCGGCCGGTCAGCCGCACGGTCATCGCGGGTTCCACGTCGACCGGGGCGCCGTCGGTGTCGATGTCCCACCAGCGGGCGCACTCGATGTGCAGCGAGACGTGGTCGGTGCCCACATACGGGTTGTGGCAGTACGCGACGACATGGGAGCCGGTGACGGTGGTCCGGCAGGAGGCGCCGAACGGCTGGGGCGCGTCGACCTGCCGGGAGTCCCCGTTCGCGCCCTCCACGCGCGAGTGGGGTATCGCGTCGGACGGGACGGCCATCACCAGAGCGACAGCGGCGAGCACCGGGGCAAAGCGGCGGGACAGGCGCACAAGGGGACCTCCTCGGCCGTACGGCTGCGGGGCGGTGCGTTCCTCCAGCCTGCGGGTCAGGGGGTCCCGGCCGCCCGGCCGAATGGGCCGAACGGGCGACGCCCCGCCTCCCGCGTGCCGCGGGGGACGGGGCGTCGGTGCCGCGTGAGCGGTTACGCGCCGATGGCGTGCAGACCGCCGTCCACGTGGACGATCTCGCCGGTGGTCTTCGGGAACCAGTCGCTCAGCAGGGCGACGACGCCCTTGCCCGCCGGCTCCGGGTCCTTGAGGTCCCACTCCAGCGGAGAGCGGCTGTCCCAGACGGCGGCCAGGTCGCTGAAGCCCGGGATGGACTTGGCGGCCATGGAGCCGAGCGGACCCGCCGAGACCAGGTTGCAGCGGATGTTCTGCTTGCCCAGGTCACGCGCCATGTAGCGGCTGGTCGCCTCCAGGGCGGCCTTGGCCGGGCCCATCCAGTCGTACTGCGGCCAGGCGAACGAGGCGTCGAAGGTGAGACCGACGACGGAGCCGCCGTTCTGCATCAGCGGCAGGCAGGCCATGGTCAGCGACTTCAGGGAGAACGCCGAGACGTGCATGGCCGTGGCGACCGACTCGAACGGCGTGTTCAGGAAGTTGCCGCCGAGCGCGTCCTGCGGCGCGAAGCCGATGGAGTGCACGACACCGTCGAGGCCGCCCAGCTCCTCGCCGACGACGTCGGCGAGGCGGGCCAGGTGCTCGTCGTTGGTGACGTCGAGCTCGATGACCTTGGCGGGCTTCGGCAGCTTCTTGGCGATGCGCTCGGTCAGCGTGGGCCGCGGGAACGCGGTCAGGATGATCTCGGCACCCTGCTCCTGGGCCAGCCGGGCCGTGTGGAAGGCGATCGAGGCCTCCGTCAGCACACCGGTGATCAGGATGCGCTTGCCTTCGAGAATTCCGCTCATGGTGATCAGTGACCCATTCCCAGTCCGCCGTCAACCGGGATGACGGCTCCAGTGATGTACGAGGCGTCGTCCGAGGCGAGGAACCGCACCGTCGCGGCGATCTCCTCGGGCTGCGCGTAGCGGCCCAGCGGCACCTGCGACACGATGTTCGCGCGCTGCTCGTCGGTGAGCGCCTGCGTCATGTCGGTGTCGACGAAGCCGGGCGCGACGACGTTGAACGTGATGTTGCGCGAGCCGAGTTCGCGGGCGAGCGATCGCGCGAAGCCGACAAGGGCGGCCTTGGACGCGGCGTAGTTCGCCTGGCCCGCCGAGCCGAGCAGCCCGACGACCGACGAGATCAGTACGACGCGGCCCTTCTTGGCCCGCAGCATGCCGCGGTTGGCGCGCTTGACGACGCGGAAGGCGCCGGTGAGGTTGGTGTCGATGACCGAGGTGAAGTCCTCCTCGGACATGCGCATCAGGAGCTGGTCCTTGGTGACGCCGGCGTTGGCGACGAGGACCTCGACCGGGCCGTGCTGGGCCTCGATCTCCTTGTAGGCCTGCTCCACCTGCTCGGTGTCGGTGATGTCGCACTTGACCGCGAAGAAGCCGGCCGGCGGCTCACCGGACCGGTACGTGATCGCGACCTTGTCGCCTGCGTCGGCGAATGCTCGGGCGATGGCGAGGCCGATGCCCCGGTTGCCTCCGGTGACGAGAACCGAGCGGCTCAACGGATCACCCTTTCGATAGCTGACTGAAACCCCTGCAATACAGGCGCCTTCCCCGAAAACCTATCGGTCCGGCGGGCCTCTCAGAGAATCGGGCACCGACAGTGGGTTCGGGCACCGACTGTCGGGTCCCTACAGAAAGCCGGGGCGGCACGGCCGAAAGACGCGCCCGGTGACGGCAAAGGCGTGGCCGCCGGGCCCGCCCGCGCGACATGATCGGACCGACGGGCCACAACAGCAGGGAGACCTCGGTGCCTCATTCCATCGACGAAGCCTTCACGGCGCTACCGCTGCGCGCACTCGCCGACGCCGCGCTCGCGCGGGCGCGGGCCTTGGGCGCCGATCACGCGGACTTCCGGTTCGAGCGGGTGCGCAGCGCGTCCTGGCGGCTGCGCGACGCCAAGCCGGCCGGATCGTCGGACACCACGGACCTGGGGTACGCGGTACGGGTCGTGCACGGCGGGACCTGGGGGTTCGCCTCGGGCGTCGACCTGACGATGGACGCGGCCGCGAAGGTCGCCTCCCAGGCCGTGGCGATGGCCAAGCTGTCGGCCCAGGTGATCAAGGCGGCGGGGTCCGACGAGCGGGTGGAGCTGGCGCGGGAGCCGGTGCACTCCGAGAAGACGTGGGTCTCCTCGTACGAGATCGATCCCTTCTCCGTGCCGGACGAGGAGAAGGCGGGGCTGCTCGCGGACTGGAGCGCGCGGCTGCTGGCGGCCGACGGCGTCAGTCATGTCGACGCGTCCCTGCTGACCGTGCACGAGAACAAGTTCTATGCCGACACCGCCGGGACGGTGACCACGCAGCAGCGGGTGCGGCTGCACCCGCAGCTCACGGCGGTCGCCGTCGACGAGTCCAGCGGAGAGTTCGACTCGATGCGGACGATCGCGCCGCCGGCCGGGCGCGGCTGGGAGTACCTGCGGGGCACCGGCTGGGACTGGGACTCCGAGCTGGAGCGGATTCCGGAGCTGCTCGCGGAGAAGATGCGGGCGCCGAGCGTCGAGGCCGGGGTGTACGACCTGGTCGTCGACCCGTCCAACCTGTGGCTGACCATCCACGAGTCCATCGGGCACGCCACCGAACTGGACCGCGCGCTGGGTTACGAGGCCGCGTACGCCGGGACGTCCTTCGCCACCTTCGACCAGCTCGGCAAGCTCCGGTACGGCTCCGAGCTGATGAACGTCACCGGTGACCGCACCGCCGAGCACGGTCTGGCGACCATCGGCTACGACGACGAGGGCGTCGCGGGCCAGTCCTGGGACCTGGTGCGCAACGGCACGCTCGTCGGCTACCAGCTGGACCGGCGGATCGCGAGGCTGACCGGCTTCGAGCGGTCCAACGGCTGCGCGTACGCCGACTCCCCCGGGCACGTGCCCGTGCAGCGCATGGCCAACGTGTCCCTCGCGCCGGACCCCGGCGGGCTGACCACCGAGGACCTGATCGGGGGCGTCGACCGCGGCGTCTACGTCGTGGGCGACCGGTCCTGGTCCATCGACATGCAGCGCTACAACTTCCAGTTCACGGGTCAGCGCTTCTTCAAGATCGAGAACGGCCGGATCGCGGGTCAGCTGCGCGATGTCGCGTACCAGGCGACGACCACCGACTTCTGGGGGTCGATGGCCGCGGTCGGCGGCCCGCAGACGTACGTCCTCGGCGGCGCCTTCAACTGCGGCAAGGCCCAGCCGGGCCAGGTCGCGGCGGTCTCGCACGGCTGCCCGTCCGCCCTCTTCAAGGGTGTCAACATTCTGAACACGACGCAGGAGGCCGGTCGATGAGCGCTCGCGCCAGCAGGCAGAGCAAGCCCCACGAGGTCGTCGAGCGCGCCCTCGAACTGTCCCGCGCGGACGGCTGTGTGGTGATCGCCGACGAGGAGTCCACCGCCAACCTGCGCTGGGCGGGCAACGCGCTCACCACGAACGGGGTCACGCGCGGGCGCACGCTCACCGTGATCGCCACCGTCGACGGGCGCGAGGGCACCGCGTCCGGCGTGGTCTCGCGCTCGGCCGTGACGGCCGACGAACTGGAGTCCCTGGTGCGGGCGGCCGAGGCCGCGGCGCGCGGCGCCGGGCCCGCCGAGGACGGCCGGCCGCTGGTCACGGGCGTACCGCAGTCCCCCGAGTTCACGGAGGCGCCCGCCGAGACCTCCTCCACGGTCTTCGCCGACTTCGCGCCGGCGCTGGGCGAGTCGTTCGCCCGCGCCCGGGCGGGCGGCCGTGAGCTGTACGGCTTCGCCAATCACGAGCTGGTGTCCAGCTATCTCGGTACCTCGACGGGCCTGCGGCTGCGGCACGACCAGCCGAACGGCACGCTGGAGCTCAACGCCAAGTCCCCGGACCGTACGCGTTCGGCGTGGGCGGGAACCTCGACCCGGGACTTCAAGGACGTCGACCCGGCGGCGATGGACGCGGAGCTGGCCGTACGGCTCGGCTGGGCCGAACGGCGGATCGACCTGCCCGCCGGGCGCTACGAGACGCTGCTGCCGCCGACCGCCGTCGCGGACCTGCTGATCTACCAGATGTGGTCGGCCGCGGCCCGCGACGCGGCCGAGGGCCGGACCGTCTTCAGCAAGCCCGGCGGCGGCACACGGATCGGCGAGCGGCTCACCGAGCTGCCGCTGACGCTCCGCAGCGACCCGAACGAACCGGGCCTCGAATCCGCCCCCTTCGTGCTCGCGCACTCCTCGGGCGACGACGCCTCCGTGTTCGACAACGGGCTGCCGCTCGGGGCCACCGACTGGATCCACGAGGGCGAGCTGCGGCATCTGTCCACGACCCGGCACAGCGCCGAGCTGACCGGGCTGCCGGTGACCCCCTCGATCGGGAACCTCGTCCTGGACGGCGGCGACGACCGCTCCCTGGAGGAGATGGTCGCGGCCACCCGGCGCGGTCTGCTGCTGACCTGCCTCTGGTACATCCGCGAGGTCGACCCGGCGACGCTGCTGCTGACCGGGCTCACCCGGGACGGTGTCTACCTCGTGGAGGACGGACAGGTCGTGGGCGAGGTGAACAACTTCCGGTTCAACGAGTCGCCGGTGGGTCTGCTGGGACGGGCCACGGAGGCGGGGCGCACGGAGAAGACGCTGCCCCGGGAGTGGAGCGACTGGTTCACCCGGGCCGCGATGCCCGCCCTGCGGGTGCCGGACTTCAATATGAGCTCTGTCAGCCAGGGCGTATAACCTCGTACCTGATTCACGAGACCACGCGACGAGCGACACCCGAGGAGATACGAGAACCGTGACGGACATCGTCGACGAGCTGAAGTGGCGGGGACTGTTCTCCCTGTCCACTGACGAAGATGCACTGCGCAAGGCGCTCGCGGACGGTCCCGTCACGTTCTATTGCGGCTTCGACCCGACCGCGGCCAGCCTCCACGTCGGCCACCTGGTGCAGGTGCTCACCATGCGCCGGCTCCAGCGGGCGGGGCTGCGGCCGCTCGCCCTGGTCGGCGGGGCGACGGGCCAGATCGGCGACCCGCGCCCGACGGCCGAGCGCACCCTGAACGACCCGGAGACGGTCGCGAACTGGGTGCTGCGCCTGCGCTCGCAGATCGAGCCGTTCCTGTCCTTCGAGGGCGAGAACGCCGCGGTCATGGTGAACAACCTGGACTGGACGTCCGGTCTGTCGGCCATCGAGTTCCTGCGGGACATCGGCAAGCACTTCCGCGTCAACAAGATGCTGACGAAGGACTCGGTGGCCCGGCGCCTGGAGTCCGAGGAGGGCATCAGCTACACGGAGTTCAGCTACCAGCTTCTGCAGGGCATGGACTTCCTGGAGCTGTACCGACGCCACGGCTGCACGTTGCAGCAGGGCGGCAGCGACCAGTGGGGCAACCTCACGGCGGGCCTGGACCTGATCCACCGCCTGGAGCCGGACGCCCACGTCCACGCGCTGGCGACGCCGCTGATGGTCAAGGCGGACGGCACCAAGTTCGGCAAGACCGAGGGCGGCGCCATCTGGCTCGACCCCGAGATGACGACGCCGTACGCCTTCTACCAGTTCTGGCTGAACGTGGACGACCGGGACATCTCGACGTACACGCGCATCCTGTCCTTCCGGTCCCCGGAGGAGCTCGAGGAGCTGGAGAAGCAGACCGAGGAGCGGCCGCAGGCCCGGGCCGCCCAGCGCGCGCTGGCCGAGGAGCTGACGACGCTGGTGCACGGCGCCGACCAGACGGCCGCCGTGATCGCCGCGTCCAAGGCCCTCTTCGGGCAGGGCGAGCTGACCGACCTCGACGAGCGGACGCTCGCCGCCGCCCTGTCCGAGGTGCCGCACATCAAGGTCGCCGAAGCGGGTCTCGTCGTGGACCTCTTGGCGGAGGTCGGCCTGGTCGCCAGCAAGTCCGCCGCGCGCCGCACGGTCAAGGAGGGCGGGGCGTACGTGAACAACGTGAAGGTCGCCGCCGAGGACGCGGTCCCCGCCGCGGAAGACCTGCTGCACGGTCGCTGGCTGGTGCTGCGCCGGGGCAAGAAGAGCCTGGCCGCGGTCGAGGTCACCGGCGCCTGAGCCTGAGCGCCTGAGCGCGCACGAAGGGGGCGGTTCCCTGACGGGGCCCGCCCCCTTCGTCGTACCTCCGGGGCCGGTGCGCCCGTCCGCCCGGGCGCCGTGGCCCCAAAGGCAGCGCCCGGCCATCCGGCCGCCTGTCCGGGACCGCGGTCCGGGACCGCCGGTCCTCGCGCCTGGGGCCTCAGGTCCTCGCCCTGTCGCCCCGCAGGGCCATGTAGAGCATGTCGCCGAGGAAGACGAGGACGATCGCGGCGGCCAGTTGCAGCGCGTGCCGGCCCCAGTCGATGCCCCTCGTCTCGGCGATGCCGATGCCCCGGGCGATCGCGTTGCCGACGATCGCCCCGAGGATGCCGAAGATGGTGGTCAGCCAGAGCGGGCTGTGCTGCTTGCCGGGAATGATCGCCTTGGCGATCAGGCCCAGCACGAACCCGACGATGATCGCCCACAACCAGCCCATGTCCGCCTCCTAGTACCGCTTCCGCGAGCGGTACCGTCAGTTTCTTGCCGTGCGCCGTACGGCGCACGCCGGGCGGAGCCGTACGCGCTACGGCGCGGCGCGTACGGCCGACCGGAACGTGCCCCGGCCTCGAAGGCGGCGCGGGCTCGGCGTAACGTGGATGCCGGTCGGGCCCCCTTCCTCGACGGGTTCGTACCGGGTGCGGACCGGGGAGCGTCCGACGCAGGCAGGTGGTGGAGCGTGATCAGGAAGCAGAGCAACGTCCAGGTCTTCCGGATCACCGGGGCCAGACAGTCGCTGGACGACGACGTCCGCGGCAGGCAACGCCGTTACATCATCTCGATGTCCGTCCGTACGGTGTCCGTGATCCTGGCGGCCACCCTCTGGAACGTCGAACGCCACGTCGCGCTCGTGGCGCTGGTGCTCGGTATCGCCCTGCCGTACATCGCCGTGGTCATCGCCAACGCGGGCCGCGAGAACGCGCCCTCGCTGCCCTCCACGTTCGTCACCGCTCCGTCGCGTCCGATGATCACACCGCCCCGGCGGGACGGCTCCGAGGAGACCGTTCCCCCGGAGGCCGCGGACGCCCCCGGAGCTCCGCCGCGGGCCGAGCCGCACGACCTGGGCTGAGGCGCCGGCCCGGGGTCCGATCCACTCCCGGAACCCCTCCGATGCCTTGCGGGAACCGGCCCGTACCGTCCTCGGAGGATCCTCCGAGGACGGAATGCGGTGGCGTCCCAAGCTCAAGAAAAGCTCAGATCAATCATGTTGTTCCAGTGCCGGGCGGCAGGTTACCCGTGACATACTTCGTACGCGCTCCGCATCCCCCGTCGGAGCGACGGACCGACGCCGGGCAGCTCCCCCCGTGGCTGCTCGGCGTCGCCTTTTTCGGAGCTTCCCACAAGCCGTCGGCCGACCGTGACGGACGCGTGCCGCGAGGCCTCGGCTAGGGTCGGCAGGGTGATTCTGAACGCTCCCGGCTCCGGTCCCGACTCCCCCGTCTGCTCGGCCAAGGCCTGTCGCGCGGACGCCGTGTGGGTGCTCGCCTGGAACAACCCGAAGCTGCACACGCCCGAGCGCAGGAAGACCTGGCTGGCCTGCGAGGAGCACCGCGAGCACCTGTCGCAGTTCCTCGGCGTGCGCGGGTTCCTCAAGGACGTGGTGCCGCTCGGCGAGTGGGACGGCGCAGAGCCGGCGCGACGCGGCGAGGAGTAGAGCGCGGCAAGGCCTGGAGCGCGGCGGGGCCGCTCGTCGGCCGTCGGTGCCGAGGGACCGCCTCAGCCGCCGATCGCCGACATCGGACGGTCCGGCTGCACGAACGACGGGTCGTCGAGGCCCGCCCCCGCCTTCTTGCCCCACATCGCGACCCGCCACATGCGGGCGATCTCCTCGTCGGGGGCGGTCGAGCGCAGCGCGGCCCGCAGATCGGTCTCCTCGGTGGCGAAGAGACAGGTGCGCACCTGTCCGTCGGCGGTGAGCCGGGTCCGGTCGCAGGCCGCGCAGAACGGGCGGGTGACCGAGGCGATCACGCCGACGCGATGGGGTCCGCCGTCGACGGTCCAGCGCTCGGCGGGTGCGGAACCCCGCTCGTCCGCGCCCTCGTCGGTGAGGTCGAAGCGGGTGCGCAGCGAGGTCAGGATGTCCGCGGCGGTGACCATGCCGTCACGCTTCCAGCCGTGCTGGGCGTCCAGGGGCATCTGCTCGATGAAGCGGAGTTCGTAGTCGTGCTCCATGGCCCAGGCCAGCAGGTCCGGGGCCTCGTCGGCGTTCAGGCCCGGCATGAGGACCGAGTTCACCTTGACGGGGGTCAGGCCGGCGTCGCGGGCGGCTTCGAGTCCTTCGACGACGTCCTTGTGCCGGTCGCGGCGGGTGAGGGTCTTGAAGACGTCGGGGCGCAGGGTGTCCAGCGAGACGTTGACCCGGTCCAGGCCCGCGGCCTTCAGGGCGGTCGCGGTGCGCCTGAGGCCGATGCCGTTCGTCGTCAGGGACATCCGGGGGCGGGGAGCGAGGGCGGCGACCCGCTCGACGATGCCCACGAGGCCGGGGCGCAGCAGCGGCTCGCCGCCGGTGAAGCGGACCTCTTCGATGCCGAGGTGGGTGACCGCGATCCCTATCAGGCGGACGATCTCGTCGTCCGTGAGCAGGTCGGGCTTGGCCAGCCACTGCAGGCCCTCTTCGGGCATGCAGTACGTGCAGCGGAGGTTGCACCGGTCCGTCAGAGAAACGCGTAGGTCGGTGGCCACCCGGCCGTAGGTGTCGATGAGCACGTGGGCCCCCTCCCTCGATGCCGATCACATTTTCCGGTCACCTGCGAGCCTACGTGACGGGACCGACGACGACAGGGCCCGATCCCACGAGACGCGGCGCGGGCCCGTCGTAGGGACCTACCAGTGGTGATCCACCGGTGTCCCCCGACGGGCCCACGCGACGCCGGTGCCTCAGTGCGCTCCGGTGCCCGTCAGGGAGCGGACCTCCAGCTCGGCGTACTTGCCGGCGTCCGGCTCCTCCTTGGACAGGAAGGTGCCGAGCCAGCCCAGCAGGAAGCCGACCGGGATGGAGATGAGGCCGGGGTTCTCCAGCGGGAACCAGTGGAAGTCGACGTCCGGGAACATCGAGGTGGGCTTTCCGGAGACCACCGGGGAGAACAGCACCAGGCCGACCGCCGAGACCAGACCGCCGTAGATCGACCAGAGCGCGCCCCGGGTGGTGAACTTCTTCCAGAACAGGCTGTAGAGGATCGTCGGCAGGTTGGCGGAGGCGGCGACCGCGAAGGCGAGCGCGACCAGACCGGCGACGTTGAGGTCACGGGCGAGGGCGCCCAGCAGGATGGACACGGCGCCGATGCCGACGGTCGCGTAGCGGGCCGCCCTCATCTCCTGCTTCTCCGTGGCCTGGCCCCTCTTGATCACGTTGGCGTAGATGTCGTGCGCGAAGGAGGAGGACGAGGCGAGCGTCAGTCCCGCGACGACCGCGAGGATCGTGGCGAAGGCGACGGCGGAGATGGTGGCGAGCAGGATCGCGCCCCAGCTGGAGTCGACGCCGCCGAGGTGCAGGGCGAGCAGGGGGGCGGCCGTGTTGCCCGCCTTGTTGGAGGCGATGATCTCGTCGGGCTTGATCAGCGCGGCGGCGCCGAAGCCGAGGGCGAGGGTCATCAGGTAGAAGGCGCCGATGAGGCCGATCGCCCAGTTGACGGACTTCCGGGCGGTCTTGGCGGTGGGCACGGTGTAGAAGCGGATCAGGATGTGCGGGAGGCCCGCGGTGCCGAGGACCAGCGCCATGCCGAGGGAGATGAAGTCCAGCTTGGTGGTGGACGTGGCGCCGTACTTCAGGCCCGGCTCCAGGAACGGGGAGCCCTTGCCGCTGTTCTCGGCCGCCTTGCCGAGCAGGTCGGAGATGTTGAAGTCGAACTTCAGCAGCACCAGGAAGGTGAGCAGGAGGGCGCCCGCGATGAGCAGGACGGCCTTGACCATCTGCACCCAGGTGGTGCCCTTCATGCCGCCGATGGTGACGTAGAAGATCATCAGGACGCCGACGAGGGCGACGATGCCGACCTTGCCGGCGTCGCTGGTGATGCCGAGCAGCAGCGAGACGAGGACGCCCGCGCCCGCCATCTGGGCCAGCAGGTAGAAGATCGACACGACGATGGTGGAGGTGCCCGCGGCGGTACGGACCGGGCGCTGGCGCATGCGGTACGCGAGGACGTCGCCCATCGTGTAGCGGCCGGAGTTGCGCAGCGGTTCGGCGACCAGGAGCAGGGCCACCAGCCAGGCGACCAGGAAGCCGATGGAGTAGAGGAAGCCGTCGTAGCCGAAGAGGGCGATCGCGCCGGCGATGCCGAGGAAGGACGCGGCGGACATGTAGTCGCCGGAGACGGCGAGGCCGTTCTGGAATCCGGTGAACTGGCGGCCGCCCGCGTAGAAGTCGGCGGTGTCCTTGGTCTGGCGGCCGGCCCAGACGGTGATGACGAGGGTGGCGGCGACGAACACCGCGAAGAGGGTGATGATCAGCGGACGGTGCTCGCTCGCCTCGCCCGCGGCCAGCAGGGTCGTGTGCGCGGTCGTCTGTACGGAGCTCATGCGCCGCCCTCCATCCGGGACTTGATGGCCTCGGCCTTGGGGTCGAGCCGGGTGGCGGCGTGCCGCGAGTACCACCAGGCGATGAGGAACGTGGTGAGGAACTGGGCGAGGCCGAGCACCAGGGCGACGTTGATGTTGCCGAACAGCTTGTGGCCCATGAAGTCGCCCGCGTAGTTCGAGAGCAGCACGTACAGCAGGTACCAGGCGATGAAGCCGACGGTCAGCGGAAAGGCGAAGGAGCGGTGGGAGCGGCGGAGCTCACCGAACTCGGCGCTCTCCTGCATCTCGACGAACTGCTGGGTGGACGGAAGCTGCGTTTCGGTTTTCGAGGGTGGTGGTGCGTCGGTGGCCACGGTGTCTCCTCGCGTTGCGGGTGCGGTTGCGACGGTGGACGGGGACGGGTCGGCGTTCGCGGACGGGTCGGCGTCCCCGGGCGGGGAGGCATCGGCGTTCGCGGGCGGGGACGGATCGGATACGGACATGCGACTTCGACCTCACAGTGATACAGATCACGTAACGGGCCGCGACAGCACGGCGCCTTTCCGTGATCGGACAGGGGGCTCGATCGTCCACGGGCTCCCCGCTCAAGGTCACGGCGCCACGCGTGGACCGGTTCAACTCCCCTGACTTCTTTCGGAAGTCGTCGCCGTAAATCATTGCTGGCCCGGTCGGCGGGAGGATAGCTTCGGCCTGCACCATTCCGTCATGTACCTGCCCGAGCACCACCCGTGTTCGGGCAGCTCCTTTTCCCGGATGAAGTGGAGATCCCATGGCTCATCTGCGTTCGAGACGCCGTCTCGCCCTCGCCGTGCCGGTCGTTCTGTCGCTCACCGCCTCACTCGGCTTCCTGCCGGGTGTCGCGTCGGCCGCACCGGTCACCGCGCCCGCCGCGACGACCGCGGACGGGCCGAACCTCTCCTACGTGGTCAACACCAAGGCGGACCACCGCACGATCGAGTCGGTGAAGAAGGCGATCGGCGCGGCCGGCGGCAGCGTCGTCATCGCGTACGAGCAGATCGGCGTGATCGTCGTCCACTCCGCGAACCCGGACTTCGGCCGGCAGATCCGGGCGGCGCGCGGGGTGCAGTCGGCCGGCGCCACCCGCACCTCTCCGCTGGCCCCCGCGGCGACGACGGACGAGGGCGCGGCGCAGGTGATGTCCGCCGCGGACGCGGCCGCGGTCGCGAGGACGGCGGGCCCG
This sequence comes from Streptomyces sp. NPDC002580, assembly GCF_042889485.1. NCBI lineage: Bacteria > Bacillati > Actinomycetota > Actinomycetes > Kitasatosporales > Streptomycetaceae > Streptomyces > Streptomyces sp. NPDC002580. Next base: position 1,452,406 of record NZ_JBIAQZ010000001.1, on the reverse strand, counting down.
GGCGAGGAACCCCTCGAAGCGGACCAGTGGGACCTGCGCGCGATAGGCGCCGACAAGGCCGCCGCGATCAACCCGGGCAGCAAGAAGGTCACCGTCGCCGTGATCGACGTCGGCGTCGACGACACCCACCCGGACATCGCGCCGAACTTCTCCCCCTCGCAGTCCGCGAACTGCGTGGGCGGCAAGCCGGACACGACCTTCGGCTCCTGGCGCCCGGCGGACGCCGACCACTACCACGGCACCCATGTCGCGGGCGAGATCGCGGCGGCCCGCAACGGGGTCGGCGTCGCGGGTGTCGCGCCCGGCGTGAAGGTCTCCGGCATCACCGTGGCCGAGCCCGACTCCACCCAGCTGTTCTTCCCGGAGAGCGTCGTGTGCGCCTTCGTGTTCGCCGCCGACCACGGCGTCGAGATAACCAACAACAGCTACTACGTGGACCCGTGGCTGTACAACTGCCTCGACGACCCGGACCAGAAGGCCATCGTCGACGCGGTGAACCGGGCCCAGCTGTACGCCCAGAAGAAGGGCACCCTGAACGTCGCCGCGGCGGGCAACTCCAACGACGACCTCGACGCGGACGCGCTGACCGACGACTCCAGCCCGGACGACTCGACCGCGACGACGCGGACTGTCGACCCGCACAAGTGCTATGACATCCCCACCCAGTTGCCCGGTGTCGTCACGGTCGCCTCGACCGGCGTGAAGGGCGCCAAGTCGTACTTCTCCAGCTACGGCAAGGGAGTCGTCGACGTCGCGGCGCCCGGCGGCGACCGGTACCAGATCCCTGACACGCCGTCACAGAACGGCCGCATCCTCTCCACGCTGCCGAACAACACGTACGGCTACCTCCAGGGCACGTCGATGGCGACACCGCACGTCGCCGGTGTGGCCGCGCTGCTGAAGTCCAAGTACTCCTGGGCGACGCCCGCCCAGCTCCAGATCCTCCTCAAGGCCCAGGCGGACAACCCGGGTTGCCCGGCGGAACCGTACGACGGGAACGGCGACGGCGTCGTCGACGCGACCTGCGCCGGCGGCAAGCACGTCAACGGCTTCTACGGGTTCGGCATCGTCGACGCCCTGCGGGCGGTCAAGTAGCACCTGCCGGAACTCCACGGCCCCGGCCCGCCCCCGCGGCGGCCGGGGCCTCGTCGTGGCCGGACCCCTCGTTCCCGAACGCCGCACGGGCTACGGTGACTTGTCCCGATCCGGGACGGTGGCGAGGACCGTGGGGTGGCGTTGACACGATCGATGGGCGAGACGGCGGACGCGGGCGGGGCGGAGTCGCGAGGGGCCGCCCGCCGGGCCCTCGCCGTGCTCTTTCTGGTGACCGTAGCGGCCCTGATCCCGCTGCTCGGCCCGCGCGCGGCGCTCGCGGACACGGGAGAGGCCGCGGCGCCCGGCACCGGTGGGGTCGCCCTGCTGCGGGCGGTCCTGTTCGCGGCGCTCTGCGTCCCCGCGGGAGAACTGTTCGCGGCCCGGCTGGCCCGGCGGGTGCCCGGCGCGCCGCGGGTCCCGGCGCCACGCGGCTGGGCGGTGTACGCGGCCGCCGCCGGGTTCGTCGTCGCGCTGGGGCTGGCCTCCGTCGTGGCGACCGGAAATCTGCTGCCGCACCGCCTCTCCGACATGGACGTCGGCGGCCTCTACCGGATCCGGGACGGGAGGCTGGCGCTCCTGGAGGTCAACGCGTTCGCGGTGGCCTGGTTCTGCGCCCGTTCGGGCCGGCCCGACGCCCAGGTGTGGCCGCTGGCCGCGGTGGCACTGGCGGAGGCGCTGCGCGCGCATCCGGCCACCGAGCAGGGAGCGCCGCTCGGTACGGCGCTGACGCTCGTTCATGTGACGTGCGCGGCGCTGTGGGCGGGGGGTCTGCTGCACGTCCTGCGGCTGCTGCGCCGGTGGCGGGCCGTCGGGGGCGGGGGCCCCGGGCCGGGGGTGGCCGGGGGCCCGTCGGCGGGTGCCGCGCTGCTCGGTCTCTACGCGCGCGTGGCGGCCGTCCTGTTCGTGGCGGTCACCGCGTCGGGTGTCTGGAGCGGGCTGCGCCGGATGCCGCCCGGCACGGTCCTGGACCAGTTGACGACGACGGCGTACGGGCGCGCCCTGCTCGCCAAGGTGCTCCTCGTGGCCGTCGTCGCCGTCCTGGCACTCCGGGCGCGACTGCGGCTGCGCGGCGCGGGGGACCACTCGCTCGGCGCCGGCTCCCCCGCGCGGGCGGAGATCGTGGTGCTGGGCGTGGTGGTCGCGGTCTCGGGCCTGCTGACGGCGCTGCCGCTGCCCATCCGGTGGTGAACCGCCGGACGGACGGCGGACCCCAGCACCCGCTTCCGATCCCGACCCTGATCCGGTCCCGGTCCCTGCCCTGATCTCGGCCTCGGTCCCGGTCCGGTCCCCGGTCCCGGGCCCGCCTCAGTGGGTGACGAGGACCTTCAGCGCGGTCCGCTCGTCCATCGCCTTGTAGCCCTCGGGCACGCTCTCCAGTCCGATGGTCATGTCGAAGACCGGCGAGGGGTCGACGGTCCCGTCGAGGACGTCCGGCAGCAGCTCGGGGATGTACGCGCGCACCGGGGCGACTCCCCCGCGCAGGGCGATGTTGCGGTCGAACATGACGCTCAGGTCGAGGCCCGTACCGCTGCCGTGGGGCACCCCGACGAAGCCGATGGCGCCGCCGTCGCGGGTGATGTTCACGGCCGTGCTCATGGACTGCTCGGTGCCGACCGCCTCGACGACGCAGTGCGCGCCCCGGCCCCGTGTCAGTTCGCGCACGGCCTCGACGGCCGCCTCGCCGCGCTCGGCGACGACGTCCGTGGCGCCGAAGCGACGCGCGATGTCCGTGCGCGCCTCGTGGCGGCCGAGCGCGATGATCCGGTCGGCGCCGAGCCGCTTGGCGGCCAGCACGGCGCACAGGCCGACGGCGCCGTCGCCGACGACGGCGACCGTGGAGCCCTTGCCGACGCCGGCGCCGAGGGCCGCGTGGTGGCCGGTGCCGAGGACGTCGGAGAGGGTCAGCAGCGCGGACAGCAGGTGGTCGTCGGAGGCCGCCTCCTTGGGCAGCCGCACGAGGGTGCCGTCGGCGAAGGGCACGCGCACGGCCTCGCCCTGGCCGCCGTCGTAACCGACGGCGCCCCAGAAACCGCCGTGCAGGCACGACGTGGTGAGTCCGTCGCGGCAGTACTCGCACACGCCGTCGGACCACATGAACGGCGCCACGACCAGGTCACCGCGCCGGACGCCGGTCACCGCGGAGCCCGTCTCCTCGACGACGCCGAGGAACTCGTGCCCGATCCGCTGCCCCGCCTGCCGGGCCGCCTCGCCGCGGTACGCCCACAGGTCGCTGCCGCAGATGCAGGAGCGCAGCACCTTCACGATCGCGTCGGTGGGGAGCTGCACCATGGGCTCGGGGACGTCCTCCACGCGCATGTCGTACGGGGCGTGGATGGTGGTGGCGCGCATGGCGAGGGTCCCTCTCGTGCGGTACGTCGGTGAGATGCGCTCAGGGGGTGGTTGAGCGCATCTCACCGTACGCCGCCCCGGACACGCGTCGCGCGCCGAGGGGACCGAGTACGCCTTTGACCAGCAGGAACTGGGCGAGGACGTAGGTGAGCATGATCCAGAAGTCCGCTTGCGGAAGCTGGGGCCAGTCGGCGATCCCGGTGGCGAGGAGGGAGTCCGAGAGCATGAACAGGGCGCCGCCGAGCGCCGCGACGGGCCCGAGCCGCGTGGCCCCGTACGCCATCGCGGTCAGCAGCAGGCTGTAGCCGGCGACGGGGACGCGCAGACCGGCCGGGAGGCCGGGCCACAGGAGGACGACCAGGGCGACGAGAACGGCGGCGTAGGCACCGAGGAGCCGGGCGTTCCGCTCGCGTGCCGTTCTCCGGAAGAGCACGAGGTAGCACACGTGCCCGGCCGCGAAGGAGGCCATGCCGACGAGGAAGGCGGGGTCGGCGTCGGACATGAGCGCGAGGTCGCCGCCCCAGCCGAGGAGCAGGGCCGCCACCAGCAGCCGGGGTCCGCCGCGCGCGCCCGCGTACGCGGCGAGGAGCGGCATCAGGAGCGGCTTGGCGATCCGGTGCCCGAGGTCGAGTCCGGCGAGCAGCGAGACGAGGTCGGCGGCCGCCGCCAGCGCGAAGCAGACCGTCAGGACGCGTGCGAGGCGCGGGTTCACGCGACGGGCTCCGTCACCGCGGCCGGGGAACGCTCGGCGGCCGGGGCGGCGGGCTGCCAGCCGGGCCCGCGCAGGATCCGCCCGGCGCGCTCGCGCCAGTCGGCGGCGGCCCGCACGTCCCTGGCGATGGCGGTGTACTCGTGGGTGGCGACGCGCAGCGGGTTGTACGTGGTGATGTTCTTGGTGAGTCCGTAGACGGGCCGGTCGGTCTCGGCGGCCCACGATCCGAAGATCCGGTCCCAGAGGATGAGGATGCCGCCGAAGTTGCGGTCCAGGTAGCCGCCCTGGGAGGCGTGGTGGACGCGGTGGTGGGAGGGCGTGTTGAGGACGTACTCGAACCAGCGGGGCATCCTGTCGATGCGCTCGGTGTGGATCCAGAACTGGTAGACGAGGTTCACCGAGGAACAGAAGGCGAGCGCGGCCGGGTGCACCCCGAGGGCGATCATCGGGAGGTAGAACGGCCACGACGTCCAGCCGGTCCAGGGCTGGCGCAGCGCGGTGGTGAGGTTGAACTTCCTGCTGGAGTGGTGCACGACGTGGCAGGCCCACAGGAGGCGGATCACGTGGTGGCCGCGGTGGGACCAGTAGTAGAAGAAGTCCTGCGCGAGCAGCATCAGCGGGATCGTCCACCACAGGACGGGCACCCGCAGGGGGGTCAGTTCGTAGACCGCCGTGTAGAGCGCGAGGATCGGGATCTTCCAGAGGAAGTCGAAGAAGAGGCTGCCGAGTCCCATGCCGACGCTCGTCGCGGCGTCCTTCGTCTCGTATCCGGCGGCATCGTCGTCCGGGTGGATCCGGACGCTCACCATCTCGATCATGGCGAGCAGGACGAAGGCGGGTATCGACCAGAGCACGACATCGGGCAGGTTCGGCATGGGTGAACCGTAGATGCGCCGGTCGGCTGCGAACAGGGGCTGTTACCGACAAGTATTACCGCCGGTACGCGCTTGCTTCTTGGTGATCCTCGCCAAGGGCCGTCCCCCGCCCGGCCCCGCTCCCGCGATCCGCCGCTCCGAGCGGGGCTCCGGCCGCGTACGGCAGGCCACGGCATGCGTTCCGCGAGGCGCCGGCCCCGCACCTCGCCGGGCGGGGCGCCGGAGCCCGGGCCTCCGGAGGCGCCCGGCGGCCCGTCCCGGCGCTCACCACACGCGCACCGAGCCTCCTCTCGCGAACACCGGGCTGGTCGCGTCGGCGGGCGGGGCGTCCAGCGGCTCGGCGATCTCGGCCACCGTGGGGCCGGCCTTCGCGGCGATCTCGTCGAGGTACGCCAGGTCGAAGCCGTAGACGCGGGCCGCGTTGCCGCCGACCATGGCCGCGATCTCCTCGCGGGGCAGGCCCGCGTAGGCGATGCGCAGGCCCTCGCGGGTGTAGGGGTGCGTGCCTTCGTCGTGCGGGTAGTCGCTGCCCCACATGATCTTGTCCAGGCCGATGCGGTCGCGCAGCGGCACCTCGTGGGGGCGCATGAAACTGGCGCCGACGAAGCAGTTGTCGCGCCACACCCGGGAAGGGCGCTCGCCCATGGTCGCGGCCAGGCCCGCGCCGAACTTCGACTCGGCCGTCGACGCCCGGCCCGCCGCCGCGACCAGCCGCCCGTGGTAGTAGTCCAGCATGTCGAGCACCCCGGGGATCCAGCCCGAGCCCTGTTCGGTCAGCACCAGCCTCAGTCCGGGGTGCCGGCGGAACGCGCCGCCGAACACCAGGTGCCACAGCGCCCGGTGGGAGAACCAGGTCGTCTCCACCATGAAGACCGCGCGGGCCGCCGGTTCGTCCCCGAGCGGCGGCGAGGCGGAGCCCGCGTGGTGGTTCACCGGGACGCCCAGCTCGGCGCAGGCCGCCCAGATGGGGTCGTACGCCGACGAGTACAGCTCGGCCAGGCCCGAACCGGGGGGCGTGCCGGGCAGCAGCAGACCGCCCGTGAGTCCGGCGCCCGCCGCCCGGCGGATCTCCTCGACCGCCTCGTCGACGTCGTTCAGGAGGATCTGGAAGACGCCCGCGCGCCGGCCCGGTGCCGCCGCGCAGAAGTCGGCGAGCCACCGGTTGTGGGCCCGCAGGCCCGCCCAGCGCCACTCGAACTCCTGGGCCGTCGGGGCCGGTGCCATGAGGGAGGCCGACGGGAAGAACGGCGGGATGGTGTTCGGGAAGACCACCTCCGCGACGACGCCGTCCTCCTCCAGTTCGGCGAGGCGCCGCGCGGAGTTCCAGTTCCGGTCGGCGGTGTCGGCGAGCAGGTCCTCGTACGGGTTGACGTAGCCGGCCGCCCAGGCGTCGAAGTCGTCGTGGTGGCGCCGCTCCAGGTACGGCTTGTAGTCCAGGAGATCGGCGCCCGCGTGGCAGTCGGCGGAGATGACGGTGTAGCGGTCCTCGGTGGTCGCGCGGTCCCCGGCGGTCATGGGTTCACCCCCAGGACGGGGAAGTCGTGGTCCGTCAGCCAGTGCCGGCCCACCTCGCGCGAGCGCGCCCAGGACGCCTCGACCGCCGGCTGGTCCTCGGCCTGGCCCAGTTCGGCCGGGGTGGGGCCGATCCGCCGGGCGAGCGGGGCCAGTTCGCCCACGTCGAATCCGAAGACCTCGGCCGCCGCGAGGCCCAGCATGCGGCGCGTCTCGGCGACCGGGATGTCGTGGAAGGTCCTCGCCAGCCAGGCACGGGTGTCGGGCCAGGTGCCCTCGGGGTGCGGGAAGTCGCTGCCCCACAGGATGTTGTCGACGCCGATCTCGTAACGCTGGGCGAGTTCACGGCGTTTGGTGTTGGTCGCGCAGACGAAGACCTGCCGGTCCAGGTACTCGTGCGGGGGCCGCTTCAGCTCGGCGAAGGGCGACAGCTTCTTGCCGCCGTGCGCGCCGAGGTAGAGGCGGTCCATGAACCACAGCAGGTTGGGCAGCCACCAGCAGCCCGACTCCGCGACGCCGAACCGCAGTCCGGGATGCCGCTCGAAGACCCCCGACCAGAGCAGGAACCACAGGGGGCGCGCGGGCCACCAGGTGACCTCGGAGACGTAGATCCCCAGATGGTCGCCGTACTCGTGGCGCGGGGCCGCGCCGGAATGGGTGAGCACGGGCATGGAGCACTCGGCGGCGGCCGCCCACACGGGGTCGTAACGGCGGTCGTGGTAGGGCTCCTTGTCGACCCACATGGAGGGGATCATCAGCGCGCCGAGGCCCGACTCCTTGGCGCGGTACACCTCGGCGACGACCCGTCCGGTCTCGCCCGTGACCGGCAGCAGGGCCACCCCGCAGTGCCGTTCGGGGTGCTCGGAGACGAAGTCGGCGAGCCAGCGGTTGTGGGCCCGGGCGCCCGCCATGCCGAGTTCCGGGTCCTGGTCGCCGGAGAGGCCGAGGCCCACGCCGAACGGCGCGGCGGTCCGGCTGTCCACGGCGTCCGCGTCGGGGAAGACGACCTCGGCCGCGACCCCGTCGCCGTCCAGTTCCTTGAGGCGCTGCGCGGTGTCCCAACCGCCGCGCAGGCCTTCCTCGTTGTCCTGGAACCACTTGTCCGCGAAGGCCTCGTTGCGGATGCCGAGGCGGTTCATCTCCTCGCGGCGCCGGCCCTGGCCCGCGAGGAACTCGTCGAAGTCGCGGTGGAACCGGGAGTCCAGATAGGGCCGGTACTCCTCGGTGGGGAGTCCGGCGTGGCAGTCGGAGGAGATGATCAGATACGGGTCCTGTTCGGTCACGACGCCCCCTCAGTCGAGGATGAAGCTCTCCAGGTACGACGGATCGGCCCGGTCGAGCATCGACCGCGACCGGGCACGGATCTGCCGGTCGCTGTGCTCGCTCTCGGGCAGCAGCCAGAAGCGGTCCGCGCGGATCCCCTCGGCGACGAGGTCGGCGACCTCCTCGACGGGGGTGAACCGGACGTCGTGGCCCGCCTGTTCCATGGCGGCCTCCCACTGGGCGAGGCTGCGGTACGGCGTCCTCCTCGGCCGCTCCTTCGCGTACCGCGAGGGCCGGTTGCGGTGCGACTCCCACAGGCCGGTGCGGAGCATGTGGGGTCCGGGGAAGAGCACGGAGGCGCCCACGCGCGCCCGCTCGGCCTTCAGGTGCGCGTACAGCGACTCGGTCATCGTCACCACGGCCGCCTTGGTGACGGCGTAGACGGAGGCGGTGGGCAGCGGGGCGATCCCGCCGTCCCCGGAGGAGGTGTTGACGACGTGACCGGGTTCGCCCCCGGCGATCATCCGGGGCACGAAGGCCTGGACGCCGTGGAAGACGCCCCACACGTTGACGGCGAAGGCCCACTTCCAGTCGTTCGGGTCGTGCTCCCACATCCGGCCCTCGGCGCCGGAGCCGACGCCCGCGTTGTTGCACAGGACGTGCACCGCGCCGTACGTGGCGTACACGTCCTCGGCGAGCGCGAGGACCTCGGCGCGCTCCCCGACGTCCACCACGCGCGCGTGCACGTCGGCGCCGTCCTCGCGCAGCTCCCCCGCGGCCTTCTCCAGGGCACCCTCCTCGACGTCGGCGAGGACCACCCTCAGACCGTCCGCCGCGAACCGCCGCGCCATCGCGAGCCCGATGCCGCTCGCCGCGCCGGTGACGACGGCCACCTGCCCTTCGCGCAGTTCCATCAGGCGCTCCCCTCCGGCGGCCCGTCGAGGATCTGCCGGGGATCGTCGTAGCGCTGGTGGATGTACGGCAACAGGGCCTGGGCGCTGACGCGTTCGGCGACCCGGCCCTTCTGGTCGGTGGTCTTCTCGCCGATGGTGATCTCCAGGAGCCGTCGTACGGGGAGATCGGCGACCGGGTCGTACATCGACTCGCGCAGGACCACGTCCCCGGTGACGCGCTCCAGCTTGCGGACCTTCTCGTCGCGTACGCAGTGCACGAGGACCGGGTCGGCGTCGAAGCCCGAACCGTCCACGGCGGGAAGGAACTTGAAGTAGAAGTCGGTCTTCCGCACGGGTCCGGGCAGCGGCAGGGCGCCGCTCACCGCGCCGCGCACCTCGACGAAGGCGATGCCGTGCCGGGCGAGCACGGCACGCACCACGAGGCCGTCGCGCTCGACCGCCACCTCGCCGAGTTTCTTGGGCTCCCCGAAGACCTCACGGCCGCCCGTCAGGGCCCGCTCGTGGGTCATCGGCATGACCAGCGGGTACCAGCCCTCGACGCCGTCGTGCGCGGCGGCGACGGCGAACGAGCCCGCGCCCAGCGGGTACCCGGCCAGATCGACCTTGCTGATGTTGACCCGCACCAGGGGTCGCGCGGTGGGCTTCAGCGGGGGCGGCAGGACGGCCGCGACCGCGTCCGGGTCGCTCTCCCAGAGGGCCACCACACCGGTGGACCAGATGTCGGGGAGCTTGGAACCAGCGGCGCGCGAGGCGGCGATCTCCGCCTCGGTCCGTGCCCCGTACCTCACTCGTGCCATGTCGTACCGCCCTTCACCGGAGAAGCAGCAGATTTCTGATGGACCGTCACCGATGCCTGTAACAGAGTTACAGCAGAGCCGGCGAAGGGTAAATACGCGTGCGGGCACGGACCTGGGAGAACCATGGGCAGACCGGCACTCACCCGCGACGAGGTCCTGGAGGCCGCCGCGGGGCTGGTGAAGCGGTACGGCCCGGACGCCCTGACGATGCGGGCGCTCGCCACCGAGCTGGGCACGGCGGTCACCTCGATCTACTGGCACGTCGGCAACCGGGAGTCGCTCCTCGACGCCCTCGTCGAGCGCACGGTCGCCGACCTCGGCGAGATCCGCCCCACCGGGCGCACACCCGCCCTGCGCGTCGTCTCCGTCGCCCGGGAGCTGCGCCGCGAGCTGCTCGAGCACCCCCATCTCGTCGCGATGGTCCACGAACGCGGCCTGACCGAGCGGATGTTCCTGCCCGCGCGGCAGGCGCTGGTGCGCGAGGTGCACGCGGCGGGGTTGCGCGGGGCGCGGGCCGCCGAGGTCGTCCGCGCGGTGCAGTTCCAGGTCGTCGGCTTCGTGCTCGTCGAACGCAACCGCGAGCGCGCGCCCGTGCAGCTCCCGTCCGAGGAGGACCTGCGGGACGCCCGGACCGCCGAGGACGATCCGGACCTCGCGCGGGCGCTGGCCCGGCCGGTCGACCCGGAGAGGCTGTTCGTCACGTCCGTACGGGCCCTGGTGGAGGCGCTGCTCGGGCGCTGACCCGGGTCCGGGGCGGGGTCCGGGTCCGGGGCGGGGGCCGGGACCGCACCCGCCGGTCGGGTCGGGGCGGGTCGGGCGTCAACCCGGGGTCGTGCGGGGCCGTGGCGGGAGCCGTCGGCGCGCGCCCCCGCAAGGGGCCCAGGAGGCCCGTGTTCCGGGAAGTCGGCAGCGGAGGTGTCAGTCGCGGCCCGTATCCTCAGGGACCATGCTCGAAGACCTCACGACCGCAGCGTCCCCAGCCTCCTGGCCGGCCGCGTATCCGCAGGGATACGCGGTCGTCGACGTGGAGACCACCGGACTGGCCCGCGACGACCGGATAATCTCCGCCGCCGTCTACCGGCTGGACGCGCGCGGCGAGGTCGAGGACCACTGGTACACGATGGTCAATCCGGAGCGGGACCCGGGCCCGGTGTGGATCCACGGACTGACGAGCGAGATGCTCGAAGGGGCGCCTCTCTTCCCGGAGGTCGCCGAGGAGTTCTCCGCCCGGCTCGCCGACCGCGTCCTGGTCGCGCACAACGCGGTCTTCGACTGGTCGATGATCGCGCGTGAGTACGCGCGCGCCGAGCGCGAGGCACCCGTGCGCCAGCGCCTGTGCACCATCGCGCTCTCCAAGGAGCTGGGCCTGCCGCTGCCCAACCACAAGCTGGAATCGCTGGCCGCGCACTTCGGTGTCGTCCAGCAGCGGGCGCACCACGCGCTGGACGACGCGCGCGTACTGGCCGAGGCGTTCCGCCCGAGCCTGCGGGCCGCCGCGCGGGGCGGGGTGCGCCTGCCGCTCCTGGAGTGCCTGCCACTCAAGGAGTGGTCCGACAGCGCGGCCGCGCCCCGGAGCGGCCGGCAGTCCGGGGGGTACGCGTCCGGCGGTTACCCCTCCGGGAGCTGGCGCCCCTCCCGCAAACGCCCCGCATGCCCCCATCCCAACCCAGGACGGTACAAGTCCGGCGAACCGCTCAAGCAGGGCATGCGGGTCGCGTTCTCCGGGGACACGTCGATCGACCGTGAACTGCTGGAGGACCGGGCCGTCGAGGCCGGACTGCACGTCGCGACGAGCCTGTCCCGGCTCACCAGCCTCCTGGTGACGAACGACCCGGACTCCAGCACGTCCAAAGTGGTCAAGGCCAAGCAGTTCGGGACACCGGTGATCGACGAGGCGGCGTTCGGACAACTGCTGCGGGACGTCGAACCCGCGTCGGAGGGGTGACGGACGTACGGGTGATTGGCGGACGACTCGCCCGGCACCCGCTCGCCCGCACCGCCCCCGCACCCCACCCTGTGGCGCATGGCGAGATGCGAAGTATGCGGCAATGACTACGGAATGACCTTCGAGGTGCACGCACAGGGTGCCGTGCACGTCTTCGACTGCTTCTCCTGCGCGATCCACCGGATGGCCCCGATCTGCGAGCACTGTCGCGTCCAGGTCATCGGCCAGGGCGTCGAGGTCGAGGGCCACTGGTACTGCGGCGCGCACTGCGCCCGCGCGGAGGGGAAGGCGGGGATCGTCGACAAGGTCTGAGGCCCGGCCGGCCCGGGACGCCGCGATGCGGCCCCCGGCGGGACCCTCCCGTCGGGGGCCGAATCATGCCGAGTAACGTCAATGGGGTGTACCGCTTCCTGTTGTCCCGGCAGTGGGTGATCCTCACCCTCGTGGCCCTCGCACTCGTCCCCACGATGATCGAGCTGGGCTTCTGGCAGCTGCACCGGCATGAGCACAAGGTCGCCCTGAACAAGGTGATCTCCGACTCGCTCGCCGCGCGACCGGTGCCCGCGGAGACGCTCACCGCGCCGGGCCGCCGCGTCGAGCACGACGACCTGTACCGCCGGGTGACCGCGAAGGGGCACTTCGACACCGCCCGCGAGGAGGTCGTCCGCCGCCGCACCAACTCGGACGGCGCGATCGGCTACCACGTCCTGACCCCGTTCGTCCTCACCGACGGCCGCGTGCTCATGGTCAACCGGGGCTGGGTCCCGGCGGACGGCGCGCAGACCGCCTTCCCTAAGATCCCGGCCCCCGCCCGCGGCGAGATCACCGTCACCGGCCGGCTGATGGCCGACCAGACGACCGCCGACAGCGGCATCAAGAACGTCCGGGGCCTGCCCGACCGTCAGGTCATGCTGATCAGCAGCGAGCAGCAGGCGGAGCGGCTCGGCGAGCGGGTCCTGGGCGGCTACGTCGAGCAGACCGCGCCGGAGCCCCGGGGCGACTCCCCCGAGCTGATCCCCGATCCCGAGCACGGTGACATCGGCCCGCACATGGCGTACGCGATCCAGTGGTGGCTGTTCTCCGCGGGCGTCCCCGTCGGCTGGGTGGTCCTGGTCCGCCGCGAGCGCCGCGACCGGGCGGAGGCCGCGGCCGCGCGCACCGCCCCGGAGGCGGAACCGGCGGGGGTGTAGCCCCCGGGCGGGAGCCCCTGGGTCTTGCCGCCAAATTCCCGTCGTCGCCCGGAGGGCGGCCCGGCGGCGGACGGGGTGCCCGTCTCCGGGGCGGGTGCCACTCTGGCGGCCCGATTGGCCGCCGCCCCGGTCGGGAACCCGTCCAGGGTGCACCGACACATCGAGGACTACGCGCTCATCGGGGACGAACAGACCGCCGCGCTGGTGAGCCGGGACGGCTCCGTCGACTGGCTGTGCCTGCCCCGCTTCGACTCGGCGGCCTGCTTCGCGGCCCTGCTCGGCGACGAGGACAACGGCCACTGGCGGATCGCACCCGAGGGCGTGGACTCGTGCACCCGGCGCGCGTACCGCCCGGACACGCTGGTGCTCGACACCGAGTGGGACACCGCCGAGGGGTCGGTCCGGGTCACCGACCTGATGCCGCAGCGCGAGCACGCCCCCGATGTCGTCCGCGTCGTCGAAGGTCTCAGCGGCCGGGTCCGGATGCGCAGTCTGCTCCGGCTGCGCTTCGACTACGGGTCCGTCGTCCCCTGGATGCGCCGCTCGGACGGCCACCGGGTGGCGGTCGCGGGGCCGGACTCGGTGTGGCTGCGCAGCGAACCGCCCGTGCACACCTACGGCAAGGACTTCCGTACGCACTCGGAGTTCACCGTGGAGGCGGGCGAGAAGGTGGCCTTCGTGCTGACCTGGCACCCCTCGCACCGGCCCCGGCCGCCCCTGTGCGACCCCTTCGAGGCGCTGGAGACGAGTGTCCAGGACTGGCGGGCGTGGGCGGCGCGCTGCCGCTACGACGGGCCGCACCGGGACGCCGTCGTGCGCTCCCTGATCACCCTCAAGGCCCTGACGTACGCGCCCACCGGCGGCATCGTGGCCGCCCCGACCACCTCGCTGCCCGAGGAGATCGGCGGGGTCCGCAACTGGGACTACCGCTACTGCTGGCTGCGCGACTCCACGCTCACCCTCGGCGCGCTGCTCGCCGCCGGTTACCACGAGGAGGCCGAGGCGTGGCGCGACTGGCTGCTGCGCGCCGTCGCGGGCGACCCGGCGGACCTCCAGATCATGTACGGCCTCTCGGGCGAGCGCCGGCTGTCGGAGTACGACCTCCCGTGGCTGTCCGGCTACTCCGGGTCCGTGCCCGTCCGCGTCGGCAACAGCGCCGTGGAGCAGTTGCAGCTCGACGTCTACGGGGAGGTCATCGACTCGCTGTCGCTCGCCCGGCGTTCGGGGCTGCCGTCGAGGCCGCACATGTGGCGGGTGCAGGTCGCCATGATGGAGTTCCTGCGGGTCGCGTGGCAGCAGCCCGACGAGGGGATCTGGGAGGTGCGCGGACCCCGCCGCCACTTCGTCCACTCCAAGGTGATGGCCTGGGTGGCCGCCGACCGCGCCGTACGCACCCTGGAGGAGGACCCGGCCCTCGAAGGCGATCTGGAGGGCTGGCGGGCGATGCGCGACGAGGTGCACCGGGAGGTGTGCGAGCGCGGCTTCGACCCCGCCCGCAACACCTTCACCCAGTCGTACGGTTCACGCGAGCTGGACGCCGCCCTGCTGCTCATCCCGCGGGTCGGTTTCCTGCCCCCCGACGATCCCCGGGTGGTCGGCACGATCGACGCGGTCCGCGCGGAACTCGCCCCCGACGACTTCCTGCTGCGCCGCTACAGCGCCGCGAGGACCGACGTCGACGGGCTCCCGGGCGGTGAGGGCACGTTCGTCGTCTGCTCGTTCTGGCTCGTGGACGCGCTGCACCTGACGGGCCGTACGCGGGAGGCGCGCGACCTGTTCGAACGGCTGGTCGGCCTCGCCAACGACGTGGGACTGCTGTCCGAGGAGTACGACCCCGTGGCGGGCCGGCAGCTCGGCAACTTCCCGCAGGCCTTCAGCCACATCGGCCTGGTGGTGTCCGCCCTCAGCCTGTTCGGCGTCGGGAAGGCGGGGCTGACGGACGAGGGCGCGCCGCGCGGATGAGGAAGGATGGGGGCCATGGATCTCGGACTGAAGGATCGTGTGTACGTCGTCACGGGGGCCACCCGGGGCCTGGGCAGCGCCGCCGCGCGTGAACTCGTCGCGGACGGCGCGAAGGTGATCGTCAGCGGCCGCGACGAGAAGAGCGCGGCCGGCGCGGCCGACGCGCTCGGCGCGAACGCGGTCGGTATCGCGGCCGACAACGCCGCCGTCGAGACTCCGGACCGGCTGATCGCGGCCGCCCGTGAGCACTTCGGCGGTTTCGACGGCATCCTGATCAGCGTCGGCGGACCGCCGCCCGGCTTCGCCGCGGACAACTCCGACGAACAGTGGATGGTGGCGTTCGAGTCGGTGTTCCTCGGCGCGGTACGGCTGGCCCGCGCGGCCGCCGCGGAACTCGGCGAGGGCGGTGTCGTCGGCTTCGTGCTCTCCGGCTCGGTGTACGAGCCGATCCCCGGCCTGACCATCTCCAACGGCCTGCGTCCGGGCCTCGCGGGCTTCGCCAAGTCCCTGGCGGACGAGTTGGGCCCGCGCGGCATCCGCGTCGTCGGGCTGCTGCCGTCCCGTATCGACACGGACCGGGTGCGTGAGCTGGACGGCCTGTCGGCCGACCCCGAGGCCACCCGCGCGGCCAACGAGTCCCGGATCCCGCTGCGCCGCTACGGCACCCCTCAGGAGTTCGGCCGCACGGCCGCGTTCCTGCTCTCCCCCGCGGCCTCGTACCTCACGGGAATCATGGTGCCGGTGGACGGCGGGATGCGCAGCGGCTTCTAGGACCGCCCGGCGCCCGGAAGCGGCCACCTGGGCACCTGTGCCGGAGACCGGCGCCGCTTCAGGGGCTGACCGCGCCGGAAATGGAGCCGCCCGGGAACGGGGCCCCGCCTGGGAACAGGGCATTGCCCCGAAGCGGCACCCCGTCACGAAGGCGGGGCGCCGTCCCGTAAGACGGGCACCGTCCTGTGACGCGGGCGCCGTCCCGAAGGCGGCACCCCGTCTCGGAAGCGGCACCCCGCCCCGTAAGACGGGCGCCGTCCCGTGAGGCGGGCTCGGCGCCTGCTCAGTTCACGCGCTCGGCGCGGTGCTTGACGCCGCGCAGCCGCACCTCGGCGGGGAGCGCGGTGAGGCCGGCCGAGTCCCGGGCGTGCGCGAGCGCCTCCACGGTCAGCAGGTGCAGCGCGTGTCCGGGGTCCACGTGCGGTTCCAGCAGGAGTCGCACGCGTGCCTCGGGCAGCGAGCGCCGGCCGGTCAGCCGGACCTGCGCCCGGCCGACCCCGCCGAGCCGGGCCGCCTCGGCCGACAGCACGCCCTCCAGGGCCCGGCCGCGCAGCAGCGCGCCCTCGCCGTCGCCGGTGTCGACGAGCACCTCGGCGAGCCGTCGGCGCCGCACCACGGCGACCAGCCACCACAGCGCGAGCAGCGTCAGCACCGCGAGCGCGGCGATGACGGCGGGCCACCACCAGCCCTGGTCCCGCCACCGGGTCCGCTCGGCGGTGCTGAGCAGCACGTCGTGCCGCCCGTCGTGGATCCACCACGAGGGCGGCCGTACGCCGAGTCCGATGGCGAGCACGGAGCCGCCGAGGGCGAGCAGCACGAGCCCGACGAAGCCGATCAACAGACGGTTCACGATCCGGAGCACCGGCCTCAGCCCTTCCGTCCGGGGCGCGCGACCCGTACCGACAGGGCCGGCGAGCGGGACAGCCCGAGCCCCTTGATGCCGTCGGAGAGCGTGACGTCGAGGTCGGCGCGCACGTCGTCGAGTTCACGGAAGTGCGACACCGCCCGGACGTCGACCTTCCGGCGCTTCACCCGCACGCGGACCGACTGCACGCCGGCGACCTCCATGGCCCGGTCGCGGAGCGCCATGGCGGCGGCCGTCCGGTGCAGCCCGGCCCGGACGTCGGCGTGGGTGCGCCGCATCGGCAGCACGTCCCGCAGGCCGGGGGTCGCCGCGAGGACGATCAGCCAGAGCCCCGCCGCGGCGGCGATCGAGGCACCGACGAGGACCGCGGTGTCGTCGAGCGGCCGTTCGGCGAGCTGCCGGGCCAGCCAGGTGCGCCAGTACAGGGCGGACCGGCCGGCGCGCACGGCCACGACGTCGTACAGGAAGGCTCCGGCGGCCACGAGGAGCACGGTGGCGAGAACGCCCCCCGTGACGCGGCGCGCTGACCAGAACCGGCCCTGTCGGCCGTCCTCGTCGTCCACGGTGTTCAGCGGTTCGTAGGCGGCCGCCGAGGCGGACTGTCCGAGCGCGCCCGTCTCGTCCGGCTTCTCCAGTACGGGAATCTTCCGGGTGCTCTCGGAGCCCTGGGGCTCGCTCATTGCGTCCTCCCCTGCGCCGTGCCGGGCCCGTGCGCCAGATGCAGCCGCTCCACGTGGACGGCCACCTCCGGAACTTCCATCCCCGCCAACGCCTTTACCCGCTCGGCGACATGACGACGCACCGCGCCGCAGTGGGCGGCGATGTCGCACGGGTAGCCGAGTTCGAGGCTGACCCGCACCTGGGCACTGTGCGTCGGCGTGTCCCGCGCTCCGCCGGAGCCGGACGACTGCCGCCGCACGACGACCGTCGCGTGCGGGGGCGCGGCGTCGGCGGGTGTCGGCGGCAGCGCCTCGCGCGCCGCTCGCGACGCGATCTTCGCGACGACGCGGTCGGCGATCCGGGTGGCTCCCCGCTCGGAGGCGGCGACGGTCACGAGGCCCGGCCGTGTCCCACCGGACCGGTCGGGCCGGTCGGGCTGGTCCGGCACGTGTCACCGCCGCCGGTTCTCACGGGCGCGGAAGAAGTCACCGACGTCCAGGTCACCCTCGAAGAGCCGTCCGACGACGAACCCGACGGCCCCCAGGGCGGCAACCAGCAGGAATGCGCCGAAGCCGCCGAAGTACCCGGCGAAGGCCAGTGCCATTCCGGCGATCATGCCGATCCCGGCCAAGCTCATGGTGCGCTCCTCAGCAGTCGGTGGCCGCGTGATCACTCGTGGTGCGGTGTCCGGGGCGTTCCGGTGGCCCCAGGGTCACTGGAGCCGCGACTCCGGCTCCTCGTCTTCTTCCTCGGGAAGCTTCACATCACTCACCGCGATGTTGACTTCCACCACTTCGAGACCTGTCATGCGCTCGACGGCGGCGATGACGTTCTCTCGCACGGCGTGCGCCACGTCGGAGATCGACACGCCGTAGTCGACGACGATCTCCAGGTCGAGCGCCGTCTGCAGCTCTCCGACCTCCGCCTTCACGCCCCGCGTCACGGACTTGGTGGAACCGCCCGGCACCCGGTCGCGTACGGCTCCGAAGGTGCGGCTCAGTCCGCTGCCCATCGTGTGGACACCGACCACGTCACGGGCGGCGAGCCCGGCGATCTTCTCCACGACCCCGTCGGCGATCGTGGTCCGTCCCCGCGTGGCGGGATCTCCGCCGCCCCGCCGGGCGGGCTTACGGGGCTGCTGGAGCTCCTTCTCCGTGTCGGGGCTGTCCGTCCGGTTCCGCTCGGTCATGTCGGTCATCGCCGTACGTCCCTTTCGGTCGTCCTCCTCTGCCCACAGTAGGTCGGGTCGCGCGGTCCCGCGCCGTGGATACGGCAGGCTGGAGCAATGACGGCGGACCGGTGGACGCAAGCGGTACGGCAGCAGCTCGGACTCGGCAGACTCCTGCCGCTGGGGCTCGCGCTCGATGGCGCCTGGATCTCGGAGGAGGCGGCCGGTTCGGTGCTGCGGCGGGAGACCGCGGCCGTCGAGGGGGTGCGGCTCGGAGCGCTGCGGATCGCGCTCGCCGACCCGGACGGGGCCGGCACACCGGCCGTGCCTCCCCCGCCCAGCGGGCTGCCGCCCGGTCCGCTGCGCGTCACCGCGGAGTTCCGGGCCTCGGTCGATCCCACGGCCCCGGGCGTCGAGCCGCTGCCGGCCGTCGCGGCCCGGCTGCGGCTGGCCGTGGTGTCCGCCGCCACACGGCTCCTGGGCCTCGACGTCACGGAGGTGGACCTGCGGGTGACGGACCTGCTGGAGGACGAGGACGAGGCCTCCGCGGCCCAGCCGGCGGGCACCGAACGAGGTGAGCCCGCGGCGGTCCCGGCCGACGGCGCGAGGACGGGGTCCCTGCCGAGGGACCCCGAGGAGGCCAGGATCGCGGCGGCGGTGCTGGCCGTCCCGGGAGTCACCCGTCTGGCGGACTCCCTGGGCCGTCCGGTCCACGTCGAGAGCGCGCCGCCCGCCACGGAACCGGCCCTGCCGCGCCGTCACGTCCGCGTCGAGCTGGAGGTCTCCGGGGCCGAGCGTGCGGTGGACGTGGCACGGGCCGTCCGAGCCGCGGTCACCGAGACCGTACGGGACACCCCGTCCGTGGCGGTACTGGTCACCGCAGTGAGCGAGGACGCCCGCCACGGGTGACCGCCCCGAGCCAGGGCGCCGGGCCTCTCGACGGGGTGATTCCCGTACGGCGTGAGGCCAGGCCCGCGGGGCGGGGTGCCCGGCGCGCACGGTGTGAGGCCAGGCCCTGTGCGGCAGGGGCGCCCCGGCCCGTACGACCGGGGGCACCCGTGCCGCACCGGGCCCTCGGGGCGGGTGGCTAGTCCCCCGCGCCCGCGAGGTCCCGGAGCCTGCGCGCCTGGGAGGCCCGCTCGGCGGTGCGCTGCTCCTCGTACGAGCGCCCCTGCACCCCGCGCAGCAGGGCCTTCGTCTCGATCACGGCATCGCGCGGCGCGGCCAGCAGCGCCGCGGTCAGGTCGCGGACCGCGTCGTCGAGCTGTCCGGCGGGGACCGCGAGGTTGGCGAGTCCGGTGCGCTCGGCCTCCTCGGCCAGGACGAAGCGGCCCGTGGCGCAGATCTCCAGCGCGCGGGCGTATCCGACGAGGCTCACCAGCGGGTGCGTCCCCGTGAGGTCGGGCACGAGGCCCAGGCTGGTCTCGCGCATGGCGAACTGCACGTCGTCGGCGACGACGCGCAGGTCACAGGCGAGCGCGAGCTGGAACCCGGCACCGATGGCATGCCCCTGGACGGCGGCGATGGACACGAGGTCGCTGCGGCGCCACCAGGTGAACGCCTCCTGGTACTCGGCGATGGTCGCGTCGAGATCGGCGTCGGAGCCGCGCGCGAGGTCGATGAACGACGGTTCCCCGTCGAACCCCTCGGGCGTGAACGCCTGCCGGTCGAGCCCCGCGGAGAAGGACTGGCCCTCGGCGCGCAGGACGACCACCCGGACGGAGCCCGGCAGTGACCGGCCGGCCTGCGTCAACGCCCGCCACAGAGCAGGACTTTGGGCGTTGCGCTTGGCCGGATTGGTCAGCGTCACCGTGGCGATCGCGTCGTCGACGGTGAGCCGTACGCCGTCCGTGTCGAGTACCGGTTCGAGTTCCTTGTCGAGCGAAGCCATGGGGCGCCTCCGATGGGTGCGGTCGGATCAGACGCGCACCTCGCGAAGACACGAGGAACGCACCTAAGTGACTGCACAGTAACCACCCGGTCGGTCACCCGACCGACCGGGTGGTCACCATCGAAGCCGATGGGGACGCCCGGCCTCAGGCCGAGGCGGCCTTCTTGCCCCGCGTCGCTCCGCCACGCCCTCGGAGCGTGACGCCCGACTCACTGAGCATCCGGTGCACGAAGCCATACGAGCGGCCGGTCTCTTCGGCCAGCGCCCGAATGCTCGCACCGGAGTCGTACTTCTTCTTCAGGTCTGCCGCGAGCTTGTCGCGCGCGACGCCGGTAACCCGGCTGCCCTTCTTCAGAGTCTCGGCCACCCGGTCCTCCTCATGGGAAGTGCGCTCTGGACTCTCATGATCACCCCTTCCGGGCGTCATGGCCACCCATTCGGCAAGGTCCGTAGGACAAGGTTTTGACGACAGGAGCCCGTCCCCACTAACGGAATCAACAATTCCGTCTGGTGCCGCGCGTACAGCCGAACGGGTTCCGGCGCGAAGTACCTGGTCAGCGACGCAGAACGGCCGAGCCCTTGGAAACAAGGGCTCGGCCGTGAAATCGATGTACGACACACCTCGGTACGAGGAGATCTCACACAGATGGTGGATCACGGATCGGCCGAATGATCCATACACAGTGGATCAGTCATTCGATCACGTGGCGGCGCCCCCTCCCGGGGGACGCGCTCGGGTCAGGCGAGGGCCACCAGGTCGGCGTAGCCGGCGCCCCACAGGTCCTCGACGCCGTCCGGCAGCAGGATGATCCGCTCCGGTTGGAGCGCGTGGACGGCGCCCTCGTCGTGCGTGACGAGGACGACGGCACCCTTGTAGGTGCGCAGCGCGCCGAGGATCTCCTCGCGGCTGGCCGGGTCGAGGTTGTTCGTCGGCTCGTCGAGCAGCAGGACGTTCGCGGACGAGACGACGAGGGTCGCGAGCGCGAGCCGGGTCTTCTCGCCGCCGGAGAGCACGCCGGCCGGCTTGTCGACGTCGTCGCCGGAGAACAGGAACGAGCCGAGCGTCTTGCGGACCTCGACCAGGTCCAGGTCGGGGGCGGCGGAGCGCATGTTCTCCAGGACCGTGCGCTCGGGGTCGAGGGTCTCGTGCTCCTGGGCGTAGTAGCCGAGCTTGAGGCCGTGGCCCTCGACGACCCCTCCGGTGTCGGGCTTCTCGACACCGCCGAGGAGGCGCAGGAGGGTCGTCTTGCCGGCGCCGTTCAGGCCGAGGATGACGACTCGGGAGCCCTTGTCGATGGCCAGGTCGACGTCGGTGAAGATCTCCAGGGAACCGTACGACTTCGACAGGCCCTCGGCCATGAGCGGGGTCTTGCCACAGGGCGCGGGTTCCGGGAAGCGCAGTTTGGCGACCTTGTCCGAGACGCGGACGGCGTCCAGCCCGGCGAGCAGCCGGTCGGCGCGCTTGGCCATGTTCTGCGCGGCGACGGTCTTGGTGGCCTTGGCGCGCATCTTGTCGGCCTGCGCGTTCAGGGTCGCGGCCTTCTTCTCGGCGTTCTGCCGCTCGCGCTTGCGGCGCTTCTCGTCGGCCTCGCGCTGCTGCTGGTAGAGCTTCCAGCCCATGTTGTAGACGTCGATCTGGGCGCGGTTGGCATCCAGGTAGAAGACCTTGTTGACGACCGTCTCGACGAGGTCGACGTCGTGGGAGATCACGATGAAGCCGCCGCGGTACGTCTTCAGGTAGTCGCGCAGCCAGATGATGGAGTCGGCGTCGAGGTGGTTCGTCGGTTCGTCGAGCAGCAGGGTGTCGGCGTCCGAGAAGAGGATGCGGGCCAGCTCGATACGGCGGCGCTGACCACCGGAGAGCGTGTGCAGGGGCTGGCCGAGCACGCGGTCCGGCAGGTTGAGCGCTGCGGCGATGGTGGCGGCCTCGGCCTCGGCGGAGTACCCGCCCTTGGTGAGGAACTCCGTCTCCTGGCGCTCGTACTGCCGCATCGCCTTCTCGCGGGTGGCGCCCGCGCCGTTGGCGATGCGCTGTTCGTTCTCGCGCATCTTGCGGATCAGGACGTCCAGGCCACGGGCCGAAAGGACGCGGTCCCGGGCGAGTATGTCGAGGTCGCCGGTGCGCGGGTCCTGCGGCAGGTAGCCGACCTCGCCGGAGCGGGTGACGGCGCCCGCGGCGGGCTGGCCCTCACCCGCGAGGACCTTGGTGAGGGTCGTCTTGCCCGCGCCGTTGCGGCCTACCAGGCCGATGCGGTCGCCCTTCGTGATGCGGAAGGTGGCGGACTCGATGAGGATGCGGGCGCCGGCGCGCAGCTCGATACCGGAGGCGGAGATCACGGACAGACTCCAGGGCAGTTTGTTGGCGGGGTGGACGGCTGAGGACGTTCCCGCCGTCTAATGCGCGAGGAGAAGGGCCATGCGACAAGTCTAACGGGACCGTGCAACCACTTTGCCGGTGCGCGGGCGTCCACGGCTGTGACGCTCGCCCCGTCGCACACCGTGGGCGAGGACGCACTCCGGGCGCTCCACGGTTCCGCCTCCACCGATGATCTCGCCGGTCCGGCCGCCGCCGGAGACACCGGGCCGCGCGACCGGCCACGCACTCGGTCACGCGGCCCGGTCACGCACCGATACGGCACGGTGCCGTGTCTCAGCGCCCCCGTCCACCGCCCCTCCGCGTACCCAGGCCTGGGTACGCGGAGGGGCGGTGGACGGGGGCGTCGCCCGTTCGGGCCGCGGGCCGGGCCGGGGGGCCGGAGGCGTACGAGGATGGCGGCACGGAGCGGGGTACGGCGGCGAGCGGAGAGGGTGCGCCCATGCAGTTCGACGACGACGCCGACCTGGACACCTCGGAGGTCCAGGATGTGCGCGGCGGTCGGGTCCCCGGGGGCAGGGCGACCATCGGGGGCGGGCTCGCCGGTCTCGTCGCCCTGGTCATCGGACTCCTGTTCGGGGTCGGTCCCGACCAGCTCGGCCTGTCCTCCGGCGGCGACGAGCCCGCGGCGGCGCCCTCCTCCCTCGCCCAGGTACAGCGGTCCTGCGCCGAGGGGCGGGACGCGAACGCCCGGGAGGACTGCCGCACCGTGGCGGTCGTCAACAGCGTCCAGGCCTTCTGGACCAAGGAGTTCGCACGCCGGGGCGGCGCCTACACCCGCTCCCCGACGGTGCTGTTCGGCGGCCGGGTCGGCACGGCGTGCGGCACCGCGACGTCGGCCGTCGGGCCCTTCTACTGCCCCGGTGACCGCAAGGTCTATCTGGACCTGGGCTTCTTCGACGAACTGCGCACCGGGTTCGGCGCCGGCGCCGGGCCGTTCGCGCAGGCGTACGTGGTGGCGCACGAGTACGGGCACCACGTGCAGGACCTGACGGGCGCCCTGGCCAGGGCGCGGGACGGGGTGACCGGGGCGAACAGCGGCTCGGTGCGGGTGGAGCTCCAGGCCGACTGCTACGCCGGGGTGTGGGCGCGGCACGCGACCACCACGGCGGACTCGTCGACGGGCCGGCCGCTGCTGACCTCGTTGACGGACACCGACATCCGTGACGCCCTGGACGCGGCGGCGGCCGTCGGCGACGACCGGATCCAGGCGAGGTACCAGGGCCGGGTCACCCCCGAGACCTGGACGCACGGCTCGGCCCGGCAGCGGCAGCAGTGGTTCTACCAGGGCTTCAGCAGCGGTGACACGGCGCAGTGCGACACGTTCCGGTGAGCGGGGGTCTCGCCGGCGGGCGCCACGTCCGCCCTGGTCCGCGGCGCCCGCCGGATTCCGGTGCGCGGGGCGTTGTCAGTGGCCGGTGCCAGACTGGGCGGCGGATCGGAATCCGGCAGTGCGACGGGACGGAGTGATCGGCATGGCTGGTACGGACGGCGGGCGCCCGAGCATCTACCCCTCTCTCTTGTACACCGATGCGAAGGCGGCGATCAGGCAGCTCACGGAGGCCTTCGGCTTCACCGAGCTGTCCGTCTACGAGGGTGAGGACGGCTCGGTGATGCACGCCGAGCTGGTGCAGGGCAACGGCGCGGTGATGCTCGGCTCCAAGGGGCGCGGCGGGCGCTTCGACGAGGCGATGAAGGGCGCGGGCCCCTGCGGGGTGTACATCGTCGTGGACGACGTGGACGCACACCATGAGCGGGCCGTGGCGCACGGCGCGGAGATCCTCATGCCCCCGACCGACCAGGACTACGGCTCCCGGGACTACATGGCCCGTGACGCCGAGGGCAACATCTGGAGCTTCGGCACCTACACCCCGGAGACAAGCGCCTAGCGCCGGCCGGCCGGGCCGCTCGAGGCTCCGGCGTCCCGGGACGCCCGCGTCGTGAGGCCCCGCACGTCGGGGCCCGCGCCGTCCCTGGCCCGCGGGCCAGCCCCGCATTCCGAGCCCGGGCTCCGGGCCCACGGTCCGGGGCCCGGGGTCGGGTCAGCTCCCGCCGGTGTGCACCTGGAACGCGGCCCGGCGTACGGCCTTGGCGAGGGCCGGATCCGGATGGGCGGCGGCGAGCGCGACCAGCACCTGCACGGTGCGGGGGTGGCCGACCGCGCGCACCTCGTCGAGGAGCGCGGGCACGGTGGGCTGCACCGCGGACTCCAGATGGCGGACGAGGAGCGGGGCCTCTCCGTGGTCGGCGACGGCGGCCGCGGTGTCGACCCACAGCCAGGTGGACTCCGCGCGGGTCAGGACCTCGTGGGCGTCCTCGGGGTCGTGGCCGTCGTGCTCGGCGAGCCACAGCAGCGCGTAGGGGCGCAGCGGGGTCTCCCCGACCACGGCGCGCACATCGGGTTCCGCGGGGGCGCCGACCACGCGCAGCGCCTCGAAGGCGAGGCCGCGGGTGAGGGCGTCCTCGCCGCGGGCGGCGGCGATGAGCTCCGTGACGGCGCTGCCGACCGGGCGGGCGGCGAGCCAGGCGCGGTACTCGGCACGGGCGGCGTTGGGCCGGAGCTGGGCGCAGCCGCGGAGCATGTCCTCGGCGGACTGCTCGATGTTCCCGGCGGGGCTCTGCGCGGCGACGCAGATCTGCTCCAGCTTGACCCAGACCGCCCAGCTGCCGAGCGGGGTGAGGGTGGCCTGTCCGTCGCCGTAGGTCAGCGCGCCGACGGAGGCGAGGGCGAGCAGGGCCCATTCGAGGAGCGGGGCGAGGCGGGCGAGCGGGGCGTCCGGGACCTCGGCGGGCTCCGGGGCGGGATCGGGCACCGGGCCGTAGGAGATCTCGCAGCGCTCGGTGCGCAGTTCCGTGACGCGCTGTCCGAGGAGGTCGAACAGTTGGTCCACGGGTACGGGCCCGGCGGAGAGCTGGAGGAAGGAGAGCACCTGGGGCATCGCGGAGACGACCTCGGCGACGGCCGCGGGCTCGCGGTCGGCCGGTTCGGGATACGCGAGGGACCAGGCGTCGAAGAGCGCCACCCAGCCGCGCAGGACGGCGCTGTCGTCCCGGCTCCAGGCGCGCAGCCGCCAGCCCGGGCGGGCGCTGTCGCCGTGCACCTCGATGAGGCCGGCCAGGCGGGCGGTGTCCCAGTCGGCGCGGACCTGAGCCGGGGTCAGCCCGAGATCCGCGGCGGCCCGTTCCGCGGTGGCGTCGGAGAGGGCGCCCTTGCCTCCGGGGTTCGCGCCGTCGCGCACCGGGCGCAGGGCGGCGTCGGCCCAGCGCGCGACCCGGGCCGCGTCGGACAGGCCGGTGCGCGCCATGCGGGCGAGCTCCGCGGGCGGTGGTGTGCCCTCCGGCGGTCGCGGTGCCGGGCGGCGCGTGGGGCGCTGGGTCACCGCTCGGGGAGCGGCCGCGAGGGGCCGCGGGCTGACGAGTCGGAGCCTGGAGTCGCGCGGGTTACGGGACGTCACGGGTGCAGTCTTCCGGTTGACAGTCCGAAAACCCAAACGGAATGCCGTCGCGGGCCTCGCGGGCGGCACGGGCGGGGCCCTCCCAGGGCGCTCGACACGCGGGAAAGTACGCCTCGCGGAGTTGTTCGGGACCGAACCGGAAGAGCGCTTCCGTGTCCGCCCGGCGGCCCCCGTCGGCCCCCTCGCCCCGCCCGCACCAGGGCGTCTGCGGCTTCACTCCGGGGGTGCGCGCCGGGCGGACGCCGCCGAGGGGGCGCGCGCCGATCCGCGTCCCCGGACGCGTCGACGCGGTTCCCGGGCGCCACTCGGACGAGACACGGCCCCCGGGGGGCGGCGGGCACCGGCGACGGCTCAGCCCCGCGAGGCGGACAGCGGCCGGGACGGACAGCGGCCGGGACGGACAGCAGTCGGGGTGGACGGAGAGCGGGGTGGACGACGAGCGCGGTGGACAGCGGCCTGCGTGACCGCAGCCGTCGGGGGCCGCTGCCGGAACGCGCGGCCGCCGCGGTGGCCTGTCGGCGCGGTGAGCCGCGGGCGGCATGGCATGGGGTGGCCCGGCCCGGCCCGGCCGCCGACGGGGCCTGCCGCCGGTGGTCGGCGGCCACGGTGGCCGCCGGTTCAGCGAGCGGACGCCGAGGGGGTCTACATCAGGGGGGTGAGGAAGCGGCGCAGGACTTCCTCGTAGCTCGCCGGGTCGGCGTTCCACATGGCGCCGTGCGGGGCCTTCGGGACGGTGTGGAGCGTGACCAGGTCGGGACGGCTCGCGGCGAGGCGGCGGGAGGGGCCCCAGGGGGCGATGGCGTCGTCCGGGCCGTGCACCAGCAGGGTCGGCACCTTGACCTGGTCGGGGTGCGCGGCGCTCGCGATGCGGTCTCCGCTTACCCCGGTACGGCCCTGGGCGGCGCGCACCGCGAGCGGCAGCAGGAAGCCGGGGGTGTGGCGGGCGCTCGCCAGGGCGCGCAGGGTGGTCTCC
The DNA here is from genome assembly GCF_042889485.1 of Streptomyces sp. NPDC002580. Taxonomy (NCBI): domain Bacteria; kingdom Bacillati; phylum Actinomycetota; class Actinomycetes; order Kitasatosporales; family Streptomycetaceae; genus Streptomyces; species Streptomyces sp. NPDC002580. The sequence continues at coordinate 1,425,635 of NZ_JBIAQZ010000001.1, read as the reverse complement.
CAGTCGAGGACCGGCGAGTCCAGGACCAATCCGGAGATCCGTTCGCGCAGCGCGGAGTGGGCGGCGGCGCGCAGCGCCATGGTGGCGCCGGTGGACCAGCCGTACAGGACGACCCGCTCGGCGCCGTACCGCACGGCGTACCGGATGGCCGCGTCGAGGTCCCGCCACTCGGTCTCGCCGAGGTGGTTCAGACCGTCGGAGGGCCGGGGCGCACCGAGGTCGCCCCGGTAGGCGAGGTCGAGGACCGGGAAGTGCCGGTCGTTCAGGAACCCCATCACGTTCATGGGGTGTTCGCAGGTGGCTCCGAGGCCGTGGACGGTGATGACCCAGGTGTCCCGGACCGCGGGCACGAACCAGGCCGGCAGGGTGCCGAGTTCGCCGGGTACGTCGACGTCGGAGTGTTCGAGCCCGAGAGCGGACCCGGGGTCGCCGACGTACAGGTTCGGGGTGAGCCACACCTTGTCGCCGGGTTCCAGGGAGCCGTGCGTGACGCGGTCCAGCCGCCGCACGACGGTGTCGGCGGTGTGCGGGACGGAGTCGAGGAGGGGGCCGACGACCGCGTGGGAGCCGTCGCCCGCGAGGCCGTAGGTTCCCGGGCGCCGCGAGGCCAGGGCCCTGGTGAGGGTGATGCCGCCCACCGTCGTGGCGTGCACGGTGAGCCGGGGCTCGCCGGGCAGGGGCTTGCCGGGGTGCGTCTTCAGCGCGGCGTCGCTGGCGAACCGACCTGCCGCCACGGAGGCCGCGCCCGCGGCAGTGGCTACGGTGACGGCCGCTGCCATGGCTCTTAGGGTGCGCACTCGACCAGTTTCCCGGCGGAGTCCGCCATCGGCCAGCGGGAGCGTCCTCAAGGGTGACGGTCGGGCGTACCGGCTGTCCGGCGTGCGCGCTCCGGTTCCGTCCGGCACCACACACCCCGCACCGCGCAGTCGGCACCTGACCGTTGACGCCGGACCGTCGGTGCCGGACCGTCAGAGCCAGCCCGCCGACGCCGGACCTTCGGCGCCTGGCCTTCGGCGCCGCGCCTCCCGTTCCACCTCACCGGCCCCGCGCCTCCGGCCCTACGTCACCGGTTCCACTCCCCGGTACTACGCCTCCGACTCCATGCCCTCTGCCGCTGCCTCTGCCGCTTCCGGGGACTCCTGGCCGTACCCCCGCAGGCGCTCCGCGGTCTCCTGGAGCTGCTCCGGCGAGAGCAGGGCGGGCGTCAGGCCCGGGATCGAGGAGGACAGGAGCCAGACGCGGCACATCCATTCCAGCTGGGCCGTGCGGTCGTACGCCTGGTCCAGCGAGGCCCCGTAGGCGAGGGTGCCGTGGTTCCGGAGGAGGCACGCGGTGCGGTCGGTCAGGGCCCGGAGCACGTTCTCGGCCAGTTCCGGCGTGCCGTAGGCCGCGTACGGGGCGACGCGGACCGGGCCGCCGAGCGCGGCGGCCATGTAGTGGATCAGCGGGAGTTCCGGGACGAGGGTCGAGACGGCCGTCGCGTGCGGGGCGTGGGTGTGGACGACGGCCCGGGCGCCGGTCGCCCGGTACGTCGCGAGGTGCATCGGCAGTTCGCTGGTCGGCCGCAGCGAACCGATCACCTGCCGGCCGTCCAGGCCGACGCCGACGATGTCGTCGTGGGCCAGCCGGTCGTAGGGCACGCCGGTGGGCGTGACCAGGACCGTGTCGCCGACACGGACCGAGACGTTGCCCGACGTCCCGACCACCAGTCCGTCGGTCACCGTACGGCGGGCCGTCGCGACGAGCTGGTCCCAGGCCCGCCCGACGGCGTCCCGGGCGTCCCTCGCGGCCGGCCCGTCCCCCGTGTCGCCCTCGTCCGACATCCGCGGGTCCTCCCACCTGTCCCGTGCGCCCCTGGCCGCTCGGCCATGCCGCGATCCTGCCAGGAACGCACGCCGACGCACCCCGGGCGGGCGCACCCCGGAACCCGAACACGCCTCACGGGGCCGGATGTCCCACGCGTCCCGTCCCGGGCCGCCCGGACCGGGTGCCTCGCACGCGACGGCGGAGCCCGGCACCCGGGTGGCGCACTTCGTATACAACGACGGGCCCGGCGCGCGGACGGCTGGAAACCGCCGTCGGCGGCGACACCGACTCGGACACCGGGCGAACCCGCACGACATGCGCGAACGCCTCGCCCGACCAGGGACGCGACAGGAACGCGACAGGAACGCGCCAAGGACACGACGGCGACGTGACGGGGAGATGGATCAAGGTTTTCGGCTACGGGACCCACAAAGAGACCGGTCATGTCATGTGATGTGCGTCACAGTGCCTCATCAGGTCGTCCACACCGGACACGGCCGGGCTTTTGTCGCGAATGACGCCCCGTGGCCGACCCGTCACGGCCCGGTGACACCGGCGCGTCCTCGACGCGGCACTCTCCGACCCGCCCCCGCGAGGCTTTCAGCGGCGCCACAACGGCGGCGACCTGCTATGTGACCGGAATCTCATGCGCGGAACCCCCTCCGCGCGGACGGTTCGGCCCGCGGCGGGAACCCGTACCGGAACCCGATATTCCGTATCCGTTCGAACCAGGGCATCGCCCTCCGTCACAAGCGGAACAGCGATCCACCGTTCGGGACACCATGCCGCCCGACCCAGTTCATCTTCCGTTCACCCAGGTTGCCTACGGTCCCCCTGCCACTGACGTCCAACAGAAGCCTGGGTAAATGGAACACATCACGCTCCTCCTCGGAATCGTGATCGTCACCGCTCTCGTGTTCGATTTCACGAACGGTTTCCACGACACCGCCAACGCGATGGCCACCACCATCTCGACCGGCGCCCTCAAGCCCAAGGTCGCGGTGGCCATGTCCGCCGCCCTGAACCTTGTCGGCGCCTTCCTCTCGGTGGAGGTCGCCAACACGATCTCCAAAGGCCTCGTCGACGAATCCGGCATCCGGCCAGAAGTGATCTTCGCGGCGCTCGTCGGCGCGATCCTCTGGAACCTGGTGACGTGGCTCGTCGGACTTCCGTCCAGCTCCTCGCACGCCCTCATGGGCGGCCTGGTGGGCGCCACCATCGCCTCCGCCGGTACCGGCGCGGTGCACGGGGACGTCCTGGTCGGCAAGGTGCTCCTCCCCGCCGTCGTGGCCCCGATCGTCGCCGGTCTGGCCGCGATGGTCGCCACCCGGCTGTCGTACAAGCTCAGTGGCAACACCGACACCAAGGCCAGCAAGAAGGGTTACCGCGCCGGCCAGATAGCCTCCGCGGGCCTGGTCTCGCTGGCCCACGGCACCAACGACGCGCAGAAGACGATGGGCATCATCACCCTGGCCCTGGTCGCCGGTGGCGCCGTCGCTCCCGACTCCGACCCGCCGGTCTGGGTCATCCTCTCCGCCGGTCTCGCGATCGCGCTCGGCACCTACCTGGGCGGCTGGCGCATCATCCGCACGATGGGCAAGGGCCTGACCGACCTCCAGCCGCAGCAGGGCTTCGCCGCCCAGACCAGCGCGGCCACGGTCATCCTGGCCTCCTCGCACATCGGCTTCTCGCTCTCCACCACGCACTCGGTCTCCGGTTCCGTGATGGGCGCGGGTCTCGGCCGCAAGGGCGGGGTGGTCCGCTGGTCCACCGCCACCCGGATGGCTGTCGCCTGGGTCCTCACGCTGCCCGCCGCCGCCCTGGTCGGCGCGCTCGCCGAGTGGGTCACCGGTTTCGGCGCCTGGGGCACCACGCTCGTCGCCGTCTTCCTGGTCGCTTCCAGCTTCGCGATCTGGCGCCGCTCGCGCCGCGAGGTCATCGACCACACCAACGTCAACGACGACGCGGAGCCCGCCGGTGTGGTGACCACGGCCATCGCCGCCGTCACCCCGCCCCCGGTCGGCACCCTGACCGAGGGCCTCACGGCCACCATCCCGGCCCCCGCCGAGCCCACGACGACGCCTTCGGCGCCGTCCGCCGTGGCCTGAGAACCGAAGGAAGAAACAGCATGCACATCGACTGGTCAGCCCTCGGTTCCGTCTTCGGGGTCAGCCTCGGGGTGACCGTGGCCCTCGTCGGCCTCTTCACCCTCGGCGTCGCGGGCCTCTCCAAGAAGGAGTCGGCCCAGGGCGGTTCCGCGGTCGCGGCGGCCACCGGCGCGTACGTCTGCTTCGCGGCCTGCGCCGCGGCGGTGGCGTACGGCATCTCCCTGATCATGACCAAGTAACCCGGAGCCAGAAGCCAGGAAAAAGGTTTCACCGGGCACTACCGCGCGTGGGGTGCGGGACGGATCACCGTCCCGCACCCCACGCGTATGTGGGCCTGCGCACACTGTCCCCCCGCAGGTCAACAGCCAGTTGACGGCCGTTCGCACCCCGTGGTGGACTGCCGGAGCCAAGTACGGCGGCATGAGAGGAAGCCGGTGCGAATCCGGCGCGGTCCCGCCACTGTCATCGGGGAGGAAACTCCCCGGGAGCCAGGAACTCTCACCGCCGGTCTAGTCGAACCAGGGCGTGGACACCCTGAGTGAGGACATATCGCCATGCGCGGCTGCCCGTTGCCCGTTTCGCTGAGTACGAAGGTTCCGCCCCACCCCACGGCCGGCTGACCCCGTGCGTGCCGATCGCGTCTTCGCGTACGGCGCCGCCGCCGGCCTTCTCGGCGACCTGCTGCTCGGCGATCCCCGCCGGGGGCATCCGGTCGCCGCGTTCGGGCGGGCCGCCGCATCCGTGGAGCGGACGCTGTGGCGGGACCACCGGGGCTGGGGCGCCCTGCACACGGCCGTCTGCGTGGGCGGTGCCACCGGGCTCGCCGCGCTCGCGAGCCGTTCCGTGCGCGGATCGCGCACCGCGTCCGTCGCCCTGACCGCCGCCACCACCTGGGCCGTCGTCGGAGGGACCTCCCTCGGCCGGGAGGCCCGGGCCGTCGCGGGCGCGCTCGCGGCCGGTGACCTCGAGGTGGCCCGTGAGCGGCTGCCGCATCTGTGCGGGCGCGATCCGCAGGCGCTGGACGCCGACGGTGTCGCGCGCGCGGTCGTCGAGTCCGTCGCCGAGAACACCTCCGACGCCGTGGTCGGCGCTCTGGTCTGGGGCGCCGTCGGCGGTGTGCCCGGACTCGTCGCCTTCCGCGCCGTGAACACGCTCGACGCCATGGTCGGGCACAGGTCCCCCCGCTACCGGCGCTACGGCTGGGCCTCCGCCCGGCTCGACGACGTCGCCGGCTGGCCGGGAGCCCGGCTGACCGCCGCCCTCGCCGCCGCGGCGGGAGGCGACCCACGGGGCGCCGTGCGCGCCTGGCGCGCGGACGCGCACAGACACCCGAGTCCCAACGCCGGTCCCGTGGAGGCCTCGTTCGCCGGAGCGCTCGGCGTGCGGCTCGGCGGCACCCTGTCGTACGGGGGCCGGGTCGAGCACCGGCCCGTGCTCAACACCTCGGGCCGCGCGGTCCGGGTCCAGGACATCGAGCGGGCCGTCCGGCTCTCCCGCCGCGTCGGCTGGCTCGCGCTCGGCGTGGGCGCCGCGGGACGCGTCCTGCTCACCAGGAAGGGACGAACCGCATGAGCGGCGGACTGCTGATCGCCGGGACCACCTCCGACGCGGGCAAGAGCGTCGTGACCGCCGGGATCTGCCGGTGGCTGGTGCGCCGGGGCGTGAAGGTCGCGCCCTTCAAGGCCCAGAACATGTCCCTCAACTCGTTCGTGACGCGCGAGGGCGCCGAGATCGGGCGGGCGCAGGCCATGCAGGCACAGGCCGCCCGGGTGGAGCCGACCGCGCTGATGAATCCCGTGCTGCTCAAGCCCGGCAGCGACCGGAGCAGCCAGGTCGTCCTGATGGGCCGGCCGGTGGGCGAGATGAGCGCCCGCGGGTTCTTCGGGGGGTCCGACGGCCCGGCCCCCGGGGAGCGGCTGCGCGGCGGACGCCAGGAAGCACTCCTCGGCACCGTCCTCGACTGTCTGGCCGAGTTGCGGGGCACGTATGACGCGGTGATCTGTGAAGGGGCCGGCAGCCCGGCCGAGATCAACCTGCGGCGCACCGACATCGTGAACATGGGGGTGGCACGGAACGCGCGGCTTCCCGTGCTCGTCGTCGGCGACATCGACCGGGGCGGGGTGTTCGCCTCGTTCTTCGGGACGGTCGCGCTGCTGTCCCCCGAGGACCAGGCGCTCGTCGCCGGGTTCCTCGTCAACAAGTTCCGGGGGGACGTCAGTCTGCTGGAGCCCGGGCTCGACATGCTGCACGGTCTCACCGGGCGGCGCTCCTACGGCGTCCTGCCCTTCCAGCACGGTCTCGGCATCGACGAGGAGGACGGGCTGCGGGTCTCGCTGCGCGGAGCCGTCCGCGAGTCCGCGGTCTCCTCCCCCGTCGGCGACGACATCCTGCGGGTCGCCGTCTGCGCGGTGCCGCTGATGTCGAACTTCACCGACGTGGACGCGCTGGCCGCCGAACCGGGCGTCGTGGTGCGGTTCGTGGACCGGGCCGAGGAACTGACCGACGCCGATCTGGTCATCGTTCCCGGGACCCGGGGCACGGTGAAGGCACTGAGGTGGCTGCGCGAGCGCGGCCTCGCCGACGCGATCGCGCGCCGGGCCGCCGAAGGACGCCCCGTGCTCGGGATCTGCGGGGGGTTCCAGCTCCTCGGGGAGCGCATCGAGGACGAGGTCGAGTCGCGCGCCGGCCGGGTCGAAGGGCTCGGACTCCTGCCCGTGCGCGTGCGGTTCGCGCGGGAGAAGACGCTGACGCGGCCGGTCGGCGAGGCACTCGGCGAGCACGTCGAGGGGTACGAGATCCATCACGGGGTCGCCGAGGTGACGGGCGGGGACGCCTTCCTGGACGGGTGCCGGGTCGGCGCCGTCTGGGGCACGCACTGGCACGGCTCGCTGGAGTCGGACGGCTTCCGGCGGGCGTTCCTGCGCGAGGTGGCCGCCGCCGCGGGCCGCCGCTTCGTGCCGGCGGCCGACACGTCGTTCGCGGCGCTGCGCGAGGAGCAGCTGGACCGGCTCGGCGATCTGATCGAGGAACACGCGGACACGGACGCGCTGTGGCGGCTCATCGAGTCGGGCGCGCCGCAAGGACTGCCTTTCATTCCACCGGGAGCGCCCGCATGAGCACAGTGTTGTTGTTGTCGACCGCCGACACGGATCTGCTGGCGGCCCGCGCCAGTGGCGTCGGCTACCGGATCGGGAATCCGAACCGGGTGGACGTCGCGGGCGAGCTCCCCGCACTCGTCGAGGGGGCCGACCTCGCCGTCGTCCGGCTGCTCGGCGGCAAGCGCGCCTGGGAGGACGGGCTGGCCTTCCTGAAGGCGTCCGGTGTCCCGACCGTGCTGCTCGGCGGCGAGTCGGTGCCCGACGCCGAGCTGATGGCCGAGTCGTCGGTGCCCGCCGGCGTGGTGGCCGAGGCGCTGCGCTATCTCGTCGAGGGCGGCCCGGCCAACCTGGCCGAGCTGGCCCGGTTCCTCTCGGACACCGTGCTGCTCACGGGCGAGGGCTTCGAACAGCCGCTGAAGACGGCGGAGTTCGGCGTCCGCGGCGAGCGCGCGTTCGTCGAGGGCCGGCCGACCGTCGGCGTGCTCTTCTACCGGGCCCACGAGCTGTCCGGCAACACCGCCTTCGTCGACACGCTGTGCGACGCGATCGAGGCGCGCGGCGCCAACGCGCTGGCCGTGTACTGCGGTTCGCTGCGTGGAGCCGACCCCGGCCTGTACGAGATCCTCGGCCGGGCCGACGCGCTGGTGGCCACCGTCCTCGCGGCGGGCGGCACCCACGCCTCGCAGGCGTCGGCGGGCGGCGACGAGGAGGCCTGGGACATCGGGGCGCTCGCCGACCTGGACGTCCCCGTGCTCCAGGGGCTCTGCCTGACCTCGTCGAAGAGCGCCTGGGAGGCGTCGGACGCGGCCCTGTCCCCCATGGACGCGGCGATGCAGGTCGCGATCCCGGAGTTCGACGGCCGTCTCGTCACGGTGCCGTTCTCGTTCAAGGAGCAGGGGCCGGACGACGTCCCGGTGTACGTCGCCGACCCCGAGCGGGCCGCGCGGGTGGCCGGGATCGCCCTGCGGCACGCCCTGCTGAAGCACAAGCCGAACGCGGAGAAGAAGCTCGGGATCGTCTTCACCGCCTACCCGACCAAGCACTCGCGGGTCGGCAACGCGGTCGGTCTCGACACGCCCGCCTCGGCGGTACGGGTACTCGACGCGCTCCGCGACGCGGGCTACGCCCTCACCGAATACCCCGACAACGGCGACGAGTTGATCCACCGGCTCATCGCGGCCGGCGGTCACGACGTGGAGTGGCTGACCGAGGAGCAGCTCGCCGCCGCCCCGGCGCGGGTGCCGCTCGCCGACTACCGGGCCTGGTTCGACACGCTCGACCCCGGGCTGCGCGCGGGCATGCTGGAGGCCTGGGGCGAGCCGCCGGGCTCCCTCTACGTCGACGGCGACGACATCGTGCTGGCGTGCCTGGAGTTCGGGAACGTCGTCGTGATGATCCAGCCGCCGCGCGGCTTCGGCGAGAACCCGATCGCGATCTACCACGACCCCGACATGCCGCCGTCGCACCACTACATGGCCGCCTACCGCTGGCTGGAGAACAGCTTCGGCGCGGACGCCGTGGTGCACATGGGCAAGCACGGCACGATGGAGTGGCTGCCGGGCAAGGGACTCGGGCTCAGCGGCGGCTGCGCGCCCGACGCCGTCCTCGGTGAACTCCCGCTGATCTACCCGTTCATCGTGAACGACCCCGGTGAGGGCACGCAGGCCAAGCGGCGCGGGCACGCCACCGTCGTCGACCACCTCGTGCCGCCGATGGCGCGCGCCGACACCTACGGGGACCTCGCGAAGCTGGAGCAGCTCCTCGACGAGTACGCGCTCGTGTCCGACCTGGACCCGACGAAGGCCCCGGCGGTCCGCGCGCAGATCTGGACGCTGGTCAAGGCCGCCGAACTCCATCACGACCTGCATGTCGACGACCAGCCGGACGACGGCGACTTCGACGCGTTCGTGATGCACATCGACGGCTATCTGTGTGAGATCAAGGACGTGCAGATCCGCGACGGCCTGCACATCCTGGGCGGGGGTCCGGAGGCCGAGCCGCGGGTGAACCTGGTGCTCGCCGTGCTGCGCGCCTCCCAGGTGTGGGGCGGCGCGGCGAACGCGCTGCCCGGTCTGCGCGCCGCCATCGCCGAGCATTTCGGCCTGGTGGAGAAGGAGTTGCTCGCCGAGCCGGGCGCCCCGGTGAAGGTGCCCGTCGAGCTGACGGACCTCGTGGCGGGCCCGTCCCGCACGGCGGCCGACGCGATCGACCTGCTGGAGCAGCTGTGCCGCCGGGCGGCCCTGGGCATGGAGGAGCGCGGCTGGGACACGGCCACCGTCCCGGCGCTCGTGCGCGATGTCCTCGGAACCGAACTCCCGGACGCCGTCGCGGTGCTGGAGTTCGCCTGCCGGGAGGTCGTCCCGCGGCTCGCCCGGACGACGGACGAGATCGGGCACATCCTCAAGGCCCTGAACGGCGGTTACGTCCCCGCGGGCCCGTCGGGTTCGCCCACGCGCGGGCTCGTCAACGTCCTGCCGACCGGCCGCAACTTCTACTCGGTCGACCCCAAGGCCATCCCGTCCCGGCTCAGTTGGGAGGTCGGGCAGTCCCTCGCGGACTCCCTGGTGCAGCGTTACCTCCAGGACACCGGCGCCTATCCGACGTCCGTCGGACTGACGGTCTGGGGCACGTCCGCGATGCGCACCCAGGGCGACGACATCGCGGAGATCCTCGCGCTGCTGGGCTGCCGTCCGGTGTGGGACGACGCCTCCCGGCGCGTCACCGGTTTCGAGGTCGTCCCGCTCGACGAGCTGGGCCGCCCGCGCATCGACGTCACGGTCCGCATCTCGGGCTTCTTCCGGGACGCGTTCCCGCACGTCGTCGGCCTCCTCGACGACGCGGTGCGCACGGTCGCCGACCTCGACGAGCCCGCCGACCGCAACTACGTGCGCAGGCACGCCGACGAGGACACCGCCGAGCACGGCGACCGGCGGCGCGCGACCGCCCGTATCTTCGGCTCGAAGCCGGGCGCGTACGGCGCGGGTCTGCTGCCGCTGATCGACGCCCGGAACTGGCGCTCGGACGCCGACCTCGCCGAGGTGTACGCGGTGTGGGGCGGCTACGCCTACGGGCGCGGGCTCGACGGGCGGGCCGCCCGGGGGGACATGGAGACGGCGTTCAGGCGGATCGCCGTGGCCGCGAAGAACATCGACACCCGCGAGCACGACCTCGTCGACGCGGACGACTACTTCCAGTACCACGGCGGCATGGTCGCGATGGTGCGGCATCTGACGGGCGCGAGTCCCGAGGCGTACGTCGGCGACTCGGCGACTCCGGACCAGGTGAAGACCCGCACGCTCGGCGAGGAGACGCACCGCGTCTTCCGGGCCCGGGTGGTCAACCCCCGCTGGATGGCGGCGATGCGCCGGCACGGCTACAAGGGCGCCTTCGAGATGGCGGCGACCGTCGACTACCTCTTCGGGTACGACGCCACGGCCGGGGTCGTGGACGACTGGATGTACGAGAAGCTCAGCGCGGAGTACGTCTTCGACGCGGAGAACCAGGACTTCATGAAGAAGTCCAACCCGTGGGCGCTGCGCGGCATCACCGAGCGGCTCCTGGAAGCCGCCGACCGCGGGCTGTGGGCCGAGCCGGACGCGGAGACGCTGGAGCGGCTGCGCGCCACCTATCTGGAGCTCGAAGGCGACTTGGAGGGCGACGACCAGTGAGTACCCCGTTCCCGTTCACGGCGGTGGTCGGCCAGGACGACCTGCGGCTCGCGCTGCTGCTGAACGCCGTCTCGCCCGCCGTGGGCGGTGTCCTGGTGCGTGGCGAGAAGGGCACCGCCAAGTCGACGGCCGTACGCGCCCTTTCGGCGCTCCTGCCGGCCGTCGACGTGGTCACCGGCTGCCGCTTCTCGTGCGATCCCGCGAAGCCCGACCCGGCCTGCCCGGACGGGCCGCACGAAGCGGGGGCGTCCGAGTCCCGGCCCGCCCGCATGGTCGAGCTGCCCGTCGGAGCGTCCGAGGACCGGCTGGTGGGCGCGCTCGACATCGAGCGGGCCCTCGCGGAGGGCGTGAAGGCCTTCGAACCGGGCCTGCTCGCCGACGCCCACCGCGGGATCCTGTACGTCGACGAGGTCAACCTCCTGCACGACCACCTGGTCGACCTGCTGCTCGACGCGGCCGCGATGGGCGCCTCGTACGTGGAGCGCGAGGGCGTCTCCGTGCGGCACGCGGCGCGGTTCCTGCTCGTCGGGACCATGAACCCCGAAGAGGGGGAGCTGCGACCGCAGTTGCTCGACCGGTTCGGTCTGACCGTCGAGGTCGCCGCCTCCCGCGAGCCCGACCAGCGGGTCGAGGTCGTGCGGCGCAGGCTCGCCCACGACGACGATCCGGCGGCCTTCGCGGCGCGCTGGGCCGACGAGGAGACCGCCGTGCGGGCCCGGATCGTGGCGGCCCGCGCGCTGCTGCCCTCCGTGCGGCTCGGGGACGGTCCGCTGCGGCAGATCGCGGCGACGTGCGCGGCCTTCGAGGTGGACGGCATGCGCGCCGACATCGTGATGGCCCGGACCGCGACCGCGCTCGCCGCGTGGGCGGGACGCACCGAGGTGATCGCCGAGGACGTACGCCAGGCCGCGCTGCTCGCGCTGCCGCACCGGAGGCGGCGCAACCCGTTCGACGCGCCCGGACTCGACGAGGACAAGCTCGACGAGACGCTGGAGGAGTTCGCGGACTCGGACGACCCGTCCGGCGAGGGTCCCGCCGACGACGATCCGGAGCCGGACGGTCCCGGCGGAGGCGGCCGACCGCCGCAGGACGGGCCGGACGCGGGCACCCCCGCCGGTGACGTCCCGGCGCAGGGCGAGCCCTCCGAGGACGGGACGGCGCCCGCCGGGCAGGGCGGCGAGCAGACTCCCGTGCGGGCCGCCGAGCCCTTCCGCACGAAGGCGCTGAGTGTTCCCGGGCTCGGTGAGGGCGCGGCCGGACGGCGTTCGCGCGCCCGGACCGAGCACGGCCGCACGACCGGTTCCCGGCGGCCCCGGGGGACGCTGACCAAGCTGCACCTGGCGGCGACCGTCCAGGCCGCCGCCCCGCACCAGCTGGCGCGCGGGCGGTCCGGCCGCGGTCTCGTCGTCCGGCGGGACGATCTGCGGCAGGCGACGCGCGAGGGCCGTGAGGGCAACCTCGTCCTCTTCGTCGTGGACGCCTCCGGGTCGATGGCGGCGCGGCAGCGGATGGGCGCGGTCAAGGGCGCCGTGCTGTCGCTGCTGCTCGACGCGTACCAGCGGCGGGACAAGGTGGGGCTGGTGACGTTCCGCGGGTCGTCCGCGGAGGTCGCGCTGCCGCCCACGTCCTCGGTGGACGCCGCCGCGGCCCGGCTGGAGTCGCTGCCGACGGGCGGCCGTACGCCGCTCGCGGCCGGCCTGCTGCGGGCCCACGAGGTGCTGCGGGTGGAGCGGCTGCGGGACGCCGCCCGGCGCCCGCTGGTCGTCGTCGTCACCGACGGGCGCGCCACGGGCGGGGCCGAGCCGGTCGCGACGGCGGGGCACGCGGCACGGCTGTTCGCGGCCGACTCGGTCGCCTCGGTGGTCGTGGACTGCGAGTCGGGGCCGGTGCGGCTCGGGCTCGCGGGGCGGCTCGCGGGCGAACTGGGCGCGACCGCGGTGACGTTGGACGAGCTGCGGGCGGATTCCATCGCCGGTCTCGTCCGGGATGTACAGGGTGTGCAGGGGACTTCGAGGAGGGCCGCGTAGTGCCGCAGGGACAGCCGAGTGTCGTACCGGACGACGGGCTGACGACCCGGCAGCGTCGTAACCGGCCGCTGGTCGTCGTGCACACCGGGATCGGCAAGGGCAAGTCCACCGCCGCGTTCGGGCTCGCGCTGCGCGCCTGGAACCAGGGGTGGCCCATCGGGGTGTTCCAGTTCGTCAAGTCGGCGAAGTGGAAGGTCGGCGAGGAGAACGCGCTGCGCGTGCTCGGCGCCTCCGGCGAGGGCGGGAGCGTCGACTGGCACAAGATGGGCGAGGGCTGGTCCTGGGTCCAGCGCGACGCGCAGATGGACAACGAGGAGAAGGCCCGCGAGGGCTGGGAGCAGGTCAAGCGCGACCTGGCCGCCGAGACGTACAAGCTGTACGTGCTCGACGAGTTCGCGTACCCGATGCACTGGGGATGGATCGACACCGACGAGGTCGTGGCGGTGCTGCGGGACCGGCCCGGCACCCAGCACGTCGTGATCACCGGGCGCAACGCCCCGGAGAAGCTGGTGGAGTTGGCCGATCTGGTGACCGACATGTCCAAGGTCAAGCATCCGATGGACGCCGGCCAGAAGGGCCAGAGGGGCATCGAGTGGTGACCTCCTCCGTTCCCCGGCTGGTGATCGCCGCGCCCTCCTCGGGCAGCGGCAAGACGACCGTCGCCACGGGGCTGATGGCCGCCTTCGCCGCGCGGGGGCTCGCCGTGTCCCCGCACAAGGTGGGGCCGGACTACATCGACCCCGGGTACCACGCGCTCGCCACCGGGCGGACCGGACGCAATCTCGACGCGTACCTGTGCGGCACGGAGTTGATCGGGCCGCTGTTCGCGCACGGCGCGCGCGGCTGCGATCTCGCGGTCGTCGAAGGGGTGATGGGCCTCTACGACGGGGCCGCCGGGGAGGGGGAACTCGCCTCCACGGCGCAGGTGGCGAAACTGCTGCGGGCGCCGGTGGTCCTGGTCGTCGACGCGTCCTCGCAGTCGCGGTCCGTGGCCGCGCTGGTGCACGGGTTCGCCTCCTGGGATCCCGAGGTGCGGGTCGCGGGAGTGATCCTCAACAAGGTGGGGTCCGAGCGTCACGAGGCCATGCTCCGCGAGGCGCTGGACGCGTCCGGGGTGCCGGTGCTCGGCGTGCTGCGGCGGACCGCGCGGGTGGACACGCCGTCCCGGCACCTGGGGCTCGTGCCGGTCGCCGAGCGGCGCTCGGACGCGGTCGCGGCGGTCGCCGCGATGGCCGCGCAGGTGAGCGCCGGGTGTGATCTGGACGCGCTGTTCGCGCTGGCCCGCGGGGCGGGCGCCCTGTCGGGTCCGGCCTGGGACGCGGCCGAGGCGGTGCGCTCCCTGGGCGTGACCGGGGCGGACCGCGCGCCCGGCGGGGCGGAGACCGCTCACGCGCACGGCGTCGAAGCGATGCGCTCCTCGCCCGCGCCCGTGCCCTCCCCCGGCGCTCCCGTCCCCGCGCCCGTGGGCGGCCCCGCGGGGCCCGGGCCGGGCGGTCCGCGGGGCCGGACTCCCGCCGGTGCGCGGCGGATCGCGGTGGCCGGAGGCCCCGCCTTCACCTTCTCCTACGCCGAGCACGCCGAGCTGCTCACCGCCGCCGGGGCCGAGGTCGTCACCTTCGATCCGCTCCGGGACGAGCAACTGCCCGAGGGAACGGGCGGATTGGTCATCGGCGGCGGGTTCCCCGAGGTGTACGCGCCCGAGTTGTCCGCCAACGAACCGCTGCGCAAGGCCGTCGCCGAGCTGGCGTTCGGCGGGGCGCCCGTGGCGGCCGAGTGCGCCGGGCTGCTGTACCTGGCGCGGGAGCTCGACGGACGGCCCATGTGCGGGGTGATCGACGCCGTGGCCCGGATGGACGAGCGGCTCACCCTCGGCTACCGGGACGCGGTGGCCGTCGGCGACAGCGTGCTCGCCGCGGCCGGGACCCGGATGCGCGGGCACGAGTTCCACCGGACCGTCGTGGAGCCCGGCTCCGGTGCGGCTCCGGCCTGGGGGATCCGCGCGCCCGAGCGGCGCGTGGAGGGTTTCGTCCAGCACGGGGTGCACGCGAGTTATCTGCATACGCACTGGGCGTCCCAGCCCGGTGTGGCCCGTCGGTTCGTGGAGAGGTGCCTGACGTCATGAGCAGCAAGCTGATCGGGGTCGGGGTGGGCCCCGGCGATCCGGAGCTGGTGACCGTCAAGGGCGTCAACGCCCTGCGCGCCGCGGACGTCGTCGTCGTCCCCGTCATGGCCGCGCCGGACGGGGAGGACGGCGGTGAGCGGGGGCGGGCCGAGGCGACGGTCCTGCACTACGTGCCCGTCGAGAAGGTCGTACGGGTCGTGTTCGCGCTGAACGAGCGCAGCGACCGGGGGCGGCGCGAGGCCGCCTGGGACGCGGCCGGCGCACGGGTCGCGGACCTTCTCGGCCGCCACGCCACGGTCGCCTTCGCCACCATCGGCGACCCCAACGTGTACTCGACCTTCACCTATCTCGCCCACACCGTCGGGGAGCTCGTCCCGGGCACGGTCGTCGAGACCGTGCCCGGGATCACCGCCATGCAGGACCTCGCCGCGCGGTCGGGGGCCGTTCTCACCGAGGGGACCGAGCCGCTCACCCTCGTCCCGGTGACCGCGGGAGCGGCCGTGCTCAAGGACGCCCTGAACGGGCCCGGCACGGTCGTCGCGTACAAGTTCGGGCGGCAGGCCGCGGAGGTGGCCGAGGCGCTGCGGGACAGCGGGCGGATCGACGGCGCCGTGTGGGGGTCCGCGCTGGGTCTGGAGGACGAGTCGATCCGTCCGGCGGCCGAGCTCGGCGGGGCGCCGCTCCCCTACCTGTCGACGCTCATCGCGCCCGCGCCCCGCGACGGAGAACGCGGCGGGAAACTGTGACCGCCGCCCGTCCGGCGCACCCGCCGCACGCCGCGCACCCGCCCCGTCCGGCGCGCGCGGCGGCGCCCACCGGCCCCTCCCGCGCCCGGGCCCGCGCGGGGCGGGCTCCGGCCCTCCCGCGCCCGGCACTTGGCGCGGACGGCACCGGCTCAGCCCGCGAGGCCCACCACCAGCCAGATGAAGAGCACGCCCGCGACCGTGCACAGCAGGGTCGAGCGGGCGGGGTGCTCGTGGTGTGCCTCGGGGAGGATCTCGGCGGCGGCGAGGTAGAGGAGCGCGCCGCCGAACAGGCCGAGGTAGCCGCCGAGCAGCTGCTCGGGGATGGTGAAGAAGAGGGTGGTCGCGGCGCCGACCATGGGCGCCGCCGCGTCCGCGTACAGCATGAGCAGGGCCTTGCGCCGGGCGTTCCCGTACAGGCTCGTGATCGTGTACGTGTTGAAGCCGTCCGCGAAGTCGTGGGCGATCACCGCGAGGGACACCGCGAGGCCCATGCCGCCGCCGACCTGGAAGGCGGCGCCGATCGCGACGCCGTCCATCGCGCTGTGGCCGACCATCGCTCCGGCCGCCGTGAGGCCGACCTCGGGCGCGCGTCCGTCGTGCTCCTCGCCGCCGTGCGCGGCCTGGCGGTGGGCGAGCAGCCGTTCCACCAGATGGGCCAGCAGGAAGCCGGCCACGAAGAGGAGCAGCGCGGCCGGTACGCCGAACACCTCGGTGCCCGCCGCGGCCAGTGCCTCCGGCAGCAGATCGAGGCCGACCACGCCCAGCATCAGGCCGCCGGCCAGGCCGAGGACCAGATGGCGGCGGTCGGTCACGCGCTGCGCCGTCCAGCCGCCGGCCAGCGTCATCAGGAACGCGCCGAGCGCGACGAGGACCGCCATAGGCCCTTGCTATCCGATCAACCCCCGTTCGCGCACCCGGGGCGACGGCCCCGCGCCCACCGCGTTCCTTCGCGGCACCCGAGTTTTTCGTAGGAGAGGACCGATTCCCATGGCCGATGCCCCCACCGGCAAGGTGACCTTCGTCGGCGCCGGCCCCGGCGCCGCCGACCTGCTGACGTTCCGCGCCGCCCGCGCCATCGCCGACGCCGACATCGTGATCTGGGCGGCGAGCCTGGTGCAGGCCGAGGTCCTCGACCACGCTCGCGAGGGCGCCGAGATCCTCGACTCCGCGACGATGTCGCTGGAGGACGTCGTCGCCGTGTACGGGCGGGCCCGTGCCGAGGGCCTGCGGGTGGCGCGGATCCACTCCGGCGACCCGGCCCTGTGGGGCGGTACGCAGGAACAGGTCGACCGGTGCGCCGACCTCGGCATCGAGACGGAGATCGTGCCGGGCGTCTCGTCCTTCTCGGCGGTGGCCGCGATCGCGCAGCGCGAGCTGACGATCCCCGAGGTCGCGCAGTCCGTGATCCTCACCCGGCTCGGCGGCGGCAAGACGCCGATGCCGCCCGGGGAGGACGTACGGGAGTTCGCGCGGCACGGCACCACGATGGCGCTGTTCCTGTCGGCGGCCCGCAGCGGCCAGCTCGTGCGGGAACTGCTGGAGGGCGGCTACCCGACGAGCACGCCGGTCGTGGTCGCCCACCAGGCGACCTGGCCCGAGGAGCTGATCGTGCGGTGCACGATCAGCACGCTGGAGGAGACCGTCAAGGAGCACAAGCTCTGGAAGCACACCCTCTTCCTGGTCGGCCCCGCGCTGGACGCGAGCGGCACCCGCTCGCACCTCTACCACCCCGGGCACTTCCACGGCTTCCGCAAGGCCGACCCGGAGGCGCGCGCCGAGCTGCGTGCCGCGCGCCGGGCCGGTGCGCGGGGTCCGGCGTCGTGAGCGTGCGCGTCGTCGGCCCGGAGGGCGCCGCCGAGGGAGCGTCCGCCGTCGCGGCGGACCGCTCGGTGCTGGTCACCGTCGTCGGTACGGGCACGGGGGCGCCGCTGTCACCGGAGGCCGGGGCCGCGCTGGCGGGCGCCGGACTCGTCGTGGGCGGCGGGCGGCATCTGGCGGCGGCCCGGCTGCCCGAGCGGGCCGAGCGGCTGGTGCTCGGACCGCTGGCCCCGGCCCTCGACCGTATCGAGCGGTACACGGCCGCCGGGGCGCCCGGCGGCCCCGTCGTGGTGCTCGCCTCGGGCGACCCCGGGTTCTTCGGGATCGTCCGGGCGCTGGCCGAGCGGTTCGGGGCGGAGCGGCTGGACGTCCGGCCCGGTGTCTCGTCCGTGGCGACCGCCTTCGCCCGGCTCGGGCTGCCCTGGGACGACGCGGTGGTGGTCAGCGCGCACGGGCGTGCGTTGCGTACGGCCGTCCAGGTCTGCCGGTCGCGGCCCAAGGTGGCCGTGCTGACCGGTCCGGGTTCCGGGCCCGCCGAGCTGGGGGCCGCCCTGGCCCGCCACGACGCGGAACGCGTCCTCGTCGTGGCGAGCGCCCTGGGCGATCCGGGGGGCGAGCGCGTCGAGCGGGTCACGCCCGCCGAGGCTGCGGGCCGGGACTGGGGTGCGGCGGTCAGTGTCGTCCTGTGCCTGGACGAGTCGCGGGCCCTCGCTCCCGTGCGGACCGTCGCCGGGCCGCTTCCCGGGCCCGACCGATGGGCCCTGGAGGAGAGCGAGTTCGCCCACCGCGACTCGATGATCAGCAAGTTCGAGGTGCGGGCGCTGGCGCTGGCCCGGATCGGACCGCGGCTCGGCGAGCTGGTGTGGGACGTCGGCGCGGGCTCCGGTTCCGTCGCCGTCGAGTGCGCGCGGTTCGGCGCGGCGGTGACCGCGGTCGAGAAGACCTCGGACGGCTGCGACCGTATCCGCGCCAACGCCGCCGCGCACGGTGTGGACGTGCGGGTCGTGCGGGGGGCCGCGCCCGCGGTGCTGTCCGGACTGGACGATCCGGACGCGGTGTTCGTCGGGGGCGGCGGACGTGAACTGCCCGAGATCGTCTCGGTGTGCGCGCGCCGGGCCCGGCGGGCCGTGGTGATCGCGATGGCCTCGCTCGACCGGGTGCCGGCCGCCCGGGACGCGCTCACCGCCGCCGGATTCACCTGCGACGGCGTCCTGTTGCAGTCCTCGCGGCTCGCCCCGCTGCCCGGTGACGTGTCCCGGCTCGCGGCGACCAATCCCGTCTTCGTGCTGTGGGGCGTCCGGCCTCCGGCCCGTACCGAAGGAGTTCCCCAGTGATCGGCCTGATTTCCGCGACGGCGGCGGGCGCGACGGCCCGCGACCGGCTGGCCGCCGCGTGGTCCACGCGTGCCCGGGTGTACGACGGGCCCGTGGCGGACGCCGTGCGGCGGGCCTTCGCGGAGTGCGACCAGTTGGTGTGCTTCCTCGCCACGGGCGCGGTCGTACGGCTCGTGGCGCCGCTGCTCGTCGACAAGGGGTCGGACCCCGGGGTGGTGTGCGTCGACGAGGCGGGCCGGTTCGCCGTGTCGCTGGTCGGCGGCCACGCGGGCGGGGCGAACGAACTCGCCCGAGAGGTGGGCGAGTTGCTCGGCGCCGAGCCGGTGGTGACGACGGCGACCGACGCGGTGGGGATGCCCGGCCTCGACACGCTGGGTCTCCCGGTGGAAGGCGATGTCGCCGGGGTCTCGCGGGCCGTGCTGGACGGCGAACCGGTGGTGCTGGAGCGGGAGTCGGGCTGGCCGCTGCCCGCGCTGCCGCCGAACGTGGGGAGCCCCGCGGGGGAGGGCGCGGCCGTCCTTCGTGTCTCCGACCGGGCCGGGGAACCCGCCGCGCGCGAGGTCGTCCTGCGTCCGCCGTCCCTGGTCGTCGGTGTCGGCGCCTCCCGGGGGGCACCGGTGGAGGAGGTCCTCGGGCTCGTCGAGGACGCGCTGCGGGAGGCCGGACTGTCCGTCGGGTCGCTCGCCGAACTCGCCACCGTCGACGCCAAGTCCGGGGAGCCCGGGATCGTCGGGGCCGCCGCGCGGCTCGGGGTCCCGGTCGTCACGTACTCCGCCGGACGGTTGGCGGCGGTGACCGTCCCGAACCCGTCCGACGCGCCGCTGGCCGCCGTCGGCACCCCGTCGGTGGCCGAGGCCGCCGCGCTGGCCGGCGGGGGTGAACTCCTCGTCCCCAAGCGGAAGTCGGTACGGGCGGACGGGCTGCCCGCGATGGCGACCTGCGCGGTGGTGCGCCGCCCGGCCCGCGGGCGGCTCGCGGTCGTGGGCCTCGGTCCCGGAGCCCGCGACCTGCTCACCCCGCGCGCGACGGCGGAGCTGCGGCGGGCCGCGGTGCTCGTCGGGCTCGACCAGTACGTCGACCAGATCCGCGACCTGCTGCGGCCCGGCACCCTGATCCTGGAGTCGGGGCTCGGCGCCGAGGAGGAGCGGGCCCGCACGGCGGTGGCCGAGGCGCGCCGCGGGCAGGCCGTCGCGCTGATCGGCAGCGGCGACGCGGGCGTGTACGCGATGGCGTCGCCCGCGCTGGCCGAGGCGTCGGACGACATCGACGTCGTCGGGGTGCCCGGCGTGACGGCGGCGCTCGCGGCCGGGGCGATCCTGGGCGCGCCGCTCGGCCACGACCATGTGTCGATCAGCCTGTCCGACCTGCACACGCCGTGGGAGGTCATCGAGCGCCGGGTCCGCGCGGCGGCCGAGGCGGACATCGTCGTGACCTTCTACAACCCGCGCAGCCGGGGCCGGGACTGGCAGCTGCCCAAGGCGCTCGCGGTCCTCGCGGAGCACCGGGAGCCGGCGACGCCGGTCGGGGTGGTGCGCAACGCCTCCCGCCCGGACGAGTCGAGCCGGGTCACGACGCTGGGGTCCCTGGACCCGGGGATCGTCGACATGATGACCGTGGTGACCGTAGGCAACACGGCGACCCGTGAGATCGCCGGGCGCATGGTGACGCCGCGCGGCTACCGCTGGCAGGAGGAGGCCAAGTGAGCCGGACGAGCCAGGTGTTCCCGGGGAAGCGGGTCGTGCACCCGATCGAGCAGGAGTCCTTCCGGCGGCTGCGGGCCCGCCTGGACACCTCCCCCTTCCCGCCGCTGACGCGCGCGGTGGTGGAGCGGGTGATCCACTCCGCCGCCGACCTGGAGTACGCGGACGACCTCGTGACCGACGAGGAGTCCCTGCGGCGGGGGCACGCGGCGCTGCACGCCGGGGCGCCCGTCGTGGTGGACGTCGAGATGGTCGCGGCGGGCATCACGCGCCGCGACACGGTCTGCCGCCTCAAGGACGCCGTGTCGGGTCCCGGTCTGACGCGTTCGGCGCACGCGGTGCGGCTCGCGTTCGAGCAGGTCGGGCCGGGCGCCCTGTGGGTGATCGGCTGCGCGCCCACCGCCCTGGAGGAGTTGCTGCGGCTGGACGCCGCTCCGGCGCTCGTCATCGGTCTGCCGGTGGGTTTCGTCGGCGCGGCCGAGTCCAAGGCCGCGCTCCGCGAGAGCGGCCTGCCCGCCGTCAGCAACGTGTCCGAGAAGGGCGGTTCGGCGGTCGCGGCCGCCGCGCTCAACGCCCTGCTGTACCACCCGACCCCCGTTCCCGAGGCCGCCCGGGCCTCGACCACCACTGAGGCCTCATCGGCCGCCAAGGAGACATCGTGACCACCCCGCCCCCCGCGCTGCTCGTCGCCGGACACGGCACCCGGGACGACGCCGGCGCCGAGGCCTTCCGTTCCTTCGTGAGGGAGTTGGGGCGCCGCCATCCCGAACTGCCCGTCGCCGGAGGGTTCATCGAACTGTCGCCGCCACCGCTGGGCGACGCCGTGGCCGAACTCGTCGAGCGGGGGGTACGGCGTTTCGCCGCCGTCCCGCTGATGCTGGTGTCCGCCGGGCACGCCAAGGGCGACATCCCGGCGGCGCTGACCCGCGAGAAGGAGCGGCACCCCGGGATCTCGTACACGTACGGACGTCCGCTGGGCCCGCATCCCTCGCTGCTCGCCGTGCTGGAGCGGCGGCTGGACGAGGCGCTCGGCGGCGGTCCCCTGACGCCCGAGGAGCGGGCCGAGGTGACGGTGCTGCTCGTGGGCCGCGGTTCCACGGACCCGGACGCCAACGCCGAGGTGTACAAGGCGGCCCGGCTGCTGTGGGAGGGCCGGGGGTACGCGGGCGTCGAGACGGCGTTCGTGTCCCTGGCGGCGCCGGACGTGCCGTCCGGACTCGACCGCTGCGTCCGGCTGGGCGCGCGCCGGATCGTCGTCCTGCCCTACTTCCTGTTCACCGGCATCCTCCCGGAGCGGGTGCGGCAGCAGACGGAGGACTGGGCCGGGGCGCATCCCGGGGTCGAGGTGGGTTCCGCCGACGTCATCGGTCCCGAGCCCGAGCTGCTCGACCTGGTCATGGAGCGCTACCGGGAGGCCGTGCAGGGCGACCTGCGGATGAACTGCGACTCCTGCGTCTACCGGATCGCGCTGCCCGGCTTCGAGGACAAGGTGGGGCTCCCCCAGGAGCCGCACTTCCATCCGGACGACGACGGCCACCACCACGGACACGGTCACCACCATCACGGGGGACACACCCGCTCCCATGCGAGCTGACGAGACCGCCGCGGGCGGACACGATCTGCGGCACCACGGGGACGCCGAGGTGCGCGACGACGGTTCCACACTCACCGATCTCGCCGTGAACGTGCGCGCGGACACCCCGCCCGCGTGGCTGCTGGACCGGATCTCCGCGTCGCTGCCGTCCCTCGCGGCCTACCCGGACGGGCGGGCCGCGCGGGCGGCGGTGGCGGCGCGGCACGGGCTGCCCGTGGAGCGGGTGCTGCTCACGGCGGGCGCGGCCGAGGCCTTCGTGCTGCTCGCGCGGGCCCTGCGGGTACGCCGGCCGGTCGTCGTGCATCCGCAGTTCACGGAGCCGGAGGCCGCGCTGGCGGACGCCGGTCACACGGTGGGCCGCGTCCTGCTGCGCGAGGAGGACGGCTTCCGGCTCGACACGGCCGACGTCCCCGAGGACGCCGACCTCGTGGTGATCGGCAACCCGACCAATCCGACGTCGGTGCTGCATCCGGCGGAGGCCGTCGCCGCGCTGGCCCGCCCCGGGCGGGTGCTGGTGGTCGACGAGGCGTTCATGGACGCGGTGCCGGGCGAACGCGAGGCCCTGGCCGGGCGGACGGACGTGCCCGGCCTGGTCGTGCTGCGCAGTCTCACGAAGACGTGGGGTCTCGCGGGGCTGCGCATCGGCTACGTGCTCGCCGATCCCGAAACGATCGCCGAACTGGAGCGGGCCCAGCCGCTCTGGCCCGTCGCCACACCCGCGCTGGCGGCGGCCGAGGCCTGTGTGTCCTCGCGGGCGCTCGCCGAGGCGGCGCACGCGGCGCACCGGATCGCCACGGACCGGGCTCATCTGGTGGCGGGGCTGCGGGAGTTCGCCTGCTCCGACGGACTGAGCGTGGTGGAGCCGGCGGAGGGGCCGTTCGTCCTGATCCGGCTGCCGCGGGCCGCCGGTGTGCGCCGGGCCCTTCGCGATCTCGGGTTCGCGGTGCGGCGCGGGGACACGTTCCCCGGGCTCGGCGCGGACTGGCTGCGGGTCGCGGTGCGGGACCGGGTGACGGTCAACCGCTTCCTCCAGGCGCTGGACCGGGCGATGACCGTGAGCGGGGCCGGCGGCGGGGCGGGAGTCGTCCCGCCGCCTCCCCCGTCCGGCCCGTCCCCGGAGCCCCGGACCTCCGCCACGACCTGAACGGCGGTGTCCTCGGACGCCGGAGGGGCTGAGCGTCTCAGCCCCTCCGGCGTCCGAGGAGCGGGGTCCGGCGAAGCCCCCTCGGCGGGCGTCAGCTCCGGCGGCGGCGGGAGAGGACGACCGCTCCGGCGCCCGCGGCGAGCAGCGCCGTCGCGCCGCCGGCCAGGTACGGCGTCATGGAGCCGCCCCCGGTCTCGGCGAGGCCCTCCTCCGCGGGCGCGCCCTGTGGTGTCACCTCGGCGACCGGGTCGGCGGGGGCGTCCTCCTGGGCGACGGGCTCCGCGGGCGACTCGCAGGTGGCCTTCGCCAAGGTCAGCGTGCCCTCGACCTCGGCCACGTTCAGCTTCAACGGGTTGATGGACACGGTGAGTTCGAGCGCGGCCGCGGCGGCCGTGCGGCTGGTGGTCTCGGTCTTGGAGTAGCCGATCCGCACCTCACCCACCCCGGGGACCTTCACCTGGGTCGGGCCGCCCGCCGTCAGCGTCACCTTCTTGCCGAGGACGGTGACGGATCCCAGCAGGTTCGCGGTGGCGACGGGCTTCTCGCCCGCCTCGCAGGTCGCCTTCGAGGTCACCTGCTCGACCTCGATGAGCGACAGCAGTCGCAGTCCGGGGACATGGACGGCGGCGTTCGCGAGGTGGGTCGAGCCCTCGGCCTTCCGGGCGGAGACGGTGGCCCCGGCGGTGGCGACGTCCGCGCGCAGCACGCTGAAGGGGCGTCCGTGGTCGACCCCGTCCAACTGGGCGGTGAGCGCGGTCTTCGTGGCGCTCCGCGGCGCCTGCACCTCGTTCAGGGAGACCGCGAGCGGGACGTTCACGGTCTTGTCGAGGAGGGACACGTCGAGCGCGGTGCGGAGCACGACGGCGCTCGCCCGGCCGTGGTCGTCGCTCGCGTGGGCGGTGCCCGCGCCGGCCAGCGCGGTGGGACCCGCGGCGAGGACGGTGGCGGCCGCGGTGACCGCGAGACGGCGTGCGGGCGCGCGGTGGTTGATGCTGTTCAAGGGTGGGACCCCCATAGGAGAAAGCCTGGGACCCGGAAAGAATTACGCACCCAGGGTGAACAGTCAGCGAGCTGACGTCAGTTCACTCCAACGTGGATTCCCCGCACGCCCCTTCGAATCCCGAGGCACGGGTGTTCTCCGTCGTCACCCGTTCAACACCCTTGGAAGAACCCGCTGGTTGACGCGCCGCCGACCGCCACCCGACGCGCCGGACACCGCTGGAAGTGGGTAACGAGCGCGCCACCCCGACCGTAACGCTCCGTCAACTCGGGCCCGCGTCGGCCGTCCCGGGCGCATCGGCCGGGTCAGCCGACGATCCGCCCGTCGAGCACCACCCGCCGGGGAGCCGCCAGGACCCGTACGTCCGCGCGCGGGTCCCCGTCGTAGACCACGAGGTCCGCGGGCGCTCCCTCGTCGAGACCGGGCCGCCCGAGCCAGCGCCGGGCGCCCCAGGCGGTGGCGGAGAGCGCCTCGACGGGAGGGATGCCGGCGGTGACGAGCTCGGCGACCTCGCCCGCGACGAGGCCGTGCGCGAGCGAACCGCCCGCGTCGGTACCGACGTAGACCGGGACTCCGGCGTCGTACGCGGCGCGCACGGTGTCGTAGCGGCGTTCGTGGAGGCGCCGCATGTGGGCGGACCACCGCGGGAACTTCGCCTCGCCCCCCTCCGCGAGCCGCGGGAAGGTGGCGATGTTCACGAGCGTGGGAACGATGGCGACGCCTCGCTCGGCGAAGAGCGGAATGGTGTCCTCGGTGAGACCGGTGGCGTGTTCGACGCAGTCGATGCCCGCCTCGACCAGGTCACGGAGCGAGTCCTCGGCGAAGCAGTGCGCCGTGACCCGGGCGCCGAGCCGGTGCGCCTCGGCGATCGCCGCCTCGACGGATGCGCGCGGCCAGCAGGCGCCGAGGTCGCCGGTGCCGCGGTCGAGCCAGTCCCCGACGAGCTTGACCCAGCCGTCACCGCGCCGGGCCTCCCGGGCGACGTACTCGACGAGGTCCTCGGGCTCGATCTCGTGGGCGTAGTTCCGGATGTAGCGGCGGGTACGGGCGATGTGCCGGCCCGCGCGAATGATCTTCGGGAGGTCGTGGCGGTCGTCGATCCAGCGGGTGTCGGAGGGCGATCCGGCGTCCCGGAGCAGGAGGGTTCCGGCGTCGCGGTCGGTCAGGGCCTGCTTCTCGGAGACGTCCGCGGGGACCGGGCCGTGGGCGTCGAGCCCGACGTGGCAGTGCGCGTCCACCAGACCCGGCAGCGCCCAGCCCTCGACGGTGCGGACGTCCCGGGCGCCGCCGGGACGCTCGTAGGAGATCCGGCCGCCGACGACCCACAGCTCGTCGAGGACCTCCTCCGGACCGACGAGTACCCGACCCTTCACGTGCAGCACGGCCGCCTGATCACTCATGCACAGCACCTTAGACGCCGCTGCCCGCGGTGCTCCGGGAGACCCGGGGAGCGGGCGCCGCCCGCCCGGCCACCGCCGCCCGCCGGGTGCCGTCCCCGGCGGGTTCGGGGAGGTCACGGGCCCTGGGCCGTTCGGCTCTGCCCGGATTGCCGGGCCCCCGCGGGACTCCTTCGATGGGCTCAAGCAGTTCGTGACGCCCCGTGCGGGCTCGATGTGATGGAGGTAGCCGTGCCGCTTTCTCGATGGGGTGCGAGTCTGGCCGCGACGGCCGGGCTCGCCGGTTCGGTGCTGTTCGGCGCTCAGCCGTCCGCCGCCGCGGACACACCGGCGTCCACGGCCGAACGGTCGTCGGCGGTGGCGGACTCCGCCCGCCCGGCGCCCGCCCGGCAGGTCGGCGGCCAGGA
This sequence comes from Streptomyces sp. NPDC002580, assembly GCF_042889485.1. NCBI lineage: Bacteria > Bacillati > Actinomycetota > Actinomycetes > Kitasatosporales > Streptomycetaceae > Streptomyces > Streptomyces sp. NPDC002580. Next base: position 1,399,666 of record NZ_JBIAQZ010000001.1, on the reverse strand, counting down.
GCGACAGAGGCAGGACCGCGGGACCGCACCGGGCAGAGGGACGACACGGTGTCTCGGTCTGGTGCCGTCGCCCTACCCCTACGCGCAGACGCAGTACGAGTGCAACGACTGGCGGCTCGGCCCCACCAGGCTGCCGCGGACCGGCGTCATCGGCTCCACCCTCGCCGGCTACCACCGGCTCGGCCGGCTGACGCCCGTGGAGTTCCTCAACAAGTGGTGGGACCCGAACTCGGACTTCGGGCAGGGCGACTGGAAGTACTCGCTGATCCCGGACGACGGCTTCGCCCACGCGAGCAACGGCAAGCCGATCGCCGCCGAGGTGACCCTCCACGCCGGTCAGTTGCTGGACCGGTTCGGCTCCGAGTTCGGCAAGTTCCTCGCACCGGCCGGCGCGAAGTACTCCGCGCGCTCGATCCCGCCGTCCGGTCTCGACACCCAGGACCCGCGCTTCCCGTACAACTACCACCTGTACCGGGTGAAGAAGGACACGCTCGTGTGCGCCGGGCCGACCGCTCCGGCCTTCGAGCAGCCCGGCATGGGCGTGCAGTACGTCACCTCGGTCACCACGGGGAGCCCCTACTGCCCGAACGTCCAGACGGGCGCGACGGTGAGCAGCCTGCTGAGGAACAACCTGGTGCGGGTGAACTGAGAGAGGGGGCCGGGGGCGGGATCGGGTCATGGACCGTCATCAACTGTGCGAGGCGCTGCACGCGGCCGGGGTACCGGCCGGACTGTACGAGATCCCCGACTGCCCCGGCCCTCCCGGTGGCCCCCGTCCGGAGGACCGTCTCTACCTGACGGAACAGGCGGGCGAATGGGTGGTGGGCGTCCGGCAACGGGGCGTGCGCACGGTGCTGGCGCGGTTCCCGGACGAGGACCGGGCCTGCCGGAGCCTCCACGCCCGGCTGACCGCCGAGGGGCCCCCGCCTTCGCCGCTCACCCCCGGGGAGGCGGAGGAACTGGCGCACGGCGCCGAGGGCGTCCAGCGACGTGCCCGGGAGCAACTGGCGAGGGCGCTGCGAGACGCCGAGGGCGGCCCCGCGCCGGCCCGGGACGGTCTGCGCCACGACCCGTAGGACGGGTACCGGCCCAGGGCGGGCTCCGGGGCGGACGGACGGTGACCGTGGCTCCCCGCCGTCGGCCGGGAGCCACGTCCGGGGCCCGGAGCCAGGTCCGGGCCGCGTACGTGGTCACGCGTCCGGTGAAGCGTCCCGGCTCTCCTCGCCGGTCCCCTCCGGCGTCCCCTCCTCGACGTCGGCCATCGCCGGGTCGAGCAGTCTGGACAGGAAGTGCCGGGTCCGCTCGTGCTTCGGGGCGCCGATGACCCGCGCCGGGGTGCCCTCCTCGACGATCACACCGCCGTCCATGAAGACGACCCGGTCCGCCACCTCGCGCGCGAACGTCATCTCGTGGGTGACGACCATCATCGTCATTCCCTCGTCGGCCAGCATCCGCATGACCGCGAGGACGTCCCCGACCAGCTCCGGGTCGAGCGCCGAGGTCGGCTCGTCGAAGAGCATCACCTCGGGTCCCATGGCGAGCGCGCGGGCGATGGCGACCCGCTGCTGCTGGCCGCCGGAGAGGGAGGCCGGGTAGGCGTCGGCCTTCTCGGACAGGCCGACGCGCGCCAGGTTCTCGGCGGCCACCTCCGCGGCCTCCGCCTTGCCCCTGCGCAGCACCCGTCGCTGCGGCAGGACGAGGTTCTCGGTCACCGACAGGTGCGGGAAGAGGTTGAACTGCTGGAAGACCATGCCGATGCGGCGGCGTACGGCGTCGATGTCGACGTCGGGGTGCGTGACCTCCGTGCCGCGCACGAACACCTGGCCCGCGGTGGGTTCCTCCAGGAGGTTCACGCAACGCAGCAGGGTCGACTTGCCGGAACCGGAGGGGCCGATCACACAGACGACCTCGCCCTGCCCGATCTCCAACTCGATGCCGCGCAGCACCTCGTTGTCGCCGAAGGACTTGTGCAGCCCCTTCACCTGGATCTCGGGCGTGCTCACTTGGCGGCCTCCCCTGACTTCGTTTCGAGACGCCGGACGACGAAGCCGAGCGGGATCGTGACGAGCAGGTAGCACAGGCCCGCGACCAGGATCGGCGTGGAGTTGGCGGTCGTGCTGGCCAGGTCCCGGCCGTACTTGGACAGTTCCCGCTCCTCCAGGGTGACACCGAGGAACAGCACCAGCGAGGAGTCCTTGAACAGGGTCACGAGTTCGTTGGTGAGCGGCGGAAGGATGATCCGGAACGCCTGCGGGACGATGATCGAGACCATGGCCCGCGCCTGCGAGAAGCCCAGCGAACGGGCCGCCTCCATCTGCCCCTTGGGCACGGCCTGGATGCCCGCGCGGAACGTCTCGGCCATGTACGCGGCCCCCACCAGGCCGAGGGCGATGGCGACCTTGCCGTACGTCCCGCCGGGGATCTCCGTGCCCGGGAACGCCAGCGGCACCGCGACGCCCACGAAGATGAAGATCACCAGGGCGGGCAGACCGCGGAAGACCTCGATGTAGATTCCGGCGAACCAGCGGTAGGGCCCCACCGAGGACAGGCGCATCAGGGCGATGACGACGCCCAGCACGAGACCGACGACGAAGCCGAACGTCGTGTAGAGGACCGTGTTCTTCAGCGCCAGCGTGATGACGTCCGGGAACATCTGCTTGACCAGGTCCCACTGGAAGAACTGGTTCCGCAGGCGCCCCCAGTCCGCCGTGACCGCGAAGGCGATCACGACGGCGGCGAAGACGACGTACTGCGCGCCGCGCGAGATCTGGCGCTTCTGGCGCCGGCTCAGGCCGGACCGGCGGGGCTGGACGGGCGTGTCGGCATCACTCATGAGGCGGACGGGGAGGCGGAGGCCGCGGCGGCGTCGTACGGGCCGATCCACTTCTCGTAGAGCTTCTTGTACGTGCCGTCGGCCTTCGCGTCCGCCAGCGCCTTGTTGATGGCGGCGACCAGCTTGGCATTGCCCTTCTTCACCGTGAAGCCGTACTGCTCACCGGTGTTGATGTTGTCGGCGACCTCGAAGGCGTCGGCGTTGGCCTTGTCCTTGAGCCAGCCCTGGACGACCGGGTAGTCGATGATGACGGCCTGCACCTGGCCGCTGCGCAGCCCGCTGAGGACCGCGTCGGAGGACTCGAAGGAGACCGGGTCGAAGCCCTGCTTCTTCGCGTAGTCCTCGCCGGTGGTCTGCGCCTGGGCTCCGAGCTTCTTGCCCTTCGCCTTGACGTCGGCGAGGGAGGTGATGCCGCTCTTCTTGTCGACCAGGACGCCCTGGGTGGCGTCGAAGTACGGGTCGGAGAAGTCGACGTTCTTCTTGCGCTCCTCGGTGATCGTCATGCCCGCGGCGGCGAGGTCGCACTGCTCGGAGTTGAGGAACGCGCCCGTCTTGAAGTTCTCGAAGGGCGTGTCCACGATGACCTGCTTCACGCCGAGGTTCTCGGCGACCAGGTCGATCAGCGACACGTCGAAGCCCTGCACCTTGCCGTCGACCTCCGACTGGAAGGGCGGGTACGGCAGATGGGTGCAGGTGGTGAGCTGGCCGGCCTTGACGAGTTCGACCCCGCCGGCCGCCGTCTTCGTGCCGCTTCCGCCGCTGTCGCTGTCGCTCGACGAACAGCCGGCCACGAGCAGCAGCCCGACCGTGGCGGTGGTGGCGGCCAGCATGCGTGTCCGACGTCCGGGGACCGAGTTCACGGAGACCTCCTGTGAAAGAACTGTGGGTTCTGATTATAAGGAAAGGTTTGGGTTGCTCAAATCAATCCGATGGCTACTGGGCCGTCTGGCCTCAGAACTCGCCGGTCCGGGTACACCCGGGGGTGAGGGCTAGGCTCTGATCACCGACCCCTCGTGAGCGAAGAGAGCACCGCCGTGACCCATCCCTTTCTTGACCTGGCGCCGCTGAGCGCCGCGCACTTCGCGTCGATCGAGGACCGTGTCGCCCGGCTGCTCTCCACCGAGCAGGACGTCGTGATCATGCAGGGCGAGGCGCTGCTGCCCCTGGAGGGCGCCATCCGCGGCACGGCCGGTCCCGGGACCACCGCACTGAACGTCGTCACCGGCCCCTACGGGCAGACCTTCGGGAACTGGCTGCGGGACTGCGGGGCGACCGTGATCGATCTGGCGGTGCCCTTCCACACCGCGGTCACCGCCGGGCAGATCCGGGAGGCCTTCGCCGAGCACCCGGAGATCGACTTCGTGTCGCTCGTGCACGCCGAGGCCGCCACCGGGAACACCAACCCGGTGGCGGAGATCGGCGAGGTCGTCCGCAAGCACGGCGCGCTGTTCTACCTGGACGCCGTCGCGTCGATCGGCGCCGAGCCGGTGCTGCCGGACACCTGGGGCGTCGACCTGTGCGTGATCGGGGCACAGAAGGCGATGGGCGGTCCGGCCGGCGTGTCGGCGGTGTCGGTGAGCGGGCGGGCGTGGGCGCGGATGGCCGCGAACCCCGCCGCGCCACGCCGTTCCTACCTGTCCCTGCTGGACTGGAAGGAGCGGTGGGTCGACGGCGGCCGCACGGCACTGCTGCACGCGCCGGCCCAGTTGGAGATGCTGGCGCTGGAGGCGTGTGTGGAGCGGATCGAGAACGAGGGCCTCGACACGGTGATGAGCCGTCACGCCTCCGCCGCGGCGGCCACCCGGGCGGGGGCGGTGGCGCTCGGCGGGGGTCTGAAGCCGTTCGTGCACGCCGCCTCCGACGCGGCGCCGGTCGCCACCACGCTCCAGGTGCCCGAGGAGGTGGACGCGTCCGCCGTGGTCGCCAAGGCGCTGGCCGCGGATCCCGGGCTGCCGCTCGCCGCCGGGGGCGGCGCTCTGGCCCGGTCGATGATCCGCGTGAACCACTACGGCCCGGACGCCACCCGGGGTGTCGTCCACGCCTGCCTCGCGGGACTCGGGGCGGCACTGGCCGGGTCCGGCTTCCCGGTGGACCCGGAGGGGGCGCGCCGGGCCGTGGCACTGGCCTGGGGCTGACCCCTCCCGGCCCCGGAGCGGGCGGGCGGCCCCGACGCGGTCGGCCCGCCCCTGGCCGGCCGGCCGGTCCCGGAGCGACCCGGCGGAGCGTCCGCGCCTCCGGGTCTCCGCCGGGACGGGGAGCCCGGGACCCCGGGCTCCCGGCGGACCCCGACGCGTCCCGGAGCGCCCCGCGAACCCGGACGATCCCGGCCGGCGATTCGACGGTAATGGCGAATTCCCTTCACGCGTCTACCCTGCCGACAATTCGGAACGGAATTCACTCCGTACAGCCTTCCGCATTCTCCTGCCCGCCATCCCCGCACCTAAACGCAAAGATTTCGCGAACGCCCGACGGCGCGATCCGGGCGACCCGAACGCACGTCTCGCCGCTGTGACACACTCCACAACCCGTCCATTTCCTGCGGTATTTTCCGGGCAAAGACGGTCATACAGCCGTGCGTCACGCCACTTCTTCACAGGCGCGTGATAACACACGACCGCGCTGTACGTAACCCTGTCCGGCGATGCAATTTGAGCTTTCCGTAGGTAAATTCACTCCGCATGACCGCCGCACGAACAGACCTGTCAGCGGAATTCCTGGAAATGCCGGAGGACCTTCGGATCGACCGTCCGGACGTGGCCGACGGGGCCGCCCTCTGGCGTATCGCCAAGGACTCCGGAACTCTCGACCTGAACTCTTCGTACAGCTACCTGCTGTGGTGCCGTGACTTCGCCGGCACCTCGGCCGTGGCACGCGACGCCGAGGGGCGTCCCGTCGGTTTCGTCACCGGGTACGTACGTCCCGAACGTCCGCACACCCTCCTCGTGTGGCAGGTGGCCGTCGACGCCGCGCACCGCGGACGCGGACTGGCCGCCCGCCTGCTCGACGGGCTGAGCGCGCGCGTGTCGGCGGAGCGCGGACTGTCCGTCGTCGAGACCACCATCACCCCGGGCAACACCGCCTCCGAGCGCCTGTTCATGTCGTACGCGCGGCGTCACGGCGCGCCCGTCGAGCGCGAGGTGCTGTTCGGGACGGCGCAGTTCCCCGACGGACCGCACGATCCCGAAGTGCTGTACCGCATCGGCCCGTTCTCCGTCTGACCCCCCTCCTTCCTCCCCTCCCCCCACATGCTTCGAGGAGCGATCCGCCTTGACCATCACCCAGCCCGACCTGAGCATCTTCGAGACCCTCGAGTCGGAGGTGCGCAGCTACTGCCGCAACTGGCCCACCGTCTTCGACCGGGCCCGGGGCAGCCGGATGTACGACGAGGACGGCCACGAGTACCTCGACTTCTTCGCCGGAGCCGGGTCCCTGAACTACGGGCACAACAACCCCGTCCTCAAGCGGGCCCTGCTCGACTACCTGGAGCGCGACGGCGTCACCCACGGGCTCGACATGTCGACGACGGCCAAACGCGGCTTCCTGGAGGCCTTCCAGAACCTGGTGCTGCGGCCGCGCGACCTGCCGTACAAGGTGATGTTCCCCGGCCCGACCGGCACCAACGCCGTCGAGTCCGCGCTGAAGCTCGCCCGGAAGGTGAAGGGGCGCGAGGCCATCGTGTCGTTCACCAACGCCTTCCACGGGATGTCGCTCGGCTCGCTCGCCGTGACCGGCAACGCCTTCAAGCGGGCCGGCGCCGGTGTCCCGCTGGTGCACGGCACCCCGATGCCGTTCGACAACTACTTCGACGGACAGGTCCCGGACTTCCTGTGGTTCGAGCGGCTCCTGGAGGACCAGGGTTCGGGCCTCAACCAGCCCGCCGCGGTGATCGTCGAGACCGTGCAGGGCGAGGGCGGGATCAACGTCGCCCGGCCCGAGTGGCTGCGCGCCCTCGCGGACCTGTGCCGGCGCCGCGACATGCTGCTGATCGTCGACGACATCCAGATGGGCTGCGGGCGGACCGGCGCGTTCTTCTCCTTCGAGGAGGCGGGGGTCGTGCCCGACATCGTGACCGTCTCCAAGTCCATCAGCGGGTACGGGCTGCCGATGTCGCTGTGCCTGTTCAAGCCCGAGCTGGACATCTGGGAGCCGGGCGAGCACAACGGCACCTTCCGCGGCAACAACCCGGCGTTCGTCACGGCCGCCGCCGCCCTGGAGGCCTACTGGGCCGACGGCTCCGTCATGGAGAAGCAGACCCGGGCCCGCGGCGAGCAGGTCGAGCGGGCGCTGATCTCCATCACCGAGGAGAACCTCGCCGACGTGAAGGAGTACCGGGGCCGCGGGCTGGTCTGGGGCATCGAGTTCAAGGAGAAGGCCCGCGCCGGGCGGGTCGCGGGGCGCGCCTTCGAACTCGGGCTGCTCATCGAGACGTCGGGCCCCGAGAGCGAGGTCGTGAAACTGCTGCCCGCGCTCACCATCACCCCGGACGAGCTCGACGAGGGCCTGCGCACGCTCGCCCGCGCCGTCCGCGAAACCGCCTGAGCGGGCACCCGGGAGACCGTCCGGCAGGAGGCCCCGAAGGCGGCCCGAACCGTACGAGAAACACGAGAGAGAGGCATCGCACCACCGTGATAGTCCGTTCGTTCAAGGAAGTCGAAGGCACCGACCGGCACGTGAGGGCGGCGACCGGCACCTGGGAGAGCAAGCGCATCGTGCTCGCCAAGGAGAAGGTCGGCTTCTCCCTGCACGAGACGATCCTGTACGCGGGCACGGAGACGTCGATGTGGTACGCGAACCACATCGAGGCCGTGCTCTGCGTGGAGGGCGAGGCCGAACTCACCGACGACGAGACCGGCCAGAAGCACTGGATCAAGCCCGGGACGATGTACCTGCTCGACGGTCACGAGCGCCACACCCTGCGCCCGAAGACCGACTTCCGGTGCGTCTGCGTCTTCAACCCGCCCGTCACCGGACGGGAGGACCACGACGAGAACGGCGTCTACCCCCTGCTCACCGAACCCGAGGAGGTGTGACACACCGATGACCACGCTCACCGATCTGTACCCCAGCCGAGGCGCCACCGAAGTGTCCGTGCCCCGGAAGGACCCGGTCCTCTGGGGCGCGCCGGGCGATCCCGGCCCGATCCCGGTCCCCGACCTGCACTCCTACGAGCGCGACGGCTTCCTCTCCGTGGAGCAGCTCATCGGCGAGGACGAGGTCGCCGTCTACCACCAGGAGCTGGAACGGCTCGTCGCCGACCCGGCGATCCGTGCCGACGAGCGCTCGATCGTCGAACCGAGGACGCGGGAGATCCGGTCCGTCTTCGAGGTGCACCGGATCAGCGAGGTGTTCGCCCGGCTCGTGCGCGACGAGCGCGTCGTCGGCCGGGCCCGGCAGATCCTCGGCTCGGACGTGTACGTCCACCAGTCGCGGATCAACGTCAAGCCGGGCTTCGGGGCGAGCGGCTTCTACTGGCACTCGGACTTCGAGACCTGGCACGCCGAGGACGGTCTGCCGAACATGCGGACGGTGTCCGTCTCGATCGCGCTGACCGAGAACCACGACACCAACGGCGGCCTCATGATCATGCCGGGGTCGCACCGGACGTTCCTCGGCTGCGCGGGGGCCACGCCGGAGGACAACTACAAGAAGTCGCTCCAGATGCAGGACGCCGGAACGCCCTCCGACGAGGCGCTGACCGGCCTCGCGAGCCGGCACGGCATCAAGCTCTTCACGGGCAGGGCCGGTTCGGCGACCTGGTTCGACTGCAACTGCATGCACGGTTCGGGGGACAACATCACCCCGTTCCCGCGCAGCAACGTCTTCATCGTGTTCAACAGCGTGGACAACGCCGCGGTGGAGCCGTTCTCGGCCCCCGTGCGCAGGCCGGAGTTCATCGGGGCACGGGACTTCACGCCGGTGCGCTGACCTCGGCGGCGCTCGCCGCGGCCACGGGCCGGGTCCTCCTCTCCTGGATCGGAGGGGGACCCGGCCCTCGGCGTCGCGGCTCCGCGGGCCCGTGGACCAGCAGGCAGAAGTCGGCCGGTTCCGGGGGCGCGCTGACGGTCAGCGGGGCAGCACGTCGAGCAGCCGGTCGACGTCGTCCGGGGTGTTGTACAGGTGGAACGCCGCCCTCAGGTTGCCCGCGCGGTCGGAGACCTCGACGCCGGCCCGGCTCAACTCGGCCTGGAGACGGCCGAGTCCAGGCACGGAGACGATCGGGGAGCGGGGGGCGAGGACGGGTTCGTGGCCCCGTTCCCGCAGGCCGGCGCGGAAGCGGTCGGCGAGCGCCAGGTCGTGGGCCCGCACCCGGTCGACTCCCAGTTCCTCCAGGAGTTCCAGTGAGTGGCGGGCTCCGGCGTACGCGAAGAGGGCCGGGCTCTCGTCGAACCGCCGTGCGGAGTGGGCGAGTTCCTCGACGGGGCCGTAGCAGCTGTCCCAGGGGGCCTCGCCGGCGACCCAGCCGGCGAACACCGGGGTGAGCCCGCCGAGGTCCTCCGGGACGACCAGGAAGGCCACACCGCGCGGGCAGAGCAGCCACTTGAAGGCGACGGAGGAGACGTAGTCGTAGGCGTCCGCGCGCAGGGGCAGCCATCCGGCGGCCTGGGACGCGTCGACGTACGTACGGGCCCCGTGTTCCCGCGCGGCCTCCCGGATCGCCTCCAGTTCGGCGATCCTGCCGTCGGCGGACTGCGCCGCGCTCACCGCGACGAGCGCGGTGCCGGAGTGCACGGACTCGGCGATCCGCTCCAGGGGTACGGCGCGGACCTTGAGGTCGCCGCGGACGTGGAAGGGGGTCACGACGGAGCTGAAGTCCGCCTCCGCGGTGAGGACTTCGGCGCCCGGCGGCAGCGAGGACGCGATCAGTCCGCTGTACACGGCGACCGAGGCCCCGGCGGCCACCCGGCTCGCGGGCACCCCGACGAGCCGGGCGAAGGAGGAGCGGGCCGCCTCGACGTCCGCGAACATGTCGGCCGGCCGCCCGGCGGCCACGGAGTCCACGGCGGCCCGCATCGCGGTCACGGTGCGGGCCGGCAGCAGGCCGGTGCTCGCGGTGTTCAGATAGGTGTTCTTCGGGGCGAACTCGGCACGGACGAGGGTCTCGAAGGTCTCCATGGGACCACTGTGGGCCCGGAACGCACCCAAGTCCATTGCGTATTATTACGCGGTTCCCCCAAGCAACGCTTATGCGTCGCCCCTGACCTGCGCTTTTCAGTGCTGGGGAACGGCGCACCCGTCCGGGCCACAGGCCTCCGCGTCGGCGGTTCCGTCCTGGACCAGCTTCAGCTGCGGCCGTTCGCCCCAGGCCTGGGCCAGCGCCTGCTCGAAGACCTCGGCGGGCTGCGCGCCGGAGACTCCGTAGGTGCGGTCGAGGACGAAGAAGGGGACGCCGTTCGCGCCCAGCTCGGCGGCCTCGCGCTCGTCGGCGCGGACCTCGTCCGCGTACGCGGCCGGGTCGGCGAGCACCGCGCGGGCGTCACCGGCGTCGAGCCCGGCGGCGACGGCCAGCTCCACGAGTCGCTCGTCGTCGCCGAAGACGGTCCGCTCCTCGGCGAAGTTCGCCCGGTAGAACAGGCCGATCAGCTCGTCCTGGCGGCCGTGCTCCTTGGCGAGGTGCAGCAGCCGGTGCATGTCGAAGGTGTTGCCGTGGTCGCGGTCGCGGGTGCGGTAGGCGAGGCCCTCGGCGGCGGCCTGGGTGCCGAGGTTCTCCTCGCCGGCCTGCGCCTGCGCCTCGCTCATGCCGTACTTCTTGGTGAGCATGGTGATCACCGGCTGGATGTCGCCCTTGGCGCGGCCCGGGTCGAGCTCGAAGGAGCGGTGCACGACCTCGACCTGGTCACGGTGCGGGAAGGCCTCCAGTGCCTTCTCGAAGCGGGCTTTTCCGACGTAGCACCAGGGGCAGGCTATGTCGCTCCAGATCTCGACGCGCATTCTTCGGCTCTCTCCAGGTGGTGCGGGCAGGGGACGCCGTCCGGGGCGTCGGTGTGTGAACGTTCAAACGGCTCGGGTCATTCCCCGGCCGTGTCCGCGGTTCTGTCCGCGACCCCGTCCGCGGCCCTGTCCGCACGCCCGGCCACGGCATACCGCAGATACAGGTGGTGATCACCCTCCTCAGGCGGGTTCTCCGGATCGGGGACCCAGCCCAGGCGGGCGTAGAAGGCCTGGGCGCGCAGGTTGTCGACGTGCACGTCGAGGGTCGCCGTGCGTTTCCCGTCCGCCTGCCACTCCTCCACGCAGGCCGCGTGCAGGGCCCTGCCGATGCCGGCGCGCCAGCGGTCGGGGTCGACGTGGAACTGGAAGAGCCTGACCGTGTCGGCGGGCGCGCCCTCGTCCGTACGGAAGGAGGCGATGCCGATGATCCGGCCCTGCGCGACGGCGCACAGCACATGCGCGTCGGGGCGGGCGATGGAGCCGCGCCAGGCCTCGGCCCAGTCCATGTCGCCCTGCGGGACGCCGTCCGGGTAGTACGTAGAACGGGCCCGGAAGTGCAGATCGGCGATGGTCTCGGCCTCGGCGGGCAGGGCGGCGCGGATCACCAGCGCGCCGGTCACACGGTCACTGATCATGCAACGGAGGACGTCACGGTTCCGGTCACGGTTCCGTGCCTGGCACGGTGACGTCCGCCCTCAGCTGCCGTCGCGCAGGTCGCGCGGCCAGGCGGGGCGGAACTCGATGCCGTCGTACGTCACCACGCAGCCCTCCCCCATGGGCGACTGCGCCATGAAGCCCACCAGCGCCGCCCCGGTCTCCTTCTCCTCGCCCAGGGTGAAGAGGCGGACGAAGGTCCAGCGCTCGCCGTCGCGGGAGGCGTGGAAGGCGAACGCGCGACCCGTGCGGCTCACCCGGAGCCAGACGGAACTGCCGTCCACGGCGAAGGAGTTGGCGTCGTCCGAGTGTCCCCGGGTGACCACGGTGCAGACGGTGGGCACGTCCGGGGAGTACTCCAGGCACAGCTTCGCCCAGGCCCGCTCCCCCACGTGGACGTAGAGCACGCCCGCGTCGAAGGCCCCCCGGAAGCCGACCGTCACCCGGGCGATCAGCTGGAAGTCGCCCTCCGGGGCGCCGAGCAGCCGCGGCGCGTCCGAGGCCGGGTCGAGCCCTTCGCCGGTGGGCGGCACGAAGCGGTCCTGGCGGGGTCCGGACCAGCCGGTGAGGACGCCGTCCTCGTGCGACCAGTGCCCGTCGGGACCGTAGGTACGGAGGGGGAAGGGGAGTTCGGGGAGCGATACGTCCATGGGCCGAGTCTGTCAGGTCCGCGGCCGCGTCCTTCCGGGACGCGGGAAACCGCGTGGTCGTCCACGCGGCGCCCGCGTCCCGTCCGGGACACCTCCGGGGAACTACCGCTCCAGGCGCCCGTCGTGACGCCGGGGCAGGCCGAGCGGGTTGTCGTCCCGCAGCTCCGGCGGCAGCAGCGCCTCGGGCACGCCCTGGTAGGCCACCGGACGCATCCAGCGCTCGATGGCGCTGCCGCCGACCGACGTGGACGTCGACGTCGTCGCGGGGTACGGACCCCCGTGGTGCTGGGCCGGAGCGACGGCCACCCCGGTGGGCCAGCCGTTGACCAGCACGCGGCCCGCCAGCGCGGTCAGTTCGGCGAGGATCTCCGCGCCGCGCCCCTCGCCCGCGGCCTCCTCGGCGGAGAGCTGGACCGTGGCCGTGAGGTTGCCCGGCAGCCGCGAGAGCACCGCGCCGGCCTCGGACTCGTCCTCGTAGCGGGCCACGACCGTGAGGGGCCCGAAGCACTCCTCCAGGAGCAGGTCGTACTCCCCCTCGGCCGCGAGCCTTCGCGCGGGCACGGTCAGGAAGCCGGGGCTCACGGTGTGCTCGCCGGCCGCGCCGGGTGTCACCGGGCTCTGGACGTCCGGGAGCGCGGCGCGCTCGGCGACCCCGGCGACGAAGTTGTCGCGCATGCGGTGGTCGAGGAGCACCCCGGCGGCCGTGTCGCTGACCGCCTCGGTCAGCGACTTCAGCAGCCGGTCGCCCGCAGCGCCGGCCGGCGCGAGCACCAGGCCCGGCTTCACACAGAACTGGCCGACGCCCAGGGTCATCGAACCGGCGAGCCCCGCGCCGATCTCCTCGGCGCGCTCGGCGGCCGCGGCCTCGGTGACGACGACGGGGTTGAGGGAGCCCAGCTCGCCGTGGAAGGGGATCGGCACCGGACGGGCCGCGGCCGCGTCGAAGAGCGCGCGTCCGCCGCGGACCGAGCCGGTGAAGCCGGCCGCCGCGACCAGCGGGTGCCGGACCAGCTCGACGCCGGCCTCGAAGCCGTGGACGAGACCGATCACGCCCTCGGGGATGCCGTGCCGGGCGGCGGCGCGCCGCAGGACGGCCGCGACCAGCTCGGAGAGCGCCGGGTGGTCGGGGTGGGCCTTGACCACGACCGGGCAGCCCGCGGCCAGCGCGCTGGCCGTGTCGCCGCCGGGGACCGAGAAGGCGAAGGGGAAGTTCGACGCCGAGTACACGGCGACGACGCCCAGCGGCACCTTGTAGCGGCGCAGGTCCGGGATCGGCGGGGTCGCCGTGCCGTCGGGGTGGTCGATGACGACGTCGAGGAAGGCGCCCTCGTCGACGATCTCGGCGAAGGCGCGCAGCTGGTAGCAGGTGCGGGCGAGTTCGCCGGTGAGCCGGACCGGGCCGAGCGCGGTCTCCGCGTCGGCCGCCTCGACCAAGTGGTCCTTTGAGCCTTCGAGCAGGTCGGCGGCGGTGCGCAGGAACGCGGCGCGGACGGTGCGGTCGACGAGCGCGGGACGTGCGGAGTGCGCGGCGCGGACGGCCTCGTCCACCTCCTGGACCGTGGCCTCCACCGCGACCTGCTCCCGCTGCTTCCCGGTACGGGGGTCGACACTCCAGACTGGTGCTGCTGCCACCGCGGGTCCCTCCAGATGTGATGCCACAGTTCTTGTGTCACTCACCAGGGGTGTTCGATATGCTGAACGCTGTCTCTGATGGTGAATCTCCTGTTGGAGACTATTTCCCGTCCAACGAAGGGGTCAAGGGCGATGTCGGCAGGCGAGACAGGCGGCGGGGCGCAGGTCAAGTCCGCGGTGCGGACCGTGGAATTGCTGGAGTACTTCGCCGGCCGGCCCGGAATGCACTCCCTCGCCTCGGTCCAGGAGGCCGTCGGCTATCCCAAGTCCAGCCTGTACATGTTGCTGCGCACCCTCGTGGAACTCGGCTGGGTCGAGACGGACGCGACGGGCACGCGGTACGGCATCGGCGTACGGGCCCTGCTGGTCGGCACCTCGTACATCGACGGCGACGAGGTGGTCGCCGCGGCCCGGCCCACCCTCGACCGCCTCTCCGACGACACCACGGAGACCATCCACCTCGCGCGCCTGGACGGCACGAACGTCGTCTACCTGGCCACCCGGCAGTCGCAGCACTATCTGCGCCCCTTCACCCGGGTCGGCCGCCGGCTCCCCGCCCACTCCACCTCGCTCGGCAAGGCGCTGCTGGCCACGCACACCGACGAGCAGGTCCGCAAGCTGCTGCCCGAGACGCTCCCCGCGCTGACCGAGCACACGATCACCGACCGGGAGAAGCTCATCGAGGAGCTGCGCCAGGTGCGGGAGCAGGGCTTCGCGGTGGACCGCGAGGAGAACACGCTGGGGCTGCGCTGCTTCGGCGTGGCCATCCCCTACCGCACGCCCGCCCGTGACGCGATCAGCTGCTCGGTGCCGGTGGCCCGGCTCACCCCCGCGCACGAGCAGATGGTCAAGGACGCCCTGTTCGACGCCCGCGACCGCCTCACCCTGGCCACGCGCAGGCTCTGACCGGTCACGGCCACGGGCCGGACTCGGGGCGGGTCCGGCCCCGAGGCGCCCGCACGACGACGGGCCGCGCGGGACCGCGTGACGCGGCTCTCATGAAGGACTCATGAGAAATCCGGGCGGATGGGAACGATTCGCTCCCGTCCGCTCGTCCTTCTGTGCGGGATGAACAAGACGATCAGGCGTGCCGCCGTCTTCAGTCTGCTGCTCGTGCTCTCCCTGCTGATCAGGGCGACCTGGGTGCAGTTCTACGACGGCAAGGCACTCGCGGACGACAAGGACAACCGACGGAACGCGATCGCGCTGTACGCGAACCCGCTCGGGAACATCATCGTGGCCGGTGACGCGATCACCGGCTCCGCGCAGACGACGGGCGGCGATCTCAAGTACAAGCGGACCTACACGGACGGCAGCCTGTACGCGCCGGTCACCGGCTACAGCTCACAGGTCTACGGGGCGACCCAGCTCGAGGGCATCTACCAGAAGCTTCTCGACGGCTCGGACATCCAGCTCAAGAACCCGCTGGACACGCTCACGAACAAGCGCGCCGACCCCGGTGACGTGGTCACGACGATCGATCCGGACGTCCAGAAGGCCGGCTACAAAGCGCTCGGGGACAACAAGGGCGCGGCCGTCGCCATCGACCCGAAGACCGGCAAGATCCTCGCGGTCGTCTCGACACCGTCGTACGACCCGACGACGATCAGCACCGGCAACAACAGTGCCTGGAAGAAGCTGACGACCGACCCCGACAAGCCGCTGGTCAACCGCGCGCTGCGGCAGCCGCTGCCGCCGGGTTCGACCTTCAAGCTGGTCGTGGCCGCCGCCGCGCTGGAGGACGGGCTCTACGACGACGTGGACGCGAGGACGGACAGCCCCGACCCGTACACCCTGCCGGGCACGACGACCGCCCTGAAGAACGAGAACGCGTCCGCTCCCTGCGAGAACGCCTCGATCCGGGTCGCGCTCCAGTACTCCTGCAACAACGTCTTCGGCAAGATGGCGGTCGACCTGGGCCAGGACAAGGTCCGGGCGACGGCGGAGAAGTTCGGCTTCAACGACACGGAGCAGGACGTGCCGGTGCGGGCGTACACCAGCGTGTACCCCAAGGGCATGAACAGGTCGTCCACGGCGCTGACCGGCATCGGCCAGTACGACGTCACCGCGACGCCGCTCCAGATGGCCATGGTGTCCGCCGCCATTGCCAACGACGGCAAGCTGGTCTCGCCGCACATGGTGTCGCAGACCAGCGACTCCGACGGCAACGTGCTGAGGGACTACGACGACAGCACGGACACCAAGGAGATCGTCAGCTCGGACACCGCCCGGCAGCTCCGGTCGGCGATGCGGACGGTCGTCGAGGACGGCACGGGCACCAACGCCCTGATCCCCGGCGCGACCGTGGGCGGCAAGACCGGCACGGCCCAGCACGGCGAGAAGAACAGCAAGACGCCGTACGCCTGGTTCACGTCGTTCGCGAAGTCCGACTCCAACGGCAAGGAGGTCGCCGTCGCGGTCATGGTCGAGCAGTCGGACGCGGCGCGCTCGGAGGTCAGCGGCAACGGCCTGGCGGCGCCGGTGGCCCGGGCGATGATGCGGGCGGCGCTGAAGGGCTGAGACGGCCGCGGGCCCGTACGGGACCCGCGCCGCGCCTGATCGGGTGCGGCGCCGGCCCCCGTACGGGCCCGGTGACGACGGGCTCGCTACTTCACCCCGAGCAGCTGCTCCACCGGGTCGATCGCGAAGTACACCAGGAACAGGGCCGAGACGGCCCAGAGCAGCCAGTTGACCTCCTTGGCCTTCCCCAGCACCGTCTTGATGACGACGTAGGCCAGGAAACCGGCGCCGATGCCGTCGGTGATGGAGTACGTGAACGGCATCGCGACGATGGTCAGGAACGCCGGGATCGCGATCTCGTACCGGTCCCAGTCGATGTGCTTGACGTGGGTCATCATCAGGAAGCCGACCGCGATCAGCGCGGGCGCCGCGGCCTGGAGCGGGACGATGGTCAGCAGCGGGGTCAGGAAGAGCGCGAGCCCGAAGAGACCGCCGGTGACCAGGTTGGCGAAGCCGGTGCGGGCGCCCTCGCCGACGCCGGCCGCGGACTCGATGTAGGCGGTGTTGGAGGAGGCGGAGCCCACACCGCCCGCGACGGCGGCGGCCCCGTCGATGAACAGCACCCGGCCGATGCCGGGGACCTGGCCCTGCTCGTCGAGCAGCCCGGCCTCGGCGCTGATGCCGACGATGGTCCCCATGGCGTCGAAGAAGTCCGACAGGACCAGGGTGAAGACCAGCAGGACCGCGGTGAGGACGCCGGCCTCGGCGAAGCCGCCGAACAGGCTGAAGTGACCGATGAGCCCGAAGTCCGGACTGTCGACGATCTTGTCCGGGACCTCGGGGGTGGTCAGGCCCCAGCTCTTGACGTCGGCGATGGAGTTGATGACGATCGCGACGACGGTCATCGTCACGATGCTGATGAGGATCGCGCCCTTCACCTTGCGGGCCACGAGCGCGATGGTGAGCAGGACGCCGAGGCAGAAGACGAGGACGGGCCAGCCGGTGAGGTGGCCCGCGGCACCGAGCTGCACGGGGACGGTGGTGTTCGCGGCGTCCGGGATGCGGCTGACGAACCCGGCGTCCACGAAGCCGATGAACGCGATGAACAGGCCGATGCCGACACCGATGGCCTGCTTGAGCTGCTGCGGGATCGCGTTCATGATCGCTTCCCGGAGGCCGGTGAGCACCAGGACGCAGATCAGGACGCCTTCGAGGACGACCAGGCCCATCGCGTCGTCCCAGCTCATCAACGGCGCGAGCTGGAAGGCGACGACGGCGTTGAGGCCGAGGCCAGCGGCGATGGCGAGCGGGAGGTTGCCGCCGATCCCCATGATGACGGTCATGACACAGGCCACCAGCGCGGTGGCGGTGACCAGTTGGCCGGTGTCGAGCGTGTGACCGAACTTGTCCTTGGCGCTGCCGAGGATGATGGGGTTCAGGACGAGGATGTACGCCATGGTGAAGAAGGTGGCGAATCCACCGCGTATCTCCCGGCCCACGGTGGAGCCTCTGGCGGTTATCTTGAAGAACCCGTCGACCCCACCCGCCTTCGGTGGTGCGGCACTTGGCCGGTTGTCGACCTTCTGCGCTTCTGACATGGCGATGCTCCTCGTTGCCTGCGTGCCTGGTGTGCGGATGCTGGCTGGATTGTTCCCCCGTTCAACCGGTTTCAGGTTTTCCCCGTGTTACGGAATGGATGTACCCTCCACCACGCTCCGTACGAGCACCCCTACCGACGGCTGGTACGCTCTCCCGTCCCGCCGCACCCGAACACCCTTTACCCACAGGTGAGTCACCGGCGCGCGCGAGGGCTCCCGTCACAGGGCGCGGCCCTCGTCCCGGGGCGCGCACGCCGCACCCGCGCGGTGCCGGAGCGTGGCGGTGCCCCGGCCGCAGCGAGGGGAGGTCCCGTGGGCACGGTCGTCGACGACGCCGCGTCCGTGGAGTTCCACGCCTTCTTCGAGCGGCACTACGCCGAACTGGCCCGGCTCGCCCACATGTTGACGGGTGAGGCGGACGCCGCGGACGACCTGGCCGCCGACGCGCTGCTCGCGTTGTGGCACCGCTGGGACCGGGTGCGGGCGGCGGACCATCCGGTGGCGTACGCGCGCGGGGTGGTCGCCCATCTCGCCCGCACCCGGATCCGCGCGGCCGTGCGGGAGCGCCGGCGGATCACGCTCTTCTGGTCCCAGCGCGAGAGCAGGACCGAGATCCCCGACGTGCCCGGCGCGGTCGACGTCCAGGAGGCGCTGCGCCGACTGCCGTTCCGCAAGCGCGCCTGTGTCGTGCTGCGGCACGCGTTCGACCTGTCGGAGAAGGACACCGCGCTCGCCCTCGGGATCTCCGTCGGTACGGTGAAGAGCCAGACGTCCAAGGGGATGGCCGAACTGAAGCGACTGCTCGGCACCGACGGTGCGGCGGTGCGGATGCCGGTGGGAGCGCTGCCCGCGGGCGGAGCCGGAGGGCGGGACCGATGAGCCGGACGCGGGACGCGCACGACGAGCCGCGCGCCCGGCTGCGCGAGGCGGCGGGGGCGCACGAGCCCGACCGCGCGCGCATCCTGGCCCGGGTCGAGCGCGGCATGGCGGGCACCCGCGCGGGCCGGCCCGCGCGCGGCGCGCCGTCGCTCGGCTGGGTCCGGGTCGTGGGCGCCACGGCCGCGGTCGCGGGCATCCTCACGGTGGTCGGGTACGCGGCCGCCTCGGCGGTACGGGACGACGGACCGGCGCGGCGGACCGTGGCCGTCTCGCCGAACCCCGACCCGTCGCGGGACCCGACCGGCCGGGCGCCGGCATCCCCCGGGCCCGGCCGTCGTTCCGGCACGCCGGCGGAGCGGGACCGGCCGGAGCCGTCGCGTCCGGGCACGCCGCCCGGGGCGACCGCGACCGCCGTGGCCGGGGCGCCCTCCGGGAACGCCGCGGACGGCCCGTTGCGGTCGGAGGGCTCGGTCGACCCGCACAGCAACGCGTTCTGGGCGCAGAGCGACGTCACGCTGCGGACCGGCGAGCGACTCACCGCGCTCACCGTCGAGTTGAGGGTCCGGCAGACCGGCGGGGTGAGCGGGACCGGCTCCTGGGGTTCGCTGCCCGAGGGCGACTTCACGACGACGGTCACCGAGCGGGACGGCTTCCTCGTCTACACCTGGGTGCTCAGGGCGGGGCGCACCGTCTGGCCGGGCGAGTGGGTGTTCGCGGGCCAGTACGACCACGACCGCGGCGGCCGGGACGCGGGGGACGACGGCTACACGGTGACGGCGACCACGACGGACGGCCGACGGGCCGCCGTGGCCGGGGACTTCACGAGCGGGGGCGCGGACGGCGGCTCGTGACGGAATCCGCGTGACGGGCTCCCGCGACGGACGGCCGCCGTCGCGGGAGGAGCCGGGGAGGCGCAGGAGGGAGCCGCCGGGGACTCGGCGGCGGTCCGGACGGCACGGCGAGCGCGGGTGCGGGTGCGGGTGCTGATGGACTGCCTCGGATGTCACGAACGGTCGATTCCGGAGATTCACTTGCACCCGCGAAACAACCACACGTTCGTTTTTGACGTCATCGACTGTGTGGACCTGTCGGCCTGAGCCCCCCTCGGCCGACAGATGAACGCCCCCGCCGGTGACGACCGGCGGGGGCGTTCGCCCGTGCGGACACGGACGGGCTCGTTCAGCTCACGAAGTACGTGGGGTTCGGGAGCTTGTACGTCTTGTCGGCGTAACCGCCCTCGAGGTCCGAGTACTGGTCGCCGAAGTTGGCGACGATGTCGTACCCGAGGGACTCGATGTGCTTGCGGGTGCCGGCCTTGTACTGCACGGTCGTGCAGTTCCAGGCGGTGGCGGTGGCGCAGCCGCTCAGGTAGGCGGGCGGGTTGGCCGCGTCCTTGAGGAACATGTGCGCGGCGTCGAGGTTGACGTCGACGCCGACCTTCTTGAGGTTGGCGACCGCGGAGACGCGCTGCGACTCCTTCAGGCCGGAGTTGTAGAACACCTCGACGCCCTTGGCGGCGGCGTACTCGACGAGTTCGGGGCTGCCGAACACGGCCGGGCGGTCCGCCTGGGCGACGTACGCGGCCCAGGAGGCCGAGTTGTAGGTGTAGTTGGTCTTCTTCTCGTAGTCGAGGGAGAGCAGCAGCGTGTCGTCGATGTCGAAGACGACAGCGGGCTTCTCGTGGCGGTGGTGGGCCTTGCGGGCCGCCTGGTCGATGTACCGCTCGGCGGAGGCGTCGAGGCGGGCCAGGTCCTTGGCGTACGGGCTGTCGGGGGACGCCTGGTAGACCCCGTTGCCGTCGGCCGTGGTGCCGTAGTAGGTGTCGATGTCCTTGACCAGGACGCCGATGTTGTAGGGCTCGTGCGTCGAGTTCGCCGTGGACTGACCGGCGGTGGCGACGCCGGTGCCGTACAGGGCGGCACCGGCGACGACACAGGTCGCGGCGACGGCCGCGATGCGGAGTGGCTTATGCATGACAGGTTTCTACGCGCGTAACGTCCGCGGGCGCGAGGCCTTTTGCCGGATCGATACATACTTTTCAGCCGACTTGGCGACTTGACGAACCGGGCTCCCGCCCTTCCGGTGACCGTCAGTCCATGGTCGCGCCGATGGTCGTGCTGCCCGTGGTCAGGAAGGTGGTCGCGGGCAACGTCCCGCCGGACGAGCGGGAGTTGTACGTGGAGGTCGCGTCCGTGGAGACGAAGGCGGGGGTGGGGACGCCGGAGTCCCAGGTGTTGCCGGCGGACGTCACCGAGGAGCCCTTGGACACCGCCGCGGCGCCGTTGCCCACGGCGAGGTTCTTGCCGAGCCTCGCGGCGCTCGTGGCGAAGTAGTAGCCGTACTTGCCGTTGGCGTAGGCCGTGGTGCGGTTGATGACGATGGCACCGGTGTTGGAGTTCTCGGTGAAGCCGCTGCCGGCGTCGTCCCACGCGGCGGAGTTGTTGACGACGTGGGCGACCACCTCGCCGTCGCCGCCCAGCTTGTAGCCGTTGCCGTCGCCCGCGAAGGCCGAGTCGCCCCAGCGGTTCCTGCCGTTGCCGAAGGACCAGGTGTGCTCGACGGTGACGGGCGAGGAGAAGGACCAGAAGTCGATCCCGTCGTCCGAGTTGTTGTAGAGGCGGGCCCCGGTGATCAGATTGCCGCTGCCCGAACCGAACTTCACGGCGACTCCGTCCGCGTTCTCGCCGTGGGTGGCGGCGTCGTGGTTGCCGTAGGAGTCGAGGTTGCGCACCGTGTTGCTCACCGTGCCGTCGCCGGTCAGCGTGAACCCGGAGTCGCCGCCGTTGACGGTCTTGATGTTGTTCCAGACGGTGCCCGTGCAGGACTGGCAGACGACCGCGCTGTCCGGAGAGTTCTGGAACGTCATGTTCGAGACGTTCCAGTAGTCGGCCGTCAGTTTGAAGATCCAGGAGCCGGAGGGGAGCGAGGAGCCGTCGATCTTCACGGTCTCCGAGCCGTACGCCGTGAGCGTGACCGGCGCGGACGACGTGCCGTTGGTCGTGGACTGAAGGGTGGCCGTCGGGTAGTAGGTGCCGCCGCGCACCTGGATGACGGTCCCGGCGGTGGCGCCGGAGATCGCGCCGGTCAGCTCGGCGGTGGTGTCGACGACGACGGTGGCGGCCTGCGCCTGTCCGGGGAGGACGGCGAGGCCGGCGCCCAGCGCCAGAACGGCGCCGAGGACGAGAGCGGTACGACGAGACATGGAGTGGGGTCCTTTCGTCGTGCTGTCGGGGGTGACAGGGGGAGCAGCGGCTCGGTCACGGGCACCAGTCGCCGAGATAGACGGCGCGGGTGTGCCCCTCGGCCTCCGCGTCCGTGAGCTGGGGCCGGTTCTCCGGGACGGTGATCGCCGCGCCGGGGCCGGTGTTGCGGTACTCGGCGAAGCGCTGGCTCTGCCACGGGTAGGCGGCGGACATGTTCGTGTAGGGCGCGACCGCGTCGACACCGGTGTCCAGCCGGGTGTCGCGGACGGTCAGCATCGGCCGGGCGGTGGGGTCCGAGCCGGGCACCCAGGGGCGGGCCAGCTTGTAGTACGCGTCCGGCGCGGCGCTGCTGATCCGGCTGCGGGTGACCAGGTATCCGCGCGGGTCGGCGACGGCGGTGGACGGCGCGAAGACGAAGCCGTACGGGGCGCCGGCCAGGTCCGTGCGGTCCAGGGTGCGGAAGTGGCAGCGCTCGAAGACCGCCGTCGCCCGTCCGAAGACGAAGTCCACGTCCCCCTCGACGTAGCAGTCCCGGTAGTACTGCCGGGCGAAGGTGCCGAGCGCGATCGTGTCGGCGTACAGGGTGTCCTGGTGGCCGAGGAACCGGCACCGGTGGAACGCCGAGCGGTCGCCCTGCACCTTGACCGCCACGGCCTGGGTGCCGGTGATCCCGGGGTGGTCGGCGCGCAGCCAGTCGTTGGCGAAGGTGACCGCGCGGGCCGTGAAGCCGTCGGCGCGCAGGGTGGTCGTCGCGGACCCGGTGGTGCCATAGGTGCCCGAACCGTCGGGTCTCGGTGTGCCGTTGGCGTTGTCGTACACGACGACGACATCGCGCGGGTCGCCCGAGGCGCCGATCCAGGTCATCTCCGAACCCATCGCGCCGGGCAGGCCGGTGGCCGGGTCGACCACCCCGACCGAGACCGTCTCGCGGTACACGCCGGGAGCGATGACCAGGGTGAATCCGGCGCCGGTCGCGGCGGTCACGGCGGCCTGCACGGTGGTGTGGTCGCCGAGGCCGCCGGGATGGACGTACAGCGTCCGCGCGTCGCGTCGCGCGGACGGCGAACCGTGGCGCCCGAACGGCGGCCGCCCGGTGGCGCGGGCCGGCCCCGCGGGCACGGGAGCCAGTACGGCTCCGGTGCCCGCGGCGAGGAACGCCCTTCTGCCGATGGGGTGTCCGGGCATGGTCAGCAGATCCTTCCGGCGCCCGCGCGGTGGTCGACGATGCCGGGAACGGCCCTCGGCGGGTCGACCCTCGTCCGGAGGACCGGTGTCCAGCCGGCACCGGACTGGAGTGTCTCGGCGGGGATCTCCGCGTTGTGCACGGCGATCAGGTCGGTGCGTACGCCGTTGACGTAGTTGTCGGTCGCGGTCAGCGGCGCCTCCTTCCACTTCTTGAGGACCAGCGCCGGGCTGACCGAGTCCGGCAGGGTGAACGCGTTGTGCTCGGCGACGAGTCGGGACTCCATGCCGATGCCGTAGCTGTAGCCGTAGGAGGAGTCGGCCACGAAGTGGTTGTTGTAGGAGTCCACTTGTCCGAACCGGACGCGCGGGGCGCGTTCGACCAGGCCCGTGAACAGGTTGTGGTGCAGGGTGGTCCGCAGATGGCCCCGGTCCACGGCGGCGGTCGACGCGCTGTCGCTGTTGCCGATGAGGATCGTCTTGTCGTGGTCGGCGAAGACGTTCCAGGAGGCCGTCACGTAGTCGGCGCCCCTGACGATGTCCAGCTCGCCGTCGTGCTGTTCGTAGATCCGGCCGTAGTACGTCGGCAGCGAACTGTCCGGGTGGTCGCCGTCGGTGAACGTGTTGTGGTCGAGCCAGACGTGCGTGGCCCCGTAGACGACCGCGCTGTCGTACTCGGAGTTCCAGTTGCCGGTGTCGCCGTCGGTGGGGTCCCACTGCGGGAAGCAGTCGAGGGGGCTCTCGAAGGAGAGGTTGCGGACGATGACGTTGTCGACGCCCTTGATCTGGAGGCTCGCGCCCTTGAAGCCCGCGTTCCGGCCGATGCCGACGATGGTGGTGTTGCCGGGGACGAACGCCTTCATGGCGGTGTCCTGGTTCGCGGCGGAGGCGGCGCGCAGGTCCTCCTGCTCCCCGCTCACCACCTGGTCGTAGCCCCAGACCGCGGGGTCGTAGTCGGCGAGGTATTGGGCGAAGTCGTAGCCGGGGGCGGCGAAGGAGTCGCAGCCGTCGGCGTTGGCGTCGATCGTGCCCCTGACCTTGATGATCTTCGGTGCGCCGCCGCCCGCGGCGAGGGCGGCCTTGAACTCCGCCCAGGTCGTGACCGTGCTGACCCGCGCGGCCGCGGCGGCCGAACCGCCGGTGGTGCCGGTCCCCTCGGACGCCCAGCCGTCGCCCGCGGCGAGCGTCTGCCGGGCGAGCTCACGGGGGCGGGCCTCGGCGGTGGTGCCGGTGACGGTGAGCACGAGGGCGGTGCAGCCGATCAGCGCGGCGGCCCTCCGCACGGCGGCGGGGCGCAGGCGCCATATTGTGGCATGCGCATGCCATTTCTGTGTGTTCATGGTACGACTCGCTCTCCTTCGGGTTTCAGGGGCTCAGAGGGCTCAGGGGTTCAAGCGGTGGGCCAGGTGATCCAGGACTCGGGTATCTCCGCGCCCAGACGGCGTACGTCCCGGGGCGCGAGCACCCGGCGGTGCGCCAGGGCGCCCGCGACGAGGCGGGCCACGGCGATGGCTCCGGGCGGGTTGAAGTGCGTGTTGTCCTGTTCGGTCGCTGTCCAGTTGAAGTACTTCTTCGTCTCCTCGGCGCCGAGCCGCTGCCACAGCGCGATGGACAGGGCCTGGATGTCGAGGAGCGCCGCGCGCTCGGCCGCGGCGAGCGCGCGCATCGACGCCGGGTAGTCGCCGTGCGTCGGCGCCGCGTTGCCGTCGGCGTCGAACTTCCTGCGCTCCACCGGGGTGGCGAGCACCGGCCGGGCGCCCCGGGCCCGTGCCCCGTCGAGGTACTGCCGCAGACAGTCCTGGTACGTCGTCCACGGCTCGGTGTAGCGCGTCGGGTCGGCGCTCTTCTCGTCGTTGTGGCCGAACTGGACGAGCAGGAGGTCGCCGGGCCGGATCACGTCGAGGATCGCGGCGAGCCGCCCCTCGTCGATGAAACTCTTCGAACTGCGGCCGTTCACCGCGTGGTTGGCGACCACGACGTCCTGGTGGAGGAAGAACGGGAGCGCCATGCCCCACCCCGTCTCGGGAGCGGCGTCGGCGTACTTCTGGGCGGCGGTGGAGTCGCCGGCGATGTGGAGGGTGCGCGGCGCGCGGCGCGGGGCGGCGAGCGCGGGGCCCGACGCGGCGACGGCGAGCGGGAGGGCGGCCACGGCCGCCGAGGTGGCCTGTCTGCGCGTGAGGGACACGGGCGTGTGCCTTTCGACAGAGGTTCGCGGCAGGGGTTCGGCAGAGTCGGCGGGGGTGCCGGCGCGGGCTTCGGCGGGAACCCGGGAGGAACTCCTGCGGATGTCCCGCACCGGCTCCGGGAGGTTCCGGAAGGTTTCTGGTTCCGGAGGATTCCGGAGGGGCCGCCCGGGTCCGGCCGCGGCACTCACCGCGGCCGGACCCGGGGCACCCGGCGGACGCGCCGGGCACGTCCGGCTAGTGGTGGGCCTTCCAGTCGGCCTGTGCCTTGTTCAGCTGGTCGGCCAGCGTGTCCAGGAAGTCCTTCACGCTCATCTTGCCGAGCAGGACCTTCTGGAAGTTCGGCTCGTTGTCGGCCTTGGAGACGGTGTTCCAGTCGGGCAGGTAGTACGGCAGCTGCACGATCTTGGTGCTGGTGCCGTTCAGCGCCTCGGCGGCCAGCCTGGTCGGCTCGGCCTGCTGGACCCACGCCTCCTTGGCGGCGTCGATGTTCGCCGGGACCTGGCCCGCCGACTCGTTGAACTTGGAGTTCTCCGCCGCCGAGGCGGCGAACTCGATGAACTTCCAGGCGGCCGCTTTGTTCTTGCCGGACTTGAACAGGCTCAGTCCGTCGGCCGGGTTGGAGATCTGCACCCGCGTGCCGTCGTCCAGCGTGGGGTTCGGGACACCGCGGAACTTGCCGGCGCCCAGGGCCTTCAGATGGTCCTGGTAGGAGCCGAGGTTGTGGCTCAGCATGCCGATGGTGCCGCTGTCCCACTGCGCGACCATCTTGGTGAAGTCGTTGTTGACGTCGGCGGACGGGGTGACCTTCTTGTACAGGGCGACGTACTTCTCCAGGGCCGCCACGTTCTTCGGATCGTTGACGGTGGTCTTGTCACCGTCCCAGAACGAGGTGATGCCGGTCTGCCCGTACGCCGCGTCCAGTGCCGGGGCGATGGAGCCCTCGCCGCCCCGGATGGTGAAGCCGAACTTGTTCTTGTCCTTGTCGGTGAGCTTCGCGGCGGCGTCGTAGAACTTGGACCAGGTGGTCGGCGCCTCCAGGCCGGCCGACTTGAACAGGTCGGTGCGGTACCAGAGCGTGCCGTTGTTGGCGGAGGTCGGCACCTGGTAGAGGGCGTCGCCGCCGCCCGCGGCCCGGCTGACGTCGAGCAGGTTCTGGCTCAGCTTTCCGTTCAGCGCGCTCTTCCCGAGCCGGCTGTCCAGCGGCTCCAGCGCTCCCTGGACGGCGACCTCGGCGAGGATCGCCGTGCCCACGCCGCCGACGTCGGGCAGGCCGCCGCCCTGGATGGCGGTGTCGTACTTGGACTGGGCGCTCGCCGCCGGGATGCCGACGTACTTGACCTTGATGTCCGGGTACTTCTTCTCGAAGTCGGCGATGATCTGCTTCCAGATGTCGGTGCGGACACCGCCGTTGTTGTCCCAGAAGGTGATCTCGCCCTTGCCGGAGCCTTCGGTGCCCTTGTCCCCCGCGCTGCCGCCGCCGTCGTCACCGCAGGCGGTCACGGTCAGCGCGAGCACGGAACCGAGGGCGACGGCCAGGGCGGCCCGCCGGGCTCCACCGGCACCGGCCCCCGGACGGCCGGTTCCGCTCGGGCTGGTCTTCCATGGGCTTCTGTTCATCGGTCGGCTCTCTTCTTCCGGATCCAACGGGTCTGCGGAGTGGGCGAGATGTCCTCGGAGGTCTTCACACGGCGGCTTCGGGAAGGGGCGCGCCCTTCCCTCCACATCCGGCAAGCGCTTGCTACGGGGGTGCGTCATTGCGGCTCCCAACAGGCGGACGGACAACGGGAAGTGACCCTCAGGGGGTCGCGGTGACACGGGTCGTGGCGGCGGGGGTCGCGGTGACCCGGAAGCGCGTGAACGTGGCGGCTCCGGCGTGGCCCGCCCCGGCCGGCGCGAGCGCGAACAGACCGAGCAGGGCGCCGACCCACTGCCGGCCGGTCGCGGCGAAGACCTGCCCCGAGGGCTCCCGGCCGCCGCCGACGTCGTAGGAGAAGCGGCAGCGGGCCCCCGCGCCGATCTCGATCCACAGCCGGGCCCGGCCGCCGGGCGCGCTCCGCGCGGGAGCGGCGTCGCGCTCGCTCTCGCCCGGCCCCGGACGCCCGGCGGGGTCCGCCGGGGCGGCCCGCTCGGCGAACCGGTGGACGAGCCGCACCGATCCGTCCGGCTCCCGCCGGAGCCCGATCCAGCCGAACGCGTCCCCGAGCACCACGAGTCCGGCCCGCGCTCCGGGTTCCTCGCTGTCGAGGCGCAGGTCGACCCGGACCGTGGCGGCCGCACCCGGCATCCGCTGGGTCAGGACGTGGGGCAGTCGGCGCAGGTCGTGCGCGTCGGCCGTGCGGACGCACGTCAGCCGGAGCCCGTCGGCAAAGTGCTGGGTGGCCCAGCCGTCCCGGGGGTTGGCGGTCCACTGCCACTGGCGCCCGAACCGGCCGCCGGGGAAGTCGTCGTCGGTGGCGGGTGCGCAGGGCGGCTGGGGCGGCAGGTCCGGCTTGCGGTGCACGGCGACGGGGGCACCCTCGTCGCCGAGCACCGGCCAGCCGTCCGCGCCCCAGCGCATCGGCTGGAGGTGGACCACCCGGCCGTAGGGGCCGCGGTGCTGGAAGTGGACGAACCAGTCCTCACCGGCCGCGGTACGGACCCAGCCGCCCTGGTGCGGGCCGTTGACCCGGGTGTTCCCCTGCTCCAGCACCACCCGCTCCTCGTAGGGCCCGAAGAAGCCGCGCGAGCGGAAGGCGCCCTGCCAGCCGGTCTCGACTCCCCCGGCGGGCGCGAAGATCCAGAACCAGCCGTCGTGCCGGTGGGCCTTGGGGCCCTCCAGGGTGAACCAGCCGGGGATCCGGTCGCCGTCGACGATCACCTTGCCCTCGTCGAGCAGCCCGGTGCCGTCGGGGCGCATCCGGTGTCCGGTGAGCCGGTTCTTGATCCCCGACCGGGATCTGGCCCAGGCGTGCACGAGGTACGCCTCGCCGCTCTCCTCGTCCCACAGCGGGCAGGCGTCGATGAGTCCCCTGCCCTCCTTCACCAGGTGAGGCCGGGTCCAAGGCCCTCTGATCTCGGGGGCGTTGACCTGGAAGATGCCGTGGTCGGGGTCTCCCCAGAAGATCCAGAAGCGGTCGTCGTGGTGGCGCAACGAGGGTGCCCAGACACCGCGGTCGGGTCGGGGACGCCTGAACTCCCCGACGGGTTCGAGGCGTTGGAGGGCGTGTCCGACGAGGGTCCAGTTGACGAGGTCCCGGGAGTGCAGCAGGGGCAGCCCGGGGGCGCGGCCGAAGCTGGAGGCGGTGAGGTAGAAGTCGTCGCCGACGCGCAGCGGGTCGGGGTCGGACCAGTCGGCGTCGAGGACGGGGTTGCGGTAGGTGCCGTCACCCAGGTCGGCGGAGGGCAGGGCCATCAGGGGCTCACCGCCTTGCGTACCAGGGCGGCGGCGCCCGCCCGGTCGAGGACGCCGTCGGCGACGACGGTGACGACCCTGCGGACGAGCGTGCCGCCCGTCTCGATCGTGAGCCGTTCCTCGTGGGCGAGGGAGGATCCGACGCCCGGGTACTCGACGGCGCGGACGAACCAGGGGTCCTGGCGCGTCGCGCCGGTCGCCCCGGCGAGGACGATCGTCCAGCCGTCGCCCGCGAGGGCGAGCCAGTCGGCGGGGCGCCCGTGCACGGCCTGTTCGCCCTCGGCGTCGGCGGTGAAGACGTGCGGGGCGTCCGGTTCCTTGCGGGCCCGCCAGAAGAAGCCGCCGTACGCGGCGCCCGGCCGTCCGTTGGTGGCCGGGCTGCCCAGGGAGAGCGCCCGCTCGGTGACGTTGGTGAGCGAGAAGGTGAAGTCCAGCGCCCAGGCGGAGTCGGTGAGTCCGACGGCCGCGACCGTACGGCGTTCCCGCAGCAGTTCGGCGCCCGCGGCCACCCAGCGCAGCTCCTCCACGAAGCCGTCGGGGTCCCGCAGCTGGAAGGCGAGGTGCCGCTGGGCGCCGTGGTTGTCGAGCTCGGTCGGGCCCCGGTCGCGGACGTACGTGCGCCCGCCCCAGAAGTTGTGCCCCTCGACGTCGGGTACGGCGACACCGACGCCGAGGTGGTGTGCGTGGTCGGCCGGGCCGAGCTCGGTGACGGCCGTGCCGGCCAGCGTGGTGACGGGGTGCAGGTACGGGCGTGGGGAGAGCCGGGCCGGCAGTGCGGGCCGGGTGACGTACCGGCCGACGGGACGGCCCCCGATCCGCAGGACCAGCGAGTCGTTGTTCATCGGGTGCTCACCTCTTTCGGGAGCGCCCAGGAGGCGCCCAGCTCGGAGTAGAGGGCGAGGGTGTCGGCGGCGGCCGCGACGAATCCGTCGACCCCGCGCACCACGCGGCGCCGCTCGCCGGGCAGCAGGCGCCAGGCGTCCGGGGGCAGCGCGACCGGGTCGGGCGCCCGCCGGATCGCTTCGACGACCTTCATGAAGGCGCCCGTCGACTCGGGCGGGACCAGCAGCGCGGCGCCGGTGGTCAGGTGCTCGACCAGGTTCTCCAGCAGGTCCGTGCGGCCGTACTCGATCTCCTCGGGACCGCGTCCGGACCGCTGCAGGAGGATCCGGTCCTGCTTGTACCAGAAGGTGATCCGGCCGCCCGTGCCGTGCACCAGGACGTACGGCTCACCGGGCTGTTCGGCGCAGAGCGTCGCGGCGACCGTGATCCGGCCCCGGGCGGTGGTGAGGCGCACGCACGAGGTGTCGTCGGACTCGATGTCGTTGGCCCGCAGCAGTTCGGTCCGGATGTCGGTGACGTCCTCGGCGCGGGACGAACCGTCCAGCGCGAGAGCGGTGGCGAGGATGTGGGCCAGCGGGTTCGTCAGGACCCCGTCGACGACGTCCACGCCGTTCAGCCGGCGCTTCCCCGCCCAGGGCGCGCGCCGGTAGTACGCCTCGTCCCGTGCCCAGGCCCCCGCCCCGCCGATGCCGGTCACCCGGCCGAGCGCGCCCTCGCCGATCAGCTTCCTGACGGCGGGTACGGCGCCCGAGCCGAGCGACTGGAAGCCGATCTGACAGACCGTTCCGGCCGCGGCGACCCCGTCGGCCATCCGGCGGAACTCGGCGTAGGAGGGCGCGGGCGGCTTCTCCAGGAGCAGGTGGACACCTCGGCCCGCGGCGGTCAGCGCCAGGTCGGTGTGGGTGGGGATGGGGGTGCAGATCACCGCGAGGGCGGCGCCGGTGGAGTCGAGGAGCGCCCCGAAGTCGGCGGACTGCTCGACGTGCCGTCCGGCCAGCTCCGCCTCGGTGAGCGGGGTCAGTTCGCAGACGCCGGCGAGGCGGACCAGGCCCTTGTCCTGGAGGCGGCGGATGTTGTCCAGGTGCCAGGAGCCGTGGCCCCGGGCGCCCGCGAGGACGACGGGCAGCGGGAGTCCGGTGGGCGGCACGGCCGTCGGACCGCTCCCGGACGCGGCGCGCGGACCGGTTCCGTGTCCGGCACGGCCGGACGGCGAGGTGGGCGAGGTGGCGGTCATCCCTTCACCGCCCCCGCGCTGAAGCCGGTGATCAGCCACTTCTGGATGAACGCGAAGACGACGACCACGGGGACGGCGGCGACGATGCCGCCCGCGGCGAGTGCTCCCAGGTCCACGCTGTCGGAGCTCATCAGGGTGTTGAGGCCGACCGGGATGGTCTGCTTGCTCTGGTCGCTGAGGAACATCAGGGCGAACAGGAAGTGGTTCCAGGCGTGCACGAAGGCGAAGGAGCCGACGGCGATCAACCCGGGCCGCAGCAGCGGCAGGACGACGATCCGGAAGGCGTCGAAGCGGTTGCAGCCGTCCACCCAGGCGGCCTCCTCCAGCGAGTACGGCACGTTCCGGATGAACCCGCTGATGAGGATCATCGACAGCGGCAGCTGGAAGACGGTCTCGGCGATGATGACGCTGGCCAGTGAGTTGATCATGCGGAGTTCGGCGAAGATCTGGAAGAGCGGGACCAGGAGCAGCGCGCCCGGCACGAACTGCGAGCACAGGAGCGCGAGCATGAAGCCGCGTTTGGCCCTGAAGTCGAAGCGGGCGAGCGCGTAGCCGCCGGCGAGGGCGACGAGCGTGGTCATCACCAGGGTCGCGACGGCGATGAGCACGCTGTTCTGGAAGTAGGTCCCGAAGCTGCGCTCGGTCCACACCTTGTCGAAGTGTTCGAAGGTCATGGGCCACGGCACCAGCGAGGTCGAGCCGGCCGGGCGCAGCGCGAAGAGCAGGATCCAGTAGAAGGGGACCAGGGTGAAGAGGAGGTAGACGCCCAGGGGGAGGTAGATCTGCCACCGGGGGACCTCGTCCCAGGCGCGGCGCTTCCCCCGTTCGCGCCGGCGGGGTTCCTCGGCCGGTGGGAGGGGCGCGGGCGGCGCGATCGTCTCGGCGTCCTTGGTGATCACTTGTCCCCGCCTCCGAACTTGCTCAGTCGCAGGTAGACGATCGAGCAGAACAGCAGAATCACGAACGCGACCGTGGTCAGGGCCGACGCGTAGCCGAAGTTGTGGGCGTCGACGCTGGTGTTGGCGATGTAGAGCGGGAGGGTCGTGGTCTCGCCCGCGGGTCCGCCGCCGGTCAGCGTGTAGAGCAGGTCGACGTTGTTGAACTCCCACACCGCGCGCAGCAGCGTGGAGAGGATGATCGCGTCCTTGAGGTGCGGCAGCGTGATGTGCAGGAACTGCCGGACCCGGCTCGCTCCGTCGACCTCGGCGGCCTCGTAGAGGTCCTTGGAGACGGACTGGAGGTCGGCGAGGATCAGGATCGCGAAGAAGGGGACACCGCGCCACAGGTCGGCGACCACCGCCGCCGGGAAGACGGTGGAGGTGTCCGAGAGCCAGCTCGTCCCGTACGAGCCGATGCCGGCGTCGGCGAGGTAACGGGTGATTCCTGTCTGGGAGTTGTAGAGGAGCACCCAGATCGCCGAGGTGAGCACCCCGGAGACGGCCCACGGCGAGAAGACCAGCGCGCGGCCGGCGGCCCGCCCGACGAAGGTCTGGTTGACGATGAGCGCGAGCGCCAGGCCGAAGAGCAGTTGGAGACCCACCTCGACGACGACCCACTTCGCGCTGAAGGTCAGCGTGTCCCAGAACTGGGGGTCGTCGGTGAAGGCGTGCACGAAGTTGTCGAAGCCCGCGTAGCCGTTGCGCCACGGTTTGGTGGGGTTGTAGTTCTGGAGGCTGTAGTAGAAGACGCTGATGACGGGGTAGGCGATGAAGCCCAGCATCAGCAGCGCCGCCGGGGCGATCAGCAGATAGGGAAGCCTGCGCGGGGTCGCGGAAACACGGCGCCGCCGGGGTGGCGCGGGCGGTTTCGCCACGGCTGCGGCTTGGGCCATGACTGTTCTCCGTTCTGGCGGGTGCCGTGGAGCACTCGCCTGGTCCGTAGGAAGCGCTTACTCACTACGCAGAGGGCGGTCGCTTCACTTACGGTGTCCGAGGTGCTGACCGTTCGGGGTGCGGGCGGTTCGGTGTGCCGGCCCTGGAGGTGCGGGCCGTTCGGTCCAAGCGGCCGGGTGGGGCCCGGCCGTGGGGCGTCACGTCCGGCCGGGTGGGGCCCGGCCGTGGGGAGTTCAGCCCGCGTACGGGTCCGGCACCTTGCCCGGCCGGGCGAGGAACGCGAAGTCGCAGCCGGTGTCGGCCTGGGTGATCTGCTCGTTGTAGAGCGCGCCGTAGCCGCGCTCGAACCGGACGGGCGGCGGGGTCCACTCGGCCCGCCTGCGCTCCAACTCGGCGTCGTCCACGCCCAGTCGGAGTGACCGCGCTTCGACGTCGAGGGTGATCGGGTCCCCGTCGCGCACCAGGGCGAGCGGGCCGCCGACGTACGACTCGGGCGCCACGTGCAGCACGCACGCGCCGTAACTCGTGCCGCTCATCCGGGCGTCGGAGATCCGCACCATGTCCCGGACCCCCTGCTTCAGCAGGTGTCCGGGGATGGGCAGCATCCCGTACTCGGGCATGCCCGGTCCGCCCTTGGGCCCGGAGCCCCGCAGCACGAGGACGCTGTCCGCCGTGATCCCGAGCGACGGGTCGTCGATGGTCCGCTGCATCGTGCGGTAGTCGTCGAAGACCACCGCGGGACCGGTGTGCCTGAGCAGGTGCGGCTCGGCGGCGATGTGCTTGATGACGGCGCCGTCGGGACAGAGGTTGCCGCGCAGGACGGCCACTCCGCCCTCGGCCGCGACCGGGTTGTCCCGGGTGCGGATGACGTCGTCGTTGTGGACCCGGGCGCCCGCGAGCTGCTCGCGCAGGCTGTCGTGGGACACCGTGGGCCGGTCCAGGTGCAGCAGATCGGTGATCCGTGACAGGAACCCGGGCAGCCCGCCGGCGAAGTGGAAGTCCTCCATCAGGTACTTCTGTCCACCGGGCCGGACATCGGCGAGGACCGGCACGGTCCGGGCGATCCGGTCGAAGTCGTCGAGCGTGAGCGTGACACCGGCGCGCCCGGCCATGGCGATCAGATGGATCACGGCGTTCGTCGAGCCGCCGAGGCCGAGCACCGTCGTCACCGCGTCCGCGAAGGCCTCCTCGGTGAGGATGTCGCACAACGTCCGGTCCCGGTGGACGAGTTCGACGATCCTGAGTCCCGCGGCGGCGGCCATCCGGTCGTGTCCCGAGTCGACCGCGGGGATGCTCGACGCGCCGGGCACGGTGACGCCGAGCGCCTCGGCGGCGGCCGTCAGCGTGGACGCCGTGCCCATGGTCATGCAGTGGCCCGGCGACCGGGCGAGCCCGTTCTCCAGCTCGGTCATCTCGCAGTCGCCGATGAGACCGGCTCGCTTGTCGTCCCAGTACTTCCACATGTCGGTGCCGGAGCCGAGGACCTGATCGCGCCAGTGGCCCGGGAGCATCGGCCCGGCGGGCACGAACACGGTCGGCAGGTCGACCGAGGCGGCCCCCATGAGCAGCGCGGGCGTGGTCTTGTCGCAGCCGCCCATCAGCACCGCCCCGTCCACCGGGTACGACCGCAGCAGTTCCTCGGTCTCCATCGCGAGGAGGTTGCGGTAGAGCATCGGGGTCGGCTTCTGGAAGGTCTCGCTCAGCGTGGACACCGGGAACTCCAGCGGGAATCCGCCGGCCTGCCACACGCCCCGCTTCACGGCCTGCGCCCGGTCGCGCAGGTGGACGTGGCAGGGGTTGATGTCGGACCAGGTGTTGAGGATCGCGATCACCGGCTTGCCGAGGTGCTCCTCGGGAAGGTAGCCGAGCTGCCGGGTCCGGGCCCGGTGGCTGAACGAACGGAGCCCCTCGGCGCCGTACCACTGATGGCTTCGCAGGTCCTCGGGCCGTTTCACAGCGACCATCCGGCGGCTATCGCGGCGACCTCGGAGCGCTCGCTCTCGGGCAGCGGCCTGCTCGGCGGCCGGACGTCGCGGCGGCACAGGCCGAGCGACGAGAGGGCTTCCTTGACGACGGTGACGTTGTTCGCGGAGGCGTTCGCGCCGCGCAGTTCCTCGAAGCGCCGGATCCGCTCCCAGACCTTCATCGCGGCCGGGTAGTCGCCGGACCGGAGCGCCTCGATCATGTTCAGCGAGACGGCCGGAGCGACGTTCACCAGGCCCGAGGTGAAGCCGGTGGCGCCGGCCGAGAAGTAGGAGGGGGCGTACGGCTCGGCGAGCCCGGCGACCCAGACGAACCGTTCGAGCCCGGCGTCCCGGGCGAAGGAGGCGAAGCGCGCCGCGTCGGGGACGGCGTACTTCACGCCGATGACGTTCGGGCAGAGGTCCGCGAGTTCGGCGAGCCGGGAACCCTCCAGGGCCGGATTGCGGATGTACGGCACGACGCCGAGCTCCGGCACCGCCTCGGCGACGGCCCGGTGGTAGTCGACCCAGCCGCCCTCGGCGACGTAGGGATGGACGGGCTGATGGACCATCACCATCGAGGCCCCGAGAGCGCGGGCGTGCCGCGCCGAGGCGACGGCGGTCGGCACGTCGTGCCCGACGCCGACCAGGACGGCCGCCCGCCCGCCGGCCTCCTCGACGGTCAACTCGGTGACGAGGCCGCGCTCTTCGGGTGTGAGGGCGTAGAACTCACCGGTGTTGCCGCCCGCGGTGAGGGTGCGGACACCGCCGTCGATCAGCCGGCGCAGCAGCAGCCGGTGGGTGTCCCGGTCGATCGTGCCGTCCTCGGCGAACGGGGTCACCGGGATCGCCACGACCTCGGCGAGTGCGGCCCGCTGTGTCTCGAACGTCGGTGTCATGCCTGTCCGTCCTCTTCCTGGCCCTGGGGGAAGGCCCTTCGTACGAACGACGCGATGTGCCCGTGCAGCGCCGCGGCGGCGCCGTCGGCGTCACCGTCGAGGGCGAGCCGCAGGATCTCCCGGTGCTCGCCGGCCTCCCGCTCCCAGGAGGGATCGGCCGCCCAGGCCACCGCCGAGACGAGGGCCGCCTGGTCGCGCACCTCGTCGAGCATCCGGCCGAGCAGCGGGTTGCCGCAGGGCACGTAGAGGGCGCGGTGGAACTCCCGGTTGGCCAGGGAGCGTTCGGCGGTGTCGGTGGCGTCGTCGGCGCGGGTGAGCGCGTCCCGGGCGGCGTCGAGGGAGGCTCCGAGGCGCACCGCCCGGCGCAGCGCCTCGGGTTCGAGGAGCAGCCGCACGTCGTACACCTCGCGCGCCATGTCCGCGTCCACCATGCGCACCGTGACGCCCTTGTACTGGTTCATCACGACGAGTCCGGTACCGGCCAGGGTCTTGAGCGCCTCGCGCACGGGTGTCTTGGACACCCCGAACTGTGCGGCGAGGTCGGTCTCGACCAGGGCCTGTCCCGGGGTCAACCGCCCGGTGAGGATGCGGTGTTTGATCCCCTCCAGCACGAACTGCGTGCGGGACGGGATCGGGGTGGGCACAGAGGTCATGCGCGCCTCTCTGGTCTCACGTCTCGGATCGCGGGAGCCGGGGACCGTTCGAGGGTGTCGGCCGAGGGCGTCCGGCACGGACACACCTCGCGAACATCCCCGACGGGCACGGATCTCGGTTCCGGCGTATATCGCGTCTCATATATGACGTACGAAGTACGACGCGTCGAAACTAGGAGCGTGACCGTGTTTCGTCAACGCTTCCGACAAAGGAAGTTGAGGTGACGCGCGAGCGCGGGGCGTCAGACGGTCCGGGTCTCGCCCTCGCGCGCGGTGGAGGTCCGGCCGGCGCCGAAGACGGCCGCGGCGCGCCCGGTCGCGGCCTCCGGGGTGAGCGTGGGACCCACGTGGGTGACGAGCAGCTCGCGCACGCCCGCCTCCTCGGCCACCGCCCCCGCGTCCTCGGGGGTGAGGTGCACCCGGTGTTCGCTTTCGTGATGCCGGTCGAGGTCGGCCTCGCAGAGGAACAGGTCGGCCCCGTGGGCGAGTTCGACGAGTGCGGGGCAGGGACCGCTGTCCCCGGAGTACGCGAGCACCCGCCCCGCGCACTCGGCGCGCAGCCCGTACGCCTCGGTGTCGTGCACGACGGCACGGGTGGTGAGCCGCAGCCCTCCGACGCGGGTCTCGTGGCCGTCGTACAGGGGACGGAGAGCGAGGACGCCGCTCAGGAACCCGGGATCACGCTGTCCGAGGAACCCGGCGAGACGGTGGCCGAGCTCGGGCGGCGCGTACACGGGCAGGGGGGCCGCGGGAGTGAGGCCGCCGTAGGCCAGTCCGTACATCGCGGACAGCAGATCGGCGCAGTGGTCGACGTGCAGATGGGAGATCCAGACGGCGTCCAGCCGCGCCGGGTCGGTGTGCCTCTGCAACGCGGCGAAGGTCCCGGGGCCGGCGTCGACCCACACCTCGGCGCCCCCGCCGCGCAGCAGGTAGCCGGAGCAGGGGCGGCCGGGGCGCGGGTGCGGGGACGCGGTGCCGAGCACCGTCAGGGTGAGCGCGGATCCCGGGGCGGGAACGGGATCCGGGTCGGCGTCGGTCGCGGGGGCGGCGGGGTGCATGCGGGGAGCGTACGCACCGGTGACGCCCCGGCGGCCCCGCTACGGCTTCCAGCCGGGATCGCGTCCGCTCAGGCCGATGACACGGTCGAGGAGCGGGGCGTCGTCGGGCACCGGGACGACGGGGCCGAAGATGCCTCCGCCCCGGGTCGGGTCCTCGGCCGCGGCGCGGAGGAACGCGTACGAGGCCCGCAGCGCGGCGGCGTCGGGCGTGTACTCCTGACCGGTGGCCCGTGCGAGGTCCCAGCCGTGCACCACCAGTTCGTCGGCGGCCACGGCACCCGCGACGGCGCCCGGCAGCGTCACTCCGCCCGCCCGGGTCGTTCCGGTCCAGGCGGCCGGGTCCCGCCAGGCCTCGGCGAGTTCGTCGAGCGCCTTCGCCAGGGCCGCGCGCCAGCCGGGCCCGGTGTCGGGCACCGCGGTGTCCGGGCCGGTGTCGGTCGAGGGGCCCAGGTCCTTGCGCCCGGCGTCGCGGAAGGCGCCGGCCAGCCCGGTCAGGTGCCCCAGGACGTTGTGCACCGCGTAGTCCGGGCACGGGGTCGCCCCGCCGAGCACGTCGTCCGTGACGCCGTCCGCGAGGCGCGCCACGATCAGGGCCTGTGGCCCGAGGTCGAAGGTCTGGCCGGTCATCCGATTCTCCTCAGAACTCGGTCCGGAACCAGGTGTCCGGAACCAGGTGTCCGGAACCAGGTGTCACGACGGGTGGACCCCGCCGGTCCCCCCGACTCATCGGTCTCCCGGACCCGGACTCCCCCGCCGGGACGCCCGTACGGCGCAACGCCGGGCGCCCCGCTCCTCCGTATGCAGCAGCGGCGCGGGCGGGTGGACCTCCCGGGACCGAAGCTGGGCGTGCCCCCGGCCACCGTCCGATTCGGGAGAATCCATGTCACTGTCCCGCCGCCTCCGGCTGCGTCTGCCGCTCGGCGCCCTGCTGGCCGCCGCCTGTCTGGCCGGCGTCACCTCCGCGCCCGCCGACGCCGGCACCGCCCCCGCCGACCGCGATCGCGCGCTGCGGGAGCAGCTCGCCGACCTGGTGCGCAGCCCCGGTGGCCCGCCCGGTGTCATCGCCGTCCTGCGCCGGGAGGGCGATTCCCGCGTCCTGCGGGCCGGGGTCGCCGACCTCGCCACCGGACGTCCGATCTCGCCGGACGACCACATGCGGATCGCCAGTACGGCGAAGGCGTTCAGCGGCGCCGTGGCGCTGCGGCTGGTGGACCGGGGCGCGCTCTCCCTCGACGACACCATCGGGCGCCGGCTGCCGTCGCTGCCGCGGCAGTGGCGTGCCGTGACGCTGCGCCAGCTGCTGAACCACACGAGCGGGCTGCCCGACTACACCAGGAGTCCCGAGTTCCTGGAGATCCTCACGGCCGATCCGCGCCACCACTTCGACTCGCGGCGGCTGCTCGACTACGTCGCCGGCGATCCGCTGCTGTTCCGGCCGGGATCGCGGTACATGTACTCGAACTCCGACAACATCGCCGTCGCGCTGATGGCCGAGGCCGCGACCGGCAAGCGCTACGAGCAGCTGCTGCGCGGACTCGTCTACCGGCCGCTCGGCCTGCGCGACACGAGCCTGCCGCAGGGCTACGAGATGCCCGAGCCGTACATGCACGGCTACGACGTCTCGCCGCCGGACGCCCCGGAGGACGTCAGCGAGGTGCTCAGCGCGTCGGGCGTGTGGGCGTCGGGCGGGATCGTGTCGACTCCGGCGGACCTGACCCGCTTCATCCGCGGCTACGCGGGCGGGGCCCTCGTCTCCCGCGCCACCCTGCGCGAGCAGCGCCGCTGGATCGACGGGGCCTCGGAGCCGGCGGGCCCCGGGAAGAACAAGGCGGGGGCGGCGATCTTCCGCTACGCCACCCGCTGCGGAGTGGTCCTCGGCCACACCGGCAACTTCCCCGGCTACACCCAGCTGATCGCCGCCACACCGGACGGCCGGCGCTCACTGACCTTCTCGCTCACCACCCAGGTGAACAAGGAGACCAAGCCGGAGCTGCTGAAGAAGCTGCGCGAGGTCGAGGAGAACTTCGTCTGCGCGCTGCTGAAGAACTGAGGCGGACGAAAGGCCCCGGAGATACCGCCGCCCGCCGATGCGGGCGGCGCCTTTCCGCCCGGCGGCGCCCTCACCCCGGCGGGGCCGTTCGCTCGGCGCCACCCTCACCCCGGCGGCGTCCGCACCTCGGCGGTGCCTTCACCCCGGCGGCGCCCTCACCTCTACGGCGCCCTCGCCCCGTTGGCGCCCCCGGGTGTGCCGTCACCCCAGCCGGGCCAGCGCCCCCCGTACGGTCTCCAGATCCGCGTCCGAGGCCAGCCCCGCGTGATAGAGCCGGAGTTCCGTCGCCCCCAGCGCGCGGGCGTGGGCGGCGTCCGCCGCCAGGGTGTCCGGCCGGCCGCCCATCCCCGACACCACGGTGAAGTTGGCGGCCAGGACCCGTCCTCGCGCGCCCGCCTCCACGAACGGGGTGAGCGGCGCC
Source organism: Streptomyces sp. NPDC002580 (assembly GCF_042889485.1). NCBI lineage: Bacteria > Bacillati > Actinomycetota > Actinomycetes > Kitasatosporales > Streptomycetaceae > Streptomyces > Streptomyces sp. NPDC002580. The sequence goes on along the minus strand of NZ_JBIAQZ010000001.1, from coordinate 1,360,118 downwards.
GCGCCGCCCGTGCAGGGCACGACCACCCCGTCGGCCACGGACAGGACGTGCCGGGGGTCGACCCCGGCGTTGGCCCCGCAGTGGTACGAGACCGGATCGGCGTGCAGGAGCACCTGGAAACCGGCCGGCGCGGCGGAGCGGACCGCCGCGACCACCTCCTCCTGGAGCGACCGGGCCACCCCGTCCCGCCACTCCCGTGTCACCCCGGCGGTCTGCGCCCCGAGCAGCTTCTCGACGCCGGCCCAGCCGCCGTCCGACGGCGCCCCCCGCCACACCGGCCCGAGCGCCGCGCGTACGGCCGCCGCCAGCTCCTGGGCGTCGAGGCCCAGCCCCTCGTACCCCTCCCGGCACGTGGCGCAGAAGCAGAGCGACATCAGGTACTGTCCGGCGTCCCCGAGCGCCACCCCGCCGGTCTTGTCGTGGGCGTGCAAGTGGGCGAGCCCGTACCAGCCGAGCGACTCCAGTTCCGTACCGGACGCGCCGGGCCGGACCGCGGCCTCGGCCGCGAGGTCGGCCAGATAGGCCCGGGTGTCGGGCTGCGCGACGCAGGGGGCCCAGGGATACCGGTCCCCGTGCGCGTTGACCACGGAGGTCGTCGGACGGTCTTCGCCCATACGGGAGTTGTGGGCGAGGACGACCCAGGTGTGCACGTCGAGTCCGGCACCGGCGAGCGCGGCGGCGGCCTCTCCGTAGGCGTCCCCCGGCGCCCAGTCCCCCGCCGGGTGGGGGCGAAGGGCGCGCCCCGCCCAACGGGCCTCGTCCACCGGGTAGTGCACGGCGGCGTGCGCGGCCGTGACGATCCGGTGCCGGGGGTGGCGGGGGGTCAGCGCGCGCGTGGAGTGGTAGGCGGCGGCGAGCGTCACCTGGTCCACGCCGAGGGCGGCCGTCCTGGCGGCGGCGTCCGCGTCGCCGTTGACGTCCCAGGGGTACAGGAAGGCGGAGGTCCTCATCGGTCCTCCTCCAGCAGCGCGTACCCGCGGTCGATCAGCTGCGCGAGCTGCTTGACGTGGTCCTCGGCCGGTTCCTGGAGCGGCGGCCGCACCTCGCCCACGTCCAGCCCGCGCAGCCGGACGCCCGCCTTGACCAGGGCGACCGCGTAACCGCGCCCCTGGGCGCGCAGGTCGACGAAGGGCCGGTAGAAGCCGTCCAGCAGCCGGTTCACGGTCGCGTCGTCCCCGGTGTTCAGCGCCCGGTGGTAGGCCAGCGCGATCTCGGGGGCGAAGCAGAAGACCGCCGAGGAGTAGAGCGTGATCCCCACGCCCCGGTAGGCGAGTCCGGTCAGCTCGGCGGTCGGCAGGCCGTTGAAGTAGAGGAAGCCGCCAAGCCCCTCGCCGCGTACGGCGCTCACGATCCGCTGCATCAGGTCCAGGTCGCCGAGCCCGTCCTTGAAGCCGATGATCCCGTCGGTGCGGGCGAGTTCGACCACGCCGGCGGGGGTGAAGACGGCGTTGTCGCGCTGGTAGACGATGACGTCCAGGGAGGTGGCGGCGGCGACCTCGCGGTAGTGCCGCAGCAGCCCCTCCTGCCCGGCCACCACGAGATACGGCGGCATCGCGAGCAGTCCGTCGGCCCCGGCCGCCTCCGCGAGGCGCGCGTAGCGCACGGCGAGGGCGGTCCCGTATCCGGCGCCCGCCACCACCGGCACGCGCCCCCCGGTCGCCTCCACGGCCGCCCGTACGCACGCCTCGAACTCCTCGGGGGTGAGCGCGTGGAACTCGCCGGTGCCGCAGCAGGCGAAGACCGCCGCGGCTCCCGCCTCGACGCCGCGCCGTACGTGCTCCCGGTAGACGTCGAGGTCGACGGAACCGTCGGGTCCGTACGCGGTGACGGGGAAGAACAACGGCCCACTGGGAATGCTCAGCCGAGCGACAAGAGGGGCTGACGTCACGGACTCTCCCTAAAAGATGCCCACCGAGTGCATGTTTCTGATCCACGTCTATATTTCTGAACACGCCCACGCTAAGCCGCCACCTCTGGGCCGGTCAAGCGCGCAAACCCGCAACACGAAGGCGGATTTCGCCCCTCCGCGCGACACTTGACGCGGCACGCGGACTCTCCCTAGCGTGTACACGGATGTGAATTCCATACACGAATGCGGCCGACTGGCGGAGAGCCCCGCCGACTGTCCGGCGGCACCCTCCCCCGACACCCGGCCCGCACCGAGGAGACCCCGCATGCCCGCTCCCCGCACCGTTCTGCTCACCGGCGCCGCCGGGGGACTCGGCACCCTGATGCGCGGACTGCTGCCGCGGTACGGCTACGAACTGCGGCTGCTCGACATGCTCCCGGTCGAGGGCGAACCGGGCGCGATCACCGCGGACCTCGCCGACCGGGCGGCGCTGCGCGAGGCGGTGCGGGGCGTCGACGCGATCGTCCACCTCGCGGGCATCTCCCTGGAAGCCTCCTTCGACAAGATCCTCAAGGCGAACATCGAGGGGACGTACAACCTGTACGAGGCGGCGCGCGAGGAGGGCGTACGCCGTGTCGTCCTCGCCTCCTCCAACCACGCGGTGGGATTCACCCCGCGCCCGCGGGGCGACGACCCCCTGATCCCCGTCGACACCCCGCGCCGCCCGGACACCTTCTACGGCCTGTCCAAGTCGTTCGGCGAGGACCTCGCCCAGCTCTACTGGGACAAGCACGGCCTGGAGACCGTCTCGGTGCGCATCGGGTCCTGCTTCGCCGAACCGAGCAGCGTGCGGATGCTGTCGGTCTGGATGAGCCCCGAGGACGGCGCCCGCCTCTTCCACGCCGCCCTGACCGCCGAGGACGTCGGGCACACGGTCGTCTACGGCTCGTCCGCGAACACCCGCCTGTGGTGGGACCTCTCCAGCGCGCGGGCCCTCGGCTACGCGCCGCTCGACGACTCCGAGCCGTACGCCGAGAAGCTGATCGCCGAGCAGGGGGACCTCGACCCCGACAACCCGGACCACGCCCACCTCGGCGGCCATTTCACGACCCACCCGCCGATCTGGCCGTACTGACCCGGCGGCGGGAGGGAGGGCCGTCGCGGCGGCCTCGACGGCCGAGCCGGTCCACGGGGGCAGAAGATCCTACGCCCCCACAACTCCCTCTTGGGTAAGGGAACGGTAAAGCACCTCCGCTCGTTACCCCAGTCATGACAGCTATGATGCCCGGCTCGAACATCCCTCTCCCCGTCTCCCGCGTGACGGTGGACGTCACCGCCCCGGTGCGGCTCGACGTGTCGAGCCTGCTGCTCACCGCCGACGGCAAGGTGCGCTCCGACGACGACTTCATCTTCTACAACCAGCCCACGGGCCCCGGCGTGACCTACCGCTCGGGCGGCGGCGCGGCCCCGGACTCGATCACGGTCGACACGACCGCGGTCCCGCCGGGCATCGAGAAGATCGTCGTCACGGCGAGCCCCGACGCGGCGGGCCAGTCCTTCCAGGGCATCGAACCCACCGCGACGATCCGAGGCGCGGACGACAACGCGGTCCTGGCCACGTTCACCCCTCCCCGGCTGGGTTCGGAGACGGCCCTCGTGATCGTCGAGATCTACCTCCGCAACGGCGCCTGGAAGGCCCGGGCGGTCGGCCAGGGGTACGCGAACGGACTGGCGGGCATCGCCACCGACTTCGGCGTGAGCGTCGAGGAACCCGCCCCGGCACAGCCCACCGCCGCGCCGCAGCCCCCGGTGACGCCCCCGGCCCCGCCGACGGACCCCCGCCTCTCCGCCCCGCCGGTCCCGGCCGCTCCCCCGTCTCCTCCGGCGCCCCCTGCCGCCACCGGCAAGATCAACCTCGACAAGGGCCGGGTCAGCCTCCAGAAGAACCAGACGGTGTCCCTGGTCAAGGGCGGCAGCCCGTTCCTGGCCAAGGTCCAGATGGGCCTCGGCTGGGAGCCCGCGTTCCGCGGCAAGGACATCGACCTGGACGCCTCGGTCATCGCGTACGGACCGCAGCGCAACCACATCGACAGCTGCTACTTCGGCAAGCTCTCCATCGTGAACGGCGCGATCAAGCACTCCGGCGACAACCTCACGGGCGAGGGCGGCGGGGACGACGAGGTGATCACCGTCGACCTCGGCCGGCTCCCCCAGGAGGTCACCGGCCTGGTCTTCACGGTCAACTCCTTCTCCGGCCAGAAGTTCACCGAGGTGGCCAAGGCCTACTGCCGCCTCCTCGACGCCGCCACCGGCGAGGAGCTCGTCCGCTTCGACCTCACCAACGCCGAGGCCCAGACGGGCGTCATGATGGCCAAGCTGATCAAGCAGTTCTCCGGCGAATGGGAGATGACGGCGATGGGCGACTTCGTCAAGTCCCGCACGGTCCGCGGCATGGTGAAGCCCGCGGCCCAGTCCCTCTGACACCCAAGCCGCACCCGACAACGGCCCGCCCGGCCCCCACAAGCGCACGCGCGCCCGGCAACGCACGCGAGGGGCCGTGCCGGTACATCACAGGCCCGTCGCCACCGACGGCCACGCCTCACCCGACGGCGACGGCGACGGGCGGATGTACCGGCACGGCCCCGACCCACGACGCACCCGCCCCCGCGAACGCCGGCGCACCGCCGGAGATCGGCACCGTCGGAGACCCTCACCGAGGGAGCCCGCGCGGCCGCCCCCACCGGACCGGCACGCACAGGGACACGGCACCCACCACCAGACCCGCACACAGCGGCGCGGCCCGTACCGAAGTACGGACCGCGCCCCCGTCTCGCGCCGACGGCCTCGGCCCTCAGCCGGCCTGGGCCCACGGCCAGTCAGCGTCCCGTGCCGACTCCAGAAGCGGAACCATCCGGAAGGCCGCGTCCGAGAGCCCCCCGAACGTGTGCCGGTTGCCCTTCCCCGACGGGCCGTGGCCCGCCCGGTACCCGGCGAGGTTCCAGGTGTAGACGGGAACGTGCGCCGGGACCTGCTCGGTCGCGTCGCCGTAGTGGCTGTACGCGGCCTGTTCGTCGGTGACGATGACGACCCGGTCGTGCTTCCGGTAGTGGGCGCGGACCGCCTCGGTCGTGTTGGTGCCGCCGAGGTCACCGAACCGATCGATGACCTTGAGCACCGACTCGCCCCTGGTGAACCCCACCCGCTTGCTGGTGGTGCCGAACTCGACGAGATCCGCGTCCGCCGCCCGCAGCGCGAGCGCCGAACCGAAGACCGCGGCCGCGTCGGCCCGGTTGAGCTCCGAGCGCTCCGACAGCCGGGAGTAGAACATCGAGCCCGACCGGTCCACCAGCACCAGCGTGCGGCCGGGCAGCGCGGGCACGTTGGCCAGCGAGTGGCCGAGCGCCTGCTCCAGCGGGTACGACCAGCGCAGCGACGGCGCGTTCCGGTGGGCGGCGAGGTAGCGGAACGGGAACTGCCGCGAGCGCGCGACCTCCGCCGGGTCGCTGATCCTCGCGGCGACCCGCGCCGCCACCTCGTCGCTGACACCGGCCTCGTCGAAGTTGCGCAGGTTGCGGACGAGCGCCATCGTGCCCATGGACGGGATGACGGCCTCCCAGGCCGCCTTGTCCATCGGTCCCTGGAGCCAGCCGGCCAGCGCCTCCCAGGTCATGCCCGCGTCCGCCAGCCGCCGCGCGCCCTGCGCGCCGGTCACGACCTCGCGCCGCTCGGCGAGCGGCAGCGCCATCAGGTCGCGGTGCGCGGCGAGCACCGGCAGCGACTCGGGGACGACGGCCGCGTCCGGGTGGTGGCGCCGGTCCAGCGCGTACTGGAACAGGTCGCCCTGCCACGGCCTGTCCGGGTCCGGCGCCGCGTGCACGAGGTTGAGGATGTCGCCGAAGCGGTAGCCCTTGGACGCGGTGTCGTACTTCAGCAGCGACTTGCCGCTGTAGAGACGCCGTACGGCGTCGGCGACGCCCCGCTTGACGGGCTTGGGCACGTTCCGGCCGTACCGGGAGGTCCAGTAGGCGAGCAGTTCGCCCGGCTCGTCCGGCCGGCGCAGCACGGAGGCGACGACCTGCCGGTTGGCGGGGCCGTCGGTGGCGCCCACGTCGAGGCGCGCCTTCACGTACTCGGCGGCGCCCACCAGCGAGGCGGTGCGCAGGTTGCCCTCACCGCGCAGCCAGCCGAGCAGGGCGGCCGTCCAGGACGGGTCGGTGACGGCGAGCTCGCGCACGAGCGTGGCGAACCGGTCGTCGCGCTCCGCGCCGGCCTCGTAGAAGGTCTGCTGCGAGACGAAGTTGGCGATGGCCAGGAGGAAGAGCTCGGAGCGCGCGTCGCGCTCGGTGCCCCGGCCGCCCTGGTGGGTGCGCAGCACCCGGCCGGTGGACGTCACGCGGGAGGTCGGCTGCGCCTTTGCCGCCTTGTTGTTGAAGCGTGCCATGGTGAATTCCCCCGAATTCTCTGAACGACGGTGACGCCGTGTTTTCCGGAGGGAGGCACAGCAAATGGAGGGTGCCCGAGATCAGGAGTCGGCGACGGTCGCTGTAAACTGGCGCGTCTTCCGTTCCGCCACACCGACCCGAGGTCGATGACGGGATTCGAACCCGCATGAGGTTTTCACCCCACCAGTTCCCGAAGTAGCCGTTGCCTTCGCACCGGGCACCCACCATGAGCTGCGCCTCCCGAGATCAAGTAGGCGGCGGCGTGGATTCTTTTACAGAGAAGTAGCCGCTGCCCGCGCACCGGGAGGTGCATGAAGTTGTGGTGTCCAGAGTTCAGACTCGGCGGAACCGACGTAGGTGCTCTGGCCTCTGAGCTACACCGGCACGTTGTACCGGCGGCGGGATTCGAACCCGCGGCCTCCCCATTAGCAGTGGAAGTAGGTCCTGCCTTCGCACCTGGACAGGCATCACTTTAGGAGGGTGGCCGCGCGTCGGGCGAGCGAATTAAATCGCTGGGGAGCCAGCGGGAGTTCAGCTCCGCTTCTGCCGCTTCCAGGGGCCGGTGATGGCGAGCATGATGCCCGGCACCTGGATGTTGGCGAACAGGGTCCGGCCGTCGGGCGAGAAGGTGACGCCGGTGAACTCGCTGTACTCCGGCGCCTCCGCGGTGCCGATGTTGAGCTCGTTGCGGGCGATCGGATACGTGCGGCCGCTCTCGGTGGCGCCGAAGAGGTGCTGGACGCCCTCGCCGTCCTCGGCGATGACGAGGCCGCCGTACGGGGAGACGGTGATGTTGTCGGGGCCGTCGAAGGCGCCGTCGACGGAGGGGTCCGGGTTCACGCCGATGAGGACCTTCAGCGTCAGGGTGCGGCGCTTGGGGTCGTAGAACCAGACCGCTCCGTCGTGCGCCTGGCCGGGGCTCTCGGTGCGGGCGTAGGAGGAGACGATGTAGACGCCGCCGTCGCTCCACCACATGCCTTCGAGCTTGCGGGCGCGGGTGACCTGGCCGGCGGTGAACTGCTTGCGGACGGAGACGGTCCTGGCGTCGCGGTCCGTGACGTCCACCCAGTCCACGCCGTACACCGTGCCGATCTTCGTGGCACGGGAGAGGTCGTCGACGAACTGGCCTCCGGAGTCGAAGCACTTGAAGGCCTGGAGCGCTCCGGCGTCGTCGGCGAGGGTGCGGAGCCTGCCGTGGCCGTGCTCGAAGCCCTGCGGGGGCGTCCAGCGGTACAGCAGGCCGTTGGGGTTCGAGGCGTCCTCGGTGAGGTAGAGCCGGCCGCGCTTGGGGTCGACGACGACGGCCTCGTGCGCGTAGCGGCCGAGCGCCTTGACGGGCTTCGGGTTCCTGTTGCGGCGGCGGTCCTCGGGGTCGACCTCGAAGACGTAGCCGTGGTCCTTGGTGAATCCGTTGGTGCCGGCCTTGTCCTCGGTCTCCTCGCAGGTGAGCCAGGTGCCCCAAGGGGTGTTGCCACCGGCGCAGTTGGTGGCCGTGCCGGCGATGCCGACCCACTCGGCGACCTTGTCCTTGCGGACCTCGACGACCGTGCAGCCGCCCGCGGCGGCGGGGTCGTAGACGAGGCCCTCGGTGAGCGGCACCGGGTGGGGCCAGTTGGCGCGAGGGCCGGCCAGCTCGTGGTTGTTGACCAGGAGGGTGGCACCGCGCGGCCCGTCGAAGGTGGACGTCCCGTCGTGATTGGAGGGCGTGAACTCGCCCGACTCCAGCTTGGTCCGGCCGCTGTAGGTGATCACGCGGTAGGAGAAGCCCGCGGGAAGCGCGAGGAGACCGTTCGGGTCGGTGACGAGCGGGCCGTAGCCGACGCCGCCGTGCCTGGCGTCGGTCGATTCCTCGCCGAAGCCGTCGGTGCCGGTCTCCGTGGCCGCGAGGGCGTTCGGGGCGGTGGCGAGGGCACCGACCGTGCCGACCAGGGCCACGCCTGCACCGGTGATCGCGGACTGTCTGGCGAAGTCCCTGCGGGTGAGCGACATGTCATGTCTCCTGTGACGGTGGACTCGGGTTGCCGTGAGGGCGGGTGGCGACCTCGGTGTGCGGCCACACGTTCCCGCCCCTGTCTGAACACGAGTTGAACGCTCGCCGACTTCAGGAGCCCCGCTTGGGTGAATCCACCCGACCGGCGCACAGGAACGCACGGCTCCGGTGGAACGGCCGGTGCGGCGCGCCCCGGACGGGCGGGGCGCGCCCGCGCTCACGCCGACGCCGCACCCCGGCGGCCCGACCCGCTCAGCCTCCCTGTTGCGACCGCGCCTTGAACGCCGCCTTGCGGGCCTCCTTGGCGACCCGCTTGTCCGGGTGCAGCCGGCCCATGGCCTCCAGGACGTCCGGGACGGCGGGGTGCTCGACCCGCCAGGCGGCGTCGAAGAAACCGCTGTGCTGCTGGGCCAGGCCCTCGACCAGCGCCTGGAGTTCGGCGGAGTTCCCCTCGGCCGCGAGCTGTGCCGCCACCGTGTCGATGGTGAGCCAGAAGACCATCGCCTCGGACGGCGGGGGCACGTCCGAGGCACCGTTCTCGGAGAGCCAGACGCGGGCGAGGCCGCCCAGCTCGGGGTCGTCGAGCACGGCGCGCAGCGCGGGCCCGGCCTCCGGGCCGACCAGCGAGAGCGCCTGCTGGCAGTGCAGGCGGCGCAGCGGGGCGCCCTGGTCGGCGCCCCGGGCCGCGGCGAGCAACTCCTGCGCGGCCGGAAGGAGTTCACGCCGGGCGAGCCACTGCTCGATCTCGGCCTGGGCGGCCGCCGGGGGGAAGTCGGCCGTGCCGTCCAGCAGCGTGTCCGCGCCCTTGTCCGTCAGCTCCCCCACCGCGGGGGCGGGGAAGCCCGCTTCGATGAGCCGGGCGCGGAGTCCGTACAGGCCGAGCGGTGTCAGGCGCACCATTCCGTACCGCGACACGTCCAGGTCGTCCACGGGGGCGGCCTGCTCCTCGTCGGCGTCCGCCATCAGCGCCTCGTCGACCGGCTGGAAGGCGACGAGGCCGATGGGCTCCAGCAGCCGGAACTGGTCGTCGAGCCGCATCATCGCGTCCGAGACCTGCTGCAGGACGTCGTCGGTGGGCTCCCCCATGTCTGCGGGCACGACCATCGAGGCGGCGAGTGCCGGCAGCGGCACCGGTACCTCGCCGAGCGCGCTCTCGCCGACGGTCAGCAGATAGAGGCTGCCGAGCACCTCGTCGAGGAGCCGGGCCTCCTCCTCGGGGTCCCAGTCGAGGGCGGAGAGGTCGATCTCGCCGCCCTCGCCCATGGTGTCGACGAGATCGTCGAGGTCGGGAACGCTCGCGTCGGCCAGCACGGTGTCGAGCGCGGCGAGCCAGATGCCGAGGACGTCCTGCGGGGCACCGGAGGTGAGCAGCGCCAGTTCCTCGCCCGCGGCGACGGTGCCCTCCGTCTCGTCCACGATCTCGACGAGCCCGGTGTCGACGGCCAGCCGCCAGGCCTCACTGGCGTAGGCGGCCGCGTCCTCGCCGGTGAGACCGAGGACGTCGGCCGCCCCGGGGAGCTGTTCCTCGGCCAGTTCGCCCCCCGCGCCGACCCGGGTGCCGGGGCCCGCCCAGCGGGCCAGGCGCGCGGCGCGGGAGAGCAGTGGCGCGGCGAGCGCGTCCCGCGCCAGTTGCGCCTCGGAGTTCAGCCGCACGGGCGGCAGGGAAGAGCGGTCTGACATCGGCTGGGTTCTCCTCCGGAACAACCACGACGAGCAGGGCAGGCGGTTCAGCGGGCTTCCGCCCGGGCCGCGGCGGGCGGCGGATCGCACCGGGCGCCGCGGACGGGGGAATCCGCGGGCGGCCGAGGAAATCCGCGCCGACGGCTCAGCCTAGACGGATTTCCACCCATGCCGCCCGGTTCATGTCTCCGAGAGGTCTCGTACACCGCTGAAACCTTGACAACTCCCCTCACCACACACGAGATTGACGCGCGTAGAAGTTCAACGGCCGTACGTCCGCACCCCTTCTACGCGCGTCACTGGCCCGCACGCAGGTCGCGCTCCTCCCACCGTCCACCCTCGTCCCGGCGCTCAGACACGTCCCCGGAGGGATTCCCTTGCCGAGCAAGAGAACCGCGCGCATCGGCGCGCTGACCGTCGCCGCGGTCTGTTCCACCATCTCCGCCGTGGTGCTCACCACACCGGCCCACGCGGACACCGTCCACATCCACGACATCCAGGGCACCACCCGGACCTCCCCGCTCGCGGGTGCGAAGGTCACGGACGTGTCCGGCATCGTCACCGGCGTGCGGACCTACGGTTCGTCGAAGGGCTTCTGGCTCCAGGACCCCACGCCGGACGCCGACCCGGCCACCAGTGAGGGTGTCTTCGTCTTCACCAGCTCCGCCCCCAAGGTCGCCGTCGGCGACGCGGTCACGGTGGCGGGCACGGTCTCGGAGTTCGTCCCGGGCGGCGTCTCCACCGGCAACCAGTCGGTCACGGAGATCACCAAGCCGACGGTCACCGTCGTCTCCAGCGGCAACGCCGTCCCCGCCGCCACGGTCGTCGACGCCAGGTCCGTGCCGGACGTCTACGCCCCGGCCGGCGACACCGCCGCGAGCGGTTCGGTCAACGGTCTCACCCTGGAGCCGACGAAGTACGCCCTGGACCGCTACGAGTCCCTGGAGGGCATGAACGTCCAGGTCACCGACACCCGGGTGGTCACCGCCACGGACCCGTACACGGAGCTGTGGGTCACGGTGAAGCCGCGAGAGAACGCCACCCACCGCGGTGGCTCGGTGTACGGCTCGTACACCTCGCAGAACACCGGCCGGCTCCAGATCCAGTCCCTCGGCGCGACCGCCGACTTCCCGGCCGCGAACGTCGGCGACAAGCTCGCCGGCACCACCGCGGGCCCCCTCGACTACAACCAGTTCGGCGGCTACACCCTCGTCGCCAACCAGCTGGGCACCTTGCAGAAGGGGGGCCTGGAGCGCGAGACCACGCACCGGCAGGCTCGGGGCGAGCTGGCGGTGGCGACGTACAACGTCGAGAACCTGGACCCGGGCGACGCCACGTTCGAGGCCCACGCGTCCGCGATCGTGAACAACCTGAAGTCGCCCGACATCGTGTCCCTGGAGGAGATCCAGGACGACAACGGCGCGACGGACGACGGCACGGTCTCGGCCGCCCGGACGGTCCAGAAGCTCATCGCCGCGATCAGCGCGGCGGGCGGCCCGGCGTACGACTGGCGTTCCGTCGACCCGGTCAACGACCAGGACGGCGGCGAGCCCGGCGGCAACATCCGCCAGGTCTTCCTGTTCAACCCCGAGCGGGTCTCGTTCACCGACCGCGCGGGCGGCGACTCGACGACCGCCGTCGGCGTCACGAAGGTGCGCGGCAAGGCGCAGCTCACCGCGTCCCCCGGCCGGGTCGACCCGGCGAACGAGGCCTGGAAGAGCAGCCGCAAGCCGCTCGCGGGCGAGTTCGTCTTCCGCGGTCACACGGTCTTCGTGATCGCCAACCACCTCAACTCCAAGGGGGGCGACCAGGGGCTGACCTCGCAGTACCAGCCTCCGGCGCGCAGCTCGGAGGTCCAGCGGCACGCCCAGGCGACCGCGGTGAACGCGTTCGTCGACGAGATCCTGAAGGCGCAGAAGAACGCCGACGTCATCGCCCTCGGCGACATCAACGACTTCGAGTTCTCCGACACGGCCAAGATCCTGGAGGGTGACGGCGAACTCTGGTCGGCGATCAAGTCGCTGCCGAAGAGCGAGCGTTACACCTACGACTACCAGGGCAACGCCCAGGTCCTCGACCAGATCCTGGTCAGCCCGTCGATCCGCAGGGGCTGCGACCTGGAGTACGACAGCGTGCACATCAACTCGGAGTTCTCCGACCAGATAAGCGACCACGACCCGCAGGTTCTGCGGTTCCGTCCGTAGTCCCTGGTCGCTCCGGTACGCGAGAGCCCGGCCCCGTCGTCCGGGGGGCCGGGCTCTTCGCACGCGCGGACGTCCGACCGGGTCAGCCGGCGAAGACCTCGTCGAGCCAGCCCTTCCAGGCGGCCTCGTTGCCCTCGGCGTCGGCGTCGGGCGCGAAGTCGTGGACGCTGATGCCGACCGGCGCGCCCCAGCGGTCGCGCCCGAAGAAGCGGATGAGCGCCTGGTCGGTGCGCAGTCCGACGAAGTGCGGGGTGCGGTAGTCGACCACGGCGTCGAAGACCCTGCCACCGGGCCCCTGGGCACGGACCCGCTCACCCCCGGCGGTGCCGTCCGCGAGGCCGAGCGCCCGTCCGACGGCGGCGAAGGAGCCGGCGGCCGCGGACGCGCCGGGCCCCTGGAACGTCGCGAAGGCGACCGGGCGGCCCGCGAAGTGGGTCACGTACTCACGCAGGGTGTGCAGGTAGAAGTCGGTGTGCTTGTCCGCCCCGTCGTACTGGTTGTCCCAGTCGTCGGTGAAGATGCCGCTGTGCACGTACCGGACCCAGGACCGCCGGCCCTCGTCGCGGGCCTCGATGGTGTGGTCGATCTGGTTGAGACTCTGCGTCGGGAACCCGACGTCCTCGCTGCGCACGGTCAGCCGGTGCGGCGGGTCCCAGGCGGTGATGGTGCTGCCGAACGGTCCGGCGCCGCCCTCGCGGGGCTCGTACTCCATGGGCCACAGCCAGCCGCCGCTGCCGCTGGTGATCGCGTCCCACATCAGGTCCGGGGCGACGTCGACCTCGTACTCGCGGGCGATCTCGAATTCCTTGGGCATGATCATGACTCCTGAGTGATCAGTGGGTGGCTTCGGGGAAGGCGGGCGCCGCAACGGCTCCGGTCGCGGCTCCGGCTCCGGCTCCGGCTCCGGCTCCGGCTCCGGGCAGGGTTTCGGGCCCGGATGCGGCCCCGGGCCCGGGTGCAGCCCCGGCCCCGGCCAAGGCTTCCGGTCCGCTCGCGACCTTGGACCCCGGCGAGGCCTCGGGTCCGGTCGTGACCTCGGCCCCGGGCACCGCTTCGGGTTTGACCGTGGGGTGGACGGCGAGGACGATCCGGTGCGGGCGCCCGCCCTCCGCGTCCGCGTCGTGGTACTTGCGGATCAGCGCGCCGACCCCGGCCGTCAGCTCCTCGATGAACGCGGCCCGGTCGGCGGCCGAGGCGAAGGTGACCTCTCCGTCGAGCGCGTACGTCGCCAGCCGCTTGCGGGCCTTCGCCGCGCCGGTGACGAGCGAGCCGACGTCCCGGACGAGCCGGGCGCCGAGCGCGAGCAGCCAGCGGGCGGACAGCTGGTCCCGGAAGCGGTCCGGATCCGGCTGCACGGCGGCCAGCGCGAGCGGCGAGATGACGTACGACGCGGCCGTCGCCCGCATCAGCCGCTCGGTGACGTTGCCCTTGCGGCGCTCGCCCGCCAACTCGACCAGGCCGTGCCGCTCCAGCGTCTTGAGGTGGTAGTTCACCTTCTGCCGGGGCAGGCCGACCCTGCCGGCCAGCATGGCGGCCGACGCGGGACCGGCGGCCAGTTCGGCCAGCAGCCGGGCCCGTACGGGGTCCAGCGACACGGCGGCGGCCTCGGCGTCCTCGATCACGGTCACGTCCAACATGACTCCACCGTCCCACCGAAAACTTTTTTTGTCCAGACGGTTCGAATGGTCGGTGAGTCGCGACTCCGGGGCGGTACGGGGACCAGGGGCACGGGGGGGGGATCCAGGGCCACCGGGGTGGTGCGGGCCACGGGGGCCAGGACCACGAGGGGCAGAACCACAGGGGCGTGGCAGGAACGGCCGACCCAGGCGGCCGGGGAGTCCGGGGCGGCCCGGCGACGCCCGGTCCGCGGCGACCGGGAACCCTCGGCGGCCAGAACGCTCCCCGGGGGCTTCAGCGGCGGGATTCGGGCAACACGCCGGTCATGGACGAGAAGCGACCGGAGACGAAGCAGAGAGCTCTTCCGGACACGGGGACGGCGGGGCACCCCGGGAAAGACCGCCCCGCCAAACTCCCCGCACGAGCCTGGTGGGCCGTCGCGTGGCGCACGGCGAAGGAGTTCAGGGAGGACGAACTCGGCGACCGGGCGGCCGCGTTGACGTACTACGGCGTGCTGTCCCTGTTCCCCGCCCTGCTGTTGCTCGTGTCGCTGCTGGGCGTCATCGGGCAACGGGTCACGAACAGGCTCCTCGACAACGTGGGGGACCTGGCACCCGGTCCGGCGCGCGAGATCCTGCGGGACGCGGTGGCCCAGCTGGGCGACAGCGGCGGTACGGGCGGGGTGCTCGCGATCGTCGGGCTGGTCATGGCGCTGTGGTCCGCGTCCGGTTACGTCGGCGCGTTCATCCGCGCGTCCAACGCCGTGTACGACCTGCCGGAGGGCCGTCCGGTCTGGAAGGTCACGCCGCTGCGGCTGACGCTGACCCTCACGTTGATGCTGCTGCTCACCATGAGCGCGATCATCGTGGTGTTCACCGGCCCCCTGGCCGAACGGGCCGGCACCGCGATCGGGCTCGGCGACGCCGCGATCGCCGCGTGGTCGATCGCCAAGTGGCCCGTCCTGCTGGTGTTCGTCCAGCTGATGATCGGGCTGTTGTACTGGGCCGCCCCCAACGTCTCGGGCCGCGGCTTCCGTTGGTTCAGCCCCGGCAGTGTCGTCGCCACCCTGATCTGGCTGGCCGCGTCCGCCGGATTCGCCGTCTACGCCGCCGGCTACAGCTCGTACAACAAGACGTACGGGACCCTCGCGGGCGTCATCGTCTTCCTCGTGTGGCTCTGGCTCACCAACCTGGCCGTCCTGCTGGGCCTGGAGTTCGACGCGGAGCTGGCCCGCCAGCGGGCCATCGCGCACGGCCGGCTCCCCACCGACGAGCCCTACGTCGAACCCCGCGACACCCGCAAGTGGCCCCCGCGGCTACGGGCGTTGCGCGCGGCCCGGGAAAAGGTGGAGACGGGTGTCGTGCCGATGGGCAAGGCCGGGCCGGACGCCGCCGGGCGGGTGTGAGCCCGGGCGGCGAGGGCGGTACACGATGCGGCGGCGGGCCGGTGTCCGGTCCGCCGCCGCATCGCTCCCCTCCGGCTCCGTGGACGGCCCTCGACGGTGCCCTCGACGACCACCGGACCGCCTTCGGAGCGGGCTCACCGCGCGACGGCCCCCGCACCCACGCCCGTACGCACACCCCTACCCATGCGCGTGTTCGTGCTCGAGTTCACGCTCGTGCTGGTGCTCGTGCTCGCGGAGGGTCGGGTACCCGGGCCGGCCCGTGCCATCCCTGCGGTCCCCGGTCGCCCAGCCGGGTCAACCGGCTCTGGAACCAGTCGAGTCGGGCCTGGAGCAACGCCGCCTCCGCGACCAGTCCGGACACGCCGAGACCGGGGTCCGGCCCCCCGAGGCCTGCGCCGAGGACCCCGAGTCCGGCATCGGCGGTCACGGGGCCGGCGGCCCGGACCGACCGGTTCGGCACCAGTGCCTCGACCCCGAGGAGACCCGATCTCGTAGCATTCATTGCGAATACATCGTAGAAGAATTAAGTGGAGCTTCACGATGGAGCGGTCGACACTACTCCCATGACCCCTCCCACGACCCCTCCCGCGACCGGCGTCACGACCGCCGCGGGAACTCCCCCGGGCACCTCGCACCCGACGCGAGCCGCCGCCCCCTTCGGCCGCGCCCTCTGCGCGATGGTCACGCCCTTCACCGAGACGGGCGAACTGGACGCCGACGGGGCCCAGCGCCTCGCCGAGCGTCTGGTGGCCGAGGGGTGCGACGGGCTGGTCCTCTCCGGGACGACGGGCGAGTCACCGACCACGACGGACGCCGAGAAGGCCACGCTGGTCCGGGCGGTGCGGGAGGCCGTCGGTGACCGGGCGTCGATCGTGGCGGGGGTGGGCACGGCGGACACCCGGCACACCGTGGAGCTGGCCCTGGCGGCCGAGAAGGCGGGCGCGGACGGGCTGTTGGTGGTCGCGCCGTACTACAGCAGGCCTCCGCAGGACGCGGTCGAGGCGCACTTCCGGAAGATCGCCGACGCCTGCGGGCTGCCGCTCGTCGTGTACGACATCCCGGGCCGCACCGGCACGCGGGTCGAGCCGGAGACGATGATCCGGCTCTCGGAGCATCCCCGGATCGTGGCGGTCAAGGACTGCGCGTACGACCTCCTCGGCACCCAGAAGGTGCTGTCCCGCTCGGAGTTGGCGTACTACGCGGGCTGCGACGAGTACGTCCTCGCGCTGTACGCGATCGGCGCGGCCGGATACGTCAGCACGGTCGCGAACGCGGCTCCCCGCCACCTGCGGGCGATCCTGGACGCGTTCGACTCCGGGGACACCGCCGGGGCGGGCCACCACCAGCGACGGTTGCTCCCCCTGATCGAGTCGATGATGGCGGCGGGTCTGCCCGGCGCGGTCACGGCGAAGGCGGTGCTCGGCGCCCTCGGGCTGCCCGCGGGTCCGGTGCGGGCGCCGCTGCGGCCCGCCGACCGGCACGCGGTCGACGGGCTGCTGGCGACGTACGAGCGACTGGTGGCCGAGGTGTCCTGACGGGTGGGGCCGACCCCCGTCCGCCCCCTTCCGTCCTGGAGCGGGACGGCGCGTTTCCGCGCCGTCCCACTCCCTCTGCCCACCGCTCGGCGCTCGGCGCTCTCAGCGCTGCGCGAAGAGCGGAGTCCAGCGACCGGCCGCGCCGTCGTCGCCCTTCCGGAATCCGCTGAGCGGGACCTCCTTGTCGCTGCCGATGGTGATGAGCACGAGCCGGCTGTGGAACTCGTTCGTGCCGGGCAGGATGTCCCAGGCGATCAGCCGCTTGTTGTCGACCCAGGCGAGCAGTTGCTGCCCGCGCACCTTGGCCACCCGCTTGCCGGTGTAGGGATCGACGATCTCCGAGGCCGTCGTCTTCGCCCCACCCGCGAACTCACCGGCGGCGAGCTTGCCGTCCGGGGACAGTCGCGCTTCGACGGACCAGTGCAGGTGCTTCTCGTTCGCGGGCTCGTCGGTCTTGTCGCCCTTGAGGTCGTAGAACTGGACGTCGGGCTGCATGGTGCGCCCCGTGTAGACCAGCCGGTCGTCGTGACTGAAGGCGAAGTCCTGGCGGACGTTGACATTCTCGTTGTCCGTGACCTCGCTCCAGGAGCTCTTGCCGGAGGCCACGTCGACGATGGAGAAACCGGTCCGGTCCGATTCCTGGTAGTGCTTCTCCCAGTCGTTCTTCTTGCCGTCCCCGTCGGAGTCGTAGTCCGCCTTGTAGACGAGGTCCGGGTTCTTGGCGTACGTCGTCGCGA
The DNA here is from genome assembly GCF_042889485.1 of Streptomyces sp. NPDC002580. Lineage (NCBI taxonomy): Bacteria > Bacillati > Actinomycetota > Actinomycetes > Kitasatosporales > Streptomycetaceae > Streptomyces > Streptomyces sp. NPDC002580. The sequence goes on along the minus strand of NZ_JBIAQZ010000001.1, from coordinate 1,342,659 downwards.
CGAGTTGACTGCCGTCGGAAGAGAACTCGGCCGACGCGACCGCGTGGTCCACCGGGATCCAGCGCTCGATCTTCCCGGTGAGCAGGTCGAGCAGACCGATCCGCTTGGCCGGGAGTTCCTTCTCCAGGACGGCCGCGGTGCGCATCCCGGGAGCGACGCTGACGTAGGACCACTTGGTGGTCTTCACATACTTCCCGGTCTTCTGGTCGAGAAGACTGTAGGTACGCTCGAGGACGCCGACCTTCGAGGACCTCTCGACCCGGTCCGACGTGTAATAGGCGGCCAGTGCCGTGTCCCCCGCCGCGATCAGGTCCTTCGGCGGCGTCTGGTCCGGGTGGGCGATGATGTCGCTCAGGTTCGTCTCGCTCGCCAGGCGCGGGCCGTCCTGGCCGGAGTCCAGCAGCGGCACCACCACGGCGACGGCGACCACGGCGACGGTGGCCGCGGCGACGGCCGCGAACCTGCTGTTCCGGCGGCGCCGCTTGACGGTCAGCACCCGGTCGGCGAAGTTCGGCGCCAGCGGTGACTGCTGGACCGCCTTCCACCGCAGTGAGTCGCGTACCAGTTCTTCGACGTTCACGGACGCACCTCCACGGGCGAGAAGTCACGGGACGGCTGCCGCTCGGCCCCGGACGGGGCGAGTGCGGCGAGTTCGGGGGCGAGGGCGCGCAGTCGCGCCAGCGAGCGGTGCGTCGTGGAGCGGACGGTCCCGACGCTGCAGTTCAGCAGCCGGGCCACGTCGGCCTCCGGCAGGTCCTCGAAGTAGCGCAGCACCAGGACCGTGCGCTGCCGGGCGGTGAGCCGGGCGAGCGCTCCGCACATCACGACGCGCAGTTCGGTGGCTTCGGGGGCGTCCGCGCCCACCGTCCCCTCCGGGGGCTCGGCGACGCTCGTCTCCCGGCGCGGCCACTTGAGCCGCCAGCGGCTGACCTGCTGCCGGTAGAGGATCTGCCGTACGTACGCCTCGGGTTCGTCGATCCGGTGCCAGCGGCCCGCCGCCTTGATCATGGCGTTCTGCAGCAGATCCTCGCCCGCGTGCCGGTCCCCACCGCTCAACAGGACGGCCGTCTTGAGGAGCACGGACGACCTGGTCGCCACGAACTCCCGGAAACTCTCCTGCCCTTCGGCATCCATCGTCACCTTCTCTTCCCCGGCGGACCCTGTGTCCGGCCCCTGTACTCCTTGGGACGCGGCCGGCACGGTCCCGCTATGCCTGATCAGGCGAAGATCCCCGACTCGTTCGGACATCCGTGTTCCGCCGCCGGTGACGCGCCTTCTCACCGATCGAGTCGACGACGCCGTCCGGACCACCGGGCACGACCGGGACCCCACCCGATCCACCCGATGTACCGGATCCGCCCGCGGGCCGGTGCCCCGCCGTGGGCGGCCCGCCGGCCGAGGAACGGTCGGCGGGCCGCCCACGGTACGCGGGGAACCGATCAGCGCGAGCTGAAGAGCGGGCTCCAGCGTCCCGGATAGTCGTCACTCGCCTTGCGGAAGTCGCTCAGCGGTACGACCTTGTCGGTGCCGATGGTCACCAGCAGCAGCTGGTTGCGGAACTCCCCCTTGCCGCCGCACTTCTTGGGGTCGCAGCCCCAGGCGATGAGGCGCTTGTCGTCCGCCCAGGCCAGGAGCTGCTGCCCCGGTACGGTGGTGATCTGCTCACCGGTGCGCGGATCCAGGATCGCGGAGGCGATCGTGGTCCCGTGGCCCGCGAAGCCACCGGCGGCGAGCTTCCCGTCGGGCGACAGGGCCGCCTCGGCCTGGCCGACCGCCTTCTCCTCCGCCGGCCGGTCCGCCCGGTCGCCGTCGAGGCGGTAGTACTCGCGGAAGGGCTTCAGCACTGTTCGCGCGTAGACGAGCGTGCCGTCATGACTCCATTCGAAATCCTCGCGGCGGTTGTTGCCGAACAGCCCCGTTTTGTCTTTCCGCAGAGGCGCCTTGTGCCAGTCCGTCTTGCCCGAGTCCACGTCCACCACGCTGAACCCGGTACGGCTCGGCACGGGTCCCGGCACCACCTTGCCGTTGACGTTCTGCGGGTGGTCGGCGAAGTTGCGGTCGGGGTTCTTGGCGTAGGTCGTCGCGACGAGCTTCGTGCCGTCCGGCGAGAAGGCGACGGCCGCGACCCCCCGGTCCAGCGTGATCCAGCGGTCCACCTCGCCGGTCGTCAGATCGAGCAGTCCGATGCGCTTGGCGGGCAGTTCGCCCTCCAGCACGGCGGCGGTGCGGGAGCCGGGCGCCACGTCCAGGAAGGCCCAGTCGGCCTGCTTGTACGTGCCCGCCTTCTGGTCGAGGAGCCCGTACACACGCTGGGAGACGCTGTCGCCGTTCGGCTGTTTGACGTTCTTGCTCACGTAGAAGGCGGACAACACCGTGTCCCCCGCGGCGATCAGGTCCTTCGGCGGCGACTGATCGGGGTGGGCGATGATGTCGCTCCGGTTCATCTCACTCGCCGGCCGCACCCCGTGCCCGCTCCCGCCGAGGAGAGGCAGGGCCACCCCGACGGCGACCGCCACCGCGGTGGTCGCGGCGAGGGACGCGAGCCTGCGGGTCCTGCGCCGACGCCGGAGGGACAGGACCCGGTCGGCGAGGTGGGGGGACGCGGTCACACTGTCCGCGCCGACCTCCTCCTGAAAGGCGTCACGCACCAGATCGTCGACGTTCACGGACGCACCTCCACGGGCGAGAAGTCACGGGACGGCCGCTGCTCGGCCCCGGCCGGGCCGAGCGCGGCGAGTTCGGGGGCGAGAGTGCGCAGCCGGGCGAGCGAGCGGTGCGTCGTGGACCGTACGGTTCCCACCGAGCACCCCAGGATGCGGGCCACGTCGGACTCCGGAAGATCCTCGAAGTAGCGCAGCACGAGCACGGTGCGCTGGCGCGCGGTGAGCCGGGCCAGTGCCCCGCGCATCACGAGGCGCAGCTCGGCGGCCGACGTGGCGTCCGCTCCCGGGGCCCTCCCGCTGCCCGCCTCCGGTGTCACGGCGACGCTCAGTTCCCGGCGCCGCCATTTGAGCCGCCAGCGGCTGACCTGCTGCCGGTAGAGGATCTGCCGTACGTACGCCTCCGGTTCGTCGATCCGGTGCCAGCGGCCCACCGCCTTGATCAACGCGCTCTGCAGCAGATCCTCGCCCGCGTGCCGGTCCCCGCCGCTCAGCAGAACGGCCGTCTTCAGTAACGCGGACGATCTGTTCGCCACGAACTCCTGGAAACTCTCCTGCCCTTCGGCATCCATCGTCACCTTCTCTTCCCCGGCGGACCCTGTGCCCGGCTCTGTGCACCTCGTGACGCTCGCGCCCGTCCGCTTCTATGCCTGCCGCGGTGAGAAAAATGCCGGACCCCGCGCGGAGCACTCGTTCCGGGCCCCGCACGGGTACGGAATCCCCGCGACTCCGCCCCGCCTCTGCCGTACGTTGTCGAGGTGAGCCGACCTCTGCTGTACCTCGACGTCGACGGCCCCCTCAATCCGTACGCGGCCCAGAAGGAGCGCCGGCCCGAGGGGTACACGACGATCCGGGTGGCCCTGGAGCCGGGTCGGCCGCTGCGCGTCTGGCTCCATCCCGACCACGGCCGCGCTCTCCTCGCCCTCGGCTACGACCTGTGCTGGGCCACCACCTGGATGGACGCCGCCAACCGCTGGATCGCCCCCGTCATCGGTCTGCCCGAGCTGCCCTACGTCGACTTCACCGGTGCCCTGTTCGCCGAGCGGCCCGACGGCGTGCACTGGAAGACGGAACGCATCGTGGCCCACGCCGCGGGCCGCCCCTTCGCCTGGGTGGACGACGAACAGAGCCCGGCCGACGACGTGTTCGTCGCCGCCCACCATTCCGGACCCGCGCTGCTGCGTCACGTGAACCCCCGGCTCGGGCTGCGGGAGCCGGACTTCGAGGCCTTGAGGGAGTTCGTGAGGGGACGGTGACGACCACGTCCTCGGCCGGCCGCCAAGGAGCGCGGCCCGACCGCCGGCTCTAGGCTTCCAGGCCCGGCGGAACCGCCGGGGCCTCGGCCGGATGGGGGTAGGCGGCCGACCGGTGCTGGAAGGAGAGGATCTTCGGGTTCTGGACGACCCCGTCGCGGATCTCGACGGCCTTCGCGACGGTGACGTCGGCGTCCCATGCCGTGGGACCGCTCATCACCCTGCGCAGGTAGGGGAGCAGCGCCTCGCTGATCTCCCACGTGGCGGAGTTCCACAGGTGGGACGGGCTGTGGTCCACCGCGTAGTAGTGGCACCCCGGTCCGACCGCGGGCATGGGGTCACCGAAGGTGGTCGGACGGGCCCACCCGAAGCCCATGCCCTCGTCGCAGGCGACGTCGATGAAGAAGGTCCCCGGCCGGAACAGGGCGAGCTCCTCGTCGGTGACGAACGTGAGCGGCGCGTCCGTGTCCTGCAGGACACAGTTGACGATGATGTCGAACCCGGACAGGTACTCCGCCAGCGGCACGGACCCGGCCGCGGTGAACGCCAGCAGGCGCGTCGGATCGTCCTCCTGTTCCGCGAAGTGGCCCATCACGACCGAGGGCATCGGGGAGGCCACGGCCGCGGCGGCGCGCTGGGTGAGCACCGTGACGTCGGAGACCCCCATGGCGCCCAGGCCCGTGACCGCTCCGCGCGCGGTGGCGCCGAAGCTGATGACGACCGCGCGCAGGCGGCGCCCGTAGCTGCCGGTCAGCCCGCCGAGCTGCAGGGCGTGCAGTACGGAGCAGTAGCCCGCGAGCTCGTTGTTCTTGTGGAACACGTGGACGCTGAAGGCGCCCGCGGCGGTCCAGTGGTTCATGGCCTCCCAGGCGATCAGGGTCAGCCTTCGATCGATGGCGATCTGGGTCATCTTCTCGTCCTGCACGCAGTGGGGCCACCCCCACAGCACCTGGCCCGCGCGCAGCTCGGCGATGTCGTCGTGCGTCGGTTTGGGCAGCAGCACGATGTCGCACTCGGCGATAAGCCGCTCACGGGAGCGCAGGCCGCCCACGAGAGGGCGCAGCGCGTCGTCGGCGACTCCGAACCGTTGGCCGTAGCCCTGTTCGAGGAAGATCTTCTCGCGCACTTCCGGGGCGATCCGGTCGAAGTGGCGAGGGTGCAGCGGCAGGCGGAACTCGTTCTCCTTGCGGGAGGAGGCGAGTACTCCGAGACTCATCAGGCTCATGTGGGGCGGCTCGTTTCCGACCGGACGCTGTGTGCTCCGGTCTTGCCGTTCCCCGAGGGCGACGCCGAAATGGATGACGGCGTGCGAGGTACGCTCGGTACGGCCACCGTACTCCGGTCCCGGAGACGGAGCGGACACGCTCGTTCGAGCACAGGGCGCTCGGAGGTGTCCTCGATCAGCTGGTCCGGCCGCGTCGTCGAAGCTGCGCCGACTTCACGTACTGTCCTGCGGGCTTTCTCGAACCTGCTGGAGGACACCGTGACGGACCCGCTGTTGATCACGCTTGCCGATGCCCTGGCGAACCTCGTGGTCTCCATCGACCTGAGTGATGACGACGACGTCGACCCAGACGTCTGCGTGCCGTGGCTCGAGGACGTCGCGGCCACGCTCAACCAGCTCTCCGCCGAGGATCGGCACAGGCTCGCGCGGATCATCCGGGAGGTGGCCGCCGGGGAATCCGATACTCGGAGGCAGGCGGCACTCCTCGAAACGCCGGACCATTTCGGCCTCGAGGATTCGGACGACGCATGAGCGACTCCGTCGTTCCGGTTCTCCTCTTCTGGGTCTTCGGAGTGCCGCTCGCCGAGTCTCCGTCATCACTGCTCGGCCAGGTCACCAAGTGCTGGTGCTGTACGGCAGCGGAGTACAGCAACCCCCACGACCGCGGTCGCCCGTCATCGGCCGCAGCCGCACGGTCGACCGGTCAGGCGGACCTCAGCGACCGTCGCGCCCATAGCTCGCACCGAGGGGCGGCTCCATACGCGATCGGTGATCCGTGTGGCAGGGTGCGCACATGTCCGTCGACGTCGCCTATCCGATCTTCCACACCAGCGATCCCACCCAGGCGCTCCGAGTGGGGCGCCGGCTACTCACAGTGGCCGATCGGCAGGGGGCGCGGGTGTGCGTGGACGTCGAACTCACCACGGTCGAGGACGTACTGGACGCGGCGAGGGCACTGCCCGACGCCTGGTTCAGGAAAGAGGACACCGAGGACTGGGTCCGTGATCCAAGCGACCCGACCGGACTGCACTGCGGGGTCCACGCGCCCCTGCTCTCCACCGAACCCGCCTTCTTGTCGGCGCATCTGCCGCTCTGGGCCTCGATGCCGGACCAGCCCGTAGGCGGCATCGAGGACAGGTTCACGGCCCTGGCCGGCAGGCATGTGGCAGAGATCCACTGGAGCTCTCTGGTGTGGCCGACGGTTCCGGAACGTGGCCTGTACGCGGAAAGCAACCATGCCAAGGTGTCCGTGCTGTTCAACACCGCCACCCGCGAACTGGACGAGCGCGGCGACGGGCACACCGTCCTCGTGCATGTCCGCCGCGGAGGCGACAAGGAGTACCAGGAACGCCATGCGGCCTGGCTGGCCGAGCAGATCGGCCGGACCGTCATCGGTCCGCCGCAACCGAGCTAGTGGCCCAGACACCTACACCGGCCACGTGCCACAACCGTGCCACATCGTGCGCTCGACCCGGAGAAGACCGTCACGACCGATCCCTTGTGGGGCTATCTGGTCGCCGCCGGCGGCGTCGGAGTCCTCGCCGTTGCGGCGGCCGTGACAGCCGCATGGGTCGACGCCGTCGTGACGGTTGTCGCCCAAGCCGTTATGGCCGTCTTGATCTTCATGATCTTCTTGGGTGGGGGCGAGGTCCAGTCTCACCAGGATCAGTTGTGCCACGACGTGCCGTCAGCGGCCAGTTGCAAGGACAGTGGCTAACCCGTGTGCCGCCGTCTCGGTTTCCGTCTCGTTCAGCAACGTTCACGGCCGTTCAGACGGGACCAGGGACTGAGGGCCGACCGGAGCCCAGCCGCCGATGAGCGCAGGTGAACGCTCTCGTACACAGCCCGCCGCCATGCCAACGCGCTTGGAAAGCGTGTATGAAGACGGGCCTGTCAGTACCGGCACCTACCGTCCAGGGCATGACCATCAGACCATCTGTACGCTGGCGGGCTCGCCTGGATGACGAGGCAAGGGAACTCACTTCCGGGGTGCGAGACCCGAGCGACGCCTTCTTGTCCGAACTCTTCCCCGAGTCACTGCTGACGGCGACGGACAAGGCGCTACACGCGTTCGAGTCCGATGTACAGACGCTCCAGGACCGGGCCGACGAGCAGATCTTCGGAGCGGTCGAGCGGGTCGTTCGGGCGTTGAATGAGATCAACGAGGATCACGACGGCGCCGGCTACGAGACCGAAGAGCGCGAAGAGTTGTGCCTGTACATCGATCAGACCTTGACGGAGCACGGCATCGACGTCCCTGCCCTGGCAGTGAGGCGAGGTATCAGCCGCACAGAAATCACGGATGACTGGCGGGACTGGTAGCTGCTGCTGAAGTCTGTGAGCACCGCCGCACCACAAGCGCACCAGAACGAGCGGGGAACAGCGGGGAATCACGGTGAAGGCAGCTGGCTCCACGAGGCCGCAGTTCAGCCGTTCGCGCAGGTCAGTGACTGAACCAGCCGCAAATGTTCGCAGCTTCCCAAGCTGAGAGCGTGACGGGTGCACATCGGGTGGCCGCATCGCCCTTGTTTCCAAGGCGTGTTGCCTTCGGTGTGTCAGCAACGGCCATCTGCACGGGTGCAGCCTGTCGTCACCGTTCCGTCACAAGTAGTCGCCGCACGGAACCCTGCCGCTCTCCCGCCCTATCTGCCCTCACGCACCACGACCACGCGTACCGCGGGGCAACAACCGACGACCGAAACCCGCGGACGAGACGACTCAGGGGGACGACAACATGCGTCACAGCAACGGCATTCGCAGGGCGGGTCTGGCGACGACGGCGGTCACGGCCGTCGCGGCGGCGGTGACCGGCATCCTGCCCGGCACCGCCATGGCGGCGAGCACCACCACCTCTACCCCGCCGCCCGCCTGCCCGGCCTCCGCCCTCCAGGTCAGCGCCCGGCAGGCCGCCCACCCGCCCGTCGGGACCGGGACCGGGGCGGCGGTCGTGCAGTTCACCAACGTCTCCCGGAAGACGTGCGTCCTGAAGGGCCATCCGACGGTCGCGGGCGCCGGCAACGGCTCCCCCGCCCGCAACACCCCGCTCAAGGTCACCCCCACCGGCAGGGCAGCCACCGTGACGGTCCGGCCGCACGGCAAGGCGTGGGTGAAGCTGACCTTCGTCCAGGTCCAGGGGGAGGGCGACGGCTACTGCGTGTCGGGCAAGACCCCGGCGGCGTATCCGACGATGGTCATCGGGCTGCCGCACTCCGGGAAGCACCAGGTCGCCCTGAACGACGGGTGGTGGGCCGAGTGCGACAACAAGGTGACCGTCACCCCGGTCTCGGCGGTCAAGCCTTCCTGACCCCCCTGTCCCCACAAATCGAGCAGCCTGCATGACGATCGCGAGGCTCTGACCTACACGTTTACGAGGAACTGCACATAAGTACAGGTCAGCGACTCAATGCACCTTCGGTGTGCTGAGTCGCTGACCTGCGGTGATCAAACTCCGATGACACAAACTCGCGTCCGTCAAAGTCCGATGGCAAACGGTCGAGCGAGGCATAAGCGTGCGTGGTCGGTTGGCGCACCCGCCGTCGTGGCTGACTGTCGTCGGCTGAGGTTCAGACGGGGCGGGTCGAAGGTGCCGGCTGTCGGTCGAGCGGGCTGAAGCTGGGCCGTCTCTGGGCCGTCCGACGTTGCTCAACAGCGGCCAATGACGACCAACGACGACGGCCAAGCGTACGAGCCCATCGCCCCCGAGCAGCGAAAACGCAGGTCGCCAAGATCCCTGGCAAGACCCAGGGCAAGAAGAAGTAGTGCGCCGAGCGGTTAGCGAAGTCGTTTGAGTCAGGCCGTGTGACGCTGGCGAGCGCGGAGCCAGCGGACACCCTTCACGGTGTACACGGCGGACATGAGCACGAAGCCAGCGCCGGTGAGCCAGAAGCAGGGTTCCGCGACTGCGAGACTCAGCACCAGGCCGCCGAAGAGCAGCAGGGAGGCGACGACGTCCAGCAGGTCAAGGCGCGCCTCGAAACGCACCGCCGAGTCGGATCCGCGCAGTCGACGGAGGACGGGAACGAGGCCGAGGGCCTGCAAGACGGCCAGACCGAGAGCGAGCCAGACGCACCAGCCGGTATGTCCACGGCGCGCACCCCGAGGACACGGCGTTCGAGCTGCAGAATTACCTGCCGGTGCCGTAAGGGCAGGTCGGGGGGCTCGCTCGTGCGGCGCGTAGGGCCCAGGGTGGTTGACCGCCGGCCCCAGGGCGTCCCACTCGCCGGGTCGCAACGCGCGGGCGCCCTACACGGCGCCTTTCAGACCGAATTGGCTGCCGAGCTCGTAGACATAGCGGTAGGGCGAGTCGTTGAGACGCGTCTGGGAGGCCTGCAACGCGTGGGCCGACCGTACGATGCCTGCGACCAGTTGACCGGTCGCAAGTACCGCTCCCCCAAAGGTTGCTGCGGCTGCTCCGTGCCCATCCCACGTATTGCCGAACACGGGGGCTGCCACTGCTGCCGCCGCCAGGCTCGTAACGATGCTGTGCCCCCCATCCAAGGTGCGATAGGCGATGCTTCTGGTGATATTCCTGGTTCCCAGATTCTTGTGATGCAGCAGGCTTGTCTCGATTTCCTCCAGCGGACCTTTCAGTCGTTCCTTGAGTTTTCGGTTGATCTCGTCGAGAGATTCCAGGTCGGAGAAGCTGGAAAACATTCTGGCCATCTCTTCGCGGATGATCGTAAATTCCGGCTCGTGCAATCTTCGGAAATCGACTATCTCCTCCAGGTTTCCCCGTGCCGGAACTGGCAGCAGTTGACTGATAACGAGGGATGCGCCTACCTCTTCGCTCAGAAGTCCCGACGTCCCCTGAATCATCCGCTGAGGTGTCGACAGGAGGACCCAGTCAGAATTCTGCGAGCAGTGCCATTCGGCCAGCGTGGCGAGGACGTCCCGTATCACGGGTGTGGGGCCGATCAGCGTTCCGGCCCAGGCTCCCTGCGAGTGGGGCACAAACCACATGCCCGCTTCGGTCGCCAAGAACTCAAATACCCGTCCTGTGCCGATCTTTCCGACGGAGAGGGTACTCAGGTGCTTGGGGAGGCCGGCCATGCTCGTCTGGTTTTCGGAACGGAGCCAGGGCATTGCCAGCAGGTGGCGCGCCGTCTCCGTCCTGGAGCGGCACGCGGCCAGACGGGACCTCGCCTCCCTCAGGGTTCGTCGCAGGTGGCGTCGTTCGCGTGCCAGAACGCTCAAGCGCTGCAGGGCCGAGTAATAGCAGGTGAGCTGATCATCTTGTGGAAGGGAGTCGATCTGCCGACGGGTCTCCTCGATCTCCGTGTCGTTGTGGCGCAGGGCGGCTTCACGTTCGAGGCCCGACTCCATCCCGTATATGATTTCGTTACGAGCGCGCATCACCGATGCGAAAAGGAGTCTGTTCGCCTCCCGTTTCGCGGTCAAGATCGACTGTAGTTCACGTCGCATGTCTTCCAGTTGCGACTCGAGCGCTTCTATTTCACTCACTTTTCTATCGAGTCGTTGCTGAAGGGATGACGCTTCGGCGGACAAGCTCGCCTCGTCTGTCTCTCCAGTCGCGATCCGTGCAAAATAGCCCGAGTTCAGCAGGGCCCGATCGTGGGGATCGGTCCTGCGGAGCCACGACTCGATCCATTCGCTGTTGTTCCGTTGGTTCCACTCGCTCATCCCACCGCGCCAATGAGGCAGCTTCTCCCGGAGAATGTCCACCAGATCGTCCGGTATCAGCGCTGAGGCCAGGGAGAGAGGGCTGTAGAGCGATCCCAGAAGCGTTCTGAGTCGATGAGCGGCGGTCTTGTCAGCTCCGTCCTCCCAGGATTCAGGCGCGAACGTGGCCACCTTGTCCTGATACAGGATGGATGGAATCAGCCATTCCAACGGCGGGCTGACGTCCGGCTCCCAGAGTGCGGTGATGAGTTCACGCATGAGTAGATCGAAGCACGTACGAGGCAGCGCCGAGACCGTGTTGCACGAGTCCGGCCTGTCTGGGAGGGGGCCGACTCGGCCTGCTTCCTCCGTCGTCAGTAGCGGCCTCTCCGGTTACTGCAAGCGACGCCGAGAGGCTGTAAATCCTGACCGCAGGTTGGCCGCACTGGTCAAAGGTGGGATCCCGGCGACTCGAGGTGAGACAGGATGAACGTTAGGAGGGGTACCCCTCGCCGGAGGGACACCCTTCGTGCCAGCGAGCACACGCGGTTGCACTGTCCTGACATCCACGGGTGACATCAAGGCCCGCCGGACGCCAGCACTCCTCGGTGGTCCAGCACAGCCAGTGTGGCCGGGCAGCTCGCCAGCAGAACCAGGCAGCGATCGAACTCCCAAGGCGGGTGTCGCACCTATCTGCGGCGCCGGATGTACCAAGCCGCCACCAGTACGATGAGAATGGCAACGGCGAAGGCCCACACGGTTGTTGCGCCGTGGTACGAGCGGTAGGCGATTAAAGCAAGCATGTTCAGGCGGATACCCCGGGCGTGCGGGCTTCAGCCGACCCGTGTCGCCCGCGCCTCTGTCGAATGCGTGTCGAAGGCGCCGAAATTTCGCGCTTCGCCTCCGAGAAGCGCCAGGTCAGAGGAGATGCGCCAGTGATCTCGCCAGGCGCCTTCCAAACGCTCGGTCGTTTCGGAACGTGTCACTGCCGTGCCACATCGTGTGGTCAACCACGGTCAACGACGGCTCGCTACAGTCGAGATGCGCCGTTCACCCGGGCTGGCGCTACGGCGGTAGTGACCTGGACGGACACGCAGACGACCATGTCCGCCCTTACAAGGCGGCTGTCTCCCTCAACGCACGAGCGCCCTCCCGGGCCGTCCTGGGGCCGTGGAAGGGCGCTCGATGGTGACCAACGTCGACAGGTGCCGACAGCTCGGCAGCAGGTCAGAGCGGTGATCGATTGGACGGCCGCAGGTCACGGCCGCCCTTGATCAGTTGTGGCTGTGCAGGACCTCGTTCAGGCCGCCCCAGACCGCGTTGTTCGGGCGGGCCTCGACGGTTCCGGTGACCGAGTTGCGGCGGAAGAGGATGTTCGAAGCCCCGGACAGTTCGCGGGCCTTGACGATGTCGCCGTCGGGCATCGTCACGCGCGTCCCGGCGGTGACGTAGAGGCCGGCCTCGACCACGCACTCGTCACCGAGGGCGATACCGACGCCCGCCTCCGCGCCGACGAGGCAGCGCTCGCCGATGGTGATACGGACGTTGCCGCCACCCGAGAGGGTGCCCATGGTGGACGCGCCGCCACCGATGTCCGAACCGTCGCCGACGACGACACCGGCGGAGATGCGGCCTTCGACCATGGAGGTGCCGAGCGTGCCCGCGTTGAAGTTCACGAAGCCCTCGTGCATGACGGTCGTGCCCGCGGCGAGGTGCGCGCCGAGGCGGACCCGGTCGGCGTCGGCGATACGGACGCCCTTGGGCACGACGTAGTCCGTCATGCGCGGGAACTTGTCGATGGAGGTCACCTGGAGGTGCAGGCCCGCGGCGCGCGCGTTCAGCCGGACCTTCTCGACGTCGTCGACGGCGACCGGACCGAGCGAGGTCCAGGCGACGTTGGTGAGCAGGCCGAAGACGCCGTCCAGGTTCTGGCCGTGCGGCTCGACCAGGCGGTGCGAGAGAAGGTGCAGGCGCAGGTACGCGTCGTGCGCGTCGAGCGGCTTGTCGTCCAGGGACGCGATGACCGTGCGGACCGCGACCACCTCGACTCCCCGGCGGGCGTCCGGGCCGATCGCCTGCGCCGCTCCCTCGCCGAGCAGTTCGACGGCCCGCTCGGCGGACAGCCGCTCGGTGCCGGCCGGACCGGGCTCGGCGGACAGCTCGGGGGCGGGGAACCAGGTGTCGAGAACAGTGCCGTCGGCGGTGAGGGTGGCGAGCCCGGCGGCGACGGCGCCGGTGGTACGAGAAGCAGTCGTGTCGGTCATGAGTGCAACCTAACTTGACGGGGCCCGCCCGGGCGAACCGGGCTCGGGACGTCTCAGGAACCGGGCGTCCGGTCGCCGCCCGGGACCGCGCCCCTCCGCCCCGGGGCACCCCGGAACCACCGCCGCCGACCGGCCCGCCCCGGTCCTCGAACGCCGTCGCCGACCGCCCCACCCCGGGCTCGAACGCCACCGCGGGACCGCCCACCGCTCCGGACGCTCCAGGTGCGCCGGGTGCTCCAGGCGCACCCGGTCCGCCGGGCGCTCCCGGTACGCCCGATTCAGTCCAGCAGCGACGTCTTCGGCCTCAGTACACAGAACTCGTTGCCCTCGGGGTCGGCGAGGACGACCCAGCTGATGTCCTCGCCCTGTCCCACGTCCGCCCGGCGCGCCCCGAGGGCGAGGATCCGCTCGACCTCGGCGGCCTGGTCGTCCGGCGCGAGATCGATGTGGAGCCGGTTCTTGCCTGTCTTTCGCTCGCCGACCGGCACGAAGCAGAGCCCGGGCCTCGCGTGGATGTCGGAGCCGATGACGATCTCGTCCTCGGCCTCGAACAGCACCCGCCAGTCGAGGACTCGGCACCAGAAGCGTGCCAGCGCAGGCAGGTCGTGGGCGTCGACGACGAGTTGATGGAAGGAGATCGCCATGACCGGCAGTCTCCCCCGACTCCAGGACGCACGCCACCTGGATTCACCGGACCACGCACCGGTGCGTCCCCGCACACCCGGGCGCTCCCTTGCCGCTTCGGCGCCTGCCCGCCACCCGCGCACTTCAGCCGGGCCGCGGACCACCGGGCGGCCGGACCACCGGGCTACCGGGCTACCGGGCTACCGGGCTACCGGGCCGTCGACTGTAGACCACCGGACGGAAATCGAGGGGCGGTCAACTCCCGATCGCCGAAGGGCAATTACCGGAAACGTCGGACAACCCATCCGTCCGACCCGGGAATCCTTCGGCTACATCGGACAACTCCCCGATATCGCCAGGCGATTCCTCGATATCACTGAGGGAAACGACTGCTCAGAAGTCACCGGTTCCACTACTGTTTCACCAGTCGCGCACCGGGCCTCCATGACCACCCGCTCCGTGTGCTCGCGTCCTCCACCTCTCGCGTCGCCCGCTCGTACGCCTGCCCCCCTTTAGGAACGTGTATGCCCGAAGTGACGCCCGGGTCCGGGCCCGACCAGCCCGGTCCCTCCAGGGAGATAGCACCCTGGCGCCCCACCCCGCACGGCCCGCCCTACCCGATGACCACCGACCTCGTCCACGTGCCCAGGGCTCCCTGGGAGCCGGCCGGAGCCGATGACGGGGGCAGGTTGCCCGGAACGCGCCGGCTCTGGCTGGCCGGCGGCCTCGCGGTGGCCGTGACGATCGCCGCCGTGACCGCGGTCACCGTACAGGGCAATCGTTCTGACGACTCGTCACGGAATCGGGCGGACAACAGGACCGTCGCCGACACGACGAACCCCTTCGCCCCCGGTGCCGCCGCCCCCGGCGGGGCGAACACGGCTCCGCCGGGCAAGGACGCGTTGTCCTCGCCGGAGGCCACGGGCTCGGCGTCGGGGGATTCCACCGCAAGGGGTTCCGCCTCGCCGGAGCCTTCGGACCGGGGTTCGGACAGCCGGCCCGTCCCCGGAGCGTCGGCACCCGCGGCGTCGGGGACCGCTTCCTCGCCCCGGCCCGCCTCCTCGCGGAAGTCGGTCCAGGCGGTCAACTACCCCGACCGCTTCTGGCATGTGAGCGGCGGTACGGTCCGGCTCGACCCGGTGGGCCCGGACAGTTCGGCCGCGACCCGGAGCTCCGCCAGCTTCACGGTGGTCCCGGGACTGGCGCAGCCGGACTGCTACTCCTTCGCCACCACCGACGGCACCTACCTGCGCCACCGCGACTTCGTGCTGCGCGCCGACCGGGCGGACGGCTCCGACCTCTTCCGGAAGGACGCCACGTTCTGCCCCCGCGTGTCCCGCCGCTCGGGCGCCGTCAGGCTTGAGTCGGTCAACTACCCGGGCCGTTTCCTGCGCCACCGCGACTTCCAGCTCCGCCTCGATCGTTCCGAGAACAGCAGGAGCTTCCGGGCGGACTCGGCGTTCCGGCTGACGCGGGGCCTGGCCTGAGGTCCCGCGCTCCACGAGGAAACGCCGTGGGGCGGCACCCCGAAAGGTGCCGCCCCACGCGACGTGACCGCCCACCGAGGTCCCGGACCGCCGAAGCGGTCAGGTCCCCGACGCACCCCGGCATACCCCGACGTCCCGAAGCGCCCGAAGGCTCGGACGTCGACGCCGAAAGACTCCGGTGCCGAACGGCGCCGACACCGAAAGGCGCCGGAACCGAACGGACTCGTGCCGAGGGATCAGACGTTGAACCCGAGCGCCCTGAGCTGCTCGCGGCCGTCGTCCGTGATCTTGTCCGGGCCCCACGGCGGCATCCAGACCCAGTTGATGCGCAGCTCGTTGACGATGCCGTCCGTGGCGGACTTCGCCTGGTCCTCGATGACGTCGGTGAGCGGGCAGGCCGCGGACGTCAGGGTCATGTCGATCGTCGCGATGTTCGCGTCGTCGACGTGGATCCCGTAGATGAGGCCGAGGTTGACGACGTCGATGCCCAACTCGGGGTCGACGACGTCGTAGAGCGCCTCGCGGACCTCTTCCTCGGAGGCCGGCGTCGTCGTCAGGGTCCCGTCCGTCGTCGCAGCGGTCACAGCCGCAGCGGCGGTCTCGTCCGACGTCACAGCGGTCTCTTCCGATGTCACAGTGTTCTCGCTCATGCCGTCTTCCTCACAGCGGTCTCGGGCCCGTCGCCCAGAGCCTGGGCCGTCGCGTCCTTCCACGCCATCCAGCTGAGGAGGGCGCACTTGACCCGGGCCGGGTACTTGGAGACACCGGCGAACGCGATCGCGTCCTCCAGCACCTCCTCCATGGCGTCGTCGGGCTCGATCCGGCCCTTGGACTGCATCAGTTCCAGGAAGGTCTCCTGGATCTTCTGCGCGTCGGAGAGGTCCTTGCCCACCAGCAGGTCGTTCAGCACGGAGGCCGAGGCCTGGCTGATCGAGCACCCCTGGCCCTCGTACGAGATGTCCTCGATCCGCTCGCCGGCGTACTTCACCCGCAGCGTGATCTCGTCACCGCACGTGGGGTTGACGTGGTGCACCTCGGCGTCGCCGTCCCTCAGACCGCGCCCGTGCGGGTGCTTGTAGTGGTCCAGGATGACTTCCTGGTACATCGAATCCAGCTTCACGTTCCCAGCCAGCCCCTCAGCCGAAGAAGTTCCGTACGTGCTCCAGGCCGTCGACCAGAGCGTCGATCTCGCCGGGCGTGGAGTACAGGTAGAACGACGCTCGCGTGGTCGCAGGAATTCCGTACCGCAGGCAGACCGGACGGGCGCAGTGGTGCCCGACCCGGACGGCGATGCCCTGCTCGTCGAGGACCTGGCCCACGTCGTGCGGGTGGATGTCGCCCAGCGTGAACGAGATCGCGGCGCCGCGGTCCTCGGCCGTGGTGGGGCCGATGATCCTGAGGTCGGGGACCTCCGCGAACCGCTTCACCGCGTACTCGGTGAGCGCGTGCTCGTGCGCCAGGATCTTGTCCATGCCGATCGCGGAGAGATAGTCGATCGCCGCGCCCAGACCGACCGCCTGCGCGATCGGAGGGGTGCCGGCCTCGAACTTGTGCGGGGCCGGCGCGTACGTCGACGAGTGCATCGACACGGTCTCGATCATCTCGCCGCCGCCGAGGAACGGCGGAAGGTCCTCGAGGAGTTCCTGGCGGCCCCAGAGGACGCCGATGCCCGTCGGACCGCACATCTTGTGACCGGTGAAGGCCACGAAGTCGGCCTGGAGCGCCTGCACGTCCATCGGCATGTGCGGCGCGGCCTGCGAGGCGTCGATGCAGACCAGGGCACCGACCTCCTGAGCGCGGCGCACTATTGCCTCGACCGGGTTGACCGTGCCCAGGATGTTCGACACCAGCACGAAGGAGACGATCTTCGTCTTCTCCGTGATGATCTCGTCGATGTTGGACAGGTCGAGGCGTCCGTCGTCGGTGAGGCCGAACCACTTCAGCTTCGCGCCCGTGCGCTGCGCCAGCAGCTGCCACGGCACGATGTTGGAGTGGTGCTCCATCTCCGTGATGACGATCTCGGTCTCGTGGTCCACGCGGTAGGGCTCGTCGGCCCAGCCCAGCATGTTGGCCACGAGGTTGAGCGACTCGGAGGCGTTCTTGGTGAAGATCACCTCGTCGCGGCTCGGCGCGTTGATGAACGCGGCGACCTTGTCGCGCGCGCCCTCGTACAACGCCGTGGCCTCCTCGGCGAGCACATGCACACCGCGGTGGACGTTGGCGTTGTAGCGCTCGTAGTAACCACTGAGGGCGTCCAGTACCTGGCGCGGCTTCTGCGAGGTCGCCGCGTTGTCCAGGTACACCAGCTTCTTGCCTTCGTGGACCTGTCGGTCCAGGATGGGGAAGTCCTTGCGGATCGCCTCGGTGTCGAGGAGGCCCGGCAGTTGCGTCACGCTGATACGCCACCCTTCGCGTCGACGGCGTACGACTCGTAGCCCTCGTTCTCCAGCTTGTCGGCGAGCTCGGCGCCGCCGGACTCGACGATGCGGCCGCCGGAGAAGACGTGCACGAAGTCGGGCTTGATGTAGCGCAGGATGCGCGTGTAGTGGGTGATGAGCAGGGTGCCCACCTCACCGGTCTCGCGGACGCGGTTGACGCCCTCGGACACGACGCGCAGGGCGTCGACGTCGAGGCCGGAGTCGGTCTCGTCGAGGATCGCCATCTTCGGCTTGAGCAGCTCGAGCTGAAGGATCTCGTGGCGCTTCTTCTCGCCGCCGGAGAAGCCCTCGTTCACGTTGCGCTCGGCGAAGGCCGGGTCCATGGAGAGGCGCTCCATGGTCTCCCGGACCTCCTTCACCCAGGTACGCAGCTTGGGCGCCTCGCCGCGGACGGCGGTGGCGGAGGTGCGCAGGAAGTTGGAGACCGAGACACCGGGGATCTCGACCGGGTACTGCATCGCCAGGAACAGGCCCGCGCGGGCGCGCTCGTCGACGGACATCTCCAGGACGTCCTCGCCGTCGAGGGTGACGGTGCCGCCGGTGATCGTGTACTTCGGGTGACCCGCGAGCGAGTAGGCGAGTGTCGACTTGCCGGAGCCGTTGGGGCCCATGATGGCGTGCGTCTCGCCCTGCTTCACGGTCAGGTCGACGCCCTTGAGGATCTCCTTCGTGGCGTTGTCGGCCTCGACGGTGACGTGCAGGTCGTGGATTTCAAGCGTTGCCATGGGTTCCTCAGGACTCCTGGTTGAGGGAGACGAGCACGTCGTCCCCTTCGATCTGTACGGGGTATACGGGGACGGGGCGCGTCGCGGGAAGGCCGGACGGCTTGCCCGTGCGGAGGTCGAACGCGGAGCCGTGCAGCCAGCATTCGATCTGACAGTCCTCCACCTCGCCCTCGGAGAGCGAGACGTTCGCGTGCGAGCAGACGTCGTTGATCGCGAACACCTCCCCCTCGGTCCTCACGAGCGAGACCGGCGTGCCGTCGAGTTCCACCCGCTTCGGGGTGTCCTCCTCCAGCTCGCTCAGGCCGCAGACGCGCACGAAGGTGCCGGGCATCAGAGCGACGCCTCCAGCTCCTGGTCGATCTTCACGAGAAGGCGCTCTTCGATGTCGTCGACACCGATCTGCTGGACCAGTTCGGCGAAGAAGCCGCGGACCACCAGTCGGCGGGCCTCGTCCGCCGGGATGCCGCGGGCCATCAGGTAGAAGAGCTGCTCGTCGTCGAAGCGGCCGGTCGCGGAGGCGTGGCCGGCGCCGACGATCTCGCCGGTCTCGATCTCCAGGTTCGGCACGGAGTCGACGCGGGCACCGTCGGTCAGAACCAGGTTGCGGTTCATCTCGTAGGTGTCCGTGCCCTCGGCCGCGGCCTCGATGAGCACGTCACCGATCCACACCGCGTGGGCGCCGTCGCCCTGGAGCGCGCCCTTGTACATGACGTTGGACTTGCAGTGCGGGGTGTTGTGGTCGACCAGGAGGCGGTGCTCCTGGTGCTGGCCGGCGTCCGTGAAGTACAGGCCGAAGAGCTCGGCCTCGCCACCGGTGCCGGCGTACGCGACGCGCGGGTGCAGTCGTACGACGTCGCCGCCGAAGGTGACCACGAACGACTTGAAGGTGGCATCGCGGCCGATGAGCGCGTTGTGCTGGCCCACGTGCACGGCCTTGTCGTCCCAGTCCTGGACGGAGACGACGGTGAGCTTGGCGCCGTCGCCCAGGACGTAGTCGACGTTGGCGGCGAGCACGGCGTCACCGGTGTGGTCGATGACGACGACGGCCTCGGCGAAGGCTTCCAGCTCGATGACCTGGTGGCCGTAGGCGACCCCGCCCTCGCCGTGCACGGCGATCCGGATGGGCTCGGTGAGCACCGTCTCCTTGGGGACGGTGACGACACCGGCCTTCTCGAACGCCGAGAACGCCTGGGCGGCCACGCGGTCCACCGGGGTGCCGGCCCTGCCGAGCCGCGCGTCGCCGCGGGCGACCGTCTCGACGGTGACGCCCTCGGGGGCCTCCACGTCGATCCGTACGCCTTCGCCGGACGCGACGGCGGTGCCGTCGTGCAGCCCGCGCAGGCGCTCCAGCGGGGTGAACCGCCACTCCTCCTCACGGCCGTGGGGGACCGGGAAGTCCGCCACGTCGAAGGAGGGCGGCGCGCTCATGCGCGTGGCGACGGTCGACTCGGCGGCCACCGCGATCTGGCCCGCGGTGGTCGAGCCGCCGGGGATATTCTGAGCCTCAGCCATGGCTGTCGGTCTGCTCGCTTTCTTACGTGAGTGGCTTGACGGGGAGGGTGTTCGGCGTCAGCCGACCGACCCTTCCATCTGGAGCTCGATCAGCCGGTTGAGCTCGAGGGCGTACTCCATGGGCAGTTCCTTGGCGATCGGCTCGACGAAGCCGCGCACGATCATCGCCATCGCCTCGAACTCGGTCATGCCGCGGCTCATCAGGTAGAAGAGCTGGTCCTCGGAGACCTTGGAGACGGTCGCCTCGTGGCCCATGGACACGTCGTCCTCACGGACGTCGACGTACGGGTACGTGTCCGAGCGGGAGATGGTGTCGACGAGCAGCGCGTCGCACAGCACGTTCGACTTGGAGCCGTGGGCGCCCTCGCCGATCTCCACCAGGCCGCGGTAGGACGTACGGCCGCCACCACGCGCCACGGACTTCGACACGATGTTCGAGGAGGTGTTCGGCGCCATGTGGACCATCTTGGAGCCGGCGTCCTGGTGCTGGCCCTCGCCCGCGAAGGCGATGGACAGGGTCTCGCCCTTGGCGTGCTCGCCCATCAGGTAGACGGCCGGGTACTTCATGGTGACCTTGGAGCCGATGTTGCCGTCGATCCACTCCATGGTCGCGCCCTCGTACGCCACGGCGCGCTTGGTGACCAGGTTGTAGACGTTGTTCGACCAGTTCTGGATGGTCGTGTAACGGCAGCGGGCGCCCTTCTTCACGATGATCTCGACGACCGCGGAGTGCAGGGAGTCCGAGGAGTAGATCGGCGCGGTGCAGCCTTCGACGTAGTGGACGTAGGCGTCCTCGTCGACGATGATCAGCGTCCGCTCGAACTGGCCCATGTTCTCCGTGTTGATACGGAAGTAGGCCTGGAGCGGGATCTCGACGTGCACGCCCTTCGGCACGTAGATGAAGGAGCCGCCGGACCAGACGGCCGTGTTCAGTGACGCGAACTTGTTGTCACCGACCGGGATGACCGTGCCGAAGTACTCCTTGAAGAGCTCCGGGTGCTCCTTGAGGGCGGTGTCGGTGTCCATGAAGATGACACCCTGCGCCTCCAGCTCCTCGTTGATCTGGTGGTAGACGACCTCGGACTCGTACTGGGCCGCGACGCCCGCGACGAGGCGCTGCTTCTCCGCCTCCGGGATGCCGAGCTTGTCGTACGTGTTCTTGATGTCCTCGGGCAGGTCCTCCCAGGACTCCGCCTGCTTCTCCGTGGAGCGCACGAAGTACTTGATGTTGTCGAAGTCGATGCCCGACAGGTCGGAACCCCAGTTGGGCATGGGCTTCTTCTCGAAGAGGCGCAGCCCCTTGAGACGGAGCTTGGTCATCCACTCCGGCTCGTTCTTCTTCGAGGAGATGTCCTTGACGACGTCCTCGTTGATGCCGCGCTTGGCAGAGGCGCCGGCCGTGTCGGAGTCGGCCCAGCCGTATTCGTACTTACCCAGGCCCTCGAGTTCGGGGTGAGCAGTCTCCGTGGGGAGAGTCATGCGGGGTTCCTCCCGGCCGTGCTTGCAGATGCGTGATCAGTGGTTTGCGAAATCTTGGGGATGAACGTGGTGCACACCCCGTCGCCGTGGGCGATGGTGGCCAGCCGCTGGACATGCGTGCCGAGCAGCTGGGAGAAGAACTCCGTCTCCGCCTCGCACAGCTGCGGGAACCGCTCGGCGACATGGGCGACCGGGCAGTGGTGCTGGCAGAGCTGCTCGCCGACCGGCGCGCTGCGCGCCGTAGCAGCGTACCCGTCGGCGCTCAAGGCCTTGGCCAAGGCTTCGGTGCGCTCTTCGGGGGTCGCGGCCTCGACGGCCTCGCGGTAGGCGCCGGCCTGCGCGGCGATCCTGGCTCGGGCGAAGGAGAGGACCGCCTCGTCCCCGCCCTCGCGCTCGGCGATCCAGCGCAGCGCGTCCTCGGCGAGTTTGTCGTAGGACTGGTCGAAGGCGTCCCGGCCGCAGTCGGTCAGGGCGAACACCTTGGCGGGGCGGCCGCGCGTACGCGCTCCGTAGACCCGCTGCTCGCGTGCTTCCACGACGTCGTCGGCGACGAGCGCGTCCAGATGACGGCGTACGGCGGCCTGGGTCAGTCCCAGTCGGCCCGCGAGGTCCGCGACGGTCGACGGGCCGTGGTCCAGGATGGACCGCGCGACCCGGGTGCGCGTCGAGCGCTCTCCGGTCGCGAGTTCCTCCTGCGGGGCCCCCGCGGGGGTCTCCCGAGCCTCGCCAACGTATTTCACAACACCATTGTTGCGTAATTCCTCAGGCCCTGACAAGCCGCGCCCTCCGGGGTGGACGGTGCACTGCATCACTTAGGCATACCTAAGATGACCTGCGCGAACGATCTTTGATCGATCAATTCACTGGCGCCCCGAGGGGGTCTCGGGAAGACTCCGGGACCATGTCGACACCCCCTCCGACCGGCCCACTCGTCACGCGGGGCACCCTCGCGGCGGACCTGCGCACCCTCGGCGTACGCACCGGAGAAACGCTTCTTGTGCACTCCTCGCTCAGCGCCCTCGGCTGGGTGAACGGCGGTCCCGTGGCCGTGGTCCAGGGACTGCTCGACGCACTCGGTCCGGACGGCACCCTGGTGGTGCCGACACAGTCCGGCGACCTCTCGGACCCCGCCCTGTGGAACCGCCCGCCGGTGCCCGAGGAGTGGTGGCCGACCATCCGGGCGACCATGCCCGTCTACGACCCGCGCCTGACGCCCTCCCGCGGCGTCGGCGTCGTACCCGAGACCGTCCGCACCTGGCCCGGCGCCCTGCGCAGCGCGCATCCGGAGACCTCGTTCGCGGCCCTCGGACCGGGCGCGGCGGCCGTCGTCGACGGGCACGCGCCCGACTGCCGCCTCGGCGAGCGCAGCCCGCTGGCCCAGCTGGAGGCCGGCGGCGCCCGCGTACTGCTGCTCGGCGCGGGCTACGCCACCTGCACCAGCTTCCACCTGGCCGAGTACCGCGTCCCGTCACCCGTGGTGGAGGTCGGGAGGCCGTCCCCGACGGGCTGGGAGAAGGTGCGGGAGGTCTCGATCACCTCCGAGATGTTCGAGGAGCTGGGCTCCGACTTCGAACGGGACCGTCCCGTCGTACGCGGCACCGTGGGCGCGGCCCGGGCGCGGCTCTTCCCGGTGGCCGACGCGGTGGCGTACGCGCAGCGGTGGCTGCCGCTGCACCGGCCGCGGGACCTGTACGTCGAGACCGCCGCGGCCCCCGGCGGTTCCGCGCCGCGCGGACGTCCCTAGACTTGCTCCTCATGCGAAGCGAGCCCGTGGTCCAGGTCCAGGCCCTGGTGAAGCGGTACGGCACGAAGACCGCGGTGGACGGCCTCGACCTGGTGGCCACGGCGGGCATCACCGCCGTACTCGGACCCAACGGCGCCGGCAAGACGACCACGATCGAGACCTGCGAGGGCTACCGGAGGCCGGACTCCGGCATGGTGCGCGTCCTGGGCCTCGACCCGGCGAGACAGTCCGGGGAGCTGCACACCCGCATCGGCGTGATGCTCCAGTCCGGCGGCGTCTACTCGGGCGCCCGCGCCGACGAGATGCTCCGCCACGTCGCGAAGCTGCACGCCCACCCGCTGGACGTGCCCGCGCTCATCGAGCGGCTCGGTCTGGAGAGCTGCGGCCGGACGACGTACCGGCGTCTGTCGGGCGGCCAGCAGCAGCGCCTCGCGCTCGCCATGGCGGTCGTCGGCCGGCCCGAGCTGGTCTTCCTGGACGAGCCGACCGCCGGCCTCGACCCGCAGGCCCGCCGCGCCACCTGGGACCTCGTGCGCGACCTGCGGCGCGACGGCGTCTCCGTGATCCTGACCACGCACCACATGGACGAGGCCGAGCAGCTCGCCGACGACGTCGCGATCGTCGACGCGGGCCGGGTCGTCGCCCAGGGCTCCCCCGAGGAACTGTGCCGCGGCGGCGCCGAGAACACCCTGCGCTTCGGCGGCCGCCCCGGACTCGACGTGAACTCCCTGCTCAAGGCCCTCCCGCCGGACTGCACGGCGGCCGAACTGACACCGGGCGCGTACCGGGTCGGCGGCAAGGTCGACCCGCAGTTGCTGGCGACGGTCACCACCTGGTGCGCCCAGCACGGCGTGATGCCGGAGAAGATCTCGGTCGAACGCCACACCCTGGAAGACGCCTTTCTGGAGCTGACCGGCAAGGAGCTGCGCTCATGACCACCGCCGGTACCCACGTCCCAAAGCCGGGCGCCGCCCCGCTGTCCCGCATGATCGGCGCCCAGGCGGCGCTGGAGACGCGGATGCTGCTGCGCAACGGCGAGCAGCTCCTGCTCACCGTCGTCATCCCGACGCTGCTGCTCGTCCTGTTCGGCTCGGTCGACATCATCGACACGGGTGCGGGCGAGGCGGTCGACTTCCTGGCGCCGGGCATCCTGGCCCTCGCCGTGATGTCGACGGCGTTCACCGGCCAGGCGATCGCCACGGGCTTCGAGCGCCGGTACGGGGTCCTGAAGCGGCTGGCCGCCTCCCCGCTCCCCCGCTGGGCCCTGATGACCGCGAAGACGGCGTCGGTCCTGGTCACGGAGATCCTCCAGGTGATCCTGCTCACCGCGATCGCCTTCGCGCTGGGCTGGTCGCCGCACGGCTCCCCGCTCTCCGTCCTGCTGCTGCTGATCCTCGGCACCGCGGCGTTCTCCGGGCTCGGCCTGCTCATGGCGGGCACGCTGAAGGCCGAGGCGACACTCGCCGCCGCCAACCTGGTCTTCCTGCTGTTCCTGATCGGCGGCGGGGTGATCGTGCCGCTGGACAAATTCCCCGCGGGGGTCCAGGACGTGCTCGGGCTGCTGCCCATCTCGGCGCTTTCCGACGGGCTGCGGGACGTGCTCCAGCACGGCGCCGGGACGCCCTGGGCCGACCTCGGGATCCTGGCCGTCTGGGCGGTCGTGGGCCTCGGCGCGGCCGGCCGCTTCTTCCGCTGGGAGTGACCGGGCGGTCCACCCCGGGGCGGACCCTCGTGAACGCGTGCACAAGCGGCCGCCTACGATGGTGCGCGTGCCGAACCTGACCCGAGCCGACGCCCTCAGCGCGGTGCGCAACCCGCTCGCCCTCATCGCCGAACGCTGGACCCCGACCACCCGGACGGTGCGCCGTGCCGCGCTGGCCGCACTCGTGATGTCGGTGGTCATCGTGGTCACCGGCGGTGCCGTGCGGCTCACCGGTTCCGGCCTCGGCTGCCCGACCTGGCCCAGGTGCACCGACGACTCGCTCACGGCGACGCGCGAGATGGGCGTCCACGGCGCCATCGAGTTCGGCAACCGCATGCTGACGTACGTGCTCTGCGCCGCCGTCGGGTGGGCGATCGTGGCCGCCCGCGCGCAGAAGCCCTGGCGGCGGAGTCTCACCCGGCTCGGCTGGGCCCAGTTCTGGACCGTCATGGGCAACGCCGTCCTCGGCGGCATCGTCGTCCTGGTCGGTCTGAACCCGTACACGGTCGCGGCCCACTTCCTGCTCTCGACCGCGCTCATCACCGTCGCCACCCTCATGTGGCAGCGCGCCCGCGAGGGCGACGCGGCACCGCGGCCGCTCGTCGGCAAGTCGGTGCAGCAGCTCGTGTGGTTCCTGGTCTCCGCCGCCGTCCTGCTCATCGCGGTCGGCACGGTCGTCACCGGGGCCGGCCCGCACGCCGGCGACCCCAGCAAGGTCACCCGCATGAACGTCGACTGGGAGACCGTCACCAAGCTGCACGCCGTGCTGGCCTGGATCGTCGTGACGCTGACGTTCGCCCTCTGGTTCGTCCTCAAGGCGGTCGACGCTCCCCGGGGTCCTCTGACCCGTACCCGCGAGCTGTTCCTGATCCTGCTGTCCCAGGGCGTCATCGGCTACGTCCAGTACTTCACCGACCTGCCCGAGATCCTGGTCGGCCTGCACATGCTCGGCTCCTGCCTGGTGTGGATCGGGGTGCTGCGGGTGCTGCTGTCCCTGCGCGAGCGTCCCGAGGTCGTGGCGGATCTGCCGGGTCCCGCGACGGCCTCGGCGCTCACGCGCGCGTAGTCGCCCGGGGGCCCCGGCCCGCGGGCGTGCGCTCACGGCACGACCGGGCGAGGCGGGCGGGGGACGCACGGGCCCTCCCGGAGAGGGACGGCTTCGTCCAGGGGACGCCGCCTCACTCCACGGCGTACACCCGCCGCGCGTTGCCCGCCGCGATCAGCGCCGCCACCCGCTGCGCGTCGGCCAGCGACCAGGCCCCCTCGGAGACCCAGTTGCCGAGCACCCGTGCGAGCGCCTCGCGGAAGAGACGCGCTCCGATCACGTGGAGCTCTGGCAGGCCCTGCGCCCCGCTGGAGAAGAGGAGCTTCCCGAAGGGCGCCAGCTCCAGGATCTCGGCGAGGACGGCCGCCGCCCGCGCGCCGGTCCGCACGAGGGCGGCGCCCAGGTCGGCGTAGACGTGCGGGAAGGCCCCGGCGAGGTGGGCGGCGTGCCGGTGGTACGGGTAGCCGTGCAGGAGGACCAGGTCGGTGCCGAGGCCCGCGGTGGCGCGGGCGAAGTCGGTGAACAGGACGGGGTCGGTGCGGTCGATCCGCAGGCCGGGCTCACCGAGTCCGGCGTGCAGCTGGAGCGGCAGACCCGACGCGACCGCGATCCACAGCAGATGGCGGAGCAGGACGGGGTCGCTGAGGGTGCCGCCCACCCGGCGGCCCGCCAGCCAGCGGCCCGCCGCGCCCCGTACCTCGCCCGGCCCCGGCGGCTC
The DNA here is from genome assembly GCF_042889485.1 of Streptomyces sp. NPDC002580. Taxonomy (NCBI): domain Bacteria; kingdom Bacillati; phylum Actinomycetota; class Actinomycetes; order Kitasatosporales; family Streptomycetaceae; genus Streptomyces; species Streptomyces sp. NPDC002580. The sequence continues at coordinate 1,316,164 of NZ_JBIAQZ010000001.1, read as the reverse complement.
GGGCGCGAGCGCCAGACCGTGCCGCACGCTCGCCACCGACGTGAAGGCCACGGCGTTCGCGGCGGCTCCGTGGACGGACTCGGCGAGGTTGGCGAGAAAGGACTCGACGGTTCCGGAGGTGTCGGCGACCTGTTCGGCGAGCAGTTCCAGGCGGACGATCTCGTGGGCCCGGGCGGCTCCCGTGGAGGCCATCTCGCCCGGCCCGGTCAGGTCGCCGGGCAGCCCCGTGTCGACGAGGTACGTGGTGATGCCGCTGCCGCGCAGGAGCCTGCGGCCCGATTCCAGCACCCCGAGCTCGCGGCGCCTGGCCAGGTAGCGGGCGGGCGTGCAGTGCGGTTCGAGTCCGAGCAGCGGAGGACACCAGCGTCGTACGGCGAACCCGGTCTGGGTGTCGAAGAAGGTGGTGCCCGGGGCCGGTGGCCCCTCGGTTCTGGCGAGCTGGGCCTCGAACGTGCCGAGGCCCAGCTCGGTCCGCAGTACGCCGTGGCAGTACTGATCCACCAGGGAAGGCGTTTCGATCATCCGGACTCCCCGCGACTGGACCGTTGCTTCTCAGGTCCTAACGGTCGAGCCGGGTGTCAGGTGTTGGTCCCGCACACCCCGTGCGAACAGCCGAGGATTCTCGGCCGTCCGTGCGACGGGTGACCCGTCAGCCGTTGGAGGGGCCTCCGACCTGGATGCCCGCCATGCGCTTCCACTCGTACGGGCCGGTCTTCACCTTGGCCGCGAACTCGCCGTCGAAGGCCTCGTGAACGGTGATCCCGGCCTTCTTCACGGCGCTCTCGGCGATCTCGTGGCTCGGGGCCACGAGGTCGCCCCAGCCGCCGTCCTCGCCGACGAGGACGATGCGGGCGCCGCGCTGGCCGATGTACGCGACCTGGGCCTCGGCCCCACCGTGCGCCTTGGAGAAGGCGGTGATCCGCTGGGCGAGCTTGGCGGCGGCGCGCTCGGTCTTGGGGTCCTGGACGGCGCCGGGGGTCTCGTCGATCTGCTGGGTGTCTGCCATGGCCAGGATGCTACCGACGGGTAGACCGGGCGGCGACGGGAGGGGTGCGTGGCCTTGACCACGCTCCGCGGGCTCCCAGTTTCACCCGGACAGGGGACACCCGGGTCACCCGCCGGGAGGAACCGGGCGTGTGCAGGCGCCGCGGGGCAGGCGGGAAGGTGACGACAGGACCTAGCGGAGGAAGGGGTCCACCGCGACGGCGACGAAGAGGATCGACACGTAGGTGATCGACCAGTGGAACAGCCGCATCTCCTTGAGCTTGCCGCCCGAGACCTCGGCCTTGGCGCGGTTCTGCAGACCGTGCGCCTCCCACAGCCAGAACCCGCCCGCGCCGAGCGCGACGGCGGTGTAGAACCAGCCCGTGTAGCCGAGCGGGGTGAGCAGCAGCGAGACCGCGACCATCACCCAGCTGTAGATGACGATCTGGCGGGCGACCACCTTGTTGCTCGCAACGACCGGCAGCATCGGCACGCCCACGCGCGCGTAGTCGTCCTTCACCTTCATCGACAGCGGCCAGTAGTGCGGCGGCGTCCAGAAGAACATGACGAGGAAGAGGATGACCGGCGCCCACGACATGGAGTTCGTGACGGACGACCAGCCGATGAGCACGGGCAGGCAGCCGGCGATGCCGCCCCACACGATGTTCTGCGAGGTACGGCGTTTGAGGATCATCGTGTAGACGACGACGTAGAAGAGGAGCGCTCCGAGTGACAGCCAGGCCGACAGCCAGTTGACGGCGAGACCGAACAGCAGCGTCGACACGACGGCCAGCGAGATGCCGAAGACGAGGCACTCCCGCGGGCTGACCATTCCGGTGACCAGCGGGCGCTGCGAGGTGCGCTCCATGAGGGCGTCGATGTCGCGGTCGATGTACATGTTCAGCGCGTTGGCGCCGCCCGCGGACAGGTAGCCGCCGAGGCAGGTGAGGAGGACCAGCTTCAGATCGGGCACGCCCTGCTGGGCCAGGAACATCACCGGAACCGTGGTGATCAGCAGCAGCTCGATGATCCGCGGCTTGGTCAGCGCCACGAACGCCTTGAGACGGGCCCCGAACGGCCGCTGACCCCGGCTGCTGCTCGTCCCGAGCACACCGGCTGGACGGGATTCGACGGCCGTCACGCACACCCCTGACAGAGACATCCCAGCGAGCCCCCGGATGAATTCCCCGTAAAGGCCCGCGCGTACCACGCCACTGTAGACGTTGCCCAGACCCCGGCATTCGCGGGGGTGGGCTCGTGTTGAGGAGTGCCTCTGGAAGAGCTGATCACCACTCGATTGAGCACTCGGACGAGCGGCTCCGTATTCACTTGCCGAACAAGGAACGAGCCAGTCGGGAGGCGGATCCCGATGAGTCCCGGCAGTCTGGAATGACTCGAAAAAACGCACGTACTCACGGGGGTAGGCTCGACAACGGCCGGGGCGCCCAGTGCACCGGCATTTCGACATGTGTGACATGTGGAGAGGAGCCCTGACTCAGGGTGAGCACCAAGCCGACCACCACAGACCTCGAGTGGACCGAACTGGATCAGCGGGCTGTCGACACCGCCCGCGTCCTGGCCGCCGACGCCGTACAGAAGGTCGGCAACGGCCATCCCGGTACGGCCATGAGCCTGGCGCCCGCCGCCTACACCCTCTTCCAGAAGGTGATGCGGCACGACCCGGCGGACACCGACTGGGTTGGCCGCGACCGCTTCGTGCTGTCAGCCGGCCACTCGTCCCTGACGCTGTACACCCAGCTCTACCTGGCCGGGTTCGGCCTGGAGCTGGAGGACCTGGAGTCCTTCCGGACCTGGGGCAGCCGGACCCCCGGGCACCCCGAGTACGGACACACCCCGGGCGTGGAGACCACGACCGGGCCGCTCGGCCAGGGTGTCGCCAACGCGGTGGGCATGGCGATGGCCGCCCGCTACGAGCGTGGCCTGTTCGACCCGGACGCGCCCCAGGGCGAGTCCCCGTTCGACCACTTCATCTACGCGATCGCCGGTGACGGCTGTCTCCAGGAGGGCATCTCCGCGGAGGCCTCCTCCATGGCCGGGCACCAGAAGCTCGGCAACCTGGTCCTGCTGTGGGACGACAACCACATCTCGATCGAGGGCGACACGGAGACCGCGGTCTCCGAGGACACCGCCAAGCGCTACGAGGCCTACGGCTGGCACGTCCAGCGCGTCGCCCCGAAGCCGGACGGCGACCTCGACCCGCACGCCATCTACAACGCCATCGAGGCCGCGAAGAAGGTGACGGACAAGCCGTCGTTCATCGCGATGCGCTCGATCATCGCCTGGCCCGCCCCGAACGCGCAGAACACCGAGGCCGCGCACGGCTCGGCGCTCGGTGACGACGAGGTCGCGGCCACCAAGCGCGTCCTCGGCTTCGACCCGGAGAAGTCCTTCGACGTCGCCGCCGAGGTCCTGGCCCACACCCGTCAGGCCCTGGACCGCGGTGCCCAGCAGAAGGCCGAGTGGGAGAAGGGGTACGCCGCCTGGCGCACCGCCAACCCGGAGCGCGCCGCCGAGTACGACCGCATCGCCGCGACCGAGCTGCCGGCCGGCTGGGAGGAGAAGCTCCCCTCCTTCGAGGTGGGCAAGGGTGTCGCCACCCGCGCCGCGTCCGGCAAGGTGCTGCAGGCCCTCGGCGCGGTCATCCCCGAGCTGTGGGGCGGCTCCGCCGACCTGGCCGGCTCGAACAACACCACGATCGACAAGACGAGCTCGTTCCTCCCGGCGGACAACCCGCTTCCGGAGGCGGACCCGTACGGCCGCACGATCCACTTCGGCATCCGCGAGCACTCCATGGCCGCGGAGATGAACGGCATCGCGCTGCACGGCAACACGCGCGTCTACGGCGGCACCTTCCTGGTGTTCTCCGACTACATGCGCAACTCGGTCCGGCTGTCGGCCCTGATGCACCTGCCGGTGACGTACGTCTGGACGCACGACTCCGTCGGTCTCGGCGAGGACGGCCCGACGCACCAGCCGGTCGAGCACCTGGCCTCGCTGCGCGCCATCCCCGGCCTCAACGTCGTCCGTCCCGCGGACGCCAACGAGACGGCGATCGCCTGGCGCGAGATCCTCAAGCGCTACACCAAGGTGTACGGCAAGGGTGCCCCGCACGGTCTCGCCCTGACCCGTCAGGGTGTGCCGACGTACGAGGCGAACGAGGACGCCGCCAAGGGCGGTTACGTCCTGTTCGAGGCCGAGGGCGGCTCGCCCGAGGTCATCCTCATCGGCACCGGCTCCGAGGTGCACGTGGCCGTCGAGGCGCGCGAGCAGCTCCAGGCCGCGGGCATCCCCACCCGGGTCGTCTCCATGCCCTGCGTGGAGTGGTTCGACGAGCAGGACCAGGCATACCGGGACAGCGTCCTGCCGCCGTCGGTGAAGGCCCGTGTCTCGGTCGAGGCCGGTGTCGGTCTCACCTGGCACCGGTTCGTCGGCGACGCCGGACGCATCGTCTCGCTGGAGCACTTCGGTGCCTCGGCCGACGCCAAGGTGCTCTTCCGCGAATTCGGATTCACCGCCGAGAACGTCGCCGACGTCGCCCGGGAATCGATCGCCGCAGCTCAGCGCTGACGCCGACATACGACACGTAGGAGATGGAATTTCCATGACAGACGCACTCAAGCGCCTCTCCGAGGAAGGCGTCGCGATCTGGCTGGACGACCTGTCGCGCAAGCGGATCACGTCCGGCAATCTCGCCGAACTGATCGACCAGCAGCACGTCGTGGGCGTCACCACCAATCCGTCGATCTTCCAGAAGGCGATCAGCAGCGGCGACGGCTACGAGCAGCAGCTCACCGAGCTCGCCGCCCGCAAGGTCACCGTCGAAGAGGCGATCCGCATGATCACCACGGCGGACGTCCGCGACGCCGCCGACATCCTGCGCCCCGTCTTCGACGCGACCGGCGGCCAGGACGGCCGGGTGTCGATCGAGGTCGACCCGCGGCTGGCGCACAACACGGCGGCGACCATCGCCGAGGCCAAGCAGCTGGCCTGGCTGGTGGACCGCCCCAACACGCTCATCAAGATCCCGGCCACCCGGGCGGGCCTGCCGGCGATCACCGAGGTCATCGGCCTCGGCATCAGCGTCAACGTCACGCTGATCTTCTCGCTCGAGCGCTACCGCGAGGTCATGGACGCCTACCTCGCCGGCGTGGAGAAGGCCAAGGAGCGCGGCCTGGACCTCTCGAAGATCCACTCCGTGGCCTCCTTCTTCGTGTCCCGCGTGGACACCGAGATCGACAAGCGGCTCGACGCCCTCGGCACCCCCGAGGCCAAGGCCGCCCGCGGCAAGGCGGGCCTCGCCAACGCCCGGCTCGCCTACGAGGCGTACGAGGAGGTCTTCTCCTCCGACCGCTGGACCGCCCTGGACCGGGCGCAGGCCAACAAGCAGCGTCCGCTGTGGGCCTCGACCGGCGTCAAGGACCCGGCGTACAAGGACACCCTGTACGTCGACGACCTGGTCGCGCCGAACACGGTGAACACCATGCCGGAGGCCACGCTGGAGGCCGCCGACGACCACGGGCAGATCACCGGCAACACCATCGCCGGCACGTACGCGCAGTCCCGCGCCGAACTCGACGCCGTCGAGAAGCTCGGGATCGCGTACGACGACGTGGTCCAGCTGCTGGAGGACGAGGGCGTCGAGAAGTTCGCGTCCGCCTGGAACGACCTGCTCAAGTCGACCGAGGCGGAACTGACGCGCCTCGCCCCTTCGGAGGGCTGAAATCTTGTCGAGCAGCAACCCGCTGCGTGACCCCGCAGACCGACGGCTCCCGCGTATCGCGGGGCCGTCGGGCCTGGTCATCTTCGGCGTCACGGGCGATTTGTCACGTAAAAAGCTGATGCCCGCGGTGTACGACCTCGCCAATCGGGGACTGCTGCCGCCGGGCTTCTCCCTCGTCGGCTTCGCCCGCCGCGAGTGGGCGCACGAGGACTTCGCCCAGGAGGTCCACGACGCGGTCAAGGAGCACGCCCGCACGCCCTTCCGCGAGGAGGTCTGGCAGCAGCTCGTCCAGGGCATGCGCTTCGTCCAGGGCACCTTCGACGACGACGACGCCTTCGACCGGCTGCGCTCCACCATCGACGAGCTGGACAAGGCGCAGGGCACGGGCGGCAACTTCGCCTTCTACCTGTCCGTCCCGCCGTCCGCGTTCCCGGTCGTGATCCAGCAGCTGAAGAAGCACAAGCTGGCCGACCAGTCGAACGGCTCCTGGCGCCGCGCGGTCATCGAGAAGCCCTTCGGTCACGACCTCAAGTCGGCCGAGGAGCTCAACGCGATCGTGCACGAGGTCTTCGCCCCGGACCAGGTCTTCCGCATCGACCACTACCTGGGCAAGGAGACCGTCCAGAACATCCTGGCGCTCCGCTTCGCCAACACGATGTTCGAGCCGATCTGGAACCGGTCCTTCGTCGACCACGTGCAGATCACGATGGCCGAGGACATCGGGATCGGCGGCCGGGCCGGCTACTACGACGGCATCGGCGCCGCCCGTGACGTCATCCAGAACCACCTGCTCCAGCTGATGGCGCTGACCGCCATGGAGGAGCCCTCGTCCTTCGACGCGGACGCGCTCGCCGCCGAGAAGACCAAGGTGCTCGGCGCGACCAGGCTGCCGAAGGACCTGGGCGCGAGCACGGTCCGCGGTCAGTACGCGACCGGCTGGCAGGGCGGCGAGAAGGTCGTCGGCTACCTCCAGGAAGACGGCATCGACCCCAAGTCGAAGACCGACACGTTCGCCGCGATCAAGGTCGAGGTCGACAACCGCCGCTGGGCGGGCGTCCCCTTCTACCTGCGCACCGGCAAGCGGCTCGGCCGCCGCGTCACCGAGATCGCGGTCGTCTTCCAGCGCGCCCCGCACTCCCCCTTCGACCACACGGCGACGGAGGAGCTGGGCCAGAACGCGATCGTCTTCCGCGTGCAGCCCGACGAGGGCGTCACCGTCCGCTTCGGCTCCAAGGTCCCCGGAACCTCCATGGAGATCCGGGACGTCTCGATGGACTTCGCGTACGGCGAGTCCTTCACGGAGTCGAGCCCGGAGGCGTACGAGCGGCTGATCCTCGACGTGCTGCTCGGCGACTCGAACCTCTTCCCGCGCACCGAGGAGGTCGAGCTCTCCTGGAAGATCCTCGACCCGATCGAGCAGCACTGGGACAAGCACGGCAAGCCCGCCCAGTACCCCTCGGGGACCTGGGGCCCGGTCGAGGCCGACGAAATGCTCGAGCGAGACGGACGGAGCTGGCGTCGCCCATGAAGACCGATCTCACGGACACCACGGCCAGCAAGATCAACAAGGCGCTCGTGCTGGGCCGCCGCGCCATCGGCACCCCCGCCGTGGGCATGGTGCTCACCCTCGTCATCGTCACCGACGAGGAGAACGCGTACGACGCCCTGAAGGCCGCCAACGAGGCCTCGCGCGAGCACCCCTCGCGCACCCTCGTGGTCATCAAGCGGGTCTCCCGCTCGCCCCGCGACCGCACGAAGTCGCGTCTCGACGCCGAGGTGCGGCTCGGGGCGGAGGCGGGCACCGGTGAGACGGTGGTGCTGCGCCTGTACGGCGAGGTGACCAACCACGCCCAGTCGGTCGTCCTGCCGCTGCTGCTGCCGGACGCGCCCGTCGTCGTCTGGTGGCCGGTGAACGCGCCGCTCGACCCGGCGAAGGACCCACTCGGCTCGCTCGCCCAGCGCCGCGTGACCGACACCTACGCCTCCGAGGCCCCGGTACGGGAGCTCAACGCCCGCGCCGACGCCTACACGCCCGGCGACACGGACCTGTCGTGGACCCGCATCACGCCCTGGCGTTCGATGCTGGCCGCGGCCCTGGACCAGGTCACCACCTGCGACGTGGACGCGGTCGAGGTGGAGGGCGAGGAGTTCAACCCGAGCTGCGAGCTGCTCGCGATGTGGCTCGCGGACCGGCTGGACGTCCCCGTCAAACGCTCGCTGTCCTCGGGCCCCGGCCTCACCGCGGTCCGGCTGGACACGAGTTGCGGCCCGATCGTCCTGGACCGGGCCGACGGCACGCTCGCGACCCTGTCCATCCAGGGGCAGCCCGACCGCGCGGTGGCGCTCAAGCGCCGCGACACGGCCGAGCTGATGGCGGAGGAACTGCGCCGTCTCGACCCGGACGACACCTACGCCTCGGCGCTGCGCTACGGACTCGACCGGCTGAACGCGACCAAGGACACCGCCGAAGCCGCCGCCCCGGGCGGCACGGCGACCGCCGTGAAGACGGCCCCTGCCGCCAAGGACTCCCCCGCGGGGGTGGCCGAGAAGGCGCTCGCCAAGAAGGCCGCGGCGGACAGGGCGGCCGCCGAGTGAACACTCCGCAGCTCGTCGTGCACCGCGACAAGGAGCTGATGGCCCAGGCCGCGGCGGCCCGGCTGATCACGAAGATCGTGGACGCCCAGGCCTCGCGCGGCCACGCCTCGATCGTGCTCACCGGCGGGCGCAACGGCAACGGGCTCCTCGCGGCGCTCGCCTCGGCACCCGCCCGGGACGCGGTCGACTGGGCGCGCCTCGACCTGTGGTGGGGGGACGAGCGGTACCTCCCCGAGGGCGACCCCGACCGCAACGACACGCAGGCCCGCGCGGCCCTGCTCGACGCGGTGCCGCTGGATCCGGAGCGGGTGCACCCGATGCCGGCGTCCGACGGTCCGTACGGCGCCGACGCGGACGCGGCGGCCCAGGCGTACGCGGCGGAACTCGCGAAGGCCGCCGGCCCGGAGAACCACGGTTCGGTTCCCGCCTTCGACGTCCTGATGCTGGGCGTCGGCCCGGACACCCACGTGGCCTCGCTCTTCCCGGAGCTGCCCGCGGTGCGGGAGACGGAGCGGACGGTGGTCGGCGTGCACGGAGCGCCCAAGCCGCCGCCGACCCGGATCTCGCTGACCCTGCCCGCGATCCGCCGCGCCCGCGAGGTGTGGCTGCTCGCGGCGGGCGAGGACAAGGCGCAGGCGGCCGCCATCGCCCTGTCCGGCGCGGGGGAGATCCAGGCCCCGGCCGCCGGCGCCCGCGGCCTCGCGCGCACCCTGTGGCTCCTGGACGCGGCGGCGGCGTCCCGGCTGCCGCGGTCGCTCTACCCGCCGGCTTCGGCCTGACCGCCTGACCGCTCCCGTTCCCTCGAAGGCCGGAGAAGCCCGCCCAGCGGCTTCTCCGGCCTTCGAGGTTCGGGGGTGGGTCGTCTTCGGGGGCCGTGTCCGGACTGCCGTCGACGTGATCGCCCGAGCCCTACGGGAAGCGGGCGGACTCCCACCGCCCGCTTCCCCTCATGCGGGCCTAACGACCGCGCAACTGCCGGTACTTGGCGACCAGGGCCTTGGTCGACTCGTCCAGACCGGGGACGTCGGCGCCTTCGGTGAGGGCGGGTTCGACGCGCTTGGCGAGGACCTTGCCGAGCTCGACGCCCCACTGGTCGAAGGAGTCGATGTTCCAGATCGCGCCCTGGACGAACACCTTGTGCTCGTAGAGGGCGATCAGCTGGCCGAGGACCGAGGGGGTCAGCTCGCCGGCGAGGATCGTGGTCGTGGGGTGGTTGCCCGCGAACGACTTGTGCGGCACCAGCTCCTCGGGCACGCCCTCGGCGCGCACCTCGTCCGGCGTCTTGCCGAAGGCCAGCGCCTGCGTCTGCGCGAAGAAGTTCGCCATCAACAGATCGTGCTGGGCGACCAGGCCCGGCAGCAGATCGGCGACCGGCTCGGCGAAGGCGATGAAGTCGGCGGGGATGAGCTTGGTGCCCTGGTGGATCAACTGGTAGTAGGCGTGCTGGCCGTTGGTGCCGGGCGTGCCCCAGACCACCGGTCCGGTCTGCCACTCGACGGGGTTGCCGTCGCGGTCCACGGACTTGCCGTTGGACTCCATGTCGAGCTGCTGGAGATAGGCGGTGAACTTCGACAGGTAGTGCGAGTACGGCAGCACGGCGTGCGACTGAGCGTCGTGGAAGTTGCCGTACCACACCCCCAACAGGGCCAGCAGGAGCGGCGCGTTGGCCTCGGCGGGAGCCGTGCGGAAGTGCTCGTCGACGAGGTGGAAACCGTCGAGCATCTCGCGGAAGCGGTCCGGACCGATCGCGATCATCAGCGACAGGCCGATCGCCGAGTCGTACGAGTAGCGCCCGCCGACCCAGTCCCAGAACTCGAACATGTTCGCCGTGTCGATCCCGAAGTCCGACACCTTCTCGGCGTTCGTGGACAGCGCCACGAAGTGCTTCGCGACCGCCTCCTGGCCGGCCTTCAGCCCGGTCAGCAGCCAGTCGCGCGCGGAGGTGGCGTTGGTGATCGTCTCGATCGTGGTGAACGTCTTCGAGGCGATGATGAACAGCGTCTCGGCCGGGTCCAGGTCCCGCACGGCCTCGTGCAGGTCCGCGCCGTCCACGTTCGACACGAACCGCAGCGTCAGACCTCGGTCGGTGAAGGAGCGCAGCACCTCGTAGGCCATCGCCGGACCGAGGTCGGAGCCGCCGATCCCGATGTTCACGACGTTCTTGATCCGCCTGCCGGTGTGCCCGGTCCACTCGCCCGAACGGACCCGCTCCGCGAAGCCCGCCATCTTGTCCAGCACCGCGTGCACGGCCGGCACCACGTTCTCCCCGTCGACCTCCACCACCGCGCCCCGCGGCGCCCGCAGCGCCGTGTGCAGCACCGCCCGGTCCTCGGTCGTGTTGATCTTCTCGCCCTGGAACATCGCGTCCCGCAGCCCGAACACGTCGGTGGCGACGGCCAGCTCGCGCAGCAGTCGCAGCGTCTCGTCGGTGACCAGGTGCTTGGAGTAGTCGACGTGCAGATCGCCGACCTGGAGCGAGTAACCCGAACCGCGCCCGGGATCGGCCGCGAACAGGTCGCGCAGATGGGTGTCCGCGAGCTCCTCGCGGTGCTTGGCCAGAGCGGTCCACTCGGGCGACTGGTTGAGCCGGGTACGGCTTTCTGCGTTCATCTCGGACTTCCGCCTTCTTTCCTGCCTGTGCTGCTGCGTACCTTGCCCCGCTGCCGGTCCCAACCTAATTGATCAGGGCTGGACGCGAGCTGTCGTGGTCTCGTCCTCCGGCTCGACAACAGATACGTCCCGCTCGACGGGAGGTATCAGCGCGATGACAGTGAGGCCGAAGAGCACGGCGGCCACGCCCCCATGGATTTCCTGGCCGCGCTGCTGCATCAGCGTGACCGGGCCGGCGTTCCCCACACGATCATCGCCCCGCGTGTCCCCGCGTGCGGCCGGCCCGGCACGTGCCCACCGGGGTCTCGACGGGGCGCGCCCCCGCCGAGGTCACACAGGGGGTGGTCGTCCACACCGCCCGCGGCACCCGGTGGCTCCGCAGGGCGCGTGGTCCTCCCTCGTCTCCGTACGCAGGTGCTCGCGCGTGGGCGCCCGCGCGCTCCGGCATCCGGCCCAGCGAGGCGGGCCACCAGCGAGCCCCGCACGGCGTCGAAGGCTGCCCCCACCGCGTGCCGTCGATCCACCCGGTCGGTACCTGACGCGACGCAAGGTCCGCGCCCGACACCGGGGTTCGGGCTCCGAACAGGCACCCCGGCGCACGACCGGGCGTTCGGGTGCGGAACCATGACCAGGAGCCCGCCGGCGGCGCTCGCGTCAGCCTTAGGTACCGGTGGCCGGCACCGTACGGGCGGCCCCGGGCGCGCGGGCACGGCTCGCGCGGATGGCCGGGCAGCGCACAGGCCTCGTGGGCACAGCGGTTCCCGTGACGGGGCGGTGCCCGTCCGCGAAGTCGCCGCGATGCCGTCGTGAAACGGCTCCGGCCAGGCACCCGTGGGGTGTCCGGCCGGTTCTCAAGTTCTAGATCTCGCCCCGCAGTTTGGCGAGCGCCTCGGCGAGGATCGCCTCGCCGTCCGCGTCGCTGCGCCGCTCCCGTACGTACGCGAGGTGCGTCTTGTAGGGCTCGGTACGCGGCGGGTCCGGCGGGTTGTCCCGGTCCTGTCCGGCGGGGAAGCCGCAGCGCGGACAGTCCCAGGTGTCGGGGACCTGCGCGTCGCTGGCGAAGCTGGGCTGCGTCTCGTGCTCGTTGGAGCACCAGAAGGAGATGCGCAGCCGCGGCGCGGACTCGCCGCGCTCGGCCTCGCCCATCGGCCCCGCCCCGACCCGGCTTCCTCGGATCGCGTTGCCACTTGCCACGGTCGTAACTCCCTGCGTGATGGTGCCGCGAAGCGAGTCGGCGTGACGCTTCGCTGCGAGCGCCTCAGTCTACGTAAGGCCCAACGCGCGTCCAGTGATTGGAGTTACATCCCACCCCTAGACGCAAGCCCCATGATAGGCGGCGCCTGAGGGCGCGTACCGGACATGGGGCCTTACGTGCGGAATGTGCTTGCGTAATGTGCAGTTGTGCTGTCGTACCGGTGTCGGCCGGTGATCAGTTGTTGATCTTCATCAGAATGCCGAGCACGACGATGCACGCGAACCAGAGCAGACCGAGCACCACAGTGATGCGGTCCAGGTTGCGCTCGGCAACCGAGGAACCACCGACGGACGACTGCATGCCGCCACCGAACATGTCGGAGAGGCCGCCGCCCTTTCCCTTGTGCATCAGCACCAGCAGCATCAGCAGCAGGCTGAAGACGATCAGGGCGATCGAGAACCCCAAAACCACGGCTGGACCAACTTCCTCGGAACTGGATGGACGACGGGGGTCCGGCGCAACGGCACCAGACCCCCGCAAGGGTACGACGAATCGCCGCTACCGCATACTTACTGGTCGCGGAACCGGACGATCTTGACGAACTCGTCGGCGTCGAGGGCCGCGCCACCGACCAGAGCGCCGTCGATGTCGGGCTTCGCCATGATCTCGGCGACGTTTCCGGACTTCACCGAGCCGCCGTACTGGATGCGGACCTGGTCGGCCAGCTCCTGGGAGTACAGCTCGGCGAGCTTGGCGCGGATCGCCGCGCAGACCTCCTGGGCGTCGTCGGCGCCGCAGACCTTGCCGGTGCCGATGGCCCAGACGGGCTCGTACGCGATCACGACGGACTCGGCCTGCTCGGCCGGCAGGTCCGCGAGACCGCCCTCGACCTGCGCAAGCGTGTGCGCGACGTGGTTGCCCGCCTCGCGGACGTCCAGCTCCTCGCCCACGCACAGGATCGGGGTCAGACCGTGCTTGTAGGCGGCCTTGACCTTGGCGTTCACGATCGCGTCGGTCTCGTTGTGGTACTGGCGGCGCTCGGAGTGGCCGATGGCCACGTACGTGCACTTCAGCTTCGCCAGCATCGCGCCGGAGATCTCGCCGGTGTAGGCACCGGAGTCGTGCGCCGAGAGGTCCTGGGCACCGTACTTGATCTTGAGCTTGTCGCCGTCGACCAGGGTCTGCACGGAGCGCAGGTCGGTGAAGGGCGGCAGGACGGTGACCTCACAGGCCTCGTAGTCCTTGTCCGCCAAGGCGAAAGCGAGCTTCTGGACGTGGGCGATGGCCTCGAGGTGGTTGAGGTTCATCTTCCAGTTGCCCGCCATCAGCGGCGTGCGCGTGCTCATCTAGGTCAGTCCTCCAGTGCGGCAAGGCCGGGGAGCGTCTTGCCCTCGAGGTATTCGAGGGAGGCGCCGCCACCGGTCGAGATGTGGCCGAATGCGTTCTCGTCGAAGCCGAGGGTGCGCACCGCGGCGGCGGAGTCACCACCACCGACGACGGTGAAGCCCTTGGACTCGACGAGGGCCTGGGCGACCGCCTTGGTGCCCTCGGCGTAGTCGGGGTGCTCGAAGACTCCCATGGGACCGTTCCAGAAGACGGTCTCGGCGTCGGCGAGCTTGGCTGCGTACAGGGCACCGGACTTCGGGCCGATGTCGAGGCCCAGTTGACCCTCGGGCATCCGCTCCGCGTCGACCACCGTGTGCTCGGTGGCCGCCTTGGCCTTCAGGTCCGGGAATCCGGGGGCGACCACGACGTCGACGGGGAGCACCAGCTCGACGCCCAGCTTCTCGGCGCGCTCCATGTACTCGGTGACGGCCGGGATCTGGTCCTCCTGCAGGAGGGAGCTACCGACCTCGTAGCCCTTGGCCTTGAGGAAGGTGAAGGCCATGCCGCCGCCGATGAGCAGCTTGTCGGCCTTGCCGAGCAGCTGGTCGATGACGGCGAGCTTGTCGGAGACCTTGGAGCCGCCGAGCGCGACGACGTAGGGGCGCCGGACGTCCTCGGTGAGCTTCTTCAGGACGCCGACCTCGGTGGCGATGAGGTAGCCGGCGTAGTGCGGCAGGCGGGCCGGGAGGTCGTACACGGAGGCGTGCCCCCGGTGCACGGCGCCGAAGCCGTCACCCACGTAGACGTCGGCCAGGGCCGCGAGGCTGTCGGCGAACTCGCCGCGCTCGGCGTCGTCCTTGGACGTCTCGCCGGCGTTGAAGCGGAGGTTCTCGATGACCGCGACCTGGCCGGGCTCGAGGCCGTTCACCGCGTCGTGTGCGGCGGGGCCGACCGTGTCCTGCGCGAACGCGACCGGCGCGCCGAGCAGTTCACCCAGTCGCTCGGCGGGCTGGAGGAGGGAGAACGCCGGGTCCGGGGCGCCCTTGGGGCGGCCCAGGTGCGAGGCGACGATCACCTTGGCGCCCGCCTCGGCCAGCGCCTTGACGGTGGGGAGGACGGCGCGGATGCGGCCGTCGTCGGTGATGCGGCCGTCGGCCAGCGGGACGTTGAGGTCGGCGCGGACGAAGACCCGCTTGCCGTCCACGCCTTCGGCGAGAAGCTCGTCGATCGTCTTCATAAAGGGACTCCTAGGGAAGGCTCTTCGGTACCGAGAGGGCTGGTCGATCAGGCTGGTCGACCGGGCTGCCCGACCACGCCGATCGATTCACTACGTGGCACAGGGCTCGGGCAGCGCGCTGCCCGAGCCCTGGCTCACATCGAGGTGCCTGCTCCGGGTACTAGAGCTGGCCGCCGACGAAGACCGTGAGGTCGACGAGGCGGTTGGAGTAGCCCCACTCGTTGTCGTACCAGCCGAGGATCTTCACCGTGTTGCCCTCCTGGACCATGGTCAGGGAGGAGTCGAAGGTGCAGGAGGCCGGGTCGCTGACGATGTCCGAGGAGACGATCGGGTCCTCGGTGTACGCCAGGAAGCCCTTGAGGTCGCCGTCCTCGGAGGCCTTCTTGAACGCGGCGTTGACCTCGTCCTTGGTGACCTCGCGCTGCAGCGTCACGACCAGGTCGGTGGCCGAGCCGGTCGGGACCGGGACGCGCATGGCGATGCCGTCCAGCTTGCCCTTGAGCTGCGGGAGGACCAGGGCGGTGGCCTTCGCGGCACCGGTCGTGGTCGGGATGATGTTCTCGGCGGCGGCACGGGCGCGACGCAGGTCCGAGTGCGGGAAGTCCAGGATGCGCTGGTCGTTCGTGTACGCGTGAACCGTCGTCATCAGGCCCTTGACGATGCCGAAGTTCTCGTCGAGAACCTTGGCCATCGGCGCCACACAGTTCGTGGTGCAGGAGGCGTTGGAGATGATGTTGTGGTTCGCCGGGTCGTACTTGTCCTGGTTGACGCCCATCACGATGGTGATGTCCTCGTCCTTGGCCGGAGCCGAGATGAGGACCTTCTTGGCGCCGCCGGCGATGTGCTTCTCGGCGTCGGCCTTCTTCGTGAAGATGCCCGTCGACTCGATGACGATGTCGACGCCCAGCTCGCCCCACGGGATGTCGGCGGGGTTGCGCTCGGACAGGACCTTGATGGTGTGGCCGTCGACGGTGATCGTGTCGGCGGTGTGCGACACCTCGGCCTTGAGGCGGCCCAGGATGGTGTCGTACTTCAGAAGGTGGGCGGTGGTCGCGGTGTCACCCAGGTCGTTGACAGCCACGATCTCGATGTCAGCACCCTGCTCCAGCAGCGCGCGGAAGTAGTTACGACCGATGCGGCCAAAGCCGTTGATGCCTACGCGGATCGTCACGAACCGATCTCCTCGTTAGGTGTGCCGGCTCAGTTGCCGGCGAGTTGTATGGGATGTCCCCGACCGCCTCCGACCCTACCTCCCTGAGACCTCCTGAGTGACATCGACTACGTCCATACACGGCAGGGCGGTCCGTACCCGCCAGTAGGGGTACGGACCGCCCGCACTGTTCATGCGATTGTCACGGACAGTCAGCCGCCCAGTGCCGAGAGCGCCTTCCCGATCAGGGCCGCGCGATCGGCCGCCGTGGTGACGTGTTCCAGGCCGAAGCCCAGCAGGACGGAGTCGTCCGTGGTGACCGCTCCGTACGTCTTGAAGAGTTCACCCGTGCGCGCCCAGTCCCGCAGGACGGCCGGGCTGCCCGCGGGCGGCCCGGGGACGCTCCAGGCGCCGAGGGACGACTCGAAGCCCTCCGTCTGGGTCGCGGTGCCGCCGACCACGAGGGCGGCGTCGTCGACGAGCAGGCCGTGGCCGCCCGAGCTCGGGTCACTGATGTAGGTGAACGAGAGCTCGATCGACTTGCCCGCGTAGGCGCTCAGGTCGAAGTTCACCTGCTGCCAGCCGCTGGAGGCGCCGGTGAAGCTGTTCCACGCGCCGCTGGTGCCGGTGGCGGCGCAGCCTCCGGTGTTCACGGTCAGGTAGTGCTTGATCCACGGGTGTTCCCTGGCGAGGAAGGCGGCCTCGCACTCGGTGGGAACGGTCGCCGAGGTGGCCCCGCCCGCCTCGGGAAGCGTGGTCCAGTCCTCGGCCCCGGTCGTGTGGACCTCGACGATCGCGTGGTCGTAGCCGGGTTCGGTGTCCCACAGGATCTGGGAACGGAGGGTCGGCTTGTCGGCGGCCGAGACACCGGTGAGGTCGATGGTGCGGGTGAGGCGCTTGTAGGCGTCGTCGGTGTGGACCGCGGCGGCCATGTAGGAGCCCGCGTAGGGCCCGTACGGGTTGACCGTCCCGGCGAACTGGCCCGCGCCCGAGCTGGAGGCGAACTGCGGGTACTGCGTGGCGGAGAGCGAGTCCGAGGTGACGCCGTAGGTGCCCGCCGCGTTCAGCGGGTTGCCGGGCGCGCCGGTGAGCGCTCCCGAGGCGCCGGTGAGCGCGCCCGAGCCGGCGAACCCGTTCGCGCCCGGGGTGGACGTACGGGAGTAGGCGCCCAGGTAGTACTGGCTGAAGTCGTTCGACAGGGTGCCCCCGCCGAGGTCGACGCTGCCCCCGGCCAGCTCGCCCGCCTCGACCAGCTTGCCGCCCTCGTTGAGGTAGGCGCGCAGCTGGAGCTGGGTGGCGTTGCCGGGCCGCAGGGCGCCCGTGTAGTGGACGACGGTCCCGAAGTGGCCGAGGACACCGAGCGCGTCCGGCGCGCCCTGGGTCGCGACGTCCCAGACGAGGGCCTTCTCGCCGTTGGCCTTCAGCGCGTCGACGTACGTCTGCGCCTGTGTGGCGGTCGCGCCCTCCTCGGCGACCACCAGGACGTCCGCCCGGGGCCGTTCGGCCACGGTGTACGTGAAGTGCGGTCCGGCGGTGGGCTTCCCGCTCCTGGTCTCGCCGGTGGCCCAGACCTCGACCTTGTCGCCGGGGCTGCCGTCCTTGACCTTGGCCCGGTACTCGTCGAAGTAGAGGTTGTCCTCGCCGCCGAAGGTCTCGCCGCCCTGCCAGGGCTTGAGCGCCATGTCCAGCGTGCGGCCGCCGTTGACCCGGTACTTGAGCTCCTTGTCGCGCACCGACCGGCGGGCGACGACGGAGACCTCCTGGTCGGCGCCGCGGGAGTAGGACGTCGAGAAGGCGGCCGGGGTGAAGTCGGGGGCGTCGATGCCGACCGAGGAGGAGGGCCGGTCGGGATGGGCCGCGGTCTCGGCGACGGAGAGCGCGAACGGGACGTTCTTCTCGAACTCCTGCTCGATCAACTTCTCGTCGTCCGGGAAGGTGAAGACGGAGGCGCAGTCCGCCGCGTTCCAGGCGTCGTCCGGGTCCTGGCCGGACACGGTCTGGCAGGTCGACATCTCGGGGGTGAACATCGCCATGCCGTTGACGTTGCCCGCGTGGCCGTCCGCCTCGCCGTTGGTGGTGTAGAGCTCCGAGGAGACCTGCGGGTGGTACCCGGGGACCGCCGAGTTCTCGGGGGTCCCGGCGAGTGCCTTGTAGAGCACGTCGTCCGGGGTCGGTGTCGCCACCTGCCAGCCGACTCCGTAGAGCAGGAGTTCGGCGGCGGAGTGGTAGTTGATGCCGTACGAGAAGCCGACGCGCTTCTCGAAGGCGTCGAGCGCCTTGGTCTCCGGCTCGGAGGCCGGAGTCGTGCCGCGGTAGGTCTCACTGGTGGGGTTCGGTGACGATCCCTCGTCGTCGTAGCCCCACTTGTAGGCGAAGTTCCGGTTGAGGTCGACGCCGTCACCGGTGGAGATGACACCGTCGCCGTTGACGTCCCGCAGGTTCTTGCGCCACTGGCGGGCGTCCTCGTCCTGGAACGTGTGGTCGTAGCCGTCGGGGTTGGCCGACAGGACGAACCACAGCTCCGTGGAGTCGACGATCTTCTTGACGCGCTTGTCGGTCGCGTAGTTGTCCAGGTAGTAGTGCATCAGCCGCCGCGTCATCTCGGGCGTGATCCACTCGCGCGCGTGCTGGTTGGACATGTACAGCACCGACGGCTTCGCGCCGTCCTTGGTCTTCTTCGCGCCCTTGGTCAGCTTGAGCGCGAGGATGTCCTGGCCGTTCACGGTCTTGCCGATGGAGACGACCTTGGTCAGCCCGGGGTTGGCCTCGCCCGTCCTGACGATCTCCTCCTGGAGGTTGCCCTTCCCGCTGTACGGGCGGAAGACCCCCTGGGCGGCGTCCGCGACCCGGTCCTCCGCCTTGGCGGACAGGGTGTGCTCGGTGAGGCCGACGCCCTGCTTCTCCAGCTTCCGGGCCTGCTGGTCGGTGACGTAGACCTCTACGGTGCTCCTGCCGTTCTTCCAGGTGGCGTCACCGAGTTCGTGACCGTCCTGGCCGGCCGCGAGCAGCAGGGGTACCTGCTGCTTCGTGACCTCCGCGCGGAACACCTTCACGGCGTTCGCGTCGGGCCCGGGTGAACCGCCGCTCCGCGCCTGGGCGACGGGCGCCATCGCCGCACCGCCCAGCAGGAGCGCGCCGGTAGCGAGGATCGCGCTCGCTCTTCGTCTCATGAGCCCCCCTTGCACTGGTTCGCCACAGCAGCGAACAGATGCCAGGCTCATGACACTTCATGGTCAAGTCAAGGGTGCCTCGCCGAAGACGAACGCCGGTGCCGATCTCCCAAGTGGGGTTCGGCACCGGCGTGGTGACCTTCCGTCAGGTTCTCCCGCACGCTTCTCACGTCGTGCCGAGGAAGCCGGTCAGCCCGCGAGGTTGTCCGCCATCTCCTCGGACAGGTTCGACTCGGTCCCGGGGACGCCGAGGTCCTGCGCCCGCTTGTCGGCCATCGCCAGCAGCCGGCGGATACGGCCCGCGACGGCGTCCTTGGTCAGCGGCGGGTCGGCGAGGGCGCCCAGCTCCTCCAGGGAGGCCTGCTTGTGCTCCATGCGCAGCCGGCCCGCGGCGGCCAGGTGCTCCGGCACCTCGTCGGCGAGGATCTCCAGGGCACGCTGGACGCGGGCCCCGGCGGCGACTGCGGCGCGCGCCGAACGGCGCAGATTGGCGTCGTCGAAGTTGGCGAGCCGGTTCGCGGTGGCGCGGACCTCGCGGCGCATCCGCCGCTCCTCCCAGGCCAGCACCGACTCGTGCGCGCCGAGGCGGGTCAGCAGCGCGCCGATCGCGTCCCCGTCGCGGACGACCACCCGGTCCACTCCGCGCACCTCACGGGCCTTCGCGGCGATCGAGAGCCGACGGGCGGCGCCGACCAGCGCGAGCGCGGCCTCGGGACCCGGGCAGGTCACCTCCAGGGAGGAGGAGCGGCCGGGCTCGGTGAGCGAGCCGTGGGCCAGGAACGCCCCGCGCCAGGCCGCCTCGGCGTCGCAGGTGGCCCCAGAGACCACCTGCGGCGGCAGCCCGCGGATCGGGCGCCCCCGGCCGTCCACGAGCCCGGTCTGGCGGGCCAGCTGGTCCCCGCCCGCGACCACGCGCACGACGTAGCGCGAGCCGCGGCGCAGTCCGCCGGGGGCCATCACGATCAGTTCGGAGCTGTGGCCGAAGATCTCCAGAATGTCCCGCTTGAGGCGGCGCGCCGCCATGGCGGTGTCCAGCTCCGCCTCGATCACGATCCGGCCGCTCACCAGGTGAAGGCCGCCGGCGAACCGCAGAACGGCGGAGACCTCCGCCTTCCTGCAGCAGGTCCGGGTGACGGGGAGCCGGGAAATCTCATCCTTCACCGCTGCCGTCATCGCCATGGGCCGATCCTTCCATGCATCCGAAAAATACGGTCGTACGCAGCGGCCAACAGCTCCGGGTCGTGCCGCGGAGATCCATCGGTCCGGGCCACCGGCGCCAGCTCGACCGCGGCGCCGAGCCGCTGGGCGGCGTCGGCGAGAGAGTCGCGGTCGGGCACGGCGGCCTCGTCGGCCAGCACCACGTCCAGGGCGAGTTTAGGGGCGTGTCGTCCCAAAACCTCCAAATGACGCTGCGGGGAGAACCCTTCGGTTTCTCCGGGCTGCGGGGCGAGGTTCAGGGAGAGTACCCGGCGGGCCTTCGTCTGGATGAGGGCGTCCAGGAGTTCGGGCACCATGAGATGCGGAATCACCGAGGAGAACCAGGAGCCGGGGCCGAGGACCACCCAGTCCGCGTCGAGGACGGCGGCCACGGCCTCGGGCACGGCCGGCGGATCGCGCGGCACGACGTGCACGGACTGCACCTCGCCGGGCGTGAGTGCCACGTTGGCCTGGCCCCGGACGGTGCGGATCTCCTCGGGCCGGTCCGGATCGTGCCCCTTGACCAGGGCCTGGAGCTCCAGGGGCACGGCGGACATGGGCAGCACCCGGCCGTGCGCGCCCAGCAGTCTGCCGACCAGGTCGAGGGCCTGGACGTGGTCGCCGAGCTGCTCCCACAGGGCCACGATCAGCAGGTTGCCGACCGCGTGTTCGTGCAGGTCGCCCTTGGACTGGAAGCGGTGCTGGATCACCCGCGCCCAGGTCTGGCCCCAGTCGTCGTCGCCGCACAGCGCCGCCAGCGCCTTGCGGAGGTCGCCGGGCGGGAGGACGCCCAGCTCGTCGCGCAGGCGCCCGCTGGAGCCCCCGTCGTCGGCCACGGTGACGACGGCGGTGAGGTCGCCGGTGATCCGGCGCAGCGCGGTGAGCGAGGCGGACAGCCCCATGCCGCCGCCCAGGGCGACGACCTTGGGCTGGGCGCCACGGCGGCGCGGCTTGGCGCCGCGCGCCGTGGCGGGCTGGGTGGCGCGGTACCCGGGGATCTCCCGGCGCAGCCTGCTCAGCCGCAGGGTGGTACGTCCGCTCACTCGCGCCCCATGTCCCGATGCACGATCACGGTCTCCACACCCTGGGAGGCGAGCCGGGCGGCGAGCTTCTCGGAGGTCGCCACCGAGCGGTGCTTGCCGCCGGTGCAGCCGACCGCGATGGTCACGTAGCGCTTGCCCTCGCGCCGGTATCCGGCGGCGATGAGCTGGAGCAGTTCGGTGTAGCGGTCAAGGAACTCCTTGGCGCCGGGCTGGTTGAAGACGTACGCCGACACCTCCTCGTTCAGGCCGGTGAAGGGGCGCAGCTCCGGGACCCAGTGCGGGTTGGGCAGGAAGCGCATGTCCACGACCAGGTCGGCGTCGACGGGAAGGCCGTACTTGAACCCGAAGGACATGACGGTGGCCCGCAGCTCGGGCTCCTCCTCGCCCGCGAACTGGGCGTCCATCTTGGCGCGCAGCTCGTGCACGTTCAGGCTGGAGGTGTCGATGACCAGGTCTGCGTCGCCGCGCAGCTCGCGCAGCAGCTCACGCTCGGCGTCGATGCCGTCCACGATGCGGCCGTCGCCCTGGAGGGGGTGCGGCCGGCGCACGGACTCGAAGCGGCGCACCAGGGCCTCGTCGGAGGACTCCAGGAAGACGATCCGCCGGGTGACCTGCTTGGCCTCCAGGTCGGCGAGCGACTGGCGGAGGTTGTCGAAGAACCGGCGGCCGCGTACGTCGACGACGACCGCGATCCGTGCCACGTTGCCCTGGGAGCGGGCGCCGAGCTCCACCATGGTGGGGATCAGGGCGGGCGGCAGGTTGTCGACGACGAACCAGCCGAGGTCCTCCAGACACTTGGCGGCCGTGGACCGGCCGGCTCCGGACATGCCGGAGATGATCACCAGCTCGGGGATGGCCGCGTCCAGGACTCCGGTTCCCGCGGTCTCGATGCCCGTACCCACTTGTGCTCCGTCTTCCCGTGGTGCTTCACGCTCCGCGTGATCCTCGCTCGGTTCCCTGTGTTCCACCTGGCCCTGCGCCAGGCGTTCCGCGTCACGCGCGTCGTTCTCGGTCATGTCTCCTGCCCCCGTCGCTCGTCCGAGGCGCCTGCGGTCACGGGCTCCTCCGCGGGGCCCGCCGTCGTCCCGGGCACCGCGTCTTCGTCGTCTTCCATGATCTCTCCAGTCGCCGTGTTCACGGCGGGTGCGGCCGGAGCCGCCTGGGCGAGGGCCACGGCGATGGTCTCCGCCGTCTTTCGGCCTATGCCGGGAACCTCGCAGATCTGGTCGATCGTCGCGGACCGCAGCTTCTTCACCGAACCGAAGTGTTTGATCAGTGCCTGCCTGCGGGAGTCGCCGAGGCCCGGCACGTCGTCCAGGGGGCCCGCCCTGAAGCGCTTGGCCCGCTTGGCCCGCTGGTAGGTGATCGCGAAGCGGTGGGCCTCGTCCCGGACCCGCTGGAGCAGGTACAGACCCTCGCTGGAGCGCGGCAGGACCACCGGGTCGTCCTCGTCCGGCAGCCACACCTCCTCCAGGCGCTTGGCGAGTCCGCACACGGCGATGTCGTCGATGCCGAGCTCTTCGAGGGCCCTCCGGGCGGCGGCCACCTGCGGCCGTCCGCCGTCGACGACGACGAGCTGCGGCGGGTAGGCGAAGCGCTTGGGGCGGCCGTCGTCCTCGGAGGAGGCGCTCACGGAGAACGGGTCGCCCGAGGCGGGGGCCTCGGGGACGATCCCCTCGCGGAGGGCGGCCTCGGCGGCGGTCCCGGGGGCGTCGGCAGCCGTCCCGGGGACGGCGGCACCCGAAGCCGCTTCCTCGCCGTCCGTCCACTCCCCGGTCCGCTCCTTCTCGAGGAGGTAGCGCCTGAAGCGGCGGGTGATCACCTCGTGCATGGACCGGACGTCGTCCTGACCGGCGAAGCCCTTGATCTGGAAGCGCCGGTACTCGCTCTTGCGCTGGAGCCCGTCCTCGAAGACGACCATCGAGGCCACCACGTCGTCGCCCTGGAGGTGCGAGATGTCGTAGCACTCGATCCGCAGGGGCGCACTGTCCAGATCGAGCGCCTCGGCGATCTCCTCCAGGGCGCGGGAGCGCGTGGTCAGGTCGGAGGCCCGCTTGGTCTTGTGCAGGGCGAGTGCCTGGAGCGCGTTGCGCTGCACGGTCTCCATGAGCGCCTTCTTGTCGCCGCGCTGCGGGATGCGCAGCGACACGTTCGACCCGCGGCGCGCGGTGAGCCACTCCTGGACGGGCTCCACCGGCTCGGGCAGCGCCGGGACGAGCACTTCCTTGGGGACGGAGTCGCCCGTCTCCTCTCCGTAGAGCTGCTGGAGCGCGTGTTCCACCAGGTCGCCCGTGGTGACCGCCTCGACCTTGTCCGTGACCCAGCCGCGCTGGCCCCGCACGCGGCCGCCGCGCACGTGGAAGATCTGCACGGCGGCTTCCAGCTCGTCCTCGGCGACGGCCATGAGGTCGGCGTCGGTCGCGTCGGCGAGCACCACCGCGCTCTTCTCCATGGCCTTCTTCAGGGCCACGATGTCGTCGCGCAGCCGGGCCGCGCGCTCGTACTCCATCTCCTCGGCCGCGGCCGCCATCTGCTGTTCCTGACGGCGGATGTACGTCCCCGTACGTCCTGCCATGAAGTCGCAGAACTCCTCGGCCAGCTCGCGGTGCTCCTCGGCCGGGACCCGTCCGACGCAGGGGGCGGAGCACTTCCCGATGTAGCCGAGGAGGCAGGGGCGGCCGGTGCGGGAGGCGTTCTTGAAGACGCCCGCGGAACAGGTGCGGACCGGGAAGACGCGCAGCAGCAGGTCCACGGTGTCGCGGATGGCCCACGCGTGCCCGTAGGGGCCGAAGTAGCGCACGCCCTTCTTCTTCTGGCCGCGCATCACCTGCACCCGCGGGAACTCCTCGTTCATCGTCACCGCGAGGTAGGGATAGCTCTTGTCGTCGCGGTACTTGACGTTGAACCGGGGGTCGTACTCCTTGATCCAGGAGTACTCCAGCTGAAGGGCCTCGACCTCCGTGGACACGACCGTCCACTCCACGGACGAGGCCGTGGTGACCATGGTGCGGGTGCGCGGGTGGAGGTTCGCCAGGTCCTGGAAGTAGCTCGCCAGGCGTTGGCGCAGGCTCTTCGCCTTTCCGACGTAGATCACCCGGCGGTGCTCGTCGCGGAACCGGTACACCCCGGGAGAGTCCGGGATCTGTCCCGGCTTGGGGCGGTAGCTGGAGGGGTCGGCCATGTCACACACCCTACTGGCGCGGGCCGACAGCGCGGTCGGCTCCCGGCCCGCCTGTGGACACAGGCCCGGGGACCGCACGGCCGCGGCTCCGGGAAGGTCGGCCCGCCGGAGTACGGCCGACGCCAAACCGCGGCCGACCGACGCCCGACCGGCGACTGGGCCCGTCCGGAGCGCCCCGGACGGGCCCCGCGACGGGTGCCCCCTCGCGGGCTCGGCCCCGGCCTCGGCGCAGGGCCCGCGGGACGCTCGGGACGAGCGCGACGAGGGCTCCCCCGCCGGCCGTCGCGGACACCGTCCCACCGAGGGGATCGACTCCGGTCGGCACCGCCTGTTCCGGCCCCTCGCGGTCGGTCACCGGGGTGATCGTCCGCGCGTCCGCCCGCCACGGTCGCCGGGGCGGCGCCCGGAGCGGCCGGGACCGCGGCGAGGGCGGCACCTCGTCGGCGTCGGGCGCATCGCGTTCGCTCCTGGACGGGGACGAACGGCGACGGAGCGCCTCCAGGGCTGCGACGAGGCATGTTGAGCATCAGGTGTTGTCGGGACTTGGTCAACACGCTTCAATGCGGGGGAACTCGGGGCGTGAACGGCGAAACCCGCGGGTGGACAGCCCCCGCGCGCTCACGGGCGGCCCCGACAACCCGCACGAACGGCCTGACCAGCCGTAGTGAACCTCCACAGAAAGGCCCCTGCATGCGGCACGGCACACAGCACGCGGACGTCGCCACGGCGGAACTGGAGACGGCCCTGCGGGGCGGCCCCTTCCATGTCGCACTGCGCGCCGCGATCACCGCCCGCGGCCTGCCGCTGCAACGCGTCCAGCATCATCTGTCGCGCTACGGCGTCAAGGTCGGGGTGACGAGCCTGAGTTACTGGCAGCAGGGCGCCCGGCGCCCGCAGCGGCCCGAGTCGCTGCGGGCCGTTCGCGCCCTGGAGGAGATCCTCCAACTGCCGGACGAGTCACTGATCAGGCTGCTGGCCAAGGCCGAGGAACACATGGGTCCACAGCGTCCGGCGGGGCGGTCCTACCGCTCCCTGGTGGAGGCGTCCAGCGTTCTCGAACGACTGCTGGCCGAGCTGGATTCACCGGTCGACGGCGGCCTGCACACGATCGGCCATCACGAGCGGGTCCGCATAGGCGCCGATCGCCAACTGCTCGGCCGGGAGTCGCACCACATAGTGCGCGCCCACAAGGACGGTGTGGACCGCTATATGGCCATCCACCACGGTGACCCTGGCTGCGCGCCGGAGCGTACGGCGGTGCGGGCTCTGGAGAACTGCCGTACGGGCCGGGTCCGCTGGCACCGCGACACGGGGGTGCTCGTCGCCGAACTGCTCTTCGACATCCGGCTGCGGGCAGGCGATACGTTCCTCTTCCGCTACGGCTTCGAGGACGGCACGGCCGGTTCGTCCAGCGAGTACGTCCGAGGGTTCGGCTTCGCCGGCGGACAGTACGCGCTCCAGGTGCACTTCGCCGAGAACGCGCTGCCCGTACGCTGCCACCGCTTCACCCAGCACTCGGCGGCCGCGCCGCGCAGCGGCCGCCAGGAACTGGCCCTGAGCGGACGTCATCACTCCGTGCACCTGGTCGAGCCGCGTGTGCGGTCGGGGATCGTGGGGATCGGATGGGACTGGGAGTGACCGTCCGCCCGGTCGCGGCGCGTCGGCCAGTCCGGTCCCGGTCCTGATCCGGCGCCCGCTCAGGCGCCGGGCCCCGCGACGATCTTCCCGGCCTTCGTCTCGACGGCCAGGTCGTGGAGCGGCACGGTGGCAGGCTCCCGCAGCACCGCGCCCGTCATGGCGTCGAACTCGCTGCCGTGGCACGGGCACACGAGCGTCGTGCCCGTCAGCTTGTTGATCGCGCACCCGGCATGGGTGCAGATCGAGCTGAAGGCCTTGAGGGAACCGTTCTCGGCGCGGCTGACCACGACGTTCTCGTCCAGGTACAGCTGAGCGCCACCCTTGGAGACCTCGCTCGCGGCGCCCAGGACGACGGGGGCGGTCGGCGTGGCGGGGGCTCCGCCTCCTCCGTCGCCGCCGGAGCACGCAGCGAGGCCGAGCCCGGCGACCGGAGTGAGCGCCGCCCCCCGCAGGACGGTACGACGACTCGCTGACGGACGGCCGGACATGGCGTCTCCCCTGGTCGAGGCGGTTTCGCGGTGATTCCGCCGGGCACGGCACGGGATGCCGCGCGTTGACCATACCGGCACAGAACCATCCATTCCACGCGGGGTCAGCCTCGCGGGGCCACGGACGTAAACGCTTGCGCAAACCCGTGCGTAAGCGTTTACGTCACCGTCGGACGGGATACGTTCGCAGGCGAACGGCCAGGTTCCGTACCGGCGCGAGCGCCGGGGATCCAGGAGAGGGGCGCCATGGCGACGATGGCCGATGTGGCCCGGCGGGCCGGCGTGTCCATCGCGACCGTCTCGCACGTCCTCAACGACACACGGCCGGTGCTGCCGGGGACACGTCAGGCCGTTCTCGACGCCGTCGACGAGCTGGGCTACACACCCAACACCCTCGCCCGTTCGCTCGTCACCTCCCGTACCCGGTCCATCGGGTTCGCGGTGCCGGCGACCGGCGACCCGTACTTCACGGAACTCCTCCAGGGCGTCGAGGCCGGTGCCCTGGAGCACGGCTACAGCCTGCTGGTCAGCGATCCCCACGACGACCCGGAGCACGAACTCGAGGTCGCCCGGGTGCTGCACGAACGCCGCGTGGACGGAATGATCATCGCGCCGTCGGCGACCCCGGACGCCCTCCTGCGCCATCTCGGCCGGCACGACGTACCCACCGTCCTGCTGGACCGGATCGTGGAACCTCCCGCCGGCAGCGGCTTCCGCCACGACCAGGTGTGCGCCGAGAACACCGGCCCCATGGCGAGCCTCGTCACCCACCTCGCCGAACGGGGACACCGGCGTATCGGACTGGTCGCGGGCCTGCCCGGACTCGGCACGACGGCCGAGCGGATCACCGGTTACCGGCACGGCCTCGCGGGCGCCGGGCTCCCCTACGACGAACGGCTCGTGGCGCTCGGCGGCTCGCGGGCGGAGACCGCCGAGGAGGCCGCCCACCGGCTGCTGGACCTCGGGGCGCCGCCCGGCGCGCTGGTCACCGCCGACCACACCATGACCGTCGGCGTACTGCGGGCCCTGCGCGCGCGGGGCCTGTCCGTTCCGGGTGACGTGGCGCTGTGCTGCTTCGGCGACTTCTCCTGGGCCGAGCTGTTCACCCCCCGGCTCACGGTGATCGCCCGGCCCGGCAGGGAGATCGGCGCGAAGGCCGTCCGGCTGCTCCTGGAGCGGCTGGCGTCACCGCGCCGCGCGAGCCGCACCGTCCGGCTGCCCTCCGCCTTCGTCCACCGCACCTCGTGCGGCTGCCCCGAGGACCGCGCACGCCCGGGAACCCCGGAGTCACCGAGGAAAGGAACCGCTTCGTGATCGTCGTCGCCGGTGAGGCCCTGATCGATCTGGTGCCACAGGGCGCGGGTGCCCTGGCGGGCCTGCTGCCCCGTCTCGGCGGTGGCCCCTACAACACGGCGGTGGCACTCGGCCGCCTCGGCTCCCCCACGGCCTTCCGCTCCCGTGTCTCGCGCGACGCGTTCGGCGAGGCCCTCCTCGACGGACTGCGTGACGCGGGAGTCGACGTCTCGGCCGTGCAGCGCGGCGCCGAGCCGACGACCCTGGCCGTCGCCACGATCGGAACGGACGGCTCCGCCGCGTACTCCTTCTACGTGGAGGGCACGGCGGACCGCCTCTTCTCGGCCCCGGACCGGCTCCCCGGCACCGTGCGGGCGGTGTCCTTCGGTACCTGCTCCCTCGTGCTCGAACCGGGCGCGAGCGCCTACGAGGAGCTGATGCGGGTCGCGGCCGCGCAGGGCGTCTTCACGGCGCTCGACCCGAACATCCGTGCCGGACTGATCCCCGACCCGGACGCCTACCGTGCCCGGTTCAGGAGCTGGCTGCCGTCGGTGTCCCTGCTCAAACTCTCCGAGGAGGACGCCCGCTGGCTCGGCGGCACCCCGCGCGAGTGGCTGGCCGCCGGCCCCTCGGCCGTCGTGATCACCCAGGGCGGCGACGGTCTCACCGCGTTCACCCGGGACGGCTCGGTCCACTCCGTGCCCGGTGAGCCGGTCGACGTCGTGGACACCATCGGTGCCGGTGACACCGTGAACGCGGCCCTGCTGCACGGCCTGGCCGCGCGCGACGCCCTCTCCCCGGCCGCGGCTCAGGGACTGGGCCCCCGGGACTGGACCGACCTCCTGCGCTTCGCGGCCCGCGCGGCGGCCGTCACCTGTTCCCGCGCCGGAGCCGAACCGCCGTACGCCTCGGAACTCGGCGACGGATAGCACCACCCGACACCCGCTTCCCGCTTCCCGCTTCCCGCTTCCCGCTTCCCGCTTCCCGCCCCGCGATACCCCCGACCCGTGGCGGCGGCGACCGGTCCCTCGACGCACCGCGCCCCACGGGAACGTTCCGTGGGGCGCGGTGCGGCGCGAGGTCCGGGGCCTCGCCTGCCCGGGTGCTTCGTCGGCGTGGGTCCTCGAGGCCGTCCGATCGGACGGACAGGCGCGCCGGACCGATGGAGTCAGGCCTTGCGAGCCCGCGTGGTCTTCTTGGCCGCCGTCGACTTCGTGGCGGTCTTCTTGGCCGCGGCCGTCTTCTTGGCGGCCGTGCCGTCGACGGTCCTGGTGGCCGTCTTCTTGGCCGCCGTCCCGGCCGCGACCGTCTTCTTGGCGGCCGTCCTGCGCGGTGCCTTCACGGAAGCGGCGTCGCTGATCCGGTCGGCGCCGAGCACGTCGCGCAGGAACTTGCCGGTGTGGCTGGCCGGGACACCGGCCACCTCCTCGGGGGTGCCCTCGGCGATCACGAGACCGCCGCCGTTGCCACCCTCGGGGCCCATGTCGATGACCCAGTCCGCGGTCTTGATGACATCGAGGTTGTGCTCGATGACGATGACCGTGTTGCCCTTGTCGACCAGGCCGGACAGCACCGTGATGAGCTTGCTGATGTCCTCGAAGTGCAGACCGGTGGTCGGCTCGTCGAGTACGTAGACGGTGCGGCCGGTGGAGCGCTTCTGGAGCTCGCTGGCGAGCTTGACGCGCTGGGCCTCACCGCCGGACAGCGTCGGCGCGGACTGACCGAGCCGGACGTACCCGAGGCCGACGTCGTTGAGGGTCCTGAGGTGGCGGGCGATCGCCGGCACCGCCTCGAAGAAGCCGAGCGCCTCCTCGATCGGCATGTCCAGGACCTCGGAGATGGACTTGCCCTTGTAGTGGACCTCCAGGGTCTCCCGGTTGTAGCGCGCCCCGTGGCAGACCTCGCAGGGGACATACACGTCCGGCAGGAAGTTCATCTCGATCTTGATGGTGCCGTCGCCGGAGCAGTTCTCGCAGCGGCCGCCCTTGACGTTGAAGGAGAAACGGCCGGGCAGATAACCCCGCACCTTCGCCTCGGTCGTCTCGGCGAACAGCCTGCGGACGTGGTCGAAGACTCCGGTGTACGTCGCCGGGTTGGAGCGGGGCGTACGGCCGATGGGCGACTGGTCGACGTGCACGACCTTGTCGACGAGGTCGTCGCCCTCCACCCGGGTGTGCCGCCCCGGTACGTTCCTCGCGCCGTTCAGCTCACGGGCCAGGTGCGTGTAGAGGATGTCGTTGACCAGGGTCGACTTGCCGGAACCCGATACGCCGGTGACGGCCGTGAGGACACCCAGCGGGAAGGACACGTCGATGTCCCGGAGGTTGTTCTCACGGGCGCCGTGCACCGTGAGCCTGCGGCTCGGGTCGGTGGGGCGGCGGACGTCCGGGGTCGCGATCTCCTTCTTGCGCGACAGGTACTGGCCGGTCAGCGACTCGGGGTTGGCGAGCAGTTCCTTCAAGGGACCGCTGTGCACGACCTTGCCGCCGTGCTCTCCCGCGCCGGGGCCGATGTCGACGACCCAGTCGGCGACCTTGATGGTGTCCTCGTCGTGCTCGACGACGATGAGCGTGTTGCCCATGTCGCGGAGGCGGACGAGGGTCTCGATCAGCCGGTGGTTGTCACGCTGGTGCAGGCCGATGGAGGGCTCGTCGAGGACGTACAGGACGCCGACGAGTCCGGAGCCGATCTGGGTGGCCAGCCGGATGCGCTGGGCCTCGCCGCCGGACAGGGTGCCGGCCGCGCGGTTCAGCGACAGGTAGTCGAGGCCGACGTCGACCAGGAAGCGCAGTCGTTCGTTGACCTCCTTCAGGACGCGCTCGGCGATCTTCTTGTCGCGGGCGTTGAGCTTGAGCTTGCCCAGGAAGTCCGCGCAGTCGCTGATGGACATGGCGGCGACCTCGGCGATGGACTTCTCCATCACGGTGACCGCGAGAACGAGCGGCTTCAGGCGCGTGCCCTGACAGGTGGGGCAGGGCACCTCGCGCATGTAGCCCTCGAAGCGCTCGCGGCTGGCGTCGCTCTCGGACTCGCTGTGGCGCCGCTTGACGAACGGGACGGCTCCCTCGAAGGGCGTGGTGTACACGCGCTCCCGCCCGTAGCGGTTGCGGTAGCGGACCTCGATCTGCGTCTTGTGGCCGTGGAGCAGGGCCTTCTTGGCGCGCTGCGGCAGACCCGCGAAGGGGATGTCGGTGCGGAACCCCAGCGCGTCGGCGAGGGCGCCGATCAGCCGGCCGAAGTAGTCCTTGGTGTGGCCGTGCGACCAGGCGTGGATGGCGCCCTCGTCCAGGGACTTGTCCTCGTCCGGGACGATCAGCTCGGGGTCGACCTCCATGCGCGTGCCGATGCCGGTGCACTCGGGGCAGGCGCCGAAGGGCGAGTTGAAGGAGAAGGAGCGGGGCTCCAGCTCCTCGAAGGACAGGTCGTCGTACGGGCAGTACAGGTGCTCCGAGTACATGCGCTCGCGCTCGGGGTCGTTCTCGGGGAGGTCCACGAAGTCGAGTACGACCATGCCGCCGGCCAGGCCGAGGGCGGTCTCCACGGAGTCGGTGAGGCGGCGCTTGGCGGAGTCCTTCACCGTGAGGCGGTCGATGACCACCTCGATGGTGTGCTTCTCCTGCTTCTTCAGCGTCGGCGGCTCGCTGAGCTGGATCGTCTCGCCGTCGACCCGGGCACGGCTGTACCCCTTGGTCTGGAGGTCGGCGAAGAGGTCGACGAACTCGCCCTTGCGCTCGCGCACCAGCGGCGACAGGACCTGGAAGCGGCTCCCCTCCGGGAGCTCCAGGACCTTGTCGACGATGGCCTGCGGCGACTGGCGGGAGATGGGACGGCGGCACTCGGGACAGTGCGGTTTGCCGATACGGGCGAACAGCA
Source organism: Streptomyces sp. NPDC002580 (assembly GCF_042889485.1). Classification (NCBI taxonomy): domain Bacteria; kingdom Bacillati; phylum Actinomycetota; class Actinomycetes; order Kitasatosporales; family Streptomycetaceae; genus Streptomyces; species Streptomyces sp. NPDC002580. The sequence goes on along the minus strand of NZ_JBIAQZ010000001.1, from coordinate 1,284,443 downwards.
GCCTGAGGTAGTCGTAGACCTCGGTGATGGTGCCGACCGTCGAGCGCGGGTTGCGCGAGGTCGACTTCTGGTCGATGGAGACGGCCGGGGAGAGACCTTCGATGAAGTCCACGTCCGGCTTGTCCATCTGGCCGAGGAACTGCCGGGCGTACGAGGACAGGGACTCCACGTACCGCCGCTGGCCCTCGGCGAAGATCGTGTCGAAGGCGAGGGAGGACTTGCCCGACCCCGACAGGCCCGTGAAGACGATGAGCGAGTCGCGCGGGAGGTCGAGCGAGACATTCTTCAGGTTGTGCTCGCGCGCTCCACGGACGATGAGACGGTCGGCCACGCCGGTCCGCACCTTTCTTGAGAGAAGTGACAGGGGCCGCAGGCCCCCGTCTTCTCAGACTAGGGGGAGCCACTGACAGCGCCGGTTGCTTTCCCTGGTTCACAACAATCCCGGACCATCCAGCATGCCCGACGCCACCGCCGAGCGTATAGCACGTGCATTCGATTTGCGGGGGTGGCCGACCACCTTCACCCGAACGTGTGGCAGGGCTAGGGTCGACCTCATGATTGATCATGTGCGCGACCTGGCGTCTGTACGTGACGCGACGGAGCGGCTGCTCGCAGCGGCCGCCGAACTGGACAACGCCTCCGTGGCCGAGCCGTCACGGCTTCCCGGCTGGAGCCGTGGGCACGTCCTCGCCCACGTGGCCCGCAACGCGGACGCCCTGGCGAACGTCCTGGAGGGGCGCCCCATGTACGCCTCCGCGAGCACCCGGGACGCCGACATCGAGCGGGACGCCCCGCGCCCCCTGGACGTACAGCTGGCGGACCTGCGCGAGAGCGCGGCGCGCTTCGAGGAGACAGGAGCGGCTCCCGCGGACTGGTCCCGCACGGTCGAGCTGCGCAACGGCGTCACGGACTCCGCCGCCCGCGTGCCGTTCCGGCGGTGGGTCGAGGTGGATCTGCACCATGTGGACCTGGGCATCGGATACGAGCTCGAGGACCTGCCGGAGGAGTTCGTCACCCGGGAGATCGACTTCCTCGCGGAGCGGTTCGGCGGCCACAAGGACGTGCCCTCGACCGCGCTGAACACCGGCGACGGCCGGCTGTGGACCACGGGCGGGGGCGCCGAGGGCGGGCCAGTCGCGGTCCGGGGCTCGGCGGCCGATCTGCTCGGCTGGCTCTGCGGCCGCCGCGACGGCACCGGCCTGACCGTCGACGGCGGCCCCCTTCCGGCTCTTCCTCCGCTATAGGCTGCCGTCATGACGTACAGCGGAGCGGTGAAGGTCGGCGGCCCTGCCGACGTGCACGAGCTGCAGAACCTGATGATCTCCAAGGTCGCGGTCGGCCCGATGGACAACAACGCCTATCTGCTGCGCTGCCGGGCCACCGACGAGCAACTCCTGATCGACGCGGCGAACGACGCCTCGACCCTGCTCACCCTGATCGGTGACGACGGCATCGCGTCCGTCGTCACCACCCATCGGCACGGCGACCACTGGCAGGCGCTCGCCGAGGTCGTGGCCGCCACCGGCGCGCGCACCTACGCGGGCCTGCACGACGCCGACGGCATCCCGGTGCCGACCGACGTCCCCCTCCAGGACGGCGACACGGTCAAGGTGGGGAACGTGGAACTCACCGCCCGGCATCTGGTCGGGCACACGCCGGGCTCGATCGCCCTCGTCTACGACGACCCGCACGGTCACCCGCACGTGTTCACCGGTGACTGCCTCTTCCCGGGCGGGGTGGGCAACACGTTCAAGGACGCGGCGGCTTTCGCCAGCCTCATCCACGACGTCGAGACCCGGATCTTCGACGTACTGCCGGACGAGACCTGGGTCTACCCCGGCCACGGCAACGACACGACGCTGGGCGCCGAGCGCCCGCACCTGCCGGAGTGGCACGCCCGAGGGTGGTGATCGCGGTCCGGCACACGGGGCGCGGCGCCTCGGGCACGCGCCCCGTGTGAACCGGCCGCACGCGCCGGTGTCCCGCGCGCGCTCCCCGGTCCGTCAGCGGTGCAGTCCACTGAAGGCTGCCCGCACGGGATGACGGCTCCTGTGCGGTGGGACCGTCGGCCCGTCGGCCCGTCGTCCCCCGTCCTCGGCCGGCGGCCCCGGCCCGCCCGACTCTCCGGCCGTTCACGCCCGGCGGCCGGACCGTCGACGCGGGAGGTCCGTGCCCCGCGTCCCCGCTCCCTCCAGCCGTCCGGCGCGCACCTCGACGGTCAGGTGTCGGCCCGTCCCGTGCCCGCGAGCGTCGCCACCCGGTCCACGGCGAACGCGTACCCCTGGACGCCACAGCCCGCGATGACTCCGTCGGCCCGCAACGAGACGTACGAGTGGTGCCGGAACTCCTCGCGCTGGTGGATGTTGGAGATGTGCACCTCCACCACAGGAAGTCCGTCACAGGTGTTGAGCGCATCCAGGATGGCGACGGAAGTGTGCGAGTAGGCGGCCGGGTTGATCACGATTCCGGCGTGGTTGAGCCGGGCCTCGTGGATCCAGTCCACCAGCTCGCCCTCGTGGTTGGACTGCCGGAAGTCGACCGTTCCGCCGTGCGCCGTCGCCGCCTCGGCGCACAGCGCCGCCACGTCCGCGAGCGTGTCGGAGCCGTAGATCTCCGGCTGCCGCTGCCCGAGGAGGTTCAGGTTGGGCCCGTTGAGAATCATGATCGGGGCGTTGGCGAGGGTGCGGGGCACGTTTCCTCCGGTCCTTCGGGTCTGCCGGCCCGTCAGGACCGCTGCTCGGACCCGGTCTATCACGCTGCCTCGTCAGGGTGACGGCTCGCACCCTCTCACCGGGAACGGGCCGACGACGTCCCCACGGCGATCGCCGATCCGCAGACCGTCGCCCCCCCACACACGGAGCGATCGTCCGCGCCGGCGGCCCGGCCCGGCGCATCACCGTCACCGGCTGACACACGCCGCGCTCCCGGGCGCCCCCGTAACCCCGATCACTGTGGGTAGTTGATCCGGCATGCACGACGTACGCACCGTAAGGGCACCCTCCATGCTGCGGCTCGCGGCCGCGTCGCTCGCCGGGACGGCCATCGAGTTCTACGACTTCTTCGTCTACGGGACGGCGGCTGCGCTGGTTCTCGGGCCGCTCTTCTTCCCGACGTTCTCACCGCTGGCCGGGACGCTGGCGGCGTTCGGGACGTTCGGTATCGGTTTCGTCGCCCGTCCGCTGGGCTCGGTGCTGTTCGGGCACATCGGGGACCGGCGCGGGCGGCGGCCGGTTCTGATCGCCTCGCTGCTGCTGACCGGCTCCGCGACCGTCGCCGTCGGCTGCGTCCCGACGTACGACCGCATCGGTGTCGCTGCCCCCGTGCTCCTTCTGGTGCTGCGTTTCCTGCAGGGGCTCGGCCTCGGCGGCGAGTGGGGAGGGGCCGTGCTGCTGACGGTCGAGCACGCGCCCGCCGAGCGGCGCGGCTTGTGGTCGAGCTTCCCCCAGATCGGCCCCTCCCTCGGGTTCGTACTGGCCAACGGCGTGATGCTGGCGCTGTCGGTGACACTGTCCGACGCTCAGTTCGCGGCATGGGGGTGGCGGGTTCCGTTCTGGGCGGCGGGGGTGCTCGCGGTGGCGGGGCTGTGGCTGCGCGGTTCGCTCGTGGAGAGTCCCCGGTTCCTGGAGTTGGGGGACCGCGCGCGCGTGCCGCTCGCCGAGGTGGTGCGCGACCACTGGCGGCTCGTCCTGCTGACGGCCGGCGGACTCGCCGTCGGATACGCCGTGTTCTACGCGGTGACGACCTGGGCACTCGCCTACGGCGTGGAGCAGCTCGACGTGAGCCGCACCGTCATGCTGACCTGCATCATGGCCGCCGTGGTGGTGAAGGGCTGTCTGACGCCTGTGGTCGCCCTGCTGGGCGATCGCTACGGGCGGCGGCCGCTGTGCATGGCCGGCTGCGCGGGCGCCGCGCTGTGGATGTTCCCGATGATCGGGCTGCTGTCGACGGGCGAGCCCCTGCTGATGTTCCTGGGCTTCCTGGTGGCTCTGATCGCGTTCATCACCATGTTCGCGGTGATCGCCGCGTATCTCCCGGAGCTGTACGAACCACGGGTGCGCTGCACGGGCGCGGCGGTCGGGTACAACCTGGGCGGCGTCCTCGGGGGCGCGCTCACCCCGATCGTGGCGACGGCGGTGGCGCGCGGGGATCGCGTGCCCTGGGGCGTCGCCGCCTATCTGACGGGGATCGCACTGCTGAGCCTCGGTTGTTTCGCGCTGCTGCCGGAGACCCGGCCAGTGCCTCGTCCGACAGTCGTACCGGCCACCGAGTGACGGCCGGTCAGGGGTTGATGGCCAGTTCCAGGTAGGCCGCGAACACGACCAGATGGACGCCCCCCTGGAGCGGGGTGGCCCGCCCCGGGACGACCGTCAGGGAACTCACCACGACGGTGAGCGCCAGCAGCACCATCTCGGTGGGGGCCAGCCCGAGAACGAGGGGGCCGGAGAGCCAGAGAGAAGCCAGGGCGACAGCGGGGATGGTCAGTCCGATGCTGGCCATCGCGGAGCCGAGGGCGAGGTTCAGGCTGGTCTGCACCCGGTCGCGGCGGGCGGACCGCAGGGCGGCGATGGTCTCGGGGAGCAGTACGAGAAGCGCGATGATCACACCGACCACGGAGTGCGGCATACCGGCCGCCTCGACCCCGGACTCGATGGTGGGCGAGACACCTTTGGCGAGGCCGACCACACCGACCAGGGCCAGGCCGAGCAGTCCCAGGCTGACGCGCGTCTGACGGGCCGACGGGGCGTCGGCGTGGTCGTCGGCGTCGATGACCTCACCCAGTCGGGTGATCGGCAGGAAGTAGTCGCGGTGCCGGACCGTCTGGGTGGTCACGAACAGGGCGTACAGGACCAGGGAGGCGAGGGCGGCGAAGGTGAGCTGCGCGGTGGAGAACTCCGGGCCCGGCTTGCTGGTGGTGAAGGTCGGGAAGACGAGACTGAGCGTGGCCAGTGTCGCGACCGTCGCGAGGGCGGCTCCGGTGCCCTCCGCGTTGAAGACGGCAAGCCTGTGACGCAGGGAGGCGACGAGCAGGCACACGCCGACGATGCCGTTGCAGGTGATCATGACAGCCGCGAACACGGTGTCGCGGGCCAGCGTCGAACTCTTGGCACCGCCGTCCGCCATCAGGGTGACGATGAGGGCGACTTCGATGATCGTGACCGCTACGGCGAGGACGAGGGAGCCGAAGGGTTCACCCACCCGGTGGGCGACGACCTCGGCGTGATGCACCGCCGCGAGCACCGAGCCCGCGAGGACCAACGTCACCAGGGCGACGACCGCGGCGGGCAGGTCGCGCCCCCAGGTGAAGGCCAGCAGCACCACCGCGATCACGGGCACCACGACGGTCCACTGCCTCGTGAGCGACCTGAGCCGAGCGATCATGACGCGATCGTCGCAGTCGGCGGCGCGCCCCGCATTCCGGCGGTACGGGGCACGTTCCGGGGCTGGGCGACGGAGTCCGCCTCCAGGAACGGACGGCCGCTTCGGCTCGGGCGACTCCCGAACATCGCGGTCGGTCAAGCGTCGTTCGGCCTGCCGGCCGAGCGGACGCATGTCGTGCGTCCGCTCGGACTCGAAGTCGACGATCCGCGCGGACCTCGTGGACTCCACCGCCCCGCCCGGGCGTTCCCGGTCGGGACGCCCCCGGGATCCGGACGAGCATCGGGAGCGGTGGTCGGCAACGCGCCACGCACCGCTCCCGGGGGAGGTCGTCCCTGCCCTCGCCGACGTCGTCAGACGTCGACGCTCTCCTTCTGAGCGCTCTCGGTCCGCTCGCGCGCCGCCTGCTTCCTGGTGGCGGCCAGGCTCGTGATCGTGGTGACGACGAGGACCGCGCAGATCACGCCGAGCGAGACCGGGATGGAGATCTCGGGAACGTGGACGCCGGACTCGTGGAGCGCGTGCAGGACGAGTTTGACGCCGATGAATCCGAGGATCACCGACAGGCCGTAGCTGAGGTGGACCAGCTTCTTGAGCAGGCCGCCGATGAGGAAGTACAGCTGTCGCAGACCCATCAGCGCGAACGCGTTGGCCGTGAAGACGATGTACGGGTCCTGGGTCAGGCCGAAGATCGCGGGGATCGAGTCGAGCGCGAAGAGCACGTCGGTGGTGCCGATCGCCAGCATCACGACCAGCATCGGCGTCATGACGCGTTTGCCGTTCTGCCGGATCCACAGTTTGGTGCCGTGATAGCGGTCGGCCACGCCGAACCGCCGCTCGGCGGCCTTGAGCAGCCGGTTCTCCTCGAACTCCTCGTCGTCCTCGTCGGCCCGGGCTTCCTGGATCAGCTTCCAGGCGGTGTAGATGAGGAACGCGCCGAAGATGTAGAAGACCCACGCGAAGTTCGCGATGATCGCGGCACCCGCGGCGATGAATATCGCCCGCAGGACGAGGGCTATGAGGACACCCACGAGGAGCACGCGCTGCTGGTATTTCGAGGGCACCGCGAACTTCGCCATGATCAGGACGAAGACGAAGAGGTTGTCGACGCTCAGCGACTTCTCGGTGATGAAGCCCGTGAAGAACTCTCCGGCCGGCTCGCCGCCGGAGAAGAGGAGCAGTCCGAGTCCGAACAGTCCGGCGAGCGCGATCCAGACGACGGTCCAGATTCCGGCTTCCTTGATGGACACGTCGTGCGGCTTGCGGCCGATGAAGAAGTCGACCGCGATCAGTGCGGCCAGCCCCACGATGGTCAGGACCCACAGGGTCAGGGAAACATTCACTGCGCCTCCGGCAGTTCGTAACGGCAGATTTCAGCGTCGTCGCCACCGGAGGTCTCTTCCATCCGCGGCTGCCGGGGCGCTGGGTGCGCCCGGAGCCCGCAGACCGACGCCCCGGGATCTGGTCGATCCGTATTGACGGGTGCGTCGCAGCAGGTAGGGAGTACTCCCCTCCGTATGGAAAAAGAGTACCCGAATCACCAAGGAAAGGTAAAGGAGTCGGTAAAGAAAAGTACAAAACACCTGGTCAGAGCACTTTACCGATGCTTGACAGAGCGGCTTGAGCCCTGTCGGGAAAGTAAAAAAGGGGTCGGTGTCAGCGGTTCCAGGACCGGCGGGCAGCCGCCACCTGCGCGAGGACCTGCTGGAGCACCTGGCTGTTCGTGGGAACGAGCGCGGGTTCGTACGTCCACGCATGACCGATCCACGGGTCGGCGAGATGGTCGTCGGGCACCGGCGTGATCCGCAGCAGCGACCTCCAGAGGGGGTCGAGCAGCGGTCCGTACGCGGCCGCGTCCTCGCGGTCGGCCACCATCATCAGGTGGACCCCCACGGCCGGCCCCTCGTCCGCCAGGTAGCGGAGCTGGGTCACGGCGCGGTCGTCGAAGCCGTGCGGGAAGTCATTGACGATCAGCACCTGCTCGGCGGTGTCGAGGCCCGGGGGCAGCGAGTCGGCCGCTCCCCCGCGCAACGCCATCTGCACCAGGTCGACGCGCTGGGTGAGCCGGGTCAGTACGTCCGCGACGCCCGCGGCACCCACGGCGGGCGGGCTGTGGAGCACCCCGGACTGCACCAGGGGAGCCAGGGACGAGGCCGCGGCACCGGCCGGATCGATGACGTGCACGGTCAACTCGCCCACGGGATAGACCGCGAGCAGCCGGGCCGCGTTCGCCACGGCGGTGTCCATGGCGAGACGGCGCAGCTGGCCGGAGTCGGCGAGCGTGCCGTCCAGCGAGGCCCGACCGCTGTCGATCCACAGACCGCGCTCCAGTGGGAGGCGCACCAGCATGGGGATGCTCAGGTTCTCGCTCTCGGACAGGCTGAGGTCGCCCAGCCGCACCGCCATGGGCACTTCCATGGGGACGCGGTAGCCGTGCCAGACCGGGTTGTCCCAGCGGGCGTAGGCCAGCGGCAGCGCGGGCTCCACGACCTCGGCCTCGGCCGTGAGCTGGGCCAGGTCCCGGTCGAGGACGGCCCGGGCCTGATCGACCAGGAGCGCGTGCTTGGCGCGGGCGGCCTCGCGCGCGGCGTCACCCTGACCACCGATCCGGCTGCGCGGGTCGGAGAGGACGTGGTCGAGTTCCTTCTCCATGCGCGAGTCGGCGAAGTCGACGGCGCTGCGGTACGCGGCGACGGTCCTGGCCAGGTCTTCGAACATCCCCCACACCTGGTTGTACAGCCGCTCCTCCATGGACCAGCCGGTCGCGTCTCCCGCGACCGGCTGGGCGGGCTGCCCGGGCTGCGCCGGGGGCGCGGTCGGCGGGGGCGGTGGCGGGGCGCCGGTCTGCCGGCCGGGGTGGCTGTAGTCGATCGAGCCACCGCCGGTGGTCGACGACGGCTGGGTGACGGACGAGGGGTCGGGCTGCGCGGGGCCCGCGGCGCGACCGGTCTGCGGTACGCCGGCTCCCTGCGGACCGGGCGTGCCGTACGGGGACTGCTGCGGTGCCGCGGCACCGGGGGTGCCGTGCGCTCCGGGTGCCGCGTACGGCTGGTCCGGTCCCGGCGCCGAGGTGGCCGCCTGCCGTGACCGGTCCGCCTCCGGGGTACGGGGCGGGGGCGCGGCCACGGCCCGGGCCAGGCCCTTCGCCACCGCGTCGTTGATGGTCCCCGCGAGTTGCCGGGCCTCGGGGAGCCCTTGGTCGGTGAGGAGTTCGGCGAGGCCGCCCGCGTAGCCCTGGCCGACGGCGCGGACCTTCCAGGCGCCCTGCCTGCGGTAGAGCTCCAGGGCCACGACGGCGGACTCGGCGTCCAGACCGGTGAGGGTGTAGCTGGCGATCTCCGAACCGTCGAGTCCGGTGACCGCGACGAAGGGGGCGGCGACGCCGCCGAAGCGGACCGGGCCGCCGACCCCGGTGGGCAGCGCGAGCAGCACGCTGACCCGGTGCACGGTCGGGGGCAGGGCCTCCAGGTCGAAGGCCAGACGATGATCGGCCGCCGCCTGTTTGGAGACCTCGAGCCCGGGCAGCGTGGGCGCGCCCGGGTGGGCCACCCACTCGACGCCTCGGACCATGCCCTGCTCGTCGCTGAGCGTGGCTCCTGCCACGATCGGCTTCCCGGCCGAGACACGGACCTCGAGACGGACCTGGGAGAGCGGGTGGTTCTGCCCCCTGACCAGCTCGGCCGTCATCGTCTTGTCCCCCTACGTCGCTTCGTGCGTGTGCGTCGGCTGCCTACAGGTGCGGCAGGATCGCGGGCATCAGGTCCTGGAACGTGCGGCCGTTGGCCGGCGTGCCGAGGGCCGTCATCTGCCAGCCGGTTCCGGCGCGGTGCACCTTCGCCATGATCTGGGCCGTGTACTGGCCGCCGCCCGCGAGCGTGTAGCGGGCGAGTTCCTGGCCGTTGGTCTCGTCGACGAGACGGCAGAACGCGTTCGTGACCTCTTGGAAGGTCTGACCGGTGAAGGAGTTCACCGTGAAGATGATCTGGTCGATGTGGACCGGGACGCGCTGCAGGTCGACGAGGATGGCCTCGTCGTCACCGCCCTGGCCCACGCCGCCGACCAGGTTGTCACCGGTGTGCCTCACCGAGCCGTCGTCGCTGACGAGGTGACGGAAGAACACCACGTCGACGGGCTGCTTGTCCGCGAACAGCACGGCGGAGGCGTCGAGGTCGATCTCCCGGGTGCGCGAGCCGAACAGGCCGCGCCGGGGGGCTGCCTGCCATCCGAGTCCCATACGGACCGCGGTCAGCGTGCCCCCGTCGTTCTTCTGCAGACTGATGGCCTGACCCTTGGTCATGTTGACCGTCACGCGGTGTTCCCCTCTCGAACTGTCCCCTGTTTCCGCGGAGTACGCGGATGAGCAGAACCCTACGCAGCGGCACTGACAGCGCCGAACCCTGGGGCGCACTTTGTGTCGGTCTTGCAACACAGCGCGCATCGGCCGAGGTCCGGCGCCGTCGACGTGGCCGTCAGGCCAGTCCCGCCTCCCTCATCTGCCGCAGCTCCTTCTTCATCTCCGAGACCTCGTCGCGCAGCCGGGCCGCGATCTCGAACTGGAGATCGGCCGCGGCGGCGCGCATCCGCTCCGTCAGCTCCTCGATCTGCCCGGTGAGTTCGGCCGCCGGGCGATCGGTCGGCACGGCACTCTTGCCCTGGGCGGACTTGGCGGCACGGGCCGCCTTGCCGCCCAGCGCGGGAACGGGCGCCTTGGCGCCCTTGCCGTCCTTCGCCTTGCGGTAGCCGGAGCCGAGCAACTGCTCGGTGTCGACGTCCTCGCGGGCGATCCGCGCCACGATGTCGTTGATCTTCTTGCGGAGGGGCTGGGGGTCGATGCCCCGCTCCTTGTTGTAGGCGACCTGCTTCTCCCGGCGGCGGTTGGTCTCCTCGATGGCCCGCTCCATCGCCGGGGTGATCCTGTCGGCGTACATGTGGACCTGGCCGGAGACGTTGCGCGCCGCGCGGCCGATGGTCTGGATCAGGGAGGTTCCGGAGCGCAGGAAGCCCTCCTTGTCCGCGTCGAGGATCGCCACCAGGGAGACCTCGGGAAGGTCGAGGCCCTCGCGCAGGAGGTTGATGCCGACCAGGACGTCGAATTCGCCGGCACGCAGTTCACGCAGCAACTCGACGCGGCGCAGGGTGTCGACGTCACTGTGCAGGTAGCGCACCTGGATGCCCAGTTCCAGGAAGTAGTCCGTGAGGTCCTCGGCCATCTTCTTGGTGAGCGTGGTGACAAGGACGCGCTCGTCCTTCTCGGTGCGGTCCCGGATCTCGTGCACCAGGTCGTCGATCTGGCCCTCGGTGGGCTTGACGACGACCTGGGGGTCGATCAGGCCGGTGGGGCGGATGATCTGCTCGACCTTGCCGTCCGAGCGGGAGAGTTCGTACTGCCCCGGCGTCGCCGAGAGATAGACGGTCTGACCGATGCGCTTCTGGAACTCCTCCCATTTCAGGGGGCGGTTGTCCAGTGTGGAGGGCAACCGGAAGCCGTGGTCGACGAGGGTGCGCTTGCGGGAGGCGTCGCCCTCGTACATCGCGCCGATCTGCGGAACGGTGACGTGCGACTCGTCGATGACGAGCAGGAAGTCTTCGGGGAAGTAGTCGATCAGCGTGTTCGGCGCCGATCCGCGTTCGCGGCCGTCGAAGTGCATCGAGTAGTTCTCCACACCGGAGCAGGAGCCGATCTGGCGGAGCATCTCGATGTCGTACGTCGTCCGCATGCGCAGGCGCTGGGCCTCCAGGAGCTTGCCCTGCTTGTCCAGTTCGGCGAGGCGCTCCCCCAGTTCCTTCTCGATGTCGTTGACGGCGCGTTCCATGCGTTCGGGACCCGCCACGTAGTGGGACGCCGGGAAGACGTAGACCTGGTCGTCGTCGCTGATGACCTCGCCGGTGAGCGGGTGCAGCGTGGACAGGGCCTCGATCTCGTCGCCGAACATCTCGATGCGGACGGCGAGCTCCTCGTAGACCGGGAAGATCTCGATGGTGTCGCCGCGGACCCGGAAGGTGCCGCGCGCGAAGGCCACGTCGTTGCGCGTGTACTGGATGTCGACGAAGCGGCGCAGCAGGTCGTCGCGGTCGATCTCGTCGCCGACCTTGAGGCTGACCATGCGGTCCACGTACTCCTGCGGCGTGCCGAGGCCGTAGATGCAGGACACCGAGGCGACCACGACGACGTCGCGGCGGGTGAGCAGGGAGTTGGTCGCGGAGTGGCGCAGCCGCTCCACCTCCTCGTTGATCGAGGAGTCCTTCTCGATGTAGGTGTCCGACTGGGGGACGTACGCCTCGGGCTGGTAGTAGTCGTAGTAGGAGACGAAGTACTCGACGGCGTTGTTCGGCAGCAGCTCGCGGAACTCGTTGGCCAGTTGGGCGGCCAGCGTCTTGTTCGGTGCCATGACGAGCGTGGGGCGCTGGAGCTTCTCGATCATCCAGGCGGTGGTGGCGGATTTGCCGGTGCCGGTGGCACCCAGAAGCACGACATCTTTCTCACCCGCGCGGATGCGCTTCTCCAGGTCGGCGATGGCCGTGGGCTGGTCACCGCCCGGCTGGAAGGGGCTGACGACCTCGAAGGGCGCCACCGAACGTTCGATCTTGGATACGGGCCGCATGGATCCACCGTACGACCCCGCACTGACAACCGGGCCGGATCACCGGCTCTGCGGGGCCCGGGAACGGTGGGGCCGACGTTCCCGCACGGGGCGGACGGCCGGAGGACGCCCGATGCGCGGGGCGACGGAACGGGCCGGGACACCTGGTCGGTCGATCTCCGCGGGGCGTCGGGCGGGCTTGTCCAGGACCATCAGGGGGTCGAACATCACGACGGCGCCCGCAAGACAGAGGAAGACCACGGGGCCGATCATCATGGGCGCGATCAGCGCCGCCGCCGAGTCCCCCGACGGGGTGCCGTCGGCGGGGCCGTGCAGATGGACGCTGAGGGCGGCCATGCCCATGTAGTGCATGCCGCTGACGGCGAGCCCCATGACGAGGCTCGCTCCCACACTCCAGAGAAAGCCCCGCACCTGGCCCGCCGCCCAGAGAGCGGCGGTGGCGGCGACGACGGCTATGACGACGGAGGCGGAGACCGTGAGGGTGTTGTATTCGAGTTTCCCGTTGAGCCGCATTCCGGCCATGCCCAGGTAGTGCATCGACGCGACGCCCAGGCCGGTGACGGTCCCCCCGGTGAAGAGCGCCGCCCCGGTGGCGCCCCGGCAGCCGACGATGAAGATCCCTGCGCCGACCATCACGACAGCGACGCCCAGGCTCGCGAACGTCGTCGGCTTGTCGTAGTGGATGGGGGTCTCCTCGACCGTGAATCCCATCATCGCGATGAAGTGCATGGTCCAGATGCCGGAGGCGATCGCGACCGACCCGAGCGCGAGCCAGCCGGCCCGCCAGGTTCCGGCGACGAGAATCGATCTGGTGGTGCAGCGAAGTCCCAGCGCCCCGCCGAGGCAGGCCATGAAGTACGCCACCAGCGGTGTGACGAGGCCGTAAGTGAAGCCGTCGACCGTGCCCTGCATGCGCGGCTGCCTTTCCCGCCCCGTTACTTCTGGAACACCCGGAACACCCCCGCCTTCCGGACCGCCGGAGCTGCCCGGGTTGAGGCGAGAGTATGACCCTCACCGGAATGGTCGAACGATAATCCGGCAAAGAATCACGACCTCTCCCCACTTGTGTCGCGCCCGTGAGCGGAGTTGGACAACTCCATTCAATCCGCGGTCATCTCGCCTACGCCTCGTGGCGACTCTCTGCTGTCAGTCTTGCACTGTCCGCGATCGCTCCGACGCGAGGAGAACGCATGCACGCGCGCGTTGCCGCCGCCACGACCGCCGCGCTTCTTGGGGGAACCGCTTTGATACTGCCCAGCCCGCACGCCAAGGCCGACGGCCGGAGCAGGGCTCCGCTGGTCGTCTCGCACCGCGGTGCCTCGGCCTACGCTCCCGAGAACACCCTGGCCGCCGTGGACCGCGCGGCCCAGCTGGGGTTCGACTGGGTCGAGAACGACGTCCAGCGCACCAGGGACGGCCACCTGGTCGTCCTCCACGACGCCTCCCTGGCACGCACGACCGATGTCGAGGCGGTCTATCCCCGTCGACGTCCCTGGAAGGTCAAGGACTTCACCGCCGCCGAGATCGCCCGCCTGGACGCCGGGAGCTGGTTCGCCCCCCGGTTCGCGGGCCAGCGCGTGCCGACGTTGCGGAAGTACATGCAGCGTCTCTCGCGCAACCACCAGAAACTCGTCCTGGAGATCAAGAACCCCGAGCTCTATCCGGGTATCGAGCGCCAGACCCTCAAGCTCCTGAGCAACGAGGGCTGGCTCGATCCGGTGCATCTCAGGGACAGGCTGATCGTCCAGAGCTTCAGCGCGGACAGCGTCCGCACGGTGCACGAGCTGCGGCCCGGCATCACGACGGCCTTCCTGGGGACGCCGCCGGTCGCGCGGCTGACCAGGTACGCGAGGTTCGCCGACCAGATCAATCCCGACCACACGACGTTGTCGTCCGACTACGTCTCCGCGGTCCACGCCCTCCGCGGTCCGCACGGTCCGATGAGGGTCTTCGCCTGGACCGTGGACGACACGGCCACGGCGCGGCGCATGGTGGGTCTCGGCGCCGACGGCGTCATCACGAACGTGCCCGACGTGGTCCGCAGGGCCCTGAGGTAACAGCCCGATCCGTGGCGCGGACGCGGGCAGGCGTCCGCCCCACGGCGTTGTCAGTGGCGGGCCGTACGGTGGATCGCATGAACAGCCACAGGCGGAACGAGCAGCAGGTCGTGTGGACCGTCGTCGGCACGGACCTCGGTCCGCTGCTCCTCGCGGCGACACCCCACGGCCTGGTCAACGTCGTCTTCCACGCGTCGGACGCGGTGCGCGACAAGGCCCTGGACCGTCTCGGGTCCCGGCTCGGCGGCGAGCCCGTCGAGGCACCCGGGTCCCCGTTGCTGGCCGAGGCGATACGGCAGCTGGAGGCCTACTTCGCGGGCGAGCGGCGCGACTTCGACCTGCTGCTCGACTGGTCCCTGGTCTCGGGGTTCAACCGTCAGGTGTTGCGTGAGCTGGACTCCGGCGTTCCCTTCGGTTCCGTCGTGGCCTACGGAGATCTGGCCGGGCGGGTCGGCCAGCCGGGGGCCGCGCAGGCCGTGGGCGTGGCGATGGGCTCGAATCCCCTGCCGGTCGTGGTGCCGTGTCACCGGGTGGTCGAGAGCGACGGCGGAATCGGCGGTTTCGGGGGCGGTCTGGAGACCAAGCGGAAGCTGCTGGCGCTGGAAGGGGTGCTCCCCGAGCCGCTGTTCTGAATCTGAGGCGACGGCGGGACAGGAGGGGCGCTCGCGGAGACCCGCGCCCACCCCGGGCGCCTGATCCTCAGAGACTGATGTGGTACGCCTTGCGAAGGGTCTCGTGGACGGTCCACGTCGTACGGTCGCCCTCGCGCAGGAACGCCGCGTCGCCGGGGCCCACCTCGATGACGGCCCCGCCCTCCACCTCGATGGTGGCGCGGCCGCTGACGACCACGAAGAGCTCGTTCGCCTCGGTGTCGGTCACGACACCCGGTGTGATCTGCCAGATGCCGCGCATCTGCCTGCCGTCGGCGGACTCCCACAGCACCTTGCCCGTCACGACGGGGTCGCCGGAGACGATCTGCGCGGGGTCGAGCGGTTCGGGCTCGAGTTCGGCGTCGGGAATGTGCACGGCGAAGGACGGCGTGGTCCGGGAGTTCATGGTCATGAGCGGACACCCTAGGTGCTCGCCCGGCGACCGGCGCCGTGAGGGGCGCTCCGTCGGTCCGGACGCCGCGGCGCGGTTCGGGAAAGTCCTGACGCGGAGGGTGGCCGGAACGGTCGGCCGGTAGCAGACTCCGCCCTGCGCACAGCCGCTGGCATCCGAAATCACGGAGCCGAAGGGACGGCGATCAGTCATGAGCGGAAGCGGAAACAGGGCAGTCGCGTATCTCAAGCCGGGTGCGGTGGAGGTCAGGACCATCGACCACCCGACGCTTGAACTGCAGGACGGGCCGGGGGTGGCTCCGGAGAACGTCGGCAGGAAATGCCGGCACGGAGTCATTCTCAAGGTGCTCGCCAGCAACATCTGCGGCAGCGACCAGCACATGGTGCGGGGCCGCACGACCGCACCCGAGGGGCTGGTCCTCGGACACGAGATCACCGGAGAGGTGCTGGAGCGCGGTCCGGACGTCGAGTTCATCGAGGTCGGGGACATCGTCTCGGTGCCGTTCAACATCGCCTGCGGGCGGTGCCGCAACTGCAAGGAGCGCAA
Organism: Streptomyces sp. NPDC002580; assembly: GCF_042889485.1. Taxonomy (NCBI): domain Bacteria; kingdom Bacillati; phylum Actinomycetota; class Actinomycetes; order Kitasatosporales; family Streptomycetaceae; genus Streptomyces; species Streptomyces sp. NPDC002580. Next base: position 1,268,800 of record NZ_JBIAQZ010000001.1, on the reverse strand, counting down.
CACGGGCATCTGCCTGAGCGTCAACCCGGCGCGCCCCGGGGCGGCCTACGGCTACGTCGACATGGGCGGCTGGGTCGGCGGCCAGGCCGAGTACACCATGGTCCCGTACGCGGACTTCAACCTGCTGAAGTTCCCCGACCGCGACCAGGCCCGGGAGAAGCTGCTGGACCTGACCATGCTGTCGGACATCTTCCCGACCGGATTCCACGGCGCGGTCACCGCCGGTGCGGGGGTCGGCTCGACGGTGTACGTCGCCGGAGCGGGCCCGGTCGGCCTGGCCGCGGCGGCGTCGGCGCAACTGCTGGGTGCCGCGGTCGTCATCGTCGGGGACCTCAACGCCGAACGCCTCGCCCAGGCGCGGAGCTTCGGCTGCGAGACCGTCGACGTGTCACAGGGCGGCCTGGAGGACCAGATCGCGCAGATCCTCGGCGAACCCGAGGTGGACGCGGCCGTGGACGCGGTGGGCTTCGAAGCCCGGGCGCACGGCCGGGACGCGCAGGAGGCGCCCGCGACCGTGCTCAACTCGCTGATGGGGCTCACCCGCGCGGGCGGCGCCCTCGGCATCCCGGGCCTCTACGTGACGGACGATCCCGGAGGGGTCGACCAGGACGCGAAGTCCGGCACGCTGAAGGTGCGCCTGGGGCTTGGCTGGGCCAAGAGCCACCGGTTCACCACGGGTCAGTGTCCGGTGATGCGGTATCACTGGGGGCTGATGAAGGCGATCCTGCACGAGCGCGTGCACATCGCCAAGGCGGTCAACGCGACCGTGATCGGCCTGGACGACGCACCGCGCGGCTATGCCGAGTTCGACCAGGGCGCCAGCCGCAAGTACGTCCTCGACCCCCATGGGGCACTGGCCGGCGTACGGCCTGTCTGACCTGGCCAGGCGAAGGGGTGCTCCCGCGCATGTGGAGCACCTCTTCCTCCTGTCGGGGGACGACAGGGGCGAGACGTGGCGAGTTGTCCACCGTGTCCCAGGGCCCGTGCCGTACGCGGTCGGTCACGAGGGTTTGGCCGGGCGCCTCGCTCGCCAGAGATCCAGGAGACGGGCAAGGCCGTCCGACGGCAGGAGGCAGACGCGTGATCGTGGTGTCCGAAGAGGTACGGGAGGCGCTCGAAGCGCGCCGGCCGGTGGTGGCCCTGGAGTCGACGATCATCGCGCACGGGCTGCCCCGCCCACAGAATCTGCAGGTCGCGCGCGAACTGGAGGGTGTCGTCCGCGGGGAGGGCGCCGTACCGGCGACGATCGCCGTCCTCGACGGCCGGCCGCGGGTCGGTCTGGACAAGGAGCAGTTGGAGCGGGTCGCCAACGAGGACGGGATCCGCAAGCTGGGGCACCGCGACCTGCCGCTGGCCGTCGCCACGGGGGCGAGCGGGGCGACGACCGTGTCCGCGACCGCTCTGCTGGCGGCCCGCGCGGGGGTACGCGTGTTCGCGACCGGAGGACTCGGCGGTGTGCACCGTGAGTGGACGGTGACCCAGGACGAGTCCGCCGACCTGGGGCTGCTGGCACGTACCCGGATCACGGTGGTGTGCGCGGGCGTCAAGTCGATCCTGGACGTGCCGGCGACGCTGCAGCGCCTGGAGACGCTGGGCGTGGCGGTGGCCGGGTACGGCACGGACCGGTTCCCCGGCTTCTACCTGTCCGACTCGGGACACCCCGTCGACTGGACCCTGGACTCCCCGGAGCAGGTGGCCGAGGTGATGCGCGCTCAGGACGCCCTGCACGCGCCCGAGTCGTCGCTCATCGTCGCGAACCCCGTTCCCGAGGAGGAGCAGCTCGATCCCGAGCTGCACGCGCGCGTACTCGCCGACGCCCTGCGGGCGTGCGCGGCGGAGGGTGTGACCGGACAGGCGGTGACGCCGTTCCTGCTCGGATATCTGGTCCGGCACACGGACGGCGCCTCCCTCGGCGCCAATCTGGCGGCGGTACGCGGCAACGTGCGTCTCGCGGGGCGGATCGCGGCGGCCTGGGCAGGGGCGTGAGCGGCGACCGGGACGACCCGGGCACCGGCCCCGCGGCTGTTGGCCGGGGCGGCAGTGCGGGCGCGGCGGATCGCCGGGCCGCGGGCGAGGTCGCGGGCGGGTTCCGTCCGGGTCTTCCGGGAGGTCGCGGGGGCGGGGCGGACGGCCCGGAGGCCGCGTGGAGCGCGCGGGCCGCCGAGGGGGCCCTCCTCGTCGTCGGCGACGTGATCACGGACGTCGTGGCCCGGCATCGCGGACCGTTGGCGTCCGGCACCGACACGGTCGCCGCCGTCCGGACCGTACCGGGCGGCGCGGGCGCCAATGTGGCGTGCTGGGCCGCGTACGAGGGCTGTGCCGACGTGCGGCTGCTCGGCCGGGTGGGCGGCGAGACCGCCGCGTGGCACGAGCGAGAACTCGCGGCGAGCGGCGTACGACCGCTCCTGGTCACCGATCCGGAGGCGCCTACGGGGACGGTGATCTGTCTGGTGGACACCGGCGCGTCGGCGGAGCGTACGTTCCTCACGGACAGCGGGGCGTCTCTTCGGCTCGCGCCGGACGACTGGTCGCCCGCGCTGCTCGACGGGGTCGCCCGGCTGCATCTGTCGGGATACCTGTTCTTCTCCGGGCCGAGCCGCGCCCTGGTGTCGGTGGCCCTGGAGTCGACGCGCGCGCGGGGCGTGCCGGTGAGCCTCGACCCCGCGTCGGCGGGGTTCCTCACCGAGCTGGGCGTGGACCGCTTCCTCGAACTCTCCGAGGGCGTGGACGTCCTGCTGCCCAGCCGTGACGAGGCGTACCTGCTGACCGGGCTGCCCGATCCGGCCGGCGCGGCGGCCGAGTTGAGCCGCCGATTCCCCCTGGTGGTCGCCAAGCAGGGGGACGGCGGAGCCCTGGTGGCCCGTTCCGGAACCGTCCGGGCCCGGGTGCCGGCCCTGCCCGTGACCCCTCAGGACACGACGGGCGCCGGCGACGCGTTCACCGGCGCGTTCCTCGCCGCGCTGCTCTCGGGAGCCGGGGCCGAGGAGGCGGCGAAGGCCGGGTGCGCGGCGGGGGCGCGGGCTGTGGAGCGGGTCGGCGGACGACCGCCGTCGGAGCGTCGGCCGTGTCACGGGGAGGAGACAGGGGTCCGCTGACCGCACCCCTGTACCCGGGCTATCGCACTGACCACACCCACCGGTCCACCGCGTCTCCCGCACCCGCCGCACCACCGCATGCGGGCCTGCCCGGGTGGGCTCGGGCCCGGCTCCGCGCCGTACTCAGTTCTTGCGTCCCCAGGCCGAGATCATCGGCGCGGTGGCCAGGTCCATGGACCCGGCGGCGACGTTCGCCAGATGCCGGTCGATCTCCTCCTCGGTGGCCAGACCCGCGGTGACGAGCTGGTCGCGGATCTGCCGGATCGTCGCGGACTCCAGCGTGTCGCAGGCGGGTGAGGTGACCGGAAAATACGCGTCGGCCTCCACGCCCCGCAGTCCCTCGTCCCGAAGCAGCCGCGGGAGTTTACGGCCGTAACCGAGGTCGGCACCGCGCTCGGCGAGCAGCTTGCGGAAGCCCTGGCGCAACCGGTTCGCCAGTTGCTGCTCGGGGCCGAACTCGTCGGGGCAGAGCAGCGGCTGCAGAGCGGGGTCGGCGTCCTCGACCAGGAGCCGGCCCCCGGGGCGCAGGGCCTTGATCATCGACCGCAACGCTCTGTCCCGGTCCGGCACATGGACCAGTACGAGCCGGGCGTGCACGAGGTCGAAGCCCTCCCCCGGCGGCTCCTCGGCGCCCACGTCGTGGACGCGGACCTCGATCGGCCCGCGTGCGACGGAGGCCGCCCACGAGGTGTCGATGTCGGTCGCGACGACCTTCCCCGTCGGACCGACCTTCTTCGCGAGCCAGGACACGACAGACGTACCACCCGCCCCGACCTCCCAGCAGCGCCATCCGGACCCGACGCCGAGGCGCTCCATGTGCCGGAACGTCGTGGGGTCGAAGAGAGTGGCGAAAGCGTCGAAACGCTGTCCCGCCTCGGTCTGCTGGTTGTCGAGGAGATACCCGTCGGTTCGCGTCATGGGGAGATCATCCCAGTTGGCACGCTTGTCCGGAATGGCCGACGCTCCCGTCGCCCGCCCCCGCGTCACCAGGGCGCAGTGCCTGGCGTCGGGCCGAGCACCGGCACCCGCCGTCGCGTCGGCCGGGCGTCGCACACACGGAACGGAACGCTCCATTCCCACAGCCTTTTCCGAGGTCCGACCAAGCCTGGCAGACTGGCCCGCCAGGCGCAGAGTGCGGCCCGAGGAGATCCACACGAGGAGATCCAGATGTCCATGGCAGGGAATTTGCGGAGGGTGACCGCTCTGGGTGCGGTCGACGGCCTCCGCAAGGTGGCGCGGCTGACGCGGCGGCGCACCCGTGTCGACCTGAGTCACCCGGCCCGGTCGCCGCTGGGCTCGTCCGTGGTCAACTGCGTGGCGTACCGGGACGGCGTCCGGATCCCCGAGGGGCGCGATCTGGTCGACACCGTGGAGCGGATCCGCAAGCGCGACGAGGGATTCGTCTGGCTCGGACTGCACGAGCCGACCGACGTGGAGTTCGCCGGTGTGGCCGAGCTGTTCGACCTGCATCCCCTGGCCGTCGAGGACGCCGTCGAGGCACATCAGCGTCCGAAGCTGGAAGGGTACGGCGACACGCTGTTCGCCGTGTTCAAAACGGTCTGCTACGTGGAACACACGGAGCTGACGGCGACCAGTGAAGTGGTGAACACCGGCGAGATCATGGTGTTCGTCGGACCGGACTTCGTCATCACCGTGCGGCACGGACGGCACGGGTCCCTCGGCCCGCTGCGCGAGGAGCTGGAGTCCGATCCGCAGCAGTTGTCCAAGGGGCCGGCCGCGGTCCTGCACGCGATCGCCGACCATGTGGTCGACGACTATGTGAACGTCACGGACGCCGTCCAGGCCGACATCGACCAGGTCGAGGCTGATGTGTTCGCCGAGAACGGCGCACGCACGGACGCGGGCCGTATCTACCAGCTCAAGCGGGAACTCCTCGAACTGAAGCGGGCCGTGGTGCCGCTCGCCCGGCCGGTGCAGGAGCTGGCGACGCGGCCGATCCGCGTGGTCGACCCGGAGATACAGGCGTACTTCCGGGATGTCTCCGACCATCTGCTGAGGGTGACCGAGCAGATAGCCGCGTTCGACGAACTGACCAACTCGATCCTGCAGGCGCATCTGGCGCAAGTGACGGTGGGGCAGAACGAGGACATGCGGAAGATCACGGCGTGGGCGGCGGTCATCGCCGTACCGACCATGGTCTGCGGGGTGTACGGCATGAACTTCGACAACATGCCCGAGCTGCACTGGAGGTTCGGCTACCCGATCGTCGTCGGCTTCATATCCATCGGCTGCTTCGTCCTCTACCGGGGGTTCAGGCGCAACGGCTGGCTCTGACGCGTCCGCCGACCGACGCGAGCGGCACGAACGGCCGACGAGAGCGCGACGCGTAGGGCATGAGCCCGCGGCCGGGGCGTGTGCCTCGGTGTGCCGGGGGACGGAGTCGGAAGGCCCGGGTGGATCGACGGGGTCAGCGCGTCGCGCCTCTCGCGTAGACGCTCTCGACCCAGGCCGCGAGCTGCTCGTCGCTGACATGCTGGGCGAGGTCGGCCTCGCTGATCATGCCCACCAGACGCTTGTTGTCGATCACCGGAAGCCGGCGGATCTGGTGCCCCTTCATCTCCTGGAGCACTTCGCCCACGTCGGCGCCGGCGTCGATCCAACGCGGTGTGCCTCGGGCCATCTCGCCCGCGGTGACCCGCGCGGGGTCCCGGCCCATGGCCACACAGCCGACGACGATGTCTCGGTCCGTGAGGATTCCGCAGAGGCGTTCGTCCTGGTCGCTGATGGGCAGGGCGCCCACGTTGAGATCGCGCATCAGCTGGGCCGCGCGGTCCAGGGTCTCGTGCGCGGGGATCCACTGGGCACCACGGTGCATGATGTCTCCGGCGGTGGTCATGGAGTACCTCCCGGTGCCGGACGGCCGGCGCGGCGCGGACGCACCGCTGGTCCCGACGCCCTTTATTCTCGCCGCGCCTCAGGGCCCACGCACCTGGAGGTACGGCCGGGCGCGGCCCGGCGGACCGGGGCGACGGCCCTCGTGATCAGCCGTTCCAGGCGGGGTGCCGGGGGTCGTCGGCGCGCACCAGGACACCGGCCGCGGTCGCCGGGTCCACCTCGCTCTCGTAGCGGGCGAAGGCCGGCAGCGTCCACTGTTCCGCCTCGGGGGTACGGCGGCGGAGGGCGCCCGGGGACAGGAGCACGTGGACGCTGAGATCGAACGGGAACCAGTGACGCAGGAGGAGAGGCCCATGAAGCAGCAGAATTCCGTCGTGCGGGAGTTGGACGTAGGGACTGCGGGTGGCCCGGTCGGTGGCGGGGTCCCGGAGGTCGGGCAGGACCCTGCCGTCACCGTCGGGTTCGAGGGGACCGAAGACCTCACGCCAGAGAGCGCCGGTGTCGAACCAGCCGTCGTAGTAGGCCTCGACGTCCTGGTGGCCGTATTCGAGCCGAAGGGAGGCCGGGCGCAGGAAGCCCTCGGTACTGACGACCAGCGAGGAACGGCCGCGTACGCGCAGCGCCTCGGAGACGAGGTGCGCGAGTTCCCCGGGGCGGGCGGCCGGGGCCCCGTCGAAGGCGACGCGTGGCCAGGGGCTGCCGTCGGCCGGTTCCAGGTCGAGCAGCCGGTGGGCGAGGAGGTCGCCGAGCCGTTCCCAGGTGATCGCTTCGAGTCGCACAGGCCCATGATGCCGCGATCGCGAAGGGACTCGGCAGGCGGGACGGACGGCGATCGGGCGAGTCCGCCGCCGCACGGCCGGGGCTGCCGTCGCACAGCCGGGGCCGCCTCGGTGAGCGGGTGCCACCCGGCCACGTAGAGATCGGCCCGGTCCGGGGAAGGAACCGTCTATGGCTCCGACCGCCGCACCCTCGTACCGGAACGGACCGCTCGTCGTCCAGCCGCTGAAGAAGCGGCACTGCGCCGAGTGCCGGAGCGGGCCGCTCGCGCTGCTGGTGCTGGAGGAGGGGACTCCTCGGTGTCTGGACTGCGCGGATCTCGGACACCTGGTGTTCCTGGCGCGGGGCGACACCGCGCTGACGCGACGATCGAGGGAGGGCAGCGCGCTGTCGGCCGTGGTGGTGCGGTTCAACCGACGGCGGGGCCGGTACGAGCGGCAGGGCGTCCTGGTCGAGGAGGAGGCGCTCGCCCGGGCCGAGGAACGCTGCCTGGTGGACGCGGAGGCGCGGCGGCGACGCCGGGTACGGGACGCGCGGCGCCGCGAGGTGGAGGACGTTCGCTTCACGGACGCGTTCGCGCGGGAGATCGGCCGGTTGTTCCCACGCTGTCCGGCCGGCCGGGCACGAGCGATCGCCGCGCATGCCTCGGTGCGCGGCAGCGGGCGGGTCGGGAGGAGTTCGGCGGGCCGGGCGCTGTCCGAGGTCGCGGTGACCGCCGCGGTCCGCGCGTCCGTACGGCACACGGAGACACCGTACGACCAGTTGCTGATGAGCGGCGTGCCGCGGAACGAGGCGCGTCGCCGGACGGCGGCCACGGTGGACACCAGGCTCCGGGAGTGGCGCGACGATCTGACCGCGCGGGCGTGAGCCGTCGGAGGGCTGGGCCGGATCGGACTGGAACGGACTGGAACGGACTGGACTGGTTGGACCGGACTGGGCGGGTACGGAGGTGGGCGGGGACGAGAAGGGAGTGGGGCTGGGGCTGCTCTGACGGGTTGGGGGACGGGGCCGGGGAGGCGGGGAGGGGCGGGGGCGAAGGGGGCGGGCTGCGGAAGATCGACGGGCTCCGGGCTGTGGGGAACCGGCTCGTCCGACGAGGGTGGACGCTCGCGTATGTGCCCGCGTCGCTCGGCCATGGCGACCGTCGTCGTAGCGGATTTCACTTGTGGTGACGATCGGCGCTGTGCAGGATCTTGGGCTTGGTGACTTCGACGCGGGAGTGGACATGATCGACGGACCGTACTTCGTGCTGGCTCTGCTGGGAGTGCTCGGCTGCGGGCTGGTCGCGGGGGTGTTCTGCGGGTTCTCGACCTTCGTCATGAGGGCGCTCGCCCAGTTGCCGCCCGCGCAGGGGGTCGCCGCGATGAACGCGATCAACACCGCCGCCGTCCGCCCCGCGTTCATGCTGGTGTTCCTCGGGTCGGCGGTGCTGAGCGCGGTACTGGCGGTGGTGACGTTCGTGCTGCTGCCCGACGACGGGGCGGTGGAGTTGCTGCTCGGCAGCGCGCTGTATCTGTTCGGGGCGTTCGGGGTGACGATCGCGGCGAACGTCCCGCGCAACGACGCGCTGTCGAAGCTGGAGCCCGGGACGCCTGAGGCTGCCGCCCACTGGCCCACGTTCGTGCGCGAGTGGACGATGTGGAACCACGTCCGCATGATCGCCTCGGCCGCCGCCGCGGTCTCGTACACGCTCGCCCTCACCTGAGCCGTCCGCCCGTCCGCCCGTCCAGCCCTCCATCTCCCCACCCGGCCCTGGATGTTGAGCCGCGTGCGCCTCGCCGACCGCCCCGAGCCGCCCGCCTGCCTCCCGGTCCTCGCCTGCCTCTCCGTCCGCGCCTGGCTCGCCTTCCTTGTCACGGCGCCCGGCCGATCCCTCGGTCCGTGTCGTCCGGGGCGGCGGCACATGCGGAGGCGACGTATCGTGGCGGGAAAGGAGTGCCGCCCGGATTCGTGGCCGATCACGGCAGGCGAGGTGCGGCCCCGCCCCGGTACGCGTACATGACGGAGACGGCCATGGCCGATCCCAAGGGTTTCATGACGACACCGCGCCTGGAGCACCCGCGCCGGCCCGTCCACGAGCGGGTGCGGGACTGGAACGAGGTGTACGTCCCGGGAGCCCTGCTGCCGATCATCGACAAACAGGCCGACCGCTGCATGGACTGCGGCATCCCCTTCTGCCATGACGCCTGCCCGCTGGGCAACCTGATCCCCGAGTGGAACGACCTCGTCTCGCGCCGGGACTGGCGGGCCGCGAGCGACCGGCTGCACGCCACGAACAACTTCCCCGAGTTCACCGGGCGGTTGTGCCCGGCACCGTGCGAGGCGGGCTGCGTGCTGGCGATCAACCAGCCCGCGGTCACTATAAAGAACGTCGAGGTCGCCATCGCCGACCGCGCCTGGGAGGACGGGTTCGCACCTCCGCGTCCACCGGACCGGCTCTCGGGGCGGACGGTCGCGATCGTCGGATCGGGACCCACCGGGCTGGCCGCGGCCCAGCAGTTGACGCGGGCCGGGCACACGGTGGCCGTGTACGAACGGGCGGACCGGATCGGTGGTCTGCTGCGGTACGGGATCCCCGCGTTCAAGATGGAGAAGCGGCATCTGGACCGGCGGCTGGCCCAGATGCGCGCGGAGGGAACGAAGTTCCGTACGTCGAGGTCGATCGGCACCGACATCGGGGCGACCGAGCTCAAGGCCCGCTACGACGCCGTGATCCTCGCCCTCGGGGCCACCGCGTGGCGTGAACTGGACGTGCCGGGACGCCAGTTGTCCGGCATCCATCAGGCGATGGAGTATCTTCCGCTGGCCGACCGGGTCTGCGAGGGCGATCTGGCGGTCTCCCCGCTGTCCGCGGCGGGCAGACACGTGGTGATCGTCGGCGGCGGCGACACCGGAGCCGACTGCCTGGGGACGGCGGTGCGTGAGGGCGCCGCGTCCGTGACCCAGCTCGACATCTACCCGCAGCCGCAGGCCGAGCGCGACGAGGACGTCGAACCGTGGCCGACGTACCCGAAGATCTATCGCCTCTCCGCCGCGCACGAGGAGGCCGGCACACTCGGCACGGCACCGGCGGCGGACGCGGACGCCCGGCTCTTCGCCGCGTCCACGCTCCACTTCGGCGGGGGCGCCGACGGTCGGGTGCGCTCGCTGCACCTCGTCGAGGTCGACGAGCGGCGCGCCCCGGTCCCCGGCTCCGCACGGGTCCTGCCGGCCGACCTCGTGCTGCTCGCCCTCGGCTTCTCCGGCCCGGACCGGCACGACGGCCTGATCGACCAGCTGGGACTGGCCCTCGAACCGCGTGGCACGATCGCCCGGGACACCGGCTTCGCCACGAACGTTCCCGGGGTGTACGCCGCCGGGGACGCGGCACGCGGCCAGTCGCTCATCGTGTGGGCGATCGCCGAGGGCCGGGCGGTCGCCGCGGCCGTGGACCAGGCGCTGAGCGGGGCCGCGCGTCCGCGTCTGCCGGCCCCGATCGGCCCGTACGACCGCCCCATGACCGTGTAGCGCCGAGGATCACCACGAGGTGCCGGGCCGGCTCGGCCCGACCACGCCCGAGGTCGCGGCGGAGTGCGCGCGGGGCGACGCCGAGCACGCTCTCCCCGGTAGGGAGCCCGGAGGCGGAGAGCGCCACCCGCCCAGGGGCGGACAGCGTCACCCTGGGGCGCCCGGCACGGCCGGGGCCTGCCCCGCGCACGGCCGGGGCCTGCCCCGCGCACGACCGGGCGGGTGGCGTGTCAGCGGCGCCCGTCCGTACCGGCCTGCTTCGCCGTCGACAGGGCGATCCGGTTCCACGTGTTGATCGCGAGGATCAGGGCGAGTACGTGGCCCAGTTCCTGGTCGTCGAAGTGGGCGGCCGCCTCGGCGTAGACGTCGTCGGGCACGCCCGCGTCGGCGACGAGGGTCACCGCCTCGGTCAGGGCGAGGGCGGCCCGCTCCTTCGGTGTGAAGAAGTGACGGGCCTCGCGCCAGACCGCCACCATGTGCAGCCGGTCCTCGCTCTCACCGGCCTTGCGGGCGTCGTTGGTGTGCATGTGGAGGCAGTACGCGCAGTGGTTGAGGTGCGAGGCGCGGATCTGGATCAGTTCGACGAGGGCCGGGTCGAGCCCTTCCCGGGCCGCCGCGTCGAAGCCGATGAGCGCGCGGAAGGCCTTCGGAGCCGACTTGGCGAAATCGACCCGGGCGGGCTTCGTCACGATCGCCGCACCGGCCTCACCAGCCCCACCAGCAGCCCTTGCGACGCTCGTGTCGGGCGTGACGCTCGCCTCGGCGTAGGTGTTCGGGTGGGCGCTGGTGTCCGTCGTGGTGTTCGTGTTCGTCGTCATGACCATGAATCTACGGGCCGTAGAGACCGGCTGTAGGGTGCATTTCCATGGCGGAATCATGGGTCAATTCTGCGGAGCGGATCGGCGCCGATCTGCATCTGGAACTGTCGGGTCCCGGCGGGCGGCGGGCCGCGCTGACCCGCGCGCTGCGCGAGGCCGTACGCGGCGGGAGGCTCCTGCCGGGCACCCGGCTGCCGCCGTACCGCTCGCTCGCCGCGGACCTCGGCATCGCGCGCAACACGGTCGCCGACGCCTACGCCGAACTCGTGGCCGAGGGGTGGCTGACCGCCCGGCAGGGCTCGGGGACCCGGGTCGCCGAGGGGGCGGCTCCCCCGCCTGCGGGTCAGCGGGCCGACTCCGCCGCGCCGGGCGCTCCTCCGCGCGTGCCCAAGCGGACGCCCCGTGCGCAGGGCCCCCGGCACGATCTGCGGCAGGGCACTCCGGACGCGTCCTCGTTCCCGCGTGCCGCCTGGCTGGCGTCTTCTCGCCGGGCCCTGCAGAAGGCGCCCAACGAGGCCTTCGGGCCCGGCGATCCGGCCGGACGGGCCGAGTTGCGGGAAGCCCTCGCCCGGTACCTGGCGCGGGCGCGGGGGGTGCGCACGGAGCCCGGACGGATCGTGATCTGCTCGGGTTTCGCCCATGCCCTGCGGCTGCTCTTCCCCCAGGTCCTGCGGGGCCCGCTGGCCGTCGAATCGTACGGACTCGGCTTCCACCGCGGGCTCCTGGCCGACGCCTCGGTGCGGACCGTCCCCCTGCCGCTGGACGAGGACGGCGCGCAGGTCGGCGAGTTGGGGAGGGAGCGGGCCGTACTGCTCACGCCCGCGCACCAGTTCCCGACCGGCGGCCCGCTGCACGCCGAACGGCGGGCGGCGGTGATCGGCTGGGCACGCGCGCGCGGCGGAGTGATCCTGGAGGACGACTACGACGGGGAGTTCCGCTACGACCGCAGGCCCGTGGGCGCGTTGCAGGGGCTGGATCCGGAGCGGGTCATCCACATCGGATCGGTCAGCAAGAGCCTCTCACCGGCGCTGCGCCTCGGCTGGATGGTTCTTCCGGAGCGGTACGTCGCTCCCGTACTGGAGGCCAAGGGCGAACGGGAGGCGTGGGTCAGCGCGTTGGACCAGTTGTCGCTCGCGGACCTGATCGATTCCGGTGCGTACGACCGGCATGTGCGGCGGATGCGGCAGCGGTACCGGGGACGGCGCGACCGGCTCGTGGCCGTCCTCGCCGCGCGGGCGCCGCACGTCGAGGTCACCGGCATCGCGGCCGGGCTGCACGCCGTGCTGCGACTGCCGCCGGGAACCGAGCGGTCGGCCGTCAAGGCGGCCGTATGGCGAGGGGTCGCGCTCGACGGGCTCGACGAGTTCCGGCACCCGGAAGCGGCGACGTCCGCGCCGGACGGGCTGGTGGTGGGGTACGCGACGCCCGCGGAACACGCCTACGGGGCGGCGCTGGACGCCCTGTGCGACGCACTGCCACCGGGCTGAGTGCCCTTGACCGGGCGCGGCCACGAAGTCGGCCGCGATGCCGGCCGCGACCTGTTGCGCCAGTCCCGGCGACCGTCGAAGGGCGCGGTGTCCGTCCCGGCGGCCGCCCCGGCCCTCCGAGCGGTCGTCCCGCTTCGTCGCGGCCGGGCTCGCGCTTCCTTCGGGCGTTTCCCGCCACCGGCCTGTCGCAAGCCTCAAGTCGACCCGTGTCCGCACGGCCCGCACCCCACCGCCGTCCTTGTGTCCTGCCCTCCGGCCGACCGGCCAAGCCGGCCGGCCCGTGACCGGGAACCCCGCGGCGGGGTGCGCAACCACCTTGCAGAACCTACGGTTTGCGTCCCACCGCTCCGTAGCCCGGGATGACTCCGTCGTCCTGGCCCGGTACCGGCTCGCCCAGTTCCGGGTGCCAGTGGTGGACCACCGTGACGCCGGGTTCCACCAGGTCGAGGCCGTCGAAGAAGCGGGTGAACTCCTCGCGGGAGCGCAGCGCCAGGGTGACGCCCGCCGCCTTGAGCTTCTCGATCGCCGCCGCCGACTCCTCGGGAGTGAAGTCGGCGGTCGCGTGCGTGACCATCAGGTGGCTGCCGGAGGGCAGTTCGGACAGCAGCCGGCCGACCAGCTCGTGCGCGCCGTCCGCGTCCGGGACGAAGTGGAGCAGCGCGACGAGGGACAGTGCCACGGGCCGGTCGAAGTCCAGGATCTTCCTGGCCCCGTCGAGGATGGCGTCCGGGTCCCGCACGTCGGCCTGCAGGTACTCGGTGACACCCCGGTCGGAACTGCGCAGCAGGGCCGCCGCGTGGGCCAGCACGATCGGGTCGTTGTCGCAGTAGACGACCCGCGCGTCGGGTGCGACGGCCTGGGCGATCTGGTGAAGGTTCGGCTCGGTGGGGATACCGGTGCCGATGTCGAGGAACTGCCGCACGCCGTTCTGGGCGAGCCAGCGTGTGGCACGGTGCATGAAGGCGCGGTTGACCCGGGCCATCACCGGCACCCTCGGATCGAGGGCGAGCATCTGCCGGCCCATCTCCTCGTCGACGGGGTAGTTGTCCTTTCCGCCGAGGTACCAGTCGTACATCCTCGCGGGATGCGGCTTGCTCGTGTCGATCTCGTGGGGGGTCTGCCCGGTCATGACGGTCTCCGTAGGTCCGCGCCGTAGTGGGTCGTCAACTCAGAACCAAATTCAGGGAAGTCGGGGAAAAGAAGAACACAAGTCGTTCAGGAGAGAAGGAAGTCCGCCTCTCCCGCTTTCGCGCCCTGGATGAACGCGGTCATCTCACCGGGCGTGTAGATGAGGGCGGGACCGTCCGGGTCCGCCGACTGGCGCACGGCGATACGGCCGTCGGCGAGCTTCATCGCCTCCAGGCAGTTGCCGCCGTTGCCGCCGCTCCACGGCTTGTGCCAGCCCTCGCTGCCCAGTTCACGGGCGGGCATTCCGTTGTAGACGCGCACATCGCCTATTCGCGGGTTGATGCGTTCCGGCTTGATGCGTTCCATTCACAGCTCCTTGCGGAGATCCCGGAGGATCTCCTTCGTGCGATGTGCCGTGGCGGCTTGAGCCGCCATGCGGTCCATGACCTCCAGGTGGGTCGCCACCTCGGATCGCGCGTCCAGGTAGACGGCGCCGGTCAGGTACTCGCTGTAGACCATGTCCGGGAGTTCCGGCATGGCGAATCGGAACAGCACGAAGGGCCCGTACGTGCCGGGGTGCGGCCCCGAGGCGAACGGGATCACCTGCAGCGTCACGTTGGGCAGCTTCGTGGCCTGGAGCAGCTTGTCGATCTGGGCGCGCATCACCTCGGGGCCGCCGATGGCGCGGCGCAGGGCCGTCTCGTCCATCACGGCCCAGATCCGGGGCGCGTCGGCGCGGGTGAGCAGAGCCTGGCGCTGCATGCGCAGGGCGACGTGGCGCTCGATGTCCTCGGGCCTGGTCTGCCCGATGGCGCCCGCCTTCAGGACGCCGCGGGCGTAGTCCTCCGTCTGCAACAGGCCCGGGACGAAGTGGGGTTCGTACGAGCGCAGGAGGGCGGCCGCGCCCTCCAGGCTGACGTGCATGGAGAACCAGTCGGGCAGGATGTCGTGGAACCGCTGCCACCAGCCCGGCTTGTTGGCGTCCTCGGCCAGCCGGACGAAGGCCTCGGCCTCCTCGTCGCTGATGCCGTACGACTTCAACAGGAGCTGGAGGTACGGGATTTTGAGGGAGACCTCGGCCATCTCCATACGGCGGACCGTGGCGGGAGCGACACGCAGGATCCGCGCGGCCTCCTCACGTTTGAGACCCGCTCGTTCCCGCAGATCCAGCAGCCTTCGCCCGAGGACGACCTGACCGACCGTCGGCGCGGAGCGCGGTTCGCTCACGTCCCACCTCCTGATTCCGGACAGCCCAGGCGGCGCCGTCCGGGTTCTTCCTCGTCCTCCTCGACGATCCCAACTGGCGCCGCTCTGCTTGCTGTTGCCAGCAGTGTGCCACGCGCCCGCACGGCGTCACACGGCACTCTGCAATTTTCAGAGTGACACTTGCCAAGTGTTCACGGCGGGGAGATAGTGGCAAGCGTGATTCCGTCCGCGCCGTTAGGAACAGACGCCGTCGAAGACCGGTTCGGTCTCGGCGCCGCCACCGGCCACCACCCGGGCACGGCCGCCGAGCGCCGGTTCCGATTCGAGGTGGCCGCACACCCGGGCTCCGTGGCCCGGGCGAGAAGCCTCACCCGGTCCCGCCTGTCCGGCTGGGCGGTGTGCGCGGACACCTGCGACACGGCGGCTCTCGTCGTCTCGGAGCTGGTCACCAACGCGATCGTGCATGCCGCCGGGCAACGCGTCGTCTGCGAACTGCAGGACGCGGACGACCTGGTGCGCATAGCCGTGCGCGACGAGGGATGCGCTCCGGGCGAGCCGCACCCCTCTCCCCGACGGCCCGACGAGGAGCACGGGAGGGGATTGTTTCTCGTCGCGGCAGTGTCCAGGGCCTGGGGGGCCCAGGACACCGGGCCCGGCCTGCTGGTGTGGGCGGAGCTCGCACGCTCGGCAGGCCGGGCCGATCACCCGACGGACACCACCCGCCGGACCCTGACGGACATCGGCACGCCGGACGCGGACCCGCGCCCCGCGCACACCCGCCCGGGCCTGTCCGACGCGGACACCGGCCCGCGGGCGGATCTGGGCTGGAGTGCGAAGAAGCCCCCGAACGACGGTCGGGGCTCGGGCGCGGAGGGGTCCTGGGGGGCGGGAACCATGGGGGTCGCCCAGGACCCCTCCGCCCGGAGCCGGGACGATGACGGGGTCCAGGACAGGGACCCGGACGCGCGTCAGGACCGGGACGGGAATCAGGACGGGGATCGGGATCCGGATCGGGGGAGCCTGTGAGGCGTACGTCGGCGACGGGGCCCGCGACGCGGATCCTGAGCCTGGACACGCTGGTCCGCGTCAAGCGCGACCGGCCTGCGCCCGGGCCGCTGAGACGTCTCCCCGTCCCCGAGGGCATGAGAGTGCCGCTGGGCTACGACGCGGTGTCGGTGCCCGCCCCGTTCGGACCACCACTGCTGTCGCGGCTGCCTCGCGTGGGCTGTGTCTACGCGGACCCCACCCACTGGTGGTGGATCGTCCCCGCCGACTCCGACGTCGCCCTGGAATGGCCCGCGCCGGCCCACTACTCGACGGGGGCCGTCATGCCGGACGCACCGCGGCTTCCCGGGCTCATCCACAAACCGGATGGCATGATTCCGTACACCCCGCCGATACCCCTGTATCTGGCCCTGTGCCGGCTCACGGGGACGACTCCCTCTTGGTCCCGTCCCATCAACGCGTGACCCCGGATGATTCCCTGACGGCGCCCCGCACGGCTCGGACGAAAAGTCGGCAGGAGGTCGGACGGATCCTCCGGGATCGCCCCTCTGGCCCCCGGGCCCCTCGGGTCACCCAGGCGGTCCGCAGGATCGCAGGCCCCCTACGGGTGCTGTCCGTAGCGGGCCGGGCGGCTCATGCCGAAGGTGTCCGCGCCCTGACGCCGCCGGTGTCGCGCGGCCTCACTCGACGCCCTCGACCCCGCCCACGACGACCAGGAACGCGTCGGAGGCGAGATCCATGACGACCTCCACGGCCTGACCCTCCTGACGGCGCGCCTGCGCGAACTCCTCCGCGGGCCACGACCCGCGCGGACCGCCGGCCGGAAAGCGCTCCAGCACCATTCGCCCGTTCACCCTGTACCTCCATGTCGCGCCGCTCTCCAGAGTTAAACGCCCGCCATGGGGTGAACGGCTCGGGAAGTGACAGTACTGAGACGAACTCGACACTCGGTCGCAGACACCCGGTGAGGATCACCGAAGGTCCGCCGGCCTTCCGTCCTGTCCCGTCAGTCCTCGTACTCGTCGTGGTAGCGCACGCGTTCGCTGCCCGCGGGCGCCCCCGACGCGGACGCCCGGCCCTTGGGCTCCTCCCACTCCTCCTGGCGCCCCAGCGCGGTGAGATCGAGGAGGGAGGTCGTGGAACCCAGGCCGTCGAGGCCGCGTTCGTACGTGGAGTACGTGTGGAAGACGCGGTCGTGGTCCCGCAGGAAGCAGCTCATCCCGGGCCGTTCGCAGGGCTCGTCCCCGCCGAAAGACACCTGGAAGTCGTAGTTGAAGTCACCGCCGTACGACGAGTACCAGGGCACGGTCCAGCCCATCCGGGCCTTGAACGGCAGGATCCTCGTGTACGGCGCCCGGGACACGGCGGCGAACTCCGTTCCACGGGCCCGGAGATGGGCGAGGTGCCCGATCTGGTCCAGGAAGCCCGAACAGCTGCGGCAGCCCGCGTCCCACTCGGGAGCGAACATGAAGTGGTAGACGACGAGTTGGTCGCGTCCCCGGAAGAGGTCGGGCAACGTCGCCTTCCCCTCGCCGCTCTCGAAGACGTACTCCTTGTCGATCTCGACCATCGGCAGTCCGCGCCGTGCCGCGTTCAGAGCATCACGCGCGCGGGTGGCGGCCTTCTCCTCGACCAGCAGTTCCTCGCGCGCGGCGCGCCATTCCTCACGCGAGACGATGTGCGGAAGCGTCATGTGCTCCTCCTGCGAAACGGTGCCTACCTGTGGTGGACCCGTCGGGGAGGCGGAACTCATCGGCACGGCCCCAAGATCTTCCGCGGGCGCGTCGCCGGACGGTCTCAGACCGCCACGGGCCGCCCGGACGGCGTCCGTGACCCCATGTGCTCGCGCCGCTCGGCGAGTTCACCGAGGAGTTCGGCGATCCGGTCGGTGTGCCGGGGTGTGAGCCGGCCGGTGTCGTCGAGCTGCACGGCGCACGCCGTGGTCGTGTCGACGAGCCGTTCCAGGGTGCCGGCGACCTCGCCCGTGCCTTCGGAGTGCCGTGCCAGCGCGGGGAGTTCGGCGGCGGCGAGGTCGATCGCGGCCCGGGCTTCGGCGAGCGCGCGGTAGGCCTCGCGGCGCAGGACCCAGCGGCCCCTGCGGTCACCGGACGTGTCGTCGCCCAGCACGTGGGCGAGATAGACGTCCGCCGCCTCGGTGGCCCGGGTGAGTCTCGCCCGTACGGTCCCGCCGCGCTGCCCCAGCGTCGGCAGATGTCCGACGAGCAGCACGATCGCACAGGCCAGCAACGTCTCGGCGATCCGGTTCCAGGAGGCCCCCGGCTCGCCGCCGACCATCACGAGCGCGAGGACGAGAACCGTGACGACGGCGGTCTGCGCGGCGAAGTGCCGGGCGGCGACCGGGATGAGGGCGCCGCAGACCGCGACCAGGACGACGAATCCCGTCGGCCTGGGCAGCAGCAGAGCCAGCGCGGCGAACGCGACCGCGCCGAGGACGGTTCCCGCGGCCCGGCACAGCACGCGGGAGGCGAGCGGTCCGAGATCGGGTTTGACGAGGAAGACGGCGGTCGCGGGGAGCCAGTACCAGTGCGGGTGGTCGCCGTACCAGCGGGCGTGGTGCAGGGCCTGTGCCACGGCGAGGCTCGTGCCGAAGCAGAGGGCGACCCGGATCCCGTACTCGCGTCCAGCGGAACCGACAGCGGTGCTCATGAGGGAGACCATGGTGCGCCGCCGGGTGTGCAGGGCGTGACCGACACCCCGGTCGAAGGCCTCGGCCGCGTGCAGCAGTGCCTCGTGCAGGGCGCGCAGAGCGGGCACCGCGGACGGGTTCCCGAGCGGGCCGGACCGGGCGTCGGGGACGGCGGGCGCGGGCAGCGGGCCGGTGGGGTCGCCGGTACGGACGGCGACGGCGAGCCGCCGGGGGCCCTCCGCGGCCCGCGCGGGAACGGTCCCGCCCGCCCAGGCGAGCGCGGTCGCGGCCTCGGCCAGCGGGAGGGCGGCGGCGTACTGCGCGTGCAGCCGCCGCTCGGCCGCGGAACTGGCGTACCGCCGCAGCCGGGGCCCGGCGAGCGCGTCCTGCGCGTGGTCGAGGGCGGCGGTCAGCTCGACGCGCCGCCGGGTCGCATCGGGTCCGCCCGCGGCGATCAGGAGCCGGGCGACGGCGTCGTAGACGCCGCCGACGGCTTCCCGTTCCCCGTCGAACCGGTAGTCCCCGGCGTTGACCGCGGTCGTCGGCAGTGCGAGGCGCAGCGCGAGCAGCCAGCAGGCTCCGCCGAGGAAGAGGAGCGCGCGCTCCCATCCGGGTTCGGGGAGCGGCATCCCGGCCCCGATCGCCGAGGTGACCAGCAGTTGGGTCCCGGCCCCGGAGGCGACGGGTCCGGTCGCACTGACGGCTCCGGCGAACAGGCCGAGTCCGGTGAGGAGGAGGGTGAGCGTCACGGCGCCGGTGTGCTGTCCGGCGTACGACCCGACGAGCAGGCCGACCGCCCCGGCGAGAGCGGGCGCCCCGAGCCGCCCGACGGCGGTCCGCCTGCTCCCCGGGCGGTCGTTGATCCCCGCCAGCATGGCGCCGAGGGCGGCGACCACTCCGAGTGAGGTACGGCCGCTCAGTACGGCCAGGAGCAACAGTGGCCCGGCGGCGAGTGCTCCCCGTAGGACCGCGTTCCAGGGGACGGGTCCGCGCTGCGCGCGCAGGGCATGGGCGAACCAGGGGGGTGGGGCGAGGCGGGTGCGACGCACGGGGCTCCTGTCGGGCGAGGCGAAGGGTGCCTTCGGGCGACGTCGGCCGGGCTCGTGTCGTTACCAGGGTAGTGCGCTTCACCGGCGGAAAGAGGGCCCGGAGATTTCCACGAGGTGACATTCCGCGGGAAGACCGTGCGGTCCGGCCGGTGAGCGCGACCACCGGGTGTGGGTCCCGGCCTGCAGGTCGGGCGGCAGGTCCGGACGGCAGGTGGGGTGGAACCGAGTGGCCGGGACGACGGGGTCCGGGTGGCCTCAGGCCGGTGACGGCGAGACGCCTGTCACCGGACGGGATCGGGAGGATCGTGTGCCGGGCGAGGGAGCGGGTCCGAGGGCGTAGCCGGCCCCCGGACCCTGAGATGCCACCATGTCGCACGCCGGCACGCTTGAGAACCCAGGTCAGTCGTTATGTCGCCGCGTCCTGCCTTTGGACCACCACGCATCGAGCTGCGCGGACTGGACTTGAACCAGCATCTCGGCGTACTGGGGCCTGGGCCCGGTCGATCCGGCGATCGGCGGCGAATGCTGAGTCTGGAGCAATAGTCTGAGATTGATCACGGTCTGCCTCTGCCGAGTTGGGCTACCGCGGCTCGTGGCACTCCCTCGGAGTGCTCCTGGTGCCGCGGGGAGGGCTCGAACCTCCACTGGAACCGTGCATTCACGACAAGCCTCAGGTTCAGCTTGCGCTCCTCGCGCACCCCGGCCGCGGTGCGTTGTGGCCGGGGAGTTCAGAGGCTACCCCTGTGCGAACAGGTAGCCGAAAACAGCGTCGCCGACGCGCTGGTCGACGACGTCCACGCCGTTGGCCTCCTCGCGGGCGAACTTGACCGCCTGCTGCAACTTCTCTACCCGGTCGAGGAGTTCGTTCACGCGCCGCGCGGGCAGGGCGCCGGAGAACTTGACGGTCGTCCAGTAACCGACGGGGATGTCCTCGTAGTACACCTCGACCTGGGCCGGGTGCTTCTCGGTGGCGTCGGCCTTGACGTGGTTCCGCGGGACCTTCTTCGTACGAAGGGTCCGCACCGGCTCGGTCTTCCAGGCGTCGGTGGACGGATCCCGCACCCAGGACTCGGAGGCGTCGAGGACGGGCAACTTCCTGACGAACGTGTTGAGGTCGGTGAGCTGCTTCTCGAGGAAGAGCAGGTAGGACACCGGCACCCCGGCGACGAGCACCCGCCCGTCCACCGACACATCGGCCCTCGCCGCGCAGTTGGCCCAGTCCTTGGTGGCGGTCACGTCGAACAGCCGCGTCAGGGTCGCCGCGGTGGCCCGCAGCACGTCCTCCGCCTGCACCTGGACCCGGGTCGACTCGGGCGGCAGTTGCTCGCCCTCCTCGTCCTTCGGCTGGTACGTCCGCGAGATGCCCGCGAGCAACGCGGGCTTCTGCAGGCCATGATGAGCAGCCGTCAGGTCCTGATGGGACTTGGACTTGATGCCCTTCTCCACTGCGATGATCTGATTGAGTTTCGCCACGTCGGTGACCGTAGCAGCGACGGTTCGAATTGTTCGAAGCATTTTTCGCCCAGGACGGGCAGCACCGCACCTCCGTCCCGAGCCTCTCCCGATCCGCGCCCGTCCTGCACGCCTGGCCGCCCGGCACGCCGTCGGTGGTAATGAGGGTGCGCGGGCCCGTGTCGGACACGCATCATCGGCAGGTTGTCCGTCACCCGTCGGCGGACCCCGTCCGCAGGGAGCCCCATGGTCCGGCGCGTCACCGTTCCCAGCCTGTTCACACCGCCCGTCTACGCGCACGCGTCCGTCGTCGAGGCGGGGACGAGACTGGCCTTCCTCGCCGGTTCCGTACCCCTCGACGCCGAGGGAAGACTGGTCGGCCCGGGCGATCACGTGCGCCAAGCCGAGCAGGTCCTGGCCAACCTCGACGAGCAACTGCGCGCGGTGGGCAGTGACATGGAGCATGTCGTGTCGACCGACGTGTACGTCGTCAGCGGTGAGACCGCGGTGCTGTCCGCGGTCTGGAACGTCGTCGAGGCCTCGGGACTGAGCACCGGCCCGCACTCCTCGACCCTGCTCGGCGTGGCCTGTCTCGGGTACACCGGGCAGCTCGTGGAGATCACGGCGACCGCCGTCGTCCCGGAGGCCGAATCGGCGCCGGGGAGCGGGCCCGAGCACGCCTGACCTGCGCGGAAAGCGCGTCGGGGCGCCTACGGGGAGCGTCTCGCAAGCCCTGCGGATTCCGCGGCCCCGGCCAGGACCCGCCTCAGCATCTCCGGGGTGAGCCGCCCGGTGAAGGTGTTCCGCTGGCTGACGTGGAAGCACCCGAAGAGCTCTACGGAAGCGGGAGCGGAAGCCGGAGCGGAAGTGAATGCGGAAGCGGGGCCGGGGCCGACCCCGGAAGCACCGGCGGCGGACTCGGAAGCGGTCGCCGACGCGGACGCGGTGCCGGCACCCGGTTCCGGCCGCCGTACGAGCGTCACCCGCGCCCCGTGCGCGAACGCCGGACGCGGCCGGGGCACCGTCCACCCCGCTTCCGCGAAGGCCGGCAGGGCGGCCTGCCAGCCGAAGGCCCCGAGGACGACCACCGTCCGCAGCGTGGGCCGCAGCAGCCCCAGCTCCCTGACGAGCCAGGGCCGGCAGGTGTCCCGCTCCTCGGGCGTCGGCTTGTTGGCGGGTGGCGCGCAGTGCACCGGAGAGGTGACGCGGACCCCGTACAGCTCCAGTCCGTCGTCCACGCTCACCGAGGTGGCCTGCGAGGCGAGCCCGAGATCGTGCAGCGCCGCGTACAGCACGTCGCCCGACCGGTCCCCGGTGAACATCCGGCCCGTCCGGTTGCCGCCGTGCGCGGCGGGGGCGAGCCCGACGAGGAGGAGGGACGCGTCGGCCGGCCCGAAGCCGGGAACCGGACGCCCCCAGTACGGCTGGCCGGTGAAAGCGGCACGCTTGGTGGCGGCCGCCTCCTCCCGCCACGCGACGAGCCGCGGGCAGGCCCGGCAGCCGGCGATCCGCTCGTCGAGCACCGTGAGATCGGCGGAGCGGGCCGCGCCTTCCGCCGGAGCGCTGCTGTGCACATCACCACCGTACGACCGCCCCGCCCGCGCCGGATCCGCACCCGCCGGGTGTTGCGTCATCTCCGCGCCCAGGGCCAGGAACCCGCAGATCAGCAGGAAGAGGATCGCGAGGAGGGGCCACACGAAGCGGAGGTACTTGTCGTAGCCGACCTTGGCGAGGGCCACGCCGCCGATGGTGACCGCGGTGATGAACGATCCGATGGCGAGCACGAAGAGGAACACGCCCGCGCTGCCGTACAGCTCACCGGCGAAGTCCGGCCCGACCTGTGCGGTCTTCTCGTCCAGGATTCCGTAGAAGCCGTTGACGGGCGCGAGGAAGAGGTCGTTGAGGCGGTCGACGAAGCTCTGCCCGGAGTCGACGCGGTGATACGTGCCCTGGATCGGCCTGCCCTCGGGCGTGCGGGCGTACTGCCCGGCCGGGATCAGGAACGCCAGCGCCCACACGGCGATCGTGACGATCGCGAGGACGGTCTGCGCACTCGGGAACGTGAACCCGCGCCGGTGCGGCGGCTCCTCGGTGCCGGGTGCCTCGGTGCCGGTCGGGGCGGTCACCGGAGCACCCTCGCGCGGGGCGAGTGGGCCGGGGCGGTCGGCGTGTCCGGGCCCGGCGGCAGCTCCCCGGGGGTCATGGGGCGTCCGCCAACGCCTCGGCGTTCGCCGCTGTGTCCACCTCGGTCCCGTCCGCCGCCGCCCGGACGATGTCATTCGCCAGCCCCGGCGCACTCGGGGGACGACGCATCCGGGGTGGCCCGTGCGACGGAAAAGGCATGCGGTGCGCCGGACCGCGGGCATTAGAGTCGGGGCATGGCTTCTCAGGGTGCTGACGGGGAGATGAAGGCGGCGGGCGCGAGCCCCGACGGTGCGCACGGCGTCGACGGCGACACCACGGCTTCCGGCGCGGCCGGAGCAGCTTCCGCCGCCAGGGCGGCCGCCGCAGCCGGTCCCGCCGCCGGCGAGAGCGTGCGGGTCGACGCCTGGATCTGGTCCGTCCGTCTCGTCAAGACCCGCTCGATGGGTGCCACGGCCTGCCGGGGCGGGCATGTTCGGGTCAACGGGGAGCGCGTCAAACCCGCTTACTCGGTCCGCGTGGGCGACGAGGTTCGTCTGCGACACGAAGGCCGGGAACGGATCGTCGTCGTGAAGCGCGTGATCCGCAAGCGGGTCGGCGCGCCCGTCGCCGTCGAGTGCTACACCGACAACAGCCCGCCGCCTCCGCCGCGCGAGGCCGTGGCTCCGGCGGGCATCCGGGACCGGGGCACGGGGCGCCCGACCAAGCGGGACCGCCGCGAGATGGACCGCCTGCGCGGGATGGAGACGGGCTCGGCCGGCCCCATCAGGTCCGCCGGTCCCGCCACCGGAACGGACTCCGACAGCGGCACGACCGGGGCAACCGGGACGACCCGCTCGGGCCGGTCCTCGGCCTCCGGGGCGTCCCGTCGTTCGGCCGGTCCCCGCTCCTCCGGTTCGTCGCGCTCCTCCGGCACCTCGGCCTCCTGAACGCTCCGCCGGCCCGAAGGCCGTCTGTACGACGTCGAGGGCTCCCCCGGTCCCGGGGGAGCCCTTCGTCCTTCTCCCGTCGTCACCCCTGGCGCCCCACCCGCCGGCGCACCAGGGCGAGCAGTTCGGTCGTGTGACCCCGCCGGGCCCAGGCGATCAGCGCGAGCGGCAGCATCAGGACGAGCGGGGTCGCCGCGTACGGGCCGTGCACGACGGTGATGTTGACGACGAACGCGCCGACCATCAACGCGCTGAGCGCCACCGCCGCCACCGAGTCCAGCAGCGGGATCAACAGGGCGATGCCCCCGGCGAGTTCGAGCGCGCCGATGATGTACATGCCCGTGTGCCCCCAGCCCAGCCTGTCGAACGACTCCACCGCCGACGGGTGCGCGATCAGCTTGGGAAGGGCGCTCGCGATCGCGTAGAAGAGACCGAGGACGATCTGCAGGGCGGTCAAGGAGATACGGGCGCGGCGGGATCGAACGGCGGCCGGGGTGGTGCCGGCGAGAGGGGCGGTGGTCTCGGACACGAGAGTCTCCTGTGTGAAGCGGTGGGTACGGCTTTCACAGAGGTAGACCTGGGGACGGTCGCCAACTCATCGGTGTGAAAGGGAATTTCGCCGCTGGGGGTGCCCCCTCCCCCCTCCCCCGCCCCGCCCCTCCCCCGGCCGCGAACGGGCTCACCCCTTCACTGCCCTCACCCACACCCCGTCGTCCGTCAGGTACCGGTCCACCTTCAGCCCCGCCTCCTCCAGCACCTCCTCGAAACCGTCTCTCGTCAAGGCGCGGGACAGGAACGTCTGGGTCCAGGTGGCGTCCGGGAACACGTATTCAGCGTGTACGCGGTCGACACCGTCTCCGACGGGCTCGCTGGACAGGATGCGTACGACGAAGCCGGACGGGTCGACGCGCTCGCGGGGCACGTCGGTGTGCCAGTCCGCGCCCTCGCGCTGGATCAGCACACAGCCGTCGTCCGCGACATGACGGACGCAGGTGTCCAGCAGCGCCCCGCGCACCCGGACGTCTCCGGTGTGTATGAGGAACGACGGCAGCAGCACCACGTCGAACGTCTCACCGAGGTCGAGGTCCTCGATGGTGCTGGGTATCGTGCGCGCCCCGTGGACGTGCTCCAGCATTTCGGCGGACTCGTCCACCGCCGTGACCGTGAAGCCGAGCTCCAGGAGCGGGTGGGTGATCCGCCCGACGCCGCTGCCCAGTTCCAGGATGTGCGAGGCGGCGGGCACGGCGGAGGTGATGATGTCCGGTTCTGCTCCGACGGGCAGGCGGGTGTAGAGCTCGACGGCGCAGCCGTCCGGTGTGATGGCACCGGGGCCCGTGCCCTCGTGTCCCTGACGCTTTTCGGTCCTCATACCCGTCCAACGGACGGGTTCCGTAGGCCTGTTCCCGTTCAGGGTCACTCGTCCGGGTGGCTTGTTCGAGGCGGGCCCGTCCGATCCACAGCCGTATCCGCACCGGTTCCAGTTCCGGCACCGCCACCGGCACCAGCACCAGCACCAGCACCAGCACCAGCACCAGCACCAGCCGGGGATCCCCGACTACAGCTCGAACCAACCGCGTCCGCCGTACCAGTGTCCGCCGGCCCGCAGGTGGTCCACCACCGCGCGTTCGACGCTGTTGCGCCGCGGCAGTTCACCGAGCGGGACATCGGGATCGCCGAAGACGAAGCCGATGGGAACCGAGTCGTCTGGGTTCGTCTCCCCGCTCTCGACATGGAAGCGGTCCTGGAAACGAACGATGTTGGAGTCGGCGGGCAGGTACCGCTTCAGCTGTGGGTCGAGCAGCCAGGAATTGCAGACGGCTGTCTTGTAGCGCTCGTCGGGGTAGTGGCGGGCGAAGAACTCCCGGGCGAGGGTGAGCGAACGGTCGCACGCGGACGGGGAGAGCGGGCCGCGGAAGTCGGCGATGTGCAGACTCAGGCAGGGGTCGCCGGGGCCCTGGTCCAGGCCCGCCGCCGAGACGGCACGGCTCGTACGGCGTCCCAGCAGCGCCCGCTGGAACTGGAGCCGGCCCAGCTGGAACAGCTCGCCGTGGAAATGCAGGGCGATCCACCAGGGGAACAACAGTCCGGGGCCGCCCACTCTCCTGTGGTGCACGGACACGTGCCGGCCGAGGTCGGCGAGTGTGCGCCGGGAGACGTCGTCCGGGACACCGCGTTCGCGGTGATGGGCGCGGACGGACGGGAGCGCCGCGATGAAGACGTACAGATGGAAGCAGCGCCCGAGTGCCCCGGTCGTCGCGGGGAAAGCGGGCGGTTCCCAGCCCTTGCCGATCTCGCCCATGTCCCGGACGAAGCGGGTGACACAGCGCCCGAGGAGGCTCATGGCCTCCGGGTCCGCGGCCAACCGGGCGCGCAGGGCGACGAGTTCGTTGATGTGCTCATGGGCCACGGACAGGTCGAGCAGGACGTCGGGCAGCTCGTCGGCGTCAGGGAGCACCGCCGGCCGCGGGTCGGTCTCCTCGTACTCCAGGCTCCTCAGCCACTCGGCGAGCCTCGCGTCCTCGCGCAGGGCTTTCAGCAGCACGGTCGCCTCCCCCCGCGGTCGTCGTCCGGACCGCTCTCCCTTGGTGAACGTGCACCACGAAGAGTACGTTTCACCGTAGGAGTGGTGATCCTGATGCGTACGGGCAGTGAACCGATGACAGCGCGCAGTGCTCTTCGGATGCGGCTCTGGCTGAGTGTCTGGGGTCTGATCTGGGCCATTGTCGGGACGGTCGCGTTCATCCTGGTGGCGCGGCCGGGCTGGGCCGCGGCGTGCGGCCTGCTGTGGGTGGTCGCCATCGTGGACATGACCGTGATCCTCCGGCACATCAGGCAGGGCCCGCACTATCAGCCGGGCCGTGACGTCCCGCCGTACGAGCCCGTGGACGACCGGTTCTCGCACCGGCCGCCGGAGCGCCGGCGGCCGTCCAGGCCGTCGCACCCCTGATCAGAACGAACGTCGGCCGCTTCGGTGACACGGTGGGCGGGGAGGCGTGAACACCCGGCCCGGTCCGGACGCCGCCAGGCCACGCGCCCGCGTTGCGCCCCCTGCGTTCCGTAACGCTCCCCCAGCACTTCCGCAGCCCCCGGTCGGAGCCGCTAGGAATCGAACCGTGCCGCTTGCAGGTACTGCGGCGTCGGGTCGAGTGCGGCCGCCAGTCTGAAGTGGCGCTTCGCCTGCTCGGGTCGTCGCTGGCGTTCGTAGGTCCGGGCGAGTGCGAAGTGCGCGAACGCGTTGTCCGGCTCGCGCTCCAGGACGATCGTGAACTCCAGCTCGGCGGGGCGCAGTTGTGCGGCGGCGAAGAAGGCGCGGGCGCGCAGCAGCCGGGCCGCGGTGTTCTCCGGGTGCGCGGCGATGACAGGGTCGAGCAGCTTCACCGCGCCCCGCGGGTCCCGCGCGGCGAGCAGTTGCTCGGCGGCTCGGAAGTCGATGACGTGCGTCTCCGGAGTACGTCCGGTCGGTCCGCTGGTCTCGGGCACGGCAGAGTCCTTCCCTCGCTGCATGGGTTCAACGCCCCTCGCGAGGGGCGCTATTCCTGGGGCCCCCGGGCTCTGGCCGCGAGGTCGGCCCATACGTCCCCGACGCGACGCTCCAGGTCTTCCAGGGGTACGTCGTTGTCGATGACGATGTCCGCGATCGCGAGGCGCTTGTCGCGCGGGGCCTGGGCGGCCATGCGGGCGCGGGCGTCCCCCTCGGTCATGCCGCGCAGGCGGACGAGGCGGTCGAGCTGGGTCTCGGGGCGGGCGTCGACGACGATCACGAGGTCGTACAGCGGGGCCAGGCCGTTCTCCGCGAGCAACGGCACGTCGTGGACCACGACGGCGTCCTCGGGAGCGGCGTCCTCCAGTGCGCGCGAGCGGGTTCCGACCAGCGGGTGCACGATCGCGTTGAGGGCGGCGAGCTTCTCCGGGTCGGCGAAGACGATCGAGCCGAGTCTCGGCCGGTCCAGGCTTCCGTCCGGGGTGAGCACGTCCTCACCGAAGGCGTCGACGACCGCCGCCAGCCCGGGAGTTCCGGGCGCGACGACCTCCCGCGCGATCCGGTCCGCGTCGATCAGCACCGCCCCGTGCTCGACGAGCAGCCGTGACACTTCGCTCTTGCCGGCGCCGATTCCACCGGTCAGGCCCACCTTCAGCATGTCCCGCAGCTTAGGGCCTGCCGCTGACAGGGTGTCCGTCAGGGAGCACGGGAGGCGCGGAGGGACGTCAGGCGTCGCCTTCGCGCTCCGCCAGGAATCGCTCGAACTCCTGGCCGATCTCGTCCGCCGAGGGGATCTCCACCGGTTCCGCGAGCATGTTGCCGCGGCTCTCGGCGCCCGCGGCGGCGTCGTACTGGTGCTCAAGTCCCTGGACGAGGGCGACGAGTTCCTCGTCGCCCTCCTGGATCTGCCGGTCGATCTCGGTCTGGGTGCGGTGCGCCTCGGTCCGCAGGCCGTGCGCGATGCCGGGAAGGACGAGACCGGTCCCGGCCGTGATGGATTCCAGGACCGTCAGCGCCGCGTCCGGGTACGGCGAGCGCGCGATGTAGTGGGGCACGTGCGCGGCGACTCCCAGCACGTCGTGTCCGGCCTCCATGAGGCGGTACTCGACGAGGGACTCGGCGCTTCCGGGGACCTGCGCCTCGTCGAAGGGGCTGCGGTGGCCGGGCACCAGGTCGGTGCGGTTGCCGTGCGGGGTGAGGCCGACGGGGCGCGTGTGCGGGACGCCCATGGGAATGCCGTGGAAGTTGACGGAGAGGCGGACGCCGAGCCGTTCCACGATCTGCTGGACGGCGGCGGCGAAACGCTCCCACTCGGTGTCCGGTTCGGGTCCGGACAGCAGCAGGAACGGCGCTCCCGTGGCGTCCTGGACGAGCCGCACCTCGAGGGTCGGCTCCTCGTACTCCGTCCAGCGGTCGCGCTTGAACGTCAGCAGCGGACGGCGGGCCCGGTAGTCCACGAGCCGGTCGTGGTCGAAGCGGGCCACGACCTGGTGGGGCAGCGTGTCGAGCACGCGGTCGACGATCTGCTCGCCGGTCTCGCCCGCGTCGATGTAGCCGTCGAAGTGGTAGAGCATGACCAGGCCGGCCGACTCCTGGGCGAGCGCCATGTCGACCACGGCCAGGCCCTTCGGCTCCCATGCGTACAAACCCTGCGGATCAAGCACTGTGACCGCTCCTCCTCATGTCCGTACTCCACAACGTGGTGCGGGGCACCGGCATTCCCGACCTGGGCTCCGCACTCGCGCCCGTGCCGGTTCGCCCCACCCCGCGCCGTTTTCTCCGCCGTGACGGCCGACCGGCGGCGGTCCGTCGGCGACAGGGACAGGCGACGCGGGCACCTCGGCGGACCGCGACCAGGACAGCACACGCGTGTTACGAGGACGCGCTCGGAGCGCGGCGAGTGGCGAGGGGCGTCCCGGACGGCCCGTGGATCCCACCGGCCTGGCCGTCGCGGAACCGCGATCTGCTCCCCCGTGCCCCGGACCTGCGGCGGAACCCTGCGGACGGCACGCGGTCGCCATGCCCGTGCCCGTCGTCGGCACCGGCACCGGCACCGGCACCGGCACCGGCACAAGGAGACCGCCCTGCTCGCCTCGAACACGGCGACGAACGGCGACAGACGGGCAGCCGGGGCCCACCGGCGTCGTGCCGGCTTCCCATCACCGTCCGCAAGGGAGCCCGAGCATGAAAGTGGGCCCGCACCGAATCGGTGCGGGCCCACTTCTTTCAGCTACTTGCTAGCGGTGAGCTTTCAGCTCTGGCCGCCGGCGAGCTTCTCGCGGAGAGCGGCAAGCGCCTCGTCCGACGCCAGGGCGCCGGAGTTGTCGTCCGACTCCGAGGAGTACGAACCGCCGCCGCCACCGCCGGAGGCGGCCGGAGCCGCGCTGGAGGTGCTGGCACCCTCGGCCTCGGCCTGAGCGTCGGCCTCGCGGGACTTGATGACCTGAGCCTGGTGCTGCTCGAAGCGCGTCTGCGCCTCGGCGTACTGGTTCTCCCACACCTCACGCTGGGACTCGTAGCCCTCGAGCCAGTCGTTGGTCTCGGGGTCGAAGCCCTCGGGGTAGATGTAGTTGCCCTGGTCGTCGTACGACGCGGCCATGCCGTACAGCGTCGGGTCGAACTCGACCGAGGCCGGGTCGGCACCGAAGGACTCGTTGGCCTGCTTCAGCGAGAGGCTGATGCGACGACGCTCGAGGTCGATGTCGATGACCTTGACGAAGATCTCGTCGTTGACCTGGACGACCTGCTCCGGGATCTCCACGTGGCGCTCGGCCAGCTCGGAGATGTGGACCAGACCCTCGATGCCCTCGTCCACACGGACGAACGCACCGAACGGAACGAGCTTCGTGACCTTACCCGGGACGACCTGACCGATCTGGTGCGTCCGGGCGAACTGCTGCCACGGGTCTTCCTGCGTCGCCTTGAGCGACAGGGAGACACGCTCGCGGTCCATGTCGACGTCGAGGACCTCGACGGTGACTTCCTGGCCGACCTCGACAACCTCGGACGGGTGGTCGATGTGCTTCCAGGAGAGCTCGGAGACGTGCACCAGACCGTCGACGCCACCCAGGTCCACGAAGGCACCGAAGTTGACGATCGAGGAGACGACGCCGGAGCGGACCTGACCCTTCTGGAGGGTGGTGAGGAACGTCTGACGGACCTCGGACTGGGTCTGCTCCAGCCAGGCACGGCGGGACAGGACCACGTTGTTGCGGTTCTTGTCCAGCTCGATGATCTTGGCCTCGAGCTCCTTGCCCACGTAGGGCTGGAGGTCGCGGACACGGCGCATCTCGACGAGAGAAGCCGGCAGGAAGCCACGGAGGCCGATGTCGAGGATGAGACCACCCTTGACCACCTCGATGACGGTGCCGGTGACGATGCCGTCCTCTTCCTTGATCTTCTCGATGGTGCCCCAGGCGCGCTCGTACTGGGCGCGCTTCTTCGAGAGGATCAGGCGGCCTTCCTTGTCCTCCTTCTGGAGAACAAGGGCTTCGATCTCGTCGCCGACCTTGACGACCTCGTTCGGGTCGACGTCGTGCTTGATCGAGAGCTCGCGGCTCGGGATGACACCTTCGGTCTTGTAACCGATGTCGAGCAGGACCTCGTCCCTGTCGACCTTCACGATGACGCCGTCGACGATGTCGCCGTCGTTGAAGTACTTGATCGTCTCGTCGATCGCGGCGAGGAATGCTTCCTCGTTACCGATGTCGTTGACCGCTACCTGCGGGGTGGTAGAGGTGGTCTCGGTGCTGCTCGTCATGTGGGAAAGGGCTCCGGTACGGACAGTGAGTCGTAGGTACTGCTTACGCCGGGAGCCCGTTTCGCTCTGTACAAGCCGGACAGCCGACGAAGCGCCCAACCCGGCGAAAAGCCGGAGGCGCCTCGAAGAACCGAGGGACATACATACAGATGCGAGCACAGCCTGCTACGTCTGAGGAGCGCAGGCCCGCAGCGCAACTTGTAGCATACGGGGGCAGCCGGGCAGGGTCAATGCGCGAAGGCGCACACCCGGGGCGGATCGCCGCAATCCCGGCACAAGACCTGTCTCACAAGGCCACGCGGGCAGTAGGACGCCTCTTTCGTGACACGCCCGAGACGGGTTGGACGGAAGAGTACGACGAGGGAGCCGATCATCCAAGAGCCCGAACCGATCGAACCGGAAGCCACCCGACGCGACGCGGATCTCACCGAGAGCTCCCGGGCGAATCGGGGCTGGTGGGACCGGAACGCGGACGAGTACCAGATCGAGCACGGCACGTTCCTCGGAGACGACCGCTTCGTGTGGTGTCCCGAGGGCCTCGACGAGGTGGAGGCCGAACTGCTCGGCCCTCCGGAGGACCTCAAGGGCAAGGACGTCCTGGAGATCGGCGCCGGCGCGGCGCAGTGTTCGCGCTGGCTGGTGGGGCAGGGCGCGCGTCCGGTGGCCCTGGACCTCTCCCACCGCCAGCTCCAGCACGCGCTGCGCATCGGGGGCGACGTGCCCCTGGTGGAGGCGGACGCGAGCGCGCTGCCGTTCGCGGACGGCTCCTTCGACCTCGCGTGCTCGGCGTACGGCGCGCTGCCGTTCATCGCCGACCCGGTGCTGGTGCTGCGGGAGGTCCACCGGGTGCTGCGCCCGGGCGGTCGTTTCGTCTTCTCCGTGACGCACCCGGTCCGCTGGGCGTTCCCGGACGAGCCGGGGCCCGAGGGTCTGACGGTGGCCTCGTCCTATTTCGACCGCACTCCGTACGTGGAGCAGGACGAGGAGGGCCGCGCGGTCTACGTCGAGCACCACAGGACGGTCGGTGACCGGGTGCGCGACGTGGTGGCCGGCGGTTTCCGCCTGGTCGACGTCGTCGAGCCGGAGTGGCCCGCCTGGAACACCCAGGAGTGGGGCGGCTGGTCCCCGCTCCGCGGGAACCTGATCCCGGGGACGGCGATCTTCGTGTGCGAGCGGGACTGACCCAGGGGATCGGCGGCCGGGCCCGGAAAGTTCCCCGGGCCTGGATCCGGATCACACCAGGAGCCTCCGGGGCTCCGGGGGCTCCCGGGTGTCGAGGGCTTCCTTCCAGCGTCGTCCGGACTTCAGGTCGCGGCTTCGAGTGAGGAAGAGACCCGCGCGCGTCGGCATGCCCGCGCGGGCGGGCGACCCGTGCCCGAGTGGCCCGCCCTGGCCGGCACGCTCCACACGCGCGTGCCGGCCGTGCGCCTCGGGATTCGTGGTGGCCGGGCCCGCGCACCCTCCACGCGCCTGTGAAGGCCGTCGCTGAAGGCCGTCGCCGACTCCGTACGCGGCCGGTTTGACGCTCGTACGAGACTGGGGGCGTGATCCGACACGACGCCCTGGACGCGCTGCCCGTACGCACTGCCCTGCCCGGACTGGACGCCGCTCTGGAGGGGCACGGCAGCGCGGTGCTGGTGGCACCCCCCGGCACCGGGAAGACGACGCTGGTGCCGCCGGCCCTGGCGGGTCTCCTGGACGACGGGCGCCCGGCGCGCCGGGTGGTCGTGGCCGAGCCGCGGCGGATCGCCGCGCGGGCCGCCGCCCGGCGGATGGCGTGGCTGCTGGGCGAGCGGGTCGGCGAGAGCGTGGGTTTCACGGTGCGCGGGGAGCGGGTGGTGGGACCGCGCACGCGGGTGGAGGTCGTCACGACCGGGGTCCTGCTCCAACGGTTGCAGCGGGACCAGGAGCTGGCGGGCGTCGACGTGGTCGTGCTCGACGAGTGCCACGAGCGGCATCTGGACGCCGACACGGTGGCCGCGTTCCTGCTGGACGTGCGGGCCGCGCTCCGTCCCGAGCTGCGGCTGGTCGCCGCGTCCGCGACGACGGACGCCGGGGGCTGGGCGCGGCTGCTGGGCGGCGCGCCGGTCGTCGAGGCGGCGGGGGTGTCGTACCCGGTGGAGGTGGTGTGGGCGCCGCCGACGCGTCCGGTGCGGCCGCCGCACGGCATGCGGGTGGACCCGGTGCTGCTGACGCATGTGGCGTCCACGGTGCGGCGGGCGCTGGCCGAGCGGCCGGGTGACGTCCTGTGCTTCCTTCCCGGGGTCGGGGAGATCACGCGGGTCGCCGGGCAGCTCGGCGGTCTCGGGGACGTCGACGTGCAGCAGGTGCACGGGCGCGCTCCGGCCGCCGCGCAGGACGCGGTGCTCGCGCCGGGCACGCGCCGCCGGGTGGTCCTCGCGACCTCGGTGGCCGAGTCGTCGCTGACGGTTCCCGGGGTGCGGGTGGTCGTGGACTCGGGGCTGGCGCGGGAGCCGCGGGTGGACCACGCGCGCGGGCTGAGCGCCCTGGCGACCGTACGGGCCTCGCAGGCGGCCGGACGGCAGCGGGCGGGGCGGGCCGGGCGTGAGGCGCCGGGCGCGGTGTACCGGTGCTGGACGGAGGCGGAGGACGGCCGTCTGACGCGGTTCCCGGCGCCGGAGATCAAGGTGGCCGATCTGACGGCGTTCGCTCTCCAGGCGGCCTGCTGGGGCGACCCGGAGGCGACGGGGCTGGCCCTGCTGGATCCGCCGCCGGGCGGGGCCATGGCGGCTGCGCGGGCCGTCCTGTCGGCCGTGGGCGCGGTCGACGCCGCGGGGCGGGCCACGGATCGCGGTGTGCGGATGTCGCGACTGGGTCTGCACCCCCGGCTCGCCCGGGCGCTGCTGGACGCCACTCCGGTGGTGGGGGTGGAGCGGGCCGCCGATGTGGTCGCCCTGCTGAGCGAGGAGCCGCCGCGCGAGTACGGCGACGATCTGGCCGGGGCCTGGCGCACGGCCCGGCGTGGGGGCGACGCCTACGCGGCGCGCTGGCGCACGGAGTCGCGCCGGCTCCGCTCCGCGGCGGCCGGTGCCGGAACGGCGCCCCGTCACGCGTCCTCCGCCGACTCTTCCTCCTCCCCTGCTTCCCCTGCCGGCATCTCCTCCGCTGTCTCCGCCTCCTCCCCTTCCTCCGCCTCGGGCTCCTCTTCGTCCGCCTCCGGATCCGGCTCTTCGCCCTCCCGGAGCGCGGGTCCTGGGAGGAGGCCCCCTGGGCCCGACGGCGGAGAGCGTGCCGACGCCGGTGCGGGCGCCCGGGTGCGGGCGGAACCCGGGGACGACGGGGCCGCCGGGCTGGTCGCCGCGCTGGCGTTCCCGGAGCGTCTCGCCCGCGCGCAGGGCGGTTCCCACCTCATGGTCAGCGGGACCCGTGCCGAGGTCGGCGAGGGGTCCGTCCTGCGCGGGGCTCCCTGGCTCGCGGTGGCCGTCGCGGACCGGCCGGTGGGCCGGGGGCACGCGCGGGTGCGGCTCGCGGCCGTGGTCGACGAGCGGACGGCACGGGAGGCCGCGGCGGGCCTGCGCGCGGAGGGCGACGAGGTCCACTGGGCCCAGGGCGATGTCGTCGCGCGGCGGGTGGAGCGGCTGGGGGCGGTGGAACTGGCCGTGCGGCCGTTGCGGGACGCGGCTCCCGGGCTCGTACGGGAGGCGCTGCTGGAGGGGCTGCGGGAGGAGGGTTTCGGTCTGCTGCGGTGGTCGCCGGACGCCGAGGCGCTGCGTCGGCGGCTCGCGTTCCTTCACGGGCGGCTCGGCGACCCGTGGCCGGACGTGTCCGGCGAGGCCCTTCACGCGCGCGTGGAGGAGTGGCTGGAGCCGGAGCTGAGCCGTGCGCGGCGGCGGGCGGACCTGGCCCGGATCGACGCCGGGCAGGCGCTGAACCGGCTGCTGCCCTGGGCGACGGGGGAGGCGGCGCGGCTCGACGAGCTGGCGCCGGAGCGGATCGAGGTGCCGAGCGGGTCGAGGATCCGCGTCGACTACACCGACCCCGGGCAGCCGGTGCTCGCGGTGAAGCTTCAGGAGATGTTCGGGCTGCACGCGTCGCCCGCCGTCGCCGGCGTGCCCGTACTGGTGCATCTCCTCTCCCCGGCGGGGCGGCCCGCCGCGGTCACCGCCGATCTCGCGTCCTTCTGGAAGGACGGCTACAAGGGCGTGCGGGCGGAGCTGCGCGGCCGGTATCCCAAGCATCCGTGGCCGGAGGACCCGGCGGCCGCGGAGGCGACGCGGTACACGAACGCGCGGCTCAGGCGCTGACGGGCTCGGGGTCGGCGGCCGGGGTGGGTGCCGGGTCGCCCGGCCGGCGGCCGCGGGCCTCCAGCCAGAGCGAGAGGGCCAGCAGGGCCGCGCCCAGGAGCAGGAAGCCCCAGGGGAGGTAGGAGGTCATCATCAGGACGAGCGTGCGGTTGGACTTGACCAGGTCGACGGTGCTCCTGATGTAGTCCTCGCGCATCTTCACGTGTCCGGCGAAGGCGGTCACCTTGTCCCGGTCCCCCAGGAGGGTGCCGCCGCGCAGCTCCTCCTTGTGGATCTCCTCGCCGTAGACGGGGGCTCCGGTGACGGGTTCGACCCAGAACCTGCGGACGGTCGTGTACCAGCGGGTGGTGCCGGTCCTGGCGACGTACTCCCGGGTGACGCCCTTGACGGGCATGATCTTGGGGAACTGCACCTTCGTCCAGGGGACGGTCTGCTCGAAGTAGTAGACCTCGACGCCCCGGAAGGTCCGCGTGTCCTTGTAGTGGATGGGCGCGGAGGTGCGGGTCTGCGCGTCGAAGTACTCGTAGTCCCGTTTCTCCGTCCGGAAGGGCCACTTGAACTCGATGCCCTCACGGGTGACGGGGTCGCCGTCGACGGACTCGCCGGTGGCGTGGACGGGGTCCTGGGTGTGGGCGTCGAAGATGTAGCGCTCGGGGAGCTTGGAGACCATCTTTCCGTCGGGGCCCTGGACGTAGGAGAGGGAGTCCCAGACGACGACGTCGCGGCCCGCGGTCCGTTCGATCTTCTCGGAGGCCTCCACGTTGCCCTTGAGGGTCTGTACGACGGTGACCTTGGAGACCTTCTCGGCCTTCATGGAGCCGTAGTCCAGGAGGGTCGCGTTCTTCGCCTCCAGGACCATGTCCTGGTACTGGTTCGCCGGGACCTTGGCCAGGCGGGGGAAGGCGTACCAGCGCAGCAGCGGGGACAGCGCCGTGAAGAACACGGCGAGCGCGAGCAGGATCAGGCTTGCCTTGCGGCGCATCTCGACGGCCCTCCCGGTGCGTGTCAGGGGTGTTTGGGGACGGTGGTCAGCATCGGCTTCGGTGAGGTGTGGCCGGCCGGTGAGCCCATGGCCGTCAGGGTCAGGACCAGTGCGAGGGCCGCGGCGAGACCGGTCGCGGCGGCGATGAGGGCGCGCATGCGGGCCTCCCGAGGACCAGGAACTGATACATCGTCAGGTCCGGCACCGTAGCAACGGCGGGGCGAGATGAGAACACGTGCGCACATGCCTTCGGGGCGCCCCTCCGCCGTGGACGGAGGGGCGCCCCGAAGGCGCGCACGGGCCGCGCGGTGGCGGCTTGGGTCTACGAAGCGGCGGCCACCGTCAGTTCGACGGTCAGCGTCGCGCCGCCCGTGGTGGTGATACGGAGCAGGAAGGTGCCGGTGGTGTCGTCGGCGTACAGCTTCGGCAGCTTCAGGAGGCCGTCCGCGTCCGTGGCGAGGGCCGCGAGGGTGCGTACGGGCTTGCCGTCCGCGTCCTTGAAGTAGGGGCCCTTGTCGTTCTCGCCTGTGTCGTCGGCGGACTTGATCAGGGTCGCCGTCGCGGCGACCTTGCCCGCGACGGCGCCCTTGTAGGTGGCCTTCAGCTCGATCTGGTCGGCGAACTCGCCGCCGGGGACGCAGGTCTGCGCGGTGTCGGCGGTGCGGGCCAGGGCGTCGGCCTGGCGCGCGGTGACGGTCGCCTTGTAGTCGAGGCCGGACAGGACGCGGCCCACGACGGTGACGCGGACCGTGAAGTCGCCGGTCTTCTCACCCGCCACGAGGGCGGGCGCGGTGGCCGTGCCCTTGGCGTCGGTGACGACCGTGGCGACGTTCTCGCCGCCGGTGAAGGCGGCGTCCGTGTCACCGATGACGGTGAAGCGCACGCGGACCTTGGCCACGGCCTTGTCCGCGTCGTCCTCGGTCCGTACGGCGATCTTCCGCGCGAAGGTGTCCCCGGCCGTCGCCGTGAGGCTTCCGGTGTCCGCGTCCGTGAGGTGGTCCACCGTCTCGGTGGGTGTCGGCGTGGTGGCCGGCGGGCTCGTCGGGGGCGGGGTGGCCGGCGGCTTCGGGGTGGTCGGCGGCTTGGGGGTGGTGGGCGGCTTCGGGGCGGGGCTCGTCGGGCCGCCGCCCGGCCTCGGGCTGCTCGGGGGTGACGGCTGCACGGGCGGTGTGGGAGTCGGGCTCGGCGTGGTCGTGCCGTCGCTGTTGTTCGAGGGCAGCGTGCCGGTGCCGTCCGGCACCTCGTGCGTGCCCTTGCGGTAGTACTGCAGCCACGACAGGACGGTGTTGAGGTACTCCGTCGAGTTGTTGTAGCTGAGGATCGAGGCGTTCAGCTGCGACTGGACCGTCATGTCATGGTCGAAGCGGCACAGGTAGTGCCCGGCGGCGAGCGCCGCGTCGTAGATGTTGTTGGGGTCCTTCGCGCCGTCGCCGTTGCCGTCGCGGCCCGCCCACTCCCAGGTGGAGGGGATGAACTGCATGGGGCCCACCGCGCGGTCGTACGAGCTGTCGCCGTCGAAGACGCCGTTGTCGGTGTCCTTGATGCTGGCGAAGCCGTTGCCGTTGAGGACCGGGCCGAGGATCGGCGACAGGGTGGTGCCGTTCGCGTCGACGCGGCCGCCGCGGGCCTGGCCCGACTCGACCTTGCCGATGGCGGCCAGCAGCTGCCAGGGCAGGTTGCAGGTGGGCTTGGACTCGCGCAGCGACGCCTCGGCCTGCTTGTAGGCGTCGAGGACGGTCGCGGGGATGCCCGCCTCGGCCGCGCCCGTCGCGGCGGGCGTGCCGCTCCCCACGGTCGGGGCGGGGTTCGGGCTCTGCAGCGGCGGAAGGTCCGTGTAGTAGCGCGAGTTGCCGGACGCCGTGCCGTGGCCGCCCGGGTCTGTCGCGTCCTGGCCCGCGTCGGCGCCGGTCGTCCGTCTGCCGTGGTCGTCGGCGCTCACTCCGGGGGCCTGGGAAGCGGACAGAGCCGCGACCGCGACCGCAGCCACAGCGGTGGTTGCCGCGCCCTTGCGCAGCCTCCTGCCGAATTGCGCCGCCATTGAGTGAACCCCTCCCACGGACGACGGGCCGAGCCCGCCGTCTCCCCTGTCCCAGTGTCTTCGCCGCTTCCGGGCCACGCTCCCCCGGGCATGGCGACCCAGGTGACCCTACGACAACTTCCTTCGTCCGGGGACCCGTTCGCGCCCGGTATTCACCAGTTGGCCATGAGCCGACGTCCCGCGATACTGGCCGCCAGTGATCAACCGGCCGGACATACCCGGCCAACAGCTGCCGCAGGGAGACGACTTGCCCTTCACCCTCAGTCACGCCGCGGCCGTACTTCCCGCCGTGCGCGGTGACGGAAGCGGTCGCGGCCGA
Source organism: Streptomyces sp. NPDC002580 (assembly GCF_042889485.1). Taxonomy (NCBI): domain Bacteria; kingdom Bacillati; phylum Actinomycetota; class Actinomycetes; order Kitasatosporales; family Streptomycetaceae; genus Streptomyces; species Streptomyces sp. NPDC002580. The sequence continues at coordinate 1,229,857 of NZ_JBIAQZ010000001.1, read as the reverse complement.
TTGATTCCCGCCATCCTGGTGACGGGTTCCTTCGCGCCCGACCTGACCTACTACGCGGCGAGCGCGCTGCCCGGGGCGATGGAGTTCGGCGCCTTCACCCACGCGTTCACCGGAGTGTTCACCGTCGACGTGCTCATCGCCTGGGCGCTGGCGAGCGCCTGGCTGGTGGTGCGTGAGCCGTTGGTGGCACTGATGCCCCCCGCGCGACAGGGGCGCACGGCCCTGCTTCTGCGCTGCGGGAGCCCGCGCGAGCCGGTGCGCGCGCCGGTGGTCCTGTGGTGGTACGTCTCCGCGGCCCTGGGCGCCCTGACGCATGTGGTGTGGGACGCGTTCACGCATCACGACCGGTGGGGGACGCGCCTCCTTCCCGTCCTCGGGCGGGACGTGGCGGGCTCGCCGCTCTACTGGCAGGTCCAGTACGGCAGCTCGGCGGTGGCCGCGGTGGTGATCGTGAGCTTCGTGGTGCTCGCGCTGCGCCGCACTCCGGACGGCCCGGTGGTGGGGGTCCCGGTCCTGTCCGCCGCCGACCGGTGGCTGGCCGGTGCGGTGATCGGATGCTGCGCGCTGGTGGGAGCGGTGCAGCGGGCGCTGCGCTGGTGGGCGTACCAGGGGTCCGCCGCGAAGCCGTGGGAGCTGGTTCCGACGCTGTGCTTCGGCGGGGGTGCGGGGCTGGTCCTCGGCCTCGGCGCGTACGCCGTCGCGGTCAGGGTGTGGCGTCCCGCTCCGGTCCGCCCGGGCCCGGCGGCGTCCCGTGCGGAGCCGAGCCGTCCTACGGCTCGCTGACCCAGGGCTCTGGGGCGCCGCCCCGGCACGGGCCGCGTCGGCGGCCGAGGCCCTGGTGCACGGCCCGGGCGATGCGCTCGATCGCGCGGACCCCGGTCACCCTCACCGCCACCGTCCTCGGATTGTCGTACGAGAGGACGAGGACGCGGTGGGTGCGGAAGGGGCCGGTGAACACGCCGAGGCTTCGGACGCGCCTTCGGCCGGCTCCGTCGGCGAGCTCGGGGGGCGTCAGGCCGGCGAAGCCGGGACCGGGGCCGTAGGGGGCGCTGTCCCGGGCGGTGCGGCCGGGGTTGTACGGGGAACGGTCGGCCGCGGGCAGCCGGGCGGTGCTCGCTCGCGCGGCGACCGCGGGCACCGGCGGGAACAGCACCGGGACGACGGCCGCGGTCACCCTGGCGGTCGCGACCGCCACGGTCGCGGCCATGGCCGTTCGGCGGTGGAGCGTGCGTATACCCATGCCCGCATCCTTACGGGGTCCCGCCGCGCGGTGCTCCTCCGCGAGAGCCACGCGGGTGAAGGTCCGCTCCCGGCGCCGACGGACGCGGGCCCCGCACCTCACGGTGCGGGGCCCGGGCCGGACGGCCGAAAGCGGAACTCAGGGCCAAGGGCCTGACCTAGTGCGCCGCGGACTCCCAGTCCGGGCCGGAGCCGACCGAGACGTCCAGCGGGGCGCGGAGCCGGACCGCGGACGCCATCTCGTGGCGCAGCAGTTCCTCGGTCCTCTCCCGCTCGCCGGGGGCGATCTCCAGCACGATTTCGTCATGGACCTGGAGGAGCATGCGGGACGTGAGGTTCGCCTCGCGCAGCGCCCGGTCCACGTTCAGCATCGCGATCTTGACGATGTCGGCGGCCGTGCCCTGGATGGGCGCGTTGAGCGCCATGCGCTCGGCCGCCTCGCGGCGCTGCCGGTTGTCGCTGTTGAGGTCCGGCAGATAGCGGCGGCGCCCGAAGAGCGTCGCCGTGTAACCGGTCGCCCGGGCCTCGTCGACCGCCCGGCGCAGATAGTCCCGTACGCCGCCGAACCGCTCGAAGTACGTGTCCATCAGCCCGCGGGCCTCGCCCGCCTCGATGTTCAGCTGCTGGGACAGGCCGAACGCCGACAGTCCGTAGGCGAGGCCGTACGACATCGCCTTGATCTTGCGGCGCATCTCGGCGTCGACCGCGGACCGCTCCACGGAGAACACCTGGGAGGCGACGGTGGTGTGCAGGTCCTCGCCCGAGGTGAACGCCTCCAGCAGGCCCTCGTCCTCCGACAGATGGGCCATCACCCGCAGTTCGATCTGGCTGTAGTCCGCGGTCATGAGGGACTCGAAGCCCTCACCGACCACGAACCCGCGGCGGATCGCGCGGCCCTCGTCCGTGCGGACCGGGATGTTCTGCAGGTTCGGATCGGTCGACGACAGCCGGCCGGTCGCCGCGACCGTCTGGTTGTAGGTGGTGTGGATGCGACCGTCGTCGGCGATCGACTTGATCAGACCCTCGACGGTGACGCGCAGCTTGGCCTGCTCCCGGTGCCGGAGCATGATCACGGGCAGGTCGTTCTCGGTCTGCGTCGCCAGCCAGGCCAGGGCGTCCGCGTCCGTCGTGTAGCCCGTCTTCGTCTTCTTGGTCTTCGGCAGGGCCAGCTCGCCGAAGAGGACTTCCTGGAGCTGCTTGGGCGAGCCGAGGTTGAACTCGTGCCCGGCGGCCGCGTGCGCCTCCTTCACGGCCTGCTGCACGGCCCCCGCGAACATCTGCTCCATGGCTTCCAGATGCGCGCGGTCCGCGGCGATGCCGTGCCGCTCCAGGCGGGCCAGCAGACTGGACGTGGGCAGCTCCATGTCACGCAGCAGGTCGGCCGCGCCGACCTCCTGGAGCTTCTCCCCGAACGCCTCGCCCAGGTCGAGGATCGTGCGGGCCTGCGTCATCAGCGCGTCGGCCTCGGCCTGCTCGTCCGTGCCGAACGCGAGCTGGCCGTCGGCCGCCGCGGCGGGTCCGAGTTCCCGGCCGAGGTACTCCAGGGACAGCGCGTCCAGGGCGAAGGAGCGGCGGCCCGGCTTGACCAGGTAGGCGGCGAGCGCGGTGTCCATGCTCACGCCCTCGATGGTCCAGCCGTGCTCGGCGAAGACCCGCATCGCACCCTTGGCGTTGTGCATGACCTTGTGCGCGCCGGGATCGGCGAGCCACCGCGCGAACGCGTTCTCGTCGGACTCGTCGAGCTGCGACGGGGCGAACCACACGGCCGCGCCGGCCCCGGCCGCGAGGGCCACCTCGGCGACGGAGCCCGTGCCCAGCGCCCACGAGTCGACCGTGGACACGCCCAGGACCGACGTGCCGTGCTCGGCGAGCCACGGCTCCAGCTCGCCCGCGCCCAGCACCACGCCGTCGATCTCGACGCCCTCGACGACCGGCCGCGTCTCCTCCGCCTCCCCGGCCCCCGGGTCCACGGCCAGAAGCCGCTCGCGCAACGAGGGGTTACGGATCTCCAGGGTGTCCAGGACCATCGCGAGCGCCGTACGGTCGTACGCCGCCCGCTCCAGGTCGGTGACCGTCCGGGGCAGCTCGACGTCCTTCACCATCTCGGTGAGACGGCGGTTGAGCTTCACCGCCTCCAGGTGGTCGCGCAGGTTCTGCCCGGCCTTGCCCTTGACCTCGTCGACCCGCTCGACCAGCTCCGCGAACGAACCGAACTGGTTGATCCACTTCGCGGCCGTCTTCTCGCCGACCCCGGGAATGCCGGGCAGGTTGTCCGACGGGTCGCCGCGCAGCGCCGCGAAGTCGGGGTACTGGGCCGGTGTCAGCCCGTACTTCTCGAAGACCTTCTCCGGGGTGAACCGGGTCAGCTCGGAGACGCCCTTCGTCGGGTACAGCACCGTCGTGTGCTCGGACACCAGCTGGAAGGAGTCACGGTCGCCGGTGACGATCAGCACGTCGAAGCCCTCGGCCTCGGCCTGCGTGGCCAGCGTCGCGATGATGTCGTCGGCCTCGAAGCCGTCCACCGCGAACCGCTGCGCGTGCATCGCGTCCAGCACCTCGCCGATCAGCTCGACCTGGCCCTTGAACTCGTCCGGGGTCTTCGACCTGTTCGCCTTGTACTCGGGGAACTCCTCGGAACGCCAGGTCTTGCGCGAGACGTCGAACGCCACCGCGAAGTGCGTGGGCGCCTCGTCGCGCAGCGTGTTCGCCAGCATCGACGCGAAACCATAGATGGCGTTCGTCGGCTGCCCCGTCGCGGTGGTGAAGTTCTCCGCGGGCAGCGCGAAGAACGCGCGGTAGGCGAGCGAGTGCCCGTCCATGAGCATCAGGCGCGGACGGCCCGTACCTGCGGTGTTCTCGGTCTTCTTCGATGCTGTTTCTGCCACGCCCCCGATCCTGCCACGCCCCACTGACATCGAGAGCCGTCCCGGCCCGCCCCGCCCTCCCCCCGCCGGAAATCCCACGGCCCGGCCCGGCCGCCGGAAGCCGGCCGTGCAAAAATCGATGGCATACGAAACGAACGCACGACGAGGTGCGCACGCGAAGGGGTTCAGCGATGGCCAGCAAGCCGCCCAGCAGCGATCCGGTCCAGGACGCACCGCAGGTAGCCGAACCTAAGCACGCGGCGGCCGGACTCCCCGCCATCGGGCACACCCTGCGCATCGCCCAGCAGCAGATGGGCGTGCGCCGCACCGCGCTCACCCTGCTGCGCGTCAACCAGAAGGACGGCTTCGACTGCCCGGGCTGCGCCTGGCCCGAGCCGGAGCACCGGCACACCGCGGAGTTCTGCGAGAACGGCGCGAAGGCGGTCGCCGAGGAGGCCACCCTGCGCCGGGTCACCCCGGACTTCTTCGCCGCGCATCCCGTCTCCGACCTCGCGGTCCGCAGCGGCTACTGGCTCGGCCAGCAGGGCCGTCTCACCCACCCCATGTACCTCCCCGAGGGCGCCGACCACTACGAGCCCATCGGCTGGGACCGCGCCTTCGACATCGTCGCCGAGGAACTCGCGGCGCTCGGCTCCCCCGACGAGGCCCTCTTCTACACCTCGGGCCGCACCAGCAACGAGGCCGCGTTCCTGTACCAGCTGTTCGCCCGCGAACTCGGTACGAACAACCTGCCCGACTGCTCGAACATGTGCCACGAGTCGTCCGGCTCGGCCCTCAACGAGACCATCGGCATCGGCAAGGGCAGCGTCCTGCTCGACGACCTCTACCAGGCGGACCTGATCATCGTCGCCGGGCAGAACCCGGGCACGAACCACCCCCGCATGCTGTCGGCCCTGGAGAAGGCCAAGGCGAACGGCGCGAGGATCATCACGGTCAACCCGCTCCCCGAAGCGGGCATGGAACGCTTCAAGAACCCGCAGACCCCCCAGGGCATGATCAAGGGCGCCGCTCTCACCGACCTCTTCCTCCAGATCCGCCTCGGCGGCGACCAGGCCCTCTTCCGCCTGCTGAACAAACTCGTCCTCGACACCGAGGGCGCCGTCGACGAGACGTTCGTCGCCGAGCACACCCACGGGTTCGAGGACTTCGCCCGGGCCGCCCGCGAAGCCGACTGGGACGAGACCCTCACCGCGACCGGCCTCACCCGCGACCGGATCGACGAGGCCCTGAGCATGGTCCTCGCCTCGAAGCGCACCATCGTGTGCTGGGCCATGGGCCTCACCCAGCACAAGCACTCCGTGCCGACCATCCGGGAAGTCGTCAACTTCCTGCTGCTGCGCGGCAACATCGGCCGCCCCGGCGCGGGCGTCTGCCCGGTCCGCGGCCACTCGAACGTGCAGGGCGACCGCACCATGGGCATCTTCGAGCGCCCCGCCCCCGCCTTCCTCGACGCCCTGGAGAAGGAGTTCGGCTTCACCGCGCCCCGCGAACACGGCTACGACGTCGTACGGGCCATCCGCGCCCTGCGCGACGGCGACGCCAAGGTCTTCTTCGCCATGGGCGGCAACTTCGTCTCCGCGTCCCCCGACACCGAGGTCACCGAGGCGGCCATGCGCCGCGCCCGGCTGACCGTGCACGTCTCCACCAAGCTCAACCGCTCGCACGCCGTCACCGGAGCCCGCGCCCTCATCCTGCCCACCCTCGGACGCACCGAGCGCGACCTCCAGGGCGGCGGCGAACAGTTCGTGACCGTCGAGGACTCCATGGGCATGGTGCACGCCTCACGGGGCCGCCTGGAGCCCGCGAGCCCCCATCTGCTGTCCGAGCCCGCCATCGTGGCCCGCCTCGCCCGCAGGGTCCTCGGGGAGCGCAGCACGACCCCCTGGGAGGAGTTCGAGAAGGACTACGCGAGCATCCGCGACCGCATCGCGCGCGTGATCCCCGGCTTCCAGGACTTCAACGCGCGCGTCGCCGACCCGGCCGGCTTCGCCCTCCCGCACGCCCCGCGCGACGAACGCCGCTTCCCCACGGCCACCGGCAAGGCCAACTTCACCGCTGCGCCCGTCGAGTACCCCGAACTCCCCGAGGGCCGCCTGCTGCTGCAGACCCTGCGCTCGCACGACCAGTACAACACCACCATCTACGGACTCGACGACCGATACCGGGGCATCAAGAACGGCCGCCGCGTCGTCCTCGTCAACCCCGAGGACGCCCGCGCCCTGGACGTGGCGGACGGCTCGTACGTCGACCTGGTCGGCGAGTGGAAGGACGGAGTGGAACGGCGCGCGCCCGGCTTCCGCGTCGTGCACTACCCGACCGCCCGGGGCTGCGCGGCCGCCTACTACCCGGAGACCAACGTCCTGGTCCCTCTCGACGCGACCGCCGACACCAGCAACACCCCCGCCAGCAAATCCGTCGTCGTCCGTCTGGAACAATCGACGACCGACTGAGCGTTCGCTCAGCAGGAGAAACCACGACGAAGTGGTCCACGACGAACGGAGCCGGGCCCCATGGGCGAGCAGCACACCCCGAAGTTCCCGCAAGAGGTCCTCGACGAGTACACCGCGCTCGGCGTCGACCTGCCCGCCCTCTTCTCCGCCGGCCACCTCGGCAACCGCATGGGCGTCCAGATCACCGAGGCCTCCGCGGAGCGCGTCGTGGCCACCATGCCGGTGGAGGGCAACACGCAGCCCTACGGCCTCCTGCACGGAGGAGCCTCCGCCGTCCTCGCCGAGACCATCGGCTCCGTCGGCGCCATGCTCCATGGCGGCATCTCCAAGATCGCCGTCGGCGTCGACCTGAACTGCACCCACCACCGCGGCGCGCGCTCCGGCCTCGTCACCGGCGTGGCCACACCCGTCCACCGGGGGCGCACCTCGGCGACGTACGAGATCGCCATCAGCGACGAGGACGGCAAGCGCGTCTGCAGCGCCCGGCTCACCTGCATCCTCAAGGACGCGCCCCAGAGCTGACACCCGGCGGACCACCGGCCACCAGGACCCGGCCCACGCGAGCACACGGGCCGGTCCGAGGCCGTACACCCGGCGCCGCCTCCCCCGGGCGACGCGGCTCAGCCCGGTGAGCGTGCCTTCGCCCGGCGATCACACCCTGCGCCCGACGAGCAGGTCAGCCCCGACCTGCCGGAACACCCACGGGCGCAACCCCCGCCACCGCGGCCGAACCCCCACCCCGCACCGCCTGTCGGCGGAGCCGCGTCCTCCGTCCTGGCGTGAGACACGACCGGCATCGGGCCCGTCGAGCCGTACCGCCGCCAAGAAGCCGACGGCCCCCATCAGGACCCGCCCACCGACGTTCCGAGGTCGAACCCCTCCCACCTCCGCGCCCGTTGGGCCGCACTCCCGCGCGCACACCGAATCTTCACCAAAACCTTGATCATCGTCGCGACCGCAACCGCCGGCCTCCTCGCCCGCGCCCCGCGCAGCCCACCGACACCACGCCGAACCCCCACCCCTGGCCCGCCGGCGTCACGACCCTCCGCCACGAGGCCGCGGACCCGGCCCCGCCACCTTCCGCTTCGAGATCGGCATCGCCCGCGGCACCCCCGTCACCGTCCGCCAAGTAAGCGCCGGACCAACCCAGTTGAGGGCCACCATCACACCCCGGCTGCCACTGACAGTAAGGGCCGGAAATCCGCGGCCGGTCACCGTACGCATCTCCGTATACGACTGCGCCGCACCGCCGCCCGCGATCAGGCTCCCCCACCTCGACCTGCTCATCAGCAACAAGACAGCACAGCAACAGCAAAGCCTTCTCTTCAGCGGTGCCTGCCCGCACGATCCGTGGACCACCCTGAGTGCCCTCTGTCACCCCAACCGGCGCGCCCGCAAACGCACTTCACCCGCCCGGCACACCCACGACCACCTCACGCCGCGGTAACAGTCGGTTACCTGTGCCGTAACGAAGCAATGCCCGCACCGCGCGGCACCCCGCACCACGCCCCCGGCGGCACATCTCACCGACACCGCGACGACGGCTTCCGCTCCCCGCCACGAACCCGGATCAGCGCGTTCTCAGCATGCGAACACACAACCGTCACCGACCGGCACACCGAAATGCTCCGATCGTCCGCCCCACGCCCAAGAGGGCGCCCCCCGCATAACAAGAGCGTCACAGCCTTCCCCACGCTCCTCCACACTCCCCCTACCTGCGCTTATAGTCACGGCCAGTCACCGCGCCGCCGGGCGCGTCACTGCACGGCCCTGCTTCACAGGTACGGCCCGGCGAATCACACGGCCCCCACCCTGGGGTGCCGCGCCAGGGAGAGGATTCAACGTGCGACAGCGTTCTATGGTCATACTCACCGCCGTGCTCACTACGGGAGCACTCACGCTGACCGCCTGCGGCTCGCGCGACGACAGCGGCGACGGCAAGGACAGCGGCAAGAAGACCGAGATCATCATCGGCGTCGACGCGCCGCTGACCGGTGCCAACTCGGCCACCGGCCTCGGCATCCAGGGCGGCGTCCAGATCGCCGTCAACGACGCCAACAAGAACAACACCGTTCCCGGTGTGACCTTCAAGGTCCAGGCGCTCGACGACAAGGCGATCCCGGCCTCCGGCCAGGCCAACGCCACCCAGCTCGTCCAGGACGAGAAGGTCCTCGGCGTCGTCGGCCCGCTGAACTCCGGCGTCGCCACCCAGATGCAGCAGGTCTTCGCCACCGCCGGTCTGGTCGAGATCTCGCCGTCCAACACGGCCCCCGAGCTCACCCAGGGCAAGAACTGGCAGACCTCCAAGTCCCGCCCGTTCAAGACCTACTTCCGCACCGCCACCACCGACGCCCTCCAGGGCGGCTTCGCGGCCGAATACGCCTACGGCACCCTGAAGAAGCGCAAGGTGTTCGTCGTTGACGACAAGCAGACCTACGGAGCCGGCCTCGCCAAGCTCTTCAAGGCCGGCTTCACCGAGGCCGGCGGCAAGGTCGCGGGCGAGGACCACGTCAACACCGGCGACACGGACTTCTCCGCTCTCGTCACCAAGATCAAGAGCGCCAAGGCCGACCTCGTGTACTACGGCGGCCAGTACGACGAGTCGGAGAAGCTCACCAAGCAGCTCAAGGACGGCGGAGTCAAGATCCCGCTGTTCGGCGGTGACGGCATGTTCACCCCGACCTACATCGAGACCGCCGGCAAGACCTCCGAGGGCGACCTCGTCACCTCGGTCGGCCAGCCCGTCGACTCCCTGCCCTCCGCCGCCGACTTCATCAAGAAGTACAAGGCCTCCGGCCTCAAGGGTGACTACGGCACGTACGGTGGCTACTCCTACGACGCCGCCACGGCCATCATCAAGGCCATCGGCAACGTCGTGAAGGACGGCAAGATCCCGGACGGCGCCCGCGCCAAGATCGTCGACGAGGTCCAGAAGACCAAGTTCGACGGCATCGCCGGCCCGGTCTCCTTCGACGAGTTCGGTGACACCAACAACAAGCAGCTGACGGTGTACCAGGTCGTCGACGGCAAGTGGAAGGCCGTCAAGAGCGGTACGGCCAAGGGCTGATCCTCACCACCACCCAGCAGCACCCGGGCCACTCCGGCGGATCGGTCCGAACCAGGCACGACGCACCAACAGCGACGAAAGCCCGGACCGATCCACCGGACAGGCCCTCAGCACAACCCAGGGCCGCGCGGCCACGACCACACGTCACCGCGCGGCCCGCTTCATACGCCCTTCCCAACTCTCCCCACCACATGGAGGCCACGCGGTGAACACCCTGCCGCAGCAGCTGGCCAACGGGCTGTTCCTCGGCTCGATGTACGGGCTGATCGCCATCGGCTACACGATGGTGTACGGCATCGTCCAGCTCATCAACTTCGCCCACGGCGAGATCTTCATGACCGGCGGCTTCGGCGCACTCTCGGTCTACCTGTACGTTCTTCCAAACGGCACATCCATGTGGATAGCCCTCCCGGCGATGCTGATAGGCGGCGGAATCGTCTCCGTCCTCATCGCCGTCGGGGCCGAACGCTTCGCCTACCGACCCCTGCGCGGAGCACCACGCCTGGCGCCACTGATCACCGCCATCGGCCTGTCCCTCGCACTCCAGCAGGTCGTGTTCAACGGGTACCCGGACGCCAAGACGGACATCAACTTCCCGCAACTCCCGTTCGGCCCCGTGCACATCGGCTCGGTCAGCATCCAGAGCGGCTCCGTCTTCGTCATCATCGCCGCCCCCCTGTGCATGGCCGCCCTCGCCCTGTTCGTCAGCCTCTCCCGCACCGGCCGCGCCATGCAGGCCACCGCGCAGGACCCTGACACCGCACAGCTCATGGGCATCGACACCAACCGCATCATCGTCATCGCCTTCGCCATCGGCGGCTTCTTCGCCGCCGTCGCAGCCGTCGCCTACGGCCTGCGCTACGGCACGGTGAAGTACGACATGGGCTTCCAGATGGGCCTCAAGGCCTTCACCGCGGCCGTCCTCGGCGGCATCGGCAACATCTACGGCGCCATGATCGGCGGCCTCGTCCTCGGCCTCGCCGAGACCATGGCCACCAGCTACATCGACGGCATCCCCGGCATGCAGCAGCTCGGCGGCGGCGGCTGGTCCTCCGTCTGGGCCTTCGTACTCCTCATCCTCGTACTGCTGTTCAGGCCACAAGGCCTCATCGGCGAACGCGTCGCGGACAGGGCGTGAGCACCATGGCAACCACCGAGACCACCACCGCCGAGCGCGGCCTGATCGCCCTCCCCGAGAGCGCCGCCCGCCCGCTCATCGCCTTCGGCGCCGTCGCCACCGTCGCCAGCACGTTCATGTCCTGGACCTACACGTCCGAATTCCCCGGGGACCTCACCTACTACGGCTCCCCGGCCGGACTCCAGGTCCTCGCGCTCGTCGCCGGCGTCCTCACCCTGCTGTTCGCGCTCACCCTGTGGAACGTCCGCGGCCTCGGCTGGCTCAACCCGGCGGGCGCCACCCAGCCCGTCGTCCTCGCCGCCGCCTCCGCGTTCGCCGTCAGCTGGTTCACGGCCATCGCCATCGCCGTCGACCTCAAGGGCCTCGTCGCCCTCGAACCCGGCGCCTACGTCGCCGCCGTCGGCTCCCTGATCGCCCTCCTCGGCACCCTGGCCCTCCCCAAGCCCGGTGACACCTTCAAGGACTACGTCACCAAGCCTGGCCTCATCCCGCCGATGGGCAAGCTCGCCGGCTGGGCCGAGCGCCTCATCATCACCGGCGCCACCGTCGTAGCGCTCATCGCCTTCACCTACGGCATCGGCGTCGACCCCGACGCGAGCGAAACGTTCCTGGGCTACCTGCTCCTCGTCATCTTCGGCACCTGGTCCCTGATCGCCGCCGGACTCTTCGACCGCTTCGCCCAGCTCAACGCCCGCAACAAGGGATTCGCCACCACCCTGGCGTTCCTCGCCGCGGCGATCTTCCCCATCGTCGAGAGCAACGAGCACAACGCCAACCTCGGCGTGAACATCCTCATCGTCGGAACCGTCGCCCTCGGCCTCAACATCGTCGTCGGCCTCACCGGACTCCTCGACCTCGGATACGTCGCCTTCCTCGGCGTCGGCGCCTACGCCGCCGCCCTCGTCTCCGGCTCCGAGTTCTCCCGCTTCGCCGGCGTCCAGTTCCCCTTCTGGGCCGCCATGCTCACCGGCATGGCCGCGTCGCTCGTCTTCGGCGTCCTCATCGGCGCCCCCACCCTGCGACTGCGCGGCGACTACCTCGCCATCGTGACCCTGGGCTTCGGAGAGATCTTCCGCATCGCCGTCAACAACCTCGACGGCGCCTCCGGACCCAACATCACCAACGGCCCCAACGGCATCTCCATGATTCCGGACCTCAACATCTTCGGGTTCGACTTCGGTGCCACCCACGACCTCGGCATCGCCGTCCTCGGCCGCTTCGCGAACTACTTCCTGCTGATGCTGCTCATCACCGGACTCGTCGTCGTGGTCTTCAGCCGCGCCGCCGACTCCCGGATCGGCCGCTCCTGGATCGCCATCCGCGAGGACGAGACCGCCGCCACGGCCATGGGCATCAACGGCTTCCGCGTCAAGCTCATCGCCTTCGCCCTCGGCGCCTCCCTCGCCGGCCTCGCCGGCACGGTCAGCGCCCACGTCGGCTACAGCGTCAACCCGGCCCCGTACCAGTTCGCCGGCTCCGTGCCCCCGAACTCCGCGTTCCTGCTCGCCGCCGTCGTCCTCGGCGGCATGGGCACCGTCAGCGGCCCCATCCTCGGCGCCACCCTGCTCTACCTCCTCCCTGAGAAGCTCCAGTTCCTCAAGGAGTACCAGCTCCTCGCCTTCGGCGTCGCGCTCGTCATCCTCATGCGCTTCCGCCCCGAAGGCATCATCGCCAACCGTCGCAACCAGCTCGAGTTCCACGAGAGCGACGCTGTCGACGAAACCGTCCACATCCCCGAACAAGGCCTGCCCGACTCCACCGTCGGCGTCACCAAGGCAGGGGCGTAACCAACATGACCACCACCACAGCCCCCAGCCCCGTCCTCGAAGCCACCGGCGTCACCATGCGCTTCGGCGGCCTCACCGCCGTCCGCAACGTCGACCTCACCGTCAACGCCGGAGAGATCGTCGGCCTCATCGGCCCCAACGGCGCGGGCAAGACCACCTTCTTCAACTGCCTCACCGGCCTCTACGTCCCCACCGAGGGCAAAGTCGCCTACAAGGGCACGGTCCTGCCCCCGAAGCCGCATCTGGTCACCAGCGCCGGCATCGCCCGCACCTTCCAGAACATCCGGCTCTTCGCCAACATGACCGTCCTGGAGAACGTGCTCGTCGGACGCCACACCCGCACCAAGGAAGGCCTCTGGTCGGCCCTCCTGCGCGGCCCCGGCTTCCGCAAGGCCGAAGCGACCTCCCGCGAACGCGCCATGGAACTGCTGGAGTTCATCGGCCTCGCCCACAAGGCCGACCACCTCTCCCGCAACCTCCCCTACGGCGAACAGCGCAAGCTCGAGATCGCCCGCGCCATGGCCAGCGAGCCCGGCCTCCTCCTCCTGGACGAGCCCACCGCAGGCATGAACCCCCAGGAAACCCGCGCGACCGAAGAACTCGTCTTCGCCATCCGCGACCGCGGCATCGCCGTCCTCGTCATCGAGCACGACATGCGCTTCATCTTCAACCTGTCCGACCGCGTGGCCTGCCTCGTCCAGGGCGAGAAGCTCGTCGAGGGAACGTCCGACGTCGTCCAGGGCGACGAGCGCGTCATCGCCGCCTACCTCGGCACCCCCTTCGAGGGCGCCCCCGGCGAGGAGGAACTCGCCGAGGTCGAAGCCGCCGAGGCCGCCACCGCGGCGACCGAGGACACGGCGAGCACCGAGGAGACCGCGACGGCCGACGAGGCCACCGCGGCCCCCGAAGCCACCGCCGCCGAGGACACGGTCGAGGACACCGTGTCCGGGACAGCCGAAGACACCACGGAAACCCCGGAGACCGAGCCCGCCTCGGAGACCGAGCAGACCGAGGAAGCCACCGAGGCCCCCGAAGCCTCCGAGGCGCCCACCGCGTCCGACGACACCGACGCACAGGGCAGCACCAGCAAGGAAGGAAGCGCCCAGTGACCGCACTGCTCGAGGTCGAAGACCTCAAGGTCGCCTACGGCAAGATCGAAGCCGTCAAGGGCATCTCCTTCACCGTCGAAGCCGGCCAGATCGTCACCCTCATCGGCACCAACGGCGCCGGCAAGACGACGACCCTGCGCACCCTCTCCGGGCTCCTCAAGCCCAGCGGAGGCCGCATCCTCTTCGACGGCCAGCCCCTCGCCAACGTCCCCGCCCACAAGATCGTCTCCCTCGGACTCGCGCACTCCCCCGAGGGACGCCACATCTTCCCCCGCCTCACCATCACGGAGAACCTCCAGCTCGGAGCGTTCCTCCGCACCGACAAGGCGGGCATCGAGAAGGACATCCAGCGCGCCTACGACCTCTTCCCCATCCTGGGAGAACGCCGTAAGCAGGCCGCGGGCACCCTCTCGGGCGGCGAACAGCAGATGCTCGCCATGGGACGCGCCCTCATGTCCCAGCCCAAGCTGCTCATGCTCGACGAACCCTCCATGGGCCTCTCGCCGATCATGATGCAGAAGATCCTCGCCACCATCGCCGAGCTCAAGGCCTCCGGCACGACCATCCTGCTCGTCGAGCAGAACGCCCAGGCGGCGCTCTCCCTCGCCGACCAGGCCCACGTCATGGAGGTCGGCAGCATCGTCCTCTCCGGCACCGGCCAGGACCTGCTCCACGACGAGTCCGTCCGCAAGGCCTACCTCGGCGAGGACTGACCCCGGCGACACCCGGCACGCGAAAGAGGCCCGCGCCCTCGGGGGGCGCGGGCCTCTTCGCACGCTCGGACGGATCGGACCGACGGATCAGGGGTCGGCGGATCCGAGGGCCAGGGACTAACCCTTCGACGCCTTCTTCTCCTCGGCGTCCTCGATGACCGCCTCGGCGACCTGCTGCATCGACATACGACGGTCCATCGACGTCTTCTGGATCCACCGGAACGCCGCCGGCTCCGTCAGGCCGTACTCCGTCTGCAGAACCGACTTCGCGCGGTCCACCAGCTTCCGCGTCTCCAGACGCTGCGTGAGATCAGCGATCTCACCCTCCAGCGCCTTCAGCTCCGCGAACCGGGACACGGCCATCTCGATCGCCGGCACCACGTCGCTCTTGCTGAACGGCTTCACCAGGTACGCCATCGCACCCGCGTCCCGCGCCCGCTCGACCAGGTCCCGCTGCGAGAACGCGGTGAGCATCAGGACCGGCGCGATGGACTCCTCGGCGATCTTCTCGGCCGCCGAAATGCCGTCGAGCTTCGGCATCTTCACGTCGAGGATCACGAGGTCGGGCTTGTGCTCACGGGCCAGCTCGATGGCCTGCTCGCCGTCCCCCGCCTCACCGACGACGGTGTAGCCCTCTTCCTCGAGCATCTCTTTGAGGTCGAGACGGATCAACGCCTCGTCCTCGGCGATGACGACACGGGTCGTCAGCGGAGGCACGTGCGACTTGTCGTCGTCGGGCGCGTCTACGGGCTGGGGCGACTCGGGGGCGGTCACGGGGGCTCCTCGTTCAGGGCGGGGACTGCTGACAAGAGCCTACCTAGCTGCGGTAAGGTGAGGGCACGGCGGGTGATCGCTACCCTCTGTTTCAGAGGAAGCCCCGGTAGCCCAGCGGTAGAGGCCATGGATTCAAAACCCATACAGCGTCGGTTCGAATCCGACTCGGGGCACTTTTCCTTGGATGTCAAGGTTGCTAGATGAAAGCGGATGTTCCCGTTCTGGTGAACATCCGCTTTTTACTGCGTGTCGCGCCTCCGCTGTCCACAAAGCGGCCACATGTGCGACATGGGCACACGCAAGCGAGCGCTGGCCCTGCCTGTTCCCCCAGCACGGCCCCGGCAAGAAACACGACCGCAGGATCGCCCTCGAACCCTGGCAGCAGGAGATCGTCGACGTCCACCCATGGGAGTTCGTCCGAGGGCTCATCCACTCCGACGGCTGTCGCATCACCAACTGGACGACACGCGTCGTGGGCGGTGAGCCCGAGCGCTGTGAGTATCCCCGGTACTTCTTCACCAACAAGCCGTCAGACATCATGCGCCTTTTCACCGACACCCTCGACTCGGTCGGCGTCGACTGGAAGCAACCGGACTCCCGCAACAGCTCGGTCGCCAGGAGAGCTTCCGTGGCTCTCATGGACGCCCAGGTGGGCCCCAAGTACCGACCGGCGGCGGGACGGACCCTCCGTCGGCCCGCAGGGGCCCGTCGGACGTGTTGCGGCTACTTGGGGCTGTCGTCCTCGCCGACGTGGTGGACGCGGACCAGGTTCGTCGAGCCGGAGACTCCGGGCGGGGAGCCGGCCGTGATCACGACGATGTCGCCCTTGGCGCAGCGGCCGTACTTGAGGAGGAGTTCGTCGACCTGGTCGACCATGGCGTCGGTGGAGTCGACGTGGGGGCCGAGGAAGGTTTCGACGCCCCAGGTGAGGTTGAGCTGGGAGCGGGTGGCGGGGGTGGGGGTGAAGGCGAGGAGGGGGATCGGGGAGCGGTAGCGGGAGAGGCGGCGGACGGTGTCGCCGGACTGGGTGAAGGCGACGAGGAACTTGGCGCCGAGGAAGTCGCCCATCTCGGCTGCGGCGCGGGCGACGGCGCCGCCCTGGGTGCGGGGTTTGTTGCGGTCGGTGAGGGGTGGGAGGCCCTTGGCGAGGATGTCCTCTTCGGCGGCTTCGATGATGCGGGCCATGGTCTTGACGGTTTCGACGGGGTATTTGCCGACGCTGGTCTCGCCGGAGAGCATGACGGCGTCGGTGCCGTCGATGACGGCGTTGGCGACGTCGGAGGCTTCGGCGCGGGTGGGGCGGGAGTTGTCGATCATCGAGTCGAGCATCTGGGTGGCGACGATGACGGGTTTGGCGTTGCGTTTGGCGAGTTTGACGGCGCGCTTCTGGACGATCGGAACTTGTTCGAGGGGCATTTCGACGCCGAGGTCGCCGCGGGCGACCATGATGCCGTCGAAGGCGGCGACGATGTCGTCGATGTTGTCGACGGCCTGGGGTTTTTCGACTTTGGCGATGACGGGGAGGCGGCGGCCTTCTTCGTCCATGATGCGGTGGACGTCGCGGATGTCTTTTCCGCTGCGCACGAAGGAGAGGGCGACGACGTCGAAGCCGGTGCGCAGGGCCCAGCGGAGGTCGTCCTCGTCCTTCTTGGAGAGGGCGGGGACGGATACGGCGACGCCGGGGAGGTTGAGGCCCTTGTGGTCGGAGACCATGCCGCCTTCGACGACGGTGGTGTGGACGCGGGGGCCGTCGACGGTGGTGACCTGGAGGCAGACTTTGCCGTCGTCGACGAGGATGTGTTCACCGGGTGTGACGTCGGTGGCGAGTCCGCCGTAGGTGGTTCCGCAGGTGAGGCGGTCGCCTTCGGCGCCTTCTTCGACGGTGATGGTGAAGGGGTCGCCGCGTTCAAGGAGTACGGGGCCTTCGGTGAAATGGCCGAGTCGGATCTTCGGGCCTTGAAGGTCGGCGAGGATTCCGACGCTGCGGCCGGTTTCGTCGGAGGCCTTTCGCACGTGGCGGTAGCGCTCCTCGTGTTCGGCGTGGGTGCCGTGGCTGAGGTTGAAGCGGGCTACGTCCATTCCGGCTTCGACCAGGGCTTTGATCTGGTCGTACGAGTCGGTGGCGGGGCCCAGGGTGCAGACAATTTTTGCTCGGCGCATGATTCGAGCCTAGGCCTTACCGGTCGGTAGAGAATTCGTCGCACATGGCTACTCAACAACCTTTGAGTGAAGGGTTATTGACATCTGTTGAATTGGGCGCGGGGGTGCTCCGATGAGCGGGGGCGGCTCCCGGCTTGTCCTGGTGCGTTGTTCCGTCCAGTGTCCACCCGGTGGCGGCCCGGTGTTCGCGCGGTCGCGAGGTGGGTGCGGGACGGGTCCGCGTGGTGACTTTCCGTGATGCTTTCATCCTGGCCTAGAGCTGGGGTGGGGCCATGGTGAAGCGGGCGGTGACCTGGGCGTGGATGTGTTGGCGTTGGGGTTCGAGGTCGAGGGGGGCGGGTTCGTCGTCGGGGCCGGCGCCGCGGGTGCGGCGCGGGGAGCGGGTGGTCTGGGCGGTGAGGGTGTGGGGGTGGGTGTCCTCGTCGTCGGTGTCGGCGAGTTCGAGGAGGGCGGCGAGGGCGGTGTCGAGGGCTTCGGCGTATTCGCGGGCGCGCTGGACGGCTTCGTGGACGGCTTGTCGGCGTGCGGTCCGGTGAGCGGGTGAGTCGGGGCGCAGGGTCCACCAGGGGCCGTCGACGCGGGTGAGTTCGAGGTCGGCGAGGGCGGTGGTGAGTTCGCCGAGTGCGGTGAAGTCGGTGAGTTCGGCGGTGATGTGGACGTGTCCGTGGTAGGCGCGGACGCGTTCTCCGCGGCCGTGCCGGCCGAGTTCGGGGGTGATGGTGAGGGCGCTGGTCGCGAGGTGCTCGACGGCGTCGCCGTGGGTTTTGAGGAGGTCGAGGGCGAGGGTGTTGCGGCGGGTGAGGTCGGTGAGAGTGTCGCGGCGGTCTGCGCCGCGGGCGTTGACGGTGATGTGGATGCGGGCGAGTTCGGGGTCGACTTCGAGGTGGGCTCGGCCGCGGACGGTGATGTGGGGGGTGTCGGGGGTGCCGTAGGGGGCGGCGGGTTGGTTGTGCGGTGAGGCGGGGGGCGGGTTGGGTGCCATACGTCCCACTCTGTCACTGGGTGGGGTGTGCGCGATGCCCTCGGGTCATCAGATGGAAACCTTCTGGGGCTGTTGCCGTGGCGGGTGTTGGGTGAGAATCTACGCGCGTTGTTGACCTTTCCCGAGGAGTTCGTGACATGCCGTTGAATCGCCGGAAGTTCCTGAAGAGGTCCGCTGTGACGGGTGCGGGGGTGGCGCTCGCGGGTGCGGCCGCGGCTCCGGTGGCGCAGGCCGCGGAGTCGAAGAAGGGTTCCAAGCCGGTGAAGCGGTACGCGCTGACGGTCATGGGCACGACCGACCTGCACGGTCACGTGTTCAACTGGGACTACTTCAAGGACGCGGAGTACTCGGACAAGGCGGGGAACGCGCAGGGGCTGGCGCGGATCTCGACGCTGGTGGGTGAGATCCGTGAGGAGAAGGGGCGTTGCAACACGCTGCTGCTCGACGCGGGTGACACGATCCAGGGCACCCCGTTGACGTACTACTACGCGAAGGTGGATCCGATCACCGCCAAGGGTGGTCCGGTGCATCCGATGGCGCAGGCGATGAACGCGATCGGCTATGACGCGGTGGCGCTCGGGAACCATGAGTTCAACTACGGCATCGAGACGCTGCGGAAGTTCGAGTCGCAGTGTCGTTTCCCGTTGCTGGGTGCGAACGCGCTGGACGCGAAGACGTTGAAGCCGGCGTTCCCTCCGTATTTCATGAAGGAGTTCCACGTCCATGGTGCGCCGCCGGTGAAGGTGGCGGTGCTGGGGCTGACGAATCCCGGTATCGCGATCTGGGACAAGGCTTATGTGCAGGGGAAGTTGACGTTCCCGGGGCTTGAGGAGCAGGCGGCGAAGTGGGTGCCGAAGCTGCGTTCGATGGGTGCGGACGTGGTGGTGGTGTCGGCGCATTCGGGGTCGTCGGGGACGTCTTCGTACGGTGACCAGTTGCCGTACGTGGAGAACTCGGCGGCGTTGGTGGCTCAGCAGGTGCCGGGGATCGACGCGATCCTGGTGGGTCACGCGCATCTGGAGATCCCGGAGTTGAAGGTGACGAACACGGCGACGGGGAAGACGGTCGTGCTGTCGGAGCCGTTGGCTTATGCGGAGCGGTTGTCGGTGTTCGACTTCCAGCTGGCGTTCGAGAAGGGCCGCTGGCATGTCGAGTCGGTGGCGGCGTCGGTCCGTAACACGAACTCGGTGGCGGACGATCCGAAGATCACGCGGCTGTTGAAGGACGAGCACGACGTGGTCGTGGCGTACGTCAACCAGGTGGTCGGTTCGGCGACGGAGACGTTGACGACGGTCGAGGCGCGGTACAAGGACGCTCCGATCATCGACCTGATCACCAAGGTGCAGGAGGACGTGGTGAAGGCGGCGCTGGTGGGGACGCAGTACGCGTCGTTGCCGGTGATCGCTCAGGCGTCGCCGTTCTCGCGGACGTCGGAGATTCCGGCGGGGGATGTGACGATCCGGGATCTGTCGAGTCTGTACGTGTATGACAACACGCTGGTGGCGAAGATGTTGACGGGCGCCCAGGTGCGGGCGTACCTGGAGTATTCGGCGAACTATTTCGTGCAGACGGCTTCGGGTGCGGTGGTCGACACGGAGAAGCTGACGAACGCGAACAATCGTCCGGACTACAACTACGACTATGTGTCGGGTCTCGGGTACGACATCGACATCGCGCAGGCGGAGGGTTCGCGGATCAAGAACCTGACGTTCGGCGGGGTGGCGTTGGACGACGCGCAGCAGTTCGTGTTCGCGGTGAACAACTACCGGGCGAACGGCGGCGGCGCGTTCCCGCATGTGGCTTCGGCGACCGAGGTGTGGTCGGAGTCGACGGAGATCCGGACGCGGATCGCGGAGTGGGTGACGGCGAAGGGGTCGCTGGATCCGAAGGAGTTCGCGTCGGTGGACTGGAAGCTGACGCGTGATGGTGTGCCCGTGTTCTAGGGCGTTCATGGTTCAGGTCGGCGGCGTCGGCGCGGTTTTCTCGCGTCGGCGCCGTTTGTCGTGGGCGATCGGGGAGTCCCGGCCTCCGCGTGAACCGATCGGTGGGGCTCGTCCGATGAGGGGATGTGGGGGTGTGGTCATCGGCCGTCGACCAGAGGGATGAGGGGGACGAGGGGGACGAGGGGGGTGATGGTGCGGGTTTCCTGGCGGGCTGCCGGGATGCGGGGGGTTGCTTCGAGGCCGAAGGTGGTGAAGGCGGTTCGGCCGGGGAGGGGGTAGGGGTCCTTGCCGGTGAGGGAGTTGAGGATGGTGGCGCTGCGCCAGGCGGCGAGGCCGAGGTCGGGGGTGCCGACGCCGTGGGTGTGGAGTTCGGCGTTCTGGACGTAGACGCGGCCGGAGACGGAGGGGTCGAGGTCGAGGCGGAACTGGTCGTCGATGGCGGGGCGTCCGGCGTTGTCGCGGCGCAGGTGGGGTTCGAGTCCGGTGAGGAGGGGGGTGATGGGGCGTTCGCGGTAGCCGGTGGCGAGGACGACGGCGTCGGTGGTGAGGCGGGTGCGGGTGCCTTGTTGGACGTGTTCGAGGTGGAGTTCGATCTTGGTGGTGGCGACGCGTCCGGCGGTGCGGACGGTGACGGCGGGGGTGAGGACGGCGTCGGGCCAGGCGCCGTTCAGGGTGCGGCGGTAGAGCTCGTCGTGGATGGCGGCGATGGTGTCGGCGTCGATGCCTTTGTGGAGTTGCCATTGGGCGGCGACGAGCCGGTCGCGGACGGGTTCGGTGAGGGCGTGGAAGTAGCGGGTGTAGTCGGGGGTGAAGTGTTCGAGGCCGAGTTTGGAGTACTCCATGGGTGCGAACGCTTCGGTGCGGGCGAGCCAGTGGATCTTCTCGTGTCCGGTGGGCCGGTTGCGGAGGAGGTCGAGGAAGACTTCGGCACCGGACTGGCCCGCGCCGATGACGGTGATGTGTTCGGCGGTGAGGAACCGGTCGCGGTGTTTGAGGTAGTCGGCGGCGTGGATGACGGGTGCGCCGGGGGCTTCGACAAGGGGTTTGAGGGCTTCGGGGATGTGGGGGGCGGTGCCGACGCCGAGGACGATGTTGCGGGTGTGGGTGCGGCCGGGGGTCGGGGCTTCTCCGTCGGCGGCGAGTTGGGTGAAGTCGACCTCGAAGAGCTGGTGTTCGGGGTTCCAGCGGACGGCGTCGACCTGGTGCCCGAAGTGGAGACCGGGGAGGTTGTCGGCCACCCAGCGGCAGTAGGCGTCGTATTCGGCGCGCTGGATGTGGAAGCGCTCGGCGAAGTAGAAGGGGAAGAGGCGTTCGCGTTCTTTGAGGTGGTTGAGGAAGGTCCAGGGGCTGGTGGGGTCGGCGAGGGTCACGAGGTCGGCGAGGAAGGGGACTTGGAGGGTGGCGCCGTCGATGAGGAGGCCGGGGTGCCAGTCGAAGCCGGGGCGTTGTTCGTAGAAGACGGTGTCGAGTTGGGTGAGGGGGTGGGCGAGGGCGGCGAGGGAGAGGTTGAAGGGGCCGATGCCGATGCCGACGAGGTCGCGGGGGGTTTCGGCGGTGGGGCGCTGGGGGTGGGGCGTCGGGATCATCGGGGTGTGTGTCCTTCCACCAGTTTCAGGAGGGTGGCCAGGTCGCCGGGCCGGGTGTGGGGGTTGAGGAGGGTGGCTTTGAGCCAGCGGCGGCCGTCGAGGGTGGCGCGGCCGAGGACGGCGCGGCCTTCGTTGAGGAGGGTGCGGCGCACGGCGGCGACGGTGTCGTCGGTGGCGTGGGTGGGCCGGAACAGGACGGTGCTGATGACCGGCCGGTCGTAGAGCTCCAGGCCGGGGTGGGCGGTGATGAGGTCGGCGAGTTCGTTCGCGTGGGCGCAGACCTGGTCGACGAGGTGGCCGATGCCGTGGCGGCCGAGTGTTTTGAGGGTGACGGCGATCTTGAGGATGTCGGGGCGCCGGGTGGTGCGCAGGGAGCGGCCGAGGAGGTCGGGGATGCCTGCTTCGGTGTCGTCGTCGGCGTTGAGGTAGTCGGCGCGGTGTCCGAGGGGGGTGAGGTCGGTGGGGTCGCGTACGGCGAGGAGTCCGGCGGCGACGGGTTGCCAGCCGAGTTTGTGCAGGTCGAGGGTGACGGTGTCGGCGCGGGCGATTCCGTCGAGGGCGGTGCGGTGCCGGTCGCTGAGGAGGAGGCCTCCGCCGTAGGCGGCGTCGATGTGGAGGCGGGCGCCGTGGGTGGCGCAGAGGTCGGCGATCTCGGGCAGGGGGTCGATGAGTCCGGCGTCGGTGGTGCCGGCGGTGGCGGCGACGAGGAGGGGGCCGTGGAGCGCGGTGAGGGCGTTGTCGAGGGCCGCCGGGTCGAGGGTGCCGGCGGGGGCGGGGACGACGACGGGTTCGGGGAGGCCGAGGAGCCAGGCGGCGCGGTTCAGGGAGTGGTGGGCGTTGGCTCCGTGGACGAGTTGGACGGTTCCGTGTTTCTCGCGGGCGAGGAGGAGGGCGAGTTGGTTGGATTCGGTGCCGCCGGTGGTGACGAGGGCGTCGGCGTCGGTGTCGTAGACCTCGTGGGCCAGGGTGTGGGTGAGGAGTGCTTCGAGTTCGGAGGCGGCGGGGGCCTGGTCCCAGGAGTCGAGCGATGGGTTGAGGACGGAGGCGGCGAGGTCGGCGGCGGTGGCGACGGCGAGGGGTGGGCAGTGCAGGTGGGCGGCGCACAGGGGGTCGGCGGGGTCGGCGGCGCCTTCGGTGAGGGCGCGGACGAGGGTGTGCAGGGCGGTGTCGCTGCCGTGTGGGGGGAGGAGGTCGCCGACGGTGTCGCGCAGTCGCTGGGCGATCTGTTCGGGTCCTCCGGCGGGGAGGGGGCCGCCGCGTGCGGTGGTGCCTTCGGCGAGTGCGTCCAGGACGGTGTCGAGCAACGGCCGCAGTGCGTGGGGGCCTTGGGGGCCTGAGGCGAGGGGCGGCGTGCTCATGGGTGACCTCCGGTGGACGCGCGGCGGGGTACGTCCCGGTGTGAACGCGTTTTGGGCAGGTGCGCCCGCCAAGGACAACGATTCGGCCCCGGCGGGGGTACTGCCGTGCGGGGAAATTGTGGGGACCGGGAGGGTGCCGCCGGGCGGGGTCGGAGGGTGCCGCGGGCTGTCGTGGTGGGGCTGTGCCCGGTGTTCCGGCGTGAAGGGCCGTGTACGGGAAACGCCGGAGAGGCCGGTGTGCGGCCTCTCCGGCGTATGACGGAGCGGTGTTCGGGACGTTCTCTCCCCGGGCCCCGCTCGCGGAGCGGGGCCCGGGGGCGGACCTGTGTCGGCCGGGTGGCCGGGTGGCCGGGTGGCCGGGTGGCCGGGTGGCCGGGTGGCCGGGTGGCCGGGACGAGTGTCCCTGGGGCCTGTCTAGCCTTCCCTCACCCGCAAGGCCCGTGCGAGGTCGTCGAGTTGGTCGGTGAGTTTGCGGCGCAGGGCCGGGATGGGGTCGGCGTCGCGGAGGCAGGTCTCGCCGAGGGCGAGGGTGCCGGGGGTGACGGCGTAGGCGGGGAAGGCCCAGCGGCCGGCGGCTTCGGCCATGGCGGGTCCGCGTCGCGCCGCGACGGCCACGGCGTCGGGCCAGTAGCGTTCGACGTACTCGCGGACGAGGTCGCTCTGTTCGGGTTGCCAGAAGCCCTGGGCGGTGGCGGTGAACAGGTAGTTGGAGAGTTCGTCGGTGGCGAACATCGCGTCCCAGGCGGCGCGCTTGGCCCCCGGGTCGGGCAGTGCGGCGCGGCAACGGGCGGCGCCCTCCTGACCGGTGGCGCTGGGGTCCTGGACGAGTTCGGTGTCGATCACGGCGTCGTCGACGGCGCCGAGGACGGAGAGCCGGCCGAGGATGCGCCAGCGCAGTTCGGGGTCGAGTTCGGGTCCGCCGGGGACGGTGCCTTCGGAGAACCAGGCGCTGATGGTGTCGGGGTGGGCGGCGACGTCGATGAGGTGGCGCACGGCGATCAGGCGCAGGCCCGGGTGGGAGCCGTCCTCGGTGCGGCGGATGAGGTCGCGGCACAGGGCGGTGAGGCCGGCGAGGGCGGCGGGGCGTTCCTCGGGGCGCAGGTACCGGTCGGCGACGTGGAGGGTCGCGAAGGACAGGACGCCTTGGACGAGGGCGAGGTCGCTCTCGTGCGGCAGGTGGGTGCGGGCGGCCTCGATGTAGTCCGTGGCGGGCAGTTCGCCGTCGCGTACGGCGTCGCGCAGGGCGTTCCAGACGACGGCTCGGGTGAGCGGGTCGGGAAGGCCGGAGAGGGCGGCTCGTACGGTCCGGGAGGACTTGGGGTCGAAGCGGACCTTGGCGTAGGTGAGGTCGGCGTCGTTGAGGAGGAGCAGGTCGGGGCGGCGGCCGGGGCGGGGCTTCGCGGGTTCGCTCTGGGGGACGTCGAGTTCGAAGCGGTCGCGCAGGACCAGCCGGTCGCTCTCGCCGGGGACGACGTCGTAGGCACCGACGGCGACGCGGTGGGGGCGGCTGCCCTCGTGGTCGACGGTGAGGTGCCATTGGCCGGCGGCTTCGGTGATCGTGGGCCGCAGGGTGTCGACGCCGGTGGTGCGCAGCCAGGCGTCGGCCCAGGCGTGGACGTCGCGTTCGGTGGCGGAGGCGAGGTTGTCGATGAAGTCGGCGAGGGTGGCGTTGCCGAACCTGTGGCGGGCGAAGTGGGTGTTGATGCCGGCGAGGAAGTCCTTCTCGCCGAGCCAGGCGACGAGTTGGCGCAGGGCGGAGGCGCCCTTGGCGTAGGAGATGCCGTCGAAGTTGAGCATGGCGGACGCGGTGTCGGGGACCGCGTCGGGGTCGGGGGCGACGGGGTGGGTGGAGGGGCGCTGGTCGGCGTCGTAGCCCCAGGGCTTGCGGGCGACGCCGAAGTCGACCCAGGTGTCGGTGAAGCGGGTGGCTTCGGTGAGGGTCTGGTAGCCCATGTACTCGGCGAAGGACTCGTTGAGCCAGATGTCGTCCCACCAGCGGAGGGTGACGAGGTCGCCGAACCACATGTGGGCCATCTCGTGGGCGATGACCATGGCGCGGGTCTGGCGCTCGGTGTCGGTGACGGCGGAGCGGTAGATGAACTCGTCGCGGAAGGTGACGAGTCCGGGGTTCTCCATGGCGCCGGCGTTGAATTCGGGGACGAACGCCTGGTCGTAGGAGTCGAAGGGGTAGGGCTCGTCGAACTTCTCGTGGTACCGGTCGTAGCAGGCGCGGGTGATGTCGAGGATCTCGTCGGCGTCCGCGTCGAGGTGGGGGGCGAGGGAGCGGCGGCAGTGGAGGCCGAAGGGCAGGCCGCGGTGTTCGGTGCGCACGGAGTGCCAGGGGCCGGCGGCGACGGCGACGAGGTAGGTGGAGATCAGCGGGGTGGGCGCTGCTTTCCAGTGGCCTTGTCCGAGGTGTTCGGTGACGCCGTTGGCGAGGACGGTCCAGCCGTCGGGCGCGGTGACCGACACGTCGAACACGGACTTCAGGTCGGGCTGGTCGAAGGCCGCGAAGACGCGCTGGACGTCGTCCATGAAGAGCTGGGTGTAGAGGTAGGTCTCGCCGTCGGTGGGGTCGGTGAAGCGGTGCATGCCCTCCCCGGTGCGGGAGTAGCGCATGGCGGCGTCGACGCGCAGTTCGTGCTCGCCGGCGGTGAGGCCCTTGAGGGGCAGCCGGTTCTCGTCCAGGGTCTCGGGGTCGAGGGGCCGGCCGTCGAGGGTGACGGAGCGCAGTTCGGCGGGCTTCAGCTCCACGAAGGTGTCCGCGTCGGTACGGGCGGTGAACCGGATGACGGTGAGGGAGCCGAAGGTCTCGTCCCCTCCTGTCACGTCGAGTTCGATCCCGTAGTGGTGGACGTCGAGGAGCTTGGCACGGGTCTGCGCTTCGTCGCGCGTCAGTACGGACATGGGGACATGCTGCCCGATGAGGCTGACAGGACACAGAGGTGGTCCGCTATGCGCGCTTTGTCGCCACGCGCTCACGAACTGGGGTTACGGCACCGGGGCCGCCGGGTCCGGGTGCCGTTCCGCGGCGGGCGCGGGCGCCGTGGGCGCCGCCGGTTCCGTCCGTGCCACCGGCACCGCCCCCACCCGTGCCATCGGTTCCGTGGGACGGGAAGCACCCGGCCCGCTCCGGCCGAGCCGCCGGTCCGCGGTGGGCGCGGCTCGGGCGGCGCCAAGGGGGCGGGCATCGCATGAGCGGACGCGGGTACGGGGCCACGGCACGGGCGGGCGACGCGTGAGCGTGCGTCGCACGGCCCGCCGGTGTCACTCCCCCGCGTGAGCGGCGTCCGCCGCGTAGCCGCCCGCGTCGTCGGCGATGCGCTCGTGGTGCCGGATGACCTCGGCGATGATGAAGTTCAGCAGCTTCTCGGCGAAGGCCGGATCCAGCTTGGCGCTCTCGGCGAGGCCGCGCAGCCGGGCGATCTGATGGGCCTCGCGGGAGGGGTCGGCGGGCGGCAACTGGTGGGCCGCCTTGAGGTGGCCGACCTGCTGGGTGCACTTGAAGCGTTCGGCGAGCATGTGGACGACCGCGGCGTCGATGTTGTCGATGCTGTCGCGCAGCCGGGCGAGTTCCGCGCTGACGGCGGGATCGGCTTCCTGAGGCTTGCTGATGGTCATGACAGCCAACCCTACGTGGCCCGCCGGGGCCGGATCATGGGTGCACCGGCGGAGCCGCCCGGGCAGCGCCCGCGGGGCACGGCACCGCCCGCATCGGCCCGGCGCCGCCCTGGGGAGCCCGCGACCGGGGTCGCGGGCTCCACTCGTACGGGTGGCACGGCCGGGGCCGCTGCCGCCCTCGGCGGCTGCGGCCCCGGCGGGTCCGACCGGCGCCCCCGGCACGGATGGTGCCGGACACGGGCGGCGCCCGGCGCAAGCGGCGCCCGCGCGGACGGGACCGAAACGAACCGGACCGGACCTGACGGGAAAGGATGGACCGGACAGGACCGGATGGCGTCGGCGCGCAGGGCGCCGGTCGTCGTGCGGGGCCCGGCCCGCGGTGTCACAGCCCGGCGGCGGCCCTGGCTATGTCGGCGGCGAAGGTCGAGACCTCGCTGTACACGCCGGGGTATCCGGGCTCGGCGCAGCCCTCGCCCCAGCTGACGATCCCGACCTGGAGGTAGGCGCCCGTGTCGTCCTTGCGGAACATGGGTCCGCCGGAGTCGCCCTGGCAGGTGTCGACGCCGCCCTGGGCGACGAATCCGGCGCAGATCTCGTCACCGGGGACGAGGTCGCTGCCGTACGCCTGCTTGCAGGTGGCGTCGTCGACGAACGGGACGGTGGCCTTGAGCAGATAGCGCTGCTGTCCGCCGCCCTCGCGGGTGGCGCCCCAGCCGGCGACGGTGAAGTTCCCGTTGTTGTAGGTGGTGTTGGTGGCGATCTTCAGGGTGGGCTGCTCGACGGGCTTGGCGAGTTTGATGAGGGCCCAGTCCTTGCCCTTGCCGTTGTAGCCGGGGGCTTGGAGGACCTTCGTGGACTTGACCTTGACGGCGCTGCCGCTCTGGAGGTCCACGACGCCGGTGGTGGCGGTGATGGAGGTGTTGGTGCCCGAGCCGTTCACACAGTGCGCGGCGGTCAGGACGATGCTCTTGGTGTAAAGGGCTCCACCGCAGCCCATGGAGAGGCGGACCATGAACGGGAACTCGCCCTGCGCGGCGCGGGTGCCGCCGACCACGGGAGCGGGTGCCGCGTGCGCGGACAGCGGCTGGAGGGAGACGGCGGCGATGGCGACCGCGCCGACGGCGAGCAGTCTTCTGATGACGCCGTACTTCTTGAGAGACTTCAACGCGCTTCCTTTCGTGGGGGGTCGTCCGCACGGCAGACGCACAGAAACGCTTGCTGGCATGCACCTGCCAAGCTGGTGGGGATTATGAGGACCGGCCGCCGGTGCGGGCAAGAGCCACATTCCGGCCAGCCGGCGTCCCGTCCGGCCCCGCGACCCCCGCCACCGGGAGGAACCCCGCTTACAGTGGAAGGGAGTTCCGGCGTCTTCTGGGGGTGCGGACGTGGCGAACGGCGGACCCGTCGAGCACGGCTACCCGCACCTGGACACGGTGCGGGCGTCGATCACCGCGCTCTACAAGCGGCTCTCGTACGACACCATCCACACCTTCTCGGCCAGCGTGGCCCCGGCCGACGTGGCCTTCGCCGACGTCGACGACCTGCACCTGGGTGCCCAGCGCGTGGCCCGCGAGATGGTTCGGCACTACCGACTGCCGGACGCCCGGATGATCGTCGGCTTCCGCGAGATGACGCACGCGGCGCACGTCGAACTCGCCGCGGGGCCCGAGTACTTCATCGAGCTCAACGACCGTTTCCGCACGCACCGCAGGGACATCGGCGCGGCCCTCGCCCACGAGGTGATGCACGTCTACCTGCACCGCCTCGACCTCTCCTTCCCCGGCACCCGCGACAACGAGATCCTCACCGACACGGCCGCCGCCTACCTCGGCGCGGGCTGGCTGCTCCTCGACGCCTTCCGCGAGGACGCCGCGTCCTCGCAGAAGCTCGGCTATCTGACCCCCGAGGAGTTCGGCTACGTCCTCGCCAAGCGGGCCCTGGTCTTCGGCGAGGACCCCTCGGTGTGGTTCACCAGCCCGCAGGCGTACACCGCGTACGCCAAGGGCATGACGCGGGCCCGCCTCGACGAGCAGCAGCCCCCGCTGACCGCGGCCGGCTGGGCGGGCCGCCGCCGCTACGCCAGGGACCGCCGACACGCCCAGGACCACCGCGCCCCCGACCACGCCGGCGTCCCCTACACCTTCGCGTCCGACGACCGCGGGCCGCTGCGCGTCTCCTTCCCGTGCCCGACCTGCCACCAGCGCATCAGGGTGCCGGTGAGCGGCCGGGTACGGGCGCGGTGCGCACTGTGCCGGACAGTGCTGGAGTGCGACACCTAGGGGCCTGGCAGACGTGCCGCACCCTGCCCGGCATGTGAGCCGGCCCCGAGACGGCGCGTGAGGCAGAACACCCCGAACGCCTTTGCTTCGCGGGTTCTTGATGAGCGAGGGTCGAAGGATGAGTACCGACGACCCCAGCGCCCGACTCTTCTCCGCCCTGTACGAGGGGGACGACGACGCGGTCGTACGGCTGCTGCGCGCCGGCGTGAGCGTCGAGGCGGTCGACGAGGACGGCCAGAGCGCCCTGTACCTGGCGGCGGTGAGCGACCGGCCCGGCATCGTACGGCTGCTGCTGGCGGGCGGCGCCGAACCCGACCGTCTCAGCCTGGACACGGACGCGCCGCTGTGCGGGGCGGCCTGCGGCGGCCACACGGAGGTCGTCCGCGCGCTGCTCTTCGCCGGGGCCGACCCGAACACCGTGGAGGAGTTCGGTTTAACCGCCCTGACCTGGGCCCTGCTGCGGGGTCACACCGCCGTGGCGGAGGCGCTCCTGGGGGCGGGCGCGGATCCGGACCGGCCCGGTCCGAGGGGCGAGCCGCCGCTGGTGGCAGCCGCCCACCGGGGCTCCGCCGGCTGTGTGCGGGCCCTGCTCGCGCACGGGGCGCTCGCGCGGGCCGAGGCGCTGGCGGAGGCCCGCCGGATGCTCGGGGTCGACATCGAGGCCGAACTCAGGGACGGTCTGGCCCGCACCCACGGCCCCGGCCATCCCTCGGTCACCCATCGCCACCGGTCCCCCGAGGGCGTCACCGTCGAGGTCCAACTCCTGGACACCGAGGGCCGGCCCTTCGCCGGCAACGACCTCGAGAGCGGCCACGCGGAGATCATCGACCTGCTGGTCGCGTCGATGGGCGGCCCGGGGTCCTGACACGAGGGGACGCAGACGTCGGCCCAGGCGCGGACGTCGGCCCGGACACGGACGTCGGGCCCGGGCCCCAGCCCGCAACCCCGACCCCGACCCCGACCCCGACAGCCTCCTACCGCGCGCCGTACACCGCCCCCGGGGGCTCCGCCTCCGTGAGGAGCTTGCGGACCGTCTCGCCGGCCTCGGTGGGGCTCCACCGGGCGCCCTTGTCGGCGCTCGGGCCCGGCCGCCAGCCCTCCATCACCGTGATCCGGCCGCCCTCGGTCTCGAAGACGCGGCCGGTGACCCCGGCGCTGGCGGCCGATCCGAGCCAGACGACCAGCGGCGAGACGTTGCCGGGGGCCATGGCGTCGAACCCGCTGCCGGGGGCGGTCATCGTGTCGGCGAAGGTCCGCTCGGTCATCCGGGTGCGGGCCGCCGGCGCGATGGCGTTGACCTGGACCCCGTAGCGCCCCAGCTCGGCCGAGGCGACCAGGGTCAGCCCGAGGACGCCGGCCTTGGCCGCGCTGTAGTTGCCCTGCCCGACCGATCCCAGCAGGCCCGCGCCGCTGCTGGTGTTGACGACCCTGGCGTCGGGGACGCGGCCCGCCCGCGCCTCCGACCGCCAGTGCGCCGCCGCGTGCCTGAGCGGCAGGAAGTGTCCCTTCAGATGGACCCGCAGCACGGCGTCCCAGTCGTCCTCGTCGAGGTTGACCAGCATCCGGTCGCGCAGGAAGCCGGCGTTGTTGACCAGCGTGTCGAGACGCCCGTACGTGTCCAGGGCGGTGCGGACGACGGACGCGGCGCCCTCGGTCGTCGCGATGTCGCCGGTGTGGGCCACCGCTTCGCCGCCCGCCGCGCGGATCTCCTCGACGACCTGCCGGACCGGACTGTCCGCCGCCGGGGCGCCGTCGAGGCCGACGCCGAGGTCGTTCACCACGAGCCGGGCGCCCTCGGCGGCGTACGCCAGCGCGTGCGCCCTGCCGAGTCCGCGGCCCGCGCCCGTGACGATCACGACCCGTCCCTCACACAGCGATCGTGCGTTCATACGGCTTCTCCCTGCTGGTCCTTGTTGGCGGTGGCGGCGTCGAGGAAGGCGGGCCGTTCGCCGCCTCCGTGGACGAGGATCGAGGCGCCGCTGATGTACGCGGCGGCGTCCGAGGCGAGGAAGACGGCGGCCCCGCCGACGTCCTCGGGCCGGGCAAGGCGGCCCAGGGGGACGGTGCGGGCGACGGCGGCGACGCCGTCCTCTCCGCCGTAGTGCAGGTGCGCCAGTTCGGTGCGGACCATGCCGACGACCAGGGTGTTGACGCGGATCTCCGGTGCCCACTCGACGGCCATCGACCGGGCCAGGCTCTCCAGTCCGGCCTTGGCCGCGCCATAGGCGGCCGAGCCGGGCGAGGGGCGCGACCCGCTGACGCTGCCGATCATCACGATCGAGCCGCCTGCCCGTCTGAGGTGTTCGTACGCGGCGAGCGACGCGGCGAGCGGGGCGGTGAGGTTGAGCTCGATGACCCGGGCGTGCCGTTCGGCGTCCGCCTCGGCGAGGGGTCGGTAGGGGGCGCCGCCCGCGTTGTTGACCAGGACGTCGAGCCGGGGCAGGGCGTCGAAGAAGGCCCTCACGGCCACCGGGTCGCGCAGATCGACGGGGACGAAGTCGGCTTTCCCCAGCGGGATCTCGGGGGGCCGGCGGGCGCAGACCACGACGTGCGCGCCCGCCCGCAGGAAGGCCCGGGTGATCCCCGCGCCGACGCCGCGGGTGCCGCCGGTGACGACGACGGTCCGGCCGTCGAGGTCCGTGGCGGCGCCGTCGCGGTCCATGGTGTCCACGTTGTCCACAGGGCCTCCCGCGCGGCCGCGATCGCTGCTAGCTTCGCATGACACCTAACAAACGTTTGGTGGAAAGGTAGCTGATGCGCTGATGGGTGTCTCCACCTCGTCCCCGGAAAAGGGGATTTCCGTCGTCACTGTCGACTACCCGCCGGTGAACGCGCTGCCGGTGCGCGGCTGGTTCGACCTCGCCGACGCCGTGCGGGCGGCGGGCCGGGACCCGGGCGTCCGCTGTGTCGTCCTGAGAGCCGAGGGGCGTGGCTTCAACGCGGGTGTCGACATCAAGGAGATGCAGCGCGATCCGAGCGGACACGGCGTGCTGATCGGCGCCAACCACGGCTGCGCCGAGGCCTTCGCCGCGGTGTACGAGTGCGAGGTGCCCGTCGTCGCTGCGGTGCACGGCTTCTGCCTGGGCGGCGGCATCGGGCTCGTGGGGAACGCGGACGCGATCGTGGCGAGCGAGGACGCCACCTTCGGCCTGCCCGAACTGGATCGCGGCGCGCTCGGCGCGGCCACGCATCTGGCCCGTCTCGTCCCGCAGCATCTGATGCGCGCCCTGTTCTACACCTCGCGCACGGCGACCGCGGCCGAGCTGCGCACGCACGGTTCGGTGTGGAAGGTCGTGCCGCGCGAGGAGCTGAGGTCGGCGGCGCTGGAGCTGGCGCGCGAGATAGCGGCCAAGGACGGGCGGCTGATCCGGCTCGCCAAGGCCGCCGTCAACGGCATCGACCCCGTCGACGTGCGCCGCAGCTACCGCTTCGAGCAGGGCTTCACCTTCGAGGCCAATCTCGCCGGGGTGGCCGACCGTGTCCGCGACACCTTCGGTGAGGAGGCCTCCCGGTGAGCGACAAGACCATGTCGGCGCGGGACGTCGTCGGCCGGCTGGAGAGCGGGATGACCCTCGGCATCGGCGGCTGGGGTTCGCGCCGCAAGCCGATGGCCCTGGTGAGAGCGCTGCTCCGCACCGAGATCACCGATCTCACCGTCGTGGCGTACGGCGGTCCGGACGTCGGTCTGCTGGCCGCCGCCGGACGCGTCCGCAAGCTCGTCACCGCTTTCGCGACCCTCGACTCGATCCCGCTCGAACCGCACTACCGGGCGGCCCGGGAGCGCGGCGCGTTCGAGCTGATGGAAGTGGACGAGGCGATGTTCATGTGGGGGTTGCACGCCGCGGCGAACCGGCTGCCGTTCCTGCCGGTGCGCGCGGGCATCGGCTCGGACGTGATGCGGGTCAACCCGGGCCTGCGGACGGTCACCTCGCCCTACCCGGACGCGGTGTCGGGGGTGCGGGAGGAACTGGTCGCCATGCCCGCCCTGCGTCTGGACGCGGCGCTGGTCCACATGAACCGGGCCGACCGCGCGGGCAACGGGCAGTACCTGGGCCCCGACCCGTACTTCGACGACCTGTTCTGCGAGGCCGCGGACACGGCGTACGTCTCCTGCGAGCGGATCGTCGACACGGCGGAGCTGACCAAGGAGGCCGCGCCGCAGACCCTGCTCCTGGCGCGGTCGGCGGTCACGGGGGTGGTGGAGACGCCGAACGGCGCGCACTTCACCTCGTGCGCCCCGGACTACGGGCGGGACGAGGCCTTCCAGAAGCTCTATGCGACGACTCCGTACGCCGAGTTCGCCGAGCGGTTCCTCTCCGGCGACGAACACACCTATCAGAGCGCCGTCGAGGCCTGGCGGAAGGAGCGGGTCCGGTGAACGCCACCCGAGCCGAGTACTGCGTGATCGCCTGCGCCGAGGCCTGGCGGGGCGACGGCGAGGTGCTCGCCAGCCCGATGGGCCTGATCCCGTCCATCGGTGCCCGGCTGGCCCGGCGCACGTTCTCGCCGGACCTGCTGCTGACCGACGGCGAGGCGCTGCTCGTGCGGCTCGACGGCACGACCGAGGGCTGGCTGCCGTACCGCAGACATCTGACGGCGGTGACGGGCGGGCGGCGGCACGTGATGATGGGCGCGAGCCAGATCGACCGCTTCGGCAACCAGAACATCTCCTGCGTCGGCGACTGGTCACGGCCCCGCCGCCAGTTGCTGGGTGTGCGCGGAGCCCCGGTCAACACCCTGAACAACCCGACCAGTTACTGGATCCCGAGGCATTCCCCGCGCGTCTTCGTGGAGCGGGTCGACATGGTGTGCGGGGTGGGGTACGACCGGGCCGCCGAGGCCGGCCCGAGCGCCACCCGCTTCCACCGTCTGCCCCGGGTGGTGACCGACCTCGCCGTCCTCGACTTCGCGACGCCCGACCACTCGATGCGGCTGGCGTCCGTGCACCCGGGCGTCACGGTCGAGCAGGTCGGGGAGGCGACGGGGTTCGGGCTGACAATCCCGGACGAGGTGCCGTTCACCCGTGAACCGACCGTGGAGGAGCTGGAGTTGATCCGGACGGTGATCGACCCGGAGGGGCTGCGGAACCGGGAGGTGCCCGATCCGCGGAGCGTCGCCGGGGAGGGCCGGGATGCCGCCGTCACCGGCGGGGACGGGGGCGGCGGGGGTGCGGGTGGCGGGGAGGCGAGTGGCGGCACGCGGCGCCGGGAGACTCCCGGCCGGGGCCCCGGCAGACCCGACCCGGGCGCGCCCAGGGGCGGCGCGGGCGGGGGCGGGCGCTGATGGAGACCGCGCTGACCCGGCTCGTCGGTGTCCGGCACCCCGTCGTGCAGACCGGGATGGGCTGGGTGGCGGGGCCCCGGCTGGTCTCGGCGACGGCGAACGCGGGCGCCCTGGGCATCCTGGCCTCCGCGACGATGACCCTCGATCAGCTCCGTGACGCCGTGCGGGAGGTCAGGTCCCGTACGGACCGGCCCTTCGGCGTGAATCTGCGCGCCGACGCGGGTGACGCCGGCGACCGGGTACGGATCATCGTCGACGAGGGGGTGCGCGTGGCGTCGTTCGCGCTGGCCCCCTCCCGGGAGCTGATCGCCGTCCTGAAGGAGGCGGGGGTGCTCGTCGTGCCGTCCGTCGGCGCCCGGCGGCACGCGGAGAAGGTGGCCGCCTGGGGCGCCGACGCGGTGATCGTCCAGGGCGGCGAGGGGGGCGGTCACACCGGGGAGGTGGCGACGAGCGTGCTGCTGCCCCAGGTGGTGGACGCCGTGGACATCCCGGTGGTGGCGGCGGGCGGCTTCCACGACGGGCGGGGTCTGGTGGCGGCGCTGGCCTACGGGGCGGCGGGCATAGCGATGGGCACGCGCTTCCTGCTGACCTCGGAGTCGACCGTCCCCGACGCGGTGAAGGCGAGGTACCTGGCGGCGACGGTGCGGGACGTCACCGTGACCACGGCCGTCGACGGGCTGCCGCACCGCATGCTGCGCGGTGAGCTCGTCGACGCCCTGGAGCGGGCGGGCCGCGCGCGGGCCCTCGTCCGTGCCGTGCGCCACGCGGCCGGGTTCCGGCGGATCAGCGGCCTCTCCTGGTCCCGGATGATCCGCGACGGCCTCGCGATGAGACACGGCAGGGACCTCTCCTGGAGTCAGGTCCTGCTCGCCGCCAACACCCCGATGCTGCTCAGGTCGGCGATGGTGGACGGCCGGACGGACCTCGGGGTGATGGCCTCGGGCCAGGTCGCGGGGGTGATCGAGGATCTGCCGTCCTGCGCGGAACTGGTCGAGCGGGTGATGGCCCAGGCCCGCGCGACACTCGACGCGCTTCCTGCCCCTGACCGGCGGCCTCCCACGGAGCTCGACGCCCGTTCCCGGACCGCCTGACGGGGCGTCCGCACAACGACGGGCACGGACAACAGGAGTCCGGACAACAGGAGTCCGGACAACGGGCGTCCCGACAACCGGGCGTCCGCACCACGGGGTTCGCACCACGGGGTTCGCACAATGGGCGACGCCTTCCCCGCTTCCGGGCCGGACCGTCACGGGCCGGACCCCCACGGCCCGGACGATCACGGCCCGGGCGGTGTAACGGGCCGGGCGGCCGCTTGCTGGTGCCGCGCGGCCCGGAGGTCGGTTCCTCAGAGCCGTTCGATGATCGTCACATTGGCCTGGCCGCCGCCCTCGCACATCGTCTGGAGTCCAAACCGGCCTCCCGTGCGCTCCAGTTCGTGCAGCAGGGTCGTCATCAGGCGCACGCCCGTCGCGCCGAGGGGGTGACCGAGGGCGATGGCCCCGCCGTTGACGTTGACCCGTTCCGGGTCGGCGCCGGTCTCCTTGAGCCAGGCGAGGACGACCGGGGCAAAGGCCTCGTTGATCTCGACCAGATCGATGGCGCCGATGGACATGCCGGTCTTCTTGAGGGCGTACGCCGTGGCCGGTATGGGCGCCGAGAGCATCCGGATGGGGTCCTCGCCGCGCACCGAGAGGTGGTGCACGCGGGCGCGGGGGGTCAGTCCGTGTTCGCGGACCGCCCGTTCGGAGGCGAGGAGCATCGCGGCGGCGCCGTCGGAGACCTGGGAGGAGCAGGCGGCGGTGATGGTGCCGCCCTCGACGACCGGTTTCAGTGCGGCCATCTTCTCGGCGGTGGTGTCCCGGCGTGGTCCCTCGTCCGCGGTGACCCCGCCGTGGGCGACGGTCTCGCGCGCGAAGCGGCCCTCGTCGGCGGCCCGGATCGCCCGCCGGTGGGAGCGCAGGGCGAACTCCTCCTGGTCGCGGCGGGTGATGCCCCACTTGGCGGCGATCAGTTCGGCGCCGTGGAACTGGTTGACGGGCTGGTCCCCGTAGCGGGCCCGCCAGCCCTCGCTGCCGGCGAAGGGGCCCTGGGTGAGTCCGAGGGGTTCGGCGGCGCGACGGGAGGCGAAGGCGATGGGGATCTGGCTCATGTTCTGCACGCCGCCGGCGACGACCAGGTCCTGGGTGCCGGACAGGACGCCCTGGGCGGCGAAGTGCACGGCCTGCTGGGAGGAGCCGCACTGCCGGTCGACGGTGACCCCCGGCACCTCCTCGGGCAGTCCGGCCGCCAGCCAGCTGGTGCGGGCGATGTCGCCGGCCTGCGGTCCGACGGTGTCGAGGCAGCCGAAGACGACGTCCTCGACGGCCGCCGGGTCCACCCCGGACCGTTCGACCAGCGCCGTGAGGACCCGCGCGCCGAGGTCGGCCGGATGGACCCCGCTCAGCCCTCCCCCGCGCCGCCCGACGGGCGTGCGGACCGCTTCGACGATGTAGGCCTCGGCCATGACGACTCCTTCGCGGACGTGAGTTGCTCGCTGACGGCTACTCGCGGAGGGCGATGCCGTCGAGCACCATCGACAGGTACTGCCGGGCGATCTCCTCCGGGCTGTGCTGACCTCCGGGCCGGTACCAGGAGGCGGCGACCCACACGGTGTCGCGGACGAACCGGTAGGTGAGCCGGATGTCGAGGTCGGCCCGGAAGACCTCGGCCTCGACGCCGCGTTCCAGTGTGCTCAGCCACGCCTTCTCGAAGTTGCGCTGGGACTCGGCGAGGAAGGCGAAGCGCTGCTGTGCGGCGAGGTGCCGGGCCTCCTTCTGGTAGATCGCGACGGCCGCGCGGTGCCGGTCGATCTCCCGGAAGGACTCGGTGACCAGGGCCTCCAGGGTCTCCCTGGGGCCGAGGCCGGCTTCCAGGACGGTGTCGTAGCCGTCCCAGAGCTCGTCGAGGAAGGTCCGCAGGATCTCCTCCAGCATCGATTCCTTGGAGTCGAAGTGGTAGTAGAGACTGCCCGCGAGCATCCCGGCCTCGTCCGCGATGTTCCGTACGGTGGTGGCGTTGTAGCCCTGTTCGGCGAACACCTCGGCGGCGGTGCCGAGGAGTTCACGGCGGCGCTCCGGGGTGGCGGTCACCTGGGGCTTCTTCTTGGTAGGCACGCGGTCATTGTCGTCCTAGGGGCTGTCCTACGCGTGCTGACTGCTCACGGACACGACCTCGCCGGTGAGGTACGAGGAGTAGCCGGACGCCAGGAAGACGATCACGTTGGCCACTTCCCAGGGTTCGGCGTAGCGGCCGAAGGCCTCGCGGGCCGTCAGCTCCTCCAGCAGTTCGGGGGTGGTCACCTTCACCAGGTGCGGGTGCATGGCGAGGCTGGGCGAGACGGCGTTGACCCGCACGCCGTAGGCGGCGGCCTCGACGGCGGCGCACCGGGTGAGTGCCATGACCCCGGCTTTCGCGGCGGCGTAGTGGGCCTGCCCGGACTGGGCCCGCCAGCCGACGACGGAGGCGTTGTTGACGACGACTCCGCCCTCGGCCTGCTCCCTGAACCGTCGCAACGCCGCCCGGGTGCAGCGGAAGGTGCCGTTCAGGGTGACGTCGAGGACCTTGGTCCACTGCTCGTCGGTCATGTCGGCGAGGGGTGCGGTGCCGCCGAGGCCCGCGTTGTTGACGACGACGTCCAGGCGGCCGTGCAGGTCGGTGGCGGTGCCGAAGAGGGCCTGGACCTGCTGCTCCTCGGTGACGTCGCAGGGGTGTGCGGCGACGGCGGCGCCGAACTCGTCGGCCAGGCTCTCGGCGCTCTCCTCGAGCCGGCGCGGGTGCGCGTCGCTGATCAGTACCCGCGCGCCCTCTTCCAGGAACCGGCGCGCAGTGGCCCCGCCGATGCCGGCGCCCGCGGCGGCGGTGATGACGGCGGTGCGGCCCTTCAGGAGTCCGTGTCCGGGTGTGTACGCCGGACTCTCGACGTCGCTCATGCCTCCAAGTTAACCTACCAAACACTTGTTAGGGAAGGTTGGTACCGCCGATGGATCTGACCCGCTCCCCCGCCGACGAGGAGTTCCGCGAGGAGGTCCGCGGCTGGCTGGACGCGCATGTCCCGGCGGCCCCGCTGCCCTCGCTGGAGACGGCCGAGGGCTTCGCCGCGCACCGCGCCTGGGAGGCCGAACTGGCGGCGGACCGCTGGTCGGTGGTGTCGTGGCCGGCGGCGTACGGCGGCCGGGACGCGGACCTGGTGCGCTGGCTGGTCTTCGAGGAGGAGTACCACGCGGCGGGCGCGCCCGGCCGGGTCGGGCAGAACGGCGTCAGCCTGCTCGCGCCGACCCTCTTCGGTCACGGCACTCCGGAGCAGCGGGCCCGGGTGCTGCCGCCGATGGCCACGGGCGAGGTGGTCTGGGCGCAGGCGTGGTCGGAGCCGGAGGCGGGTTCGGACCTGGCCTCGCTGACGTCACGGGCGGTGCGTGTGGACGGCGGCTGGCGTCTGAGCGGGCAGAAGACCTGGTCGTCGCGGGCCGCGTTCGCCGACCGTGCCTTCGGTCTGTTCCGCAGTGAGCCGGGCCTGCCGAAACCGCACCAGGGCCTGACGTATCTGATGTTCGACCTGCGGGCGCCGGGGGTGACGGTCCGTCCGATCGGCCGTCTGGACGGCAGGCCGGCGTTCGCGGAGCTCTTCCTGGACGAGGTGTTCGTCCCGGACGAGGACGTGATCGGCGAGCCGGGGCAGGGGTGGCGGGTGGCCATGTCGACGGCGGGCCACGAGCGGGGGCTGACGCTGCGCTCCCCCGGCCGTTTCCTGGCCGCGGCCGAGCGGCTGGCCGCGTTGTGGCGCACGCGCGGCGAGCCGTCCGACGCGGCCCTGCGCGACCGGGTGGCCGACGCGGTGATCGGCGCCCGCGCCTATCAGCTCTTCACGTACGCGGCCGCCTCCCGGTACCTCGAAGGGGGGAGCGCCGGGCCGGAGTCGAGTCTGAACAAGGTGTTCTGGTCGGAGCTCGACATCGCGCTGCACGAGACGGCGCTCGATGTGCTGGGCCCCGAGGGCGAGTCCGCGGACGGCGAGTGGGCCGAGGGGTATCTCTTCGCGCTCGCGGGCCCCATCTACGCGGGCACCAACGAGATCCAGCGCGACATCATCGCCGAGCGGCTGCTCGGCCTCCCGAAGGGCCGCCGCTGATGCGCTTCCTCCTCGACGCGGAACAGCGGGCGTTCGCCGCCTCGCTGGACGCGATGCTGACGTCCGCGGACACGCCGTCGGCGGTGCGGGCGTGGGCCGTCGGCGACCACGCGCCGGGCCGGGTGCTGTGGTCGCGGCTCGCGGAGGCGGGCGTCTTCGCGCTGGCGGTTCCGGAGGGGTACGAGGGGGTGGGCCCGCTCCCCGTGGAACTGGCGGTCGCGTTCCTGGAGTTGGGGCGGCACGCGGTTCCGGGTCCGCTGGTGGAGACGGTGGCCGCGGCCGCCCTGCTGGGCGAGTTGGGGGCGCTGGGCGAGCCGGGCCCGGCGAAGCGGCTGCTGCCGGGGCTGGCGTCGGGCGGGACCGTCGCGACCCTCGCGACGGCCGGGGCCCGCGCGCTCGACGCGGACGCGGCGACGGTCCTGCTCGCCGTGGAGGGTGACGGTCTGTGGCTGGCGCCCGGCCACGGCCCGGTGCGCGGGTCCGTGGACCGGGCCCGGCGGCTCGCCCCGCCCGAGGCCGGCGGCGAACTCCTCGCCAGGGGACCGCAGATGGCCGCGGCCGCCCGGCGGGCCCTGACCTGGGCCCGGCTCGCGACGGCCGCGCAGGCGCTCGGGGTCGGCCTCGCGCTTCTCGACCGGACCGTCGAGTACGTCCGCCGGCGGACCCAGTTCGGAGTTCCGGTCGGCTCGTTCCAGGCGGTCAAGCACCGGCTCGCGGACGCGAAGATCGCCCTGGAGTTCGCCCGCCCGCTGCTGTTCGGGGCCGCCCTGTCGATGGCGCCCGCGGACGTGGCCGCCGCGAAGGTCACGGCGGGCGAGGCCGCGTACACCACCGCCCGCACGGCCCTGCAACTGCACGGGGCGATCGGCTACACGGCCGAGTACGACCTGTCCCTGTGGTTCGGCAAGGCCCGTGCCCTGCGGACGGCCTGGGGCACCCCGGCCGAGTGCCGGGCCGAGGCGCTGGCCGGTCTCAGTGCGGGTGGTCGTCCCCGCCGGTGACGGCCCGGTACTCCTCCTCCGTCGGTTTCGGGATCCGGGTGCCGGGCCCGTACAGGGCGCGTGCCAGCCGGGCGCGCAGCCTCCCGGCGGGTCCGACCCGGCGGGCCACGCCGTTCGCGTCGACGAGTGGGCCCACCTCGTAGGGCGGCGCCTGTTCGTGCTGGGTGAGGGTGAACCGCTGGGCGGGGGTGAGCGGTTCGTGGACCTCGACGTACTCGCCGTGCGGCAGCATCTTGATCGTGCCGGACTCGCGTCCGTGCAGCACCTTGTCGCGGTCGGCGCGTTGCAGCCCCAGGCAGATCCGTTTCGTGAGGACGTAGGCGAGCGCGGGCCCGGCGAAGACGGCGACGCGCACGAACCAGGTGATCGCGTTGATCGACAGGTGGAAGTGGGTGGCCCACAGGTCGTTGCCGCCGCCGACCAGCAGGACCGCGTACAGCGTCAGCCAGGCGACGCCGAGGGCGGTGCGGGTGGGCACGTTGCGCGGCCGGTCCAGGATGTGGTGCTCGCGCTTGTCGCCGGTGACCCAGGCCTCGATGAACGGGTAGACGGCGATCGCGGCCATGATGAGCGGGAAGAGCGAGAAGGGGATGAAGACACCCAACTGGAGCGTGTGGCCGAAGGCGTTGATCTCCCATCCCGGCATCACCCGGATCAGCCCCTCGGAGAAGCCTAGGTACCAGTCGGGCTGTGCGCCGGTGGTCACCAGGTCGGGGCGGTAGGGCCCGAAGGCCCACACGGGGTTGACGGTGGCGATCGCGCCCATGATCGACAGGACGCCGAAGACCAGGAAGAAGAAGCCGCCGGCCTTCGCCATGTAGACGGGCATGAAGGGCATGCCGACGACGGATTTCTGGTCGCGTCCGGGCCCCGGGTACTGCGTGTGCTTGTGGTAGAAGACCAGGATCAGGTGGGCGACCACCAGTCCCAGCATGATGCCCGGCAGCAGCAGGACGTGGATGGGGAAGAACCTCGGGATGATGTCGTGCCCCGGGAACTCCCCGCCGAAGAGGAAGAAGGAGAGGTACGTCCCCACGACGGGGACCGACAGGATGGCGCCCTGCGCGAAGCGGACGCCGGTGCCGGAGAGCAGGTCGTC
Source organism: Streptomyces sp. NPDC002580 (assembly GCF_042889485.1). Taxonomy (NCBI): domain Bacteria; kingdom Bacillati; phylum Actinomycetota; class Actinomycetes; order Kitasatosporales; family Streptomycetaceae; genus Streptomyces; species Streptomyces sp. NPDC002580. The sequence goes on along the minus strand of NZ_JBIAQZ010000001.1, from coordinate 1,188,219 downwards.
GGGGAGCGAGTAGCCGGTCAGGCCGGTGAGCAGGCCGAGCATCAGCAGGGTCCAGCCGAAAAGCCAGTTGACCTCGCGCGGCTTGCGGAACGCGCCGGTGAAGAACACCCGCATCATGTGCACGAGCATCCCGGCGAGGAAGACGAGCGCGGCCCAGTGGTGGATCTGCCGGATCAACAGTCCGCCGCGCACGTCGAAGCTGATGTCGAGCGTGGACTCGTAGGCCCGTGTCATGACGATGCCGTTCAGCGGCCCGTAGGAACCGTGGTAGACGACCTCGACGCCGCTCGGCTCGAAGAACAGGGTGAGGTAGACCCCGGTGAGGATCAGGACGAGGAAGCTGTAGAGGCAGACCTCGCCCAGCATGAACGACCAGTGGTCCGGGAACACCTTGCGCATGTTGGCCCTGGCCAGCGAGTAGAGGCCCAGCCGGCCGTCGGCCCAGTCGGCCAGCCGCTCCCCCTTGGCCGTCTCGGCCCGCCGCTCGCGCAGACTCATACACCGCCTCCTCGGCCCCCAGGGTGGCACGCCCCTCGCGGGAAGCCAACGGTGCGACGGAGAAGGGGAGTTGTCTCGCCCCCTCCGGGGCGGGACCCTCCTATGGGCCGACGCGGATCACCGCTACCGGACCTGCCCCCCGGAGTGTGGCCGGCTCCCCCGTGAGCAGGGCCGCGTCGTAGCGGCCGAGGGACAGCCCCGCGACCTGAGCGGAGTCGCCGAGCGCGACCACCAGCACGGCCGGCCCGCCCGGAACGGGCACCCCGTCCCCGGGGAACAGCACGTGGACGCCCGGCACCGGCGAACCGCCCCGGTTCCACATGACGTTGAGGTTCACGACCGGCCCCCCGAGCAGCCGGCAACCGGTGGGCAGGTCGCCGGGAAAGCGCTGGGGCAGGCAGGGGGTGTCGACGAGCCGGCGGTCGTCCCCTACGGTCAGGTCCATTCCGGCGCCCTCGACCACGGTGAGGATCCGCTCCACCCCGGTGAAGGAGGAGAAGGGTCCGTCGGCGGTGACGTCGGCGAGGCTCACCCGCCACGCGAAGCCGGACATGTCCGCGCCCTCGGGCCGGACGAGGACCTCCCGGGTGACGCCCCCGCCGTTCTTCCAGGGCACGGCGGCCCGGCCCGCGGCGGGCAGGAGGTGTGCGCTCACGAGACGATCCCGTGCGCCCGCGCCGCCGCCAGCCACTGCGGGAACTCCGCCACCAGCCGGTCGTACAGCTCCCCGTCGCCCACCTTCCGCGGATCCGGACCGGCGTGGAAGAAACCGGCGTTGTCGACGACCCGTTTCTGCGGCACCGCCAACTCGTCGAGCTTGCGCAGGAACTCGAACTGCCTGCTGTCCGGGTCACCGAACCCTACGAACTGCCAGAACAGCGGCAGCCGGGCCGCCTTGCACAAGTACCGTTCGGCGGCGAGCTTGTTGATCGGGCCCCCGTCGGTCTGGAAGACGACGAGAGCCGGGGCCTTGGAGCCGCTGTCGAGGTAGTGGTCGATGACGGCGTCCATCGCGAGGTGGTAGCTGGTCCTGCCCATGTGCCCGAGTCCGGCCGCGATCCGTCCGATCCTCCCCCGGTGGTTGTCGAGCGCGATGTCGGTGACCGCGTCGACGTCCGTGGAGAAGAAGACGACCGGGACGGTTCCGTCGTCGTCGAGGTGGGCGGACAGGCCGAGCACACGGTCGGCGAGCACCTGCACGCTGCCGTCGTCGTAGTACGGCTTCATCGACCCCGAGTAGTCGACGACCAGGTACACGGCGGCCTGTTGTCCGCTCAGCCCGTGCTGGGTGAGGGAGACCCCGGCGCTCTTGTACGGGCCGACCAGCGCGGGCGCGGTCTCCTCGATCTTCGTGAGGCTGATTCCGGCCATGCGGGGCTCCCGTCGCGAGGATTCGGCACGCCGAGATTACGTCACGGTCCCGGCCCGGCGGCTTCACGGACCCTGCTGTCCCCCGGCGAAGGGCCGGTTGGCTATTTTGATCATCGCCGTCCCCACCGGCTCACTGTTTCCCTTGCCCGCGCGTTCCGAGGAGCCGGCCGTGGAGTCCGAGTCCGCCGTCACCACCTGCTACCGCCACCCCAAGGTGGAGTCGCACGTCCGCTGCACCCGGTGCGACCGCTACATATGCCCGAACTGCATGCGCGAGGCGGCCGTCGGCCACCAGTGCGCGGAGTGCGTGAAGGAGGGCGCGCGGTCGATCCGGCAGGCCCGTACGGCCTTCGGCGGCCGGATCTCGACGGTACCCCTGGTGACGTACGTCCTCATCGGCCTCAACGTGCTGGCCTACCTGGCCGAGTTGCTGCGCTCGTCGGTCGTGGACCGGTTCGAGATGCTGGGCGCCGGCCTGGTGGACACGGACGGGCTGCACTATCTCTGGCAGGCCTCGTACGCCGCGGACTACCACCCGGAGGGCCTCGTCGACGGGGAGTGGTACCGGCTGCTGACCGGTGCGTTCCTGCACATGCCGCCCGGCGAGGGCACGTTCGGGGTCGCCCACATCCTGATGAACATGTTCGCGCTGTGGAACATCGGCCGGATCGTGGAGTCCCAGCTCGGCCGGGTCCGCTACCTCGCCCTGTACCTCCTGTCGGCGCTCGGCGGCTCGGTCCTCGTGCTGCTGATCGCGCCGGACCAGGGCACGGTCGGCGCGTCGGGCGCGATCTTCGGCCTCGGCGCCGCCTACTACGTGATGGCCCGCAGGACGGGCGGGAACATGGAGGGCGTCAACCGCTACATGGCGGGCCTGCTGGTCTGGCTGCTGATCTCGGCGGGGCTCACCTCCTGGCAGGGCCACCTGGGCGGTCTGCTGGCGGGCGGCGCGGTGACGGCGGCCTTCGCGTACGCACCCCGCGACCGCCGGCGGGCGCCGGTACAGGCCGCCCTGTGCGTGGGGCTTCTCACACTCCTGGTCGTCCTCGCCGTGCTGAAGGTGTCGGCCCTGAGGAACGGCTCGGTCTAGCACCGCGGCGGACCGCGGACGGCGGAAGGGCCGCCGGACCGCCGCGCACGGACCACGGCCCCGGGACCGAGGGACCGGGCGGACAGCGCGTGCGACGCCAACTGCGCCGCCCCTCCAGGCTCCACAGAGGATCCCGCCGGCCTCCGTACGGGGTCCCCGCCCGCCTCCGTACGCGGTCGCGCCCGGTGGCCCTGTCCGGAGCTCCGGGGGCGCACGCGTGGCGCGGCCGAGGGGCGCGCACGGCATACCGGGAGACGCTCCTGGAGACCACCCGGTGTGCTCGCCCGTCCTCCACCCCTGCGTACCCTGTGCGTCATGAAACGAGCGGGTTGCCTGGTGTTCGCCGTCGTCCCCGTGCTGGTCACGGCGGCGGTCTACTTCGCCACGCCCGAGCACGCGGCCACGGCGACGTCCGACGCCAAGGGCTCGTCGTCGGTGTCGCAGAAGGCGCGCGAGAAGGCCAAGGCCGGTGCCGAGCGGGCGGCCGACGACGAGGTCGTCGCCGACCTTCCGCCGGGCCTCGCGGCTCCGCGGAAGAAGGAGCTCGCCCAGCAGCTCGTGGCGAGTGCCGAGAACTCGACGCTGAAGTGGCACGAGGCGTACGGCTACATCGAGGACATCGGTGACGGCCAGGGCTACACGGCGGGCGTCGTCGGCTTCTGCTCCGGCACCCACGACCTGCTCACCCTCGTCGAGCGCTACACCAGGAAGCACCCGGACAACGGGCTCGCCCGCTATCTCCCGGCCCTGCGCGAGGTCGACGGCACGGACTCGCACGAGGGCCTCGAGCCCGGCTTCCCGAAGGCCTGGCGCCACGAGGCGACGATCAAGGCCTTCCGCGACGCCCAGGACTCCGAACGGGACCGGGTGTACTTCGACCCCGCCGTCCGGATCGCCAAGCTCGACGGGCTCGGCACGCTCGGCCAGTTCATCTACTACGACGCCATGGTGCTGCACGGTCCCGGTACCGGCGACAACAGCTTCTACGGGCTGCGCGAACGCACGATGCGCGAAGCGGACCTCCCGTCCGAGGGCGGCGACGAGAAGTCGTACCTCGACATCTTCCTGGACATCCGCCGCAAGGCCATGAAGTCCAGGAACCCGGACCGCGACACCACCCGCATCGACACGGCCCAGCGCCAGTTCCTGTACGACGGGAAGCTGGACCTGGACACACCGCTGGAGTGGAAGGTGTACGGCGAGACGTACCGGGTGCCGTAGCGCGCCCGCCGCGCACCCGCCGGCTCGACCGCTCCACGTGCGCCCGGCCCGGCAGCCCCCGGCCCGGCGCGCCCCTCCGGGTCGTCACGCCCGGCACCGGCCCAGGACCGTGTCCGCCGTGTGATCTACGGACGGATCTCCCAGTCGACGCAGGTCCTGCCGGAAGCGTGCTCGAAGGTGACCGGCCAGTGCTTCTCGAACGGGGTGCCCGTCTCCAGAGCGTCCGTGACGGCGCGGACGAACCCGGTCAGGCTCGAACCCCAGAGGGTGCCGTCCAGATCGCCGGAGCCGATGCCCATCTCGTACACGTGCCCGTACGTGGCTCCCGGCCGGTGGTCGACGAACGCGAAGCCCCCGTCGTCGGGCAGCGCGAACGGCACACAGAGATGCAGATGACCGGCGAGGTCCTCTTCGTCCCAGAGATCGGCCTCGGTGTTGTCCTCGCCGACCTCCACGAGAATCTCGTGCATGTCCGCGATGCCGGCGGCCGGGATGAGCCGATGCCCCAGCGGCAGGATGCCGCCGGCCGGGAAGACCCCGAGCTCGGGTCCGCTGTTCCGCTCGGGCGGGGTGACGCCGTTCCGGCGCTCCAGCAGCCTCCTGAGCTCGGGGTGAAGGGCGAAGCCGAGCCGCCCCTCCAGCCCGGCGATCTCGGCGGCCGTCGCCGGCGGCCGAAGTGCGGCGTGATCCGCCGGCGACCGCGCGGCCAGCCATGCCTCCAACCGGTCCCACGCCTGGTCGAACAGGACAAGATCCATCGATGTCATGCACGGACCATAAAGGGCGGGTCTGACAGGCGGGCCGCCAGGACCTCGGGACCCGACCGGGCGAGGAAGCTCCCCGCCACGGATCGCCGGGCTCGGGGCGAGTCCGCCTCGGCGCATGTACGCGGGCATGCGGCGGCGCCTGCCAGGTCGTCCGGTCGGGGACAGTGAGGCAGGCGCCGTCTCGTGTTCCGTACGCCTTTGTACGGGACGTTCTGGGTGACCGTCAGGTCACGTTCGCGTGGGTCAGACCATCAGCGAACGGTCCGTCGGGCGGATCGGGGCCGGCAGGTCGCTCGCCCCGGTGAGGAAGCGGTCGACACCGCGGGCGGCCGAGCGGCCCTCCGCGATGGCCCAGACGATGAGGGACTGGCCGCGGCCCGCGTCACCGGCAACGTACACGCCGGGGACGTTGGTGGCGAACTCGGCGTCGCGGGCGATGTTGCCGCGCGCGTCGAGCTCCAGACCGAACTGGGAGACCACGCCGTTCTCGACGTCCGTGCCGGTGAAGCCCATGGCCAGCGTGACCAGCTGGGCGGGGATCTTGCGCTCCGTGCCCGGCTTCTGGTTCAGCTTGCCGCCGGTGAACTCGACCTCGACGAGGTGCAGCCACTGGACGTTGCCGTCCTCGTCGCCCTCGAAGTGGGTGGTGTTGACGGAGTAGACCCGCTCACCGCCCTCCTCGTGCGCGGAGGTGACCTTGTAGAGCATCGGGAACGTCGGCCAGGGCTGGCCCGGGTTCCGCTCCTCGCCCGGTCGCGGCATGATCTCCAGCTGCGTGACCGAGGCCGCGCCCTGGCGGTGGGCGGTGCCCACGCAGTCCGCGCCGGTGTCGCCGCCGCCGATGACCACGACGTGCTTGCCCTCGGCGGTGATCGGGGGCGCCACGAAGTCGCCCTCCTGCACCTTGTTGGCCAGCGGCAGGTACTCCATGGCCTGGTGGACGCCGTTCAGCTCCCGCCCGGGGACGGGCAGGTCACGGGCGGTCGTCGCGCCGGCGGCGATCACCACGGCGTCGTACCGCTTGCGCAGGTCCGTCGCCTTGAGGTCGCGGCCGATCTCGATGCCCGTGCGGAAGCGGGTGCCCTCCGCGCGCATCTGCTCGATGCGGCGGTTGATGTGCCGCTTCTCCATCTTGAACTCGGGGATGCCGTAGCGCAGCAGGCCGCCGACGCGGTCGGCCCGCTCGTACACGGCGACCGTGTGACCGGCCCGCGTGAGCTGCTGGGCGGCGGCGAGACCGGCGGGGCCGGACCCGATGACCGCGACCGTCTTGCCCGACAGGCGCTCGGGGATCTGCGGGGCGACGTCGCCCGTGTCCCACGCCTTGTCGATGATCGAGACCTCGACGTTCTTGATGGTCACGGCGGGCTGGTTGATACCGAGCACACACGCCGACTCGCACGGGGCGGGGCAGAGCCGGCCCGTGAACTCCGGGAAGTTGTTCGTGGCGTGCAGTCGCTCGGAGGCGGCCTGCCAGTCCTCGCGGTACGCGTAGTCGTTCCACTCGGGGATCAGGTTGCCCAGCGGACAGCCGTTGTGGCAGAACGGGATGCCGCAGTCCATGCAGCGCGAGGCCTGCTTGGAGATGATCGGGAGCAGCGAGCCCGGAACGTAGACCTCGTTCCAGTCCCTGAGGCGCTCCTCGACCGGCCGGGACCTGGCGACCTCACGGCCGTGGTTCAGAAAGCCCTTGGGATCAGCCATTGGTCGCCGCCTCCATCATCTTCTCGGTGATCTCGGACTCGGGGAGTCCGGCTCGCTCGGCGGCGTCCTTGGCGGCGAGCACTGCCTTGTAGGTGCTGGGAATGATCTTGCTGAAGCGGTCCACGGCGACGGGCCACTCGGCGAGCAGCTTCTCGGCGACCGTCGATCCGGTCTCCTCCGCGTGGCGGCGCACGACGTCGTGCAGCCACTGCTTGTCGGTGTCGTCGAGTTCCTCGACGGCGCTCGCGCTGGCGACGTTCACGTTGTCGGGGTCGAGGTCGATCACGTACGCGACACCGCCGGACATGCCGGCCGCGAAGTTGCGGCCGGTCTCGCCGAGGACGACCGCGTGACCGCCGGTCATGTACTCGCAGCCGTGGTCGCCCACGCCCTCGGAGACCACCGTCGCGCCGGAGTTGCGGACGCAGAAGCGCTCGCCGGTGCGGCCGCGCAGGAAGAGCTCGCCGCCCGTCGCGCCGTACGCGATGGTGTTGCCCGCGATGGTCGAGTACTCGGCGAGGTGGTCGGCGCCCCGGTCGGGGCGGACGATCACCCGGCCGCCGGAGAGGCCCTTGCCGACGTAGTCGTTGGCGTCGCCCTCCAGGCGCAGCGTGACGCCGCGCGGCAGGAAGGCGCCGAAGGACTGACCCGCCGAGCCGGTGAAGGTGATGTCGATGGTGTCGTCGGGCAGGCCCGCGCCGCCGAACTTCTTCGTGACCTCGTGGCCGAGCATGGTGCCGACCGTGCGGTTGATGTTGCGGATCGCGACCTGGGCGCGGACCGGCTGGGCGTCCGCCTGCGAGTCGGCGGCCAGCGCGTCGGCGGCCAGCTTGATCAGCTCGTTGTCGAGCGCCTTCTCCAGGCCGTGGTCCTGCTGGATGACCTGGTGCAGCGCGGCGCCCTCGGGCAGCTCGGGCACGTAGAAGAGCGGGGACAGGTCCAGTCCCTGCGCCTTCCAGTGGGTGACGGCCCGCTGCACGTCGAGGTTCTCGGCGTGGCCGACGGCCTCCTCGATGGTGCGGAAGCCGAGCTCGGCGAGGATCTCGCGGACCTCTTCGGCGATGAACTTGAAGAAGTTCACGATGTACTCGGCCTTGCCGGCGAACCGGTCGCGCAGCACCGGGTTCTGCGTGGCGATGCCGACCGGGCAGGTGTCCAGGTGGCAGACGCGCATCATGACGCAGCCGGAGACGACGAGCGGCGCGGTCGCGAAACCGAACTCCTCGGCGCCGAGCAGCGCGGCGATGACGACGTCGCGGCCGGTCTTGAGCTGGCCGTCGGTCTGGACGACGATGCGGTCGCGCAGGCCGTTGAGCAGCAGGGTCTGCTGGGTCTCGGCGAGGCCGAGCTCCCAGGGGCCGCCCGCGTGCTTGAGCGAGGTGAGCGGGGAGGCGCCCGTTCCGCCGTCGTGGCCGGAGATGAGGACGACGTCCGCGTGGGCCTTGGACACACCGGCCGCGACCGTGCCGACGCCGACCTCGGAGACCAGCTTCACGTGGATGCGGGCCTGCGGGTTGGCGTTCTTGAGGTCGTGGATCAGCTGAGCCAGGTCCTCGATGGAGTAGATGTCGTGGTGCGGCGGCGGGGAGATGAGACCGACACCCGGGGTCGAGTGACGGGTCTTGGCGACCCACGGGTAGACCTTGTGGCCGGGCAGCTGGCCGCCCTCGCCGGGCTTGGCGCCCTGGGCCATCTTGATCTGGATGTCGTCGGCGTTGACGAGGTACTCGCTGGTGACGCCGAAGCGGCCGGAGGCGACCTGCTTGATCGACGAACGGCGCGCCGGGTCGTACAGCCGGTCCGCGTCCTCGCCGCCCTCACCGGTGTTGGACTTGCCGCCCAGCTGGTTCATGGCGATGGCGAGGGTTTCGTGCGCCTCCTTGGAGATGGAGCCGTACGACATGGCGCCGGTGGAGAAGCGCTTGACGATCTCGGAGACCGGCTCGACCTCGTCGACGGAGATCGAGGGGCGGTCCGAGGTGAAGCCGAACAGGCCGCGGAGCGTCATCAGGCGCTCGGACTGCTCGTTCACGCGGTCCGTGTACTGCTTGAAGATCTCGTAGTTGCCGGAGCGCGTGGAGTGCTGGAGGCGGAAGACCGTCTCGGGGTCGAACAGGTGGGGCTCGCCCTCGCGACGCCACTGGTACTCGCCCCCTATGTCCAGGGCGCGGTGGGCGGGCGCGATGCCGGAGGCCGGGTAGGCCTTGGCGTGCCGGGCGGCGACCTCCTTGGCGACGATGTCGAGTCCGGCGCCGCCGATCTTGGTGGCCGTGCCGTTGAAGTACTTCTCGACGAAGGCCTTCTCCAGGCCGACGGCCTCGAAGACCTGGGCGCCGCGGTAGGAGGCGACGGTCGAGATGCCCATCTTGGACATGACCTTCAGGACGCCCTTGCCGAGCGCGTAGATCAGGTTGCGGATGGCCTGTTCGGCCTCGATGCCCGTCAGGAAGGTGCCGGCGCGGACGAGGTCCTCGACGGACTCCATGGCCAGGTAGGGGTTGACCGCGGCGGCGCCGAAGCCGATGAGCAGGGCGACGTGGTGGACCTCGCGGACGTCCCCGGCCTCGACCAGCAGGCCCACCTGGGTGCGCTGCTTGGTGCGGATGAGGTGGTGGTGGACGGCCGCGGTGAGCAGCAGCGAGGGGATCGGCGCGTGCTCGGCGTCGGAGTGGCGGTCCGACAGGACGATCAGGCGGGCGCCGTTCTCGATGGCGGCGTCGGCCTCGGCGTAGATCTCCTCGATGCGGGCGGCGAGGGAGTCGCCGCCGCCGGAGACCCGGTACAGGCCGGACAGGGTCGCGGCCTTCATGCCGGGCATGTCGCCGTCGGCGTTGATGTGGATGAGCTTGGCCAGCTCGTCGTTGTCGATCACCGGGAAGGGCAGGGTGACGCTGCGACAGGAGGCGGCCGTCGGCTCCAGCAGGTTGCTCGCCGGGCCGAGGGAGGAGCGCAGGGAGGTGACCAGCTCTTCGCGGATCGCGTCCAGCGGCGGGTTGGTGACCTGGGCGAACAGCTGGGTGAAGTAGTCGAAGAGGAGGCGCGGGCGCGCGGACAGGGCCGCGATCGGCGAGTCCGTGCCCATGGAGCCGAGCGGCTCACCGGCGGTCTTGGCCATCGGCGCCAGGATGATCCGCAGCTCTTCCTCGGTGTAGCCGAAGGTCTGCTGGCGGCGGGTGACCGAGGCGTGGGTGTGCACGATGTGCTCACGCTCGGGGAGGTCGGAGAGCTCGATCTCGCCGGCTTCCAGCCACTCGGCGTAGGGCTTCTCGGCGGCGAGGCCGGCCTTGATCTCGTCGTCCTCGATGATGCGGTGCTCGACGGTGTCGACGAGGAACATCTTGCCGGGCTGGAGGCGGCCCTTGCGGACGACCTTGGCGGGGTCGATGTCGAGGACGCCGACCTCGGAGCCGAGGACGACGAGGCCCTCGTCGGTGACCCAGTAGCGGCCGGGGCGCAGTCCGTTGCGGTCGAGGACCGCGCCGACCTGGGTGCCGTCGGTGAAGGTGACGCAGGCCGGGCCGTCCCAGGGCTCCATCATCGTGGAGTGGAACTGGTAGAAGGCGCGCCGGGCCGGGTCCATGGAGTCGTGGTTCTCCCACGCCTCCGGGATCATCATGAGCACGGAGTGCGGGAGCGAACGGCCGCCGAGGTGCAGGAGTTCGAGCACCTCGTCGAAGGAGGCCGAGTCGGAGGCGTCGGGGGTGCAGACGGGGAAGATCCGCTGCAGCTTGTCGTTGTCCCCGTTGCCGGCGGAGCCGAACAGGTCCGAGGCGAGCTGGGACTCGCGGGCGACCATCCAGTTGCGGTTGCCCTTGACCGTGTTGATCTCGCCGTTGTGCGCGACGAAGCGGTACGGGTGGGCGAGCGGCCAGCTCGGGAAGGTGTTGGTGGAGAACCGGGAGTGCACGAGCGCGATCGCGGAGGCGAAGCGGCGGTCGGACAGGTCCGGGAAGAAGGGCTCCAGCTGGCCGGTGGTCAGCATGCCCTTGTAGACGATGGTCCGCGCGGACAGCGACGGGAAGTAGACCCCGGCCTCACGCTCGGCGCGCTTGCGCAGCACGAACGCGGTGCGGTCGAGGGCGATGCCCTCGCTGCTGCCGTCGCCGACGAAGATCTGCCGGAAGGCCGGCATCGTCGAACGGGCGGTGGCGCCGAGGAGTTCGGGGGCGACCGGGACCTCGCGCCAGCCGAGGACGGTGAGGCCCTCTTCGGCGGCGATCGTCTCGATGTGCGAGACGGCGTCGGCCAGTCCGTCCTCGGGGAGGAAGGCGATGCCCACCGCGTACGCGCCGGCCGCGGGAAGTTCGAATCCGGCCACCTCACGGAAGAAGGCGTCCGGGACCTGGGAGAGGATGCCCGCGCCGTCGCCCGAGTCGGGCTCGGAGCCGGTGGCACCGCGGTGCTCCAGGTTGCGCAGGACGGTGAGCGCCTGCTCGACGAGCGCGTGGCTCGCCTCGCCGGTGAGAGTGGCCACGAAGCCGACGCCGCAGGCGTCGTGCTCGTTGCGGGGGTCGTACATACCCTGCGCAGCAGGGCGAGCATCCATGAAGGACCACTTCTGGTCGTTCGTGGAGTGCTGGGACGGCTCGCGCGGCGTACGCATCGGCTCTCCCGTCGTCGTCGGGGCGGGGGGTCCCTCCCAGGCGCTTGCGGCTCAGGGGGGAGACATCTGCCGAGGGACGACGTTGGCCCTCTGTTGGTGCAAAATTTCGTGCAGGTTACATGATGGAACGGTTCTCGAAAACCGGATACCGCGTTCCAGCATGCGGACACCACGGAGTAGCGGCGGGGGTGCCGCGCACGGCGGCGGAAGGTTCGAGACCTCATTGGGGACCTAAGCGGACAGATCGATGACCGTCGGTCCGGTTCGCGGCAGGTTTCGTGACGCGCCACGAGAAGTGCGGAGCAGGCGTCATTGCCTGCGGCGCTTACGGCTCATGCCCAGCGGTCAAGGAATCGAAACCGCCGAGTAACAATTACTTATGCGGATCCCCGCATAGGTGCTCGACCCCGTCATCCTACGGCCGCGCCGAACAGACTGCCGAGGGCGTACGTCACACCCGCCGCGGCACCGCCGAGAAGGAGCTGCCGCAGCCCGCTGAACCACCAGGACCTCGCGGTCACCTTCGCCACGACGGCACCGCACGCGAAGAGTCCGAGCATCGCGAGCAGCAGCGCCGGCCACAGCGCGGTCGCGCCCAGCAGGTACGGGAGTACGGGGAGCAGGGCGCCCAGCGCGAACGAGCCGAAGCTGGACACGGCGGCGACGGCCGGGGAGGGCAGGTCGCCGGGGTCTATGCCGAGTTCCTCGCGGGCGTGGATCTCCAGGGCCTGTTCGGGGTCGCGGGAGAGCTGCCGGGCGACCTCCCTGGCCAGTCCGGCCTCGACCCCGCGGGCCTCGTACAGCTCGGCCAGCTCGCGCTCCTCGTCCTTGGGGTGCTTGCGCAGTTCCCGGCGCTCGACGTCGAGTTCCGCCTCGACGAGCTCGCGCTGCGAGGCGACGGAGGTGTACTCGCCGGCGGCCATGGAGAAGGCCCCGGCGGCGAGGCCGGCGAGTCCGGTGATGACGATCGTCTGCTGGGAGACGGAGCCGGCGGCCACACCGGTCATCAGGGCGAGGTTGGAGACCAGACCGTCCATGGCACCGAACACCGCCGGCCGCAGCCATCCGCCGTTCACATCGCGGTGGGTGTGGTTGTCGCGGTGCGCCACGTGCAGCGTCGCCTCGGTCTCGATGATCGCCATGCCGGTCCCCCAGAGTGCTTGATTGGACTGCTTCCACTTTTCGACGACTATGAAAGTACGCCTCCGCATTCCCCGCTGCCAGCAAGGAAAGGCTGAGCTAACCTGCGGTTTTACCCCGTGACGCTCATCCGTGGCATGTCATGCACATATGTCGACCGGGTGACAGTGAGGCCCGTGAGGCTCTTGTCAACCGCCAAGGTGGGACAGATCCGCAAAGGGTTCCGCGCGCGCCGCATTCCGCGCACCGGCAGGAGCCCCGAGAGGAGAGGCCCGTATGGCTTCCATCGCCTGCATTCCCTCCGCCCCGGCACCCGGGAGCGCCGCCGGTCTCCGCGACCGGGCGCGCGGCGCACTGCTCGGACTGGCCGTCGGGGACGCGCTGGGCGCACCGGCCGAGAACATGAGGCCGTCGGAGATCCGCGCCAAGTGGGGCCGGATCACCGGGTACGTCGCCGAGCATCCGGCCGGCACGGACGACACCGAGTACGCGATCTTCTCGGGACTGCTGCTGGCCCGGCACGGCTCGGCGCTGACGGTGGCGCACGTGGAGTCGGCCTGGCACCAGTGGATCGCGGACCTCGACGAGGGGCCGTTCCGCGGGGCCGGTTTCAGCGAGCGCGGCACGCTGGAGAACCTCCGCCGGGGGCTCGCGGCCCCCGTCTCCGCCCAGCACCGGCACGCGTGGAGCGACGGTCTGGCCATGCGCGCGGCCCCCTTCGGCGTCTTCGCGGCCGGCCGGCCCTCCGAGGCGGCCCGGCTCGTGGCGATCGACGGCTCGGTGAGTCACGAGGGCGAGGGCATCTACGGGGGCCAGGCGGTCGCGGCGGGGGTCGCCTCGGCGATGGCCGGCGCTCCCCCCATCGCCGTCGTCGCCTCCGCCCTGGCCGTGATTCCGGACGACTCCTGGACGGCCCGCTCCCTGCGCCGCGCGGTCGCGGTCGCCCACCGCGGCGAACGGGCGGTGCGCTCCGCGGTGGTCATCGGCGGCTATCCGTGGACCGACCTGGCCCCCGAGGCCGTGGCCCTCGCCTTCGGCGCGTACGCGGCGGCGGACGGGGCGTTCGCCGAGTCGGTCCTGACCGCGGTGAACATGGGCCGCGACGCCGACACGACGGCCGCGGTGGCCGGGGCGCTGGCGGGCGCGACCCGGGGCGCCGCCGCGATCCCGGCCGACTGGGCGGCGGCCATCGGACCGGCCCGCGGCAGCTGTCTCCCCTCCATGGAGGGCCACCACGTCCTGGACGTGGCGGAGCTGCTCACGCCGGAGGACGGGGAGAAGTGGCGAGCCGCCACCGGCGGCCCACCCGTCCCGTCCCTGGACAGCGTCGCGGTTCCCGCCCCGGACGCGTTCGTCCTCTGCGACCTCTCCGACGCGGACCTGTACGAGCGGGCCGCCGACGGTGAGGTGCGGCCGTGAGACCCGGACCGGCCGGGAACGCACCCGGCGCGCGGACGGGCGGGGGCACGACGCCGGCGCCACCCGCCGAAGGGCCGCGCCGGACACCACCGGCCGGGGCGGCCGCACCCACGTACCCCGTGGCGGCGGCTCGCGACGCCGGCCCGGCAGCACCCGCCGAGGACCCGGCCCCCGCCTCCCCTCGTCCCGTATCGGTGCCCGCGGGTCCCGCCACGCGCGCGGCCACGGCCCCGCCCGCCGCCACGGCGGCACTCCCCCCGGCGGCACCCCCCGCCGCACTCACCGAAGGGACCGCCCCGATGCCGTCCGCCGGGACGACGCGACCCACCACACCAGCCGTGGACGCCGCCCCGGCGTCCCCCGGTCCCGCGTCGAAGCCGGGGCGGCTCGGCCGTACGGCCACGCCGGTGGCGTTCGACCTCACGGCGCGGCCGGGCGCGCTCGACCTCGCGCCGGGGCCGGGGCAGCCCGGCCCGGCGGCCCGGTCGGCGACCCGGCCCGCGGCCGGTGTCCACCGGGCCCCGGCCGTGGACGACGACGGCCAGGCGTCCGCCCGGCAACGGGGTCCCTCGGCGGACGCCGGGACGCCCCGGCGGATCGAGGGACTGCTGCTAGGACTGGCCGCCGGAGACGCCGCCGGCTGGCCCGCCGCCCGGCACCGGGCCGCGCGGATGCCCGAGTGGACGCGGCGGCTGACCCGGGAGCTGGACACCTTCGCGGAGCAGAACGCGACGACGACGCTGCCCGTGCCGATCGCGCTGAACCAGCCCCCCGAGCCGCTGCGGCTCGGCCCCTCGGACGACGCCGAGTGGGCGGCGTTCGCCGCGGAGGCCGTGCTGCGCGCCGGAGAGAGCGCTGCCCTCGGCGACCTCAGCCGCGAGCGCGGGCTGCGCGCGTCCATCGACCTGTCCTGGAACGCCGTCGCCTGCGAGGTCGCCGCCGCCGCGGACCGCGTCCCCGAGGTCGAGTCCGCCCTGCTCCCGCTGCGCGCCCGGATCTCGGTGCGCGCCGGACTCGGCAACCTGGCCACCGGTCTGCGCCCGCCCGCCACCGGCCACGACAACCCCCACTACTTCGACGACGCGGCCTGCGTACGGGCCTGCGTGCTGGCCGTGGCCCACCCGGGAGACCCCCGACCCGCCGCGGAACTCGCCGAGTTCGACGCCCGCTACACGCAGGACGGCGACGGGGTGCACGGCGCCCGTGCCATGGCCGCCGCCGTGGCGCTGGCCCTCGCCGGGCACCCGGTCGAGGCCTGCGTGGACGCCGCCCTGGCCGAGCTGCCCGCCGCGACGGAGATCGGCCGCAACGCACGCCACGCCCTCTCCCTGGCCCGGGACAGCGAGAGCACCTTTGCCCTGGTCCCCCTGCTGGAGCACCAGATCGTCGACCACGTCTACAGCTACGGCATCGCGGCGGCCGAGACGGTTCCCGTCGCCCTGGCCCTGGCCCTGGCCGCCTGCGGCCGGATCGCCGAGGCGGTGCCCGCAGCCGCGTGCCTGTCCCGGGTCGCCGACTCCGCGCCCGCCCTGGCCGGGGCGCTCACCGGGGCGCTCGGTGGCGCCGCCGCGATCCCCGGCCCCTGGCGCGACGCCTGCCGCACGCTGTCCGGCTGCGCGCTGCCCCGGCTGACCGGCACGGATCTCGTCGGGCTCGCCGAACTCCTGGAGGCGACGGGACGCGCCGACCGGCGCGATTCCCCGGAACTGGCCGCCCCAGAGGGATGATTCGGGCATGACGCCCAAAGGAGAAGGAACGGGAACCCTCGACGAACGGATCACCGGAGCCCTCGTCGGAGCCGCCGTCGGCGACGCCCTCGGCGGCCCCGTCGAGGGGTACTCCCCCGAGCAGATCACCGAACGTCACGGCGGTCGCGTACGCGGCGTCGTCGGCCCCTGGAACGGCGACGCCTGGTCCACCGCCCGCCCCATCGCCCCGTACCACAAGGGTGACGGGCACGTCACCGACGACACCCTGATGACCCATGCGCTGGTACGGGTGTACGCGCGGGTCCGCGACCACCTGGACGCCTACGCGGTCGCCGAGCACCTCGTCCCCGACCTGATGACGACCCCCCGCTGGATCCCGGAACTGGAGGCCGAGGCCCTCCCGCTCCAGCGGATCTTCCTCGCCGAGAAGTGGCTGGTCGCCCGGATCCACTACGGCCACGTGGACCCCCGGGAGGCCGGCGCGGGCAACATCGTCAACTGCGGTGCCGCGATGTACATGGCCCCGGTCGGCCTCGTCAACGCGGCGAACCCGGCGGGCGCGTACGCCGAGGCCCTCGACGTCGCGGGCGCCCACCAGTCCTCGTACGGCCGTGAGGCCGCGGGCGTCTTCGCGGCGGCGGTGGCGGCGGCCTGCTCGCCCGGGGCGACCCCCGACTCCGTCGTCGGGGCCTGTCTGTCGCTGGCGAAGGACGGCACCCGCGCCGCGGTCGAGGCGGTCTGCGAAGTCGCTTCCCGGCACACGGACTTCGAGTCGGCGCTCGTCCCGCTGCGCCGTGCGGTGGCCCCGTACGACACGGTCGGCCCCGACTACCGTTCCCCCTCCCTGGGCGCCCGGCGGCCCTCCCGTCTCCACTCCATCGAGGAACTCCCCGTCGCGCTCGGCATGTTGCTCGTGGCGGGCGGCGACTTCCGGCACGCGGTCCTCGGCTCGGTCAACTACGGCCGCGACTGCGACTCCATCGCCACCATGGCCGGCGCCCTCGCCGGGGCGCTGGGCTCCGAGGTCCCGCACGAGTGGGCCAAGACCGTGGCCGAGTCCAGCCGCCTGGACCTGGACGCCCCGGCGCATACGCTCGCCGAGGTGACCCGGGAGATCTTCGAGCGCGACGTCCACCGCCGCCGGGCCCACGAGGCGGCGTACGCCGCGCTGGCGGGACCGCCGTGCTCCGACTGACGTGGGTCCAGCCCGAGGACCTCCTCGGCCACGAGCTGCGCCAGGCCGCCCAGGACGGCCGCGACGCCGCTCCCCTCGCCGCCCGCTGGCACGCGGCCGGCGGCCGTCCGGCCCCGCTCCGCGCGGGTGCGTCGGCGACCCCGGCCTCACCGTCCCTGCGCCGGCTGGCGGTCCGTCTCCTCGACGAACTCGCGGCCCTGCCACGCGAGTCGGCCGACGACGAGCCGACCGATCTGGCACTGATCAAGGCCGGCTGCCCCGACTGGCCGCGCCCCCGGTACGCGCCCGTGCCCGCTCCCGCGCCGGCCCGCCTGGAAGCGGCCTGGCTCGGCCGGGCCGTAGGCTGCCTGCTGGGGAAACCCGTCGAGAAACTCCCGCTCGACGGGATCCGGGCACTCGCCCGCGCCACGGGCAACTGGCCCCTGCGCACCTGGTTCACCGCGCGGGGCGTACCCCAAGACCTCCTGGACGCCCACCCCTGGAACCGCCGCTCCGCCGCCACCTCCCTGGCCGAGAACATCGACGGCATGCCGGAGGACGACGACCTCAACTACCCGCTCCTGAACCTGCTGTTGCTCCAGCGGCACGGCAGGCGCTTCAGCACCGCGGACGTCGCCGGCCTGTGGCTGGACGAACTTCCCGCGGGCCGCACCTTCACCGCGGAGCGCGTCGCCTACCGCAATCTCCTCAGCGGCGTCGAACCGCCGGACACCGCCGTCCGTCACAACCCCTTCCGCGAATGGATCGGCGCGCTGATCCGCGCGGACCTGCACGGCTGGACCAACCCGGGCGACCCGGCCGGGGCCGCGGAGCAGGCCTACCGGGACGCCACCCTCACCCACACCGCCAACGGTGTCTACGCGGCGATGTTCACCGCGGCGGCCATCGCCGAGGCGGCCACCGGGGCCGGCGACGTCCACGCCTGCCTGCGCACCGGTCTGGCCGTCGTCCCGGCCGGCTCCCGGCTGGCCCGAGCCGTCCGCCACGCCGTACGGCTCGCCCGTACGACACCGGACTTCGCGACCGTCGTCGACGAACTGCACGCCACCCACCGCGCCTACCACTGGGTGCACGCGATCCCCAACACCGCGCTGATCGCCGCCGCGCTCACCCACGCGGACGGGGACTTCGGCGGCTCGGTCTGCCGTGCGGTGTCCGGCGGCCTGGACACCGACTCGAACGGCGCGTGCGCCGGAAGCATCGCGGGCCTGCTCGCGTGCGACCCCGCGAGCCTGCCCGACCGCTGGACGAGCCCCCTCAAGAACCGGCTCGCCACCTCCGTCGCCGGTTTCGACGGCATCGGCTTCGACGCCCTCGCCCACCTCACACACCGGGAGACCGTTCGCCCATGACGCACATCGCCGTGCTCGGCAGCACGAACATGGACCTCGTCGCGTATGTCGCCAAAGCCCCGCAGCGCGGAGAGACCGTGACGGGCCGGGAGTTCCGCACGATCCCCGGCGGCAAGGGCGCCAACCAGGCGGTGGCCGCCGCGCACGCGGGCGCCGACGTCTCGCTGGTCGGCGCGGTGGGCGCCGACCCCTTCGGCAGTCAACTCCGTTCCACGCTGGAGCACTTCGGCGTGAACACCGACCATCTGCGCACCACCGAGGGCCCGTCGGGCACCGCGCACATCGTGGTGGACGACGAGGGCGGCAACGCGATCGTCGTCATCCCCGGTGCCAACGGCACCGTCACCTCCCTCGCCCCCGGTGACGAGGGCCTCGTCGCGAGCGCCGACGCGCTCCTCCTCCAGCTCGAGATCCCGCTCGAAGCCGTCCTCGCCGGAGCGGAGGCCGCGCGCCGGCACGGCGTCCGGACGATCCTGACCCCGGCCCCCGCGCGGTTCCTGCCGCCTCATCTCCTCTCCACCATCGATCTGCTGGTGCCCAACCAGCACGAGGCCGCCGCGCTCACCGGCCTCACCAACCCGCGCGAAGCGGCCGCCGCGCTGCTCGAACAGGTCCCGGAGGTCATCGTCACCCTGGGCGCCGAGGGCAGCCTGTACGCGGCCCGGGGAGCCGAACCCCTCACCGTGCCCGCGCCCAGGGTGACGGCCGTCGACACCACCGGCGCGGGCGACACCTTCGTCGGCACCCTCGCGGTGGCGCTCGCCGAGGGGCGGGAGATGCCGGAGGCGCTGGCCTGGGCGTCGCGGGCGGCCGCCATGTCGGTCCAGCGGCCCGGGGCGACGTCCTCGATGCCGTACCGCTCCGAGATCGACGCCCAGGCCGGCTCATGAGCGGGCACACCGGGACCGGGCCCCTCGGCGGCCTGCGCGTCCTCGACCTCGCGACCCTGTTCGCGGGGCCGCTCGCCGCCACCATGCTCGGCGACTTCGGCGCCGAGGTCGTCAAGATCGAGCACCCCTCACAGCCGGACCCGTCCCGGGGACACGGTCCCTCGAAGGACGGAATCGGCCTGTGGTGGAAGCTCCTCGGCCGCAACAAGCGCACCATCACGCTCGACCTGTCGAAGCGCGGCGGCCGGTCGACGCTGCTCCGGCTCGCCGCCGAGGCCGACGTGATCATCGAGAACTTCCGGCCGGGCACGCTGGAGAAGTGGGACCTGGGCTGGGAGGAACTGTCCGCGGCCAACCCCCGGCTGGTCCTCACCCGGGTCACCGGGTTCGGCCAGTTCGGCCCGTACGCGCACCGCCCCGGCTTCGGCACGCTCGCGGAGGCGATGAGCGGCTTCGCGGCGATCACCGGCGAACCGGACGCGCCGCCGGTCCTCCCCCCGTTCGGCCTGGCCGACTCGATCGCCGGACTGGCGACGGCGTACGCCGTCATGACCGCGCTCGCCGCCCGGGACCGCACGGGCGAGGGCCAGGTGGTCGACATGGCGATCATCGAGCCGATCCTGACCGTCCTCGGCCCGCAGCCGATCTGGTACGACCAGCTGGGCCACGTCCAGCCCCGCACCGGCAACCGGTCGGCGAACAACGCGCCCCGCAACACCTATCGGACGGCGGACGGCTCCTGGGTCGCCGTCTCCACCTCCGCCCAGTCGATCGCCGAGCGGGTGATGCGGCTCGTCGGCCGCCCGGACGTGATCGACGAGCCGTGGTTCGCGACCGGCGCGGACCGGGCCCGCCACGCGGACGTCCTGGACGGCGCGGTCGGCGCGTGGATCGCCGAGCGCACCCGGGACGAGGTGCTCGCCGCGTTCGAGAAGGCGGAGGCGGCGGCCGCCCCGATCCAGGACGTCCGGGACGTCATGACGGACCCGCAGTACCAGGCCCTGGACACGGTCACCACGATCGACGACCCCGAACTGGGTCCGCTGCGCATGCAGAACGTCCTCTTCCGGCTCTCCGCCACGCCCGGCGCGATCCACTGGGCGGGCCGCCCGCACGGCGCGGACACCGACTCCGTCCTCACCGAACTCGGCCTGACGGGAACCGAGATCGAGGCGCTGAGAGCGGAGGGCGCGCTGTGACCGCGGACCTCCTGCCGCTCACCTGGCTGTACGTGCCCGGCGACCGTCCCGAGGTGGTGGCCAAGGCCCTCGTCTCCGGTGCGGACGTCGTCCTCGTCGACCTGGAGGACGCGGTCGCCCCGCACCGCAAGGAGTACGCCCGCGGCGCCACCGCCGACCTCCTCGCCGAACCGCCGCCCGTCCCGGTGCACGTCCGGGTCAACTTCCTCGACGGCCCCTTCGCCGACGCCGACCTGAAGACGCTCTCGCCGCTCCCCGGCCTGTCCGGCCTGCGGCTGCCGAAGGTGACCTCAGGCTCCGACGTCGTGCGGGTGGCGGAGAGCGCGACCCCGGCGGAGGGCCGCTCGATCCCGCTCTACGCCCTGCTGGAGACGGCCCTGGGCGTGGAGCAGGCGTTCGCCATCGCCTCCTCCCATCACGCCCTGCGCGGTATCGCGCTCGGCGAGACGGACCTGCGGGCCGATCTCGGCATCCGCGGCGAGGCGGGTCTGGACTGGTCCCGGGCCCGCCTGATCGTGGCCGCCCGGGCGGCCGGACTGCCCCCACCGGTCCAGTCGGTCTACCCCGACATCCGCGATGTGGAGGGGCTGGCCTCGTCCTGCGCGCACGGCCGCGCCCTCGGCTTCCTCGGACGCGCGGCCATCCACCCCCGCCAGCTCCCCATCATCGAGCGGGCCTACCTCCCGACCCCGGCCGAGGTGGACTCCGCCGAGGCCGTCATCGAGGCGGCCGCCAGCGATCCGGGCGCCCAGGCCCTGCCGGACGGCCGCTTCGTGGACGCGGCGGTGGTCACCGGCGCCCGCCGCACCCTCGCCCTCGCCCAGCGCCTGGCCTGAGGCGGAGCGAACGGCCCGGGCCCGGTTCCCCGGACCCGGGCAGCACGAAGGGGGCGCCGCGTCCTGGACGCGGCGCCCCCTTCGGCGTACGGAGGGGCCTCAGCCCTTCTTGGCCGATCCGGCCTCGTCCCGGGCCGGGGACCCGGTGTCCGTGCCCTTGTCCGACTCCGGTCCGGACTCCGTCCCGGACGCGGACTCGGCGGACTCGGTGACGGCCGGCTTGTCGAGGCCGACGGAGTCCCCGTCGGTCCCGCCCTCGCCCTTGGCGCCGTCCTTGGCCTCGGTCCCGTCGGCCGCGTTCTCGGCGTCCTCGGACTTCTCCGACTTGTCCTCGGCCTTGTCGGAGGCGGTCTCGTCGCCCTCGGCGGGGGTGTCCCCGTCGGTGTCGGGCTCCACGATCTCCTCGCGCCCCGGACGCGACCGGGCCGAGAGCACGATGTAGAGCACCGCCAGGAGGAAGACCACGAGAGCGGTCCAGCAGTTCAGACGCAGGCCCAGGATGTGGTGCGCGTCGTCGACGCGCATGTACTCGATCCAGAACCGGCCGACGCAGTACGCGGC
The DNA here is from genome assembly GCF_042889485.1 of Streptomyces sp. NPDC002580. Taxonomy (NCBI): domain Bacteria; kingdom Bacillati; phylum Actinomycetota; class Actinomycetes; order Kitasatosporales; family Streptomycetaceae; genus Streptomyces; species Streptomyces sp. NPDC002580. The sequence goes on along the minus strand of NZ_JBIAQZ010000001.1, from coordinate 1,166,664 downwards.
GACGTAGAGCGCGAACGCGCGACCGTGGCCGAGCTTGAAGCGGCGGTCGGCCCAGATGACCAGGAAACCGACGCCGACGCACCACAGGGACTCGTACAGGAACGTCGGGTGGTAGTAGCCGGGGACGCGCCCGTCCGTGGCGGACGTGATGTGCAGCGCCCACGGAAGGTCCGTGGCCTTGCCGTACAGCTCCTGGTTGAACCAGTTGCCCCAGCGGCCGATCGCCTGCGCGAAGGCGATGCCGGGCGCGACGGCGTCGGCCCACGCGGGCAGCGGGATGCCCCGGCGGCGGCACCCGATCCAGGCACCCAGGGCACCCAGCGCGATCGCGCCCCAGATGCCGAGCCCGCCCTCCCAGATCTTGAAGGCGTCCACCCAGTCGCGGCCCTCGCTGAAGTACAGCTCGTAGTCCGTGATCACGTGGTAGAGCCGGCCGCCGACGAGGCCGAAGGGCACGGCCCAGACCGCGATGTCGGCCACCGTGCCGGTCCGCCCTCCCCGGGCGATCCAGCGCTTGTTTCCGAGCCAGACGGCTACGAAGACGCCGATGATGATGCAGAACGCGTAGCCGCGCAACGGGATGGGGCCGAGGTGCAGCACACCGTGCGACGGGCTGGGAATGTAGGCAAGTTCCATGGCAGGGTCGACGCTACCGTGCCGGACACCCCCTGCGGCGGGCGGCCCCGCAACGGGTCCATAACGTGCGGCGCCCCCGGGACCCGTCGACGGGCGGGGGGCGCCGGGGCCCACGGGCGGTTCAGCCCTTGTTGGCCGCCTCCACCATCTGCTTGAGCTTGGCGGGGGTCATCGACTGGTCCCCGTAGATGTTCTTGCCGTCCAGGAGGACGGCCGGTGTGCCCGTGAAGCCGCCGCTCTGGAACGCGGCGTTCGACTTCGCGACCCAGGAGTCGTGGGTGCCGTCGTTGACGCACGCGCGGAAGGCCGGGGTGTCCAGTCCCTCGACCTTGCCGGCGAGCTCGATGAGCTTGGCGTTGTCGGCGAAGGCGTCGTCGGTCTCCTTCGGCTGGTTCTCGAACAGCACGTCGTGGTACGCGGGGAACTTCCCGACGTCCTGGGCGCACGCCGCGGCGTTGGCGGACCTGAGGGAGCCGCTGCCGCCCATGTTCCCGTCGATCAGCGTGACGAGGTGGTACTCGGCCTTCAGCTGTCCGGAGTCGACCAGCTCCTGGATCGTCGGGCGGTAGGCCGTCTCGAAGGCCTGGCAGGCCGGGCAGCGGAAGTCCTCCCACACCGTGAGAGTCGACCTGGCGCTGTCCTTGCCGACGGGGATCGCGAGGCTGTCCTTGCCCGTGGCGCCCGAGGGCGACACCACCGGACCCGCGGTGTCGCTCTTCTCGTCCTTGCCTGCGTTGGCGGCGACCACGCCGATCACGGCCGCCAGGCCGAGGACGCAGATCACCGACGCCCCCACGATCAGCGCGCGCCGGCGCTTCTCCCCGGCCTTCTGCTTCTCTCGCTCGACCGCCAGCCGCTCGCGGGCGCTGCGCTTTCCGTCACGGTTCTTCTCGCTCACATCCGGCAGAACGAACCGGGGAGGCGCAGAGCGCCTCCCCGGTCCAAGGTCCACTCGTTCGAGTGAGCGGATTGTCCGTTACGTGCGGGTGTGCGCGACGGCGTTACGCCGTTCCGCGCACACCCTTCGCGAGATCGCCCGCGAGCGCCCGTACGGCTTCGAGCCCGGCCGCCTCGTCCGGGGCGTCCAGCATCCGCTTGACGAAGGCCGAACCGACGATCACACCGTCGGCGAAGCCGGCCACCTCCGCGGCCTGGGCGGCGCTGGAGACCCCGAGGCCGACACAGACGGGCAGGTCGGTGGTGGCCTTGGTCCGCGCCACCAGGTCCTGAGCCTGCTCCCCGACCGACGCCCGGGTGCCGGTGACCCCCATGAGCGAGGCCGCGTACACGAAGCCGCTGCCCGCCGCGGTGATCTCGGCGAGCCGGGCGTCCCTGCTGCTGGGCGCGACGACGAAGACGGTCGCGAGACCGTGCTTCTCGGCGTGCTCCCTCCACAGCGCCGACTCCTGGACGGGCAGGTCGGGCAGGATGCAGCCCGCGCCGCCGGCCTCGGCGAGCTCGGCGGTGAAGCGCTCGACGCCGTAGCGGTCGATCGGGTTCCAGTACGTCATCACGAGCACGGGCTTGCCGGTGGCGGCGAAGCCCTCCCGGACGGTCCGCATCACGTCCGCGATCCTGACCCCGCCGCGCAGGGCGATGTCGTCGGCGGTCTGGATGACGGGTCCGTCCAGGACCGGGTCGCTGTGCGGCAGCCCGACCTCGACGACGTCCGCACCGCCGTCGAAGACGGCCTTGACGGCGGCGATGCCGCCGTCGACGGTCGGGAACCCGGCCGGCAGGTAGGCGATGAGGGCGGACCTGCCCTCCGACTTCGCCGCGGCGAGGGTGTCGCTCAACAGCTGGATGTTGCCGCTCACTTGGCGTCCCCCTCGATCTCGGCGTTCTCGCTGCCGGCGTCCGCGGGGACGACGGCGTCGGCGCCCTCCTCGTACAGGCCGAAGTAGCGGGCGGCCGTGTCCATGTCCTTGTCGCCGCGTCCGGACAGGTTGACCACGATCAGCCCGTCCTCGCCCAGCTCCTTGCCGATCTCCAGGGCCCCGGCGAGCGCGTGGGCGCTCTCGATGGCCGGGATGATGCCCTCCGTGCGGGAGAGCAGCCGCAGGGCCCGCATCGCCGCGTCGTCGGTGACCGCGCGGTACTCGGCCCGGCCGCTGTCCTTGAGGTAGGAGTGCTCGGGGCCGATGCCGGGGTAGTCGAGTCCGGCCGAGATCGAGTAGGGCTCGGTGATCTGGCCCTCGTCGTCCTGGAGGACGTACGACCGTGATCCGTGCAGGATGCCGGGCTCGCCCGCGGTCAGGGTCGCCGCGTGCTCGCCGGTCTCCACGCCGCGCCCGGCGGGTTCGCAGCCGATCAGGCGCACGTCGCTGTCGGGGATGAAGGCGTGGAAGAGGCCGATGGCGTTGGAACCGCCGCCGACACAGGCGACGGCGGCGTCGGGCAGCCGGCCGGCCCGCTCCAGGATCTGCCGCCTGGCCTCGACGCCGATGACCCGGTGGAAGTCGCGGACCATGGCGGGGAAGGGGTGCGGGCCCGCGACGGTCCCGAAGAGGTAGTGGGTACGGTCGACGTTGGCGACCCAGTCGCGGAACGCCTCGTTGATGGCGTCCTTGAGGGTGCGGGAGCCGGACTTCACGGCGACGACCTCGGCGCCGAGCATGCGCATCCGGGCCACGTTCAGGGCCTGGCGCTGGGTGTCGATCTCGCCCATGTAGATGGTGCACTCGAGGCCGAAGAGCGCGCAGGCGGTGGCCGTGGCGACGCCGTGCTGGCCGGCGCCGGTCTCCGCGATGACCCGGGTCTTGCCCATGCGCCGGGTGAGCAGTGCCTGGCCGAGCACGTTGTTGATCTTGTGCGAGCCGGTGTGGTTGAGGTCCTCGCGCTTGAGGAAGATCCGCGCGCCGCCGGCGTGTCCGGCGAAGCGCGGCACCTCGGTGAGGGAGCTCGGGCGTCCGGTGTAGTGGACGAGCAGGTCGTCGAGCTCACGGGCGAACTCGGGGTCGGCCTTCGCCTTGTCGTACTCGACGGCGACCTCGTCCACGGCGGCGACCAGCGCCTCCGGGATGAACTTGCCGCCGAACGCGCCGAAGTAGCCCTCGGCGCTGGGGACTTGACCCTCGGGGTCGGGAATGAAGAACTCGCTGGGCATACGGATACCTCGCAGGGGCGACAGCCCCGGTTACGGGATCGGACAGGGGTCACGGCGGCTGGCGCACGTGCGCTCCCGCGTCACCGACGAACCGGTCGGTGACGCCGTCCGCCCTCCCGCCGCCACCCCGCCCGTGGTCACGACGGACGTGCCGTCGTGGGGCCGGGGGCGCCGGAGTCCGGCCGGGTCCGGGTGCGGGGTGGTACGGCCGGGTCCACGTGGGGCGTGGACCGGCTCGGTCCACCCGCGAGGTGGATCAGGCCGGGGAGGGCGCGAGCGCGCGTACGCGCCCGGGCCATCGCATGCCGTTGACCTGACCCGGCTCGTCGCCGATGACGTAACGGACCCGGCGCCCGTGCACCCGGCGTGCGGGTGCCCGGCAGCCGCGCGGCCGGCAGCCGCGGGCGAGGCGGGCGTAGGGGTCACGGGCCGCCGCGGGGACCGGGAGCACGGCGGCGGACGGCGCGCAGGGCCGTCCGGTGTACGCGTCCCCGGGAAGGGGTCGGGGGTGGGAGGGGTGCGGGCCCGGCGCGACGGGCGGCAGCGGGCTCCCGGTGTCCGTCCCCGTCACGGGTGAAGCGTCCCGGGGCGGCGGGACCGCCCCGGACGGACGCGGTACGGCCGAGGGCCGGGGGACCGACCCCGCGCGTGCCGCCGCGCCGTCCGGGCGAGCGCCCGGACGGGGTACGGCGGGGGCGAGGGTCGGGGCGGACACCGGCAGGTCAGTCCCGTCCGTGCCGCAGGGCCGGGTGGGCGCCCGCCGCGACCAGGTCGGAGACGGCGGTCTTGGGGTCACGGCCGGTGACGAGGGACTCGCCGACCAGGACCGCGTCGGCGCCGGCGTTGGCGTACGCGATGAGGTCGTGCGGACCGCGGACACCGGACTCGGCGATCTTGACGAGGTGGTCGGGGATCTCGGGGGCGACCCGCTCGAAGGTCGTGCGGTCGACCTTCAGCGTCTTGAGGTTGCGGGCGTTGACACCGATGATCTTCGCGCCGGCGTCCACCGCGCGCTCGACCTCGTCCTCGTCGTGCACCTCGACCAGCGGGGTGAGCCCGATGGACTCGGCCCGCTCGATGAGGGACTCCAGGGCGGGCTGGTCGAGGGCCGCGACGATGAGCAGTGCCAGGTCGGCGCCGTACGCGCGGGCCTCCCACAGCTGGTACGACGTGACGATGAAGTCCTTGCGCAGCACCGGGATGTCCACCCGCGCGCGGACGGCCTCCAGGTCGGCGAGCGAACCGCCGAAGCGGCGCTGTTCGGTGAGGACGGAGATGACGGCCGCGCCGCCCGCCTCGTAGTCGGCGGCCAGGGCCGCGGGGTCGGCGATCGCGGCGAGCGCGCCCTTGGACGGGCTGGACCGCTTGACCTCGCAGATGACCTTGACACCGTCACCGCGCAGTGCGGCCACGCCGTCCTTGGCCGCCGGAGCCTTCGCCGCGCGCTCCTTGAGCTCGTCGAGGCTGACGCGCGCCTGCCGCTCCGCGAGGTCGGCACGGACTCCGTCGATGATCTCGTCGAGCACACTCACGCGAGCGGCCCCCTTCCCTGCGGTGGACGGTTGAAGCGGTCGAGCGGACCCGGGTTCAACCGTCTCTGACGGATAACCCGGGTTCAACCGTCTCTGACGGATAAGTCGGGTCACTGCGATGGTATCCGGAGGAAGGCGTAGCCCTCGCATCCGGTTGACGCCGGTCCCATTACCTGGACATTTGTCATTTGATCAAGGATGGAGCCAGCCGCCGGACGGCAGGTTCCGGACAACCGTGAAGACCAGCAGCAATGCGCCCGCGCTCCACAGCCGGACCGGTCCGAGGTCGAGCCGAAGGGGTCGTCCGCGGACCGCGCGGATCACCCAGACGGCCCACAGGACGGCGAAGAGCAGATAGCCGCCGACGGCGAGCGCGTTGTCCGTGAGCGCCGTGGCGAGGTCTCCGTGGGCGAAGGCGTGAGCGCTGCGCAGACCGCCGCAGCCGGGGCAGTACAGGCCCGTGACGCGCAGCAGCGGGCAGACCGGGTAGTGACCCGGCTCGTTGGGGTCGACGGCCGCGACGTACGCGAAGGCCCCGACCACGGCCGCGAGCACCCCGCCGGGAGCGCCGAGCCGCCGCACCACGGCACCGGCGCCGGGCCCGGTCCGCGTCACCCTCTGGGTTTCGGCGTTCACCCGACGCATTCTGCCCCTCTCGCGCGCGAGGCGCGCGCCCGGGTACGCGGAAGGGGGGCCCGGCCGGGGGCGGGGGCCCCCGCCGGGGAGCCCCGGGGGGGGGGGCGGCGGGCCCCCCCCGGGAGGCCCGGGGGGGGGGGCGCGCGGGGGCGGGGTGTGGGGGGGC